>NZ_JBQFRB010000003.1:0-588556 GCF_056537185.1 Ruegeria sp. CG4 | reverse complement strand
CCGGCACCACACGAGGCTTTGGCGAGGTTGAATTCCGCCAGATCGCGGACTGGATCATCGAGGTCGTCGACGGCCTCGCCGCCAATGGCGAAGACGGCAACAGCGCGGTCGAGGCCAAGGTCAAAGCAGAAGTCGCAGACCTCTGCGCACGATTCCCGATCTACCCGAACCTGTAATCGGCTCGAAAAAACAAGGCAGCGGCGCCCCAGTGGCGCCGCATCTGCTTTGGGAACATTTTTTGCGCCAAAGACTTAGTTCAATATTGGCAAGGTAATCCTGCCTCAGAACCTACCTTCAGATCAGGCCGCGCCACCACAGAAACAGCAGCAGCAGCGCGCTCAGCGCCAGAATGTTGAACGCAAGTCCACCCAGCATCCCCAGAAACCAGCCCCATCTTCTGTCCGCCAGATCAATACTGCCGAGATACGCCTGCACCTCGTCGGACGCGCTGACAAGTTTTGGAGTGTCCAGGACCCGCCGCAACCTTGGATGCGCCGCCATCTGTTCCGCATTCGCCAGCAGAAGCGCCTGTTTGTAGATCCGGCGAGGCAGTCGGCGTTTGGCTCTTTTGACCGAGGCCAAAAGTGTTTTGTCCCGCACACCCAGCTTTTCGCGCAGCAACGCAATCGTGCCTGCAATCCGGGTCTGAATATCAGTGTCCTGCGACATTGGTGCCTCCTGACCGGGAAATGTAGCGCGGCCAGAGGCAGGCTACAATGGGACTGGTCGTTTCATTCACTGCCGGGTATCACGCATTCATGTTGAACACGATCGTACATGGCGAACCGACCGCGAACCCTCCTCTTCTGATCGCGCACGGGCTTTATGGCTCGGCCCGTAATTGGGGCGTCATTGCGCGGCGGCTTTCGGACGAAAGACAGGTCATTGCAGTGGACATGCGCAACCATGCCTACAGCAAGTGGGACGCCTCGCATGGTTATCCGGACCTGGCCGATGATCTGGCCGAGGTCATTGCGCAGGTCGGCGGCCCCGTGGACGTTGTCGGCCACTCCATGGGCGGCAAGGCAGCAATGACCCTGGCCCTGATTCATGGTGCCCTGGTGCGTAAACTGGTGGTGGCCGACATTGCGCCGGTGACCTACAGCCACAGTCAGATTCAGTTCATCGAAGCCATGCGTGCGGTCGATCTGTCCCGCGTGACCCGGCGTTCGGATGCCGAGCAGCAACTGGCAGAACTGGGTGTCGAAAAAGCGTTGCAAAGCTTCTTCACTCAGTCACTGGATGTCAGCGGGCAGCGGTGGCTGTTGAACCTGGACGGTCTGGCAAACGAAATGCCCAAAATCATGGGGTTTCCGGAACTCGATGCCACTTGGAACGGTCCGGTCCTGTTTTTGTCCGGTGGCGCCTCGGACTATGTTCTGCCGCAGCACCGCGACAAGATACGCGCCCTGTTCCCCGCCGCGAAATTCGCAAAGATTCCGGGCGCAGGCCACTGGCTGCACGCCGAAAAACCGCGCGAATTTGAAGCGGCCGTCAGAACCTTTTTGAACGCCTGATCAGATCGAACCCTGATACAACCGTTTGGCGACAAGCCATGAAACCGGTATGGCGGCAACAAATCCTGCGCCAGCGGCCCCCAGAATAGCGCCCGTGGTAACCAGGCCAGCAGACAATACAGCTATGACGGCCGAGCCAGCCAGGGCAGTTCCAATCAGTGAATACAACATCGAAGCAAGACGCATCATTGGGTGTGGTCCTATTTTGGAATCTGACCACATATTGGTTTCTCAGGATGTGTATGGCTTTGATTCAGGTCAGGTCATTCCAGGGTCAACAGGCTCGACTGTCTGGCCGCCCCCTTCGACCCAATCAGTAAGGCCCCCAAGGTTGTAAACCCAGGAATAGCCCATGTCCTTCAACAATTTGCCTGCCAGCGCCGCGCGCCCGCCCGACGCACAGTGCAGGACGATTGGCCGGTCGATGCGCAATTCAGGATCATGAGTTGGCAGCCCGCTATCGGCCCTAAACTCCAGCATCCCGCGTGGAATGTGATGAGACCCGACCGCCCGGCCCGCCCTCTCCAGTTCCGGCGTATCCCGAACGTCCAGCAGCAACCCGCCCTCGCGCAGCAGTTCCGAAGCTTGGGCAAAATCGATACGCGCGACCACAGCGTTGGCGGCCTCCATCATGTCCCTGACTGTCAGTGGCATTCCGGTTCTCCTGTCCTTGGAACTCCAGCATTTAACATGCAAAATAAGGAATACGTTTTCTGTGTAAAGGTACAATAGCGGTAAATCGCGAGCGGGGATATTACCCCGTTCTAACTGTGACTTCGAATGGCGGCAATTTTGTTCGCCTTGCTGCATCTACAAACACGAAAATAGGAAGTCCGGGCCACCCCAATCATCAGGACCGGACACTTTTACACTTGAGCTGCAAGCAGCATCCACCCTAACTGCATGCTTGGCGAATTGGCGGGTGTTGTTCCAATCACACGACTAGCTCCGGCAACTTGGGCTTGAGGGCGTGCTGGATTTGACCAAGGCACAATTTGAGGCGGAAGCGCATTGTATTCATGGCCTTGTGGCCGTATTGAGATTTTCAGGCCCGAATTAGGCTCGACACGCATGCCCGCGTGGTGGAATGGTAGACACAAGAGACTTAAAATCTCTGGGCCGGAAGGCCGTGCCGGTTCGAGTCCGGCCGCGGGTACCAGTTTGTACGAAATTCGAAGCTTGCGCACGCTAACAGGCGCGATGCTTGTTGGGACAAACATATCAAATGACTTAGGAAGTCATCGTGTGCGTCTCGGCATGGAAAGGACCGCAATGTGACCTGATACAAGGTATTATCGCTCCGGTGCTTGCAAATGCTTCGCGGAACTTGAAACCTTTATCCCGGAGGATCGCGGGACAACGATTCACTAACATCCAAAATGGACCAGTCAGATGGGTCTGCTTAGGAAATAAAATGGTGCCCGGGGGCGGAATCGAACCACCGACACGAGGATTTTCAATCAAGTTACCATACGTGTTTTCAAAGAGTTACAGCAAAGTACATCACTTCGTGTATAACTTTTGAAAATCAGAAGAGCGTTTTGAGTTTAAGATATTGAAATTAATATGAAAAAATTCAAATCACAGTCTCGGAGAGACAGACCTTGTTCCTCCAGCCACTCTCAACCTCACTGTGCAGCGATCCCATACTTACGCCGGATATTCTTAGCGTGCCGATATGCGTCCGTAACCTGCACACGGTAGTCAATAATCCTTGGCTAACGCCATACTCTTCTTGGACGTCCGCCAAGGGTATTCCGTTCAATACGATATGAAGCGCAGCCCTTTTTTGGGAAGTTGCAAAGCTGCTTTGCATTGTCCTCGATCTTCTTGTCATAGTCCCGTTCACCGTTTGGCTTGATAAAGCAGAATGCACCCCACCTACTCAGATATTCTGGTTGCATGGGGGTGATTTGTACGATACGCTTAAAGCATGAGGATTATATTTTCATCACTTATAGTATTGACGCTGGTCGTGCTCGCGGCTCGTGACGATGGTTCTCAATTGAACGATAACTCCTTTAAGAATACTAGCGCTCTTACTGATAAGTCAGCAGGAAAAGCGTATTTGATTGCAACAGGTTGCGATTCTCGCTTCCAAAAATGCTACTAAGTTAAAGTCTCTTTTTAGACGATTGTAGAGGTCGATGAACGACTGGCTACCTGACCCTGTTTCTTATTTTTTGATGCTCCTGTTGGGGGCTGTTGCCGTCGCTACTCATTACTACAAGCTATTTAATCTTCCTACAAAAGAAACTACTAGCGGTCTTCCTGCTCCAATATCGGATACAAACCTCAGCTATTTGGCTGGGAACGGATCGTATCAAAGAGGCGTGGTGGTCTATCTTTCCATAGCTCTGCTGGGGTATTTTGTGCTCGTTTCATCCGGCAGCCTTTTTGACCTCGCTATACAGGCGGCAGGACAGTCTGAAGAAAATCTTGTTGGCTTTGTGGATGACGTACTTGATGGCCCTGTAGCAAGCGCTGAAATAGCTGTTCCGCTTGTTGTCGCATCTTTGATCATCACTTTTGGCACTGTTCCACCATTTGCAGAGATTGAGAGTCTTGTAAGAAATGTTGCTTACCGTGCTGCAGGTATACCCCGCAGCTTCTATGCTGCTGTTGGCACTATCAAAGCTTTTAATTTTTTCGATGAAGAGCTTCAGACAAGCCAATATATGGAAGAAAAGCTGCTGGAAGCGCGCCAGCTTCAAGAAAGCGCAGCTGATGTAGGACTCGATCAAGAGCAAGCTAAACACCTCGCAACAAATACCGTTAGAGCATTTGGCCTGATTTCTTGGTTAAGCAAAGCGAATGCAGACACTCTATGGCCTCAGCACTTATTAAGAACTTTCAACGAGCCAATCCGAGCAGTTGATAGCGAAGTTATTCAGCTAAAGACCGCATTAGATAGAGCGAAAAGCGAGAAACAGTTGGCTGCGGGTGTTACGCCGTTAACAGAATGGGAAGAACTTTGTGCTAACGCATCTCGCACCTCCGACAATGTTTCTGCGGTATTTGCGCTTCTAGCCATAAATACCCCGGACTTGGATAGGAGAGCCAACGAACTTGATCATGCGCCAGTTCTTGCGAAGCTTTTGAAAGACATCGATTCCGTGGAAGCTCCAAAAGTTTTCGGTAAAATCGTCGGAGCATTGATGTTTGGTGGTGCGATAGCGACAATTTCGATTTTTGTTGTACGGCTTATTATCGGAGTTTTACTAAGGGCCAGAGATAAGAAAATAGCGCAAGATAACAAGGAGGCAACTGAGGGTGCAGCTATTGCCGATGGCGTTGGGACCGGTTTCTGGGATATGTTCTTCTCGACTGAGGTGTTTGATGCTGCGCAAGTTGCGGCCGCTAGATCAACTGAAACCGTAGTATACTACGGAGTAGTTTTCTTTCTTGTGGCGGTAATTACTCTGAGCTTGCGGACGAATGGGATTGACCATCGAAACTGGGATCGGTGGTCGCCAGATGGATCCCACTATTCGAACTACGCAAAAACGTCCATCATTTCTTTCCTGATTGTGTTCCCACTTTATCTGATACTTTTTGAGGTTGGCCCCATTTTGACTCATCAGCTTAGTCAAGTTGAATCACTCGACCAAATTTTACTTCAAAACCCTATTACAATATCTTCAGTCTTCGAGAAGTTCAAAACAGCGCTAGTAATTTTACCACTGTCTTGGAATACCGCAAGAATATGTGACAAGACAGCATTTGGCTTGGATGGCGATAGTTCTTCTGGGATTGACTCAAAAGACTATGTAAACATATTTCTATTTATTTTTGGTTTTGTCGTTTTCTTTAACACGGCAAAAGTTTTTGTTCCTAGCCTTCTAATGAATGATATCATTGGCCCGATTATTGGTTACACGGTTTTGCTAGCGGCGTTCTCCCAACAAATGTCCCGGGCAGCTCCGACCCCAATAAATGGTATTAGTGAGCCAGAAGCAAAAGGTACTAAGCGGTGGAAACTTTTTGGAAGAAGAAACTAGTCGTCAACTTGGTTAGTTTTTCTATTACTTTGGCCTTCGTTTTGATTGCGAACTTAGAGCCAGTGAGCGCGCAGGGTAGCTCTGTATCGCGAATGAGCAATCGTGACAATTTTTCGACAATAGATGTCGGCGTTAGAGTGGACGCAAAGCCGTTTTCGTACAGAGACTATTCTGATGGTCTCAGGCGGTCTGGCACAGGAAACCTAGACGATTATCAAGGATATATGATTGAAATTTGCAGAAGCGTTCTTGCAAAAGTGGTGCAAAAAGAGCCGTTTCTTGGTGCGCAAATTCGAGCTGTGGAGGTTACAGCTCAGAACCGATTATTCAAGCTCGATTCTGGTGAGATAGATATGCTTTGTGAGCCGACCAGTGTGACCTCCCGAAGGTTGGAAAATTACTTGATTTCGACCCCAGTTTATATTTCTGCAGTCACTATTGCATCGCTTAGGCAAGAGTATTTTCCAAAGGCCATTCATTGTGGCGGAATTGTTGGGTTTGTTAAGGGTACAACGGCCGAAGACCCTGGGCTACTGCTCGCCGCTGAGCAGAATCTATTTTTCGGAAATTACTCCCCGATAGTATCTGAAATACTAAAAGAAATAAAAGAAAAGAATAGCTTAGATGATCAAGGAACAGGAAAATCGGAGAGAAACAATCTCCCGTCTGTTACTTCGCTCTCTGATGTTGAGGTTGATGTTACTGCACCGGACTGTTCAGAAGGTTTCGATGGGAATCCTCTAGTCGCCTTTGAGGGCCACGAAGAAGGGCTGGATAGGCTTTGCGGATCGGCGAGTCTAGACTCATCTAGGCAGAAGGAAAAAATTCTGTTTTATATGGCGGATGTTGACATAATTTCTACTTACTTAGCGTCCCCAAATACCAATTGTGACATCGAACTAAGTAGATCACCCGTCATCCGCGAACACTATGCAATTTTCTTTCGCGCTCCTATTTCGAATGCCAAGGAAACAAGTGTTGCGAAAGCTTATGCGCTTTACTCAGAGTTTACCAGAGAACTACGCATACAATTGCTTTCTGGAACAAAACTCCTTGAGCGGGCCTATTTCGCCGCATTCGGTAATCGTCCAAGAACTCAAGCACTGGAAGGTTTTTTTAGAAGTATGTCTGATGTTGGGCAATAAGCTCGACTGTTTTAACGATGCAAAAGCAGCCCTTAAAGTAGTCTAGCAACTGTATTTCTCAGGGGGTCTGAGCCGACCAGTTTTGCCGAGATTTGAGGAGTGCGTTTGCGATTGTGACGAGCTTTCTAGCGACTGCTGTGATGATGACTTTGTGTGGCTTGCCCGCGTCACGCAAACGATCTGCGAAGATCTTGAGATGGGGACTGTGATGACTCGCGACGAGAGCAGCCTGGAACATGACGTGTCGTACCTGTCGCCGTCCGCCACCAATGGCGCGCTTGCCGCGCATCGCACCGCTGTCGTGAGCAATGGGAGCCAGGCCCGTGAGCGCAGCAGCTTGTTCTCCCGAGAGTTGGCCGAGTTCTGGCATTTCCGCGATCAGCATAGTGCTGGCAACGGGGCCGATCCCAGGGATAGAACGCAAGATACCAGCGGTTTGTGCAAGGCCCTGATCTGCGGCGATCGTCTGCGCAATATGGTCTTCCAATTTACCGATCTGTCGATCCAACAGCGCCCTCAGCTCAGCATCAACTTCAGTGAATATCCCATCCGTTCCCAACTTCTCATGCGCCTTGATCTGCGCCAGAAGTCTCTTGCGCGTCTCGACAAGCTGCGCACGCTTTGATGCCAAGGCTCTGAGAAGCCGCAATTTCCCATGTGGCAGTTCGCGCCCTGCGTCTGGTCGAAATGCCATGAACCGCGCAATGAGTTCCGCGTCGATCCGATCCGTCTTGGCGCGTGTGCCACAGCTGGCGGCGAAGGCTTTGATCTGAGATGGCGGTAACTGCCGGGTCGCAATACCGGCTGCATCCAGCGCGGTCCACAGACGCCATTCCTGCCCTCCAGTCGCCTCGAAACAAACAAGCGCGTGCGTTGATTGTGCCAGACCAACAAGCTGCGCGTGGCCCTCATCGCTGTTCGGAAGCGCCAACCTACGAATGTCCGGGAGACAATGAACGTCAAGCCAATCGCGGCTGACGTCTATGCCAATGATCTGCTCGTGTGATACTTTGTTCATACCCTCTTCCTTCTGCTCCGCGGTCCAGACCGGCCGCATTCAACTGTTCGAGACGATGAAGAGAGACGGTGCTAGCTCGCTAGGAAACGTGGTCATGCCACAAGGCTCAGACGCCATACACCGCCCCGTCAGTAACCTCGGCAAAGGTGGCTGACGGGGTTTAGGTTAGCAAACTCGAGATACGGAAGGGTCAGGAGGCATTGATTTTCAAAGCGCTGCATGATTCACGGCTCGAAGAACGGAGCGGTGATACGAGCAACCTTTTCTGGCTGACCGACGAGCAGATAGCCAAACTTTCCCCTTTCTTCCCGCAGTCACACGGCAAGCCACCTCGCGTTGATTACCCAATGGGTTTTGGTTTGTAGGCGATATCCGGCTCAATTTTGGCCCTCGGGTTCAAATGGAATTCCATGGATCACGGGTCCCGCTCCGACGGTGGCCTGCTGCTCTTTCGGAAATTGGGAGTTGTTCTTGGGCGCATGATTTGACCAACCGTTTCAATAGGACGCACGGCGGGGCAGGAACAGGGTTCACACGCTCGCGCGGTGTTCGCACCAGTCCACCTTCGCGCGGCTGTCACTCGTAACCCGAAACGCACAACACTGCCAAAGTGGAAACAGCGCAGCCAAAGCCGCTACGGTTATAACTAGCCTCTCGAAAGCCACTAAAGCTGCCTCTTGAGACTTAATCCATGTCCAAATCACCTTGATGTTCATCAAATACTCTCCAACCAGTAACTTACACTTTGCATCAACGCACATGTTTGTCGAAGAGACTGAATGCAGGAATCTGTTTTGGCAACGAAGCGGGCTTGCGTTCAGCGCAGAATGTACCGCAATGCGGAGGCTATAGTAACGCAAAACAAACCTTGGTCAGAAAAGTCGAGTGACTTTCGTCCGGATTTTTGTTACAGATTTAATGGCCTACAATTCTTTCAACTCAACTGTGAGAAAGGTGTGCTTTCAAAATTTGGCAAAAAATTTATGGAAATTGTTAACCTAATTTCAGGGTATTTACCTCGGATTGCGTACTCCGGAATTCTTGTCTTTCTTTCGGCAATTTTCCTTGTTGAATTATTGCGCGTTTGGACAGACGAGCGGTTGTATCTTGCGCCTTTTGAGTACGAGCGAGAAGGGGTGGCTCAAGCCGCAGCCGGTGAGACTTTCACGCGGCGAGTAGGCCAGTCGTTGCGAAGAATTCGTTTCATTTATACAGGGGCCGGTGAGGCGGGCACGCCCATCGCCAGTACCGACAATATAGATCGTTCGTTGAATCTAGAACTTCCCGAACTTGCGGCCGACCGTCTTCAGGGCATCGAAGTAACGGCCTACGGTATCAATTTTGGCAATCTGCTGAACTCGATCAGAGGGAGGGTTCGCGACCAGAATCTTGTGGTCGGATATGTATCGTACTACCAAAATAAGGTTGATGTGCACGCTACCGTGCAGGGCGAAATGGTGGCAGATTCTGGTCCAGTGTCCGGGACTGGATTGAATCTCGGGTGGTCAATTCAGGCATCAAGTGAGGGCGATGCCGCATTCGAACTCGGTTGCGGAATTTATCGTATGATCGCTGCCACAGAGTCCGAAATTTTTCGGACACTTACAGACGGAGAATTCTGCGATTTCCTCCGTGCACTGGAGACCTACCAAGAGTACCGCGCGATCCTGCCTAAGAACTTGCCCATTGATGAAAAACAAAAGAAACTTAATTCGGCTATGGAGCTTGTCGCCCCACTGGAGGGTGCCCAATTTCCATACATCAATAAACTTGCTGGGATGATATACCGCGAGACAGGGGAGCTTGAAAAAGCGGAATTTGCGTTCATAAAGTATCTAAGTCAAATTGAAGAACTAAAGCAAACCGATGAAAACATCGTTGAAATTACAGACGCCTTGCAATCAGCAAAGATCGGGACAACAGCTACCCCATCTCCGGACGGCGTCGTGCATGATGGTAAACTTCGTTCTAGACCGCTAACCGTTGGGGTCAGTATTGGCTCGGATGTAACTGCTGCCGGTACATTGTGCTGTTTGGTTCATGATAGACAAGGTACGAATTACTTTTTGACTGCGGACCATGTTGTCGCCGATTCCATTGCCCCAGCAGCAAACATCATTGGGCGGAAAGTTATTCAGCCTGGTTCGATGGACGGCGGGCGTGTTCCCACTGATGTGATCGGCGAGGTCGCACAATTTCTCCGTGTTGGAGATACGGATGGTCAGGTCGGGGGGGCCCTCATCAAACTGGCTGAGGGTGTAATCTTCGACAGCACAATTCCAGGTGTTGAAGGGGCAAGAATCAGCGATGTCACCCAATCCGTTAGAAAGGGTGAGGAGGTATACAGCATTGGCCGAACAAGTGGCTTTACTCAGCGAGAAGTTCTAAACACTAATGTTTCGACCAACGTAGCGACAGGGTCCTCGGTGATTAGAATGCAAGGTCTCATAAGCATGACGGCCGGGGGCAGTTCAGGTGGGGACAGTGGCGCACCGGTTTTTAACAAACAAAACCAGCTCGTTGGCATGGTCTATGCAGGAAGTGCCACAGAAACGCTCGTAATGCCGATCCAGCCGATACTCGACGCTTTGCAAGTGTCACTAACCAAAGCTGACTGACCGAGCAATTTTTTTGCAAACGAGCGGATACATAATGTCGTTTTGGATGTTGCAAGCAAATCGGCTAGCAAGTTGACACGTTCCAATACATGTCAAGGCAATTACTTCGCCATATTAGCCGGAGACGGAGAACGCTATCACCCGATCCAGTCCTTGTTCACACCGCGCGTGTCCAAATGTACAAAGCTTGAGTAAAGTCCAATGCCACCGCTAAAGAGTTTGTGTTCATCGCGAATTCTTTTCGCAATCTGATGCCAATTGGCTGAGCTGCCATGACCCGGTACAACAAAATCGACCGCACGGAATTCCATATGCTGACTGGACGAAGCCCCCCCGATTGCAGTGTTGTAATCTTTGCTACGGAACACACTGGTCAATACGATTGGATGCCCAATCTCCTCCCTAATTTTCTGCAAAACACGCGCTAAAACGATGATGTTTGGCCATTTTTCACTCGGCGGGTCTGTGTTTAGCCCGTTAGTTTTATGCGATGCTCCTTTTACGAGAAATTCATGCCATTTGAAGTGCGTAACCTCAGGCAGGTTTTCTTCAAAAAAAGTCCTGAAATCGGTGTTTGTTGAAATTGCGCCATCAATGTTTGTACCGCCATCACTGGCAGCTGCATCAGAGATTGCAGCGGCGTCGGCAGCCAATGTCTCGGTGGCGTCGTCTTGACCTTCGCTGTGCACTTCGACGGAGACATTTGTCTCTGCGGCATTGATCTCAATGAGGGCCTTAAGAAAAGCGGCGGCACCGCATTGCTTGGAGACTTTGCTGGCATCGAACACACCATCACCAACAAATTTTCCGCGTTGGTACACATTTGTAAAAGACCATAGATACGGCGTAGGCACCGAGCGCGACCGATATCCGAATCCATTGTAGGCTTCCCATCGGTACAGTGCTCGTGCAAGGCTCCAATTCGCGGCTTGATGAAAGTTCTTGATTTCCATTGCATCACGCGCACTTTCAGTCCAATCGAAGGGAGGGCTCCCATTCAGAGGCCGGCCAGAAGGAACACGAAATGTTCTCCCGCTTAGGGAATCGCCGTTATGCAAATGAGTGCCAAAATTGAAGCTGGATTCCAGTAGATGGATGGCAGCGACAAACCACCAGGGAATATTTGTTCCTGCTACAACACGGTCATAAAGTGGTTTCTTGCTAAGAGCTTGTCGTGCGAGCTTATGAGCGTCATTCTTACGATCTTCCGATTTCCAAGTCTGCGAAGCAAAAAAACTCACATATTCGTTTTCTAATGTCCCGAAATTGCGACTGTTCTGCGGATGGAAGGTGACCAATTGGGTCAGGCCAACAGGTGCGGCGGGTAAAGCCATCTCCTCCCCATCTGGAGGCAGATCAATCTCGTCGGTCGTGTCTTCGTCGAATTCTTCCACCGAACTCCAAGTCGTACGCATCCCCTCTGCGTCATGTACCTGAGATTGAAGGCGCGAAACACGATCAAACAGTTCGTCCAGAGCTCCACTACCTGCCCCCAAACGGCTGGTGGCTTGCAGCAATTCATCGGACAGTTTTAGGAACTTGAATGTTCCACGGCGAAAATCTCCCAACGCGACCTCGAATGCTTCATCTTTAATTTCTGCATGTGCGTGGAATGCCGCCGTCCTTTCTTCATCAGACAAAGCAGTGTTTGCCGCAGCGGCTAATAGATCGTTGGCCATTCTGACTATCTCGGACATTGGACCTCCTTAATCTTGCAGATTATCTAAAGCTTTCTTGAAATCTTCGCTGGCACTTCGCAGCGCAATGGCCTGATCCAAGGCGACATCAATGCTGCTTAGGAACCCTGTCGGTTCAACGATGGCGTCGACAAGTGCAGACTGACTGATCTTAGTTTGAACCAACAGTTCAACGTACTTCTGAAGAGTTAAATGAAATTTTCCGATCTTGGCCTGCTCCTCAAGGAACTCCTGCTTGAGCGGACTACCGACCCGACTGGCGATCTTGCCCTGCGCACTGCTGTATAGGTCAAAGGTGCTGGAGGTATCCTTGATCAGCGCATCAATAAGCGCGTCGACAGTGTCTTGCTGTGTAACAATTGTCGATCTCGCAACGGCGGTGCCCCTTATGCTCTCAATTTGACCAGCGAGTTGCTTGAGCGCAGCAATGGCTGGTCCTCCAAGAATTTTAGCTGCCGTAGCGCCGGTTGACCCGCCAATCAACGATGCGGCTTTCCCGGTGACGTCAGCGTATTGGTCAATACGTTCCTTGACCTCCGCCTGTGTCGCACCCGAGGCTATAGCCAAAAGCGAAGCACTGTAGGCGTTCACCACATCCAGAGCGAGTAGGCGCGCTTCTATCTCGGGCGGGAAGACTGCGGCTTCTGCTGGAATATAGAGATTCGGATCAAAACAACTTGCATTCCCATTTCTTAACTTACACGGAGATGTGGAAGTTGTAGTGCTTTGAGCGGATTTGACGGACCGGTCTAATTCCACGTAAATTTGCCGACCTGCGTTGCTAGCCGACGCCGTGGACTCGACGAATGCGTCAATCTGCTGTTGTGGTAACGGTGTGCAAGCGGCAAACAGTAACGCGCTCAACATCACTGGCAATAAATATCCGATTTTTTTCACTGCGCATTTCTCAAAAAGTTGATATCCAATAATCTTTTTCTCGCCATGAACAATTTATTTTCAACTATACTGCAACAGTTAGTAAATAAAATGCAAGCCTGAGCTGTTCGCAGCAGCGAGACCACTACATCGCCCGATACAAATAAATTCGAAAGAACACCGAGTTACTCCACTGTGAACACAGTAGCAATGTGCGGTTAGGGTAGAGATTCTATTCACCCGGGCTCGCTAGATGACAATGCAGTCATTTCCGGCAAGCGTTTGGAAGCCAGGAGATGCCCGATGGAAAAAATGGTGGGTCCTTCGGGTTTGCGCAAGCACCTTTAAGCTCCCTGTCCGAAAAGCTCGCCTCACTCAAGTCAACTGCAGAAAGGTTCGCGCCTTGCAATACAACATTCACCAATCTGGCCTCTGAAGGTATTTTATGAGAATACCGCCCGAAGCGAGAGTTTCTCAAATCAGCCCCAGACAAGTCCGCGTCAACAAGATTCACGCCGGACATATTAGCATCCCACAAAAAAGCGTTTCGCAGATTTGATCCGACCAATTCCGCGCCACCCAAGTTTGCTGAAGAAAGGTCGGAATCACTCAAGTTCGCGCCCGAAAGATTTGCTTCTGTTAAGTCGACGCCTGACATAATCGCATCAACGAGAGATGCATCAACCAGGTTAGCGTTCCTTAGAGACGCACCGGGCATACGGGCACCGTCTAGGTTTGCGCCATTTAACTTTGTGTGGCCCAAGTCGGCGTTAACTAATTCGGAATTAGCTAAATTAGAAGCGACTAAACTCGCGCCAGAAAAGTCCACAAGATGCAAACGCAGCTCCGAAATATTAGTATTGGATAGGTTTGCTCCTTTAAAATTTGCCCCCGACAGAACACTATTGGTGAGATCCCTTCCAGAAAGGTTCACGCCCACCAAGTTGGCACCGGCAAAGCTTGCTCCCTTAATCTCAGCACCATCAAATCGAGCGCCATTTAGGGTTGCACCTTCGAAATTGACCCCAACGAGCAAAGTGGACGTTAGGTTTGCGTTAGAAAGATTGGCATTAGAAAAATCAGCACTAGTCAAATCTGCTCCGGATAAGTCAGCCCCGTCCAATGATGCACTAGACAAATTGACACCTGCCATATTGGCATTCCGGAGAATCATTTTGTCTAATTTTGCTCCCTCAAGATCAATCGCCCCAATAGCGACATCTTCATCTGCCAAGACTGCCAAACTCTTTGCAATGGCTGCTGTTCCCCTTTTTCCCAACGCTACTGTTTGGGCAATTTGGGACTGCATAATGGCAATTTGCACAGCGCGATCTTTATCGCGTTCTTGGAGTTCAATTCTCCACATTTCGCGCTCAAGTTCGCGCTGATCTCGCTCTGCCTGTTGCAGTTGTCGCTCAACGAGCTGGTCTTCGCGGTCTTGTTTCCTTGCTTGCCTTTCCTCCAAAAAGGCAAGCAAAGCTACGAATATTGCGACAACTTCCAATACACGAATCAATCTAAACCAACCCGATCCTTCGATTAAGACTGCCCATCTTTGTAGAGCGGATTGTCCGGGTTTGGTTTTCATATTCGTCACCCCTTTGTATTTTGAGCGGATGATTAATTTAATCTAGCTGACCTGATCCAGTTACCTAAATATTTTCAGACTTGTTACTCACTGCTTATCTGAATCAAATGAAACGGCAGAGCGGTGCTGCTCTCTTTCATAGTTTGGCGGTGTAGCGGCCATTCGAAGACGATAAAATCGAATGCGAGTTGCGCGATATGCTTTCTACCTAACCGCTACCTTTCATAAGGTTTCAATGCCGCCTACGGAAACTCGCAGCCTTCCAACACCCACCCGGCAATGTCCGGAACGTGCAGGGCTACCGTCATCACTCGGCCCACCCTAAAACTCTGCGACGTCAAGATGTTTGTGTATTCACTTTTACGAAAGCCAATGCAGGGTATCAGACGCTAACCCTTTCTTTTGACAAACTCCACCCTGCGACCAACACCGTTGCCCATCCTTCCAAAAATTTCCGACCCCTTCTACGACAAACCAACGTTTGTCGGTTACGGAGGGATGAAGCATGGTCGAGTATGTTGTCTATTACCGGGTTTCGACCGAACGACAGGGACGATCTGGCCTCGGGCTGGAAGCGCAGCGGGCGATGGTGGAACAATTCCTGACACCCGCCGATCAAGTGGTTGCCGAGTTCACCGAAATCCAATCCGGCAAACGGGATGATCGGGCCGAACTGTGGAACGCAATCAACCTTGTGAAGAAAACCCGGTCGAAGCTGCTGATCCCAAAGCTGGACAGATTTTCCCGGAAGGTGTCATTCATTTCAGGAATCATCGACCAAGGGATTGAACTGGTTGTCTGCGAACACCCGAACGTCTCAACGTTCTTCCTGCACCTGCTGGCCTGCTTTGCTGAGGAGGAGCGACGACAGATTTCAGAACGCACCAAAGCCGCACTCAGAGCGGCAAAGAACCGGGGAACCGTCCTTGGCCGGAATGCACATGCGTTGGCGGTCCAACGGCAGTCAGAGAAGCGAAAATTCTTCGAGACGATCCGCATCGAATTTGAACGTGCGTTGGTCGAGGCCGGGTCGTATTCAGGTGCGGCAAGACTGCTCAACCAATGGGGTGTGACGACAAGCAAGGGTGGCCGCTGGTATCCGCAAACCGTTAAGAACTATGCAGCCTTTTTGAGCAGCGACAAACATTTCTAACCGACTCTATAATGCTCATGTATACTTGGCCGCGTTCTAATGCAGTGCCACACCCGGTAGTTCGAAGTCCACTTTAAAAAAGAACGCAGCTTCGTACCGTAGCCAGTCTACCAACTCCTGGCACAACTTTTCACCTTCCCGGCCAGCCTCACGTGCGTCACCCAAAAAGACATCCTGCCCTTCACCAATTTTGTCCGGACGGATGGCCACGAAACGGTGAAGGGCTTCATTGCGTTTCAGCCTCCAAGCATCAATTCGATCAATAAGGTCGGCAGGATAACTCTGGGCGGCATCAGCCTTGGACCGGAACTCTGAAATTAGCCGACCGAATAGTTCAGGTGGCTTGCCCTGACCCATCGCCACCACAAAATGATACAGAATTGCCGAGATAAGACTTTCTTCAATGGCGATTGCTTCGAGTGGAAAATCAGCCTCAAGAGACAGTTTCACCCCGTCCAAAGCTGCCAGAAAACCCGCGTTGCGCAACTCAATTCGACTTTGTGCTGCGCCAAGATCAGTACCCGCCTTCTTGGCAAAGTACCAAACTTCAAAGTTGGAGAAGCCACGCTCTTTCGATCCCTTGAGATCGATTTCCCTGACCATCGACCAGAAACCATTATGAAGCCTATTCAACAGGATGTTTGTCAGCACCCATTCAGCTTTTGGCCAAGCTAGATAGGCTGGTCCGCGGTCAGTCGCCCTATCTGGCAAGAGGTTACCGAGCTCAAAAACCCACCTTTCGATCACAAACAGCAAAGTGGTAACGTGAATGATTGTCGCCTCTTTGTTTGGGAAAAGGGGCGCTTGATCAGGTGTCCAATTAATGACCGGTGCCTTTCCAAGCTTTGGGGCATCTTCCGGAAGAATGTCCCCCGACTGATCAATCACTTTTTCAAGAAGAAGCTCCATTTCCGTTACGAAAGGTGGCTGCTTGTTCCGGTCAATTGCAAAGCATTGAAACAGGTGCCCGCAAAACGACGTCACATTAAAAAGACCGTCAGTGAAATCGAACTCAAGCTCCTGAAGGTAATTGGTAAAAGCCTCAATCTCAGCTAATGCCTCTTTTGAATGCGATGTCACGACTATGCCCTTTTTTGGAATGCGGACCAAAACCTATAAACATCATCGCTCCGAGAGCAAGGAAGTCCGAGTACTTAACTCGAAGGACTGGCTAACTTCCCACAACGTCAACTAAAATCCCTCGGTTACAGCAATCTTCTGACTGTTATCTCTAAGGACAAAACGAACATTGGCTACCGAGCAAAGAATAGCATTGTGGACTCAAACCGGCTTCTGCCGATCTGTCTCCTCCATTTCCTTTATCGCAGCATCAAGTGCATCTTTCATCGGGTCCCGAGGGTGCAACGTCATATCAGCGTTCTCCACCGCCAAATCGAACGCAGCTTTCGGCGTCAGAAATTGTTCAACATCCAATTCAGGGAACAACGCTTGCTTGATGTTATCCAGCAGTTCAACGGATTGAGCCGTGCGAGGCACCTGATGCGGCACGAACACTTTTTTCTTTCGGGCATTGTCCACATCCGTTTTGGTGCAGGGAATGCCAAAGCCATCGTTCAGGATTTGGGCTAGCTCTTTCACCTTCAGCTTGTAGTCAGGGGTGATGTTGTCCCGCTGGAACGACTCGACTTTAATCTTGTGGGTGCCAGCTTTCCGCAGCTTATGCGCAATACTCAGGTCCCGGCGCAGGCGTTTCAGGACACCATCCTCTTTGGCAATGTAAGCCCCAGCCTTACCCTGAGCGGCCAACTTGCCCTCAAAGTACAAAACCCATGCCCGGTAGTCAGACAGCGACTTCAGACAATGCCCGGTCTGCTTGTTGTAGTCCGCCCAGATATCCCGAGTGGTGTTGAACTGATCTACCGTGTCCCACGGCTGCGTCGAGAATGCTAAATGGGAACGGGTTTGCCCCCCTTCAGTCGTCACGGCCACATCACCAGCAGCCTCTGGCCTGCGCTTCCAGTCGAACTCCATCGACAGCCGCTTGGTCATCGTCTTGTCCACGAAGTCCATGCCCTGCTCATACATCTCACGGATGCCAGCCCCCATCGTGACGGTCATCGTGTCAGTCGGCTTGCGGTCAAAGAACAGATCGACGATTTTGCCATTCTGCTCCGCTTTCGACAATTTTGAGTCCAGTTTTATACCACCTTTGGCCAGCACAATCCGTTCATCCTCTTTGGGCACCATGCCCGTTCCCTCCCAATCTTTGGGCTCGGACTGCTCCAATGTGGCTTGGCCACGGGTACGCCAACCAATCGGCTTTCGGACGATATGTTTGATTTCATAAATCTTGGTTTCATTGAAAGGTACATCGTCAACAGACAACCGAACACGCGATGCCAGATAGTTGCGTCCCAGAAATCCGGTCGCCGCTGCTTTCATCTGCTCGTCTGTGGCCGTCGTCAGAAAGCCATCGGTCGTCACACTGAAGATGCTGACATCCTCAGGCAGTGCATTCATGATCTCCCCAAGCACACCCCGACAGAAGGCCGTGATGAAGGATGCGAAGACAGGGTTTGTGATCTTGCTCGGCCCCAGCGGTTTGGTTTCAGCATCCCGCAAATCATATATTCGACGTTCCCGCAAACCCTGCGCGGTCTTGCCGTAAGTGGAGTTGACCAGCTCTTTCCAGAACAGATTGTGCAGGGTCTTCTTGGGATGCTTGGCCCGTTCTTCGATGCAGTGATGGGTGAAACCGGTGAAAGGCCGTTTAGCGTCTATTCCATCCGCCCTGCCAACTCTCCGGGAGTCGATCCGCTTGCCATCCACCAACTCAATATCGGCCCCAAGTTGCTGGGCCAGGAAGATTTCGCTGACATGGGTGGAACTGTTGCCCTTCCTCGGAAACACCAACCCGTTCTCTGTTCGCACCGGCAGAACCGGATATCGCACATCATCCGGGAATTCGAAGTTTACATTGGCGAATGCCAGATCCCCATGAACCAACTCACCGCTGAACAGCTCATGTGTATCCCGTATCTCCCGAATGCTTGACCAGTCGGGGACACCAATGAGCGCCATGGCGGATGGATAAGCACTCGTCAGGTCATAATCATACCAAACGCCATCAGGTGCGGGGCCAAACCAAAATTGTTCATTGCGGCCACCGTGATAGCACTCGGTGAAGAAATCCTCATTGATAAACAGCTTTCGAATAGGGACGGTCTTTTGCTTGGATTGGTATCGACCATGCTTCTTGTTCCAGTGTTTCTCGTACACGATTTCCTTGCCAACAACGTCGAGCGGGTCGATCCCTTTTTCCCACCAATGTGCTTGAAACAGATCAACGCCGATGGAGGTCAGCGTCACCGGCAGTTTGAACTCCCCGGTCTTTTCAAAATACAGCCGGATCATGCGGATCGTGTACTGCGCACAGACCTCTGCATCTCGGATGGCATAGTCCCGGAACAGGGGCCAATTGGCATCCAGCAGTTCTCCCATGTTTTCTTTGTAATATTGCTCCTGCTTTGGATCGTCGGACAGCTTCATCTTCTCAAAGCCAAGGATTTCTCCCAGCTTTTCAAGGCTTTTGGTACCTGCGGGGGCCAGAGCAATCGTGTCCCGGATTGCCACATGCAGCTTGATCGGCTTAAGCGTTCCACCCCGCTTCAGATTAACCTTGATGTCCTTTTCGACATTCATGAACAGATTACGGACGTTCTCCAAGTTCATGGCTTTCCGGGTCTTCTCCTCCTTGAAGTCAGAGAACCCCGGCACATCAGCACGAGTGAAGTGAGCGACCAGATAGATGTTCACCGGCACTTTCAGATTGGGGTGCTTTGCAAACCCGTCCCTCACTGCATATTCCACGAATTCTGCTAAGGTCAGCCGGTCGTCATCTGCTGGCCCCTTAGGCAACACGATGCCTGACCAGTGCTGTTCATCCCCTGCGTTGTCCGGCGTTATTACGTGGCAGCTATATTGGTAGGACAGTACCTGATTGCGGACCTCGGCCAAACCATCTGCATTTACAAATGGTTCCCTCTGGTACTCCGTGTCAAAGCCAATGACGAGGTAACGAATGTGCCGCGAACTTGGTCTGTTCTTGGGATAAAAATGATAGGGCTGAAAAGTGAGTTTGGCTTGCATGGATCCCCGAGTTCAGATCAAAATGCTGGAACGTACCACGCTGCCATAGCGGCAAAAATGGTAATTGTTAATCCCTTACACCCACACGGCACATTTACTATTTTTTCTGATACCCGACTGCACGGCTGTGGGAGAATTTGCCCCGATCCCCGTGTTTCTGGGGACATTCTCCCTAATTTGTGCTGACCCCGTTTTAATCACGGATTCACAACCAAGTTTCGATCTGTGCCCCCTAAATAGATCATACGCAGGCACACACCGCACACGACGACACACATCTCCACATTGAACACAGCTCGTAGCTCTCTTGCATCAGGACCGCGATGCAAACCACATATAGACAGCCCGAAGCGTCATGCGATCAGAAGGTACTTTCCGCCGGATGGTGACGAACCGAATTCAGTAGGCCAGCAGACATGACGTCATCGAATAGTAGGGTCAGGAAACAGCGAAAGCGGGGGAAGGATAAAAGCCCCCATAAGAGAGCCAGAGCAAAATAATTGTCATCACGAGACGGGGAAGTGCCGTCGCCGAGCTAGCCCAGCTGCCGTCCACGCAAAGCTAGCAATCGGTCCGCTGTTTAAGCAGCACGTAGGCTGAGACCGGATAACCGCCAGCCGTGCTTTGGAAAGCAATCGTGTGTGGATGGTATGACAGAACCAACGGGTTCGTCGGACTTCTCCTCAACGGATAGGAGAAGTATGTCCAAAATCCAAATTGACCAAAAAGGAATAACATTCGCGCAGCGAATGTCTTGCGAAGCAAGCGATTGACCAATCATTGCCAGACGATAGCCAAAAGGTCGCTAGCCAACTTCACTGCGTGAAGTACTTCGTATGTGCTTGCTTAATTCAAATGGTTGGTTGGGCTGGCCGGGGAAAGTAATTGGTCCCATGGGGTTCTATCAGGTGGCTGTGAGGAACATGATGGAACAACAGATTGCTTCCCATTGCCAAACCAATGCAAATGGATGGCCATCAATTTCACTTCGTGAAATGCTTCGCATGTGCTTGGTCATCATAGATCAACTGTTGCTGGCTATTTGATGAACTTGATCCCATTGCCATCCATATTGGACCTGACAAACCTTGATAGGATCAAAACTTGCCATCCATCGCCACCGTCCAGCAATTGTTTGGCTATCAACTTCACTTCGTGAAGTGCTTCGCATGATTTGGGTCGTGTTGCTCGTGGTTGGAGCAGGCTAGAATGCAAAAGGTCCCATTGCGTTCCGACCAGAACCCAACGGGACCATTTGAGTGTTCAAAGCAACTGGCTGATGTCACTTTCCGAACCGGCTACGGATGGCTGTTGCAGCGGTCTCAAGGACCGCATCCAACTTGCCGTCGCTCGTGAGGCTTTTCAGCTTTTCGAGGTTTTGCACCACGTCCTCGGCATCCGTGCATTTGATTGCTGACAGTCCCGGAGCCAGTTCCAGAGACGCTTTTCCATACCTCGGCGAGATGAACCACTCCCCTTTGCTCGACTGCCAGACCCACGTGCTTTTCGAGGTATTGCAGGCTTCCCCCGCAGCCATTCCGGCCAACTGTTTGTCGATGGCTGCGATGAATTTCTGACGACGCTGATGGGACGGCTGCGTGGTTTTAGGCTTTTCCGCTGCTTCCAGATTGAATTGCTTTTCAAGTGCCATTGAGATCTCCTTTGCTACCCCAACGGCGTCCTATGGCTCACAAATGCAGACAACAGGGCAGATGGCCATATGGCACAACAATTCGTCACTCCCTGTGCTGCAAGTTCTCAATGAGTTCTTTCGTGGGGGCCATATTCTTCAAATAGAACCGCTCCAACTGATCCACGGACGTTCCAGCATTCTTGGCAAGGGAGTGGGGATTCACCTTCCAATTCGATGACCTCATCCGGTACTGAATGGCATAATGCCGAAGTGAGTAAGGTGACAGCTTACGGTCCTCATCCAACAGATCAGCCTTTTCCAATATGTGGTTGAAGATACGCCGAGCCGTATTGATCGCCGTGCGTCGGTTTGGGTATTCCGGCATCCAGACGTAGGCATTTTTGTCGGGACCGCCCTCTTCAAATGGATTTATGGTGCCTTGATACATAGGCACAGCTATCGACATAGTGATACTTTTTCGTCGACCGGTCTTGCCGCCCCGTACATTCAGTTCCAGACGGGAAGGACTACTCATGATCTGAATGTCTTTATGCTTCAGGCCGAACAATTCACCTTCGGGTGTACGAAGGAAGGTGTGAACCACAAAACTGAACATTTTGACATGGTGCCCGGTGATCTGAACGCCACGAACTTTTTCTTTTTTCTTCACACATTCACTAGCAGCCCTGATGAACAGTTCGTATTCCTCGTCGGTAAAAGCATGCCGGGGTGTGTCAACGGTCTTTTGCTTTGGCATGACAGGCAGCACGTCCAGCAAGCCGTCTTCTACGGCCAGCGTCAAGACTTTGTGAATGATGATGGTGTGCTTGGCCTTCGTCGATTCCGCCAAACGCTTTGGCCGGTTCTCATCGAGGTGAATCAGATAATCCCGAACCATCCCCGTATTGATCTTCGTGACATCATACTTTCCGAAGTAGCAGATCAGCCCGTCCTTGGAGCGGTTCAACAGCTTGTTGTCACCGTCCGACCATTTGGACTTACCTTTCTGCACAGCCATCAACTTTTTGGCGTAATGCTCAAAACTGGTAGCTTTCTTCTTGGCGTGGTCGCTGTTGGCCTTGCTGCGGAACGTGTCAGCAAATTCCTCAGCCGCCTCACGGGCTTCGACCCGTGATGTTTCTTTCGTAGAACGCAGAACATAACCACCCTTTATCGGGTCTCGAAGGCGAACATACCAATAGGGGCTACGGGCATACATTAGGATAGCCAGCCCTTTACGCAGGTGTTTTATCTTGAGTATTCGATTTTTGGAATCTTTGGCCAAGTCGGAACCGTGAGAGGAGTGCATACCTGTGCATAGCTTTTACGGCTGAAAATTTGAACGCTCAACGATCAAAATTCATCAAGTATTTCAGGGAGTTAATGGTGCCCGGGGGCGGAATCGAACCACCGACACGAGGATTTTCAATCCACTGCTCTACCCCTGAGCTACCCGGGCACGGGAACGATTTTCGTCGTTGGGTGGAGGCCTTCTATGACTTGCACCACGCAGTGTCCAGAGGCTTTTTGAGATTTTTTCAATGCGGCCTTGGCGGCTCGGAATTCTCCCCAGAGACATCCGCCTCTTCGTCCTCTTCCCGCTGGGAAGCGACCGCATAGGAGCCGTTCAGCCACTTGGCCAGATCGATGTCGGCACAGCGCTTTGAACAGAAGGGACGGAACCTGGTCACGGTGTCTTCACCACAGATCGGACAACTCATTTCAGCACCTCGGACAGGGGAATGCGTCCGCGTTTGCGTTGTAATTCATAGTGGCCCAGGGGCGTCCAGCCCGCCAGAGTGGTCTCGATGCCATCGGCCTTGAATGCAGCGCGCAAAGCCCCTTCGAAGCCTCTGCGGTCCTTCTTGGGCATGGGAGCGAGATCCAGTGTGATCTGCCCACCCAGACCGCGCACGCGCAATGCGCGCGCCAGTGTCTTGGCACAGGCGAAATTGGCTTTTGTTCCGGCTGCAAGCGACGTGTCGGCCCCGGTATTCACATCCACCGCCACCAACGCGCGTGTCGGTTGAATGTAAAGATGACCACCACCTGGAAGTGGTTCGGAAATACCGCGCGCAACATCCAGCGCGTCGAGCACGCCATGGGTTTCGAAGCCTCGGGACTGGGTCATAACCTCGGCCGGATCAGTCCAGTCGCGCCATGCCAGAACGTGTGGGCTGTCGCCTTCCAGCAGCAACTCCGGCTCGGCCCCGGGGTCGTTCATGACCTGATCGGCATTGGCCAGCATGGCTCTGATGTCTTCGGCGATTTCGTCGGCGTTCTCGCCCAGGCAGCACGAGCGCAGGATGAGGCCGTAGTCACTGCCATCCATATTTTCATGCGCGATCTCCAGAAGCCGGTCGCGCTCATCCTCGTCCCGGATCGAGCGCGAGATGTTCAGGCCCGGCGCATCGGGCGTGATGATCGCATAGCGGCTTTTGAACAGGACGCGGTCCGTAACCGGCAGCGCCTTGCCCGGTTCCGCATACCCTGTGACCTGCACCAGCATCGATGTGCCGGGGGCCAGACCTTTGACCTGACGCAGAAACGCGGGGCCGTCGGGCGTGGTCAGGAACATTCCGCCCTGCCCTTTGACCGGGCGGTCGGCACGTGCGCGGTAAATCGTGCCCGGCGCGGGGGCGTCTGCGGCAATCAGGAAATCGTCCAGCTTGCCGTCTACCATCAGTGCGGCAGCCTCGCGGTCGTCGATGTGATCCAGAACGATGGTGCGACCCTTCATGATACCTCACGATACAGGGGATATCCGATGCCCTGCAAAAGGGCGGCGGTTTCGGAAAGGGGCAGCCCGACGATACCGGTGAATGAGCCGGAAATCCACGGGATGAACGCCCCGGCGGGACCCTGAATGGCGTAAGCGCCCGCTTTGCCCTTCCAGTCTCCGGTCGCCAGATAGGCGTTGATTTCAACGTCAGACAGACGCTTGACCTTGACCTGAGAAACCACGTCGCGCTGCAGGATCCGCTCTCCGCGCCGCACGGCGACCGAGGTTATCACGCGGTGCCGACGACCGGACAGAGCGTGCAGAAATTCAGCCGCCTGCCCTGCATCGTCGGGTTTGCCCAGAATGCGGCGGCCCAGCGCCACGGTGGTGTCCGCGCACAGGGTGACGTCATCGCTATCCGATTGAACTGCCTGTACTTTTGCGCGGGTGATGCGGCTGCAATAGGGAATCGGCAATTCGCCCTTCAGGGGCGTTTCGTCGATATCGGGCGCGCGGATGGCATCGGGCTGCACGCCAAGCTGGGCCAACAGGTCCAGCCGTCTTGGGCTGCCCGATCCGAGAATAAACGCCATTGCGGCAGGCGTTATTTGAAGCGGTAGTTGATCCGACCCTTGGTCAGATCATAAGGGGTCATTTCGACCTGAACCTTGTCGCCGGCCAGAACACGGATGCGGTTCTTGCGCATCTTGCCTGCCGTATGTGCGATGATCTCATGGCCGTTTTCCAGCTCGACCCGAAACGTCGCATTAGGCAGGAGTTCCTTCACGACACCGGGAAATTCGAGCGTATCTTCCTTGGCCATGTTGTCTCCATCATTACGTTGCACCTGCAGAATCTACAGGGATGTGCGCTTAAATGAGCCTATTTCGGCCTTATTTCAAGGGCGGAATCATCTAAAGGCTGGATATTGTGACCGATTCGGCGCGAGGTGGCTGTTCGTCCCAGTGGGTTCTGTTCAGAACATGGCCATCGGCGCGAACCTCGGCAATGGCGGACAGATCGATATCCGCATAGGTCCAACCCGGTTGGTTCAAGGTGCCTTCGGCCAGCACTCCGGTCTGGGGAAAGCCCTTGTCGGGCGGGCCGAATATGCCACCTGTGCCGGTGTTCATGTCGACCGCCTCGGACCAATCGTTACGTCCAACCAGCGACGACATGACCGTAACACATTGATTTTCCAACGCTCTTGACATCGCACCGATGCGAACACGCCAATATCCCGACAGCGCCTCGGTGCAGGATGGCACCAGGATAAGATCGGCTTCGTTCAGGGCGCGACCCAGCAGGGGAAACTCGCTGTCATAGCAAATGAGGATACCGATTTTGCCAAGTGCGGTGTCGAAAAGCCTGAGCGGACCACCGGGGGCAATGTCCCAGATCTCACGCTCGAACCGGGTCATGATTTGCTTGTCCTGATGCGCGACACCACCGTCCGGCGCATAGAAAACGGCCCGGTTCACTGGGCGGCCCGAACCGTCAATCACCGGGGCCGATGCACCCAGAATGTATGTTTTGTACGTCTGCGCGAGGCAGGTGTGCAGGTTCTGCACGTCCTCCATCCGCCCGGACACCGCCTGGATCGAGCGTTCCAGATCACCGGCCACCCCGGCCCCGTCCAGCGTCGACAATTCCATCGCGCCGTATTCGGGAAAGACCAGCAGGTCGGCACCCTGCCCCGTGGCCTCGGCGACCCAGCGATCCAGCTTGTCCTCGTACTGGCTCCAACTGTCGAGCCAGTCGAGATCATATGCGGCAGTTGCGACTTTCATCGATGTGTCCCCGGTTCAAAGTTGCTGGGACATTAGATGCGGAGGTGGCGGACTGTACAGCGCAATTCCTTCGAATTGTCGAACTACGCAACCACTTTGAGCCGAGACAGGAAGGCAACGATTAGCGGTCACATCACCCGACCCCGCCATAGCGCGCTGTACTAAGGTGTCGGCCATTCCGAAAAGAACCCACTGGATGCCGGGTTCGGCCTCATGAGCTGGCGCGGCGTAGCAAATTAAACATTGGCTGCCTTCCTCGAAGGCATAGCGGCGATTTGGACGAGTAAGCTCAGCCTGAACAACTGGTCATTCACCGCGTTGACACGATGAATGGCTGTTTTGTCGGCAAGCGACCAAAGCGGCCTACAAATCCCTGATCCAGAATTGCAAAGGCTTCTGGGTCTCGCCCTTTTCCCCGATATCCTTCCACGAAAACTGCGCGATGACGCCGGGAAGCGGTGCGTATCCGCGCGCGCGCCAGAAGGCGTCGAGCGGCCGGTATGTTTCGGGGCGCCTCGGGTGGTCGGCAGGACGCTGGACGCCGCAAAACGCACATTTGGAAAACCCGTGGCTGCGGGCGTGGGCTTCGCGCAGGTCGAAGAACTTGTGGCCAACGCCCTGCCCGCGATAGTCGGGTAACAACACGGATTCCGCACAATAGAAGATGTCACCCAGATCCAGCCCGGTTCCGTCGAACGCCGCCGCGAAATCGTCGGCGTGGTCGGTCAGCGGTGCGCCGGTCGATGCGCCGATCAGGCGGTCGCCGTCGAAGGCGCCGACCATAATGGCGCGGTCGCTTTCGCGGTAGGATTGCAGATACTTCCGTTCGTAATCCAGATCGCCGTCATAGAGATAGGGCCAGGCGCGGAACACCTGGATCCGAAGCCGCGCCACATCATCCAGCGCGGCCTCCAGTGCCGCGCCGGTCAGGGTGCGGACTTCGCTCACCTCAGGCATTTGCGACCTGACGGGTCCAGTCGGCAAGATTGTAGAAGGTAGTAACGCGGGTGATTTTGCCGTCCTTGAGGTCAAAGAAGGATCCTGCGGGCAGGCGGTAGGTCTGGCCGCTGGCTTGCGGCAACCCGTCATCCGTTTCCAGATAGGTGCCGTTGACGATGAACTCGGCGGCGGCGCGGGTGCCGCCTTCGGCCTCGAAAACCACGATATCGGTCAGGTTCTCGCGGTAGCAGTGGTTCATATGAGCACAGAAGGCTGCGAACTTTTCCTTGCCCACACGGATCTGGCCTTCGTTCACGTGATGGGCCACATCATCGGACAAACAGGCCAGCATGCCGTCCACGTCACCGGCGTTGAAGGCTTCGAAATAGGTTTTGACGGTCGCGTTCATGATCTCTCCGTTGGTTCGCCCCAGCGATCTTTCAGATGCTGAATGATCTGATCGCGGGTCTGACGGTAGTGATGTAGCTTTTGTTCGCGTGTCTCGCCCAGTCCGGTAGGGTCCATTATTGGCCAATAATCGACATCGAGGTGAAAAACACGGGTCAGTTCCAGCGCCTTGCGTTGACTGGCAGGCGACAGCGCCACCACCAGATCGAAGGAACTGAGGTCATCGCCCCATTCTTCCATCTCGTCGAACGACCGAGAGCGGTGGCGCGACAGTTCGACATCGATCTCCTGACAGGCGGCAATGCAGAACCCGTCGATTTCCAGATCGTTATGCACGCCGGCAGACTGAACATAGGTGCCGGTGCCATAGAACTTCTTCATGATCCCTTCGGCCATGGGAGACCGGACCGCGTTGTGGTCGCAACAGAACAGGACCGACTGCGGCAACGGCTTCACGCGTCAGCCTCCGAAATGCAACACGCAGATCAGCGTGAACAGGCGGCGGGCGGTATCGGTATCGATGTCGGCCTTCCCTTCCAGCCGTTCCTGCAGCACGCGGCTGCCTTCGTTGTGGATACCCCGCCGGGCCATGTCGATGGTTTCGATCTGGCTGGGCGGCAGGGTCTTCACGGCATCGAAATAGCTTTCGCAGATCTGGAAGTAATCCTTGACCACTTGCCGGAACGGCCCCAGCGACAGGTGAAACTCGGCCGCCTTTTCGCTGGCCTCGGTTTCGATGTCGAAAACCAGCCGTTTGTCGCGGATCGACAATTGCAGGTGATACGGGCCGTCAGGCACGGTACGACCGTCGCGCTGTGGCAGCGTAAAGGTGTTCTCTTCGAGCAGATCATAGATCGCGACCTTACGCTCCTGCTCGATCTCGGGGGTCGGCGGAGGCAGGTTTCGGTCGTCCAGTTCGATATGCGAAATGCGGGTCATAGATCATTTGGTCCGTTCAGGTCTGGCCAGACTTATCGTAAGAGTTCTGAATGGGCAATGCGTGGGTTCGGATGCTGCGGGCCCTGTCACAAAGGGTGGTCCGAGGGGTCGATTCCGTGCTTGCGCAGCAGCGTGTCGACCAGTGATCCCGGATTGATCGGGCGCCCCGAGAAGATCCTGCGGAACCACGATCCAAAGAAATGGACCGACATCTGCTGCTGCCAGTTCAGGGCGTCCAGTTTGGACAGGTCCGGTTCGTTCCACAGCGACCGGTGGCGCAGCGGGATCGGGTAGAGCAGCGTACGGGGAGCGCTCATCTCGTGTTCGGGTGTTTGGAAGATGTAGTGGAACAGCATGGGCGGGCCGAAGCTGAAGATGGGCAGGCTCCAATGCGTGGATTTGCCGTAGAGTTCCAGGTAAGTGGTCTTTTGCTGATCGCTCCACCAGGGCGGAACCAGATCGCTGTCGAAAGCGAATTCGCACATGTTCCGCAAGGCCGGGCTGTCGCCGGGCAAGGCCAGCACGCCGTTCATGATGCGGCGGGTTTTGCGGTTGGCCTTGGGGAACAGGTAGCCGCTTTGGGTTTCAAACGGGCGCAGGGCGTAGGCGTCGGTGTCAGCCCAGATGTAATCTGTCTGCTCCAGCAGTTTCAGTCGGAACAGATCGGCATGCACGGCCGCCGACCGGGTGACGGGGTCACGGATAATCTCGGGGGTATCGAATATCTCGCGCGCGTCACGGGCTTCGATATAGTCCGGAATGTCCCGCAGATCGCCGTAATGATAGACGATCGGCGTCTGATCCACGTCGGCGAAGGATTTCAGGCACAAATGTTCCAGAAAGCTGAACCGTTCTCCGATCCAAAGGGTCGCCACACGTTCCAATAGACTGATCCTTGCTGGTCGGTGAACGGTTTAGCGATCAATCGAGCGCCCCGGAACCCGTCCCCGGCCAGGGTCGGGTCGGCTGTGGCCCGCAGGCCATAGCTTTACCCGTTTAGCCGCCTGAGGCGGGCCGTGACGGACAGCCCGTGCGCCTCAAGGCTTTCCGATGTGGCCAATTGCTCGGCGGCGGGTCCGATCGCGCGCAGGGCTTCGGGCGTCATGTGGCTGAGCGTGGTGCGCTTGAGGAAATCCATAACACTGAGGCCCGAGGAAAACCGGGCGGAACGCGCGGTCGGCAGCACGTGGTTGGGGCCGCCGACATAATCGCCAATGGCCTCAGGCGTGTATTGGCCAAGGAAAATGGCACCTGCGTGAACGGTCTTCGCGCTCAGCGCCACCGGGTCGGCCACGCAAAGCTCAAGATGTTCGGGGGCGATGCGATTTGACAGCGCGGCAGCCTGTTCCAGATCGCGCACGGTAATGACGGCGCCGAAATCGCGCCAGCTGGCCCCGGCAATCGCGCGGCGCTGCAAGGTCTGGAGGCGCTTTTCGACCGCCTGCGCGACCGCCTGCCCGAATGCGGCGTCGTCGGTGATAAGGATCGACTGCGCGCTTTCGTCATGTTCGGCCTGGCTGAGGAGGTCCAGCGCGATCCAGTCGGGGTCATTGTCCTTGTCGGCGATCACCAGAATCTCGGACGGGCCCGCGATCATGTCGATGCCGACCTTGCCAAAGACCCGGCGCTTGGCTGCCGCGACAAAAGCATTGCCCGGACCGGTGATCTTGTCCACGGGCGCGATGGTCTTTGTCCCGTAGGCCAACGCGGCAATCGCCTGTGCACCGCCGATGCGATACACCTCGTCCACACCGGATAGTTGTGCGGCCAGCAGGACCAGCGGGTTCACCTGCCCGTCCGGTGTCGGCACCACGATGGCTAGACGTTCAACCCCGGCGACCTTGGCGGGAATGGCGTTCATCAGAACGGAAGAGGGATAGGACGCAAGCCCGCCCGGCACGTAGAGCCCCGCCGCCGAAACCGCCGTCCAGCGCCAACCCAGCGTCGCCCCGGCCTCATCGGTCCAATTTTCGGCCTGCGGCAGCTGTTTTTCGTGATAGGCACGGATGCGATCCGCCGCCAGTTCCAGCGCCGCGCGGTCGTCGGCCGAAACCTGTGCAACCGCTGCTGAGATTTCAGCCGCAGAAAAGGCCATGGTTTCCGGTGTCAGATCCAGCCGGTCAAACCTTGAGGTCAGCTCGATCACCGCCGCATCGCCCCGGGTGCGCACATCGTCGATGATCTGCGCAACCACCGCATCCACATCGGGACTGTCCTCGCGTTTGGCGGACAACAGTGTCTGAAAGGCGCTTTCGAAGTCGGGCGCGGTCGTATCGAGGAAAACGGGCATGATCTGGCACTCCGGACGTTTGACGCGGGACATATCGCCGGGAGGGGCGGGCCTCAACCCTCAGTCGCCTGGGTGCAGCGATTTGCGCATGGCAAAGCAGGACAGATCCATGCGGTCGCAACACTGCCCGGTGGCCTGCCAGCCGTGGCGCAGATAGAAATCTTGCGCGGTTTGCGTTGCCTCAAGTCGGGCATCGGAACATCCCGCAGCGATCAGTTCCTGTTCCATGCGGTTCAACAATGCCGAACCAAGACCACAGCCGATATGATCCGGATCGATGTAAAGCAGAGTGATCTCTCCGGTTTCAAACAAACCGCCGACAGCAGCCACCTGCCCGGCCCGCTCGGCCAGCCAGATCTGCGAACCGGGTTTGATCCAGCCCCGGATCGTGGCCGGGTCCTTGTTTTCCGTCCATTGCGCAATGGCCCGGGGGTCGTTCTGATGATCTGCCGTGCAAAGCTGGGTGATCGACCGGATCAGAACCCGGCTGATGTCGAACACGTCGAAAACGGTAGCGCGGCGCAGAATGACACTTTTAGGCGCGGCGGAAAACGCCTGAGATATGCCGCGCTTGTTCTGCATCTATTCGGGGTGGTGCGGGGCATGCCCGGACGGGGCCCGGTAAGGGCGCGTGACGTCCTTTAGCGTGGCATCCAGCGCCTCGACCGTCAGACGGATTGCACCGTCCCCGGCCAGCGTCAGCAACACCTGACCCGCGCCTTCTTCGCCCGGTTCAAAATCGACCGACAGCAGTGACATCACCGTATCCTTTTCGCTGCGGTCGACACCCTGGCTGGCAACAGACAGGACCGAGTCGAACACCAGCACGGATTGCACGCGCTCAAACGGGCGGCCCCGGCGGTCGGCTGCGTCCTTGTCTTCCCAGCGGAAGCGGTTGAGCAGCAGGCCAAAGCGGCGCTGCGAAGGTTGCCATTTCATCTCGGTCACAGGGAAAACCGCGTCCTGTGCAAGGGTCGAGATCACCTGCAGGTCATCGCCGTCCTCGGCCCCCAGATTCAGCGGCGCCTCGCGCCCGTCTTCGAAACTTGCGTCTGTCATTCGCCCTTGATCCGTTCAATCTTTGCGCCCACGCCTTCCAGCTTGCGCACCACATGTTCATATCCGCGGTCCAGATGATAGACCCGGCTGACCGTTGTTTCGCCTTCCGCCGCCATTCCGGCAAGGATCAGCGACACCGAGGCCCGCAGGTCCGTCGCCATGACCGGCGCCCCTTTGAGCTTTTCAACACCAGTGACGGTCGCCGTGCCGCCATGCACCTCGATATGCGCGCCCATGCGGACCAGTTCGGGGGCGTGCATGAAACGGTTCTCGAAAATCCGCTCTTCCAGGACAGAGGTACCTTCGGCCGTGCACATCAGCGCCATCATCTGCGCCTGCAGGTCGGTGGGAAAGCCCGGGAAAGGTTCCGTGACGACGTCCACGGCGCTGACGCGGCCATTCTTGCGCGCGACCTTCAAGCCCTTTTCGGTCTCACTCACGTTGATGCCGGCCGCATCCAGCTTGGCCGCGAAGGATTCGACCAGAGACATCCGGCCGCCCAGCAACTCAACCTCGCCACCGCAGATCGCGGGGGCCAACATGTAGGTGCCCAGTTCAATCCGGTCGGTCACCACCTGATGCGTCGCGCCATGCAGCCGGTCGACACCCTGAATTTCGATGGTCGACGTGCCCTCACCCGAGATTTGCGCGCCCATCTTGCGCAGGCATTCGACCAGATCGACGATTTCAGGCTCTCGGGCTGCGTTTTTCAGGACCGTGGTGCCCTTGGCCAGCGTCGCGGCCATGACGATGTTTTCAGTCGCCCCGACCGAGGCGAACCGCATCTCGTGCACGGCGCCCTTCAGGCCGCCCGGCGCGCTGGCGTGCAGGTAACCGTCTTTCAGCGCGATCTCGGCGCCCAGCGCTTCTAGCCCTTCAACGTGCAGATCCATGGGCCGCGCACCGATCGCGCAGCCGCCGGGCAGCGACACGACCGCCTCGCCAAAGCGGGCCAGCAACGGGCCAAGCACCAGGTTCGAGGCGCGCATCTTACGCACGATATCGTAGTCGGCGACATGACTGGTCAGGGTGTGACTGGACATCGCGATCACCTGACCGTCCTGCAGCGCGGACACCTCGGCCCCCAGCGACTGCAGCAGCGTGGTCATGGTCTTGATGTCGCTCAACCGCGGTGCGTTGGTCAGCGTAAGCGGTTCTTCGCTCAGCAAGGTTGCGGGCATCAGCGTCAGACACGCGTTTTTGGCCCCCGCAATCGGTATCTGACCTTTGAGAGGGCCGTTGCCCGTCACCAGAATCGAATCCATCTGCTCTTATCCCTCTTCCTTGTCGGCCTTGTCATCGGATGCCGCACGCGCCTTGGCCTGCGCCTTGCGCCGCGCCATATTCGCCTTGAGCGCCGCTTTCAGTCGCTCTTCCCGCGCGTCCCCGGAATTGCCGCGTTTTTTGGGTGATTTGTTGTCTGCCATGACCTTTCTCTACAGGAGGCGAAAAAAACCGTCCAGACACCCTTGCGCAGCGTTTCGTTTGAGTCTAATCACCCGCCCACAGCGCTGCTGTAGCTCAGAGGTAGAGCACTCCCTTGGTAAGGGAGAGGTCGAGAGTTCAATTCTCTCCAGCAGCACCATAACTTCCTGATAATAATTAAAAATTAGGCTTCTCCCAAACAGTCAAACCGCAAGAAAGCACTGCAAAGTGCTGCATTCGCCGGCAAGATTGTTTCTGCAACGTGCAAAATGCGTGCAAACGCGGTGCAGCCAATAAGCGTCATTTCGAGAGGGGAATCTGTAATTTGCGGCGCTTCCAGAAAATGGAGAGTGCTCAAGATAGCAGAAATCCTTTAAGCAGGCGTTTCGTTCGCCGCTTTGCTTCAAACGGCGTGCAGGCTCTGGACCTATTAAACGATCAGAATAAGCCGCCCGCCAATGGTGCTGCAACAACCAAGCTGACCTTCTTTGCTTCCGGCATTAGGGTTTATGTTGGCAAAGTCCGGTTATTCCACGGATTAGTCGGGGGTTAATCAGGAACGCATGGGCTGACGAGGTTTCTATTTCATGTTCAGGAAACAGCTTCACAGAAGCGATGGCAACAAAAGATCCGAGTGACTCATGGTTTTCTGGCTATAAGCCAGTAGGTTACGCCCAGCGCAAGACCGATTGCTGCGTAACCAAGAAAGTACTGAGGTTCCAAATTTTTGTCGTCTAGCGTGATGATTTTTCGAGCTACAGCCATCAAAGCTGTTGCGACAACAAGCTTGATGTGGATGACGTCGGCGGTCAAATATAGTGTAATATTTGTATAGATCTCTATCGCAATGAGAACGACCAGCACGGCGCTGAAAACCGTGAGAAGGTCACTGACTTCCAAGATGTAGACAGGCGGTTCCAGCAACTTTTGGTAGGTTGTGAAACCGGCGTCAATAATTGCCATCAGAATGATTCCGAGCATCAGCACCGACAATGCCCTGACACCGTGGCGGATCATGCGGTTGCACCACCGAACAATGGCATCTTCGTGATCGGGGTCTAGTTCCACATGTGCTGGGATGGGTTTGTTCTCTTCACCACTCACTGTAATCTCCAATTCCGACTTCATTCGCAAGCGTGAGAAATTTCATGGTGTTGCATCGCTCACTTCGGCTTGGACCGAGTTTTCCCATGAAACGCGTGTAGTCTTCCAGGCCGATCTTTAGGTCTTCAAAGCACTCTGTTGGGCTCTGTGAGTTCATTTTCTAATCGGGGCAAATGCCTCTTTTCGGGATAAGCGGTCGACGAGCCTCGGTTCATTGACGGCGGTTCTCCATTGTCACCGCGTCTGGTTGGATTTTTGAGCCCTCTCACTGCTATTCACTGCCAAACTTTCGTACTGAGTGTGTACACCTACCACGGACTTGACTGAATCTTGCGTTCAAATCGTACATTGCGTCTGAGGGGCCGCTTCACTCAAGACTGTTTTTGTAGATCACACCATCCTTCATGATAACCGAGAAGTTGGTCTCGGGATCGACCATCAGAGTGATATCCTCCACCGGGTTGCCATCCACCAGCACAAGATCGGCATAAGCCCCGGGTTCAATAACTCCGAGTTTGCCTTCGTGGTAAGGGTTTCGTGGCCCGGAGAGGGCAAGGAGTTCAGCGGTGTTGAATGTCGCTTGCTGCAAAACTTTCGCTCCTGACCACCATCTTCCGCGACGCTCGAACTCCAGATTCTGCATAGCAAGAAGCGCCGGTGAGCCAAATAGGTCGACCCCAAAGGCAATCGGCAGGTCGTACTTCTGGATGAGCGAGACGAAGGTCTCCACATTGTCTCGGACTGGTGCGCCCTTGGCGATGGTGTCCGGGTCTCCTCCTGCAAGCATCTCATCGTCTGGTGTGAAGATCAGGAACTGTGGATTGAGGATGGCACCCGCATCTCGAATTGCCGCGATGGTCGCTTCTTCCTTGATCAAATTGCCATGATCAATGCTTTTTACACCGCCGGCCAGCGCTCGCATAACCGACTCGTCTGAATATGCGTGCACCAGAACATAGGTATTCCAATCCTCGGCCGCATCCACCGCAGCACGGATCTCCTCGACTGAGTAATGCGTGGTATCCAGTGGGTCATAGGGGCTGGAGTTGCCACCTCCCAGGCTTAGCTTGATTTGGGTCGCCCCTAGCCGCAACGCCTCGCGGGTCATGGCACGAACTTCCGGCACACCGTCTGCGATGAATGACCACTGCGTCTCGAAAAAACTACGCTCGCCACGCTGCCTCGGGTGGGTTTCGTTGTACAAACGAAAGTCAAAATGCCCGGACGTCTGCCCTATGAAATGCCCGGAACAAAATATGCGCGGCCCAGGTATGATGCCTTCATCAATGGCCTGAGCAATACCGTAGCAAGGCCCTCCGGCGTCCCGCAGGGTCGTGAAGCCGCGCATCAGCATGGCCTCAGCCTCCCGCGTCGCCAACGCGCCGACATAGGTCCAATGCAGATTGTAGGCGAGTGCAATGGGACTGGCACCCAGCATGATGTGATTGTGCCCATCGATCAGACCGGGAACGAGCATGCGCCCGCCGCCGTCAATTACAGTTGCGCCTTCGGGTGGCAACTCAGTGGTCGAAACCTCGGCGATAAGGTTGCCCGTGACCCGGACGTTAGCATTTTCGATCACAGTTGCATTTCGACTGTCAAAAACATCGACGTTTAAAAAAAGAGTCGAAGACTGAGGGGTTTGCCCGATCGCAGGCGAAAAAGCGGTCACCGCGGTAAGTAGGCTCAATACATGTGCAAGCTTAATCAGCATTATTTCCCTATTTTCCAGTTCACAGAGCGCGAGTGTCCCCGTTCGCACACCATGATACACAGTTTTTCGATGAGCATTCAAAACTGGCCTGGAGTGCACCTGACATGCTGCTCCAGATCCGTCAGAGTTTCAGACCTGATCCTCCTTATTGTTGGTCAGCGTTTGTGGGATTGTTCATCAGCTCGGCGCAGTGCAACTTTTTCTGCTTTGCGGCGGTGAATATTCTCTAACTCGGCCCTGATCCATTCTACGGCGCCCCACAAACTCTGGGCAGGAATATCCCGGCAAAAGAAATTGAACTTACAGGCCAAATCTTCTTGCTCGTCCGAATTTTCCTTAGCCGATATAGCAGCAGTTGCCAGGCCTGTCAGAAAGCTTGGTGGCAGGTTCCAATTCTCTCCCACTGAGAGCCGCTCATAACCACCCTCAAAACTAATGCGCTTACTGAACTCACCTTCGTGCACGATGGGGTTGCTAGCCAATTTCCACACCGCTTCCGGCATCGTAAGGCCTTCAAATTTTGTGCCAATTACTCTAACGCGGAAGGCAAACTCCCAAACAATCTCCTCTTGATCAACGAGCAGCTTCTTGAACCTCGCACCGGGGCCTTTTGACGGGTATCGTTTTCTCGCCGTCGCATCCAACGCCTGGAAGATTGCTGTCGCCGCGTTCTCATAATCGCCGTCGGCGATGTCCCTTACTGCTCTTTTCAAACGCCTACCAATTCCACTCATGATTAATACCTACTTCGGCCTTCGCGCGCTCGACCCGGTCGCCTTGATAACCTGATCGCTAACCAATGGTCGGGCACCTCAGTGCCACGACTTCACGCACTTGCACCACAAAAGAGCTGCGCTTCGTTTCGGGAGATGGCCACAGCGAAACAATTGAAGCGACCTGCTGAAATCAAAAGCGAAATCTATCCGCCCCACACAGGAACACCTAATTGAAAGCGTATGTCGCGCCGATCAGCAGGCCGGACTGGCTGAAGTCAAAGTCGTTACCATTCACTTTGTGATCAAATGCAATATGGCGGTATCCGCCTCTGATCATCCATCGGTCGTTTATGGCATAATCCGCCGTCAACAAAATCTGCCAGGTCTCGCTGCCACTTCGGAACCCTCCGTAGTCCAGAAAGGCCGTACCGGACCAGCGATCAGAAATCGCGTAGCGGGCGCGGAGGCCTATGACGGGGTCTGTCCAACTGGCGTCTACGGTACTGGTCGTCCCAGGCAATGCCCCCGGGGACAGCGTGAATTCGGTTTCCGTGTTGAACCACCTGAACCCTCCTGCCAGATCCAGTTTCAAAGTTGGGTCTTCGTAGACGCGGTAACCAACGTAGCCGCTCAGGAACTGCGTCTTGAGGGACGTTTCCACGCCGGAGAACGCAGGCCCTGACAGGTCGTTGTCAATGGAAAGCTTGGTGTAGTTGTAATCAGTCAACAGGCTCCACCGGCCGTTACTGGCCGCGAAGGCACCCATGAAGGCGAGGTCCAGCTTGCTGAGCGCGTCCGAAAAACTGAGCGTTGCGTCGATGTTGCCGTTCGGGGAATCCAGTGACGTTTTGGTCTCTGGCATGAACAGATAAATCGTAGCTTCGTAGTTCCAGTCGCTCGACTGTGCCGCGACGGGAAGCGCGGAGACTGCCAGACTGAGGATCGCGGCTGTCCATGTGGGTAATCTGTTCATAAATTCCTCCTATCACATGCCGACTGCATGAACTTTCACAGCAGGGAGGGGCCAAAATCGCATTCTGGTATTCTTATGTGAATGATGGCGATGGCGGTGATCCGAGTCAAAAGGATTATCTGATCGTGCTTCGTTCAATCAGCATTTCAACCAATGGCTTATCTGGCGGGCTACTCTTTAACCTGCCTATCTGAGCGGACCCACGGTTGTGCTGAAGAAACGGAGAACCAAGAGGGACGTCTAGTGCCCGGAAAGATTCTCTCTGAGCGCTGAGGTTGAAGCTTCGAAAGCGGGATGTTTCGATCGGGCGCAAGCTGCAACCGGACGTCCGATGCCTGGCATATACACTTTGGCTTTGGGAAAGGGTTGAGGGGCTGGCATGAGTGAGGGGGTCTATTCGGCCAGCCCCCCGTGTAGTGTTGGACGGAGGTGTGTGTGTGGTTGCTCCGTTGTCTGAAAACTAACAAATCGAGCGGGGCTGCGGTATTGGGGGTTCCCCGTAGTTGGGCAATTTAATCCTTCCGACATAATTCAGACAGAGCGCGCGGCTAATCGGCAGATGTGGCGCGTCCTGGTGTGTTCTGCGATTGCTGGTGGGTACGAGTTTGGCGCGTCACACCACAGCACCCAGGGCGACATGACACCGCGTGACAAATTCGCGCGGAAGCCGGAATAGGTCACCCCTTGGGCGTTGGGCGGGTCGATGCAGATTGTGGTATTCTGAAGGCATCCACCGGCGGCATTGTATTGAGTCCGCTTGGGATCCGTTCTTGTTTCGGAGTGTCCTATGAAATTTATCAATTCTTCCACACTCATCCTTTGCGCCGCCCTTCTGCCGACATCTTGCAGCACCATTTTTCACACGGATTTCGAGAGCGGGACGCCCGGACAGTCGCCACTGTCCAACCCGCCAGGGCCACCCGCCGGCGACAGTATCAGTGTCGGATCAGAAGAGTTCTTCTTCGTATCCGCCGAAGACGCCATTGCCGGCGATCTTTCCCTGAGCATCCGAGAGCGGACACCTGCAACAGAGACGTCCGGCGACCATATCATTTTCCGGACGTCACCGATCAGCGACGAAACCGCGCCGATCTACATCACGTGGCAGGGGCAGATTCTGGATGATGGCGGAATGATCGTAGATAGCGGTGTCGTGGGGCGGTATGTCGGCCGGGTCGTTTTCAACAATGGCCAGATTTCCATGTTTGATACACCGGTGGGCAGCTACAGCATCGGCGACAGGCACACGGTTCTGATCTCGATGTTTCCGGACCACATGGTTTATCGCCTCACAGTCTTTGGTGACGCTTCATTGGAGGCGCCATTTGCCGAGGCGAACCTGCGCGACCTTGACGGCACCCCTGACAACGAAGGGTTCGTCGATGTTTCCGTCAGCGCCTCGGCAGATCAGAACAGGTTCTATGTCATGGATGACGTGACAGTGTCGCTGCGTGATCCAGGCGATTGATTAGGGGCATTCAACATTTTGCAGCGCCGGCGGCGGTGGATGGCCGGTCGCGGTTATTGCGCCGGATGAGAAGGCAAGTTGGGCATGGGCACCCAGCCCGGCAGATCATCCGGTGAAACCGACACGTGCAGATGTTCCGAGCGGTCCCGACCGACTTTGCGATGCTTGCGCAGAAGGAAGATCTTGCCCCAGCCCCTCCATGTCCCGACTGATCTGGCGGACGCATCGACCGGGAAACGCTCGCGCCAACCGCCCGGCAAGGGCAGACCATGCAGTTCTGCCTTGTCCAGCATCCAGATCAGGGAGATGTTGCTGAGTGGGCGCGCATCTTCAAAGCCGTTCAGTTGCCCGCCGACATCGCCATGGGTGCCGCGGAACCAGACCTGTTCGACATGGCCGCGGAACTCGGGCGTACATTTCCACAGGACCGGTTCGAACACTTCGCGCGTCTCATCCAGCGCCAGGGCGTGATAGCCGTGGCGGGTCGAGGGACCAAGCTTGTGGTGGTGAAAGGCATGCCGATCCTCGGCCCAACGCCACAGCATGGGCAGGCGCAGGCCCAGCGCCTTGACCGTATCCCAGACGCCAACCATTTCTATCGCAATTGCGTCATGGCAGAACTTGCGCCGGAAATCACCTGCCGCTGCTCCGCCTGGATTGCATTCATAATGGCGATAAGCCTGTTTGATGTTGCGTTCGGTGGCATGCTCGGCCTTTAGTAGGCCAATCATGTCGATGACACCGGCAAGACTACGCACACCGTACGCGCCACGGGAATATCCGATGAAGTAGATCCGGTCGCCGGGCTTGTACCGCGAGGCAAGATAGCCGTAGGCACGCCTGATCTGGCGATTGATGCCGCGCCCCATCATCACATCCAGCGAGGACTTCCAGCTTTCCCATTGCACACCGGATTCGTAAAAGACCGAGACTTGGCTGCCCATTTCCCGGCACAGGCGGTAGGTCTGACCGGCATGTGTCTCAAGGCCCGGCTCCAGCGTGGACATGGTGCCGTCCAGAATGATGACATGGCTGATTGGCTCGCGATGCAGCGCCTCGGCCGAGTGCTCGGAGCGAAGCGGCCGTCCGAGCCATCCCAGAACCTTTCTACTCAGCCGCGACAGAACCATGTGTCAGCATCTCCCATACTCTGTGAGGTGTGAAAGGCATGTCCGCCTGCCGTACCCCATGATCCCAGAGCGCATCCTGAACCGCGTTTGCAACAGCGGCCAGCGCGCCCACGGTCCCGGCCTCACCGCATCCTTTCATCCCCATCGGGTTGGAAGTTGACGGAACCGGCGCCGAGGTAAACTTAATCATGGGTATCCCGGCGGCACGGGGCAAGGCGTAATCCATCAACGAAGCCGTGAGCAGTTGCCCCTGCGCATCATGCACCACACGTTCGTTCAGTGCCTGGCCAATGCCCTGCACCACCCCGCCATGCACCTGCCCCTCGGCCAGCATCGGATTGATAAGGTTGCCGAAATCATCAACCACCGTATAGCGGTCGACCCAGGTTTCCCCGGTGAAAGAATCGATCACGACTTCGGCAACATGTGCGCCGTTGGGATAGCTGCGCGCTTCCAGATCGGCGCGTGCCGTGTGTTGCAACAGGTCGGTACGGCCATCGGCGCGGGCCATCTCGGCGGCCTCGATCAGGGTGGGTGTCAGGTTGGACCCCGGCGCCCGAAAGGTTTCGTGGTCAAAAATCACTTGGGTTTCCTCGACCCCCAGCTTACCGGCCAGATAAGGCGTGAATGCGGCGATCATGACGTCGATTGTGGCCAGCGTTGCCGTGTTTTGCACCGTCACCGAGCGGGATCCGCCCGTCCCGCCGCCATGCGCCAGACGGTCGGTATCGCCCTGGACCACCACGATGCGGTCCATTGGTATCCCGGCCTGATCCGACAGGAAGTGAGTGTAGGCCGTCTCGTGTCCCTGCCCATTCGATTGAGTGCCAACGCACATGTTCACCATTCCATCCTCGCGGAACTCGATCTTCGCGTTTTCGGAAGGGTCGCCCAGAATGCTTTCGATATAGTAACAAAGCCCCTGCCCCCGGATCAGGCCGCGTTCAGCATCGGCGGCCTTTCGGGCGGCAAAGCCTCGGGTCTGCTCGCCAGCGCGGCTGAGAACCATGTCGAAATCGCCGACGTCATAGGTTTCCCCTGTTGCGGTTTTGTAGGGGAAGTCCGCAGGTTTGATGAAGTTCCTGCGCCGCAGTTCCCACGGATCGACACCCAGTTCGCGCGCGGCGCGGTCCATGACCCGTTCGAGGACATAGATCGCCTCGGGCCGGCCCGCGCCGCGATAGGCGTCGACCTGCGTGGTGTTGGTGTAGAACCCTTCGACCCGCAGATATGTGGTCTGAACATCATAGACACCCATCAGCACCTTGCTGAACAGGCTGGTCTGGATGGCCTGCCCGAAATGACTGTTATGGGCGCCAAGGTTGACCTTGCTGTGGACCCGGTAAGCCGTGATCCTGAGATTGTCGTCGAAAGCCAGTTCGGCCAAAGAAGTCAGATCGCGGCCATGATGATCGGACAGCATCGCTTCGGATCGGTCGGACATCCAATGCACGGGTTGCCCCAGTTTCATGGCGCCAACGCAGACACAGAAATATTCGGGATAGGGCATCACCTTCATGCCAAACCCGCCACCCACATCCGGCGTGGTGACACGGATCGCCTCGGTTTCAAGCTTCAGTTTCTGCGCCAACTGCGCCCGCATCGCCCAGACACCCTGACCGCCATAGGCGAAGTGCAGCCGGCCGTCCGACCAGCTGGCCTGACAGCCGCGCGGCTCGATCGAGTTGATGATGACCCGGTTGTCCGCCACATTCAGCGCCACGGTATGGGCGGCGGACTGAAAGGCGGCTTCGGTCGCGGCTTCATCGCCCAGCCCCCAGTCAAAGGCGCGGTTGTCCGGGGCTTCGGGGTGCAGCGGCTCTCCGCCCGCATCCACATCCAGCTTGGCGGGCAGGTCATCGGTCTCCATCCAGATCAGCTCAACCGCGTCCTGCGCCTGAAGCTGCGTCTCGGCAATCACTGCAACAACGGGCTCACCCACAAAGCGCACACGGTCTTTGGCAAGCATGTGCCGCTGTGGCGCCGCGCCTTGCGATCCATCCCGGTTGGGCATGATCGCCGCGTTCATTACAGTGTCGATCCCGGTCGCGGCCAGATCGTCCAGCGTCATGACCAGGCGGACCCCATCCGCCTGCCGCGCAGCATCCAGATCCAGCGCTATGATCCGCGCATGCGCAACCGGGCTGCGGAAGAAGGCCGCATACATGGCATTGTCCGGCACGCCATCGTCCATGTAGCGCCCCTGCCCGGTCAGAAAGCGGTGATCTTCGGTCCGTTTGACCGGCTGGCTTTTGCCGAACTTTTCCATTGCTGTCCCTTTCAGGCTGCTGTGGCTGCGAGGTTAGCCCCCGCATATGCGATGTCCAGTCGATCGCGAAGAAATTCGATTTCCAGCGGCATCCCAATGGTATAGCGTCGGCGCCATGACCTGGACACATGACGCCGTATTCCCGTTCACCGCCCCGCTCAGCACCGGCACAGAAACCACGCATGACGTTTATGTCGGGGGCGAAGGTCCACCGATCATGATCCTGCAGGAACTGCCGGGGATCGGGCCGGAAACGCTGGAACTGGCGCAGCGGCTGAACGACTCGGGGTTCCGGGTGTATCTGCCGCACCTGTTCGGTACGTTCGGCAAAACTCAGACGGGCAGGAACTTTGCCCGGCTGTTCTGCGTCCGGCGCGAGATCAACATGTTCATGAAAGGGCGTCAAAGCCCGGTTGCGGGCTGGATGCGGGCGCTGGCGGGTCATATCCGGGATCAGGAAGGCAGCGCGGGCGTTGGTGTCATCGGCATGTGCCTGACCGGCAGCTTTGCACTGACCCTGATGGCCGACGATGCGGTTCTTGGCGGCGTGGCCAGCCAGCCCGCATTGCCGATCTTTGGCGGCGACAAGCTGCATATGAGCGCGCAGGACATTTCGGATGCACGTTTGGGCATGGCGCAAAAAGGCCCCGGTCTGGCCATGCGGTACGCCAAAGACAACCTGTCGCCCCAAAAACTAATGCGGTCGCTGAAAAACGCCTTTGGCGAGAACCTCGAAACGGTTGAGTATCCGGGCAAGGCCCATTCGCTGCTGACGCTGGATTTTCACGATCCAGCCTATCAGCGCGTTGATACCTATTTCAAAGACCGATTTGGGATGGCCGGTTAGCACAGACGCCCTTCCCCTTCCTGCGTGCATTCGCTATTGCAAGCGCTGACCCGATTTTGTTGACGCAGGACGCATCCCATGGCGATGGAAAAGACATTCAACGCGGCCGAAGCCGAGGCCCGCATCTACAAGGCCTGGGAACAGGCCGGAGCCTTCAAGGCAGGCGCGAACCGCTCGCGCGACGAAAGCTTTACCATCATGATCCCGCCGCCCAATGTCACGGGCGCGCTGCATGTGGGTCATGCGTTCAACAACACCCTTCAAGATATTCTGACCCGCTGGCACCGGATGCGCGGGTTCGACACGCTTTGGCAGCCCGGTCAGGACCACGCCGGCATCGCCACGCAGATGCAGGTTGAAAAGATGCTGGCCGCCACCCAGCAGCCGGGTCGCCGCGAGCTGGGGCGTGAAGCATTTCTGGACAAGGTCTGGGAATGGAAGGGCGAATATGGGGGCACGATCATCGAGCAGCTAAAGCGCCTGGGATCATCCTGCGACTGGTCGCGCAATGCCTTCACCATGGCAGGCGCGCCACGCGACCCGCGCACGGGGCACGAAAACTCTGCGAATTTTCACGACGCGGTGATCAAAGTCTTTGTCGACATGTACGAAAAGGGCCTGATCTATCGCGGCAAGCGGTTGGTCAACTGGGACCCGCATTTCGAGACCGCGATCTCGGACCTTGAGGTCGAGAACATCGAGGTCGCGGGTCATATGTGGCACTTCAAATACCCGCTCGCCGGTGGCGAGACATATGAGTATTTGGAAAAAGATGAAGATGGGAATGTGATCCTCCGGGAGGAGCGGGATTACATTTCAATCGCGACAACCCGGCCCGAGACCATGTTGGGCGACGGCGCGGTTGCGGTTCACCCCTCGGACGAGCGGTATGCACCCATCGTCGGCAAGCTCTGCGAAATCCCGGTCGGCCCGAAAGAGCACCGCCGCCAGATCCCGATCATCACCGACGATTACCCCGACCCCGATTTCGGCTCGGGCGCGGTCAAGATCACCGGTGCGCATGACTTCAACGACAACATGGTCGCCAAGCGCGGCGGGATTCCGATGTACCGCCTGATGGATACCAAAGGCGCGATGCGGGCCGATGGGGCTCCTTACGCCGAAGAGGCCGACAAGGCGCAGGAATATGCGCGCGGGCGTGCGTTTACCGAGAACGAGATCGACGCGATCAACCTGATCCCCGATCACCTGCGCGGGCTCGACCGGTTCGAGGCGCGCGCGAAAGTGGTGGAAGAGATCACCAACGACGGTCTGGCCGTCATGTGCCGCGCGGATGATCCGCGTCTGGGCTCGACGGCGCTGAAGCCCGAGCACGAAGGCGCGGACAAGCTGGTGCCGCTGGTCGAGAGCAAACCGATCATGCAGCCCTTCGGCGATCGCTCGAAAGTGGTCATCGAGCCGATGTTCACCGACCAGTGGTTCGTCGACGCCGCCAAGGTCGTTGGCCCCGCGCTGGATGCGGTCAAGGACGGCACGGTCAAGATCATCCCCGAGTCGGGCGAGAAGACCTATTACCACTGGCTGGAAAACATCGAGCCCTGGTGCATCTCGCGCCAGCTGTGGTGGGGGCATCAGATTCCGGTTTGGTATGGTCTCGATCTGTCCGCCGAAGACTTCTTTGACGACGAAAACGACGGCAACCTTGATCTGGTCGAGATGGGCCGTTTGCTGAACGAGGGCGGCATGCTGCACCGTGGCAACGTCATGGAATGTGCGTCCAGCCTTGAAGCGGTTACCGAGAAATTCCTGGATGACAATGCCAACATCCCCAGCCCGCTAAGCCACGCGACAGTTATCGAAGTCGCCGACAAACAGGAGGCGATTCATCAATTCGCCGAAAGCCTTGCACAATATGCAATCGAACAGGACCCGACCAAGCTGGTTTACCCGGTCTGGCGCGACCCTGACGTCCTGGACACCTGGTTCTCCTCCGGCCTCTGGCCCATCGGCACTCTGGGCTGGCCCGAGCAGACCGAGGAACTGGAACGCTACTTCCCCACGGACGTTCTGATCACCGGCTTCGACATCCTGTTCTTCTGGGTCGCCCGGATGATGATGATGCAACTGGCCGTGGTGAACGAAATCCCGTTCCACACCGTCTATCTGCACCAGCTCGTCCGCGACGAGAAGGGCAAGAAGATGTCCAAGACCACCGGCAACGTCATTGACCCGCTGGAAATCGTGGACGAATTCGGCGCCGACGCGCTGCGCTTTACCAACGCCTCGATGGCGGCGATTGGCGGCGTGCTGAAACTGTCTCGCGAGCGCATCACCGGCTATCGCAACTTCGGCACCAAACTGTGGAACGCCGTCCGCTTTGCCGAGATGAACGAGGTTTTCACCGACGCCGTGCCGCAACTGGACGTGGCAGACCTGAAACCCAAGGCCGCCGTAAACCGCTGGATCATCGGCGAAACCGCCCGCGTGCGCGAAGAGGTTGACGCGGCGCTGGAAAGCTACCGCTTCAACGACGCGGCCAACGGGCTTTATGCCTTTGTCTGGGGCAAGGTCTGCGACTGGTATGTGGAACTATCCAAACCGTTGCTGCAGGGTGATGATGCTGCGGCTCAGGCTGAAACCCGCACCACCATGCGCTGGGTTCTGGATCAGTGCATGGTCCTTCTGCACCCGATCATGCCCTTCATCACCGAGGAACTCTGGGGCCTGACAGGCAACCGCGCCAAGATGGTGGTCCACGCCGACTGGCCGACCTATGCCGCGGCCGACCTGATCGACGCGGATGCGGATCGTGAGATGAACTGGGTGATCTCGGTGATCGAAAACACCCGCTCGGCCCGCGCGCAGATGCGCGTTCCGGCGGGCCTCTATGTGCCGATGCTGGTGACCGAGATCGACGCCAACGGCCAAGCCGCTTGGGATCGAAATGAGGCGCTGATCAAGCGTCTGGCCCGCATTGACAGCCTGACCAAGGCGAATGAACTGCCCAAAGGCACCATCTCAATCGCCGCCCCCGGCGCGTCTTTCGGTCTTCCATTGGCGGATATCATCGATATCGGCGCGGAAAAGGAACGGCTTGAGAAAGCCAAGGGCAAGCTGGCCAAGGAACTGGGCGGCCTGCGTGGGCGCCTTAACAACCCCAAATTCGTGGCTTCGGCCCCGGAAGAAGTGGTTGAGGAAGCCAAAGCCAACCTCGCGGCCCGCGAAGAAGAAGAAGCAAAGCTGAACGAGGCCCTTGCCCGTCTGGCAGAAATCGCCTGATCTTCATCTTTTCACAAATACTCTAATCCCGAACCCCGCCACTTGTCGGCGGGGTTTTCTTTTGGTCACACGGCTTTCCCCTTGTTCCCGACCCCTTGCGATTGTTAGCAAGTTGCCCAAACAACCCCGAGGCAGAAATGGCGCATTCCCATCCCCCCGTGCAGACGATTTCGACCGGCCTGGTGGTGGCGGTGGTCGGGTTTTTCAGCTCGTTCCCGATTGTGTTACAAGGCCTTGCCGCTATGGGTGCCTCGGCAACTGAGGCTGCGTCCGGCCTGATGATGGCTGCGGTTGCGATGGGGCTGGCTGCCATAGTCCTCAGCCTCTGGTATCGGCAGCCGATCAGCGTAGCCTGGTCAACGCCCGGCGCTGCGTTGCTGGCGGTTTCTGCCACCCCTGCCGCCGGTTTTTCGGGGGCCGTCGGCGCGTTTCTGTGCGCCGGAGCGCTGACCGTTCTGGCAGGCCTGTGGCGTCCTTTGGGGCGGTTGGCGGCTGCAATCCCGACAACGCTGGCCCAAGCCATGCTGGGTGGGGTTCTGCTGCCGCTGTGTATTGTGCCATTCAAGGCGGCGGTTGAGCTGCCCTGGCAGGCATTGCCGGTCATCGTAACGTGGTTTGTCGCCGGCCGGATCAATCGGTTGATCGCAGTTCCTGCTGCGGTTACTGCGGCGGCGATTGTCGTTTTTCTGAACGCGGGCGACAGCTCGGTCCGGCCCGAGCATCTGGTGGCTGCCCCTGTTTGGACAATGCCGACGTTCTCAGTGGCCTCGGCCATAGGCATAGGCCTTCCGCTGTTCATCGTGACCATGGCCACGCAGAATATCCCCGGCATCGCGGTGATGCGCAGTTTTGGTTATGCACCCGAAGCTGGCAGGCTGTTCTCGGCCGTCGGCGGGGCCAGCATTCTGTCCGCGCCATTCGGAGCCCCTGCCACCTGTCTGGCCGCCATCACCGCGGCCATGTGTTCGAACGAGGACAGCCATCCGGACCGGGACCTGCGCTACTGGTCTGCGGTCATGGCAGGCTTATTCTACTGTCTGCTTGGCGTTTTTGCCGTGGCGATCACCGGGTTTGCCGCCCATGCCGACCCGCTGCTGATGGGAACGCTGACCGGGGTTGCGTTGATCGGTGTCATGGCAAACGCGACGTTTGCGGCGCTGGAAGTTCCTGCCGAACGGGAAGCGGCGATCCTGACATTTGCGATCACTGCTTCCGGTATCACCGTGTTCGGCTTGGGCGCGGCGGTCTGGGGTCTGGCGGCAGGCGGCATTGCTTATCTGGTTACGAAACGGACCCGGTGAACGCTTTCGTCTGCATCAATGGTCGCGTATAATCCTGCCATGCTTGGATCACTTGGAAAACTGGTGGAACGCCAGATCAAAAAGGCGCAGGCGGAAGGTCAGTTAGAGGGGCTGGACGGCGAAGGTCAGCCCTTGCCCGATCGTTCGACCGAGGCCCAGACCGATCCGGCCATTGCGGCCGGGCACCGGATCATGGCGCAGGCCGGTGTGCTGCCCGAAGAATTCAGTCTCAGGAAAGAACTGGACGCGGCCCGACAGGCCTATGCCGGTCTGACCGATGCCGCAGACCGAAAAGCGGCCATGGCGCGCATCGCCGATCTTGAGATGCGCTACAACATGGCCCGCGATGCGCGCCGGGCGTTCATGCGGTGATCACTTGAACTCGGGCTTGCGGCCCTGCATCTGGGCCGAGATGACCTCGATCTGATCCGGTTTGCCGATCAGTTCCACCTGTTCCGCCGATTCCTCCAGCAGCACCTCGGCGCGGGCCTTGCATTCGGCAACTTCGATCAGTCGCTTGGCGGCACGGATGGCCGAGGGGCTTTTGCCCGCGATATTTTCGGCCAGAGTCAGCGCTTCGGTCATTGGATCATCCGACAGTCTGGTAACAAGCCCCCAATCGGCGGCTTGCTGGGCGCCGATAGGGCGGGCTGTATAGGTCAGCAGGCGCAACACATCCGAGCGGACAAGTTGCGGCAACAGGACCATCCCGCCCATGTCGGGGATAATGCCCCATTTCATCTCCATCACGGCCAGCTTGCTTTCCGGATGGGCGATACGGATATCCGCGCCCAGAGCGATTTGCAGACCGCCGCCATAGGCCACGCCCTGAATGGCGCAGATCACCGGCACCGGCACCCGCCGCCAGATTAGCGCAAGCTCCTGCATCTCGTTGGCGTCGTGGTGGCTGCGCGTCATCAGCCATTCGGTCGGGTTCATATGGGCCATGTTGGCAAAGCTTGCCATGTCGAGACCCGCACAGAAGCTTTTGCCTTCGCCCGACAGAACAACGGCCCTTGCCTCCGAGGCCGCGACTTCCTGACCGGCGGCCAGGATCGCCTTGATCATCGCATCATCCAGCGCGTTCATCTTGTCGCCCCGGGTCAGCGTGACGTGGGCAATGTGGTCTTTGTATTCGACGGATACGCGCGCCATGCGGGGCCTCCCAGATCCTGTTTCGCCGATCATGCCCCGAAAGGCATGGCCAGTTCCACCACGACGTGAGGGCAGATCATCTGACCTGATGCTTGCCCAACCGGCCGCCCTGCGCTTATCTGCGCATATGACTGATCCGCGCTACACCCCGCTTGCCCGATCCCTGCCCGCCACCGTCCCGTTTGTGGGGCCCGAAACGCAGGAGCGTGACCGCGGTGCGCCGTTCGTGGCCCGACTGGGCGCGAATGAGAGCGTGTTTGGTCCCTCGCCCCGCGCCATTGAGGCGATGCAACGGGCCGCGAGCGAGATCTGGATGTATGGCGATCCCGAAAACCACGAGCTGCGCCACGCCCTGGCCGATCACCACGCCGTGTCCGTGAAGAATATCGTGGTGGGTGAAGGGATCGACGGGTTATTGGGCTATCTGGTTCGGCTGCTTGTCGAGCCGGGGGATGCGGTTGTGACTTCGGACGGGGCCTATCCGACCTTCAATTACCATGTCGCAGGCTTTGGCGGCGTGCTTCACAAGGTGCCTTATGCAAAGGATCAAGAAGATCCGGTGGCGCTGTTTGCCAAGGCGGCAGAAGTGGATGCCAAGCTGGTCTACCTGGCCAATCCCGACAATCCGATGGGAAGCTGGCATGCGGGTGCCGATATCGTGACCGCGCTGGACGGATTGCCCGATGGCTGCCTGCTGGTGCTGGACGAGGCCTATGTCGAATGTGCGCCGGAAGGAACGGCAGCGCCGGTCGCTGCGGATGATCCGCGCGTGATCCGGATGCGGACTTTTTCCAAGGGGTATGGAATGGCCGGGGCACGGGTCGGGTACGCCATTGCAGCACCGGGGCTGATTGCAGCCTTCAACAAGGTGCGCAATCATTTCGGAATGAACCGGGCGGCGCAGGCCGGGGCGTTGGCGGCGTTGCGGGACGGCGCATGGCTGTCCAACGTTCAGGGGCAGATTGCCGAGGCGCGCGACAGGATTGGCGCGATCGCGCGGGAGAACGGGTTAGACCCGCTGCCCTCAGCCACCAATTTTGTTGCCATCGATTGCGGGCGGGATGGGGTTTTTGCCAAAGCGATTCTGGATGCGCTGGTGGCGCAGGGTATCTTTGTGCGGATGCCCTTTGCCGCACCCCAGAACCGTTGCATTCGGGTTAGTTGCGGCGCGGCGGCCGATCTGGATGCCTTTGCGGCCGCGCTGCCCGGGGCGCTTGCAGCGGCTAGGGCGGAACCGGCCTGAAGCGCTGTGCCAGGGGGCTGTCTGCCCCCCAATCGCGCCCTAGGCGCGATCCCCCCCGAGGATATTTTTGGCCAGATGAAGGAGCGGATCTTTTCGGACTAGCCCGCCAGCGTTGCTGCCGCAGCTTCGAGCGCCCCTTTGCCGCGCGGGATATTCAGGGCGGCCATGGCGGTTTCCATTCCGCCCAGCATCGCCATAACCATCTGAGCGTTCACATGGCCCATGTGGCCAAGCCGGAAACAGCCGTCCCAGTCCTCCATCCCCAGACCGATTCCCAAGGTCAAACCCAGCTCTCGCTCGGTAAAGCTGCGCAGCGGCGTGCCCTGACCGTCGGTCAGGCGCAGGGCCGTGACGGCGTGGCTGCGAAAGGCGCGGTCGGCGACATTGAGCTGCAGCGCACCGCCCTGCGCCCAGATTTCACAAGCGCTCCAGATCGCGTGTGCGAGGCGTTCGTGGCGGGCCCACACCTGCTCGATACCTTCTGCGTGGATCAGGTCCAGCGCGGCGCGCAGACCGTAAAGGTGATGCGTCGGCGCAGTGCCGTTGAAATACTGGTAGAACAGGTCGGGATTGGCCCGCGGCTGCCAGTCCCAGTATTGCGACACGCGCGGCACGGCTGCGCGTTTGGCTTGTGCTTTGTCATTGAAGAAAACAAAGCCCGTACCGGCAGGGGTCATCAGGCCCTTTTGGCAGGCCGTGACCATAACGTCGACACCCCAGAGATCCATCTCGAACCGTTCGCAGCCCAGCGAGGCAATGCAATCGGCCATCAGCAGCGCGGGGTGGTCCAGTTCGTCCAGCAGTGCGCGCAGGGCCGGGATGTCGTTGCGCACCGAACTGGAGGTATCGACATGAACCGCCAGCACCGCCTTGTAGCGGTGTTCGGTATCGGCGCGCAGGGCCTCGGCGATGCGGTCAAAATCCCACGGCGAGGCGGTTCCGAAATCGATCAGGTCGACCTGCGCTCCGATGCCCTCGGCCATTTCGGCCCAGCCATGGGTAAACCGGCCCGACGCAGGGGCCAGAACGGTTTCTCCCGGTGCGATCACATTGGACAGTGCGGCCTCCCACGTGCCGTGGCCGTTGGCGATATAGATGGCCACGTCATGCTGCGTGCGCGCGACGCGGCGCAGGTCGGCGGTCAGCGCCGGCATCATGTCGATCAGCTCGCCGTCGTAGATATTGGGCGATGGGCGATGCATTGCCTGCAGCACCGCATCGGGCATGACCGACGGGCCGGGGATGGCCAGATATTCGCGCCCCCGCGCGAGGGAAACTTGCTGTGTCATGGGTCGCCTTGCCTGAATTGGCGCCTAACCTAACGCAGGTTGCGGCCGCGTCAATCCACCAGTTGCGAGGCCTCGCGCGCAAGTGACTCGATGCCGGGCCAGTCGCCATTCAGCACCATTTGCTTTGGCGCAACCCAACTGCCGCCAGCGCAGACAACGTTGGACAGCGACAGGTAATCGCGCGCATTCGCGGGCGAGACGCCACCGGTCGGGCAGAAGCTGATCTGCGGCAGGGGCGCACCGATGGCCTTCAGCGCAGGCGCGCCGCCCGAGGCCTCGGCCGGGAAGAATTTCAGCATGTCATAGCCCTGTTCCAGCAGGCGCATCGCTTCGCTGGCAGTGGCCGCGCCGGGCAGCAGGGGCAGGCCTTCGGCCTCGCAGGCGGCAATCAGGGCGTCGGTTGCACCGGGCGAGACGCCGAACTGCGCGCCCGCTTCTTTCGCCGCACGAACGTCATCGGGTGTGACCAGCGTACCCGCGCCAACAACACCGCCGGGCACCTGCGCCATGGCGCGGATGGCGTCCAACGCGGCAGGCGTACGCAAGGTAACCTCGAGCGCAGGCAGACCACCGGCCACGAGCGCTTCGGCCAGCGGGCGGGCCTGTGCCGCATCGTCGATCACAAGTACCGGGATAATGGGTGCCAGGGCGCAGATTTCGCGGGTACGTTGGGTTTTGGATGTCATGGCTCAGGCTCCGAAAATACTGGCGCCAGCATCGGCTGAGCCGACGTTGCCGCGGAACGCCGTAAACAGGTCCCGCCCGGTGCCGTGTTGGTTGGCCGAAAGGTCGGCGGTGACTGGTGTGCGGTCCAGAACGCCGGGCGTCAGAATCTCCAACTCCCCCTTCACTGCGTCGACGCGCAGCAGGTCGCCGTCCTGCAGATACGCGATGGCACCGCCATCCAGCGCCTCGGGGCAGACATGGATCGCAGCGGGGACTTTGCCGGACGCACCGGACATGCGGCCATCGGTGACCAGCGCCACCTTTTGTCCCCTGCCCTGCAGGATCGACAGGATCGGCGTCAGCGAGTGCAGTTCGGGCATGCCGTTGGCCTTTGGACCCTGAAAGCGGACGACGACAATGACGTCACCGGTGAATTCTCCGGCCTTGAAGGCGGCTTTGACCTCGTCCTGATCGTGGAACACGCGGACCGGAGCCTCGACCACCTGATGTTCGGGGGCGACGGCGGAGACCTTCATGACGGCAGTACCCAGATTGCCGGTCAGGCGGGACAGGCCGCCAGTGGGCTGGAACGGGTCTTTGGCCGGGCGCACGATCTTTTCGTTCAGGCTGTGGCCCGCGCCGTCTTCCCAGATCAGTTCGCCACCGACCAGCTTGGGTTCTTTGGTGTAGTTGTGCAGCCCCTGCCCCGCAACGGTCAGCGTATCGGGATGCAGCAGGCCGTCTTCCAACAGGGTTCCGATGCAATAGCCCAGACCGCCTGCGGCGTGGAAATGGTTCACGTCGGCCAGACCGTTTGGATAGACCCGCGCAACCAGAGGAACGACGGCGGAAATGTCGGAAAAATCCTGCCAATCCAAAACGATACCGCCTGCCCGCGCCATCGCGATCAGATGGATCAGCAGGTTGGTCGAGCCGCCGGTGGCCATCAACCCGACGATGCCGTTCACAAAGGCGCGCTCGTCCAGGATCTGATAGACCGGCGTGTAGTTGTTGCCCAACGCACTCAGCGACAGGGCGCGACGGGCGCCTTCTTCGGTCAGGGCGTCGCGCAAGGGTGTGTTGGGATTGACGAAGCTGGAGCCCGGCAGATGCAGGCCCATGAACTCCATCAGCATCTGGTTGGTGTTGGCGGTGCCATAGAAGGTGCAGGTGCCGGGGCCGTGATAAGCGGCGATCTCAGCGGCCATGAGCGCATCGCGCCCGACCTCGCCGGCGGCGAATTGTTGGCGGACCTTGGCTTTTTCGTCGTTGGGCAACCCGCTGGTCATGGGACCGGCTGGCAGGAAGACCGCCGGCAGGTGGCCGAATGACTGCGCACCGATCACCAGACCGGGGACGATCTTGTCACAAACACCCAGAAAGACGGCTGCGTCAAACGTGTTGTGGCTGAGGGCCACACCTGTGGCCAGCGCGATGACATCGCGGGAAAATAGCGACAGCTCCATTCCGGCCTCGCCCTGCGTGACGCCGTCGCACATGGCCGGTACACCGCCCGCGACCTGCGCCGTGCCACCCGCTGCGCGGATCGCGTCGCGGATCAGGGCCGGGTAGCGTTCGAACGGCTGATGGGCGGAAAGCATGTCGTTATAGGCGGTAACGATCCCCAAATTTCCAGCGGTTCCGGTGACCATGGCCTGTTGATCCGGTCCCGCGCCCGCATAGGCGTGGGCCTGACCGCTGCAGGACAGATGTGCGCGGGCCGGGCCCTTTGATCTTGCCTGCTCCATCCGATCCAGATGCGGGCCGCGCAAGGGGGCGCTGCGGTCAATGATCCGTTGGGTGACATCGGTGATGACAGAGTGAACCATGTTTAACCTCCGATCTGACGCCAGCGGCGGCCATCGCGATGCATCAGCATCAATGCTTCCTCGGGGCCAGAGCTGCCCTGATCGTAACGCGCCGGGCGGTCACCGCGGTTTTCCCAGCCCTGAATGATCGGGTCGACCCAGGCCCAGGCGGCCTCGGCTTCGTCCCCGCGCATGAACAGGGTCTGGTCGCCTCGGATGACGTCCATCACCAGACGCTCGTACGCGTCCGGCGCTTGTGCTTCGGCGCCCAGGGCGTCAGCAAAGCTCATGTCCAGCGCCACATCCGACAGGCGGAAACCGCCCGGACCGGGATCCTTGATGGTGGTACGCAGGGTGATACCTTCGTCCGGTTGCAGGCGGATCACCAATACGTTGCCGCGCAAGTGACCGACATTGGGGAAAATCGTGTGTGGCGGGTCACGGAAAAATACCGCGATCTCGGATTCACGGGCGCGCAGGCGTTTCCCGGTGCGCAGATAGAACGGCACGCCCGCCCAGCGCCAGTTGCCCAGATGGACCTTCAGCGCGATGAAGCTTTCGGTGCGGCTGGCGGGGTTGCCGACATGATCGACATAGCCGCCTTTGCCATGAACCGCCCGGTATTGACCGCGGGCAATGTCGGCCGGTGCGACGGGTTCCAGCGCCTCGATCACCTTGACCTTTTCGTCACGTACCGAATTGGGTGAGAATTTCGAAGGCGGCTCCATCGCCGTCAGGCACAGAAGCTGGACCAGGTGGTTCTGGATCATGTCACGCATGGCGCCGGACTGATCGTAGTACGCACCGCGCCCCTCGACCCCTACCGTTTCGGCCACGGTGATCTGAACGTGATCTATATGGGTAGAGTTCCAAAGCGGCTCGAACAGGGAATTGGCAAAGCGCAGAGCCATCAGGTTCTGCACGGTTTCCTTGCCCAGATAATGGTCGATCCGATAGATCTGATGTTCCTCGAAACAGGCGCGCAGCCCCTCATTCAGGGCGCGGGCCGAGGCCAGATCGTGGCCAAAGGGTTTTTCCACCACGATACGGCTGTCCGGTGTGGCCAGGCCGTTATCCTGCAGCCGCTGCGCAATCCCGGCAAACAGGCTGGGGCCCACCGACAGATAGAACGCCCGGACAACATCGTCGCGCAGGACCTTGCCCAGCTTGTCCCAGCCCTTTTCGCCCAGCGCGTCGACTGGCACGTATTCCACCCGCTCGAGAAAACGATCCAGCGTTTCTGCTTTGAACTCCGGCGCGAATTCCTGCATCGATGCGCGCACCTGATCGCGGAAACCGTCGCTGTCCATTTCCGTGCGGGCGGTGCCGATGATCCGCGCCTCGTCCGGCATCTGCCCGACTTCGAAACGGTGATACAGGCCCGGAAGGATCTTGCGCTGCGCCAGATCGCCTGATGCACCAAACAGCACAAGGTCGAACGGGTTGACGGGAATTACGCGTGAAACCATGACCGGGCTCCTTCAGAACACATTCGGATCACCTTAGCACCAGATCGCTGCAATACCGGTATCGTAGGTTATGTTATCGCTAACACTCGTGAGGTGAATAGGCAAAGCAGGCGCAAAGATCAACCCTGATTTCGCAACCATTCCATAACCGAGGGCCGCACCGACTGTTCGCCGCGATGCCGGGCATCGGCGATGATTTTGCGCACTTCCTGCAGGTTTGCCCGCAGCAGAACGCTTTTGACCGGGCCGATCGAGGCCGGACGCATCGACAGCGACCGGATGCCCATGGCCGCAAGGCACAGCGCCTCAACCGGGCGTCCGGCGTCCTCACCGCAGAAACTGAGCGGTGTGTTCGAGATGTTGCAACGCTCGACAATACGTTCGATGAAGCTGAGGAAGCTGACGTTCAGCGTGTCATAACGGCGGCGCACCAGTTCGTTTTCGCGGTCGGCCGCAAAGAAGAACTGTTTCAGGTCGTTTCCGCCAATCGAAATGAAATCGACCTCGTCAAAGAATTTTTGCGGGGCGAAGGCCAGCGACGGCGTTTCAAGCATCGCGCCCACTTCAAGCGTCTCAGGCAGGACATGGCCCAGACGTTTTTCCCGCTCGATGGTCTTGTTGACCTCCCAGCGGGCCTCGCGGAATTCGTCGGCCTGCGCCACGAACGGGAACATGATGGTCAGCGGGCGGCCGTTGGCGGCGCGCAGCAGCGCCTGCAGCTGCATGCGCATCACGCCGCGCTTGTCCAGACCCACGCGAATCGCGCGCCAACCCAAAGCCGGGTTCGGTTCGGCCACGTGCTTCATGTAAGGCAGAACCTTGTCGGACCCGATATCCAGCGTGCGGAACACAACGCGCTTTTCCCCCGCCGCATCCAGCACACGCTGATATTGCGTCACCAGCTCCGATCGTTTGGGCATCTGGTTGCGGATCAGGAATTGCAGCTCGGTCCGGAACAGGCCCACGCCTTCGGCCCCGGAATTACCCAGCGACGGCAGGTCGGCCATCAGGCCCGCGTTCATCACCAGATGGATCCGCTCTCCATCGCGGGTAACGGTCGGGGTATCGCGAATCGAGGCATAGCGTTCCTGCGCCTTGGCCTGCATGGCGATCTTGTCGCGGAAGGCGCTGACTACTGTGTCTTCGGGGCGCAGATGCACGACGCCGTTGTCGCCGTCGACCAGAATGTGGTCTCCGTTCAGGGCCTCGGTCGTGATGCGACCGACATGCACCACAAGCGGAATCGCCAGTGCCCGGGCGACGATGGTGGCGTGACTGCCGACGGAGCCTTCCTCGAGAACGATGCCTTTCAGCGACCGCCCGTATTCCAGAAGATCGCCTGGACCGATATTGCGGGCAATCAGGATCGGATCGGGCGGCAGGTCCGCCCCGTTGGTGTTGCCCTGCCCGGTCAGAATGCGCAGCAGCCGATTGCTGAGATCGTCAAGGTCCGCCAGCCGTTCGCGCAGGTACGGGTCTGTCACCTGCTCCATCCGCGCGCGGGCCTGAGACTGTTCCTTTTCTACCGCAGCTTCGGCGCTGAGACCGCGGGCGATGTCTTCCTCCATCCGGCGCATCCAGCCCTTCGAGTTGGCAAACATGCGATAGGCTTCCAGAACCTGCAGCTGTTCCTTGTCGCCGCCCTGCGAGATTTCGAGCATCTTGTCGACGCCCACGCGCAATTCATCGACCGCTTCGGTCAGGCGCTCGCGTTCGCGGTGGGGATCGTCTGCGATCGGGTTTGTCACGACAACGCGCGGTTCATGCAGCCAGACATGGCCTTCGGCAGATCCTTCCTGCGCCGGACCACCGGTCAGCTGGACCGATTGCTGATGCAGCGGCGACAGGGCCGCGCCCTCGCCGACAAAGGCGCCAAGCTCGGCCATTTCGGCCAGAACCATCGCGACCACTTCCAGCGCATAAATCTCGTCGGCGGAAAACTCGCGCGCCTCACGTGATTGCACGACCAGCACACCCAGTTTTTCGCCAAGCCTTTGCACCGGAACGCCCAGGAAGGACGAAAACCGCTCCTCACCCGTTTCCGGCATGTAACGGAAGCCTTTGGCCGAAGGAGCATTTGCTGTGTTGACCACCTTGCCCGACTTCGCCACCCGGCCCACCAGACCTTCGCCCATGCGCATGCGGGTCTTGTGTACCGCCTCGGGCGACAATCCTTCGGTTGCGCACAGCTCCAGCGTTTCCTGATCGCGGAACAGGTAGATCGAGCAGACCTCGGCCCGGATACTGTCGGCGATCAGATGCGTGATCCGGTCAAGTCGTTCCTGACCGGCGGCCTCGCTCGCCATTTCTTCGCGCAGCCGCCCCAGCAGCTTGCGGGATTCAGTTTCGGTGCCGTCCGCCATGGCCAAACCAATTTACGGTGTCAGGCAAAACCTTTGGCTGAAATGCTCAGGCCGCCTTGTCCAGTTCAAAGGCATCATGCAGTGCCTGAACAGCAAGTTCCATGTATTTCCGGTCGACCAGAACAGAAATCTTGATCTCAGAGGTTGTAATGACCTTGATGTTGATCCCCTCATCCGAGAGTACCTTGAACATTTTCGCAGCCACACCCGATTGCGAACGCATACCGATACCGACAACCGATACCTTGCAGACGTCATTGTCGGTGACCAGCTCGGCGTAGTTCAGCTCGCCCTTTTCCTTGATGGCATGCAACGCCTTTTCGGCGCGGGCAACCTGGTCGGTCGGGCAAGAGAACGTCATGTCGGTCCGGCCTTCGTCCGAAATGTTCTGAACGATCATGTCGACATTCACGCCTTCGTCGCTGAGCGCGGTGAAGATGGTCGTGGCGATGCCGGGGCGGTCGGCCACGGACACCACGGTCATTTTGGCTTCGTCGCGGGAATAGGCCACACCGGCCACAACATTGGATTCCATGATATCCTCCTCGTCGCAGACCAGAGTGCCGGCCTCGTCGGATTGTTCTTCGAAACTTGAAAGAACGCGCAGTTTCACCTTGTAACGCATGGCCAGTTCGACCGAACGGGTCTGCAAGACCTTCGCCCCCAGCGAGGCCAGTTCCAGCATCTCTTCGAACGCGATCCGGTCCAGCTTGCGCGCTTTTTCACAGATGCGCGGATCCGTGGTGTAAACCCCGTCCACGTCCGTATAAATGTCGCAGCGTTCGGCATCGAAGGCTGCGGCAAAGGCCACTGCCGTGGTGTCCGAACCACCCCGGCCCAGCGTGGTGATCCGACCTTCGGGGCTGATGCCCTGAAAGCCTGCAACCACGGCAACCTTCATGCCTTCGGCGAATTTCTGGTTGATGTTGCCGGTCGGAATGTCTTCGATCCGGGCCTGACTGTGTGCGCTTGTGGTCAGCAGCGGAACCTGCCAGCCTTGCCAGCTGCGCGCGGGCACGTCCATTTCCTGCAGTGTCAGCGCCATCAGGCCAGCAGTAACGTTTTCCCCTGAAGATACGACCGCATCATATTCGCGCGCGTCGTACAACGGCGATGTTTCGTCGACCCAACCCACCAGTTCGTTGGTCTTGCCCGACATGGCCGAGACAATGACGATCACGTCATAGCCCTTTGCCACTTCAACGCCCACGCGCTTGGCCGCGCGGCGGATGCGGTCGAGATTGGCAACCGAAGTGCCACCGAATTTCATCACGAGTACGGGCATGGGGGCAGGTGTCTCCGCGCCTATTATTTCTGGTCCCGAGCCTCATAAGCGAGGGGGGGCGCAAGGGCAAGGGCGCAAAGATGTCCTGATTGGCGCGCAGGCCGACTTTACAATGGGTTCCTGCGGTGCCAGCCTGCGTCTGACACATCCTTCACGAGGTTTTTTCATGTACCGTCTTGCTGCTGCCTTTGCCCTTTTGTCCTCGTCCGCTCTTGCTCAATCCGCGACACTGGCCGGAACCGATGGCAAGAACGCACTGGGTACCGTTCCCTGCGCCGCCATTGCCGGTGAACCTCTGCGCTCGTGCAACGCCGAGCTGCGTCGCCGCGACGATGGAACCGCGACACTGGCCGTTCAACTGAGCACCGGCGAAGTGCGGCAGATCTATTTCACCAATGGCGAACCGGAATCCAGCAGCTCGACATCGAAAATAACCTCCGAAACGCGTGGCGACATGATGGTGATCTTCATCGATCCCGGCGAGGTTTACGAGATTCCCAAGGCGGCGCTGGCCATTCAGTAAGGGTGCGCCTGACCGTCATAGGTTTCAAAACACCCTGAACTGTCCAGATTCAGCGTGTCGAAACGTTCGATCAGGCCTTCAACGGCCTGATCCACGGTGATGGCGGCCGCCGAGCCACCCATATCGGTCTGCACCCAGCCGGGGTGATAGATGCCGACGGCAATGCCCTCACCCTGCAGATCTGCCGCCAGATTCCGCCCCAGATTCAGCGCGGCGGCCTTGGATGCACGGTAGATGTAGCTGCCACCGGGCGCGCGCGTGTGCGAAGCCATTTGCGAGGACAGAATTGCGATCCTGCCTCTGGCCGCACGCAGGTTCGGCAACAGGGACTGGACCGTCAGAAAGACGCCGGTGACATTGGTCGCGAATGTCTGCGCCCACATGTCTGCCGGATATTTTTCGATGCCATGTCCTTTGTCGAGATAGACGCCTGCATTGCAGATCAGCAGATCAACAGGTTGACCAATCAGCCGTTCAGCCATGGCAGCGTGATGAGCGGGTTCTGCGACGTCCAGCTTAATCTGCGCAATGTCATCGCGCGCGGTTCCGATGACGTCATCACCCCTGTTCCGGTACCTTTCGGCCAGCGCCTTTCCAATACCGCGATTGGCCCCGGTGATCACAACGCGCACCGGTCAGTTCGTCTTTCGGCTGGGAACGAATGGCAGCGGGGCGACCGGAACACCGTCCTCGATCAGGGCCTTGGCCTCTTCCGCCTTGGCCTCGCCATAGATGGCACGGTCGGGCGCTTCGCCGAGGTGGATCTTGCGGGCCTCGGATGCGAAGTCCTTACCGACGTAATCCGAATTCTCTTCTACCTGGCGGCGCAGTTGCGTCAGGATCTTTTCGATCTCAAGCGATGGTTTTGCAACATTGATCGGCGCGGGCTCGGCCGGCGCGGGTTCCGGGCGCGCCACGGCATTGCGGGCGGGCCGGACACGGGGGGTCATGATCGCCTTTTCCACCTGCACACAGCCGCAAACCGCGCATGTCACCATGCCCGCAGCTGCAAGTTTGTCGTAGGCGGCGGCCGATTGAAACCAACTTTCAAATGTATGGCCGTTGCTGCATTTCAATGCGTACTGAATCATGTTTCGCCCAAAATACGTGTTACAAAATAGATACCGACCAATACCGTAATATCAAGCCCTTCCGGCCAGAAGTTGGCAGGGATATTGCCCAAAATCCCGCAACAATACGGAAAGTTCCGGCGAATTGACCCTTAAAGCAGCCTTTTCCGGAACGCACCATTCCCGCTTGCGCTCGTCGCTTTCCGGGAAATCCGAAGCCAGTGAGCTTACCAGCATCGCGAACACATCAACTTCGCACAGAAGTGTCCGTTTCTTGGAACGGTGCTTGATGTAAGTATACCGCCCCATCGCCTTTTTGTCGCACCGACCGACGGCGCCCGCTTCTTCCCACGCCTCCCGCTCGGCGGTTTCTGACGGGCTGAGCCCCAGGATAGGCCAGCCTTTGGGTATGATCCAGCGCCCGGAACGGCGGGTGGTAATCAAAAGGATCTCGGGCCGGTTTTGATGAATCCGGTAGCACAGCGCTGCCGCCTGTGAATGCACAGGACAAGCCCCGGCCTTGCGCCGAGAAGTTGGCGAATGCTTCGCGTTGTTCACGCTACCGCCTTTCAAATGGTATTAACGCCTGTTTTTCAGACCGAATTTCTGCTCTTATTTTGGGTCTGCTGAGGGTAAACATACCACATGATGCGGTACTTACCAAGCGGGACTGCAAAAGTCGGGCGTTATTTCATTCGCGAAGCCAAGCGGCGCACAAGTTCGTCATGCGGGATGTCAGCATCCACCGCCAGTCGGCGCAATCCGAAATGGACACGGGCAATCTGTTGATAGTAACGGGAATAGACATAGTTCGTGCTGCCTCCGGCCAAAGCACCCAGAACCGGAATGGACTGGGCCGCCAGTTTCTGGCCCAGAACCACCGACAGGCGCGGTGCAACCGCCGCGATCAGGCGCTGCATGGCCGGTCCGGTCAACGTCAGGCGCACGGAATAGAACCCCAGATCAGCCCCGTCATCATCTGACAGGGGCCCTGCGGCAGACAGGACCCGGACGCAATCGAATTTCACACCTTCTTCGGACGGGTCAAATCCTTCTCGGGCAGCGGCCCCCTGAATGGCACGCAGCAGCATGGCCGTTGTCGCGGGCAGCTCCATCAGGGCCGTCGACAGACCGCCCATACCACCTGCCGCTCCCATGGCCGTGCTGACGACGGTATTCACCCAAGGTTGCTGGTCGGGTATCGCCCGGCGCGATCCTTCTGCGGCATGCATGGCAATCCAAAGCGCCTGCTCCGTCGCGCCGGTCAGACCCAGACGCACGGGCTCAGGCAACTGATCCAGCAGAGATTCTGCTGATCCGCCAAGCGCATTAAGCAGTTTCACCCCCGCGCCACCGGCGGACCGGTAATGCCCTGCAAGCCGATCCAGTTCAGCGTCGGCATCCAGTTCTTCAACAAGAACCACGTTCTGCATCTGCCTCCTCCTCAGTCAGAAAGATCGGCACTCAGCAGGGCAGTTTCAATAGTTCAGCGGGTCCAGCGTGATACGAGGCCCTGCACCCCGCCCCATTTGCCGGGCACAAGTTCCAGCCCCAAAACACGGTCAGGATTGGTTGGCGGCGGCATTTCCACATGCTTCAGCAGCGAAAAACCAAACCGCGAGTAATAGGGCGCGTCCCCCACCAGCATGACCCGCGCCCAGCCTTTCTCGCGCCCGGCCAGCAACCCCTCGTGGATCAGGAAACCGCCAAGACCCTCGCCCTGATGGGTCGGGTGAACCGCCACCGGACCCAGCAACAATGCATCATGATCGCCGACATGGACCGGCCAGAACCGGATCGCACCGGCCAGAATACCCTGCCCGTCGCGGGCAACAAGCGACAGGCCCGCCACCGGTGGCACATCATCGCGCAGACGATAGGAAGACAGAGCCTCGCGACCGGGGGCAAAGCACAGGTCATAAAGCGCCTCGACCTCCCACCAGTCATCCGGCTGTTCCGGCCTGATCTTGAATTGCTGCACGCGCGCCCTCTTTTCCTTGCTGGAATTCGCCCTAGCACTTCGATACGCCTTGGGCAAACGCTTGGAGACCTTGATGTTCTATCGCCCCGAAGACGGCCACGGCCTGCCGCACAACCCCTTCAACGCCATCATCACCCCCCGCCCGATCGGCTGGATTTCGACGCGCGATGCGGAAGGGGTCAACAACCTGGCGCCTTATTCTTTCTTCAACGGGGTCGCCTATACGCCGCCTCAGGTAATGTTTGCCACAACCGGCACCAAGCACGATCAGGACGGTGGCAAGGACAGTATTGCCAATATCGAGGCCACCGGCGTTTTCTGCGTGAACGTCGTGGCGCATGCCCATCAGGATGCCATGAATGCCAGTTCGGCAGGTCTGCCGAAGGAAATTGACGAATTCGCCCATGCCGGGCTGACACCGATCGAGTGTGAAACCATCCCCTGCGCCCGGATCAAGGGCGCGCCTGCGGCTCTGGAATGCCGATTGACAAAGATCGTGACCCTGCCCGGAGAAGCCAACCGGGTGGTGTTCGGAGAAGTCATCGGTGTTCATCTCAATGACGCGCATATCCGCGACGGGCGATTTGACGTCACCTCGTTCAAACCGCTGGCCCGTCTTGGTTATCGGGACTACTCGGTTGTTACTGAGCTGTTCGCGCTCGAACGCCCGGACGATTGAGGGCGCAGAACAAGGGGGGCGCTGCCCCCGCCGCGGCAAGCCGCGACTCCCCCGGGATATTTTCGGCCAGGTGAAGAAACGGATCCTTCATTCATCTGGCCCCAAATATCCCGGAGCGCGAGGCAGAGCCTCGCAAAAAATCAGTGGCCGCCCAATATGCCGGTACGGACCGAATAGTCCACCGCCAGTTCGTAATCCGGGTCGTCGTCGCTATCGACCATCAGATGTCCGGCTTTGTTGAGCAATTTGTGGCAATCCCGGCTCAGGTGGCGCAGCATGACCCGCTTGTCTGCCGCCTCGTATTTGGCCGCGATATTCTCGATGGCCTGCAAGGCGGACTGATCCACAACCCGGCTGGCGGCGAAATCGATAATCACGGTTTCGGGGTCGTTCTGCACGTCGAAGATTTCAAGGAAGCCTTCCGACGACCCAAAGAAAAGCGGCCCCTGAATTTCATAGACCTTGGCGCCTTTTTCAGTCTCGGAATCGCGGGTGACCGCATGGATGCGTTTGGCGTTGTTCCAGGCATAGGCCAGCGCCGAGACAATCACGCCGACGACAACGGCGACCGCAAGGTCCTCCATCACTGTCACGACGGTGACCAGTACGATCACAAACGCGTCTGTCAGAGGCACTTTGCGCATGATGTTGAACGAGTTCCACGCAAAGGTGCCGATCACGACCATGAACATCACACCCACCAGTGCCGCCAGCGGGATCTGTTCGATCAGGGGGGCGGCAAACAGGATGAACACCAGCAGGAACAGGGCGGCAGCGATCCCCGCGACACGTGTGCGCCCTCCGGATTTCACGTTGATCATCGACTGGCCGATCATTGCACAGCCGCCCATGCCGCCGAAGAAACCGGTCACGACGTTGGCTGCGCCCTGCGCGATACATTCCTGCGATGCGCCACCGCGTTTGCCTGTTATCTCGCCCACGAGGTTCAGGGTCAGAAGGGATTCGATCAATCCGATTGCGGCCAGAATGACTGCATAAGGCAGAATGATCTCGAAGGTTTCCCAGTTCAACGGCACCATCGGGATGTGGAAGGCGGGCAAGCCGCCTTCGATCGAGGCCAGATCGCCGACGCGCGGCACGTCCAGCCCAAAGCCGATCACCAGTGCGGCGACAACCACGATTCCAGCCAGCGGGGCCGGCACAATACGCGTGATACGTGGCATCACCCAGATGACCGCCATGGTCAGAGCAACAAGGCCCAGCATGGTATAAAGTTGCATGCCCGACAGCCATTCACCGCCGCCCATGCCATGGCCGGTGTTTTCCATGGTTCCCGGCACCTTGAACTGCCCCATCTGGGCCAGAAAAATCACAATTGCCAGTCCGTTCACGAAGCCCAGCATCACCGGATGCGGCACCAGCCGGATAAACCGCCCCCAATGCATCGCCCCCGCAATGACTTGCAGGATACCCATCAGAACAACCGTGGCGAACAGGTACTCGACCCCGTGCTCCGCCACCAGCGCGACCATGACCACGGCCAGAGCGCCGGTTGCACCCGAGATCATGCCGGGGCGGCCGCCGATCAGAGCGGTGATCAGACCGACAAGGAACGCGGCGTACAATCCGACCAGGGGGTGTACGCCAGCAACGAAGGCAAAAGCCACGGCCTCGGGCACCAGTGCCAGGGCGACGGTCAGCCCCGAAAGCAGCTCGATCCGGATACGCGGCAGGGTGAAGCCTTCGTCCGGCATCCAGCGCAGATCGGGTATGGCAAGGCGATTGGCAAAACTTGCCAGCAAGGCTCGGGGCATTGGACGGTCCTGTCGGTTTTGATTGGTTCGCGCGAAGCGCGCCTTGTACCCGCCATTTCCCCCGCGAGGTACAGCATCTGGCGGGAACCTGCCATGCGCTGAGCACATAGCGAGATCACAGTCCACAGGGTCAGGCGCACAATCGGTTGAAACCACTTGTCAAATGGCCGCTGGCGGCTCAGAAATTTCAGGAAAGAAATTTTGGATCGGAGAAACGACGTGACCCAGACAAAGATTGCCGTCATTGGCGGATCGGGCATTTATGACATTGACGGGCTGGAAAATGCACAATGGGTCAGTGTCGAAACGCCATGGGGGGCACCGTCGGACCAGATTCTGACCGGATCACTTGAGGGGATCGAGATGGCGTTCCTGCCCCGGCACGGACGGGGGCATGTGCATTCGCCGACCGAGGTGCCATATCGCGCAAATATCGACGCGCTCAAGCGGCTGGGCGTGACGGATGTGATCTCGATTTCGGCCTGCGGTTCGTTTCGCGAACACATGGCACCCGGCGATTTTGTTATTGTGGATCAGTTCATTGATCGAACTTTTGCGCGCGAGAAGAGCTTTTTCGGAACCGGCTGTGTAGCCCATGTCAGCGTTGCGTACCCCACCTGCCCGCGTCTGGGCGATGCGTGCGAGACCGCGGGCAAGGCGGCAGGCATCACCGTGCATCGCGGCGGCACCTATCTGGCGATGGAGGGGCCGCAGTTCTCCTCGCTGGCGGAATCGAAGATGTATCGCGAACATTGGGGCTGTGATGTCATCGGCATGACCAACATGCCCGAGGCCAAACTGGCCCGCGAGGCCGAGCTTTGTTACGCATCCGTTGCCATGGTCACGGACTACGACAGCTGGCATCCCGATCACGGCGAGGTGGACGTGACCACGATTATCGCCACCCTGACCGGCAATGCGGAAAAGGGCCGCGCGCTGGTCAAGGGGTTGCCTCCCTTGCTAGGGGCCGAGCGTGCGCCCTGCCCGCATGGCTGTGACCGGGCGTTGGAGTTTGCGATTCTGACCGCACCGGAAAAGCGCGACCCGGCCTTGCTGGCCAAACTGGATGCGGTCGCCGGGCGGATCCTCTGACGTCAGTTTTTTGTCAGGCTCTGTTCGACCACGTCCCAAAGGCCGCGCGACCAGAGATCGTTATGCGTACCGTCGGGGATCACATGAAGCTGCGCCGTATCCCCGGCCAGAGCCGCCAATGCCTCGGCGTGATTCAACGGGATGGTTTCGTCCATCGTGCCGTGGAAGATCAGGGTCGGCACAGTAACATCGTCGATGATGTCCCGCGTCGCGAACTGATCTTTCATCAGGGTTGAGACCGGCAGCCAGGGATACCGCTCGGCCGCGACGTCGACCGTTGCAGTAAACGGCGCCTCAAGCACGAGCAGTCTGGCATCCGGGCGTTGTTCGGCCACCGCGGCCGCGACCCCGGTTCCAAGGCTTTGGCCGTGCAGGACAACGGTCTCGCCAGCACTGCTCAGCCTGTCGAACAGGTGCACCCCGTCGGAAATCAGCGCCTGTTCGGATGGCTCGCCCCCGCTTCCGGGAAACCCGCGATAGCTGGGCGCCAGCAGCCCGTATCCGCTGTTCAGGATTTCGCGAAACCGTTCGGACCGGTCACCAAGGTTCCCGGACTGGCCGTGAAAGAACAGAACGGTCGGCGCGCCGTCGATGGCCGGAGGCGCGGACCAGGCCGTCAATACCGTGCCGTCGGACATCGGCAGCGAGATCACGTCGACATCCGCCAGCCCGATCGCAGCAGGTTCGGGCAGTTCGCCCTCGGGCTTGAACAGCAGTGACTTCTGGTTGAGGTACATGTAGCTGACCGCGCCGACATACAAAACGGCCCCGGCCAGAACGAGCCCGGTCAACGCGCGCCGGATCCGGGTGATACCCGGTACAGCAGCTTTTGCATCCGGTTTTGCGTGTTGCGTCTGTACCATTGGCCCCTCCGACACTCAGGCTTGCATTACAGGTCTGACGCTTTGAGCCGTATTTCAAGGCTCGGGTACAGTGCTTTATTGAATCTTAATCTGTTGCCACGAAGCCAGCCAGCGCAGGTTTCGCACTTTACATGGTTGAAACGCGCGGCGACCTCTCCATGTTGACGAAGATTATCGTGTGGCGGCAAATATTTAGCCGGCCACCGCCAAATGTGAGGACCGATGACACGTCTCAAGGCGCTGGATGCCGCCCGCTACTTGGCCTATTGCGGGATGGTGCTGGTCAATTTCCGCATTGCAGCCGGCGTGGAGCCAAGCAGCGACTGGGCCTCGGCCCTGGTCGACGCGCTTGAGGGGCGCGCGGCTGCGCTTTTTGTGGTGCTGGCCGGGGTCGGCATCGGATTGTCGCAAATTTCTGCCAGCCTGCTGTTGCGCCGCGCCGCATTTCTATTCGGGCTGGGCCTGATCAACATCACCGTGTTCGACGCGGATATCCTGCATTTCTACGCGCTGTACTTTGTTGTCGGCGCGGCGTTCCTGACCGCCACGACGCGCGGCTTGTGGCTTGGCGCGTTGGGGATTGTCGCACTGTCGGTGCTTGCGATGCTCAGTTTCGACTATGACCGGAGCTGGGACTGGGCCACCCTGACCTACACCGACCTGTGGACCTTGCCCGGGTTCCTGCGCAACGCGCTGTTTAACGGCTGGCATCCGGTCCTGCCCTGGGCCGCGTTCTTGCTGATCGGGATGGCGATCGGGAGGACACAATTGCAAACCCTGTGCATTCAACACCGCCTGATCATCTGGGGTTTCGCCGCCGCCGTTCTGGCGCTGTTTCCGCAAATGCTGATCCACGACCCCGAACTGAAGGCCTGGCTGGGCACCGAATCCATCCCGCCCGGTCCGTTCTATATAATGGCGGGCACGGGGACGGCATGTCTGATAATCGGACTGTCACTCAAACAATGGCCCGTGATCGAGTGGGCAAAACTGGCCCCTTCCCTGGTGGCGCCGGGCAGGCAGAGCCTGACCCTGTACATGGCACATATCCTGGTCGGGATGGGCATTCTTGATGAGACCGGATTGCTGGACGGTTCCCTGACCGCGCCGCAGATCGTGGGGTACGCACTGCTGTTCTGCGCCGCATCGTCGCTTTTTTCCCTGATGTGGTTCCGCCGCTTCAAGCGGGGCCCGCTTGAGGCGCTTATGCGATGGGCAACCGAACCACGAAAGGCTTGACGGCAACCGCGCGGCAAGTCTTTCTGTGAGACGAAATTACAGGATGCCTCATGTCGACAGATCTATGGCTGGCCTTTGTCGCCGCTTCCACCGCCCTGCTGCTGATCCCCGGGCCGACAGTTTTGCTGATACTCAGCTACGCCTTGTCGAAAGGGCGCAGTGTCGCCGTCGCCTCGGCCACCGGCGTGGCGCTTGGCGATCTGCTGGCGATGACGGCATCCCTGCTGGGACTTGGGGCGCTGGTTCTTGCCTCGGCCACCTTGTTTTCCGTTCTGAAATGGGTCGGGGCGGCCTATCTGGTCTGGCTGGGTATCAAACTGCTGCGCAGCGCTCCGTCAGGCGGGCTGAGCACCGTCCGCACCGAGCGCGAGGTGACGGCGCGCGGCGTTTTTGGCCATGCGGCGGCCGTGACGGCGCTGAACCCCAAGTCCATCGCCTTTTTCATCGCTTTTGTGCCGCAGTTCCTGCGCCCGGATGACCCGCTGGGCCCGCAGTTCACGATCCTGATAGCTACATTTGTCGGGCTGGCCTGGCTGAACGCGCTGGCCTATGCGCTGCTGGCCGACCGACTGCGCCTGATGATCGGACGTGCCAATGTCATCACCGCAATGACCCGGTTCGGCGGATTGGCGTTGATCGGAATGGGATTTGCAACCGCCATTCTGCGCCGCCCTGCCTGACGCTACTCCTCGGCGTGTTCCTTCATGAACCCACGAATGAAGCGTCGGATTTCGCGCGCGGCCGAGGTGTCCAGCTCTTTGCATAACTCGACAAAAGCGTCACGCTCATCTCTGTCCAGCCGCAGGACCAACTGACTGTTTTTCCTGGTAGAACCTTTACCGATTTTCTGTGTCACGCCTCTGGACCCCGTCAAATTCTCGATTCCTTTAGCTGTGCATTGTATATACATTGCATAGAAAATGTAGATATCACATGCACAGCAGTAAAACAGGGCGTGTAGCAATGAACCTTAGCGTCGCTCAGGCCTTCCTTCTGAAAGATCAGCGCAACTGGCGCAAGCCGCATCTGTCGTGGCTGCCTGTGGGACGTTACTGCTACTACGGCCTTCCCATGGCGCTGCCAAAGCGCCGCAGGTGAGCCCGAAAAGCCAAACTTTGCTTGCGTGAAAGGCACGGATAGGCCAAACACCCCGCGTAGCACGAGGCAAGGGGTCGCGCATGCCCAAACACACTACGGTCAAGGATTATATCCGCACCATCGTTGATTTCCCCCATGAAGGGATCATGTTCCGGGACGTCACCACCCTGTTTGCAGATCCGCGTGGGTTTCGCATGGCCATCGACCAGATGCTGCACCCTTATGCGGGCGAGCAGATCGACAAGGTCGTGGGACTTGAGGCGCGCGGATTCATCCTGGGCGGAGCGATAGCGCATCAGCTGAGCGTCGGATTTGTCCCGATCCGCAAGAAAGGCAAGCTGCCCGGTACCACGATCAGCCAGGACTACAAACTGGAATACGGCGAGGCGATCGTCGAAATCCATGACGACGCCATTCAGCCCGGTGAAAAGATCCTTGTCGTCGATGACCTGCTGGCCACCGGCGGCACCGCCGCTGCCGGCATCAAGCTGATCGAACGGCTGGGCGGCGAGATCGTGTCATGCTCATTCATCATCGACCTGCCCGATCTGGGCGGCCGCAAGGTGCTGGAAGGCATGGGCATGGATGTCCACGTCCTGTGTGAATTCGAGGGGCTGTGAGCCTCGATTCAATCACAAAACCGTGAATGGAAATATGCGACCGCGCCGGCTTAGCGCGGTTCACGTTGTGTTCAACCCAAACTTATCGACATATTCAGTGATCTCTTCTTGAGAGCGGCGCGTAGCCCGGTAGATGCCAATAACGGCATTCCATCAAGGGATTACAGACCATGTTTCGCAAACTCGCAATCGCCGGCGCAGCAAGCCTTTTCGTGGGAACAGCTGCTTACGCTGACGGTCATTCCAAGGACATCGTTGACACAGCGGTCGGCGCCGGAAGCTTTGAAACCCTCGTCGCAGCCGTTCAGGCCGCCGAACTGGTCGACACGTTGAAAGGTGAAGGGCCGTTCACCGTATTCGCCCCCACAGACGAGGCGTTTGCCGCCCTGCCCGAAGGCACGGTTGAGACCCTGCTAAAGCCCGAGAACAAGGACCAGCTTGTCGCCGTTCTGACCTACCACGTGGTGCCCGGCAAAGTGATGTCCGGTGACCTGTCCGACGACATGAAAGCCGCAACCGTTCAGGGTGGCGAGGTCACGATCGATCTGGACAATGGCGTTATGATCAACGATGCGAATGTTGTTCAGGCCGATATAGAGACGTCCAATGGCGTCATCCACGTTATCGACAAGGTGATCCTGCCTGGCTCGTAAGTGCAGTGCGCGGCCCGTATCACACGGGCCGCAGCTATGCCTTCAGGACAGCGCCCGGGTTCATTATCCCCTTAGGGTCAAGCGCCGCCTTGATAGCACGCATTGCTGTCAGCTTGGCGGGATCTCCATAGCGCTCAAGATCATCTGTTTTCAGCCGCCCCACCCCGTGTTCAGCGCTGACCGATCCTTCGAATTCGTGCACAAGCTCATGCACCGCATGCTTGACCTCGGCCCGTTGCGCGTCGAAGTCGGACCTGTCTCGGCCCTTTGGCGGGAACACGTTATAGTGCAGATTCCCGTCCCCGAGATGTCCAAAACAATTGATCCGGTACGGCCCAAGCCCGGCCACAAGCTCCGCGCCGCGCCGAATGAACTCGGGGACACGCGAAATCGGGATCGAGATATCGTGGCTTGAGACCGAGCCGATCATCCGGTTCGTCTCGGGGATGTCTTCGCGCACTGACCACAACTCGTGACGCTGTGTTTCGTTCTGGGCAATCACACCATCGCTGACCAAGCCGCGCTGACTTGCCTGTTCAAAAAGGTCCGCAAGCGTGTCTGTCGGAGAAAGCCCGCGCGACAAGCCCAGTTCGATCAGCACACACCATTCCGGCGGCACCGCAAAGGGTTGCCGGATGGCGGGCAGAACTTCGGATAGAAACTCCAGCCCCTGCCGGTGGATCAGTTCGAACGTCGATACCGCTTCGCCGACCTGGTCCCGCGCAAGCGCCAGAAGATCAATGGCGGCCTGCGCAGACGTCACCTGAAACATCGCGGTTCCGATACCGGCCGGGCGCGGAAACAGCTTCAGTGCGGCCGCAGTGATGATCCCCAGTGTCCCTTCCGACCCGATCAACAGGTTCCGCAGATCATAGCCGGTGTTGTCCTTGCGCAACCGGCTCAGCCCGTTCCAGATGTCGCCATTCGGCAGCACCGCCTCAAGGCCCAGGCACAGATCACGCGCATTGCCGTAACGCAGTACGTTCACCCCGCCTGCATTGGTCGCGAGATTCCCGCCGATGCGACAAGACCCCTGCGCGGCAAGGGACAAAGGGAACAGGCGGTCGGCGCTTTCGGCAACTGCCTGGACATCGGCAAGAATCGCCCCAGCCTCGGCCACCAGCACGTTCTCGGACGGATAGACCGCCCGGATGGCCGTCATCCGCTCAAGCGATATTAGCAGCGGCGGCGGTCCGTCCGGCATCACTTGCCCACCGACCAGTCCCGTTCCGCCGCCATAAGGAACAACCGACACCCGTGCGTCGGATGCGATGCGGATCAGGCCCGCCACCTCGTGAACCGTGCGCGGCGCGGCCAGCAGGCCGACATGCCCGGCAAACCGGCGGCGCGGTTCTTCCAGATACCGCGCAGCCACAGGGCGCAGGATCGCGTCACCCAGTTCAGCCTCGATCCTTCGGGCAAGGGTTTCATCGGCGGGATAAAGTGTCATGCCCCTTCCTTGCCCAACTCACGCGGCTGCAACAAGTCTTATTCCAGATCAATCAGGTATTGCGGCTCCAGCACCACGACGGTTGGCCGGTCGGGCAGCGTTTTGAGCGACACCGTGATCTCGGAAACCCCGTCACGCTCCACCGGGAATGTATCCCGGATGTCGACCAGGAACCGATCCAGCGAAAACCCCGAGAACCAGTGCATCGGTATGATAACCGAGCTTTTGAGGCGCTTGAGGACAGTGATCATCTCGGGCAGGGGCATGGTCGTGCCTCCATCCACGGCCGCCATCACCACATCCAAACGTCCCAACGCGGCAAACTGCTCGTCCGAAGGGACATGGTGCAGATGCCCCAGATGGCCGATGCACAGGCCTTCGACCTCGAATACGAAAATAGAATTGCCCTTGGTCTCGACCCCACCCAGGGTCGATCGGATATCGGTCGACACGTTGCGCACCACCAATTCACCAAGATCAAGATAGTGTTCGATCCCCTGCCCGAATTCGCCCCAACCCGGCAGGACATGGGGGATGGCAGGATCCGGATGCGCCGTCCAGTGCGTATTGTGGGCGTGGTTCATCGTCACCACGTCGGGAATCAGATCGGCGCTGCCGATGAAACCGGTGAAATCGGTGACCGAATTCAAGCCGCCCTGCGTCTGGATCAGAAAGGATGCGTGGGCAATGTAACTGATGCGCACCGAAAACTCGGGCACCGGGTCGGTCCACGCCGCCTTGTGCAGATACTCAATGCCCGGTGCCGCGTCTGCAATAGCAATACAATGGCTCGGCCGCCGCTCCTGCGCCGACACCGCTCCCGAGATTACCATCAATGCCAGAACCACCCAGCGCATGATGAGAGTGTAGCGCAGAACGCCACCAAGTCATGCCCCTTGTTCATCTGGCCGAAAATATCCCGGGGGAGACGCGGCTTGACGCGGCCGGGGGCAGAGCCCCCGATGGCCCCTTTGGGGCCACCTACCCGGCGTCGGTCTTGCCGCGCCGGTCCGAACGCAGGCTGGCATAAAGAACATGCGTCCGCCAGCGCCCGTTGATCTGTAGATACGACTGCGCCACGCCTTCGTATTTGAACCCCGAGCTTTCCAGCAACCCGCGCGAGGCATTGTTTTCCGGCAGACAGGCAGCCTCGATCCGGCTCAGGTCAAGGCGGGTAAAGGCGTGGTGCACAACCGCGCCGATGGCCTCGCGCATATACCCCTGCCGGGCAAACGCCTGACCCGTCCAATAGCCAAGCGTTCCGGCCTGCGCCGGGCCACGCCGGATGTTGTCCAGCGTGATCGCCCCCAGCAGCACGTTGTCGCTGCGGCGAAACAGGAACAACGGGATCGCCGTACTGCTGCCGACCGAGCGCTGCGCCCAGTAGACCCGGTTGGTGAAGGATTTGCGGCTCAGGTGATCCTGGGCCCAGATCGGCTCCCACGGGGTCAGGTAGTCGCGCGACGCCCGCCGCAACGCGGCCCAGTCATTGAAATCGGAATGCACAGGCGGACGCAGGCTCAGCCGCTCGGTTTCGAGTTTCAGCTTGCGTCTGCCCAACAGCATCACGCCGCACGCCTCTCCTGCAATTGCGCCAGCGTGGGCGCGCCCGAGACAGGGCCATAGAGCGCCAGCGCTGCCGGGGCCTGTACGGCCATCTGTTCGGCAAAGACGCGGACGTCCTCGGTGCTGACGGCGTCGATTTTGGCGACGGTATCCTCGAGCGAGGGCACCCTGCCCCAGATCTGCACCAGCCGCGCCAAGCGTTCGGCCCGGTTCGAGGGGCTTTCCAGCCCCATCAGCATGCCCGCCTTCATCTGTGCACGGGCACGGGCGACCTCTTCCTCGCTCATGTCTTCGGCGGCGCGCTTCATCTCGTCGATGGTGATCGTTGCCAGTTCGCCAACCTGATCGGCCGATGTTCCGGCATAGATCGTGGTTGTCCCGGTATCGGCATAGGCACCTGTCTGCGCGAAAATCGTGTAGCAAAGCCCGCGCGTCTCGCGCACTTCCTGAAACAGACGCGAGGACATGCCGCCACCCAGTGCGGTCGAGTAGATCTGTGCGGTATAGATCGCATCGTCACGATAGCCTGGGCTTTCCAGCGCCAGTGCGAAATGGGCCTGTTCCAGCGCTTTTTCCTGCCGCGCCTCACCGCCGGTGAACCGCGCAGGCTCGGCGATCAGACCGGTTCTGGGTGTCAGATGGCCAAACATCTCCTCGGCCAGTTTCATCAGCGCATCGTGATCCACAGCGCCGGCGGCGGACAGGATCATCTGATCCGGGCCGTAATGCTCTGCCACGAAACCCGACAGATCCTCGCGCGAGAAGGCACTGACCCTCTCGGTGGGCCCAAGGATGGTCCGGCCCAGAGGCTGATCGTGATAGCTCTGCTCCTGCAACCAGTCAAAGATCACGTCGTCGGGCGTGTCATAGGCCTGACCGATCTCCTGCAGGATGACGCCGCGCTCGACTTCGATCTCGCGCGGGTCGAAAACCGGATTCAGGACAATGTCGCCGATGACATCCATGGCCAGCGCCACGTCGTCTTTCAGGACACGTGCGTAATAGGCCGTTACTTCGCGCGAGGTGTAGGCATTGATATAGCCGCCCACATCTTCGATCGCCTCGGCGATCTGCAGTGCGGAACGCCGCTTGGTTCCCTTGAACGCCATGTGTTCAAGGAAATGGGCGATGCCGTTCTGCTCGATCCGCTCGTGCCGCCCGCCGGCGGTTACCCAGATACCGATGGCCGCCGATTGCAGCCCCGGCATATGTTCACTGACGATACGAAACCCGTTCTTCAGTTGGTCCTGTCTGACAGTCACTCAGCAATATGCCTTCTGATATGATCCTCGAGGGCACCCAGATCGTTGGCAATGCGGGTCACCCGTTCCGGACGTTCATACAGATCAGACATGCGGGATGGAAGAGGCGGATGCACGCCGCTCGCCTTCTCGACCGCAGCCGGGAATTTCGCCGGGTGCGCGGTGGCCAGTGTGATCATCGGCACGTCCGCCGTGCGGTGCGCTTCGGCGACCCTGACGCCGACGGCTGTATGCGGGCAAACCAGCTCGGCGCTGTGGGCGAGCGTGTTCTTGATCGTCGCAAGCGTTTCGTCTTCGGACACGCGACCGGAGTCGAAGCTTTCACGCAAGGCCTCCATCGCGCCCTGGCTGACGTTGAAGCCGCCCGTCTTTAGTTCGTCCATCAATTGGGCCACTGCGGCGCCGTCTTCGCCATAGGCATAATACAGCGCGCGTTCGAAGTTCGAGCTGACCTGAATATCCATCGACGGGCTGATCGAGGGGATCGTGTCGCCTTTGAAGTATCCCTCACCCGACAGACAGCGGTGCAGAATGTCGTTCTGGTTCGTGGCCACGACCAGACGGTCGATTGGAAGCCCCATGCGTTTGGCCAGATAGCCCGCGAAGATGTCACCGAAATTGCCGGTGGGGACGGTAAAGCTGACCTTGCGGTGCGGGGCTCCGAGGCTGACAGCCGCCGAAAAGTAATAGACGATCTGCGCCAGAACACGGGCAAAGTTGATCGAGTTCACGCCCGCCAGTTTCACACCATCGCGGAAGTCGAAATCGTTGAACATATCCTTCAGCGCGGCCTGGCAATCGTCGAAATCCCCATCCACGGCAAGCGCATGCACGTTGCCATCGGCGGGTGTGGTCATCTGACGGCGCTGCACCTCGGACACGCGGCCATGCGGATACAAGATGAATACGTCCACGGCATCCAGACCCCGGAACGCCTCGATGGCCGCCGATCCGGTGTCGCCGCTGGTCGCGCCGACGATGGTCACCCGATCGCCCCGCCGTTTCAGAGCGACCTGGAACAGCTGACCGATCAACTGCATCGCGAAATCCTTGAATGCCAGCGTCGGGCCGTGGAACAATTCCAGCAGGAAATGGTTTTCGTTTAGCTGCTTCAATGGTGCCCGGGCATCATGGCCGAAACCTTCGTAAGCACGGGCGATGATTTCCTTGAACTCATCTTCGGCAAACGAGCCGCTGACATAGGGCCACATCACGCGGAACGCGATTTCTTCATAGGACAGACCGGCCAGAGCGGCGATCTCGTCCTGTGACATTACCGGAATTTCGGCAGGCAGGTACAGGCCGCCATCGCGGGCCAGTCCGGTCAGCATCGCCTCTTCAAAGGTCAGTTCGGGCGCCTGCCCACGGGTCGAGATGTATTTCATGTCGCGTCACTCTCAGTATTGGCACGGCTGCGCCACAGGAAGTACCCGGTCATCGCGGCCCAGACCAGAGCCAGACCAAACCAGGTGATTGCATATTGCAAATGATCGTTCGGGATACCCGCCGCATCCACTGGCAAAGGCGTTACATTCGGGTCGGTTTTCGTGCGGGCAATCAACAGCACCGGCTCCGCTCCCAGCGCTGCGGCCAGATTTGGCACATCCCGGGCAAACCAGATGTTGTCATCGATGTCCGGATCGGGCGTATAGCTGTCGATCTCATCGGGCCAGTGCAGATTGCCGGTGATCTCCATAGGCCCGGTCGAACGCTCCGCCTGCTTGGCAGTGGTCCGGACGAAACCCCGGTCCACCAGAATTGTCCGATCCGCGGTACTGAAGGACTGGATGATGCGATACCCGGCCCCAACCTGCTTGACCGAAACCAGAACATGGATTTCGCCCGGTTCCATTTCGCCAGAGACAGTGACCGGCAGGTACTTGTCGGCATCCTCCGAAACCTGCGGAGGCAAAGCAACGGGCTCGGCTGAGATCCGGCTTTCGATCTCGGCCAGGATCCCCTGTTTCCACGCAAGTCTCTGCACCTGCCAGACGCCCAGCGACACCAGCACGCCCAGACCGGCAACGCCGAAGATCAGCAGAAACAGAAAGCGGCGCATGGCTTGGGCAAACCTCATTGCAGGAACCGGCGTCTTGTTAAGGGCCGTGCGACCCGAATTGCAACCACGCAATTGTATGGGGCGCAATCTTGCGCCCCGGATAGAGAAAAAGCCGCCCCAAAGGGCGGCTTTTGCAATTGGATCACCAAAGCGGAGTTACATCAGCGGGGCCTGACCCCAGATGTAGACGGCAAAGAACAGGAACAGCCAGACAACGTCCACGAAGTGCCAATACCAGGCGGCCGCTTCGAAACCGACGTGTTTCTCGGGCGTGAAATCGCCTTTCAGTGCGCGGATCAGACAGACCGTCAGGAAGATGGTGCCGATGATCACGTGTGCGCCATGGAACCCGGTTGCCATGAAGAAGTTCGAATAGAACTGATCGCCGCCGAATTCCCAACCACCGTGGGCCAGCAGTTCGTAATATTCGAAACCCTGCAGGAAGGTAAACGCAATACCCAGCGCGATACCGATTGCCAGACCCTGCACCAGTGCCTTTCGGTCATTGCCGTGCACAAGCGCGTGGTGCGCCCAGGTGATCGCGCAGCCCGACAACAGCAGAACCAGCGTGTTGATCAGCGGCAGGTGGAACGGGTCAACCGCGTGGATGTCCGGCTGGATGTATTCGGTGCCGGCATAGTCGTACATCGGGTACATCCGATGTTTGAAGAACGACCAGAACCAGGCAAAGAAGAACATCACCTCGGACATCACGAACAGGATGAAGCCGTAGCGCAGGCCGATACGGACAACCGGCGTGTGGTCGCCCTGACGGCTTTCGACCACCACTTCGGACCACCAGGCGAACATGGTGTAGAGAACGGCCACCAGACCGGCCCAGAATATCCACGGAGTGATTCCGTGCATCCACAAAACGGCTCCGAACAGCATCACAAAACCACCGACGGCGCCAACAAGCGGCCAGATCGAGGGGTTCAGAATGTGGTAGTCATGGTCTTTAGCGTGTGCCATCAGTGTCCCTCACCTTAAGGCGTTAGTTCGTATTTGTGTCTGCCTGCACGTCAAGGGCAGCATAGCCCTCGGGCAGGTCGATTTCGTAGAATGTATACGACAGAGTGATCGTATGAACATACTGTGCTTCGGGGTCTTCGACGATTTCGGGGTCGACAAAGAAGGTTACGGGCATCTCGACCCGCTCACCCGGCTGCAATACCTGCTCGTCAAAGCAGAAGCAGGCGATCTTCTGGAAATACCCGCCTGCCGAATACGGCGTCACGTTATAGGACGCCTGCCCGGCAATGGGTTTGTCGGTCGGATTGTAGGCCTCGTAAAAGGCCAGCCCGGTTTCCCCGATGCGGACCTTCATCTCGCGTTCGACGGGCTTGAACTCCCACGGCATGCCCTTGGCCTTGGAGCCGTCGAAACGGATCGTGACCATGCGGTCGAGAATGTTATCAGGGGCTTGCTGAGCGACGCCGGTGGTGCCACCAAATCCTGTAACCCTGCAGAACCAGTTGTAAAACGGCACCGCAGCCCAGGCCAGACCGCCCATCAGGACGACCACACCGACCAGTTGCACAACCGTTTTTTGAGGACCCGACATCGCCATCAGTTCTGCACCTCGACAGCGGGACCCGTGAAGGAACTGCTGGAAACCTTGGCGATGGTCAGGCCGAAGATGATCACGATGAAAGCAGCCAGGGTCAGCCCCACGCCAAGATTACGGCTGAAACGGCGCTGATGCAGCTCGTGGCTTTTGCGCAGGCTCATGACCAGCCTCCCAGCCCATAGGGCTTCAGCAGCGCTTCCACGAGAATGGCGCCGAAATGCAGGAACAGATACAGCAGTGACAGTTTGAAGAAGCCACGCTCGACCTTGAAATTGTCCGCCTCGGCATCGTCTTCGCTGCGGCGGGAAATCCGCCATGCGCCGCGCAGGAACAGCGCATTCAGAACAAGGGCGACGGTCAGATAGACCGGGCCGCCAATGCCCGAGAAGGCCGTGCCAACCGCTAGAATGGCCAGCAGCGCAGTATAGATCAGGATATGCACACGGGTCGCGCGTCGCCCATGAGTGACCGTCAGCATCGGAACACCGGCATCGTCGTAATCCGTGCGCATGAACAAGGCCAGCGCCCAGAAATGCGGCGGCGTCCACATGAAGGTCAGAGCGAACATCAGCCACGGCTCAAGCGTCATGGAGCCTGTGGCGGCAACCCAGCCGATCACCGGCGGGAACGCTCCGGCCGCGCCGCCGATCACGATGTTCTGCGGCGTCAGGCGCTTCAGCCACATCGTGTAGATCACGACATAGAAAAAGATGGTAAAGGCCAGAAACGCACCGGCAAAGATGTTCGTAGCCAGCGCCAGCATGATGACCGACATGCCCGACAACGCAAGGCCTAGCGCCATCGCCTCGCCCGGTTCAACCTTGCCGGACGGGATGGGACGACCCTTGGTGCGTTTCATCACCTTGTCGATGTCCGCATCCCACCACATGTTCAGCGCGCCGGACGCACCGCCACCGATGGCAATGAACAGAATGGCGCAAAAACCGACCACGGGATTCACGGAAACCGGAGCCGCCAGCAGACCGACCAGCGCGGTGAACACGACCAGAGACATCACACGCGGCTTCAGTAGGGCGAAATAATCGCCAAAGCTGGCCTCGTCCGCGTATCCCTTCGCGGTCACGGTGCTGGCATTGAAGCTTGCGTCGCTCATTTCCGGTCCTTTGTGGGCGAAAGCTGCGCGATTAACGCGCAGCCTGCATGTTGTTTCAGGCGGGGCCAGCCCGCCCTGTCGCGTTTACTTGGCAGCAATCTGATAGGATTGCGGCAGGCCTGCGTATTCGTCGATCGCACTCTTCAGCCATTCATCATAGGCTTCCTGGCTGACGACCTTGACGGTGATCGGCATATAGGCGTGGTCTTTGCCACACAGTTCCGAACACTGGCCGAAATAGATGCCTTCCTTGTCGGCCTCGAACCACAGCTCGGCCAGACGACCGGGTACACCGTCCTGCTTCACGCCGAAGGACGGGATCGTCCACGAGTGGATCACATCGGATGCGGTCACCTGCATGACGACGACCTTGTTCACCGGTACGACAACCGCAGTGTCGGTGGCCAACAGCCATTCATCGTCGCTGTATCCGGAATCGGCCAGCTTGGCGCGCATCGCGTCGTCCAAAACAAACGGCGTCACGTCAGCGTCAGCTGGGCGGGCACCTTCGTCCAGGGTGGCCGGGTGGCCCAGCAGGTAGCTGTCGAACGCAAAGTCGTGATCGACGTATTCATAGGTCCAGTACCACTGGTTGCCGACAACCTTGATCACCACGTCGCCTTCGGGAATCTCCTGCTGCTTGAACAGAACCGGCAACGAGAAGGCGCCAATGAAGACCAGAATCAGGATCGGGCCAAGCGTCCAGGCGATCTCGACCGGGGTGTAGTGAGAGAAACCGGCTGGCTTCGGGTTAACGCGCTGATTGTAGCGCACGATGCAATAAAGCAGCAGGCCACCAACCAGCAAACAAACGGCGGTGATGATGACCAGAATCATCCCATCCAGATCCCGAATCCCTTCGGCCAGGCTGGTGGCGGGGGGCTGGAAACCCATGCCACCATCGACCGGCTTGCCGATAATCTCAAGCTCCTGAGCCATGGCGGGAAGGCTGGAGAGGGCTGTCATAAACCCCGAAAGCATCAAAGCATTCTTCATTTTCTGTCCTGATCGTTTGATCTTTGCGTCCCTGGCGAAAAGGTGTGAATCGGCCACACCTCTCCCGTTGTCTTTGGCCGCGTTAAAAACCATATTCCTGCGGGTAGATAAAGCAAAATGCTTGCGTCAAACAGACGCTATTTTTGATCTGGATCAAACCGGAAAGGTCCCAAGCCATGTCAAACGACCCGTTTCGCCCCTTTGAAACCGCAATTCCGCATGATGAAGCGCTTGCGGTGCTGCAATCGGCAACGGCGGGCGCCGAGGATGGCGAGCTGTTCGTGGAACGCCGTAAATCCGAATCTCTGGTCTTTGATGACGGTCGACTGCGGACCGCGTCTTATGATGCGTCCGAAGGATTTGGACTGCGCGCCGTGCAGGGCGAAGTTGCCGGATATGCGCATTCCACGGACGTTTCGATCCCCGCGCTGAAACGGGCGGCCGAGACCGCGCGGCTGGCGGTCGGGGATGGCGGTGGCACGCTGGCCGAGGCGCCGCGGGCGACCAACAAGCGGCTTTACACAGATGAGGATCCGATCGAAACCGCCAGCTTTCCGGTCAAAATCGAGACGCTGCGCGAGATTGATGCGTTTTCCCGCGATCTCGACCCCCGGGTGGTTCAGGTCAGCGCAACCATCGCAGCCGCAGTACAGGAGGTTGAGATTCTGCGCCCTGATGGCGTTCTGGTGCGAGACGTGCGCCCGATGACCCGTCTGAACATCTCGGTCATCGTGGAGCAGAACGGACGCCGCGAAAGCGGTTCAGCCGGTGGCGGTGGCCGTATCGGTCTGGATGGGCTGATCGATCCGGCGGACTGGCAGGACAAGGCGCGCGAGGCATTGCGGATCGCTCTGGTCAACCTGGACGCAGTCCCTGCCCCGGCCGGTGTGATGGAAGTGGCCCTCGGCCCCGGCTGGCCCGGTATCCTGCTGCACGAGGCGATTGGGCACGGGCTTGAAGGGGATTTCAACCGCAAGGGCAGTTCGGCTTTTGCCGGGCTAATGGGGCAGCAGATCGCGTCCAGGGGGGTAACTGTGGTCGATGACGGCACCATCGCGGACCGGCGTGGCTCGATCACGGTGGACGACGAAGGCACGCCCAGTTCCCGCACAGTTCTGATCGAAGACGGAATACTGACGGGATATATGCAGGACCGCCAGAACGCACGGCTGATGAATGTTGCGCCCACCGGCAACGGGCGGCGGCAAAGCTATGCGCACAAGCCAATGCCACGCATGACCAACACGATCATGCTGGGAGGCGATGCGGACCCTGCGGCCCTGGTTGCGGACATCAAGGACGGTATCTGGGCCGTAGGCTTTGGCGGTGGTCAGGTGGATATCACCAACGGCAAGTTTGTTTTCTCCTGCACCGAGGCGTATCGGGTCGAGAACGGCAAGATCGGTGCACCAGTCAAGGGCGCGACGCTGATCGGGGATGGCCCTTCCGCCCTGAAGCGCATTCGCGGGCTTGGAAATGACATGGAGCTGGACCCGGGCATGGGCACCTGCGGCAAGGACGGGCAATGGGTGCCTGTGGGGGTCGGCCAACCAACCGTTCTGATGGATGGCCTGACCGTGGGCGGATCGGCCGCCTGAGCGGGAATCAATTGGAGACTCAAGGGCGCAGGGTTAACACTGCGCCTGATTTTTTGACTTCTGCATTGGAATGACCGCAAACTGCGCAAGGAAAGCTATCGCGGTTTTTCTTTTTACTTTCCATTGGTTATCCTGCAATCAAATCACACCACCTGTGCAAATAGCATCTAATTTTCAACGATTCACAGGCTGTTAACCCCGCATCCCGTAAACCAGTTCTGCAATCAGGCGGAGCAACGGATGACTGAAGAGCAGCTTTCTTCCTATCACCCCCCACTCCCACCCACCACGGAAGAGGACCGGTTTTCCTGGCTCCGTCTGTTGCGCTCACGCAAGGTTGGCCCGGCAACATTCCGGCGACTGTTGCGCGAACATGGCTCAGCGCAGAATGCGCTGGCCGCGTTGCCGGAAATGGCACGCGCCGCCGGGATCGAAGACTATGAAATATGCCCACCCGGCGTGATTGAGGCGGAGCTCAGGGCTGCAAAAGCCGCAAAAGCGCGGCTTCTGTGCCTTGGGGCCGCTGACTTCCCCGCTTCCCTGTCGACCCTGTCTGACGCACCCCCGATGCTGTGGGCCATCGGTGACATCAGCGTACTGGCAAAACCGGCAATTGCTTTGGTCGGCGCGCGCAACTGCTCGTCCCTCGGGGGGCGCATGGCCCGGAACCTGGCGAAAGAGCTTGGGGCGTGCGGTTATACGGTCGTCTCAGGCATGGCGCGCGGCATCGACACATCCGCGCACATCGCATCGCTGGACACCGGAACGGTGGCTGTTCTGGCAGGCGGGGTCGACGTTGTTTATCCGGCGGAAAATACCGATCTTGCGAACGATATTGCACGCAAGGGCCTGCGATTGTCCGAACAGCCGATGGGGGTGACGCCGCAGGCACGGCATTTCCCGCGGCGCAACCGCATCATCTCGGGCCTCGCGCAGGCGGTTGTGGTGGTCGAGGCGGCGGCAAAATCCGGCAGTCTGATCACGGCGCGGGACGCGCTGGATCAGGGGCGCGAGGTTCTGGCCGTACCCGGCCACCCGTTCGATGCCCGCGCCGCCGGGTGCAACCTGCTGATCCGCGATGGCGCCACGCTGGTCCGTTCTGCGCAAGACGTGATTGACGCACTGCCGCCGCAACAATCTGTGGCAGAGGCGCCGGAACTTCCGCTAAGCCTTCAACCTTCGTCTGACGCCCCTGCAATGCCAGAGGCGTCAGTCTTGCAGGCCGAAATTTTGGCGCGGCTGGGTCCTTCGCCGGTGGCCGAAGACCAGTTGATCCGGGACATTGCCGCCTCGGCCGAGGCCATCGCCCCGGCCTTGCTGGATCTGGAACTGGACGGACGAATCCAGCGGCAGGCGGGCGGCCTGCTTTCGCGAGTAGCCTGATCACCGGCTTTTGCGCGGCCCCGTCTGTTTGAAGAAATTTGGCCCGGCCAGAGCGCTGAAATTGCGGGAAAAACAAGATGCGGCAAGGTACGCATTGACAATTCGATCTTGCCGCACACATTTTGCACCGCCATACAAAGCGCAAAGCCTGTCGAGCAAGGATTCATCTTAAATGCCTGTAGTTGTTGTAGAATCTCCGGCCAAAGCAAAAACAATCAACAAATATCTGGGCCCCGACTACACCGTTCTGGCCTCGTACGGCCATGTACGCGACTTGCCGCCGAAGGACGGATCGGTTGATCCAGAGCATGAATTCTCGATGAAATGGGAAGTCGGCAATGACAGCCGCAAGCACGTCAAGGCCATCGCCGACGCACTTAAGGACGACAATGCGCTGATCCTGGCCACTGACCCCGATCGCGAGGGCGAAGCAATCAGCTGGCACCTGCAGGAAGCGCTGACCAAGCGGCGCTCGATCAAGAAAGACACTCCGGTCAGCCGGGTTACATTCAACGCCATCACCAAAGAGGCTGTGACGCAGGCGATGCAGAACCCACGTCAGGTGGACATGCCGCTGGTCGAGGCTTATCTGGCCCGCCGTGCGCTGGATTACCTGGTGGGGTTCAACCTGTCACCCGTTCTGTGGCGCAAGCTGCCCGGCGCGCGGTCGGCTGGCCGGGTGCAGTCGGTCTGCCTGCGCCTGATCGTCGAGCGCGAGATGGAGATCGAGGCGTTCAAACCGGTCGAATACTGGTCGGTGCGGGCCTTGTTCGAAACACCCCGCGGCCAGACCTACGAGGCCCGGCTGGTCACGCTGGCCGGAAAAAAGCTGGACAAGCACGACCTGACCAATTCGACACAAGCCGAATTGGCAGTTCAGGCCATCACCAGCCGCGCGTTGAGCGTGACATCAGTCGAGGCCAAGCCTGCCGCCCGCAACCCAAGCGCGCCGTTCATGACATCCACGCTGCAGCAGGAAGCCAGCCGCAAGTTCGGCATGGGAGCCCGCCACGCGATGCAGGTGGCGCAGCGGCTGTATGAGGCGGGTTACATTACATATATGCGGACTGACGGCATCGACATGGCGCCAGAAGCTGTGACTGCCACCCGCGACGCCATCGCCGACCGATATGGCGCAGAATACGTGCCAGACAGCCCGCGCATGTATAAGAACAAGGCCAAGAACGCTCAGGAAGCGCATGAATGTATCCGCCCGACGGATATGACCCGCGATGCCAAGGCGCTGAAGGTCACGGATGAGGATCAGCGCAAGCTTTATGATCTGATCTGGAAACGTACAATCGCCTGCCAGATGGCCGCCGCCCGGCTGGAGCGGACCACGGTCGAGATTGGCAGCGCCGACGGTCAGGTCGGTCTGCGCGCCACCGGGCAGGTGGTTTTGTTCGACGGGTTCATGCGCGTCTATGAAGAGGGCCGCGATGACGTCACGGATGACGACGAAAAACGCCTGCCTCAGATCATGAAGGGGGACCCTGCCCCGTTTGCCAAGACCTCATTGCGGGATCAGCACACCAAGGCCACGAGCGATGACAAGGCCGCCATCCTGTCCGAGAATGAAGCCGTTCTGGCCCTGCAACATCACACCCAGCCGCCCCCGCGCTATACCGAGGCTACCCTTGTGAAGCGGATGGAGGAGCTGGGGATCGGGCGCCCTTCAACCTACGCCAGCATTGTCACGACGATCCAGGACCGGGAATATGTGCGCAAGGACAAGAACCGGCTGATCCCTGAAGAAAAGGGTCGCATCGTCACCATCTTCCTGCTGAATTTCTTCCGTCAGTACGTGGGCTATGAGTTCACCGCCAATCTGGAAGAACAGCTGGACGACGTCAGCGCCGGGGATCGCGACTACAAGGATCTGTTGGGCAAGTTTTGGCGCGAGTTTTCGGCTGCAATCGGCGAGACCTCGGAGCTGCGCATTTCGGAAGTGCTGGACAAGCTGGACGAAGCGCTGGCGCCGCAGCTTTATCCGCCGCGCGAGGACGGGTCGGATCCGCGTATCTGCCCGAAATGCGGCGTGGGGCAATTACATCTGAAGACGTCGCGCACCGGCGGGTTCGTCGGGTGCGGCAACTACCCGGAATGCACGTATACCCGTCCGATCGCCGGTGAAGGCGCGGAAGGCGACGAACGTCTTCTGGGCGAGGATGCGGGTGATGAGATCTGGCTGAAATCCGGCCGCTTTGGTCCTTATGTCCAGCGTGGCGAGCCGACGCCGGAGAACAAGAAACCCCCCCGTGCGTCGCTGCCGCGTGGCTGGAGCAAGGATGACATGGATCTGGACAAGGCGCTGACCCTTCTCAGCCTGCCCCGCCAGATCGGCGAACACCCCGAAGGTGGAATGATCAGCGCGAATTTCGGTCGCTTCGGGCCTTACCTGATGCATCAACTGGCCGATGAAGCCAAACCGGTTTACGCCAACCTCAAAGATCCCAATGACGTGTTCGAGATCGGGATGAACCGGGCCGTTGAACTGCTGGCCGAAAAACGGGCCAACCCCGGTCGGGGCCGTAATGCGGCGGCTAAACCGCTGAAGGAACTGGGCGAGCATCCCGATGGCGGCGCGATGCAGGTTCTGGACGGGCGCTACGGGCCGTATGTGAAATGGGAGAAAGTCAACGCGACCATTCCCAAGGACGTAAAACCCGAAGACGTGACGCAGGAAATGGCCGTTGAACTGGTCAACGAGCGTGCGGCCAAGAAGGGCACCAAGAAAAAAGCTGCGCCAAAGAAGAAGGCCGCTGCCAAGAAGACAGCCAAGAAGGCGGGCTGAGACGGGGCTAGGTAGAAATACCATTGCCCTCTGGTTTCATTGACTTCCCCGTGACGTGGCGGCACAACCTGCCGCATCACCATGTCATTGGGGGAGTTTTCCATGAAGAAAATCTATGCCAATGCCACTGAAGCGCTCGATGGGGTGCTGTCGGATGGCATGCTGATTGCGGCGGGCGGTTTCGGCCTGTGCGGTATTCCCGAACTGCTGCTTGAGGCGATCCGGGAATCGGGCGCCAAGGATCTGACTTTTGCCAGCAACAACGCCGGGGTCGACGATTTCGGTATCGGCATCCTGCTGCAGACGAAGCAGGTCAAAAAGATGATCAGCTCGTATGTCGGTGAAAACGCCGAATTCATGCGCCAGTATCTGAGCGGCGAGTTGGAGCTGGAATTCAACCCGCAAGGCACTCTGGCCGAACGTATGCGCGCAGGCGGCGCGGGCATCCCCGGCTTTTATACCAAGACCGGCGTGGGTACCGTGATTGCAGACGGCAAGGAACACAAGGACTTCAACGGCGAGACCTACATCATGGAGGAAGGCATTTTTGCCGATCTCGCCATCGTCAAAGCCTGGAAGGCCGATGACACCGGCAACCTGATTTTCCGCAAGACTGCACGCAACTTCAATGTACCTGCCGCGACCTGCGGCAAGATCTGCATCGCCGAAGTTGAAGAGATCGTGCCGCGCGGCTCGCTCGACCCGGATGGGATCCATCTGCCCGGCATCTACGTGCACCGCATCATTCAGGGTAGTCACGAAAAGCGCATCGAACAGCGCACCACCCGCAAGAAGGAGGACGCATAATGCCCTGGGACCGCAATCAGATGGCCGCACGCGCGGCGGAAGAGCTGGAAGATGGCATGTATGTGAACCTCGGCATCGGCATTCCGACGCTGGTGGCGAACTACGTGGGCGACAAGGACATCACACTGCAATCCGAGAACGGCATGCTGGGCATGGGTCCATTCCCGTTCGAGGGTGAAGAAGACCCCGACCTGATCAACGCGGGCAAGCAGACGATCACCGAACTGTCCCGCACGTCCTACTTCGACAGCGCCACGTCCTTTGCCATGATCCGGGGCGGCAAGATCGCTGCGGCGATTCTGGGTGCCATGGAAGTGGACGAAAAGGGCGATCTGGCCAACTGGATGATCCCGGGCAAGCTGGTCAAGGGTATGGGCGGCGCGATGGATCTGGTCGCCGGCGTCGGTCGTGTGATCGTGGTCATGGATCACACCAACAAACATGGCGATTCAAAAGTGCTGAAGGAATGCACCTTGCCGCTGACAGGTAAGGGCGTCGTTGATCGCATCATCACCAATCTGGGCGTTCTGGATGTGGTTGAAGGCGGCCTGAAGATTGTCGAACTGGCCGACGGTGTCAGTGAAGACGATATGCGGGCCTCGACCCTGGCCACGATCGTCGACTGATTGACCTGATATTGAATGGCCCGCCAACACGCGGGCCATTTTCAGTTTAGCGTCTGAAATACGCAGCCATCCGAGATCAGTTCCGGCGGGGTCGAGCACAACGCGCGCGCCACCTGAAACGCTGCAAGCACTTTTGGCACGTAATCGCGGGTTTCCGCATAAGGCGGCACACCACTGTGTTTGCGAACGGCCCCTTCGCCCGCATTATATCCGGCCAGAACCAGAATCGGGTCGTTTTTGAATTCACCCATCAGCCAGTTCAGGTATTTCACACCGCCCGCGATATTCTGCGAGGGCTGAAAACTGTCCTCGACACCGAACCTTTCGGCCGTAGCGGGCATCAGTTGCATCAACCCTTGCGCACCGGCTGAACTGACAGCATCCGCCCGACCGGCCGATTCCACGGAAATCACCGCAAGGACAAGTGCCGGGGAAACCTTCGTTCCCACTGTCGAGCGCAGAATGTCGATCCCCTGCAGCTGTGCAATGTTTTGAAGGGTCTGCAAACGTGGTGAAGCAACATTTGTGGATGAAAGCGCATTGATCGCCATATCCAGCCGCCCTGCCCCGGCTTCAGCCAGTTCCGGCGAGATCTTGTCCCAGAAGGCGGTGTAGGAACCGACGGGTTTTTCAGGGCTGTTCGACCCCGGCAGGTTCTCAGGCGGAAGCGCGGTGCGCTTGACCACTTCAGGCGTTTCAAGCTCGGCCCCGGTGCTGGGGGCAAAAGGCTGGGATGCATGTTCTTCAGCCGTGATCTGAACGGTGATGCGCGGGCGCGCGCCGGGCTTTGGCGCCTTGATCCTTTTATAGACGCCTCTCGGCTCGATATCGGCGGCGATCACCGGAACCGTGCCCGATATCAGAAATGCCGACACGCCGGCGCATGTGATTGCGTACCGGAGATTCATTTTTTGCCTGCCTCTTGTTTTCTTTTGATGAATTTGAACCTCGAATCCGGCCGCAAGGCCAGAAAAACAAAGCGAATTGGGGCAATTTCGCCTCATTTGGCGCAATTTTGCATCTCTTGCGAAGGTCATCACCGTCACTTTGAAAATTTTATTTGTTCTTTTTCAATGAGATACAGAATTCGTCACCAAAAAGTTAAGACGAAGCGCAAAAAAACTGTGTTTGGCCCAATTCCTGCCACGCACAACAGTCAAACATATATCCATACCGAGACGGTCATGAGCGGACTGAGAGAGAAAGCTCTGAAAGACGCCAAGGTTAATTGACTTAGATCCTTTAGGAGGGACGTAACATGATCAAGTTCATCAAGAACTTCCGCAAAGACGAAGACGGCGCCGTAACAGTTGACTGGGTTGTTCTGACCGCAGCAGTCATCGGTCTGGGCACCGTGGCCTACCAGCAGATCGCCAACGGCGCACAGGGCATGGCAACCGACGTGAACACCGCGCTGAGCAGCGCAACCCTGAACACCGGCACAAGCGATGGCACCCAAGCCGGCGGTATCACCACTTCGGGTACCAACTAAGCCAAATAGTTCCCGGAACGGGAAACAGGCCGCGCCAAAATTGGCGCGGCTTTTCTTTTGGAACCGTGAGTTCAAGGACCGGCCAGGCAAGGCACCGGCGATTTGGCAACCGAGCGAAAATCAGGCGCGGTCACGGCAAGGCGCACCTCAAAAAATCCAAATACGTCCTTTAATTCAATGTTTTGCCCAATTCCTGCCACTCCGGCAAGGCAAAACATAATGAGTGCATCAGCAAAGGTTGTGCACAAACAGATTCTATTGGTCGGTTCTGCCCCGACTCTGCTTTACTGGAGTGACCCGGAATGATCAGGTTCACGAAAACCTTTATCACCTCTGAAGACGGTGCTGTCACCGTCGATTGGGTCGTTCTGACTGCCATAATCATTGCGCTTGCGACACTGATTTACTTCGGCATCCAGACAGCAACCATCAGCCTGAGCGGGAACACCAGCTCGGCGATGTCCAGCGCGACCATCAGTACCGGATCCAACAACGCGCCTGGCGGGATCGTTGTTTCAGGGACAGCGGGCGGCGGTAGCTGAGCTACTGTCTAAGGTTTCCAAGCATAGTTCAGCCAACTCTGGGCTCTTCAAGCTGGACGTTTGAAACGTAGCCCCCCCCGGGCCTGCGCTTGACCTGAGTGTGTTGCCAACTCGCCCTACAATCGTGGAACAGTGATAGAAATGTCTTCTTTGTCCTACATTTCGACACAATTCCTGTTTAGGAAATAAGCTGTTTCAAAGTTTCCCACTGGCCGAAATGACTCTGGCCATCGAAAATATGAGGTGCACGCATGCGAGCTGTGTTTGGTCTTGTTCTGATCGTCGGGGTGGCTCTGGCCGGCGGCGCGGTTTACATGGCGCGCAACTATATCACCGCCTATCAGGATGCTCTCGCACGCGAGCGTTTGGCAGCCCAGGAAGCTTTGGCAAACGCGAACGTCAATGTAATTCCGACCGTCAGCGTCATCGTGTCCAACCGTTCGCTGAAGTATGGCGAACGCGTGAAGGAAGAAGATGTGCGTATCGTCGATTGGCCGGAAAACGCGATCCCCGAGGGCACATTCACGGAAATGACCGTCCTGTTCCCCGAGACCGGAGACAATGAGCGTTATGTCATGAGGGCCATGGAAAAAGACGAAGCGATCATGGAGGTCAAGATTACCCGGCCGGGCGAAGCCGCGGGTCTGACCTCGCGCCTGGAAAAAGGCAAGCGGGCCTTTGCCATCAGCGTTGATGTTGCGTCCGGCGTGTCCGGGTTTCTGCGCCCGGGAGACGACGTCGACATTATCTGGACCGGCTCGTTGCGGGGCGCGGTCGAGGGTGCCAGCGGTGAACTCACGCGTTTGATTCTTCCCAGTATCAGACTGGTTGCCATTGATCAGTCCGCAGGCTCGGACGTCACAGGCACAACAATTGCACGTACAGTTACGGTTGCCGTTACACCGGAACAGGCGATCTCGCTGGCCCAGGCCCAGAGCACCGGCCGCCTGTCCCTCGCCCTGGTTGGGGTCGAGGACGAGGCCATCACCGCGGCAATCGAAGTCGACCAGCGAAAACTGTTGGGTATTAAAGAGGCGGCTCCCGCTCCGAAGAAAGCCCAGGAAAGAGTGTGTACGATCCGGACCCGCCGCGGCGGAGAGATCGTCGAAACCCCAATTCCCTGCACAAACTGACGTTAAATCAGAGCGTTACGGACTTGAGCCGCGCAGTCTGCGCGGCTCTTTCTATTTTGATTGTTGCCCATTCCCCACATAAGGAACAATCCGGAAACCATTGATTATTGCAATAAATTCTGAATTCGCGCAGTGTTTCGTATCAGAGGGCGATAGACCCAAAAACGAGGCGTGATCGGAGAGGCAGGTCACATGACAATACGTTCCTGGATCAGCGCAACCCTGCTGGGGTTGGCGCTTGTTGTGAGCCCGGTCGGCGATGCCGCCTGGGCACAGAATCTTCGCGTGGTGAAAAAGGGCACGGCGGAAACGCTGGATGTCCCTATGAATCGCGCAATTGTTGTTGAGAGTGAAGAGCCGTTCGCAGAACTGAGCATCGCCAACGCGGGTATCGCCGACATCTCGTCGCTTTCGGACCGCACGATCTATGTTCTTGGTAAGGCTCCTGGCATCACAACGCTGACGTTGTTCGATGGCGTCGGCAATCTGATCACGAACGTTCGCGTTCGTGTGGCACCGGATGTGACCGAATTCAAGGAAAGGCTGCGCCAGATCCTGCCCGATGAGCGGGTCGAGGTGCGTACGGCAAATGACGGCATCGTGCTGTCCGGCACCGTGTCCAGCTCGGCAAAGCTGGCCCGCGCGCTGGAACTGGCAGAACGTTATGCCCCGGATCGCGTTTCGAACCTTATGAGCGTTGGCGGCGTGCAGCAGGTCATGCTGAAAGTCCGCTTTGCAGAGATGAACCGCTCGGTCGCCAAGAGCCTGTCAGCATCGCTGGGCTTCGGAGGCGGCGATGTGACCGGTGGTATCAACACGCTGAACAACTCGTTGGCATTGCAGAACGCACTGAGCAACAACATTCCCGCCGTGCAGTCCAACACGGGTGCCATCCTGTTTGGATTTGGCGCAGGTTCGACCCAGGTTCGCCTGTTGCTGGAGGCCCTTGAGGCCAAAGGCCTAGCCCGCAGCCTGGCTGAACCCAACCTGTCTGCACTGTCCGGGCAAGAAGCGACATTCCTGGCCGGCGGTGAAGTGCCTATCCCGGTTCCGCAGGACGATGGTGTCGTTACCATTGAATACAAGGCCTTCGGTGTTGAAATCGACTTCATCCCACGTGTTGTCGACGGCGAGCTGATCAATCTGGAGATGGCCGCGTCTGTCTCGGCGATCGACAACAGCTCGAACTTCACGATCAATGGCGACAACGTTCCAAGCTTTATCACACGCCAGACCAGCACGACGGTTGAACTGCGCGACGGAGAGAGCTTTGCCATCGCCGGGCTGATCCAGGACAACTTTGCCGACCTGAACAACCAGATCCCGTGGCTTGGCGACGTACCGGTCCTGGGCGCCCTGTTCCGCAGCGCCGAATATCAGCGCGAACAAAGCGAACTGGTTATTATCATCACTGCACATCTTGTGTCGCCGACGCGAGGTGAAGCCCTGGCTCTGCCCACCGATCGGGTCAAACCGCCCAGCGAATTCGATCTGTTCGTGAATGGCAAGACCGCCCGGACAACACGTGCCGGTGCAGGTGCCGCAACAGAAGTGGCCAAACAGGGCTATGGCAGCTCTTACGGCTACGTCCTGGATTGATGAGGAGGATAGGACCCATGCAAAAGTGGATGATGACACTATGTCTGTCGGTCGCTGTCGCAGGCTGTACACGGGAAGCGGGATACGAAATTGATTCGGGCGCTTTCGGCAACGCAACTCTCAACAATATCCAGGTGATGAACGGTGAGTTGTCCTATGCCCAGATCCTGGCTCAGCGATTTGCGGCAGAGGTTCCAACCCAGATCAACTTTGCCTTCAACAGTTCGCAACTGGATGCTTCGGCGCAGCGGATCCTGGCGCAGCAGGCGGCCTGGATCAAGCAATTCCCCGAAGCCCGGTTCCGGGTCTATGGTCACACCGACAGGGTCGGTTCCGCTTCCTATAACCAAAGCCTGGGACAGCGCCGCGCAAACTCAGCGGTTGCATTCCTGGTCAATCAGGGCGTTTCCCGGTCCCGGCTTGAAGCAGTGGTCTCTTTCGGCAAGTCACGTCCTTTGATCGATACGCCGAATCGCGACCGCCGCAACCGGCGTACCGTGACCGAAGTGTCCGGATTTGTAGATAACCACCCCAACCTGCTGGACGGCAAATACGCCGAGGTTATCTATCGCAGCTACGTGGAAAGCGCCATTCCACCCTCGGGCCTGGCATCCGAGACGAGTGTTGGCACCACATCAGAACAATAAAGCGCAATTGGGCGGCATCGTCGCCCAATTCCCTACAATTTGTTCTTTTACGCCCAATTCTCGCCCAACTTCCAAGAGACGTTGTCAACAATTGGGTGACCTGCGGCCAGATTTGACCGCATCGGGGCGACAGCCAATCCGACCAGACCGCTTGTGTTTGTCAGATTTGCCAAGCCCTCACTACGAGGATTGTGTTAATGACAAGCGCCACGCCGCAAGACGAAAATACCGCCATTCTGGCCTGCACAATCAGCCGTGATGTCCAGAATTTCGATCTGTTGATCGAAGACATGGAAGTTGCGCTGGGTGAACGCTGGGGCGATCTTGGATTTGCTGAGGCACTGGCTTTTTTCAGCCAGCCCGAGGCAGATTCTCTTGAATTTGTGGCACTTGCAATCGACGGGGAAGACGAAGACAACCTGACGCTGATGGGTGAAATCATCACCCGCGCCAAGGACAAGAAAATCAAAGTTGTTCTGATCGCCGAAGATGTCACACCTGCGTCGCTGCATCAGCTGCTGCGCAAGGGTGCCGATGAATTTGTCCCCTACCCGCTGCCCGAAGGCGAGTTGCAGGAAGCCATCGAGCGCATGAAACAGCCCGATCCGGTTGCCGCGCCCCAGGCGGCGGCAGTTCCGCTGACCCAGGGCGAATCAAAAGAAGGCGCGCTGTTTGTGGTGCACGGCCTGGCCGGAGGCGTAGGCTCGACCACTCTGGCGGTCAATCTTGCCTGGGAACTGGCTACGGTTTCGGACAAAGAAGCACCGACCGTCTGCCTGATTGACCTGGATCTGCAATTTGGCACAGTTTCCACCTATCTGGACCTGCCGCGTCGCGAGACAGTGTTCGAAATGCTGTCGGACACGGCGTCCATGGACGACGATGTTTTTTCCCAGGCGCTGCAGACATATGAAGAAAAACTGCAGGTTCTGACCTCGCCTTCCGACATTGTACCGCTGGACCTGATTACGCCTGAGGATATTCAGCGCGTCATCGACACCGCGCGCAAGCATTTCGACTATGTGGTCGTGGATATGCCAAAAACGCTGGTGCACTGGTCCGAAACGGTGCTGGCGGCGGCGCATGTCTATTTTGCACTGATCGAGTTGGATATGCGGTCCGCCCAGAACGCGCTGCGTCTGAAGCGCGCGCTGCAGGCCGAGGAACTGCCGTTCAACAAGCTGCGCTTTGCATTGAACCGGGCACCAAAATTCACGGATTTGAACGGCAAAGGCCGGGTCAAGCGCATGGGCGAAAGCCTGGGAATCTCCATCGATCTGCAACTGCCCGAAGGTGGCAAACCGGTTCTGCAAGCTGGCGATCACGGCCTGCCGCTTGCAAAATCTGCCGCCAAGAACCCACTGCGGCGGGAAATCGCCAAACTGGCCAAGTCGCTTCACAGCCTGGGCTCGAGCAACGCGGAAGCCGCGTAACAACTTCTCAAGGGGACAGCCGTCATGTTTTCGAGATACAAGAAGCAGCCTGATGCGCAGCCGGTCAAGACAGCGGCCAAAGCCCCCGAGGCCGCCCCGGCCGCGGCAAACGCTCCTGCCTCTGCCACAACGGCGGTTGTCCGCAAACCGGTGCAAAAAAAGGCCGCCGAGGCCTCATCTTCCGACCGTGACCGCAAGCGCAAGGAACGCTTGAGTGAAATCAAGATCGATCTGCATCGCGAATTGCTTGAAAACCTGAACCTCTCGGCGCTGGAATCAGCCGCCGAGGCTGAGCTTCGGGCTGAGATCAGCGCCATTGCCAGCGAAGTTCTCGAATCGCGCAACATCGTTCTGAACCGCGAAGACCGTTCGCAGCTCAACAAGGAACTTTATGACGAGGTCACAGGGCTTGGGCCTTTGGAGACCTTGCTGCAGGATGACACGGTCAACGATATTCTGGTGAACGGTCCGCAGCAGATCTTCGTGGAACGCGACGGCAAGCTGCAACTCAGCGACATCACCTTCAAGGACGAAAAGCACCTGATGCGGATCATCGACAAGATCGTGTCCGCCGTGGGTCGCCGGGTCGATGAATCCAACCCTTATGTTGACGCCCGTCTTGCTGACGGATCGCGTTTCAACGCCATGGTGCCGCCGATTGCGGTGGACGGATCTCTGGTATCCATTCGTAAGTTCAAAAAGGACAAGCTGGGCATCGATGATCTGGTCAATTTCGGTGCGTTCAGCGAAGAAATGGCTGCCTATCTTCAAGCTGCGGTGTCTACGCGCCTGAACGTTATCGTCTCGGGCGGTACTGGTTCCGGTAAAACGACCACCCTGAACGCCCTGTCCAGCTTCATTGACGACGCCGAACGCATCCTGACGATCGAAGATACAGCGGAACTTCAGCTGCAGCAGACCCATGTGGGCCGGATGGAAAGTCGTCCGCCCAACGTGGAAGGCAAAGGCGAAGTCAGCCCGCGCGACTGTCTCAAAAACGCCCTGCGGATGCGCCCCGACCGTATCATCGTGGGTGAGACGCGTGGTGCCGAGGTGATCGACATGTTGCAGGCCATGAACACTGGCCACGACGGGTCAATGACTACGATCCACGCCAACTCGGCCCGCGACGGGATCTCGCGTCTGGAAAACATGATCGCGATGGCCGGGATCGAGATGCCGATCAAGGCCGTGCGCAGCCAGATTGCCAGCGCTGTGAACCTGATCGTACAGGCCAGCCGCTTGCAGGACGGTTCGCGCCGCATGACATCGATCACCGAGATCACCGGGATGGAAGGCGATGTGATTTCCATGCAGGAAATCTTTCGTTTTCAACGTGTTGGCCTGACACCTGACAACAAGATTATCGGTCACTTCACCGCAACCGGCGTGCGCAGCCACTACTCCGAGCGCTTCCGCCTGTGGGGCTTTGACCTGCCCGCGTCCATTTACGACCCAACCACAATGTAGGAGATCAAGGATATGCAACTGCCTATGGAGGCATTGATCTATGTCGCGATCTTCGTGGGCGTTCTGGCCCTGGTCGAAGGTATCTACCTGGTCGCGTTCGGCAAATCCATCAGCCTTAACAGCCGGGTAAACCGCCGCCTCGACATGCTCGACAAAGGTGTCGGGCGTGAACAGGTTCTGGAACAGCTGCGCAAGGAAATGCAGCAGCATATGAAATCGCAGAGCATCCCGCTCTATTCCCTTCTGGCCGACAAGGCGCAGAAGGCGGCGATTGCGTTTTCGCCCCGGCAATTGATCATGATCATGTGCCTTGTATCCGGGGTCGCGTTCATGGGGCTTAGCATCGGCACAGCCACCGATACCGCCTTACGGGCGGCCATTTCCGTCGCAATCGGTGTTGGCAGCGTTTATGCGTGGGTGAACCAAAAGGCCAAGAAACGCATGGGCATGATCGAAGAACAATTGCCCGAAGCCGTGGAACTGATGGTTCGCTCGCTGCGTGTCGGCAACCCCTTCGTCTCAACGATTCAGGTTGTTGCTTCCGAGGTTCAGGACCCGCTGGGAACCGAGTTTGGCGTCATCGCCGATGAATGCGCCTATGGCCGCGACGTTGGCGAAGCCTTGAAAGACATGGCCGAACGTCTGGACATGCAGGATTTGCGGTTTTTGGCGGTTGCCGTGGGCATCCAGCAGCAATCCGGCGGTAACCTCGCAGAGATTCTGGCCGGTCTTGCACAGGTTATCCGTGCCCGATTCCGCCTGTTTCGCCGCGTCAAGGCGATCACGGCCGAGGCACAGTGGTCCGGTAAATTCCTGTCGGCCTTCCCGCTGGGCTGTCTGGCTTTCATACTGGTCAAGGATCCCGGTTATTATGACGGCGTTCTCGACCATCCCTGGTTCATTCCGATGTGTTTCTTTGTTGGCATCACGCTGACGCTGAACTTGATCGTCATGAAAATCATCACCAACATCAAGGTTTGAGGGCACGGCAATGGAATTCCTGACCCGCATCAATGACTTGCTGACCGAGCATCTGGGCGAGTTCGGACCACTGATCGTGGTCGGTGTTCTGGGGTTGTTCATGATCCTGGTCACTATCCCTCTGATGCTGAACCAGCCCGAGGATCCGCTCAAAAAGCTGCAGCGTTCGAATGCCGCGCCCAAGAAGGAAAAGAAGGCCAAGAAAGACCAGTTGCGGAACGCCGGTCGGAACGAGCAGCTTGAAAAATTCGCGACCTTTCTGGAACCGAAAGATCAGGAAGAACTGTCGGCAATGCAGCTCAAGCTGCGGCAGGCAGGGTACCAGACCAAGGACGCGGTGCGGTTTTTCCACTTTGCACAGTTCTCCCTTGGGATCATCGGCATCATTGTCGGCGTTCTGCTGGTAACGGTGTTCGCGGGAACGCAGGAATTCACCACCCAGCAAATTCTGGTGCGCGTGCTGGTGCCCGGCGGTGTCGGCTACATGATCCCCAAATACTGGATCACGCGCCGCATCGAAGAGCGGAAAGAGAAGATTACGCAAGCCTTTCCCGACACGCTTGACCTGATGCTGGTTTGTGTGGAGGCCGGTCAGTCCCTCGATCAGGCCATAGTCCGGGTGTCAAACGAAATGAAAGCCTCGTACCCCGACATTTCGCAGGAGTTCGAGATCGTCGCTTACGAAATGAAAGCGGGTAAGGACAAGGATACCGTCCTGCGTGACTTTGGCACCCGTTGTGGCGTGCAGGACGTCAACTCGTTCGTCACGGTGATGATCCAGTCGGCAACCTTCGGTACATCAATTGCTGAAGCTCTGCGGGTGTATGCGGGCGAGATGCGCGACAAGCGCGTCATGCGCGCTGAGGAGGCTGCGAACAAGCTGCCGACCAAAATGACGCTTGTCACAATGGGACTGACAGTTCCGCCTTTGCTGGTTATTCTTGTCGGGCCTTCGGCAAACGTCATTTCGAATTTCGGCCGGTAGTAACCTGATGAACCCATTTCGCTGCTGCGCCCGGACCGGGCTCCGCCGCATCTTTCAGGTCACCCTGGTTTTCGCCATGGTGGCCTCTTGCACAGAGACCGATCGTTCCGGCGATCTGGAGGCTCCGGGCATTGACGCCGGGGGACAGGCCGAAGACGAAATTGAGGTTGGAAACCGCTTGATGGCCGCCGGCGAGTACGAACTGGCGCTCAAGTCCTTTACCCGCGCCGCTCTGGAACAGGGGATGACGCCGCAAATCCTGACATCGATGGGCACGGCAAATCTGGGCCTGAAGCGCCTTGGCCAAGCCGAAACCCTGCTGAGACGAGCCGTCAAGGATGATACCGATTGGCCGGTGGCCTGGAACAATCTGGGCGTTCTGCTGATGGAAACCGGGCAATATCCCGAAGCGGCCCAGGTGTTTCAGCGCGCCTATGCGCTGGACAATGGCGAAAGTGACGCAATCCGCGACAATCTGCGGTTAGCACTCGCAAAAATGGAAAATCCTGATAATAATACCTCACAAGAACAAGAATATACGCTGGAGCAGCAAGGCGACGGGCAATTTACGCTTCGCAAGCTCCCGTAACCAGAGACAAGAGCAGTAAAGGACGCAAAAATGCGCCAACAATTCTTGATTCCGTCGATCGTCATATGCGGATTGATTGTATCGGCATGCGCCAAAGAGACCGAAGAAGAAAAGGTCGAGCGTACATTTCAGGAAGTAAACGTCATAGATGAAACCAATCTGAATGACGTGTTGCTGAGTGCGGCCGACCCGAACGAGGCGGTCACATATTTCCACAATGCGGCCACCAAGAACCCTGATCGCATCGACCTGCAGCGGGGTCTGGCGATATCTCTGTCACGCGCCAAACGCACAACCGAAGCTTCTGCCGCCTGGAAGAAGGTCACAGGCATGAAAGGCTCGACCAACGCGGACAAGGTCGAGTATGCAGACGCTCTGGTTCGCGGCGGCAACTGGAAAGAGGCCGAGGCTGTGCTGGATTCAGTCCCACCCACATTTGAGACATTCAAGCGCTATCGTCTTGAGGCGTTGGTGGCGGATTCGCAGGAAAGCTGGAAGCGGGCAGATCATTTCTACGAAACCGCCGTGGGCCTGACGACGCGCCCGGGCAGTGTGATGAACAACTGGGGTTATTCAAAGCTGACACGCGGCCAGTATGCCGAGGCCGAACGCCTGTTTACTGAAGCGATCCGGCACGACAAATCCCTGTTCACCGCCAAGAACAACCTTGTCCTGGCCAGATCGGCCCAGAGAAACTACACCATGCCGGTCATTCCAATGACCCAGGTCGAGCGCGCCCAGTTGCTGAATACGATGGGGATCTCGGCGGTCAAGCAAGGGGATGTGAACACGGCCAAGAACCTGTTCCGCGAAGCCATTGCCACCCACCCGCAACATTTCGACGAAGCCGTCCGTTCGCTGCGTGCGCTCGAGGAAGCCTGATTGATGCATATCCCTGCGGTTGCGGCTGCGTGGTTCCTGCCATTTGTGCTGCCAATCTGCTTTTACGTCGCTTTCACTGATATGCGTGAAATGCGGATCAAGAATCACGCGGTTCTGGCGCTGGCGATTGTTTATGTCGTCATCGGTCTGTTTGTCCTGCCGCCGTGGTCGCAGGAGTGGTTAAGCGGGAATATTGGCCCCCTATCCGTCACTTTGCCCCTCTATCTGTGGCAGCTGCTGCATATTGTCATTGTTCTGCTTGTTGGCATCGTCCTGAACGCGGCAGGGGTCATGGGTGCGGGAGACGCCAAGTTCCTGGCTGCGGCCTCTCCTTTCGTCTGGTTTGCCGACGCTTTTATCCTGTTGGCCGTTCTGACAGCGACCCTTCTGGCCGCCGTGGCAACCCATCGTCTGGCCAAGAACACCCGTCTGCGCAGCATCGCACCGCATTGGGAAAGCTGGGACCGTGGCCGGCAATTTCCAATGGGTCTGGCTCTGGCAGGCGCTTTGGCCATGTATCTGATTTTGGGAACTGTTTACGGTTCGTGAACTATCATCAGCACGCCTTGCCCCTGCCTTGGTCCTGCCACAAAGGCGGGCCAAATTTTCCGCAAGCGGCCCGATCAGGGCCGATTGACGTGAAACCGGGATAGACGAGCCACGCTCATGAATATGCAGACCACTTCCGTTATGGCCCCCCCTGCCCCAAAGGGGCTGGGTGAAATGCAGCTTCCGCTGGTGATGATGCGGGACATTTTGCTCAAGACGATCTTTCGCAAGAACGTCGACACCGTGTCCGAGATCGCCGCAGCCATCTGTCTTCCGGGTTCCGTTACGCAGGAACTGGTCGATATCACCCGCGATCAGAAACTGCTTGAGGCGACCGGTACCCTGAACGCCAACAGCGGCAACGAAATGGGGTACCAACTGACCGATGCGGGAAAGGCGCGTGCGCTGGACGCGTTGAGCCAGTCGGAGTATTTCGGCGCCATGCCAGTACCGCTGGACGTGTATCGCGAGCAGGTCAAGCGCCAGTCGATTCGCAACATTCAGGTCACGCGTGAGCAACTGACCGGTGCGATGGGTCATCTGGTTCTGCCCGACAGCCTGCTTGACCATTTGGGCCCGGCGGTCAGCGCCGGCCGGTCGATCCTGATGTATGGCCCGCCGGGCAATGGTAAATCCTCGATCTCGAACGGTATCCGCGACGCGCTGGGGGACAATGTCTATGTGCCCTGGGCCATCGAATATGCCGGGCAGGTGATCACCGTCTATGACCCGATCGTGCATACCGCGATCGAACAGGAACCCGATGACCCCAACAGCCTGCGCCGCCGCAAACGGTTCGACTCGCGCTATGTTCAGTGCGAGCGCCCGACGGTTGTGACCGGGGGCGAACTGTCTCTCAGCATGCTTGATCTGGTCTACAATCCGACCGCGCGCACCTATCAGGCGCCGCTGCAGTTGAAATCGACGGGCGGCATCTTCATTGTCGACGACCTTGGCCGTCAGGCGGAACCGCCTCAGGCGCTGGTCAACCGCTGGATCGTTCCGCTGGAAGAAAACAAGGACATCCTTGGCCTTCAATCGGGTGAAAAGTTTGAAGTTCCCTTTGACACACTGGTCATCTTCTCGACCAACTTCCACCCGAACGAGATCTTTGACCAGGCCGCCCTGCGCCGGATCTTCTTCAAGATCAAGATCGACGGTCCGAACCAGGAAAACTTCCTGAAAATCTTCGCCATGGTCGCCCGCAAACGCGGCATGCCGCTGGACGAGGCCGCGCTGGTGCATCTGTTGAAAGTCAAATACCCGACGATCAATAACATCTATGCGAACTATCAGCCGATCTTCCTGATCGATCAGATGATCGCAATCTGCGAATTCGAAGGTATTCCTTATCAGATGAGCCCCGACCTGATCGACCGGGCCTGGGCAAACATGTTCGTCAAGGACGAGAAAATCGTCAAATAACGCCGTGCCAATCAGGCGCGAGGGCGGTTAATCTGCACAAATGACGCAGATTCCCGCCCGGATCACCGACTGGTTTTCAGCCAAAGGCTGGTCCATCCATCCGCATCAGCAGGACATGTTCGACCGGGCACAGGACCCGGCGACATTGCTGATCGCACCCACAGGTGGCGGCAAGACCATGGCCGGCTTCCTGCCGACGCTGGCGGAACTGGCCGATGGCGCGCATGAGGGCCTGCACACACTCTATGTCTCGCCGCTCAAGGCGCTGGCAGCCGATATCCGGCGCAATCTGCGCGGCCCGGCAGACGAAATCGGCCTTCCGATCCGGATCGAAGACCGGACCGGCGACACCTCGGCCACGCAAAAAAAACGCCAGCGCGTGGATCCGCCGCATATCCTGCTGACGACGCCCGAAAGTCTGGCGCTGCTGACCTCGTACGAAGACGCGCCCCGCATGTTCAAAGGCGTGCAGCGGGTGATCGTTGACGAGATCCACGCCCTTTCCGAAAGCAAACGCGGCGATCAGTTGATGCTGGCACTGGCACGACTGCAAAGCCTGTGCCCTGCCCTACGCCGCGTGGGCCTGTCAGCAACTGTCGAAGACCCCGATGCCATCGCCCGGTTTCTTGCCCGCCACCCTGACACCTGCCGGATCATTCAGGCCGACCCCGGCCCTGACCCGGATATCTCGATGCTGGAAACAACCGAGATGCCACCATGGTCCGGCGGCGGCGCGGCCTATGCCATTCCGGCCGTGCTGGAGCAGGTCCGGCAACACAAGACGACACTGATCTTTCACAACACTCGCGCACAGGCCGAGATCTTTTTTCACAACCTGTGGCTCGCCAATGACGAGGGTCTGCCCATCGGCATTCATCATGGCAGTCTGGACCGGCAGCAACGCGAAAGGGTCGAAGCCGCAATGGTGCGCGGAGAGTTGCGCGCCATTGTCTGTACCGGCAGTCTGGATCTGGGCATCGACTGGGGTGATGTGGATCTGGTGATCCAGATCGGCGCGCCCAAGAACGTCAAGCGATTGGTGCAGCGCATTGGTCGCGCCAATCATCGATACAACGCCCCCTCCAAGGCTTTGCTGGTGCCCGCCAACCGGTTCGAGGTTGTTGAATGCGTTGCAGCGCTTGAAGCCGTCCAGGCGCATGATCTGGATGGCGAACCGCGCGGGCGCGGCCCAAGGGACGTGTTGTGCCAGCACATTCTGATTGCCGCCGCCGCAGGGCCGTTCGATGCGGACGACCTTTATGCGGAAATGACGATGGCAGGGCCTTTTGCCCAACTGTCGCGCCCGGAGTTCGACGCCTGTCTGGAGTTCTGTGCCACTGGGGGATACGCCCTGCGCGCCTATGACCGCTGGCAACGACTGCAGCAGCGCCCCGATGGCCGTTGGCAACTGCGCGACCCGCGCGCGGCGCAGCGCATCCGTATGAATCTGGGCACGATTCAGGATACCGACACACTGAAAGTGCGCCTGAAACGCAACCGGGGCGGCAAACCCCTGGGTGAGGTCGAAGAGGGCTTTGCCGCTTCGCTGACGCAGGGTGATACCTTTCTGATCGGCGGGCAAATCGTCCGCTATGAAGGCCTGCGCGAAATGGTTGTCGAGGTCAGTCGCCGCGCTGATCGCAAACCCAAGATCGCCACGTTTTCCGGCACGAAATTTGCCACTTCCACGCAGTTGAGCGACCGCATCCTGCGGATGTTTGCCCAGGACAACTGGCCGCAATTGCCGCCGCACACCGCCGAGTGGCTGGCCCTGCAACGCAACATGTCCCGTCTGCCCCAACGCGACCGGCTGCTGATCGAAAGTTTTCCCAATGACGGGCGCGAAAACCTGTGTGTCTACGGATTTGCCGGGCGAAACGCACAACAAACGCTGGGCCTGCTGCTTACCAAACGGATGGAGGAAACCGGGCTGGCACCATTGGGCTTTGTCGCCACCGACTATGCCACGCTGATCTGGGGACTGGATGCGGTGACCGATCCGCGCCCCCTGTTCGAACACAGAGCATTGCGGGCGGGGCTCGAGACATGGCTGGCGGGCAACGCGGTGATGAAGCGTACCTTTCGCGCCTCGGCGACAATCGCGGGGCTGATCGAACGGAACACCGGCGGCCAGCGCAAGAGCGGGCGGCAAGCAACGTTCTCGTCTGACATACTGTATGACACCCTTTTGAAATATGACCCGGACCACCTGCTGATGCAGATCACACGCGAAGAGGCCATGCGTGGTCTGGTAGATTTCGGACGGATCGAGGAAATGATTGCGCGCATCGGCGACCGCATCGATCTTCTTCGGCTGGACAGAGTTTCCCCCCTGGCCGCGCCGCTGTTTCTTGAGGTCGGCAAAGTGCCCGTCAAAGGGGCCGCCGAAGAACGGCTATTGGCCGAGGAAAGCGCGCGGCTTTTGCAGGCTGCGGGATTAGAGAGCGGCTAATCCGCTTGCCTTGGATCGGGAAAAAGGCAAAGAACGGATCATGAACAGCCTATTGTTTACCTTTGCCGGTCTATCCCTGCACGCTTTGGGGTCCGGGGCGTTGTGGTGGCCCGATCGGAATTTGCTGTGCGTGTCCGACCTGCATCTGGGCAAGTCCGAGCGCATGGCCCGGCGCGGCGGGGCCGCGCTGCCGCCCTATGATACACAGGACACGCTGACGCGGCTGGCGGCGGACCTGCACCACACCCGCGCCGAGACGGTCATTTGCCTGGGTGACAGCTTCGACGATCTGGACGCCGCACAGTCATTGATCCCGGACCATCAATTGCAGATCGTCACCCTGCAGGCCGGCCGGGACTGGATCTGGATCGAAGGCAACCACGATCCCGGACCTGTCGAACTGGGCGGAACGCATTTGTCCGAGTGCTCCTTTGGACCGTTGGTATTCCGCCACATCGCCGAACCCTCTGGCCGGGCCGAGGTTTCGGGCCACTACCACCCCAAGGCGAGCTTACGCGTGCGTGGCCGGTCCATCACCCGGCCGGCGTTCCTGCTGGATCAGGCGCGTTTGATAATGCCGGCCTACGGTACGTTTACGGGCGGTCTGCGCAGTACCGACGCGGCCTTGGCCGGCTTGATGGACAAGCAGGCCAAAGCCATTCTGACCGGGCCACAGCCGCAGATTATTCCCATGCCGCGCTAGTTCAGATCAGCCCGTCCTGTTCCAACATGGGTCTGTATTTTCGGCTGACCGGCACAAGGTCGCCGTTACGCAGCCGGACGAAAGTCTTTCCGTCGGTCCGTTCGGTGCTGACAATTGCATCATCAGTCACCCAATGGGATCGGTGTGTGCAATGACCGGGGATCGGCTCCATCTCGTCGATCGCATCCGTAAAACGCGATCGAATGGTAAACGTACCCTCAGAGGTGACGACATCCACATTGTGATCCCGAACCGTCAGACGATAGATCCGGCCCTGAAAACCCGCCGGAAGACGTCTGACCAGACGCGGCATCTGCTCTGGCACTCCGGTCGGCTTTGGATGTCCGGGTTCCGTCCGGCCGACCAGAATCAGGCCGGTCGAGAACAGCACCCCGTAAGGTAAGACCGCCAGCGCACCTGGGGCTTCCTGTCCGCCAATCGTGAACAGCAGCCAGGCCAAAAGCCACAATGCCGGTGTAAACAGGATCAGGATGACGGCAGAGAAGACAACGTCTCGGGCCGAAAGATAGTCCTGAGACAGATGTTCATAGATGAACTTTCTGGAAAGCCATGTCGCGGCGATTGCCAGTGCCATGACACCGGCCCAGAATGTCAATCGCATGCCGAACGGCAATGCGACGTCCAGAAAAGGTGGAAATGTGTAAGCCAGCAGCGGAACGAAAACCAATCCAGCCACCACGCGTTGAAGGGTGCAAGCGGCTATGATCAGGTTCAGTTTTGACTTCATATTGTTCCGACGGGCAATCCGCTGAGGTCCGTTACAATCACTTCGAGCGGCATGCATTTCGCATTTAACCAACTGGATTTAATAACTTATCACCGATTTGATCACATTCAAACCCGTTTATTCAAAATTAATGTTGTCTCTCAATGAGGAAACGGCCGGGAAGGTTTCCCCTGCCCGGCCGTTCCAAAGCATCGGTTGAGCGCTGAAATTGCGCGCAATCTTCCGCGATCAAGCGGTCAGGCCCTCGGGTTCAGGTAAACCGTTCGCGCGGCAGCACGCTGTCAGCGTGTTGGCCAGCAAGCAAGCGATGGTCATCGGGCCAACGCCGCCCGGAACCGGTGTGATCGCACCGGCGCGTTCGGCCGCGCTGGCATAGTCGACGTCTCCGACCAGCTTGTTCTTGCCGTCGCGCTCGATCCGGTTGATACCCACGTCGATGACGGTCGCGCCTTCCTTGATCCAGTCGCCCGGTACCATCTCGGGGCGGCCCACGGCGGCAACCACGATATCGGCGCGGCGCACGACGTCCGGCAGGTCCTTGGTGCGCGAATGCGCGATGGTCACGGTGCAGCTGTCACCCAGCAACAGTTGCGCCATCGGCTTGCCGACGATGTTCGACCGGCCGATCACAACAGCATCCATACCCGACAGTGACCCATGGTGGTCGCGCAGCATCATCAGGCAACCCAGCGGGGTGCAGGGCACCATCGACTTCTGACCGGTGCCCAACAGGCCCACATTCGAGATATGGAACCCATCCACGTCCTTGGCCGGGTCGATCGAGTTGATCACCAGATCCTCGTTCAGATGCTTGGGTAGCGGAAGCTGAACCAGAATCCCGTGCACGGCGGGATCGTTGTTCAGCTTGTCGATCAACGCCAGCAGGTCTGCCTCGGAGGTCTCGACATCCAGCTTGTGCTCGTACGAGTTCATGCCGACCTCGACGGTCATTTTGCCCTTTGAACGGACATAGACCTGACTGGCCGGATCCTCGCCCACCAGAACCACGGCCAGGCCGGGCGTGATGCCGTTTTCCTCTTTCAGCTTTGCAACCTGATCGGCCACCTGCGCGCGGACTTTGGCCGCAAAGGCCTTGCCGTCGATGACTTGAGCTACCATCCTTTGATCCCTTCTTTCAAAAGCGGATCGGGCGCCAGAAGCGCCCGGTCATTCAATCAGGGCCGAGCACACATTCTTCGCGTGCAATCGACCAATCAATCAAGATACGCCACAGATTTTCGGCAAGATCAGGGTCCATACCCAGTCTGTCCGAGCTCACACGTACCTTTTGCACCACATCTTCAACTCGCTCAGGAATTCGGGCCGGAAGACCCTCGCCCGGTTTCAGCTCGGACGCGCGGTCAATGTAAGTTGCGCGCGTCACCAACATCTCAATCAGTTGGCGGTCCAGCTTGTCGATCTGAACCCGCAATTCCTGCATGGAAAGACAGTCTTGCGGCAGTGTCAGAGTGGGCATCGCAATCTCCTCATGGCCCGGGGATTCCCCGGACCACGAGATGTCTCATTCAGCGGCTTAGAACAAGCCCTCGATCTCACCTGCGTCATTGAGGCAGATGGTTTCTGCGGCGGGTTTGCGCGGCAGACCGGGCATGGTCATGATCTCACCACAGACAACCACGATGAAACCGGCACCCGCGGACAGGCGAACCTCGCGCACCGGAACTGAGTGGCCAGTGGGTGCGCCACGCAGGGACGGATCGGTCGAGAACGAATACTGAGTTTTTGCCATGCAGACCGGCAGGTTGCCATAACCGGCGGCTTCCCACTCTTTCAGCTGATTGCGGATCTTGGAATCCGCCAGCACCTCGTCAGCGCGGTAGATGCGCTTGGCGATGGTCTCGACTTTTTCGAACAGCGGCATGTCGTCCGGATAGATCGGCGAGAAGTTCGCAGTACCGGCATCGGCGATTTCCACAACCTTTTTGGCCAGATCCTCGGATCCCTCCGAGCCCAGTTCCCAGTGACGGGACAGAACCGCCTCAACCCCGTGCTCGGCACAATAGTCCTTGACGGCCTGCACTTCAGCGTCGGTGTCGGTGACGAAGTGGTTGACGGCAACGACTACCGGCACACCGAAAGACTTCACGTTCTCGATATGGCGGCCCAGGTTGGCGCAGCCCGACTTCACGGCATCAACATTCTCGGCACCCAGATCGGCCTTGGCAACGCCGCCGTTCATCTTCATCGCGCGCACGGTGGCAACCAGCACCACGGCAGACGGCGCGATGCCCGCCTTGCGGCATTTGATGTTCATGAACTTTTCGGCACCCAGATCGGCACCAAAGCCCGCTTCGGTCACGACATAGTCGGCGACTTTCAGAGCGGTCTTGGTGGCGATGACCGAGTTACAGCCATGCGCGATGTTCGCGAAAGGACCGCCGTGAACGAAGGCCGGGTTGTTTTCCAGCGTCTGCACCAGGTTCGGCTGCATGGCGTCCTTCAGCAGAACGGTCATCGCGCCCTCAGCCTTGATGTCGCGGCAGTAGACCGGCGTCTTGTCGCGACGGTAAGCGACGATGATGTCGCCCAGGCGTTTCTCCAGGTCCTTCAGATCGTTTGCCAGGCACAGGATCGCCATGACTTCAGATGCCACGGTGATGTCATAGCCTGCTTCACGCGGGAAACCGTTCGAGACACCGCCCAGCGAGCAGGTGATCTGACGCAGGGCACGGTCGTTCATGTCGACCACGCGGCGCCACACGACGCGGCGCATGTCGATGGCCTGCTCGTTGCCCCAGTAGATGTGGTTGTCGATCATGGCCGACAGCAGCGAGTGGGCAGAGGTGATGGCGTGGAAGTCACCGGTGAAGTGCAGATTCATCTCCTCCATGGGAACAACCTGCGCGTAACCGCCACCTGCAGCGCCGCCCTTCATCCCGAAGTTCGGACCCAGCGAGGCTTCGCGGATGCAGATCATCGCATTCTTGCCGATGCGGTTCAGGCCGTCGCCCAGACCAACGGTGGTGGTGGTTTTGCCTTCACCTGCCGGGGTCGGGTTGATCGCGGTCACCAGGATCAGCTTGCCATCTTCACGGTCCTGCACCGAGTTGATGAAGTCCTGGCTGACCTTTGCTTTGTCGTGACCGTATGGCAGCAGGTCTGCGGACTCGATGCCGATTTTAGCGCCGATTTCCTGAATCGGCTTCTTGTTCGCTTCGCGGGCGATTTCGATGTCGGATTTGTAGCTCATTGGGCAGGGTCCCTGGTTGAATGCCGTGCAAAACCGACGCTGAGCGTCGGCGCTGTGCAATCCATACCGTCGTGTACAAAACGGATGGCTATGGATTCCGACATAATTGTGCCGCGAAACGGCGTCGGGGTGTTTACCGCGTTTCTAATCGGAAACGCCGGTACCTGAAGGTGCCCAGGCCCGCTGATCCGGCACGAACAGTTTCATTCTGTCACCCAGCTTCAATTGACCCGGACGTTCGACCCAGGCGGTCACGCCCCTGCGCCCCTGCGCCGCCGGTTTGAAGGCAGGGCCATGTCCCGGCAGGTCGGCTTCCACCTCGCGTCCCGGAATGATGCAGGGACGGTTTTCCATATCAATCGTTAGAGTCAGGCCATTCGCGGCCTGCAGACGGGAACTTGGCGGCACATGGGTAAAATCGGGAATTCCGCGCAACACCAGGCTGGCGCCCAGATAGGACGGGTCCAGCCGGGTGAGGCTCATCTCGGCGGCAATCTCGTCCAGTTGCTCGGCTGACAATACCGACAACTGCCGGACATTTCGAATTTCCGTTCCCTTCGGATACAGGTTTGTCATGCGAACGCAGGAGGCCCGGTTCACACCTTCGTGCCGCGCGCCGGGATCACCCGCGAAATCCAGATCCAGCGTCTGGACCGACTTGGCCCGAATACTATTGCCGGCAGGAACGTGCCCCAGCCAGGTAACTTCGGCGGTGTATTCGGTTTGGCGCAATACGGGCATGCCACCCCTTTCAGGCTGTGTGCGGTAACACGGCACAGAAACCCAGTTTTAGGTGATTGGAAAGAAAAAAGACCCGGGACATTGCCCGGGTCCGTTTGTTATGCCGAGGGTTCCGGCTCCATCCCGCCTTCGGGCGGAGACTTCTTGACCTTGGTTTTCGGGATCGCTGTGACACTGGGCGCGCTACCCTCGTCGGTGTTGTCGCCTTCGTCATCCCCCTCGCCGGGCGATTCGCCGTTCATGACGCGCTTGATCTCGTCACCTGTCAGCGTTTCGTATTCCAGCAAGCCCTGTGCCAGGCGTTCCCAGCTTTCACCGTTCTCGTGCAGGATTTCGAGTGCACGCTCATAACCCTGCTGAATCAGGCGCTTCACTTCTTCCTCGATCAGTTCCTTGGTGTGGGCGGAAACCGAGAATCCGGCCGTGTTGCCTGAATACCCCTCATGCGCCTCGGCATAGTCGATATTGCCGACCTTGTCGGACATGCCCCAGCGCATCACCATGGCGCGCGCCAGCTGGCTGGCCTGCATGATGTCACCGGCCGGACCGTTCGACACATGGTCTTCACCGTATTTGATCACCTCGGCGGCTTTGCCCGCCATGGTCATGGCCAGCTTCTGCTCACACTCATCGCGGTGATAGTTCAGGCGGTCCATTTCCGGCAGCGAAACCACCATACCCAGCGCACCACCGCGCGGGATGATCGTCGCCTTGTAGACCGGATCGCACAGCGGCAGGGTCAGGCCGACCACGGCGTGACCGGCCTCGTGATAGGCGGTCTTTTCCTTCTGGTCCTGTGTCAGAACCATCGAGCGGCGCTCGGCCCCCATCATCACCTTGTCTTTCGCGTTCTCGAAATCTTCCATGGTGACAAAGCGGCGGCCCACACGGGCAGCCATCAGGGCCGCCTCGTTCACAAGGTTCGCCAGATCAGCACCCGAGAAGCCCGGCGTACCGCGTGCAATGATACGCAGGTCGACATCGGGGCCCAGAGGAGTCTTGCGGGCGTGGACACCCAGGATCTTCTCACGACCCTTGATGTCCGGATTACCCACAGTGACCTGACGGTCGAAACGGCCCGGACGCAGCAGCGCGGGGTCCAGAACGTCTTTACGGTTGGTGGCCGCAAGAATGATCACGCCTTCGTTGGCCTCGAACCCGTCCATCTCGACCAGCAACTGGTTGAGGGTTTGTTCGCGTTCGTCGTTACCGCCGCCATAACCGGCGCCACGGTGGCGACCCACGGCGTCGATTTCATCAATGAAGACGATACAGGGCGCGTTCTTCTTGGCCTGCTCGAACATGTCGCGCACACGGGACGCGCCGACACCCACGAACATTTCAACAAAGTCTGAACCTGAGATGGTGAAGAACGGCACGCCAGCCTCACCTGCAATCGCACGGGCCAACAGCGTTTTACCGGTACCCGGAGGGCCAACCAGCAGCGCGCCTTTCGGGATCTTGCCGCCAAGACGTGAGAATTTCTGCGGATTGCGCAGGAACTCGACGATCTCTTCCAGCTCTTCCTTGGCTTCATCGATGCCCGCCACGTCGTCAAATGTAACGCGGCCATGCTTTTCTGTCAGCATCTTGGCCTTCGACTTGCCAAAGCCCATCGCGCCGCCTTTGCCGCCGCCCTGCATCCGGTTCATGAAATAGACCCAGACACCGATCAGCAGCAGGAAGGGCAGCAGTGTGATCAGGAACGACTGGAAACCCGACTGTTGCTGCTTTTCAGCGCGCACGGGGATGTTCTTGTCGATCAGCAGTTTGGTGACCTCGGCATCGCCGGGCTTGATGGTGACATAGCTGGCACCGCTTTGAGTGGTATAGCGAATCTGCTCGCCGTCCAGTGTCACATTCTTGACTTCGCCGCCCTCAACTGCGCTGACAAAGTCGGAATAGGTTCTTTCGTTATTCTGAAGCGATCCGCCAGGACCGCTGAACAGATTAAACAATGCCAGGATCAGCAGAAAAAGAACGACCCAGAAAGCGATATTACGAGCGTTGCCCAAGAAAAATCTCCCAACAGATTTCGGCAGGTGAGGATCCGCCGCTTGCTCCTTAAAATAGAGAGGATTGTGGCAGGTTCAATGCGATAAAATCATAGCATAAAACTCGGGCCAATTTGGCATCATTTCGGCATGCCAGGCATTTGGGGATCCGGAAAGCGGGGCAGACACGACCGTATCGCCTGTCCAGACCGCAGGCGTGGACATCAGTGCGCGCCGGGGCAAGCGTGCTTCACGCCAATCCGGTAATTGTTTCAGCCCGTCCTCGCCCAGCGCGCGGATTTCGGCATCTGGAATGGTGGGGCCGGACACCACCCAGCGTCGGTCCCAAGGCTGGTTACACGCGGCTGATACACCCTGAACCGCCTTTAGTTCCCTGCAAATCCACGCATTATCGCGTTCTGTGAAGACCAGACAGCCTCCAATGGTGCTGGTCCGGCGATTCAATAATGCTTCCAGCGCCTGATCCACATTTGACTGGCGCGGCGGATACCCCTCTCCCGCGATCCAGTTGATCGTCGTGACCAGAAGGCGGCGCTGGATCTCGCGCGGCAACGCCGCAAAGCCTGCGGGATCAATGCAGACAGCGCCGTCTTTCACTTCGGTGATCTTGCGGGCGGATTCCTGCGTATACCGCGCCAAAGCATCACGGGCTTGTGCAAGATTTTCTGCCACTCGGGCCAGAGACTGCGCGGTGATGCCAATCGGTTCAAGGCTTGCCAGAGCCTGCCGCACCTTGATCCGGTCAAATCGCGTATCGTGATTCGACGGGTCCTCGATCCAATCAGCGCCGATCTCGCGTAGATAAGTGCGCAGTTCCTGACGCGAGATATCCAGCATCGGTCGAAGCAGCAAAACCCCGTCTCGTGCGCGAACAGACGGCATCGATGACAGGCCGGTGACGCCGGCCGCGCGCGCCAGCCTCATCAGAACGGTTTCGGCCTGATCGTCTGCCGTGTGCCCAAGGGCAATGGCCTCCACCCCATTGCGACCGGCCCATTCCGTCAGCAACGCGTAACGCGCCTGACGGGCCTGATCCTGCAGGTTTCCGCTGCCATCCCACCCTTGCCAGAGCAGAGTATCATGCGACAGCCCAAGGCTTCCTGCCTGCGCGGCCACCGTTTCTGCCTCGGCCGCTGCTTCAGGCCGCAGGCCATGATTCACGGTTGCTGCCAGAACTGTCACCCCTTCTGCCTGTGCTATGCCATGCAGAAGATGCATCAGCGCAACCGAGTCGCCGCCGCCCGAAACCGCCACACCGATACGGCGCGGCAGTGTTTTCGGCAGTCGCTCGCGGATCTGAGCTGTCAGAGAAGCTGCACTTCGGGTCAAGAACAACCCAGAGACGCCATTTCCTGCGTGGCGTCCGAGACCGTGCTGGAGGATGGGAAACGCACCCCAACCTCGCCCAACGTGATACAGGCCTGATCGGTTTGTCCCAATCGCCCCAGCGCGGCCCCCAGTTCAAACAGCGCTTCGGGGGCAAAGGCCCCTTCGGAATCACCGGTAAAGCTCGCCAGGAATGCCCGGGCGGCTTCACGGGTATCGCCCAGACCTTCCAGCGCCTGGCCGCGTTTCAGATGCGCCTCGGGTGCAAGCGGGCTGCCGGGATACGAGGTGTCGAATTGCGCGAATCCATCTGCGGCAGACTGAAAGTCACCATCAGCCAGCGCCTGCGACGCTGCATCAAAATCAGCGCGTTCACCCACGGCAAGTTCACCCTGACCCGAATTGGTCGGCTCAATTGGCGCAGGAGCGACGGCGACATCGGTCGCGGTTTCCCCGCCTAGGGTCGACGTTTCGCCCAACGTGCTGAGATCGCCCCCTTCCAGTTCGACCAGCCGGAATTCCAGGTCACCAATTCGATTGGTGCCATCGGTCACAACGCTCTGGATACGTTGGTTCAGCTGTTCGGTCTGCCGGGTCAGGCGCTGTAACTCGGCCTCGATGGCGTCAACGCGTTCCAGTACGGAACTGCCGGACAGGTTCGGAGCCGGGGAGCCGGTGGTCGAAAACTCGCGCTTTAGGCGCTGGATTTCCACGTGCAGCACTGTCAGTTCCTGCCGGATATCCGCCAGCGTCTGCTGATCCTGCGCCTTTGCCACGCCGGCGCTCAGCACGACCGCCGCCAGAACCCATCCTGCAATTCGCATCATCTTACCCCAGTGTTGAGCCGGTCAGCACCGTCACCGCGCGGCGGTTCTTGGAATAGCAATCCTCGGTGCTGCAAATCTCGATCGGGCGTTCCTTGCCATAGCTGACCGTGGTCAGACGGCTACCCGCAACCCCCCGCGAGATCAGATATTCACGCGCGGCGTTCGCCCGGCGCGCGCCCAGCGCAAGGTTGTATTCGCGTGTGCCCTGTTCGTCGGCGTGACCTTCGATCATCGCCACAAAATCCGGGTTTGCCATCAGCCAGTCGGCCTGCCCCTGCAGAACGGTCTGCGCCTGCGTGGTCAGGGTGGATTGGTCGACCTCGAACAGCACCCGGTCCCCGACCGTTTGCTGGAAATAGGCAGGCGAGCGTGGGTCGCTTGGCGATCCCGGCAGGATCGAACCGCTGCCGCCTGCGCCGCCGCCCAGTGCCGATGGATCATTGTTGGTACAGGCCGCGATCACGCTCAGCGCGCCCAAGGCCAGGATTTTGCCCAATACGTTCATTTCAGGTGCCTCGTGGATTTGTTTGTTTATTGCCGTCTCTTTAGCACAGCCAGAGTTTCATGTGAACTTTGCCGATCTGCTGTCCCGATCAATTCTGCAAAGGCCCCCAGGACGGGTCGCTACCGCCATCCGGCGTGCGGACCGGGCGCAGGTTCCGGCCCGAAATATCCACCGAATACAGCGTCGCCCGTCCGCTTGCGCCCTGGGTCTCGCGGGTGAACATGATCACGCGACCATTGGGCGACCACGTGGGGCCTTCGTCCAGGAAGGACGAGGTCAGCAAGCGTTCTTCACTGCCGTCCGTACGCATGACACCGATGTGGAAACGGCCCTTGTTCTGCTTGGTGAAGGCAATCAGATCACCACGCGGCGACCAGACCGGCGTGCCATACCGGCCCTGTCCGAAACTGATGCGCGTCGGCTCACCCCCGCCGGCGGGCATGATGTAGAGTTGCGGCGTGCCCGAGCGGTCGCTTTCGAACACGATCTGCGAACCGTCCGGTGAATAACTAGGTGCGGTTTCGATTGCGGGCGTGTTCGTCAGGCGGACGCTTTGGCCCGACGCAAGGTCCATCTTCCAAAGGTCGGTATTACCGCCCTGAATCAGCGAATAGACGATCGAGCGCCCATCCGGCGAGAAGCGCGGCGAGAAACTCATCGTGCCGTCCTGCGTCTTGAGTTCACGCCGTTTGACCCGGCCCACGTCCAGAACGTAAATCCGGGGGCTGCCGCTTTCATAACTTGTGTAAAGCAACTGCTCGCCGGTAGGGGAAAAGCGCGGAGCCAGAACGATGGCCGAGCTGTCGGTCAGATACTGAACATTGGCTCCGTCGTAATCCATGATCGCCAGCCGTTTCAGGCGCTGGTCCTTGGGGCCGCTTTCCGACACAAACGCAACCCGGCTGTCGAAATACCCGCCCTCGCCTGTCACCCGGCTATAAACCTGATCGGCCACTTTATGCGCCATGCGCCGCCAGCCATCGGTGGTGCCTGCAAACTGCAACCCGCTGCCCAGTTCCTGACCCGAGAATACATCCCAGACCCGGAAACGGACGGTCAGCTTTTTGCCTGACACGTTGACCGCGCCCGTCACCAGCGCTTCGGCATTGATGGCCTTCCAGTCCGCAAACTGAAGCGGGGCCTCGAAGCTTGTCACCTGACTGATGAACGCATCCGACGAGATTTCGCGAAACAGCCCGGTGCCGGTCAGATCCGCCGCAACTACGCGCGAGATGTCCTGCGCGTATTGCGCCGCGGTAGGACTGTCCGGTACGAAATTTGGAACGGCAAAGGGCAAGGGTTCGATAATACCCTGATCCAGTTCCAACCGCAGCGGCCCACTTTGTGCAAAAACCGGCGCCGACAGAAGCGTCAGGCCAATAAAGAGGCTGGTCAGAAGTTTCATCATTTGATCCGCATCCTCTCGGGATTGAATGTAATCTCAATATCCTGCCACTGCGCGTATTTGTCAGCAGGCAGGTCGTATCCTTTGGCTCCGCAACGCAAAATAGCGCGCCGCGCGGCCTCGTAGGCCTGTTTTGCAGCCCCTGAAGAGCCGTCTGAGCTGTCGAGCAACTGCAAGCTGCCGCCAACAACCTTACCATCCGGGGTCAGAGAAAAGCCGACCACAACGACGGTCTGCAAGGCGTCCGTCGACAACGATCCGACATTCCAGCATTTCGATACCGCCAGCCGCATCGCGTCCTTTTCACCACTGGTCAGCGGTGGACCCGAAGGCGCGTCATCCTGTCCCAATGCATCGGCCAGCGCATCCTCGATGGCCTGCTGGTCGCTTTGCGCCGGTTCTTCGGGGGCTTCCGGGACTTCGGCCACCACGGGTTCGGCCGGAGGTTGCGGGCGGCTGGGCCGCGTTCGGGGGCGCGGGGAAGTCTGGGGCGACAATTCCTGCGTCTCTTCCGCCTCGGTCACGATCTGATCCGTGGCTTCCTCGGGCGCGGTCTGATCCTGTTGCTCCTGCTGGGTCTCGGCCCCTTCATCCAGGGATACGGCGGGGGTTTCGATGTCATCCGGTTTTGCCTCAGGCGGCGGCGGGGCCACCGGCTCGGGCGCAACCTTGTCAGCGGAATTGGGCAGGGATTCCGGACCCGGCGTCGGCAACGCAGCGACTTCCGTATCAGGCTGGTCCAGCGTCGGGGGTTGTTCGATCACTTCCGGCTCGGGCGGGGCTTCCACCGGCTCGGGCAAAGGATCAGGCTCGGGCTCGGACGGGACAATCGGCTCGGGTTCTGGTTGTTCTTCGGGTGTCGGTTCAGGGGCGTTGGCCTCTTCGGGCTCTTCAGGCTGCTGCAAATCAGCGGGCGGCGACGGAACCTGGGGCGCGTCGCGTTGCGCGGTCATCGCAGCAAACTGTTCAGCCGTGACCACAGATACCTCCTGAACGGCCATAGGCAAAGGCTCGGACCGGAACGTGCCGCCAAACAGCGCCCATCCGATCAGACCTATGTGGGCAATCGCCGAGATCTTGGTGCCGGTATCCACCGCGCGGCCTCACTCTCCACCTTCGTCAAATGTCGGCCCGCCAGTATCGGTCACAAGGCCCACATTCGAAAACCCGCCGGCATTCAGCGCCCCCATCACCTGCATCACCTGCGCGTAGGGAATTGCGCCGTCCGCCCGCAGGAACACCCGGTCACTGGTACGCTCAACCGCAATGGCCCTGAGTTTTCCGATCAGATCGGCACGCGCGACGTCCGTGGTCTGGATCTGCACCCGCCCGTCCGCTGTCAGTGTGACGGTCAGCGGTTCCTCATTGTCCCCCGGCAGAGCACTGGCCGCCGTTTTGGGCAGGTCCACGGGCACCCCCACGGTCAGCAGCGGGGCCGCCACCATGAAGATGATGAGCAGCACAAGCATGACATCTACAAATGGCGTCACGTTGATCTCAGCCATCGGCTGGGCGCGACCACGCCGCCGCCCCCGCCTGCGGCCGTTTCCGCCCGAGGGTTGCTGAACCGCCGCACCCATCTCAGCTGTCCAACTGCCGCGACAGGATGGTGGCGAATTCGTCGGCAAAGGCTTCATACCCGCCAACGATCCGATCACTGTCCGCGCTGAGCTTGTTGTAGAAAATCACCGCCGGGATCGCGGCCAGCAGGCCCAGACCGGTGGCCAGAAGCGCTTCGGCAATACCGGGCGCAACAACGGCAAGGTTGGTGTTCTGCTGCTCGGCGATCTCGATAAAGGCGTTCATGATGCCCCATACGGTGCCGAACAAACCGATAAATGGCGCGGTCGAGCCGACCGTGGCCAAAATGGGCAGACCTTTTTGCAGTGTTTCCGCCTCTTTTGCGATGGCCACATCCATCGACCGGTCAATCCGTGCCGTCGCGCCGGCAATCAAGCCGCCGTCATTTCGGTGTGACCTGCGCCACTCGATCATGCCGGCGGCGAATATCTTCTCGGAACTGCCGTCCGGTCGCGTCCCGATCTGTTCGAACAGCTCATCCAGCGGATTGCCGGACCAGAAGGATTCATCAAAAACCTGCGCTTCGCGTCGCGCTGCGCGGTAATTGATCAGTTTCTGAATGATGATCGCCCAGGACCAGAACGATGCGACGACCAGTATCAGCATCACCAGTTTGACGATAAATGTCGCGCGGGCAAACAGCCCCCACATGGAGAAGTCGATCTCCTGCGCCAGCGCCAGCGTTTCAGCTTCCATGAACCTGCTCTTTGTTTTGCCTGACAGCCATTTGGCCTTGTTTTGCCAAACGCTAACGCAGTTGGTATCGAAAAGCCAACAGAACCACCCCGGCTGAGTAAATTGTTACATCAATGCGCGAATCTCTGCCGGAAGACGGATCGGCCTGCCCTCGCTATTGATGCAAACGGCGGTCACGGTGGCGCGGAAAATCTCGGTTTCGCCGCGCCGGACAAGCTGCGCCATGGTCAGGCGCACTCCTGAAATCGAAACCATCTCGGTTTCGACGATCAGTTCATCATCAAACTTGGCCGGCGACAGATAATCCGCCTCGATCCGGCGCACGACCCAGACAATCCCCTGATCCCGCATCGCGTTCTGGTCATTGCCGAGGTTGCGCACCCAGTCCGACCGTGCCCGTTCAATAAAACGCAGGTAATTCGCATGATAGACAACACCGCCCATGTCGGTGTCTTCGTAATAGACCCGGATGGGAAAGACGTGCTTCATTGTGGCTGCTCCAAACGCGCAAACAATCGTAATGCGTGGGACGCATCCTGCGCCATTCCCGGCAAAACCGGATCATAGGCGGCCCGGATCAGCGCAGCGATTTCAGGGCGCAGAATTGTCGTTCCGCCAGCTACGGCCAGCGGAGACTGCGACCGGAACGCAGCATCGGACCACAACAAAACGGTCTGTACCACCTGCCCCAGCGCAAGCGTTTCGGCAGGAATTTTGGACAATTCGCCATCCATCTTCAAAAACACGAACGCCGCCCGGATGGTCCCGTCCTCCTCGAACCGGAATATGCGGTACTGGTTGGCGTCCGCGTCCATCAGCCGCCCGACCAGAGGGGTCAGATCAGGGATCAGACGGTCCAGATCGGGCACCTCCAGCAATTCCTGCCAGTCGCGAAAAAAGAAGACCATGCAGTTCGCGCCCAGTTCCGGATCGGTCTCGGCCATCTTGTGGCCAGCTAGCGCGACAACCGCCTCGAACGCACCCTTGATCACGGAAAGCGTATCATCTTCGACGCCAAAGACGATCGGCACGATCGGTCGCCCCCAACGCGCGAACAGGAACTCGCCGCTTTCACGCGTAAAAAGTGCTTCGATTTCTTCCGGTGTCACGGCCGACCCTTCATCTTTTCAAAAATACTCTCGCCGAAGGCATAAAACCCATGGCGCACCGCATCAACCAAACAGATCGCTCTGCCCACGGGGCGCCGCCATTCCCAAATGGGTCCATGCCTTTTGCGCCAGCATCCGTCCACGCGGAGTGCGCTGTATCAGTCCCTGCTGCAACAAATAGGGCTCAATCACTTCTTCAAGCGAATCCCGGCTTTCTGACAGCGCTGCTGACAAGGTTTCGATTCCCACAGGGCCGCCCTCGTAATTCTCGGCGATCAGCTTCAGATAACGCCGGTCCGCGCCATCCAGCCCCAGGTTGTCCACACCCAGACGCGTCAGGGCACCATCGGCCAGATCGCGTGAAATTCGTCCATCGCCCTCGACAATGGCAAAATCGACCACGCGCCGCAGCAGCCGCCCGGCGATCCGGGGGGTTCCACGCGAACGCCGGGCGATCTCGCGCGCGCCTTCATCATCAGCCGGAGCACCCAGCTTGCGCGCGTTGCGGGTGACTATCTCATGCAGTTCGTCGACCGTGTAGAACTGCAACCGCGTTGGAATACCAAACCGGTCGCGCAAGGGCGTGGTCAGCAGCCCCATGCGGGTCGTAGCGCCCACCAGAGTGAACGGCTGCAATTCGATCCGGACGGTGCGCGCCGCAGGACCTTCACCGATCACCAGATCCAGCTCGAAATCCTCCATCGCAGGGTACAACACCTCTTCGACAGCCGGGTTCAGACGGTGGATTTCGTCGATGAACAACACGTCCCGCGATTCCAGATTGGTCAGGATCGCCGCCAGATCGCCCGCCTTGGCCAGCACGGGGCCCGAAGTCATGCGGAAATTCACCCCCAGCTCGCGCGCCATGATCTGCGCCAGCGTGGTTTTCCCAAGCCCCGGCGGGCCATGGAACAACGTGTGATCCATCGCCTCGCCCCGCTGGCGGGCTGACTGGATGAAGATGCGCAGATTGGCTCTTGCCTCGGCCTGACCGATAAATTCGTCCAGCCCCTGCGGACGCAGCGCGCGGTCATTGTCTTCCGGCAACGGATCGGGGCGCAGGGCGGGATCGGCGTCTACCATTCATTCACCCTTTCGGAGCAAGCAGTTTCAAAGCGGCCCGGATCAGTTCCGCCTCATCCGCGTCGGGCAGGTTGGCTGCGGCTTCGGCCACGGCCGATGCTGCCTCGGACGGTCCATACCCCAGATTGGACAAGGCCGACAAAGCCCCCGCAGTAGCAGCCGCCGAACCCGAGACTGGCCTGACCGTCGGTTTGGCGACTGGTGCAGGTTCGGACGATTCGACCACTTCCAGTTCGGGACCACTCATCGCCTCTGTCACCGTGCCGCCCATTGCCATCACGCCCGGTGCCTTGTCCTTGAGGTCCAGCACAATCCGCTGCGCCGTCTTCGGTCCGACGCCCTTGGCCGCTTTGACAGCGCCCCAGTCACCCAACGCAATGGCGCGGCTGACCCCGTCCGGTCCCAGTGCGGACAGAATGGCGAGCGAGACCTTGGCCCCAACGCCCTGCACCGAACACAGCAGGCGATGCCATTCCTTTTCGACCAGCGACAGAAACCCGTAAAGCTGCATGAGGTCCTCGCGCACGACCATGTCGGTGTAGATCGAGACGCCCTCACCAACACCCGGTAGTGCCGCCATGGTCCGGTCCGAACAGTAGACGATATAGCCGACCCCGCGCACATCAATCAGCACGTGGTCTGCCGCGCGATAGTCCAGCCGCCCGGTCAGTTTTCCGATCATGCCCGCACCTCTTTCATCCGCGCCTGAGGCGCCGCGCCGTAATAGGAATGACAGATAGCAATCGCCAGCGCATCTGCCGCGTCCGCTCCTTTGGGCTGACACCCCGGCAGTTGCAGCTTGACCATATGCAGCACCTGCTCTTTTTCGGCGTGACCCACACCGACCACGGTTTTCTTGACCCGGTTGGGCGCGTATTCCCCGACCGTCAAACCGGCCTTCGCCAGCGTCAGCAACGCCACGCCGCGCGCCTGACCCAGTTTCAGCGTTCCGGCCCCGTCCTTGTTGACGAATGTCTGCTCGATCGCGGCCTGATCCGGTCGATACTCGGCTATGACCTCGACGATCTGGTTGTGCAGGGACAAAAGGCGTTCACCCAGATCGTCCCCGTCCGACTTGCACAACCCGTTGGCGACATGGCTCAGACGGCTGCCATGCGATTCGATGATGCCCCATCCCAGGGTTCTCAGCCCCGGATCAATGCCTAGAATTCGCATGTTGTGCCTTTGGCCTGCTCGGGTTCGTGTGATTTTTTTATCAACTAGCACGAAGCAAGAACATTTTCCAAGCGAATTGACCCAAAGGCCAAAAACGACAGACCTGTCTCAACGGCGACGGATGGACCCTTTTTGCGACCCGGAATGTCCTGTTTCCGCCACCTAATGAAAGGGAAATTCATCAATGATTTAAGGGAATTTAAGGAAACTCGAGCTCTGCAGAAATTGCATAGGACACATGCAAATTCCGCTCTTGTGCCGGCGATATGACATCACTAGATGCCCGGCAGATCGCAAGATCAGACAGTAACACAAACCAGAAGGAAACAGGATATGGCTGCACTGGACACAACCCGCACCGCCACTGGCTCGTTCGGCCTCGTTGGCCGTATCGGTGAAACTTTCGCAGCGGTCGTCAACGCCGTTGTCGAATGGAATGACGCCCGCGTTACCCGCAACGCGCTGAGCGGTCTGACCGACCGTGAACTGGAAGATATCGGCCTGTGCCGTGGCGACATCGACGTCGTTGCCGAAGGCCGCCGCTAAGACGGCAACCGCCCACTCACAGCTTCTTTACGGAGCAAAAAAACACCGCGCAGCCAGAAGCAGCGCGGTGTTTTTTGATTCAGGCAAAGTCAGTAGAGGACTTTGTTAAGCTGAACCGAGAGAAACTCTGTCATCGGGTCTACCTGCATGATCCAGGCTCCTGCCTGCTCAACCGAGGTGCCCTGGCTTAGGGTGTCAATGCGGTGGTCATAACCGGTCGGACCAAGGCTGGACAGCAGAAACGCCTTGAAGGCAAAGAACCCGCAGATGCAGAACAGCAGAACCTTTGCAGGGATCGCCGATCTGACGCGCTGTGGTTTCATCACCACCAGACCATCCTTGCGCATCGTCGCACGATAGCCGTGGCTCATCTTGCTGTGCTTCTTGTTCAGGCGATTGACGCGCTGATCGAACTCCAGTTGTTTTACCGTCATGGCAGCCTCCTAAAACCGCCCCCCGCTGACTTGAATGACGGTAGAAACAGATTGCGACAAAAAAGAGGCAAAAAACCACAAAACTCCTGCAAATGGCCCTGAATTAGCCCTGTTTGCTTAAGATCAGCGTCGTCCAGTCACCAATCTGGCCGCGATGATGGGTATTGAACCCATTTTGTAAATAAACGGAAACGACGTCATCGGCCTGTTCGTTCAGAATCCCTGACAGAATCGCGTAGCCTCCAGAGCGCAGATTCGCTGAAATTTCCGGTGCCAGAGCCACCAGCGGACCTTTCAGAATATTCGCAAAGATCAGGTCATAGGGCGCATGCGATTGCAGATCGGGGTGATCGAAGCCCGCCGCCTCGATACAGAGCACCTGACCGGACATCCCGTTTGCCTTCAGGTTGGCCTCGGCCACGTCAACCGCGACCTGGTCAATATCGCTGGCCAGAAACTGCCCGTCCCAGACCCGCGCGGCGGCCATTGCCAGAACAGCGGTGCCACAGCCGATATCTGCCACTTTCGCCGCCGAGAACCCTTCGTCAAGCAACCGATCCAACGCCTTGAGGCATCCAAGGGTCGTGCCATGGTGCCCCGTGCCAAACGCCATCGCGGCCTCGATCAGCAGAGGGATACGGCCTTCGGGCAACTTGTCCGCATCATGGCTGCCATAGACAAAGAACCGCCCCGCCTCGACCGGCGCCAGTTCCCGGCGGACATGCGCGACCCAGTCGGTTTCGGGCAGTTCCGAAACGACAAAGGGCTTCGCCCCGAACGCAGCGGCCAGAACGGCCAGCGCGGTTTCATCGGGGGCTTCGGTGAAGTAACCGCCAACCTCCCACAGGCCCGAGTCGTCTTCGACCTCGAACACGCCCACACCGGTTGGTTCCGGGTCCAGACGCTCCATCGCTTCGCCCAGGCTTTCGGCGGCTTTCTTCCCGTTCAGTGTCGTGAGCGCAGTGAATGTGGGCATCGGGGCCTCCTGTCCAATCTCGCACTGCGCCTAGGGCCACCGGCCGCCAAGGTCAAGCGCTGGCGCCTATTCGGCGGGGGCGGGTGCGTATTTCGACAGGATGGTTTCGTTGCCCGGTTCCGGGTGACGCGGGATAAGCAGGGACAGACCCAGCGAGACCAGCGCCATGGCAGCAGCCAGCCCGAAAACGGCGCCGGGCGAGACAACCCACAGGAGCCCCAGCAATGCAGGCAGGAACACAGCCGCGATATGGTTGATCGTGAAAGCCACCGCCGCCGTGGGCGCAATATCCGCCGGGTCGGCGATCTTCTGGAAGTAGGTCTTCAGTGCCAGCGCGAGCGCGAACAGCACGTGGTCGATCACGTATAGGATTGCGGCCAGCAGCACGCCCCAGCCAAACCAGTAGATGCCGCCATAGGCCGCGAACACGATCGCCAGACCGGTATATTCAAAGATCAGCGTGCGGCGTTCGCCGAACATCGCCACCGCTTTGCCCAACATGGGCGCAGCGGTCATGTTGATCAGCAGATTGATCAGATACAGCCCTGTCAGTTCGTGCACGTCAAAACCGAACTTCTCGACCATCATGAAACCGGCGAAAACAATGAAGATCTGCCGCCGGGCGCCGGCCATGAATTGCAGCGCATAGTAAAGCCAATACCGGCGGCGGAGTATGATTTTCTTTGTTTGCGGCGTCGGCGCATCAAACTGCGGGTAAGCGATCAGGCACAACAGGCCGAGCAACGCCGTCAGCCCCCCGGCCGCCATGAATACCGTGTTGTAGGACAGATCGAACCGGTCCCATGTCAGGACGATCAGGCCGTAGACCACCAGAGTCGATGCAGACCCAATCGCCACCAACCATCCCAGCACTTGCGGCGCGCGGTCCTTGGGCAACCATTGCAGTTGCAGCGACTGGTTTACCGTTTCGTAGTAGTGAAAGCCGATCGAACTGAACAGCGTCACAAACAGCAACCCGCCAAGGCTGGGAAACCAAGCAGTGACGGCCGTTGCAACACCCAGCAGCATCAACGAGATCATCGCCAGCACCTGCTCGCGAATGAACAGGATCACGGCAATCACGCCGACGGCCAGAAAGCCCGGAATTTCCCGCACCGTATGCAGCAGACCGATATCCGCCCCGTCGAAATTCGCCACCTCGATGACAAAGTTGTTCAACAGCGCGCTCCACGCGTTGAACGCGATGGGCATGGTCAATGCCATCACGAAAAGGAGCGTGACCGGACGGCGCCAGAACGGAAGGCTCTGCGCCTCAGAAAGCGGCATGGGTTTCAGCATGGGACTCCCTCTACGCCCATTTGAACAGTTTGGCGAGAGGGAAGCGGCATGCGCACAGCAGGCCTGCGCAGATGCAGACGTCAGTAGAAGCTTTGCGGGTCGATATCCACGGAAAGTCGGATATCGCCTTTCAGGCGCAAAGGCGCGATCCAGCGCGCGATCGCGTCCTGAATGGGCGCGCCCTTCGGCGCTTTGACCAGCAGCCGCACCCTGTGGCGGCCACGGATGCGGGCGATGGGCGCCGGGGCCGGACCAAACACCTGCGCGCCCACGTCACGAAGCGGCGCGTCATTGCGGGCCATGGCATTGCCGATGTCGAAAACCGGGCCGACCTCGGGGCCCGACAGAACAATTCCAGCCATGCGGCCATAAGGCGGCACGCCTGCCGCCTGCCGCCCGGCGGCCTCGGCCTTCCAGAAACCTTCTTCATCGCCGGACAGAATGGCGCGGATGACAGGATGTTCCGGTTGAAAGGTCTGCAACAGCGCCTGCCCGGGCTTGTCGGCCCGACCGGCTCGACCCGCAACCTGCCGCATCAACTGGAAGGTCCGCTCGGCAGCCCGCAGGTCTGCGCCATGCAGGCTGAGATCCGCGTCGATAACTCCGACCAGCGTCAGCTTTGGAAAGTTGTGCCCTTTGGCCACCAGCTGTGTCCCGATGATGAGATCCGCGTCGCCTTCGGCAATCTCTTCAATCTTGGCCTTCAGCGCCCGCGCCGAGCCGAACAGGTCAGAACTGAGCATCGCGATCGTCGCCTCGGGAAAGGTCGCTTCGGCCTCTTCCGCCAGCCGCTCGATTCCCGGCCCGACCGGGGCCAGTTTGCCTTCGACCCCGCAGGACGGACAGGTCTCGGGCATCGGTTTGGTTTCGCCGCATTGATGGCACATAAGGCGTTTCAAAAAGCGATGCTCGACCATCCGCGCGTCACAGTGATCACAGGCAATCTGTTCACCGCAAGCGCGGCAGAGCGTCACCGGCGCGTAGCCACGGCGGTTGATGAACAGCAGCGATTGCTCACCCTTCTCGATCCGCTGCCTCACTGCCTGCCGCAGGGACGGCGAAATCCACGTTCCCGCCTGCATCTGTTCGGCGCGCATGTCGATGGGCTTCATCTCGGGCAGGACCGCCGCCCCGAACCGCGACGTCAGATCGAGACGCTCGTATTTCCCGGCCTCGGCGTTGGCCCAGCTTTCCAATGAGGGCGTGGCACTGGCCAGAATCACCCGCGCGCCACAGATGGCCGCGCGCAGGACCGCCATGTCGCGGGCGCTGTAATGCACGCCATCCTCTTGCTTGTAAGAGGTATCATGTTCCTCATCTACAACAACCAGGCCCAGATTGCGGAACGGCAGGAATAGCGCCGACCGGGCGCCGACCACCAGTTGCGCATCCCCCTGCCCGACCATCCGCCAGACCCGGCGGCGTTCGGTCATGGTCGCGCCCGAGTGCCATTCGGCCGGACGCGCGCCAAACCTTGCCTCGACCCGGGTCAGAAACTCGGCAGTCAGGGCAATCTCTGGCAGCAAGACCAGCGCCTGCCGCCCTTGCCGCAAAGTCTCGGCCACCGCTTCCAGATACACCTCGGTTTTGCCGGACCCGGTCACACCCTTCAGCAAGGTCGTGCCATAGCTCCCCGTCCGCTGCCCGGCGTGCAGCCGCGTGACGGCCTCCGCCTGATCTTCTGTCAGCTCCTTTCCGGGCAAATCCGGGTCCAGACGCGGATAGGGCAGATCTCGCGGGCTGTCCTCTTCCCGAACCGCGCCTTGCTTGACCAAGCCCTTGACGACCGAGGACGTCACCCCTGCCTGTTCAGCCAGTTCCTTCAGCGTAAAGGCCAACCCGCCATAGTCGCGCAACACTTCCAGCACGCGGGTACGTGCATCCGTCATCCGGTCAGGTTGACCTTCGCCAAGGCGATATATCTTGCGCATAGACGGCGGATCACCCAGCCCCGGCGCGCGGGTCGCCAGACGCAGCATCGCGGGCATCGGCGTCAGCGTATAATCGGCCACCCGCCCCAGAAACACGCGCATCTCCTCTCGCATCGGCGCAACCTCGAGCACACGTATGACCGACCGCGCCTTGGCAAGGTCAAAGCCCCCCAGCCCCGGCCCCCAGACCACGCCAAGAACCTTGCGCGGCCCCAATGGTACTTCGACAAACGCCCCCAGAAAGCACCCACCCTCGGGCGCCTTATAGTCCAACGTCCGGTCCAGCGGCTGCGTTGTCAGCACCGCAACCAGGTCTCCTTCGTCGAAAAATCCGTTAGCGCTCACGGCATATCCTTCGCAGGGGGTTCCAGCATGGGTCTCTTTGAGGTAAAGCCATCCGCAACCAAGGCCAACCCATCAAAGGACTGCCCTCATGAAATTCTTTGTAGACACCGCCGAGATCGATGCCATCGCCGAACTGAACGATCTGGGCATGGTGGACGGCGTAACCACCAACCCGTCGCTGATCCTGAAGTCGGGCCGCGACATTCTGGAAGTGACCAAGGAAATCTGCGATCTGGTCGACGGGCCTGTGTCTGCCGAAGTGGTCGCAACCGAAGCCGACGACATGATCGCCGAAGGCCGCAAGCTGGCCAAGATCGCCCCCAACATCGCCGTAAAAGTACCGCTGACATGGGCCGGTCTGAAAACATGCAAAACGCTGACCGACGAAGGCCAGATGGTCAACGTGACTCTCTGCTTCTCCACCAACCAGGCCATTCTGGCAGCCAAGGCTGGTGCGACTTTCATCTCGCCCTTCATCGGACGTCTGGACGACATCAACCTTGATGGCATGGATCTGATCGCCGACATCCGCCAGGTTTATGACAATTACGGGTTCGAAACTGAAATTCTGGCCGCCTCGATCCGCACCGTGAACCATGTGACCGACAGCGCGCGCATCGGTGCCGACGTGATCACAGCGCCACCCGCCGTCATCAAGAAACTGGCCGATCACCCGCTGACCGACAAGGGTCTCGAGACCTTCCTGGCCGATTGGGCCAAGACCGGCCAGAAAATCCTCTGATCCATTGCACAACCGCGCGGCGCCGTCTGGCGCCGCGCCCGGCCCAACGGCCGAGGCCTGATCCCCGATCAGGCGCAGGCAGGCGGGAGCCGCCGCATCAGACCTGAGAAAACCCGTCAAAGCTGCATTTTTTCCAAGGCAATCGCGGCAAGCCATGTTATAGTCCGGCACAACAAAAAAAGACCGGACGGGATATGAGCAGTAACCCCAAACTCGAGGATAGCCTTCGCGCCGCGATTCTGGCTGAACCAGACGCTGTGCTGGATGACAAGGACCTGATGCAGGCCCTGGTGGCCGCGAACGAACAGGCGCGTGGCGAAAATGTCATCGACCTGCGCGGCATCGCCATGCAGCGGCTTGAGGCGCGGCTGGACCGGCTGGAAGACACCCACCGATCGGTCATCGCGGCGGCTTACGAGAACCTTGCGGGCACAAATCAGGTACACCGCGCCATTCTGCGCCTGCTGGAGCCCGTCGAGTTCGAAGAATTCCTGCGCGCCCTGGGCAGTGACGTGGCCGATATTTTGCGCGTGGATCAGATCACCTTGGTTCTGGAAACCACAATCGAACAAAACGATCCCGCCATCGAAAAGCTGGGGGGCGTTCTGGCCGTGGTCGAGCCCGGCTTTGTCGACGAGTACCTCAACAGTGATCGCAGCAGATCCACGCGGGATGTCATTTTGCGCGAAACCCGGCAACACAGCCGCAGGATCTATGGTGCGCAGGCGGGGCATTTGCGGTCCGAAGCCTGCCTACGGCTGAACCTGGGCACGGGTCGCCTGCCGGGAATGATCGTAATGGGGGCCCGGGATCCGCGACATTTCTCTCCACAACTGGGCACCGACCTTCTGACCTTCTTTGCCGGCGTATTTGAACGCTCCATGCGCCACTGGCTGTCGTGAGCCTGATTTCTCCGGCCTGCCGCGATGCGCTGCAGCAATGGCTTGACGGGCTTGCCGCGCTGGCCGGACGGTCGGAGAACACGCAATCCGCCTATCGCGGCGATGTCACCGACTTTTTGTCCTTCATGACCCTGCACCATAACGGGCAGCAGGGGCTGGCCGCGCTTGAACGGATCACGGTTTCGGACATGCGGGCCTGGATGGCGGATCAGCGCGGTAGCGGCGTGGGGGCACGGTCGCTGGCGCGCAAATTGTCGGCCGTCAAAAGCTTTTATCGCTGGCTGGCCGAGCGCGAAGGCTTTGAACCCACCGCCGTTCTGTCGACCCGCGCGCCCAAATACACCCAAAAACTGCCCCGCCCGCTTGCCGAAGATGCGGCGCGCGCGATGATTGATACGGTCGAACTACAATCCAGCTCGGATTGGGTCGCGGCCAGGGACATGGCGGTGGTGATACTGCTCTACGGGTGCGGATTGCGAATATCCGAAGCCCTGTCCCTGACGGGTAGGGATGTGCCTCTGCCAGCAACACTGCGGATTCTGGGCAAGGGCGGGAAGGAGAGGATCGTGCCAGTTCTGCCAGTCGCCCGGCAGGCCGTGGAACGGTACACGTCGCTTTGTCCTCATTCCCTGTTGCCCTCGGAAGCGCTGTTTCGCGGTGTGCGGGGCGGACCGCTGAACCCACGCGCAATCCAGGGCGTCATGGCGAAGGCACGGATGCAGCTGGGCCTGCCTGCCACAGCCACCCCACATGCGCTCAGGCACAGCTTTGCCACACATCTTCTGTCGGCGGGTGGTGATCTGCGCGCAATTCAGGAGTTGCTGGGGCATGCGTCGCTTTCAACCACGCAGACCTACACGGCAGTCGACAGCGCGCGCCTGATGGAAGTCTACAACCGGGCTCATCCCAAAGCCTGAACCGGATCACCACAGCCATTCGCCGGCGTTTGGTCATTGGAGACTTTTTGCTTTGCATCTCGTGGCCGCATCGTCCATGACACCCCCATGACATTGAGATTCAAAGCCCTTAGCGTTCATCTGTTCACCGCCACCGGTGCCGTTTTCGCAATGCTGGCCATGCTGGCCGCCGTCGAAGAAAAATGGAGCCTGATGTATCTCTGGCTTGTGGTCTCGTTCATCGTGGACGGTATCGACGGCCCGCTTGCCCGCCACTACCACGTCAAGAAAAACGCGCCCGAGTTCGATGGCGTCCTGCTAGACCTGATAATCGACTACCTGACTTACGTGTTCATTCCCGCCTTTGCACTTTTCAAATCGGGGCTGATGGATGGCTGGACCGGCTGGTTCGCAATCATTGTCATCACATTTGCCAGCGCGATGTACTTTGCCGACACCCGAATGAAGACCAAGGACAACTCCTTTTCCGGCTTTCCCGGCTGCTGGAACATGTTCGTTATCGTGATCTTCGCGCTCGAACCGAATTTCTGGGTAATTCTGCTGCTGGTGACACTGCTATCGCTGGCAATGTTTCTGCCATTGAAATTCGTTCACCCGGTCCGGACCGAACGCTGGCGCAACCTGACTTTGCCAATGGCCCTGGCCTGGACGTTCTTTGCCGGATGGGCAGCCTGGGTCGATTTCCATCCCGAAAGCTGGGCGCACTGGGGGCTGGTCGTCACCAGCCTGTACCTGACCTTCGCGGGCATCGCTCAGCAGATGGTACCCGCGCGCGATAGCTGAAATTACAGGACCTCCTGCACTTCGAATTCGGTGCCATTATGGGTGAACACATCACCCTCCTGCAGGCCGGCCATGGCTAGGTAGATCGGGCTTTGCATGGAAATGCCCATGTAGGTGTTGCCGTCGACGTCAAACCGCGTCGTTGAAACACACACAACAAACCGCCGGTTGTTGAATTTGATCACCGCGCCGGGCTGCACCGTGTCGGTCAGGCTGAAATCAGTGTTTTCGATCACGTCGATCTTGGCATGATGGGCATGGACCGGCGCGTCGAAAGCTGCCGCGAGATCTGCATTCTCGCGCGAGGCAGCGATGTCGTCCTTGTCATGTCCTTCACGGTCATCCAGCTGCGAATCTTTCAGAAACGCATCATAATGCGCCTGCGCCGTGGCAAGCTCCTGCGCTTCAAGCGACATCAGCCGGTCGATAATTGCCTTCTTGCGGGCTGCAAGGTCTGCTTCAGTGGTCATTCAATGCGGTCCTTCAAATTCAGTATCGAATATAAGTTGGGCCGCAATCCGGGCGATTGCAACAGGTTTCCACTGTTCAGATAAGCAGGCTGGCGGCTCCTTCATGGCGCAACAGGGCAACCTTGGTCTCGACACCCCCGCACCCGGAAAACCCGACCATCCTTCCATTTGCCCCCAAAACGCGGTGGCACGGGATGATCACCGGGATCGGATTGCCGCCACAGCCGCGCCCAACCGCCTGCGCCGAATAGCCCAGCTCCGCCGCCAACTGGCCATAAGTCCGGGTCTCACCCAGCGGGATCGCGAACATTGCGTCGCAGACCCGGCGCTGAAACTCTGTTCCCTTTATACGATAGGGCAGATCGAACCTTTGCAGGCGCTTCTGGTCGTAGGCCTGCATCTGCGCCGCCGCCTCGCGGAGCAACGGCGTATCAGGGGCATCGTCGGACCCGTCCCAAATCAGCCCCGTGATTGCCTCGTCTTCCTCGACGATGCCGAGGCGTCCAAACCGTGTGTCTACCGCAATCGTTCCCATTCGGTCATGCTGACAGACAGGTCACAGCCACCGCAACCCGAATCCAGACAATTCGCCCGTCTTTTGTTCAAAATACCTTTCGGAGAAAGGCAGAGCCTCACTAAAGGCCCTGCCCCATAGCCGCCGGTAACGGATCAGCCCAGCGCTTCGTCGCAGCGCCCGCAGACGTCGTCATGCGCGTGTCGGCCCACGTCAGGCAGGATCTTCCAGCACCGCTGGCACTTCGCGCCTTCCGCCTTTTCGAACACCACTCCGACGCCTTCAATCTCAGGCACGCGGAACGCCTCGGCCGGGGCCGGATCGCCGGTCACCGACAGGCCAGAGGTGATGCACATGTCATCCACATCAAACGTTGCCAGCAGATCGCGCGTTTCGGAGTCTTCGATATACACGATCGGCGCCGCCTCCAGGCTGGAGCCGATGACCTTGTCCTGGCGCTGCACTTCCAACGCAGCGGTTACGGCACGGCGCACCCGGCGGATCTTGGCCATGGCTGTCTCAAGCTCGGCGTTGCGCCAGTCGGCAGGCGTCTTGGGGAAGTCCACCAGATGGACTGAACTGTCGTCGCCCGGGAACCGTTCCAGCCAGACTTCCTCCATGGTGAAGACCAGGACCGGCGCCAGCCAGGTGGTCAGGCGGTGGAACAGGGTATCCAGCACGGTGCGCGCGGACCGGCGGCGCAGCGTGTCGCCATCGCAATACAGCGCATCCTTGCGAATATCGAAATAGAACGATGACAGATCGACGGTCGCAAAGGTGAAAACGGCACTGAACACGCCCTGGAAGTCGAACGCGGCGTAGCCTTTGCGCACTTGGCTATCCAGATCGGCAAGACGGCTGAGAACCCAACGCTCCAGTCGCGGCATATCCTCGGGCGCGACGCGATCCGCCTCGGAGAAGTCAGCCAGCGAACCCAGCATGAACCGCATGGTGTTGCGCAGGCGGCGATAGCTGTCGGCGGTGCCTTTCAGGATTTCCGGCCCGATCCGCTGGTCGGCGGTATAGTCGGTCTGAGCCACCCACAGACGCAGGATGTCGGCGCCGTATTGCTTGATGACCTCTTCCGGCACGATGGTGTTGCCCAGCGATTTGGACATCTTGTTGCCCTTGGCATCCAGCGTGAAACCGTGGGTCACAACGTTGCGATAAGGCGCGCGGCCTTTGGTGCCGCAGGCCTGCAGCATGGAAGAATGGAACCACCCGCGGTGCTGGTCGGTCCCTTCCATGTAGACATCGGCGATGCCGTCTTCGGTGCCGTCCTCTCGATCACGCAGAACGAAAGCGTGGGTCGAGCCCGAGTCGAACCACACGTCCAGCACGTCAAACACCTGATCGTAGTCATCGGGGTTGGCGATGCCGTTCAGAATCTTCTCTTTGAAGCCCTCGGTGTACCAGACGTCCGCACCATCTGCCTCGAACGCCGCTTTGATACGCGCGTTCAGGTCTGCGTTGCGCAGCAGATAATCTGCGTCGGTCGGCAGAGCACCCTTTTTGGTGAAGCAGGTCAGCGGCACGCCCCAGGCGCGCTGGCGGGACAGAACCCAGTCCGGGCGCGCTTCGATCATCGAATACAGGCGGTTTCGACCGGTCTGCGGGGTCCACTTCACCAGCTCGTCGATCGAGCGCAGGGCCCGTTCGCGGATGGTGTCGCCCATCTCGCCCATACCGTCATCCAGCTTGCGGTCGACCGAGGCAAACCACTGCGGCGTGTTGCGGTAGATGATCGGAGCCTTCGAGCGCCACGAATGAGGATAGCTGTGCTTGATCTTGCCACGCGCCAGCAGGCCGCCGACCTCGACCAGCTTGTCGATCACGGCCTTGTTCGCGTCACCCTCACCGCCCTTGCGGGACAGGATGTATTTGCCACCAAAGAACGGCAGGTCAGCGCGGAATGAGCCATCGTCCATCACGTTGTAGGTGATGACCTGTTCCAGCATCCCCAGATCGCGGTACAGCTCGAATTCTTCCATCCCGTGGGACGGTGCACAGTGAACGAAACCTGTGCCTTCGGTGTCGGTTACGAACTCAGCGGCGCGGAAGTCACGGATGTCGTCCCATTCACCATTACCGCCAGGGGCATCGGCCAATGGGTGAGACAAGCAAAGAGCACTAAGTTCCGCAGCGGAAATGTCGCGCACTCGTGTCCACTGATCGTCATTGAGGCGTGCGCGGCCCAGCACGTCAGCAGCAAGGTTATCGGCCAGCAGAAACTTGTCGCCCACATTAGCCCAACACTCATCCGGCGTCCCGGTAACTTCGTACAGACCATAGGAGATGTCTCTACCGTACACGACTGCCTTGTTGGATGGCATTGTCCAAGGTGTTGTAGTCCAGATTACGACATGCGCCCCAACCAATTGCTCGGCCAATAATTTCCTCGAAGCAGCGATCTGAGCTTCCAATTCATCCGCAGTTATCGGCGCGGGCTGATGGTCGGTCCCATGTTCGTAAATTTTCGCGGCGGCTTCTTTACCGACTTCGAACTTAAACTCGGGTCGCGAAGTATCTGTTTCAGAAACCTTGAACTTCACCCAGATGGTGAAGCTTTCCTTGTCGTGATATTCGACCTCGGCCTCGGCCAGCGCAGTTTTCTCGATGGGCGACCACATCACGGGTTTGGAGCCCTGATAGAGCGTGCCGTTCATCAGGAACTTCATGAACTCGTCGGCGATCACGGCCTCGGCATGATAGTCCATGGTGATGTAGGGATCGGGCCAGTTGCCTGTGATGCCAAGGCGCTTGAACTCTTCGCGCTGGACGTCGATCCAACCTTCGGCGAACTTGCGGCATTCCTGACGGAAGTCGACGATGTTCACCTCATCCTTGTTCTTGCCCTTCTTGCGGTACTGTTCCTCGATCTTCCATTCGATCGGCAGGCCGTGGCAGTCCCAACCGGGCACATAGCGCGCATCATGGCCCATCATCTGATGGGACCGCACGATCATGTCCTTGATCGTTTTGTTCAGCGCGTGACCGATATGCAGGTGACCGTTCGCGTAAGGAGGGCCATCATGCAGCGTAAAGGGCGTGCGGCCCTCTTTTTCACGCAGGCGGTCATAGACGCCGATGGTTTCCCACCGCTCCAGCCATGCGGGCTCGCGCTTGGGCAGGCCGGCGCGCATCGGGAACTCGGTTTTGGGCAGGTTCAGCGTGTCTTTGTAGTCAGGTGTCTGGATCGTATCGGCGCACATTTGGGGCGTCCCTTGGATGATCTGGTCTTACTAGGATCGAAGCGTTCGGTGCGAAGTCTCAAACACCTTTGCCCGGCGTCTCAGAGGGTCAGAGCGCCGGGGATATAATTCGAATAATGATGGCCAGACGGTCATGCATGGCAGGCTTATAAGACGCCTTCCCGCAATGGTCCAGAGGTTCTGCCGCCCGGGGTGAAGAGCGGCGAACGTGTCATTTTCAACACCAATTCAAAACGGCCAAACGGGCTGTCAGGGGTGAAACAGGGACCCGACAAGGTAGGCAATCAACGCCGCCGTTCCGCCGATCAACAAGGTCTCAATCCCCGACCGCCACCAAGGGGCCAGCGACCACCGGCTTTTCATAGCACCGATGGCGAAGAAAACCGCAAGTGTCAGTGAGACCGAGACCGCAAAGGCATTCTGGACGGACACCAGAAACGGAACCAGCGGAACCATCCCGGCCACCAGAAACGCGAAGAACGTCGCCGTTGCAGCCTTGAGCGGATGAGGCTCGACACTGCCCAGACCGTATTCGCCTTCGATCATCAGGTTGATCCAGTTTTCCCGATTATCGGTGATGGCATCCGTCGCCTCGTTCAGAACGCGGCCCGAAAGTCCTTTCTGAGCCAGAATCTCACGCACTTCGCCGCGCTCGCCTTCGGGATAAAGGTCGATATGGCGTTCCTCGACCGCGCGAATGCGGCGGATATTGTCCAGTTCGGCCTTGGTGCCCGAATAGTTCCCGGCCGCCATCGAAAACCCGTCGGCCAGCACGTTCGCAAGGCCAAGCGCCACAATGACAAAGGGCGACAGACCCGCCCCGGCGACACCGGACACAATGGCAAAGGTCGTGACCGACCCGTCCAGCCCGCCATAGACAAGATCCCGCAGGACGCCGCGACCGGGCGGGGCATTGATCCGGGCGGAAATCTCTTTCTGGCTGTGACCGTGGTCGATCATGGCTGGCCCTCCGTCGCCATTAGCTTGGCGGAAGGATAGCACTATGGCCTTGCGTCAGATCAATCTTTCGAGAACAGGCCGCTCAGTGCACGCCGGATCATGCCGCGGGTCGACGGCTTGTGCCGTTTGGAAAAAGGCAACGGGCGGCAGACTTCCATCGCCGCCACGCCAACACGGGCGCTCAGCGCGCCGTTTACCAGACCCTCACCAAAACGGCGGGACAGTTTGCTGAGGACTGAGCCGCCCAGAACCGGCTCCAGCAGATCATCACCCACAGCGACGGCGCCCGTGGCGACCAGATGCACAAAGACGGCCCGCGTCAGACGCCATCCGCCAAAAAAACCGGCGCGGCCTCCGTAGATTTCGGCAATGCGCCGGATCATCCGCAGGGACGCCAGCATCGCCGTTGCGACATCCGCCAGCGCCAGCGGTACAAGCGCGGTCACGGTGGCCACCTGCCTGGCCGCCGCTTCGACCTCACGGCTGGCGGCAGCGTCGAGCGGGGCAAGCAATTCGTCCTCGGCAAGGGACAGCAGACCGCTGGCATCGAATTGCTCGCCCATGCGCTCGGCCAGCCTGTCGCGGCCCCATCTCGTGTCTTCGCGGCCCTTGTAGAACGCGACCAGCCGGTTCGTGACCGACCGCGCCTGCTCCAGATCAGCTTCGGCCAGCGCGGCATCGGCGGCGCGGCGCATTCCATCCACGCGCGACAGCCGTCCAATAGCCGCCAGTTCACGGATCACGATGATCAGCGTCACCAGTACCAGCGCCGCAATCAGCCCGGTGACGATCCACCCCAAAACAGGCGAACGCGCCACCAGCGACGTTGCAAAATCCCACGCTGCAATCGAAACCGCCGCGCCCACAACGGCCAGCGCCAGCCCCCAGAACCACCGGGACAGGGTAGAAGGCTTTCGGGCCGCAAGCCGGGCCGCGGCCTGCATTGCCTGACCTTGCGGCTGCGCAACATCGGGAACGGGTGGCGCCTGTGCTACGTCGGCAGCGGGTTCATCCGCTTCCAGATCAATCAGAACCGGGCCTTTAGCCATTGTTGCCGCCCTCCGCATTCCAGACAAACCTGATATCCGGCAGGTTTTCATCGTTGTCCGATCCGTTGCCGCGCGCGACCTCGACAAATCCGTGACGCGCATAAAACCTGCGCGCGGGCCCGTTTGCCTCGAACGCGTACAGCGACAGCTGAGATCGTTCGGTTTTGGCTCGGTCCAGCAATTTCCGCCCAATCCCCTGCCCCCGCGCCGCAGCGGCAAGATAGAGGGAATGAACCTCGTCACCATGACGCGCCAGAAACCCCACGACGCCCTTGTCCGTCTCGGCCACAGTGACCCAACCCTGATCGATCATCCTGCCGCAAAACGCGATGGTTTCAGCGCAGGAATGCAGCTCGGGCATCCAGTCGTTCTCGCGCGCGAATCCATGCAGGATTTCACCGGTCGCGCCGGCATCCGTACTGCGGGCGGGGCGGAGTTTTACGGTCACAGGCGGTCTCCGATCAAAAACTGGGCGGCCCGGTCCAGCCGGATGTGCGGCGGCCCGTCCCCGGGGCGAAGGGTCAGATGCGCCGGGGCAAATGTCATGAAACCGAAATCATCGTTCAGCCAGTTCTCAGCCCCGTCGCGGGCCGGGCCCAGCAGATGAGCGGGATCTGACGGCAGATCCCCGGCATAAAAGGCAGCCTGGTTCCCGGTATCCAACAGAGTGCCACGCACGCAGGGCAGTTCCGACCCGTTGTGATTGCGCATTTCTTCCGTCGTGGCACGCAGCGACGCCAGCGACAGGGCGGCGGTCTCGGCTCCGGCGAATTTGGCCCTGTCCTGCGCTTCGCGCGTCAGCGCCTCCATGATCGCGGTCAGGCGTGGGTGTTGCAAGTGGTGCAGATGATCGGCCTTGGTGGCAGCAAAGAGAATACGCTCGACCCGTTTGCCCAGCAGCAGCTGGCTGAGCCACGCATTTCGGCCGGGACGGAAAGCCGACAGGATATCTGCCATCGCGCGGCGCATGTCCTCGACCGCCTTCGGGCCCTTGTGAATTGCGCCCAGCGCGTCGACCAACACAACCTGCCGGTCGATGCGCGAGAAATGATCACGGAAGAACGGTTTGACCACCTGCGACTTGTACGCCTCGAACCGCCGTTCCATCTCGCGGTGCAGCGAGCGCCTGCGCGACGGGCCGTCAACCGGCAACGGCGCAAAGGTCAGAACCGGTGATCCGGCCAGGTCGCCCGGCAACAGGAACCGCCCCGGTGTGCAGTCGTAATACCCGCTGTCCCGCGCCCTGTTCAGATAATCCGTGAACGCCGCCGACAGTGCCTGAGCCGTCGGCTCATCGTGGTTCTCAGTGTGATCGGTTGCCCCGATCTGTGACAGGAAAACCGCTGCTTCGGACCGGTCTTCGATGCGAGTCAGCGTGTCCTGCGACCATTCCGCATAGGATTTCTCCAACAGGGCCAGATCCAGCAGCCATTCCCCCGGATAGTCCACGATATCAAGATGAACGGTGCGCGGTCCCTGCAACCCGGCCAGCAAACCGGCGGGGCGCGCCTTGAATGACAGGCGCAGTTCGGACACCGCGCGCGTGCTCTCGGGCCAGTGCGGCGCGGGGCCGGTCAGGTCGGACAGATGAGATTCAAAGTCGAACCGGGGCACCGTGTCATCAGGCTGTGGTTGCAGATAGGCGGCGTTGATCCGCCCCTCCTGCTGGGCGACAAGCCCCGTCATGCGGCCCCGATCCAGAAGATTGGCCACAAGCGAGGTGATGAACACCGTTTTGCCGGACCGCGCCAGCCCGGTGACGCCCAGACGTATGACAGGCTCGAACAGGGTTTCAGACACGCGGTCGCCCACGGATTCGACACCGCGCACAAGACTGTCTGCCAGTGATGAGATGACCAATCCGCCGCCCCGCATGGTTGTTTTGCTCAAGATAGGTAGCAAGCCCCGAGGTTGCCAGAGCTTTTCCCAATCCGGCTCTTGCCCGGACCGGCGCGGCGCGATACCAGCGCCACATGCCAAGATACGCGCTGAAAGTCGAATATCAGGGGGAACCGTTTGCCGGATGGCAGCGGCAAAAGGACCTGCCGTCCGTGCAGGGCGCAATCGAGACCGCACTGTCGCGTATCCAGCCGGGTGAGCACACAATTGCCGCCGCCGGGCGGACAGACGCGGGCGTTCATGCGTTGGGACAGGTGGCGCATTGCGATCTGGTGAAAGACTGGGATTCGTTTCGCCTGTCCGAGGCGCTGAACTATCACCTCAAGCCTCAACCCGTGGCCATCGTAAAGGCTGCGCGGGTGGATGACGATTGGCATGCCCGGTTTTCAGCACTCGAACGGCAATACCTGTTCCGCATTCTGATGCGCCGCGCCCCCGCCACCCATGACAGCGGGCAGGTCTGGCAGATCAACCACCAGCTGGATGTCGACGCGATGCAAGCCGGTGCGGACATGCTGATCGGGCGGCATGATTTCACGACCTTCCGCTCGTCGATCTGTCAGGCGGTCAGCCCGGTCAAAACTCTGGATGAGTTGCGGGTTGAACGGGTTCAGGGCTTTTCAGGGCCCGAAGTGCACTTCCACGTGCGCGCGCGGTCGTTCCTGCACAATCAGGTGCGCAGCTTTGTGGGCACGCTGGAACGGGTCGGCGCGGGATCGTGGACACCAGAAGATGTGCGCGATGCGCTGCAGGCCGCTGACCGTGCTGCCTGTGGCCCGGTCTGCCCGCCGCAAGGCCTTTACCTAGCGCGAGTCGGATACCCTGAACCGGTGTTCGACTGACCTATAGCGCGCGCATCAGCAACCCGCTTGCGATCACTGCAATAATCAGACCCGCAACCAGTTCGATAGTCGGGGCCAGCACAGAAACGAACCGCGTGGCCGAGGCCGAGGCCAGAAGCCCCCCGCGCAAGCCGAAGGATGTCCAGCCCACAAAGGTTGTGACCGTCGCAGTGCCCAGCGCCATGGCAAATGCCCCGGCGATGCCGACCATTGCGATACCCATCTGCCAAGTCAGGATCAGCACGAACAGCGCGCCGGTGCAGGGACGCGCAGCAATCCCCGCGATCAGCACCAACGCCTCGCGCAGGCTGCCAACATTCGCCACTTCCTCGGGGCTTGGGCCATGGCGGTGACCGCACTCGGAACACTCCCCGTGATCGTGGTGGTGGTGATCATGGTGGTCATGATGATGGCGCGCGGAAGACTGTGAGTTTCGATGCTGTCGGGCGAAACTGCGAACCGCACGCAGGACAAGCCATATCCCGATCGCCGCAATGGCCCCATAACTGATCGGAGCCATCACCTGTTCTGTTGTCCCGATCAGAGACTCGCGCGACATCTGAAACACCAGCACCCCGGCATAGACCAGAACGATCGCCGTTACCGCCTGCCCCAGACTGGACAGAACACTGATGGCGGACAAACGCCAGAAAGCGACCTGACGGCCCAGCCCGTAGCCGCCGATCAGAACCTTGCCGTGTCCCGGGCCGATCGCGTGGAAAAACCCATAGGCGAAACAAACCGTCAGCAGGGTCGCGACAGCTTCCGGCTGTTCCGCGCGCGCGGCGCGCAGGGAACGCGCGATCTGGTTCTGGAAGTCCCGTTGTTCACCCGCAGCCCAGGCAGCAAGATGATCGAATCCGCCGCTGCCCCAGAACCACAACAGCAAGGCACAGGCCAGCGCGACCGGAATGATCAGGAATTTGGACATGAAACGCGGATCTCGGTCGCAAAGCTTTCCCCGACAAGGGGGATATCATTTTCTTCAAGGTCGACATCTGCATCCAATGTCAGAAGAAAGGCCTGCATCTGCGCCAGTTGTCCGTCGATATCGGGTTCCCGGCGATCGATCTGGCAGCCATCCGGCCCGGAAATCGTCACCGGGCGCGTGACCTCGTAAGCCGTGTAGAAGGTTTCATCGAAAGGTTTGGCGGACAGGTCAGCCGCCGATACGCCGCCAGATTCGACCTCGCGCAAATGAGTTGTCACGATACGCCCGTCTTCGGTGGTCGCGGACGGCTCTGACGGCCCCGTCAATGAAACCGGCGTTCCACCTGCGGCGATTACAAGATCGCCGTTGTAGCCTGCGACCCATTGCATGTCGAAACCGGTCAGAACTTTCTGCTCGGCCTCGGACAGCACGCCGTCTGCATCCTGATCGAGTTTCAGGTCTTCCAGAACCAGAAGGGAATAGAATTCGTCATAGACCCAGGTCACGCGGACATGAGTCAATTGGCCCGTCTCATCGACAATGAATTCCAGCCCGGTGTCGATATAGACATGCGGGTGCGGAATTGCCGAAACCGGCAGGCAACAGGTTAACAATGTAATCAGCCAGCGCATGGCCAGAACATAGGGGCCGAAGGCCGCTGCGGCAATGCACTTCCAACACGGATCGAAACATCCGAAGGGTATGCGCTAGCGCGGTGGAAGCAGAACGAGTGTCTGCAACGCCGTACCCACTGGCCCCTGCGTGTCATACAGGATCGCTTGCGACATTCCGATTCCGTTCGGCTGCCAGTGCGAGGCCGACTCGGCCGCCAACCAGTCCGAGACAGGTTCGCGGTGGATGTGCAGCGTCAGGTCCGTGTTCATAAACCCCATGCCGGACGGTTGCACGTTGCACGAGATACCGTTGCCGCAATCGGCCAGCGGACACAGCGACTGAATGGGCGAAGGCCGTTCGGTGCCAAGCAAATGCGGCGTTCGCAACCAGATCGTCTTGGGACCAAGGCCCTGATTGCCACCTTTTGGATAGGCCACGTCCACGGCCTGCGCAAAACAATGCAGGTCATGCCGCAACTCCATCAAGGGAAAATCCCCGGTCACGAGATCATGAAATGCAGGTGCGAGAACCTCAGCCGTGGGAACCTGGCCCAGATCTTTGCGCACAAGATGCATTGTTGTTGCCGTTGCGCACAGCGTGTTGTCCAGATCATGCACCGTGACCCATGTTGTCGCCAATGTGCGTGTGTGCCGGGTGGTCTCGGCGGCAACCCGCAATCCCGCCAGCGGCAATGGCCGGATCAGGTCCACCGTCAGCCGGGTCAGCATCTTTTCGGGGCCTGTTTCAGCCTCGGCCGCGCGGACGATCAGGCCGGCAACGGGGCCGGCATGACAATGATCGGCGGACCACGGTCCGCGCGCCGGGTCGTTGCCGACAAACACGCCATCCGGGTCAACGTCAAAGAAAGCCTTTTGGCTGGGCATGGCAGTCATCGGTGTCGGATCCCACGGGTCATTTGTCGATCATGTTTCCGCGATCCGACGACGGACCGGGCTTTACCTTTGGACCGAGAATGACTTAGCTGCCCGAAAGATGTCCAGTTGGGTGACGGAACGTCATTCGTTCAAATCGAAACACATGGGGGTGCGAAATGGCATTGTTGGTTGAAACCGGATTGTCCGACTGGATCAGCGATGATGATATTGCGCGCGAAATCCGGCGACACGATCCGGACGCGGACGTGCGCACCCCGGATTCGATTGGCGATGCCGCAGACATCACGATGATCGCGCTTGTCGGCCTGCGCCAAGATCAGCCGAAGCGCTATCCGAACCTGAAACTCGTGCAGAAACTCGGCGCCGGGGTCGAGACAATCGTCAGCAATCCTGGCCTGCCCGAGCATGTCCGCATTACCCGCCTGAAACCCGACGCTCCCGCGCAGGGCATAGCCGAATGGTTTCTGGCGTATGTGTTGCGCCGGCAGCGGCACATGGCAATCTATGAAGCCGCCCAGCGCCGAGCCGAATGGACACCGCGCGCGCCCGGCTTCAGCCCTGATACGGTGGTCGGGGTATTGGGGCTGGGCCATATCGGTGCGCGAACCGCCCGGATGCTGCGCGATGTCGGGTTCCAGGTCATGGGATGGAGCCGTTCGCCCAAGCAGATTGAGGGTGTGACCTGCCTGCATGGCGAGAACATGCTGCCCGACCTGCTGAGCCAGTGCGATCATGTCTGTGCCATTCTGCCATCGACACCTCAGACAATCGGATTGTTCGATGCCGCGCTTCTGGATGCGATGAAACCCGGAAGCCAGTTGCTGAATGCCGGACGCGGTGATCTGATCGACGAAACCGCGCTGATGGCGGCGCTGGATCGCGGCACACCGGGTCATGCAGTTCTGGACGTCACCTCGCAAGAACCCCTGCCTTCGGACAACCCGTTATGGCGGCATCCCCAAGTGACGATCACCCCGCATGTGTCGGGCTGGCATCTGGGCAACGCATTGTCCGATGTGGCCGAGAATTTCCGGCGCCTGACCAGCGGTCAGCCTCTGCTGCACGAAGTCGACAGGGCGCGCGGTTACTGAATAGTCGGTGACTCTCAGGGCGTCAGAATCCAGTTGCCGCTGGCGTCCTTGCATCTGCGCGTTCTGACCTCGCGCGAACTCTCGGCGCCTTCGGGCTGAATAAAATGCTGCAGATGTACGCAGTTGCCGCGAACATCCCGGACCCGGATCGTTCCCTTTGATCCCGTGGCGTCATTGACCCAGCTGCGTTCATCTCCGGCCCGCGCGCTGCCTGTCAGCAACTGGTCCGCCGTGGCATTTACCACTTCAAAATCCGCAGGGGTCAGCCCCATCTCCGATATGATGCGGGACAGCGGTTTGGCGTCTGCGGCAACGCCCAGACCAAAACTCATTACCGCTGCGAAGGTTGCCAATTTCCTGGGCTTCATATTCGCCTCACCGTTCTGAAATAGATTTAGTCCCAAGACTATACTCGCGCTGGTCCGTGGCCAAGCCCCCCACGGCGCGCACCTTCAAATTATCCCGAACAAACCTATCGCAACACAGGCGCTAGGACCGCCGGTTTATTGCCAGCATAGTGCGACCGATACGAACCAGAGGCATTCGATGGCACATCCGACTTATTACGCCCCATCCGGCGGGCATCCCGGCCAGGACCAGATTCTGACAGACCGCGCCATGTTCACCGACGCATACGCGGTGATCCCCAAGGGCACCATGCGCGACATCGTCACCAGTTACCTGCCATTCTGGGAAGGCACGCGTCTATGGGTGCTCTCGCGCCCGCTCAGCGGATTTGCCGAGACCTTTTCGCAGTATATTATGGAGGTTCAGCCCGGCGGCGGATCTGATCGCCCCGAAACCGACGCGCAGGCCCAGGGGGTGATCTTTGTGGTCGAGGGCACGGTCACACTGACCCTTGGCGGCGATGTTCATGTCCTTGAAACCGGTGGCTACGCCTACATCCCGCCGGGTTCGGACTGGACGCTGCACAACCGAGCAGATGAAGTGACCAGATTCCACTGGGTCCGCAAGGCTTACGAGGCCGTCCCCGGCCTGCCCGTGCCCGATCCAATCATCACCAATGAACGCGACGTGGTCCCCATCGAAATGCCCGGCACCGAAGGGCGCTGGTCGACGACCCGCTTTGCCGACCCGCAGGATCTGCGCCACGACATGCATGTCAACATCGTCAACTTCGAACCCGGCGGCGTGATCCCCTTTGCCGAAACCCACGTGATGGAGCACGGGCTTTACGTGTTGGAGGGCAAGGCCGTCTACAGGCTCAACCAAGACTGGGTCGAGGTCGAGGCCGGAGATTACATGTGGCTGCGCGCTTTCTGCCCGCAAGCCTGTTACGCAGGCGGCCCGGGGCGGTTCCGCTATCTGCTTTACAAGGACGTTAACCGGCACATGCCGCTGAACCTGTCGCGGCGTTAAACGGGTAGAATGGTCATTTGCCTGTCAGGGGTTCACAGAAGCGTCTGAATCTGGTGAAATATCCTCGGGTTATAGTACTGGAGATTGCACCATGTTATTTCGCGGAACGATGTTTGCGCTTGCGGCCGTTATCGGCCTGACGGCGTTCGATGCCGCACCTGTTGCGGCCAGGGAAGAAACCAAATCCGTATTTGTCATGAGCCGTACATGGGCTGTGACACAGGTTTCAGACGCTCCGGTCATTTACCGCGCCACACGGGACAACAACAATCTGAACCCCTTTGGTCCGCCGCCGCGCCTGCGGACGATACAAGCCATAGCGGCGATCCAGCAGGCAACGGGTTGCAAGGTTATCCGCTCAAGCATGTATCAGAACATCTCGGGCCAGTTTTTCTCGCAGGTCTCCTGCGGTTAGAACGGTATCGAAACGGGCATTGAGATCGCCCGGTCAGCCTGCCATAGCTTGCCCATGAAACTCGCGATCAACGGATTCGGCCGTATCGGCCGCACAATTCTGCGGCAGGTTCTGGCCTTGCCGGAAGACAGCAATGTCGAGCTGGTGCTGATCAACGATATCGCCCCGCTTGAGACCTGCGCCTATCTGTTCAAATACGACAGCACCTTTGGCCCTTACGCCGGAACGGTCCTGGCTGAAGGTGACACCCTGATCGTGAACGGGCACCGGGTTCCGATGACCCACAGCGAGGATCTGACCCGTGTGGATCTATCCGGGGTCGATGTCCTGCTGGACTGCACAGGCATCGCACGCACGTCCGATGTTGCCAGCCGAGGATTGACTGCCGGGGCCAGCAAGGTGCTGATCTCCGGCCCCTCGCCCGCGACCGAAGTCACGATCGTACTGGGCGCAAACGAAGACCAGCTGGGCAACGCCCGGATCGTTTCGAACGCGTCCTGTACCACCAACGGGCTGGCTCCGCTGGTGCGGGTATTGGATGGGATCGGCGGCATCACCGCGGCCCATATGACAACGATCCATTGCTACACAAACAGCCAGCCGATGGTGGACGCGCCGCGCGGCGATCTTGCGCGCTCGCGTGCGGGTGCGCTGTCCATGGTTCCAACCACAACCAGTGCCACGCATCTGATTGACGAAGTCATGCCTCATCTGGCCGGTCGCATCTCGGGCGCCGCGGTGCGCGTACCCACCGCCAGCGTTTCGGCCGTAGACCTGATCGTGACCCTGGAAAACGAGATGAGCCCCGAGGTGTTTGACGCAAAGCTGCGCGCAGCGGCCGAAAACTCGCCTGTTCTGGGCTGGACGGACCTGCCTCTGGTCTCATCCGATCTGCGCACGCGACCCGAGTCGCTTGTGATCGCGGGCCCCGAAACTCGCATGGTGGGAAACAGGCAGGTCAGGGTGTTTGGCTGGTATGACAATGAATGGGGCTTTTCGGCCCGAATGCTGGATGTCGCGCGCCTGATGGCGGCAAACTGAAGTCGACGCAGCCCGCCAAACGGCGGGCTGCGATTCACGGATCAGTCGTGGGGCAAGCTGCCCGAGCCATGCCCGGCCATTCCGCCTGACACCTCTTCGGTGGCCTCATCCGCCAGTTCTTCGGGCAGGATCAGATTCAGCACAATTGCGATGACCGCAGCAGGCAAAAGGCCACTTTTCATCAAGATGCCCAAAGTTTCCGGCAAGTGCTGGACCGCATCCGGTTCCAGTTGCAGCCCAAACCCGATGGACAACGAGATGGCAAAGATCACCATATTGCGCCGGTTCCAGTCCACATCGGACAACATGGATATACCGGCGGCCACAACCATCCCGAACATGACGATCACACCGCCGCCCAGCACTTCGATCGGAACGGTGCGGATGATGGCCCCGACTTTGGGGACCAGCCCGCACAGGATCAGAAACAGCGCACCAATGGTCACGACATTGCGGCTCATGACACCGGTCATGGCGATCAGGCCGACATTCTGGCTGAACGACGTGTTGGGCAACCCGCCGAACACACCGGCAACCGCCGAGCCAAGACCATCCGCATAGGTTGCACCGGCAATCTCCTTGTCGGTGGCTTCACGTCCGGCACCGCCCTTGGTCACACCGGACACATCGCCCACGGTTTCGATGGCCGAAACAAAGGCCATCAGACAGAACCCGATCACGGCAGCGAACGAAAACTCGAACCCGTATTTGAACGGCATCGGCAATGCGAAGGCCGAGGCGCGGCTCCAGCTTGAACCGATTGCCTCAAATGTCACCATGCCAACCATCAGCGCGTATACGTAGCCGGCAGCCAGACCGATCAGCACCGCCGAAACCGACAGCATCCCGCGTGTAAAGAACTTGAGCGCAAGGGTCACGAAGATCACGACCAGAGCCGCCGACCAGTTCAGGGCCGAGCCGAACTCCGGCGTGCCAATCGCCGGAACGCCGCCAGCCGCGTATTGAATACCTACCTTGACCAGCGCCAGACCTATCATGGTTACGACCAGCCCGGTCACCAGAGGCGGCAGCGCAAACCGGATCTTACCGATCACCGCCCCGAGGCTGGCGTGAAACAGGCCACCGATCAGAACGCCGCCGAACAGGGCAGCCAGCCCATCGACGCCCTTACCGGCCACAAGCGGGATCATGATGGGCAGAAAGGCAAAGCTCGTGCCCTGAACAATCGGCAAGGCCGCCCCGACCGGACCCAAGGTCACCGTCTGCAGCAGGGTTGCGACCCCGGCAAACAGCATGGACATCTGGATCAGATAAAGAAGTTCCGGGAAATCGGGCGAATTTGATCCAAATCCGAATCCCGCCGCGCCCGCGACGATGATCGCGGGCGTCACATTGGACACGAACATCGCCAGAACGTGCTGTATCCCAAGGGGAACCGCCTTGTGTAATGCGGGTGTATAGTTCGGATCCCGAAGCTGTTCGGGCGTACCGATCGAAGTGTCGGCCATGAGTACTGTCCTCCCTGTCAGATTTCATGGGGGTCTTACCGCTTATCCTGCGGCTTCAACTGGCTACGGCACGACCTGATAGGGCGTGTCGAACCAGAATTCTTCAAGATTTGCGCCTGCGCCGATCCTGTCGACGACGGCAAACAGGCCGGGGGCGTGGAGCGGCGTCAGGACCCCGTGCCAGGTGCCGCGATGGTAATTCACCGCCTGCCCCGGCCGGGTCACAAAAGCCAGCGGTCGCCCGGGCTTGCCATCGGCGTCCGGCGCGACGATCACCAGAAAGGGCTGGTGGGTCATCGGGATAAAGGCCTGGCTGCCCTCGGGGTGCCGTTCGACCATGTCGAGCGTATAGGGAAGTGCCCGTGGGTTGGCGTTGAACAGGCTGATCCCGGCGCGCCCGTCGGCAAAATCCAGATCCGCCCGGTCGTGATACCGGCCGCATTGGCCCTGATTTATGATCTTGTCCGGCTCACCCGCAACGTCGATCACATCGCCGTATGGGGCAAACGCATCAGCGGTCAGCGGCTGAAGGCCGATCCGATTGCTCATGACGGCAACACATCCCGCAGGCGGAATTCGGCGATCCGTTCGACTTGTCGACAGGCTTCCGCAAATTCAGTGTCCCGGTCCTGCCCGATCCGCCGTTTGAACGCTTCCAGAATCGATGCCTTGTCGTGATCCCGAACCGCGATGATGAACGGAAATCCGAATTTGTCCGTGTAGGTCTGATTCAGATCCGTGAAAGTCGCGCGTTCATCGTCGGTCAACGCATCCAGCCCGGCCGAGGCCTGCTCGGACGTGCTTTCCTGGGTCAGACGTTTAGCCTGCGCAAGCTTGCCCGCGAGATCGGGATGCGCTGTCAGCACGCCAAGCCTTTCCGTTTCAGTGGCCGAGCGAAACATGCGGGCCAGGGCATTGTGCAGGCCGCCCGCCGTGTCATGCGCCGGACCCAGTTCCAGATCAAAGGCGCGCTCGGCGATCCAGGCTGAGTGTTCGAAAATGCCGCCATAGCTGGCCACAAAGTCCTCCCGGCTCAACTCGGTCGGCCTTGCGCGCGGTATGGGTGGGTAATGCGCGGCCCAGTGTTCTGCGATCTGCAGGCGCGTGGCGAACCACACATCCGAAAACCCGCGCGCGTAATCCAGGAACCGTTTAAGGGCCATCACCCGACCCGGACGCCCGATCAACCGGCAGTGCAGCCCAATCGACAGCATTTTTGGCGCCCCGGCCCCGCCTTCGGCATAAAGCGCATCAAAACTGTCCTTGAGGTAGGAGAAGAACTGATCGCCTGAATTGAACCCTTGCGGCGTTGCAAAGCGCATATCGTTGCAGTCCAGAGTGTAAGGCACGATCAACTGATGCCGATCACCGAACCGAACCCAGTACGGCAGGTCATCGGCATAGGTATCCGCGACATAGGCCATCCCGCCCTCTTCTGCCGCCAGCCTTACTGTGTTTTCCGAGCACCGACCGGTGTACCAGCCGCGCGGGCGCTCACCCACGACTTCGGTATGCAGGCGCACGGCTTCGGCAATCTGGGCCCGTTCCTCGGCCTCGGGCATGTCCTTGTGTTCCACCCATTTCAATCCGTGGCTCGCGATCTCCCACCCTGCCGACTTCATCGCGGCCACCTGATCGGGTGAGCGGGCCAGTGCGGTGGCGACCCCGTAAACCGTGATCGGCAGATCTTTCATCAATCGGTGCAAGCGCCAGAACCCGGCCCGTGATCCGTATTCATAGATCGATTCCATGTTCCAGTGACGTTGCCCTGGCCATTGCGCAGCGCCGACGATCTCGGACAGGAAGGCCTCGGACGCGCTGTCGCCGTGCAATACGCAGTTCTCGCCGCCCTCTTCGTAGTTGAGCACGATCTGCACCGCGATCCTTGCACCACCGGGCCAATTGGCATTGGGCGGGGTGGCTCCGTATCCGATCATATCGCGGGGGTAACGAGGGGGCTGCATGTCGTCTTCCGTTTCGGGTTTAACTTCCTGATTAATGCAATAGCCTAAAAATTCGTATCCGATTATCAAATCAATCCGAACGCTGTTTCCGGTTGTTTCGGCATTTCCACCATTTTGATGTTTGCGCCACACTGTGGCAAACCCGATGAAACAGTCAAAGGAGATCACTGTGGCAGGCTACCTGACAACCCATGTTCTGGACACGGCGCGCGGGTGCCCGGCGGAAGGTCTGAAAATCGCACTGTATCAGGTGTCGGGAAACTCCCATCGCAAACTGGTCGAGATGGAGACAAATTCCGACGGGCGCACCAACAGCCCCATCCTGCCGCAGGAAGACTTTGAAACCGGAACTTACGAGCTGATCTTTTTTGCCGGTGACTACCTGCGCGCAACCGGGCAGGCGGCAGAGGATCCGCTGTTTCTGGATCAGGTTCCTATTCGGTTCGGCATGTCCGATGCCGAGGCACATTATCACGTACCGCTGCTGCTTTCTCCTTACGGGTATTCGACCTACCGGGGCAGTTGACCTCTTGCCGCGCACCTGCCGCCCGTCACCGACCCTTTCAGGGTCGCCTTCCGTTGGGCCGGGCACTGCCCCTTGCAGGCGCAGCGCGGACTAGCCCTGAAAAACTGTTACCCGACTTGGTAGGGGTCGCAACCGCGCCGCGGCCTTGCCGCGGCGCCACGCCCAACGCTGTGCAGCGCCTGCAAGGCGCAAACCGTGGCGGGAGCATCGGCTCATCCCGTCGCTTGCGAGCTGCGCACGACCTTTCCGATACGCGAGATCATGAAATCCATGAACAACCGCGCCTTGGGGTCCTGATGGCGGCGATGGGTATAGAGGCATGCCATCTGCACAGGCACCGGCGGCGTCTGCGTCGCAACGGCCACCAAACGGCCCGCTTTCAGATGCTCCGCCACTTCAAAGGCGGGTTTCATCGCAATCCCCTGCCCGGACAACGCCCAATCGGTCAAAACATCGCCGTCATCGCATTCGAAGCGACCTGATACAGCGTATCGCTTCGGGCCCTCGGGTGTTTCCAGCAGCCATTGGAACTCTGTCGCGCCGGGGAAACGAAGGTTCAGACATTCATGCTTGTCCGAAACCAGGTCCGCGCCGGTCTGCGGCATGCCCCTGCGTTCCACATAATCCGGCGCGGCGCATAGTACCCGCTGGCAATCCGCGATCTTTCTGATCCGCAGGGTGCTGTCCTCGGGCTGGCCAATGAAAAATGCCAGATCCAGGCCTTCTGTGGTAAGATCAACCGACCTGTCCGTCAGCCGCAGGCGCACGTCAATCTCAGGGTATTCCAACAGAAAATCAGGCACATGCGGAGCCAGCAACCGGCGGCCAACCCCCAACGGCGCCGCAACGAATAGCGATCCCCTTGGCGCTTCGGTCAGATGGACAACTTGCGCCTCGGCCTCATCCACCGCATCCAGAACCGCGACCGCACCGGGATAAAAGGCGCGACCCTGTTCGGTCGGACTGAGGTTTCGCGTGGTGCGTTGAAACAGACGCACGCCCAGATGATCCTCAAGTTGGGAAATCCGGGCCGAGGTTACGGCAGGGGAGATCCGCAGGTCTCGGCCGGCAGCGGACATGCTGCCCAGATCATAGACACGGACAAAGGTACGGATGTTCTCGAGATAGGACATCTTATCGATTTTTTTGATACAGTTTGACAATATACGGGAATACCGAAGAAAATCCCTTTTGCCTAGTGTGACGGCAAGCAATCGGAGACTTCTTGCATGTATGACCTCGCCGTGTTCTGGGACTGGATGGCCTTTGCTGTGCGCTGGCTGCACGTGATCACTGCCATCGCGTGGATCGGATCATCCTTTTATTTCATAGCGTTGGATCTTGGACTGAACCGCGACATCCCCGGCCCCGCCGATGGCGAGGAATGGCAGGTGCATGGCGGTGGCTTCTACCACATTCAGAAATACCTGGTCGCGCCCGAGCGGATGCCGGACCACCTGACCTGGTTTAAATGGGAAAGCTATGCGACCTGGCTCAGCGGGGCGACGCTTCTGATGATCGTCTATTGGGTCGGCGGCGAGCTGTATCTGATCGACGCGCAAAAGGCCGATCTGGCGCTGTGGCAGGGAATTTTGATCTCGGCCGCCTCGCTGACCGTGGGCTGGCTGGCCTATGACTACTTGTGCAAATCCGGTCTTGGCGAACGCCCCACCCTTTTGATGGTGCTGCTGTTCGTGCTGCTGGTGGCAATGGGTTGGGGGTACAACCATATCTTCACCGGCCGTGCAATGATGCTGCATCTGGGGGCCTTCACGGCCACAATCATGACGGCGAACGTGTTCTTCATAATCATGCCCAACCAGCGCATCGTGGTGGATGACCTGAAGAACGGGCGCACACCGGACCCGAAATACGGCAAAATCGCCAAGCTGCGGTCCACACACAACAACTACCTGACGCTGCCGGTCGTGTTCCTGATGCTGTCGAACCACTATCCGCTGGCCTTTGCGACCGAATACAACTGGATCATCGCGGCGCTGGTCTTTCTGATGGGTGTCACCATCCGGCACTATTTCAACACCCGCCATGCCCGTGCCGGTAACCCGACCTGGACCTGGCTGGTCACCGCCCTGCTGTTCATCGCCATCATGTGGCTCTCCACCGCGCCGATGTACAAGCCGCTGGAAGAGGCCGAAGCGCAGCCGCTGACGCCTTATGAACAAAAATTCGCCGCCGCAGACGGGTTCGAAGAGGCGCATGACATCGTGCTGGGCCGCTGTTCCATGTGCCACGCTCGCGAACCAGTCTGGGAGGGTATCCTGTGGGCACCCAAGGGCGTGCTATTGGAAACCGAAGGCGACATCGCAAGAAACGCAAAGCAGATCTATCTGCAGGCAGGCGTCAGTCATGCGATGCCGCCTGCAAATGTCACCTTCATGGAGCCCGAGGACCGCGACGCCCTGATCCGCTGGTTCCGCAATGCGGGTCTTTGACCGCACAAAAGATTGCCTCAAATCGCAATTCGCACGTCATTTCCCTTTTCCTGCACCCCATCAGATGGTCTAACATGAAGTTGAACAGCCGCCGAACCGTACAAGGCGGCCAAAGTGATTTCGAGTTGGGGCAGTTGGAGCCATTTGATGCAGGGAAGAAGGCCGCGCGCCATTCTTAAGTGCTGGCTGTTTGGCGTTGTCGTGGCCATCGCGCCGACCACATTGGCGGCGCTGGAAACCACGTTGACGGCGCCCGGAGCGCCGAAAGAAGTGGTGGACCGCCTCAAGGAAAACTCTTCGGTAACAACCGCAGAATCGCGCGGGCTGGACACTCCGCTGGAAATTCTGTCCGCCGCGCTTTCGGATTACCGCACCATCGTTCAGATCCTGTATGACGAGGGGTATTTCAGCCCGGTCGTCAGCATCAAACTGGATGGTCAGGAAGCGGCCGATCTCAGTTCGCTGAGCGTTCCAAGCCAGATCAAGCGCGCTGTCATCACTGTGAACACGGGCCCGGTCTTTACCTTCGGAACAGCGCTTGTGCAGCCGTTGGCCCCGCTGACCGTATTGCCCCAGGAATTTGCCACCGGCAAACGTGCGACAACAGGCGCGATCCAGCAGGCCACGTCCACAGGTGTTCAGGCATGGAAAGACGCTGGGCACGCAAAGGCGGACGTTGCTGGACAAAAGGTCGTCGCCCGGCACAAACAATCCAAGCTGGATGCCGAGATCGATCTGGCGCCCGGCCCGCGCCTGACATTCGGAAGGATGTTCATTGATGGCGACACCACCGTGCGGCACAGATCGATCGAAAAGATCGCGGGTTTTCCCACGGGCGAAGTCTACTCCCCGCAAAAAGTGCAGAAAGTCGGCACCCGTCTGCGCCGCACCGGGACGTTCAATGTTGTCTCGATCAAGGAGCGGGAAGAACCCAACCCTGATGGCTCGCTTGATTTTGATGCCACGTTCGAGGACCTGCCCCCGCGTCGCATAACACTCGGGGGCGAGCTTGCCTCGCGCGATGGACTTGATCTGACCGCGACCTGGACCCATCGAAATGTGTTCAGGCGCGCGCAGCGGCTGAGGTTCGAGGCCGCGATCCGCAACATTGGCGGGGCCGAGAATATCGATGGGCGGATTGGCCTGCGACTGGATCAGCCAGACAGGCTGGGCCCCGACGACAGCACCTTTTGGAGCGCACTGCTGGAGCGGCGGGATACCGAAAACTACAACGTTACCGTGGCCTCAGTGGCATATGGTGCGCGGCGCACCTTCTCGGACCAGCTCTATGCCGAGGCATCAGCAGGGTTCCAGTATTCGGATGCGGATGATGCCTACGGCTCCGGGCGCAAATTCAGGTATTTCATCCTCCCCTTCCGGTCGGAATGGGACCAGCGCGACAGCAAGGTCAGCGCCACGCGAGGGTTCTATCTGGATGCGAATGCCATGCCTTTTGCCGGACTGTCCGAGACCGAGTCCGGCCTGCGCATTTTTCTGGACGGGCGCGGCTATACCAGTTTCGGAACCGGCGGCAGGCTGGTGCTTGCGGGCCGTGTGCAGCTGGGGTCGGTTCTGGGGCCGTCACCAGACGGGGTGACACCGGATTTTCTGTTCTTCTCGGGCGGTGCCGGAACCGTGCGCGGACAACCATTTGAAAGCCTCGGCATCCCGGTGGGAACCGGTGTGGCGGGCGGCAAGTCCTTTCTCGGCCTGTCCGGAGAGGTGCGCGGCAAGATTACCGACTCCCTTTCTCTGGTCGGGTTCTACGACTACGGCACGGTCGACACGTCATCCTTCATCGGCAGCGGTGCCGAGTATCATGCTGGTGCCGGCATCGGTGCCAGATACGATCTGGGTGGGTTCGGCCCGTTGCGCGTTGATCTGGCATGGCCGGTTCAGGGCGACACCGGCAGCGGGCTGCAGTTCTATATCGGGATTGGACAGGCATTTTGATCCGGCGGCTTTCATATCCGGTTCTGATCGGCGCGGTGCTGATCACATCGCCCGTGACTGCGCAGGAAGATGGCGGCGGCAGCATGCTGGAGAATTTCCTGCAGGACACCCTGTCCGGCGACGACCAGAACGTCCGGGTCAAGGGTCTTCAGGGCGCGCTGAGTTCACGGGCGACCATCGAAGAAATCACCGTGGCCGATGACGAAGGCGTCTGGCTGACCATCAAGGATGCAGTGCTGGACTGGAACCGGCTTGCTTTGATCCGCGGTCGCTTTTCGGTCAACGCCCTGACCGCGCAGGAAATCGACATCGCCCGCGCGCCCGGGGCGACCACCAAGGACACCCCCGCGCCTTCGGCTGAAACCAAGCCGTTTCAGCTGCCTGAATTGCCCGTTGCCATCCAAATCAGCGAAATCCGGGTAGACGAGCTGTCACTGGGCCAACCGCTGATCGGCGTCGCGGCCGAGCTTGCCGTGAACGGAAATCTGTCGTTGGCAGACGGCACTCTGGATACCAAACTGGATGTCACGCGACTGGACCGGGCCGGCGACCAGATCAGCCTGTCCGCCGGGTTTGAGAACGCGAGCAGTGAAATCCGTCTGGATCTGAAAGTGGTCGAGGATTCGGGCGGACTGATCTCGACAGCGCTGAAGATACCCGACAGCCCACCGATCGGTCTGACCGCCACCGGGTCAGGTCCCCTTACGGATTTCACAGCGGATATCGGCCTGAGCAGTGACAACCAGCAGCGTGTCGCAGGACAGGTCCGGTTGCGGTCGGCCACGGAGGCAGGTGGCGCGTCAGGTGACGGCATCGCCTTTACAACCGATCTGAAAGGCGACCTGACGCCATTTCTGGCGCAAAACATGGACACGTTCTTTGGCCCTGACACGCGTCTGTTTGTCGATGGCCGGACGCAGCCGGACGGCGCGCTGGACATTTCCGATCTCGAGTTTTCCTCGCAGGCGCTGAAGCTGAAGGGAGAGCTGCAGCTTGCCCCTGGCGGTGTACTGCAACTGGCGGCCCTTCAAGGGCGGATCACGCCGCCGGATGGCGAAACTGTCGTGCTGCCGATTTCGGGCGGTCAGACATCTATCGAAGCGGCTCAGATTTCAGCGCTGTTCGATCAGAAGAACGGCAACCTGTGGGATTTGAGCCTGACAACAAACGCTTTCAAATCGCCGCAAATCGGGTTGCAGCGGGCGCAGATCACCGGCCAGGGAACACTGGAACAAGGTGCATCCTTACAATTCGAAGGTGACATTCAGGCCGCGCTGGACGGGATCGATCTGGCGGATGCCGGGCTGAACGCGGCACTCGGCGATCGCATCACACTGGACGGATTGTTCAGCTACGGTAGTGATCAGTCGTTGACCCTGTCAGGGGTGGAACTGGTGGGTTCGGACTATACGCTTGGGGCGGACGCATTGATCAGCGGTTTGGCCAGCGGTCTGACGATTGACGGAACGGCGACCCTAGACGCAACGGACCTGTCCCGGTTCTCGGAACTGGCCAAGCTTGATCTGGGCGGACAGGTCTCGGCCCGGGTCGAGGGTAATGGATCACCGCTGGAAGGCAGCTTTGACGGTAAGCTGAACGTCGAGGCCCGCGATCTGTTGACGGGCCGGGACGATATCGATCCGGTGATTGCCGGCGAAACGACCATTGTGGTGGATGCAAAGCGCGACACGGACGGCGTCACCATCCGTGACCTTACAGTAAACGGCGAAACCTTGCAGGCGGCGGCCAGCGGTGAGGTCACGACACCGGACGGAAACCTGACCATCGACGGTCAGGCCAGCGTCAACGCGCAGGATCTTTCCGTCTTTTCGGGTCTGGCAAAGCGCGAACTGAGCGGCGCAGTTCAGGCCACCCTCGACGGGCAGGGAACCGTGCAAACGCTGGAGTTTGACGGAACAGCCAGCGTAATCGGACAAGACATCACAACCGGGCTTTCGGACATCGATCCGCTTTTGACCGGTCGGACCACTATCGAGTGGGATGGCGCCCGGACCGCCGACAAAATTGATATCCGTAACGCCACGGTAAACGGCACCGCACTGAACGCGCAGGTCTCGGCGATTGTTCAGAATCCGACAGGGGATCTGTCCGTTGATGGACAGGCGCAATTGAACGCGCCGGATCTGTCGCTGTTCTCCGGCCTGGCAAAACGCGATCTGGCGGGTTCGGTGCAGGCCGACGCCAATGGGACCGCCGCGCTGGCCAACCGGACTTTTGACATCAAGGGCGATCTGGATGCGCGCGACATCCAGACCGGTATCGAAGCGCTGGACAAGCTGATTCAGGGCCGCACGACTTTGACGGTGGACGCCGAGAAAACCGAAGAAACCGTCGATATCCGGGCATTCCGTCTGCAGGGAACGGCCTTGTCCGCGGACGCGTCCGGTGAACTAAACCGCGAAAACGGGGGATTGACCTTCAACGTCAGACTGGATGACCTGGCCAGGTTGGCAAGCACCCTCTCCGGTCCTTTGACCCTGACCGGAAATGTGGCACCCGACGGTTCAGGGCTGGAAGGCACCGTTAGCCTGCGAGGCCCTGACAGCTCCTATGCCAGTCTGGACGGCAATGTTGGACTGGACGGAAACGCCGATCTGGAATTTGACGCCCGGTTCAACAAAATCGAACGGTTTGTGCCCGAGTTTCCGGGGACAATTGCGGCCAAGGGTACGGCAAAACGAGACAACGGCGTCTGGACCATCAGCGCCAAGGCCGATGGACCTGCGGAAATCAGCGGCGATGTCTCGGGGACATTTAGCGAGACCACCGGTCAGGCCGACCTGACCGCGCAAGGTGGTTTGAACCTTGGCATCGCCAATGTGTTTATCACACCCAACAAGATCGATGGTCAGGCGCGGTTTGATCTTTCGCTGAAAGGCGCTCCGTCACTGGCGGCCTTAAGCGGAACGGTTACAACCTCCGGTACAGCTCTGGCCATTCCTGCGGCTGGACAGACCGTGACGGGGATCAGCGGTTCGGTCGACCTGGCGCAAAGCCGCGCTACCGTCGCGCTGAACGGTGGGATGCAGGCTGGCGGGTCCTTTACGGTCAACGGCCCAATAGACCTGACGCCACCCATCAATGCCAACATCACGACCGTTCTCAACAGCCTCGTGCTGACGGACAGGCTGCTATATGAAACGACGCTGAACGGCCAGGTCGCCATGACCGGCGCTTTGGCGGGCAACAGCTCGGTTGCCGGGCAGATCACATTCGACGAGACCAATATCAATCTCGCCGCAGCCTCCGGCGCGGTGGGCGCGGCACCCATTCCCAACATCACGCATGTCAACGAAAGCGCGGCTGGCTTCCTGACCCGGGAACGCGCGCAGCTGGTCGTGACCGGGGACAAAGCCAAAAGCGATTCGCGGATTACGCTGGACGTCAGCCTGCTGGCCCCCAAAGCCGTGTTTGTGCGGGGCCGCGGTGTGAACGCTGAACTTGGGGGCAGAATCAACATCGGTGGAACCACGGCATCCATCGTGCCGTCCGGTCAGATTGAGCTGATCCGGGGCAACTTCGACATTCTGGGGCGCAGGCTGGCGCTGACCAAGGGTGTCGTGACACTTCAGGGCGACCTGACACCCTATATCGAGTTCGAATCCTCAACCAGCACGTCGGACGGCACTGCCACAATTGAAATTGCGGGGCCACTGGATGCGCCTCAGGTCGACATATTTTCCGACCCTGAACGCCCTGCGGAAGAGGCCCTGGCGATATTGTTGTTCGGCAATCGCTTTTCCGAACTTTCACCCTTTGTGATCGCGCAAATGGCAGCGTCGCTGGCGCAACTCAGCGGTGCAGGCGGGGACGCAACCAAAGGGCTGCGCGATGCGACGGGCGTGGATACCGTCGACATTGGCGCCTCGGAGGGCGGTGCGGGCCGTCTGGGCGCAGGCGCTTATCTGAGCGACAACCTCTACACTGATTTCACGGTCAACACCGAAGGCGACACCGAAGTGAACCTGAATCTGGATGTTTCTGACAGTTTCACCGTGCGTGGCACGGTCGACGGGCGTGGTGAAACAGGTTTGGGCGTCTTTTTCGAACGCGACTACTAGGGCCAGGTGCGGTTCCAGAACCATCGGGACAAGTGTGTAAGTTTGTTTTGTCCTGTGCCAAAGCGCTTTTTTTTGCCTTGCTCCTTGGCGACTGCGGCGCGTTGAGGCGCAACTGACGCTGCACAGTTTTGGACAGGCATGACCGGCACAGGATGGTGTGAAACGCGAAAGGGCGGCTCTGATCAGAACCGCCCTTGAATTTTTGTCGTGCGCGGCGCCTACTCCGCTGCGATGGCATCCCCAATCTTTTCAACGCGAATGGCCGAGAATTTGAACTCGGGGATTTTCCCATAGGGGTCGATGGCCGAGTTGGTCAGAATGTTCGCCGCCGCCTCAACATAGGCAAACGGAATGAAGACCATGTCTTCGGCGATCGCCCGATCGGCTCGAACCATGATGTCAATCGTCCCGCGCCGGGTGGTCAGCCGGATCATCTCACCCGGCTCGATCCCCATCAGCTTGAGCGTGCGGGGATTCATCGAACAGTTCGCTTCCGGCTCAACAGCGTCAAGAACATTCGACCGACGAGTCATCGACCCGGTGTGCCAGTGTTCCAACTGACGGCCGGTGGTGGCGATCATCGGGTACTCGTCATCCGGCGCTTCATCCGGCGGGATGACGCTGGCCGGGGTAAACCGGGCCCGGCCATCCGCGCGCGGGAATCCGTCACCGAATACAATCGCCTGCCCCGGATCGGTCTCGCTGAGCGACGGGTAGGTGATGGTTTCGGTCTCAAGCCTCTCCCACGTGATGTTGTCAAGCGACGCCATGGTCAGCTTCATCTCATTAAACACCTGAGACACGTCCGTGTAGTCCCAGTTCAGCCCGATCCGCTGCGCCAGATCAACGGTGATCCTCCAGTCCTCGCGCGCCTCACCCGGAGGGGTCACAGCCGGCCGCACCCGCTGCACCTGACGGTTGGTGTTCGACACCGTGCCGTTCTTTTCATACAGCGCCGAGGCGGGCAGGATGATGTCAGCATAGTTCGCCGTTTCGGTCAGGAAGATGTCCTGCACGATCATCAGGTCCAGCTTGGCCAGCGCGTCACGCGCGTGATTCACATCCGGGTCGGACATGGCCGGGTTTTCGCCCAGAATATACATGCCCTTGATGTTGCGCGCATAAATCTGGTCGATGATCTCGGTCACGGTCAGGCCCTTCTCGTTCGAGAAGTCGTCCGAGTTCCAGACCTCGTTGAACTTGGCGCGAATGCCATCGTCCGTCACGGTCTGGTAATCCGGCAGGAACATCGGGATCAGGCCCGCATCGGATGCACCCTGCACGTTGTTCTGACCACGCAGCGGGTGCAGACCCGCGCCGGGTTTACCGACGTTGCCGGTCATCAGAGCCAACGAGATCAGGCAACGCGAGTTGTCGGTGCCGTGGATGTGCTGGCTGACGCCCATGCCCCAGAAAATCAGTCCAGCCTTGGCTTGCGCAAAGGTGCGCGCGACACGGCGCAGCTGATCCGGTTCGATGCCGCAGATCGGCGACATCGCCTCGGGCGTGAACTGGCGCAGATGCTCTTTCTCGGCTTCCCAGTTCTCGGTCCAGCGGTGGATGTACTGGCTGTCATACAGCTCTTCCTCGACGATCACGTTCATGATCGCGTTCAGCATCGAGACATCAGCACCCGGACGGAACTGCAGCATTTCGTCGGCAAACTTGCGCATACCGACGCCGCGCGGGTCCATCACGATCAGCTTGCCGCCGCGCTTGGCGAACTGTTTGAAGTAGGTTGCCGCGACAGGGTGGTTCTCGATCGGGTTCGAGCCGATGATGATCGCCACATCCGCGTTTTCGATCTCGTTAAAGGTCGCTGTCACGGCGCCTGAACCCACGTTCTCGATCAGTGCAGCCACCGACGACGCATGGCACAGGCGGGTGCAGTGGTCGACGTTGTTGTGCTTAAAGCCCTGACGGATGAACTTCTGGAACAGATACGCTTCTTCGTTGGTGCACTTGGCCGAACCAAAGCCTGCAACACTGCGCGGATCTTCTTCGCGCAGTGTTTTCAGCTTGGTGGCGGCCAGATCCATCGCCTCTTCCCATGTCGCTTCGCGGAAATGGGTCGACAGGTTGCCCGGATCGACGTTCAGACCTTTGGCAGGCGCATCCTCGCGCCGGATCAGCGGCTTGGTCAGGCGGTGCGGGTGGTGGATATAGTCAAAGCCGAACCGCCCTTTGACGCACAAACGGCCTTCGTTGGCGGGGCCGTTGATGCCCTCGACATATTTGACCTTACCGTCCTTGACCTTCAGCGAGACTTTACAGCCCACACCGCAGAACGGGCAGACGCTTTCGGTTTCGCTATCGTAGTCTTTACTGTCGCCGTGCTGCTGATCGTCCAGCACGGTCGCGGGCATCAGCGCCCCGGTTGGGCAGGCCTGAACGCATTCGCCACAAGCCACACAGGTCGACGCGCCCATCGGGTCGTTCTGGTCGAAAACCACCTGCGCCGTATGGCCACGACCGGCCATGCCGATCACGTCATTGACCTGCACTTCGCGACAGGCCCGGACGCAGAGGTTGCAGTTGATGCAGGCATCCAGATTGACGCGCATCGCAACGTGGCTGTCATCCAGCAGCGGGATTTTATCGACCTCTTTCGCCGGGAAACGGCTGTCGCTGACGTCGTTCAGCTTGGCCATGTCCCAAAAGTGGCTCGATTTGTCGTGCGCTTCCTCGGGCTGGTCGGCGACCAGCAGCTCCATAACCATGGCGCGCGATTTCTCGGCACGCTCCGAGTCGGTCTTAACGACCATCCCATCCGCCGCAGGGCGGATGCACGAGGCGACCAGCGTGCGCTCGCCTTCCACCTCGACCATACAGGCGCGGCAGTTGCCGTCCGGGCGATAGCCCGGCTGCGGCTTGTGGCACAGGTGCGGGATAGTGAACCCCTGCCCCTTGGCGGCTTCCCAGATGGTCCAGCCCTCGGGGACGGTAACGTCTTCGCCGTTCAGGTTGAAGGTGACGGTCTTAGTTGGGCTTGCATCAAGCATGGCTCTGTCTCCCTCAGATTTCGTCAGCGAAATGTTTCATGACAAGGCGGATCGGGTTCGGGGCCGCTTGCCCCAAGCCGCAGATGGACGCGTCGCCCATGACCTGGCACAGATCTTCGAGCAAGTCCTGTTCCCATTTGTCGGCCTGCATCAGCTTCACCGCCTTTTCGCAGCCCGCCCGGCAGGGCGTGCACTGACCACAGCTTTCATCCTCGAAGAACCGCAGCATGTTCAGCGCCGCATCGCGGGCGGTGTCCTGATCGGACAGAACCACCACCGCGGCAGACCCGATGAAGGTGCCCAGCGGCTGCAGGGTGTCAAAGTCGAGCGGGACGTCGTCGATACTGGAGGGGAGAAGACCTGACGACGGCCCGCCCGGTTGATACGCCTTGAACGCATGACCTTCGGCCATGCCGCCGGCAGCATCAATCACGTCAAGAATGGTCGAACCCGCGGGCAGCAGGTAAACACCCGGCTTCGCAACCCGGCCCGAGACCGAGTAGCTGCGCAAGCCCTTGCGACCATTCTTTTCAACTGAATTCAGAATCTGCGGCCCCTCGCGGCAGATCTTCGAGACCCAATAGAGTGTCTCAACATTGTGCACGAGCGTTGGGCGGTTAAAGACCCCAACCTGCGCCACGAACGGAGGACGGTGACGTGGCAAGCCCTTTTTGCCTTCGATCGACTCGATCATCGCGGATTCTTCACCGCAGATGTATGCGCCGGCACCCCGGCGCAGGTCGATGTAACCTTTTTCGACGATCCCGGCCTGTTCCAGCGCGGCAATCTCACGGGCCAGGATTTCCAGTACCGCCGGATACTCGTCGCGCATGTAGATGAAGCAGGTCTCGGCCTCGACCGCCCAGGCGGCAATCAGCATGCCCTCAAGGAAGACATGCGGCGTGCGTTCCAGATAGTAGCGGTCTTTGAACGTGCCAGGCTCGCCCTCGTCCCCGTTCACGGCCAGATAGCGTGTGCCCTCGTTCATTCGAACAAAGCCCCACTTTTTGCCGGATGGGAAGCCAGCACCACCCAGGCCGCGCAAGCCCGAGGACAGGATGTCTTCCTGCACTTTCTCCCAGTCACCACCGTCGCGCAGCTCTTTCAGCTTGGCGTAACCGCCGTTTGCCTCATAAGCAGCGAAGGCTTCGTAGTCGGGCAGATGGGCGTGAGTGTCGCCCGCAGCAATCGCAGCCTGAACCTTTTCGGGGGTCGCATGGTCGATATGGTTGTGGCCAATTTCAAGTACCGGCGCGGTATCACAACGGCCCATGCACGGCGCGCGCACCACACGCACCTCTGCCGGGTCCAGACCGTCTTCCAGCGCCTTCTGCAGCTGCTGGGCACCGGCCATTTCACAGGACAGGGAATCACAGACACGGATCGTCAGCGCAGGCGGAGGGGTCTCGCCTTCTTTCACAACATCGAAATGGGCGTAGAAGGTCGCCGTCTCGTAGATCTCGGCCTGTCCGATCCGCATCTCAACCGCAAGCGCGGCGATGTGGTCGGCGCTGATATGGCCGTGTTCGTCCTGAATCAAATGCAGAAATTCGATCAGCAGGTCGCGGCGGCGCGGGCGATCGCCCAGCAGGCGATGAATCTCCGCCTGCGCCTCATCCGTGAACTGACGGCCTTTGGGCGTGTGCCGCCCTTTGCCTTTACCTGACTTCCAGACGCCCTTGGGTGCGCCTGATGGCTTGGTGTCTAATGGTGCCATGATGCCCTCCGATTGAGGCTCCGTGTCTCATCAGAATAGCATATCGTCAAATCGCCAAATTCAATCGCACGATAACGACAGTTTATCACCGTAAAGACGTCACCACGGCACGCAAAGCCTCGACCGTTGGCAATTCCGGGTCACGACTGAGGGTCGCCAGACAAATCGGTTTGCTGACAACGGGATCGACCAAGGGCAGCACTTTGGTTCCCTTCAGATCACCCAACGCCCGGACCAGAACCCGAGGCACAACCGTAGCTGCCAGCCCCTCGCGCGCCATCACCATCGATGCGGTAAAGCCGCTGGTTTCGGCGACGACGTGGGGATGCAGGCCCTGTTCGGCGAAAATCCGGTCTAGAATACGTCGGTTCTGCATCTGCGGCTCCAGGAGGCTGATCGGAAATTCAGCCACCCGAGCCCACGGAATAGGGCCGGTTTCCTCTGTCATGTGGGACGGGACCAGCAGCACATAGGTTTCTTCATACAGCGGCTGAACCTGCCGCAAGTCGGTGCCGATACTGTCGCCGTAGGTGATGCCCGCATCCAGACTGCCTTCGTCCAGCCGGTGCTGAATGGCCGAGGCCGACATGGTTTCGATCCGCGACAAAATGCGTGGATGAGCTTGCTGGAGGCGTTTGATCAGGCGTCCGGTAAAGGCAATCGCGGTGGGGATCACGCCCAGAATCAACGTCCCCGTAATCTCACCCCGCGCGGCCAGCACCTGCTGTTCCAGCGCCTTTGCGTCATCGAGGATACGCCGCGCGCGGCGGACGATCATCTCGCCCTCTTCGGTCAGGCCCTGAAACCGGTTGGCCCGGCGGACAATTGAAACGCCCAACCGATCTTCGAGATTGCGGATGCGCATGGAAAACGCGGGTTGTGAAATCCCGCATTCCTCGGCCGCTTTGGCGAAATGGCGTTGCCGCGCCAAAGCGCTGAGGAGTTGAAGGTCGCGGATTTCGATCATGCTTAAGCATTCCAACGTCGGGCAAAGTGACACTCTAACCGCATTTTTACAAAGGAAAAGCGCCGTCTCTGCCTGCGACCCGGCAATACGGAGTTCTTGCCTCGCCTGGTCAACTTGCCTTTAATCAAACGAGCGTACGGATGCACGGAGCGCATAATGACGGCAAAGGACGTTTTTCAAGAGTTGTATGACGGATACGTCGATAGATATCGATCAAATGACGCCGCCGGATGCGCGTCGTACTTTACAGAAAACGCAGAGTTGTTTTCACCCTATGGCCCAGCAGCGATCGGGCGACAAGCCATAGAAGATATCCATTCGGAGTGGGTTGAGGAAGGCGGCGAAGACAAAGTCATCGAAATTGTGCACGCAGATATCAATGACAATATCGGTTGGTGCCTCGCACGTTATAGCGAAGGCACGACCGGCCAGGGTACCTCTTTGAATATCCTATATAAGCAGGCTGACGGCAGGTGGCTGATTACCCAGTGCAGCTTAAACGAAGCGCTCTGAAAACTTGCCGCAGCCTGATTGATTTACGTGTTGAACAAGAAGTGCATCACATCGCCGTCCTTGACGATGTAGCCCTTGCCCTCGGCCCGCATCTTGCCTGCTTCTTTCGCACCCTGTTCGCCATTGGCAGCGATGTAGTCGTCATAGGCGATGGTCTCGGCACGGATGAAGCCTTTTTCGAAATCCCCATGGATCACACCAGCGGCCTGCGGCGCGGCGGTACCTGTACGGATGGTCCAAGCACGGGCCTCTTTCGGGCCGACGGTGAAGTAGGTCTCCAGTTTGAGCAGGTCATAACCGGCGCGGATCAGTCGGTCGAGGCCGGGTTCTTCCAGACCCATTTCCTCAAGGAACATCTGTGCCTCTTCGTCTTCGAGCAGGCTGATCTCTTCTTCGATCTTGGCGCTGATGATGACATGCGCATTGCCTTGCGCTGCGGCCATCTCGGCCACCTTGGCCGAATACTCGTTGCCCTCGGCGGCTTCTTCCTCGGACACGTTGCAGACATAAAGCACCGGCTTGGTGGTCAGCAGTTGCAGCATCCTCCAGGCTTTCGAATCCTCATCGGACACTTCAACCAGACGCGCGGGTTTGCCATTTTCCAACATCGCCTGCGCCTCGGCCAACAGACGGTCCTGCTGTTGGGCTTCCTTGTCGTTGCCCTTCAACTTGCGCACCAGATTGGCGCGGCGCTTTTCGATGCTTTCCAGATCGGCCAGCATCAGTTCGGTTTCGATGGTGTCGGCATCAGCTACCGGATCGACACGGCCATCCACATGGGTCACGTCACCATCTTCGAAACAGCGCAGCACATGGGCAATGGCGTCGGTCTCGCGAATGTTAGCTAGAAACTGATTGCCTAGCCCCTCACCTTTCGAGGCACCTTTAACCAGACCGGCGATATCAACGAACGTCATCCGCGTGGGAATGATCTGTTTCGAACTTGCAATCGCCGCCAGCTTGTCCAGCCGATCATCGGGCACGGCCACATCACCCACGTTGGGTTCGATCGTGCAGAACGGGAAATTCGCAGCCTGTGCAGCCGCGGTTTTGGTCAGCGCGTTGAAGAGGGTCGACTTACCCACATTCGGCAAACCCACGATTCCCATTTTAAAGCCCATGACGGTCTCCTGATGCCATTCGAGGGGTGCTTCTATGCAGGTCCGGGTCAATGCGCAAGCCAGAGCGAAAGATGGCGGCCTGGTCCAAAATGCAACATCACGAAATCGTTCGACATCCGTGATCTTGCCCGCATTGAATCCTGCGCTCTAAGCTCACCATGTAAGACGTTGCAAACAACCAGATAGTGATCAACAGTTATGAAGAGTTTTGTTGCAGCACTTGTGCTGATAATGGCCGCTCCGGCAGCGTACGCTCAAACCATCATCTTTGGCGCTGGGTATTCGGATTTCTCCGACAGCGACGCAGACGATGAAGCCGCTTTCTCGCTCGAGTACCAGCACCGCCCCTTTTACGAAGCCACCCGCGTGTCCGCGACCTGGGGCAGCGCCCTGACGGTGGATACCGCTGGTGATGTTCATATCGGGATCGGGTTGATCGGGTTCTACACCTTCGCTGACCGATGGTTCGTCGAAGGCAGCGTCATGCCCGGGTACTTTTCCGAAGGCGACTCATTGAACGATCTGGGCGGGGAGTTCCAGATCCGCAGCCTTGTTGGCCTTGGATATACGTTGAACAATGGCAACAAACTGTCATTCGCGATTACCCACAAATCCAACGCCAGCACCCAGGACGACAACCCGGGAGTCAACTCGGCCCTGGTCAGATATCATTACGCGTTCTGAACCATTCAGCCTTGGCGGGATTGATTTCCGGGCAAAGTTTCTGCACATCAGGTTCAAACCTGAATGCAAGGACAGAAGATGACCCGTATCGACGCCAAGTTCGCCGCCCTCAAGGCCGAAGGCAGGAAGGCCTTTGTTTCCTACGTCATGGCCGGGGATCCCGATTTCGACACCTCGCTTGAGATCGTGAAAGGTCTGCCGGGCGCCGGTGTCGACGTGATCGAACTGGGCCTGCCCTTCACGGACCCGATGGCTGATGGCCCTACGATTCAAGCTGCGGGCCAGCGCGCGCTGGACGGGGGAATGACCCTGCAGCGCACTCTGGATCTGGCGCGGGCTTTCCGGGAAACAAATGATACGACCCCGATTGTCCTGATGGGATACTACAACCCGATCTACAGCCGAGGTGTCGACGACTTTCTGGCCGAGGCTAAATCCGCCGGAATCGATGGCCTGATCGTTGTAGACCTGCCCCCGGAAGAGGATGCCGAACTGTGCCTGCCCGCGCAGGCCGCCGGCCTGAACTTTATCCGGCTTGCAACGCCCACAACCGACGATAAGCGCCTGCCCCGCGTCCTTCAGAATACATCGGGCTTTGTGTATTACGTCTCGATCACCGGCATCACCGGCGCTGCCGAGGCGCAGGCCACCAATGTCGGCCCGGAGGTAGCTCGGATCAAGTCGGAGACCGATCTGCCGGTTATCGTGGGCTTTGGCATCAATACACCCGAAAAGTCGAAGGCAATCGCAAGCATAGCTGATGGCGCCGTGGTCGGTTCAGCCATTGTCAGCCAGATTGCCGAGGGAAAGCCGGTCGGCCAGATCCTGAGCTTCGTCCGGTCACTGGCCGACGGTGCACATTCGGCCTGATCCGCCGACAAAACTCGTCTCATGCGTCAACCGCAGCCCGCCTTTGCGAGCTGCGGTTTTTTTGTTGCCAGAGATACGTTGCAGAGCGCAGGGAAAATTGGTAAAGAAAATTAACCAAAGCTACCGGGGCCCGGAATCATGCCAGTCATTACAACGATTGAAGACCTCAGACGCATCTATGAACGCCGCGTGCCACGGATGTTCTACGACTACGCTGAAAGCGGCAGCTGGACCGAGCAGACCTTTCGCGAAAACACCTCGGATTTCGAGGACATCCGCCTGCGCCAACGGGTTGCAGTAGACATGTCCGGGCGTTCGACCGCGTCGCAGATGATCGGGCAAGACGTAGCGATGCCGGTCGCGCTGGCGCCCGTGGGGCTGACCGGCATGCAACACGCAGATGGCGAGATAAAAGCGGCCAGGGCAGCGGAAGATTTCGGCGTACCCTTCACCCTGTCGACAATGTCAATCAATTCTATCGAAGATGTGGCCGAGAACACGGGCAAGCCGTTCTGGTTCCAGCTTTATACGATGAAGGATCAGGACTACATCAATCGCCTGATCCAGCGGGCCAAGGACGCCAAATGTTCGGCATTGGTGATCACACTCGACCTGCAAATCCTCGGCCAGCGGCACAAGGACCTCAAGAACGGGTTGTCCGCCCCGCCGAAATTGACGGCCAAAACAATCGCCAACCTGATGACGAAATGGGCCTGGGGAATCGAGATGCTGGGTGCCAGCCGACGCGAGTTCGGCAATATCGTCGGACATGCGCATGGCGTTTCTGACGCATCCTCGCTGGGGGCCTGGACTGCCGAACAATTCGACCCAAGCCTTGATTGGGGCAAGGTCGAAAAGCTGATAGAGCAATGGGGCGGTAAGGTTATCCTGAAAGGTATTCTGGATGCCGAAGATGCGAAGATGGCCGCAAAGCTCGGGGCGGATGCCATTGTGGTCTCGAACCACGGCGGTCGCCAGTTGGATGGTGCGCTCAGTTCCATCCGAATGCTGCCGCAGATCATGGACGCCGTTGGTGGAGACGTTGAGGTACATCTGGACAGTGGAATCCGTTCAGGTCAGGACGTTCTGAAGGCACTGGCGCTGGGGGCCAAGGGTACATATATCGGCCGCGCCTTTGTCTATGGCCTTGGGGCGATGGGTCAGAAAGGCGTAACCACGGCGCTGGACGTCATCCACAAGGAACTGGACACCACCATGGCGCTGTGCGGCGAACGCAATGTTGGAGATCTGGGGCGCCACAACCTGCTGGTTCCAGAAGACTTCGGTGGTCGCTGGCAGAACTGAGAGGGCCGCTGTTGTCAGGGGCTCTGCCCCCGCCGCCCTACGGGCGTCCCCCCGGGATATTTTTGGCCAGATGAAGACCGGATCCGTTTTTCATCTGGCCCCAAATATCCCGGAGCGCGAGGCAGAGCCTCGCAAAATGACAATCCGTCAAAAACCTCTTTCCAAACCCAATGAATCAAGCTAAGGACGCGGCTTCACGCGGGCATACAGCCTTGGAGGATGCCCGCCCTAACATTGGAGAATTATCATGGCTGGAGAGATTCCTGATCTCGTAGCTCTGGAACGGACGGGGACAGGCAAGGGCGCCGCTCGTCAGGCACGCCGCGACGGCATGGTTCCGGGCATTGTTTTTGGTGGTGACAAAGAGCCGCTGCCGATCCAGATCCCGTTCAACGTCCTGTTCAAGCGTCTGAAAGCCGGCCGGTTCAAGTCGACCCTGTGGAACCTGAAGGTTGAAGGCCACGAAGACGTCCGCGTCATCTGCCGCGACGTTCAGCGGGACGTCGTCAAAGACCTGCCGACACACCTGGACCTGATGCGCCTGCGCCGGACCACCAAGATCGCTCTGTTCATTCCGGTTGAGTTCATCAACGAAGAAGAAGCGCCCGGCATCAAGAAGGGCGGCGTTCTGACCGTTGTTCGTCCGGAAGTCGAACTGATGTGCACCGCCGGTGACATTCCTGAAAAGATCACCGTCGATCTGACCGGTCTGAACATCAACGACGTTGTGACGATTTCGTCGGTTGACCTGCCGGCCGGCACCAAGCCGACCATCGACCGTGACTTCGTGATCGCGAACATTTCGGCTCCGACCGGTCTGACGTCCAGCGACGATGAAGACGGCGAAGAGGGCGAAGTTGCAGCCGACGAAGTCGAAGTAATCGGCGCTGAAGAATAATTTCGGAACCTTTTGGTTCTGGATATGAAACGGGGTTCTTTCAGAGCCCCGTTTTTCTTTTGGCCGGGCGGGACTGGAAAGGCGGTGGCGAACCGTGCGATGAACCTGATACGTATTCAGGTATTGGCCCGCGACATGTAAGGACGAAATGATGAAGCTGTTTGTCGGCCTGGGGAATCCCGGTTCAAAATACTCTGGAAACCGTCACAACATCGGCTTCATGGCACTGGACCGCATCGCCGAGGATCACGGGTTTGGTCCCTGGCGTTCAAAGTTTCAGGCCGAGGTCTGCGAAGGTCGTCTCGGCACGGACAAAATTCTGCTGCTGAAACCGCAAACCTTCATGAACCGATCCGGCCAGTCCGTTGGTGAAGCGATGCGGTTTTACAAGCTCGAGTCGGTTGACGTGACCGTCTTTCATGATGAACTGGACCTGGCCCCCGGAAAGGTGCGGGTCAAGGCCGGCGGTGGTCACGCGGGGCATAACGGGCTGCGATCCATCCACGAATACATCAGTCCTGCCTATGACCGGGTACGGCTAGGGATTGGCCATCCGGGGCGCAAGGAAATGGTCTCGGCCTATGTGCTAAGCGATTTTGCCAAGGCTGACGCCAACTGGCTGGATGACGTCCTGCGGGGCGTTTCGGACGGGGCCCAATATCTTGCCGAAGGGGAAAGCGGGAAATTCATGAATGCCGTCGCTTTGCGGACGGTGCCTGCGCGGTCGTCAAAAACACCGGAAAGGCCCACACCAAAAGCTGCGACCGACCCTGAGCCTATTCCGGATCCGGATGACCGGTCACCGATGCAAAAGCTGTTGGACAAGTTTCGGTAAATCACCTGCTGCCGCAACGTTCGGATTGCGAAAGGTCCCGGACCTCTTTTCTATTGTGTTGATCAGGTGGAGGGGACGAATGAGAACTGTATTCAGATGGCTGTTGCGCATTGTTCTGGCGCTGGTTTTGGCGGCCGTCGTCGTTGGCCTGTGGAAACGGGAAGAGCTCGAGCGGCTTCTGGCGGTCAATTCCCTGTTCTCGGAAGAGCGGATCGTTCACAATTTCTCGCACATGAGCGACGCCTTTCTGACGGTCGATCTGCCGCGCGGGAGCGGCCCGACATGGGAACTGCCCTATGGACCGGGCTTTGATCTGCCTGAGGGAACCGATCAATGGATCGGGGAGCGCGCTGTGACATCCCTGCTGGTGATGCAGAAAGGCCAGATCCGGTTCGAAGAATACTATCTGGACACCGGCCCGGACGATCAGCGGATATCGTGGTCCGTCGCCAAAAGCTATCTGTCCGCCCTGTTCGGCATTCTGTTGGCCGAGGGGGCAATCGACTCGCTGGACGATCCCGTGGTGAAATATGCGCCCAAACTGGCCGGCAGCGCTTATGACGGCGCCACGATCCGCAATGTCCTGAACATGGCCAGCGGCGTGACATTTGACGAGGACTATCTGGATTACAACTCGGACATCAATCGGATGGGCCGTGTCGTGGCGCTGGGGGGGGAGTTGGACGACTTCGCCGCGTCCCTGAAGGACAGCTTTGCCGCGCCGGGTGACACCTGGCAATATGTATCAATCGACACGCATGTGATAGGTATGGTCATTCGCGGCGCGACCGGGCGCAGTGTTACCGAGCTGTTGACCGAAAGGATCATTCAGCCTTTGGGGCTGGAACGCGATGGGTACTACATCACGGATGGGGCCGGTGTCGCGTTTGTTCTTGGCGGGTTGAACTTTACAACCCGCGACTTTGCCCGGTTCGGACAGATGATACTGCAAGACGGTTCCCGAAGCGGCGAGCAGATTGTTCCCGCCGACTGGATTGCCGAGTCGACATGGCCAAGTGCCCCGACCGAAACCGGCAAGATCGGCTATGGATATCAATGGTGGATCCCCAAAAACGCGCATGAGGGCGAATTTCTGGCGCGCGGTGTCTATGGGCAATACATCTATTTCGATCGGCCGCGGGATGTCCTGATTGTCACCACCGGAGCCGATCGCAAATTCCGCGAACCCGGTGTCAGCGATCAGAATATAGAAATGTTCCGCAAGATCGCCCAAACCCTGTAGGATGCCTCTATGCAAAAACAGGACAGCATCAATGTGCTGGGGGGTGTCCTTGCCCCCTGTTCGCGTGATCCGCTGACCGGGTTCTTCCGGGACGGGGCCTGCAATACCTGCCCCGAAGACCAGGGCAGCCATACGGTTTGTGCTGTTATGACAGCCGAATTCCTCGCCTATTCCAAATATGTCGGAAATGACCTGAGCACCCCACGCCCCGAATTCGATTTCGCGGGCCTCAAGCCCGGCGATAGCTGGTGTCTGTGTGCGGGTCGGTTCCTTCAGGCCCATGACGAGGGCTGCGCCCCGAGGGTTCATCTTGAGGCCACGCATCAACGCGCATTGGACATTGTGCCGCTGGACATCCTGCAGCAGCACAAAGTCGGGTCCTGACCCTTCGTCGGTCTTTAGAATCCGTTTCGGCTTATTTTTTAGAAAAAGAAGTCCCGGACGGATCCGGGACTTTAAGGAATGTGTCGGTCAGAAGTTGATCTGCCACGTCAGATCGACGCTGTAGCTTTCAAATCCGCTTTCGCCGATGCCGTCGTAAAACACACCTGCCGCAAGCAGGCTGTTGTTCTGCAACCTGTAATCAAGACCCAGATCGACCCTGCCGCGTGTGGTGTCCCCGATCGGGGCGACGCCCGGCACGGTGCCGGTGCCTGATGTGCTGCTCCAGACGCCGGACAGACCGCCCGTCAGAATCATGCTGCCACGTGCGACGGAGATCGGGTGGCTGAAATCCATTCCCAACTGAACGGTCGTCAGGCTGAAATCCTGGGCCGAAATCGGATTGCCCAGACTGTCCGTATAGGCCTCGGCATCATCGCTGACATAGCTCAGATCCAGAAGCGGCATCAGGGTCAGCGCCCCGCGCTGGATTTCGCCTGTGACCCGCGACTGCACCAGCCAGCGGTCACTGTCGAATTTGTCCGAGTATGTGCCCAGAGGCGAAACCTCATTGTCAGCTTTCCCGTAAAGCGCACGTCCTTCGAAATAGATCGGATGCTCGGGCAGTTTCGCCACGACATACGGGCCAACAAACCACCCGGTGCCGTCAATCTCGGACGCGCCGTTTTCGGTTTCGGCATAGTCCAACTGCAGCATCGCACCGACCAACAGGTTCTGATTAACCTGATGGTGCGCCCCGAGAACCGCCAAAGCATAGCTGCTGTCAAAGTCGTCCTGCGAACTCCAGTTGCCTGTAACGTTCAGCCAGATGGGCAAGGTCGGATCGCTGGCAAAGTTCAGAAACCCGGCGCCCTGAGATACGGACGCATCGAACGCTCCCGCGCCGGACTGTTGCAGAAACCGCGTCAGGTTGGGCTGGTTTGAGACTAGGCTGTTCGCGCGGGCATTCTGAAAGGCCTGAATCAAACGCTGCGTGTTTGTTGCGGCCTGCACGGTTGTAACAGTGTTCGACGCCAGATTGAGATTGCCTGCGGCGTCGGTGAAAACTCCGGCCGGAACGGAAAGCTCGATTGTACCGTTGTTCTGCGGGGTCAGCGTAGCAACGTAATCCACACCCGAACCGGTCATGGTCGCGGTTGCGTTCACCACCAAGAGATCACTGGCAACAAAGTCGGTGCTGGGTTCGCTGAGGGTGATTGTCGCGGTAAAGGTGCCGTTCCCGGTCGCAGTCAGCGCCCCGACCGAAGCCGTGGGCTGGGTCGTATCCACCAGCGTCCGGGTGCTGATGATCTGCGTGTTCGTCACACCCGACAGGGCCAGTTCGTATCTGTAAAGCGGCCCACCGGGCGCTTCCTGAGCCGTGAAAATGATCCCCATGTAACCGTCGGCGGCATATGTGCTGTCTGCGCCGTCCTGACTGAGAATGGTTGGGTTCAGCCACCCGAGGTTGGTCAATCCGGCCGGAGTGATGATCGGAGACGGCGTGATCCCGCCACCAAAGTAAATCGCACCGCCCGGTGCCTGGCCGCTGCCGCTGAGGGCGACAAATGCAGTCGTTGCGCCGGGGATGTTGGTAAACTGGACGGAACCGCCATTAGGTGACGCAATGGGTGTATTGAAGAAGGTAGCCCCACCAAAGGCCGCGCCTTCCTTACTGCTGCCGAACAGAACGACTGAAACCAAACAGACAAGGCCAAGCAGCCTGCGAAAAAAGGAGTTAACCATCCCAACCTCCAACAAACCCGATAGGGGCATAACACATGGATATGCGCCTTATGACATGCCATTCCGAACGCGCAACTGAGTTCTGACACCGTCCGGGGCACATTATGATTAGCAACCAGAAGTTGCGAATTGACAGTGAGTTTATTCAAATTCAAAACGCTGTACAGATTCACCAAATCTCAATTATTTCGCGTGTATCGAATTTGCCAGATGCGCCGAATCTGGCGCTTGCGGCGAGGGTCATCCCGGCACCTATTTGACAAATAATTCTGAGGGTTGGAAGAAAAATCCTGGGAAAACACAGCAGCTTTCTAACCAGACCTTACAGGAGGGCTGTTTCGGCACTGCAAGCTAACCCGGTAAAAGCCAGACAATCCGCACCAAAGCGCTTCATTTTCCGCAATTGCGAGACAGTGAAAGCAGTATGGCGACCGGGGCAGGTCCAATGATTCTCGGACCCACCGCCGTGCAACATCTGTCTGACTTACGCTGACGAAATCAGAGGCTTAGATTGCCTCGCGGCCTTCGGTATCGGACATGTCAAAGTTCAGGTATTTCGCAACCGTCTGAACATCCTTGTCGCCGCGTCCGCACATGTTCATGCAGATCAGGTGATCGTTGGGCAGTTCCGGGGCGATCTTCATCACATGGGCCAGTGCGTGGCTGGGTTCCAGCGCCGGGATGATGCCTTCGGTTGCGCAGCACAGCTGGAACGCTTCCAGCGCCTCCTTGTCCGTGATCGAGACATATTGCGCACGCCCTACCTCGTGCAGCCATGAATGTTCTGGCCCGATGCCTGGGTAGTCCAGACCAGCGGAAATGGAATAGCCTTCAAGAATCTGGCCGTCGTCATCCTGCAGCAGATAGGTTCGGTTGCCATGCAAAACGCCCGGACGACCACCGGTCAGCGAGGCGCAATGCTCCATCTTTTCGTTCACGCCTTTACCGCCCGCCTCGACGCCGATGATATTCACGGACTTGTCGTCGAGGAATGGGTAGAACAGGCCCATCGCGTTCGACCCACCACCGATGGCGGCGATGATCGTATCGGGCAGACGGCCTTCGGCCTTCATCATCTGTTCCTTGGCTTCCTTGCCGATGATCGACTGAAAATCGCGCACCATCGCCGGGTACGGGTGCGGACCAGCAACCGTTCCAATGCAGTAGAACGTATCGCGCACATTGGTCACCCAGTCGCGCAGCGCGTCGTTCATTGCATCTTTCAGTGTCCCGCGACCCGAAGTCACAGGGATCACCTCGGCCCCCAGCAGGCGCATGCGGAACACGTTCGGGGCCTGACGCTGCACGTCATGGGCCCCCATGTAGACCACGCACTTCAATCCGAACTTGGCGCAGACGGTGGCGGTGGCCACGCCGTGCTGCCCTGCCCCGGTTTCCGCGATGATCCGGGTCTTGCCCATGCGCCGCGCCAGAATGATCTGGCCCAGCACGTTGTTGATCTTATGCGCGCCGGTGTGGTTCAGCTCGTCACGCTTCAGGTATATCTTTGCACCACCCAGATGTTCGGTCAGGCGTTCCGCGAAGTACAGCGGCGACGGGCGGCCAACATAGTTGGCCCACAGATCGTCCATCTCGGCCCAGAAGGTCGCATCGTCCTTGGCCTTCTCATATTCCTCTTCCAGCGACAGGATCAGGGGCATCAGCGTTTCGCTGACGAACCGTCCGCCGAAGATGCCGAAACGGCCCTGTTCGTCGGGGCCGGACATGAAGGAATTGAAAAGATCGTTGGCCATGGATGTCTCCCTCGTCGTACCCGTTGTTCATAGGAGGTGGCGGCAGGATTTGCCATGGCAAAACGTATCATTCAGCCGCATGAACATGCTGAGACCAAACCCGCAGCGCCTGGTCTCTGCTTGGCACGGCAATACAGTTGAAATGATGGAACTCATGCACCTCCGCCAACCGGTAGGCCGCCTGCACAACGCGCCGATGCGGGCCGGACTGGGCGAATGTCAGCATGGCCTCGGCGTCGTGCCAGACGCTCAGCGAAAAATACAGGCCCTGATGTGGGAACAGTTCCACCCGCAGGCACAGCGGATCGTCACGGGCCTGCAAATAAGCCTGGCGCGCGCGCCAGAAAAACTCGGGCGCGTGATACCAGTTTCTCAGGGCAACTCCACCGATTGCGGCCAGCATCCATTCATACTCCTTAACAGGAGATACGCGATGGCGGCCCGATCAGATCACCGGGTGGCTTCGATAAAGGCGTTGATCAGGCCCGAATCCTTGATCCCCGGAGCACTTTCAACACCTGAGGCGACATCTACCTGCCGTGCTCCCGTCATCCGAATGGCCTCGGCCACGTTTTCCGGGTTCAAGCCGCCGGCCAGCATCCATGGCTTACGCCAGTATTTGCGCCCAGCCAGCAACCGCCAGTCAAACGCCAGCCCGTTACCGCCCGGCAAGACCGCGTTCTTGGGGGCTTTGGCATCAATCAGAAGCTGGTCCGCGACGTCGCTGTAGATGTCGATGGCGGCCAGATCTTCGGCATCTGCCACACCGATGACCTTCATCACCGGCAAGCCGTAACGTTCCTTGACCTCGCGCACACGCTCGGCACTTTCGCTGCCGTGCAATTGCAACATATCGAAGGGCGCGGCCTGAGTGATACTGTCCAGCAAATCGTCAGAGGGGTTCACGACCAGGGCCACCTTGGCCACGCCAACCGGCACGTCAGCCATCAACGCAGCCGCCTGTTCGGGCGTGACATACCGGGGTGACTTGGGAAAGAAGTTGAATCCCAGGTATCGTGCACCAGCATCTACGGCCGCGCGCACCTGAGCCGGGGCGGTCAAGCCGCAGATTTTCACACTAATTTCAGTAGACATGCCGCTTAGCTGGCCTCGTCCAGCAGAGCCAGAACCTCATCCTGGCCTTGATTCTGCTTTTTCTTGAGCTTCTTGACCTCACGCTCAAGTTTGCGCACTTCGCCTTTGCTGGCCGTCGCGTCGCGGCGGTGCTTGTGTTCGCGCAGCCACTCCCAAAGAAAGCCTATGACCAGCCCGGCAACCACGCCCCCAAGAACAACTAGGAACAGCGGCAACGAGGTGCTGAGGTTGAAGCCAGCCAGCTCGGACAAGGCATCCGGCATAAGCTTGAGTTCAACCATTTCGCGATTGGCTAGCGAAATCGAGATCAGGGTGATCCCGAGGACCGCAAGAAAAGCATATCGAATGTAGCGCATCATAAGGTCAGGCTTTACCGTTCAAACGATCCCTTAGCAACTTGCCTGTCTTGAAAAACGGTACACATTTTTCCTCGACCTGCACGGTCTCACCGGTTCTGGGATTGCGGCCGACGCGTGCATCCCGCTGTTTGACAGAAAAAGCGCCAAATCCGCGCAGTTCGACCCGGTCGCCGCGGGCCATAGCATCGGTCACTTCCTCGAAAACGGTATTCACGATCCGTTCAACGTCACGCTGATAAAGATGCGGGTTCTCGTCGGCGATTTTCTGAATCAATTCTGAACGGATCATAGGCATTACCCTCCCAGGCGACCGGATTACCATGTCTATTGTTTTGGACAGTATAAGAAAAAACGCGGAACGGGGGAACGCAAACTCCGCGTGCCGAGGCATCATTTTGCCATATTCTCACGCAATTTTTTGCCTGCGAGCCTGATTCCGGGCTCCAAAGAACGCCTGTTGCCCGAGTTGGGCCTGGAAATCAGAACATATTGATTCGCAACAAAAACGGCCCCGCACTGACGTGCGGGGCCGAAATTCGACTGCTTCGAACAGCCTGAGGTTTAGTCGCCGGATTTCAGCGCTGCACCCAGGATATCGCCCAGCGATGCGCCCGAGTCGGAGGAACCGTACTGTTCCACGGCCTCTTTCTCTTCGGCAATCTCGCGTGCTTTGATCGACAGGCCCAGACGGCGAGTCTTGCTGTCGACGTTGGTGACGCGGACGTCGACCTTGTCACCGGTCGAGAAACGCTCGGGGCGCTGCTCGGCACGGTCACGCGACAGATCCGAACGGCGGATGAAGGACTTCATGCCCTCATATTCCACCTCGATGCCGCCATCTTCGATCGCGGTGACTTCAACGGTGATGACCGAGCCACGCTTCACGCCGCCCACGGCTTCGGCGAACTTGTCACCGCCCAGGGCTTTGATCGACAGCGAGATACGCTCTTTTTCCACGTCAACTTCCGAAACGACGGCCGAAACCATGTCGCCTTTGCGGTAGTTCTGGATCGCATCCTCGCCACGCTCGTCCCAGGACAGGTCGCTGAGGTGAACCATGCCGTCGATGTCGCCTTCGAGGCCAATGAACAGACCGAATTCGGTGATGTTCTTGACTTCGCCTTCGACCTCGGTGCCCTCGGGGTGTGTTTCTGCAAACACTTCCCATGGGTTGCGCTGAGTCTGCTTCAGGCCCAGAGACACGCGACGCTTGGCGCCGTCGATTTCCAGAACCATGACGTCGACTTCCTGGCTGGTCGAAACGATCTTGCCGGGGTGGACGTTTTTCTTGGTCCAGGACATCTCGGACACGTGCACCAGACCTTCGACACCAGCTTCCAGCTCGACGAACGCGCCGTAGTCGGTGATGTTGGTGACGCGACCCTGATGAACCGAGCCCAGCGGGTACTTGGCAGCAACCAGATCCCACGGATCTTCTTGCAGCTGCTTCATGCCCAGGCTGATGCGGTGGGTCTCTTTGTTGATCTTGATGACCTGAACCTTGATGGTTTCGCCGATCGTCAGGATCTCGGACGGGTGGTTCACACGGCGCCATGCCATGTCGGTGACGTGCAGCAGGCCATCAACGCCGCCCAGGTCAACGAATGCACCGTATTCGGTGATGTTCTTGACAACACCCTCGACGGTCTGACCTTCGGACAGGTTGCCGATCACTTCGGCACGCTGCTCGGCACGCGATTCTTCCAGGATTGCACGGCGCGATACAACGATGTTGCCACGGCGGCGGTCCATTTTCAGGATCTGGAACGGCTGCTTCAGACCCATCAGCGGGCCAGCGTCGCGCACTGGGCGAACATCAACCTGCGAGCCGGGCAGGAACGCAACTGCGCCACCCAAATCGACAGTGAAACCACCTTTGACGCGGCCAAAGATTGCACCTTCGACGCGCTGGTCGTCGGCGTATGCTTTTTCCAGACGGTCCCATGCCTCTTCACGGCGGGCCATCTCGCGCGAGATGACGGCTTCGCCACGGGCGTTTTCTGCAGCGCGCAGGTAAACTTCTACCTCGTCACCAACAGCGATTTCAGGAGCTTCGCCGGGATTTGCGAATTCTTTCAGATCAACGCGGCCTTCCATTTTGTAGCCGACGTCGATGATGGCCTGACCGGCTTCAATCGCCAGAATCTTGCCTTTGACAACAGAACCCTCTTCGGGTGTGTCCATTTCGAAGCTTTCATTAAGGAGGGCTTCGAATTCCTCCATGGATGCGTTAGCCATGTGGCGTTGTTTTCCTTTACATACGTTTTTACTGGCCGAGCGGTTGTCTCCGCCGGTCTTGTTTCATGACGTCTTCGGACGTGATCCGGGGCGCATCCGATTACACAAACACAAAGGGCCGAGGTGACCCGGCCCTGCTCAGATACGTCATCCGGACGTTGACCGCCCTTGTTCAGACAGCGCGCGTATAGGCGGATTTGCTGGCCGGCGCAAGTGGAAAGCCCATATTTCCAAGGTAAATGGCCTATTGGGCGCGATCCTGCTGCTCCGGCTGATCGAATTTTGGCTTCCAGATCCGGGCGTCCCGCTTCAGCATTGCCCGTTCAATTGCGTCCAGCCGGGTTTTCGCAGCTTCCGGATTATGGGTTCCGCCTGCCCGAATCCAGATTCGCTTTGCGGACGCCGGGCTCCACGGAAGGCAGGCGGCTGAAAGCCACTGACGCAATTCAGGCGGCAGCGCGTCGTAAGCCCGCATTGCTGAACCGCCTCTTATCCTGCGATGGAGACTGGTGTTTTGATTTCGCCGCCTGTGCCTGCCCCGGCTGACACCCCCAGAGGAAGTCGCGCCCATATTTCCGCCTTTGCTCAAAAACAGATCGATATGTTATGACATTACATTTCGTACAGAAGGACACAACCGTGCAAATGACACCAAATCACTTTCCCGGAATGTCGCAATCAAACCTGCGACCAGGCCCGACCCGACGGTATGAAGTGAGGCGGAGGACCCCATGACTCGGCAAAATACGAATTTTCTTGTCATCATTTCGGACGAACATCGCAAGGATGCCATGGGTTGCGCAGGGCACCCGATCGTGAAAACTCCGCATCTGGATGCGCTGGCCGCACGGGGCACGATGTTCCGGGCCGCCTACACGCCGTCGCCAATGTGTGTCCCAACCCGCGCAGCGCTGGCCACAGGTGAATGGGTGCACCGCACCGGCAATTGGGACAGCGCCTCGCCCTACGCTGGAGAGCCTCGCAGCTGGATGCGGCAGCTGCGCGACGCCGGGCGCGAAGTGGTTTCCATCGGCAAACTTCATTTTCGGTCGGCCGACGATGACAACGGGTTTTCGGAAGAAATCATTCCAATGCACGTGGTCGGCGGCGTCGGATGGCCCGTCGGTCTGCTACGGGAAAACCCACCGCCTTACGATTCAGCCGCTGAACTGGCAGGCGACGTAGGTGCCGGCAGCAGCACCTATACCGAATACGACAGGGGCGTCACAAACGCCGCCGAGGCTTGGCTGGCGGATCCCAAGCGCCGCGAGCAGCCCTGGGCCGCCTTTGTCTCGCTGGTCAGCCCGCATTACCCGCTGACCTGCCCTGAGGAATGGTACAGCCTTTACGACCCCGCCGACATGGACCTGCCGGTCGGTTACGGCGAAGGCCTGCCCGAACATGAAGAGCTGCGCAATATCGCCGCCTTCTTCAACTACGAGGACTATTTCGATGAACGGAAGATGCGCGAGGCAAAGGTTGCCTATTACGGCCTGACCTCGTTCATGGATCATTGCGTCGGCCGCGTGGTTGCCGCGTTGGATGCCGGCGGACAATTGGACAATACCGTTATCCTTTATGTGTCGGACCATGGCGACATGATGGGGGATCAGGGATTCTGGACCAAGATGGTCATGTACGAAGCCAGCGCCGGTGTGCCTATGATTGCTGCCGGTCCCGGTATTCCCGCAGGCCGCACCGTTTCGACCTGCACAAACCTGACCGATATAGCCGCCACCGCCCGCGAGGTCTGTGGTGTAGCTGATGACCAAGGGAACGCCGGCCAGCCCGGCCTGTCGCTGCGTACCATCGCCAATGCGCCAGACGACCCGGACCGCACCGGTTTCAGCGAGTACCATGATGGCGGTTCAAAAACCGGCAGTTTCATGGTGCGCTGGGGCCGCTGGAAATATGTCCACTACGTCGGTCAACCACCGCAGTTATTCGATCTGGAAACCGACCCGCACGAACTGGTGAACCGCGCGGTGGATCGGGTAAACGAACCCGACGTTGCCGCCGCGCTGGCTGAGGGTGAGCGCCGCTTGCGCGAAATCTGCGATCCGGAGGAGATCAACGCCCGCGCTTTTGCCGACCAGCGCCGCAAGATCGAAGCGCTGGGAGGGGAAGACGCTTGCCGCACGGCCTTCGTCTTCAACCATACGCCGACGCCGACCGAACAGGACGAAATGCGCGAGGGATCCGCGCTATAGCGTCAGATCACTTCGCTCGGCGGCTCCGACAATGGCGGTCCTCATATCACCCGAGTGACCACAACAGGGGCAGAGTTTCGAAGCTCTGCCCCTCATAAGTCCCTCCAACCCCTCTTTCTGAGAGGCGGGGAAATTTAGAACAGCTGCAAATCCTTCGCGCCGCTTTGGATTTCGGCAAAATTGGGCATGTTGTGGATCACCGCCGGAGCCGGGACGGCACCCGGCATGGCCACTGTAGGCTTCACTGCGGCGGCCTTACCAAAGGCTGGTCTCTCCAGTTCTCCCCGGATATCGCGTAGCAGCGTTTTGTGATCCGGCATCGTTTTGAGGATCTGCGCAAGGTGCCCCTTCGCGCCCTTCCACCACTGGAACCAAATCGGTCGGTTCAACGGTCGCAGCCGATCACGGATGCCTTCACCATAGCCCGTATCATAGACCTGCTTGCCCAAAAGAACCGTCTGATAGACCCGGTGGTCAAACAGCGTTGCAAACTCGACATCGTGCTGCATCGGAAGCCGGTGCTGCCACAACTCCAGGTTCTCGGCCAACCGATCCGGTACTTTCATCTCGGTGCGTGCATCGATCCAGTATTGGTCGTCCGTGCGGTTGCCCAGTTGGTAATGCAGACAGATGAATTCCAGAACTTCGCCATAAAGCTTATCCATCTGCCGGTTATATCTGGCGCGCAAGGACGGCTCCATGTCGCGTGTAGGCAGGTGTTCGGCGAACCAGCGCACTGCATGATCAATCATATGGATCGCGGTACTTTCCAAAGGCTCAATAAAACCACCGGAAAGACCGATCGCCACACAGTTCTTGACCCAGGCGTTGCGCACACGACCGATGCGCATAGGGATCACGCGCGGCGTCGCCCCCTTGCCGCTGTCCCCCAGCCATTCAAGGTATTCATCCGCCGCCTGATCATCCGTGCGGTGTGCCGACGAGAACACATAGCCGGTGCCCACACGGTTATAAAGCGGCACCCGCCATGTCCACCCTGCGCCCAGTGCGGTAGACCGCGTAACGCTTTCGATCTTTTCCGGGTTGGGATGCTCGATCTGCAACGCCATGGCACGGTCGTTTGGCAGATAATCCGAATAATCCATAAACGGCTCGCCAAGTGCCTTGTTGATGATCAACCCGCGAAAACCGGTGCAATCGACGACCATCTCGACGTCATGGCGGCCTTTGCGGTCCAACATCAGGTGGCTGACATTGCCCTGTTCATCCAGCTCTACTGACTGCACTTCATCCTGGATATGCTCCACACCACGCTTGGTGCAGACCTTGGTCAGCATACCTGCAAACTTCACGGCATCCAGATGATACGCATAGCCAAAGCGCTGCTCAAATTCCGGCTGACCCAGTTGCCGTGCGCCTTTACACAATCGCGCCAGATCATCGTGTGGCGAGATTGATTGCGTAAAGTCCCGATCCCCATTGCCAAAGCGCAGGAAATATTCGGCGGCCTCCAACCCCTCCAGCATCTGGCCATGGGCAAAAGGGTTCACGTAGTCGATGCGATTGCCCTTGGCGTCCTTGTTCCAGTTGCAGAATTTCACACCCAGCTTGAACGATGCGTTGGTCTCGCGGAAAAAATCCCGCTCTGATATGCCTGCCTGCCGGAGCGTGACGGGCATGCGCGGAACCGTGGCTTCGCCAACTCCAACGGTGGCGATATTCGGGCTTTCGATCAGGCAGATACGCGGGCGATCCTTGGGTGCTGACGTGCGTGAAAGCACCATTTCCAGAATCAAGGCGGTCATCCAACCAGCCGTACCACCACCTACGATGGTGATTTTGCTCAAACGATTATTCATGTATTTCTGTCCCTGTTGGCTTGGGGGATTTTTTAGCTGCCTGCCCTTTTTTGTTTTTGGGCTTGTGTGGCAGCCTTCCCTTTTCGCTGTGGGAAACTATAGCAGTTTTCCTGCTTTCAGCTAGAGCCTATGAAAATATGGCATTCAGACCCGTCCATGCGTCCGAAATCGCAACAGAAAACACTCATCGCTTTGCTCCCGGCAGCACATGAAACCATGGCGCACCAGTCGCCAGGGTGCTTCACATCGTCTTCAGAACTTGGGTCCCTGCGAAACAGGGCAGTATCAGGAAAAACCCCAGTTTCGGGCGCGGATCAGATTTCCTCACCCTTCTTCAAAAGCTCTTCGATCAGGGCGCGCTGCAGGTCGGTACTGTCGCCGCCTCCGAACTCTGCCGCACCACCGGTATAAAGGGTGCCGTAGGTCGCGGCGATGTTCACGGTCTGGGCCAGCCCCGAGATCAACTGGTCTTTTCTCAGTGAAGACAACGGGTGGATGAACGCAGCCCACAAAGTGCCATTGGCGATCGCGTAACGCGCATCCAGCGTACTGTCGAAATTGGCCTGCATCATGCGCCGCAGATCATCATCCGACAGCCCCTCGGCACTGCGGATCGGGACCATGGCGCGCATCCGGTCGGCATGAATGTCTGTCACCACCAACATCGGATAATCCGCAACCGTCATCTGAAACCCGGGGCCCTGCGGTTGCGCTTCTGGGTCGAGCGCAAAGATGATCTTGCCCAGACGCTCGTAATCCATTGCCGGCTCAGGCGCCTGCCCCTCCTGAGCCGCCAGTCCTCCGGCCAGAAAAATCAGCAATACGGCTAGTCGGATCATGGCACTTCTCCTGCAGACTATCCCTTCACAATAGAAAGCCACCTTCTCACTGGCCAAACAAAGCTTGGTGAGGAGCATTCCCGGCAAGCCCCATCTTTGAATGATCTGCACAATCTGACGGCCTTCCTGCGATAGTTCGTACAATAACAGCCGCCTATCTTTGTTTCAGCGGTTGGCGCACCAGCCAGCCCGAACCTGAACACGAAAGGAAATGCAATGAAAAATCTGGTCCTGACCACTCTGATCGCAACCCTGCCGCTGATCGCTGCCCCGGCCTTTGCCGCCGATGAAATCAACGTTTCGAACGGCATCTCGGCGGCGGGCGCACCTTTGGCGGCCCATGGCGTCGATCTGGTCGCGCTGGTCAATGACGGCAACCCGGTAGAGGGTTTTGCAACCCATTCCGCCACCTACGACGGAGCGTCGTACTACTTCACCAGCGCCGTGAACCGCGAGGCGTTCGAGGCCAACCCGGCCGCCTATCTTCCGCAGCATGGCGGATTCTGCTCGTATGGCGTGTCCGTAGGCAAGAAGTTCGACGGCGACCCGGATCAGTATCTGGTGGCTGATGGAAAACTGTACCTGTTCCTGAACGCCGATACCCGCGCTGCGTTCCTGAAGGACGTCACCGCCACGGCAAAAACAGCTGACGACCAGTGGGCAAGCATCAAAAGCATTGCCGTCGGCGAACTGTAATCAGGCAGCCCGCGGCACTAAGGTGTCGCGGGTCGTTTTTGTTTGATGACCTCTATGGCCTGTTCCAATGCAGCTTTGATACTCAGATCAGAGGTATCGAGCAGAACCGCGTCATCTGCGGGCCTCATCGGCGCCGCGCTGCGTTCCGCATCCCGCGCGTCACGCTCCCGTACATCCGCCAGGACCTGATTGCGTGTGACATCAGCCCCTTTCGCGCTGAGTTCAAGATAGCGACGCTCTGCGCGCACCTCGGCACTGGCGGTGACGAACAGTTTCACTTCCGCCGCCGGGCATATCACAGTTCCAATATCGCGACCGTCCAGCACGGCCCCCCCCGCCCGGCGGGCAAAGGTGCGCTGGAAATCCACCAACGCGGCGCGCACTTCGGGGATCACCGCAACTTTCGAGGCTGCCTGTGCAATCTCAGCCGTTCGCAGATCACCCTGAGCCAGTTCTTCAGCGGTCAACGCAAGCGCCGCCGCAACCGGGTCCACACCAACCAGCGTGTGCCTGCCGACGGCACGATACAGCAGCCCCGTGTCCAGATGCGCAAAGCCGAAATGTGCGGCGACACCCTTGGAAATCGTGCCCTTACCCGCCGCCGCAGGACCGTCTATGGCGACCGTAAAACTCATGTACGCTCGACCTTCGCCCCCAAGGCAGCCATCAGCGGCTCGAAGATAGGGAACGAAGTTGCAATCGGGCCGCCGTCATCGACAGATACCGGCGATTTCGCACCCATGCCCATGACCATAAAGGACATGGCAATGCGGTGGTCGAGAAAGCTCTCACATGTGCCGCCGCCTGGGACGTTACCGATGCCGAGGCCCTCGACCGACCACCAGTCGTCGCCCTCGTCCACTGTCACGCCATTAGCGCGCAGACCGCGCGCCATGGCGTCGATGCGATCGCTTTCCTTGACGCGCAGTTCCTTGACGCCGCCCATCATCATGGTGCCGGTGGCATTGGCCGCTACCACAGACAGCACCGGGTATTCGTCGATCATCGATGCCGCGCGTTCCGGTGGCACGTTGATGCCCTTCATGTTGGGTGAATATTTGGCGCGCAGATCGGCGACTGGTTCGCCGCCCTCTTCGCGCTCATTCTCATATGTCAGGTCTGCGCCCATCTCGCGCAAAGTCGTGAACAGCCCCGCACGGGTCGGGTTCAGACCGATACCCGGAACCAGTACGTCAGAACCGGGCGTGATCAGCGCCGCGCAAACCGGGAAGGCCGCGCTGGACGGATCCCGCGGAACGGCAATAACCTGCGGCTTCAACTCGGGGCGACCGGTCAGCGTGATCACGCGACCCTCGTCCGTGTCCTCAACCGTGATCTCCGCTCCGAAACCGGCCAGCATCCGCTCGGAATGGTCGCGGGTGGCTTCTTTTTCGATCACCACGGTCTTGCCCGGTGCGTTCAGACCGGCCAGCAGGACGGCCGACTTGACCTGAGCCGAGGGGACGGGAACTTCGTAGCGAACCGGCACTGGCTCGGCCGCGCCCACGATTGTCATCGGCAGACGCCCGCCGGAACGACCGACAGATTGCGTGCCAAACAGCGCCAGCGGATCGGTGACCCGCGCCATGGGGCGTTTGTTCAGGCTGGCGTCGCCGGTAAAGGTCGCGGTGATAGGCGACGTCGCCATCGCCCCCATGATCAGGCGCACTCCGGTGCCCGAGTTGCCACAGTCGATCACCTGATCGGGCTCGGCAAAGCCGCCAACCCCGACGCCATGCACGGTCCATTCGCCGCCGCCGTGATCCGTGACTTCGGCCCCAAAGGCCCGCATGGCCTTGGCGGTGTCCAGAACATCCTCGCCCTCAAGCAGACCCGTAATTCTTGTTTCGCCAACCGCCATCGCGCCCAGAATCAGCGACCGATGCGAGATCGACTTGTCGCCGGGCACCTCTGCCGTGCCGGTCAGCGGGCCGCAGGGATGCGACGTCATCGGGATGGGCGTTCCGTGTCCGGACATGGGGGCTCCTTTTGCGCTATCAGTGCTCAAGCCGATTAGCGAATTGGGGCCGGTTGGTCCAGCGGCAATGCGACCGCAAGATTGAACAGAATTTGGGGCATCAGCAGGTTTCAGGCTATTATGGCGACATTTAGGACGCATTCGTTTTGATTCACACAAATCACTCCGAGGTCTAATCATGTCACAACTTCGATCCATGCTTTCCAAGGGAACCGAAACCTACTTTCAGCCCGAAGACCCCTTGAAGACTGACAGTGTTCTGCAGATGCGCCTGGCCTTTCTGGTCGGGTTGGTCGCCTTCGGCCTGCCAATAATTCTTGCCAGTGGCGCAATATTTGGCGGCAGCTGTTTTCGTGACAGCATCAGCCACTTTTATTACGCCCAGTTTCTGGGGGCGATTTTTGTCGGATTACTGATATTCATCGGTGGTTTTCTGATCGCTTATACCGGTGACCACTGGCTTGAGGATCTTGGGTCCTTTATTGCCGGATTAGGTGCCTGCTTTGTTGCGGTATTCCCGACAAGCGGGTCTGGCTGCGAAGAACGGGTCAGCTTCCAGTCGCGTATTTTTGCCGATGTGAACCAAACACCGCCACCGGTCTTGTCTGACCCCGATCCCGAAGCATTTTTCACGCTGTTTTCCGGTGCCCCGCATTTGCATGCCTGGTCTGCCGGTATCTTGTTTATCTATCTGGGCCTTTATTGTCTGTTTGTTCTGCGCCGCGTGGTTCCCGAGCGTCACATCAAAAACGGTCAATTGATCGAGACAAAAAGACGACGCAACACGTTGTATACGTTGTGCGGCATCACGATCCTGTTGTGTGTTCTGGTGCTGGGAATCGTCGCGTTTTCCGGCGAAGGCGCCCAGAGAGGGTGGAAGTCCCACAATCTGACCTTCTTTGTGGAATCCATCGCGCTTTGGGCGTTCGGGCTGGCGTGGTTTGCCAAAGGCAGGGCCTTTCCCAACCTGCGGGACCCCGCGCCTTAGCGCTCAGGTCTTGCGGAACGTCAAATAATGCGGTGTACGCCCCTCGCGCAGGGCTTTTTGTTCATACCGGGTGGAAATCCAGTCGTCCCATGGCATACGCCAGTCCTGCGGGCGTTCCGCCAGCCATTCGAAACCGGCGCGCGGAACTTCCTCGAGTGTCTGCCGCACATAGTCCGGAATGTCAGTCGCCACGCGAAAAATCGACCCCGGCTTGAGGGTGCGCGCCAAGGGTTCCAGATGTTCATGCGTGACGAAGCGGCGACGATGGTGCCGGGTTTTCGGCCACGGGTCCGGGTAAAGCAGAAAGGCGCGCGAGATGCTTGCCTCGGGCAGCACATCGAACAGATCACGCGCATCGCCGGGATGGATCGCGAGATTCTCAACTTCGGCCCGGCGAATTTTCCCCAACAGCATGGCAACGCCGTTAATGTAGGGTTCGGCCCCGATGATGCCGACACCGGGGTTGTTTTGGGCCTGATGAACCAAGTGTTCACCGCCGCCAAATCCGACTTCTAGCCAGACATCCCGGCCGCCAAACAGCGCCTGCAAGTCCAGAGGGTTCCGTTCGGGGTTGGTGTCCCAGTCAACCGCACCAGGTGACAATGCTGCGAGGTCTTCATTCAGATAGGTCTTTTGGCTGGGCTTCAGGGTCTTGCCCTTGAAGCGGCCATAGAAGTTTCTGCGCGGGCGTTGCGGGGTCTCGGTGCTCATGGCCGTGCCCATACTGCCCGTGCCCGGGCATTGCAAGGGTCAGAGGGCGAAGGCCAGACCCTACACCCCCGAGGTGTCTTCAAACAAAAAAGAACGCGCCCTGATGGGCGCGTCCCTCAGTAATCTCCGGTCAGACCGCGGCTTTCAGCGCATCCACCAGGTCGGTGCGCTCCCAACTGAAACCGCCATCCGCTTCCGGCTCGCGCCCGAAATGACCGTAGGCCGCGGTGCGCTGGTAGATCGGTTTGTTCAGTTCCAGATGCGTCCGGATACCGCGTGGCGTCAGGTCCATGACCTGCCCGACGGCATTTTCGATCACTGCATCCTCGATCTCGCCAGTGCCGTGAGTATCGGCATAGATAGACAGGGGTTTTGAAACACCGATCGCATAGCTCAACTGGATTGTGCAGCGCTCGGCCATTCCGGCGGCAACGACGTTTTTGGCCAGATAGCGCGCGGCATAGGCTGCCGAGCGGTCGACCTTGGTCGGATCCTTGCCCGAAAACGCCCCGCCCCCATGCGGCGCGGCGCCGCCATAGGTGTCCACAATAATCTTGCGACCCGTCAGCCCCGCATCACCGTCCGGTCCGCCAATGACGAATTTACCCGTGGGGTTAACGTGCCATTCTGTGTCAGCCGACAACCAGCCTTCGGGCAGGGTTTCCCGGATGTAAGGTTCGACAATGGCGCGGATGTCGTTCGAAGACAGCGCCTCGTCCAGGTGCTGTGTCGACAATACGATGGAACTGACGCCGACCGGCTGGCCGTCGCGATAAATCACCGACAGTTGTGATTTTGCATCCGGCCCAAGCGCAGGCTCGGTGCCATTTTTGCGAACCTCCGCAAGACGACGCAGGATCGCGTGCGAGTACTGGATCGGTGCAGGCATCAGCGCAGGCGTTTCGGTGGTGGCATAACCGAACATGATCCCCTGATCACCGGCGCCTTCATCCTTGTTGCCCGACGCATCCACTCCTTGTGCGATATGCGCGGATTGTTCGTGCAGCAGGTTGGTGACTTCGACCGTTTCGTGGTGAAACTTGTCCTGCTCGTACCCGATATCCTTTACGCAGGCGCGCGCGATCTCGTCGATACGGCCCATATATTCGTGCAAACGGTCCTGATCTGAAAGACCGACCTCGCCTCCGATTACAACGCGATTGGTCGTCGCGAATGTCTCGCAGGCGACACGCGCTTCGGGTTCTTCGTTCAGAAATGCATCAAGCACAGCATCGGAGATGCGGTCGCAGACCTTGTCCGGGTGCCCTTCGGAAACAGACTCCGAAGTAAAGGTATAGTTTTGTCGGGACATGAAAGTGCTCCATTAAGATTTCCCCATCACGCCAGGAAGCCGTTGTGACAGGCATCAGGATGCATAAATCGCCCGGCCAGAAGGGTCAATCCGCATTTATGATCCGGCCCGCCTGGCAAGCAGCCAGGACACCGAAAACATGGCCAATAAAGCCAAAAGCACCGGACTATCCCCAATGCGCGAATAAAAAGTTTCCGTCAGGGGGGCCGGTAGCCGTGCATCCACGTAGCCTGCCTTCCCCAGGGGCAATGCGCTTGTGATGCGTCCCAGCGGGTCAATCATGGCCGATACTCCGGTGTTGGCTGACCGCATCATCGGCAGGCCCGTCTCAATCGCGCGCATCTGGGCCTGCGCCAGATGCTGGTAAGGTCCGGATCGTGTTCCGAACCACGCGTCGTTGGTGATTTGCAGCAGGTAATCCGCGCGCCCGGGGGCCGACAGGACGTCCTGAGTAAACACCGCCTCGTAACAGATAAGCGGCAACGCCCGGCCGAGCATGCCCGTATCCATCAGGGCTGGCCCGGGTCCGGAACTGAAACCGTTGCCCGTAGTCGTGGCCATGCCGTAAATTCCGAAACGAGCCATCAGATTCCCGAAAGGCACATATTCCCCGAATGGCGCAAGGTGATGCTTGTCATACAACCCCTGCTGCTGGCCATCCTGATCCAGCAAGATCATGGAATTGTAGATAAGGGCACCATCACTGCGCTGGATACCCAGAACAACCGGGACACCCTGGGCGGCATCTGCGACGGCGTTCAGATAAGGTTGCGCCCCGCTCAGCCACGCCGGTACGGATGTTTCGGGCCAGACAATCAGATCGGGGCGCGGTTCAGCGGCGGTAAATTCTACCTGCCGCGCAAAAAACAGCTGCGTGAAATCCGGATCCCATTTCTGGTGTTGCGGTGCATTGGGCTGCACCAAACGCACGACGTGATCGGTGTCAGTCACATTGGGCCTGCTGAGCGCATATACCCCGGCCAGAATCGCAAGCCCAGCCGTCATCGCGATTGGCACTGCCAGGTCCCGAGTGTCTTCGCGCTTGGCCAGGCCCGCGCCCAAAGGCAGGGTGGCAAAAAGAGTCATCGCGCCCAAGCCGTAAGGCCCGATCAGCGACAGCAGTTGCGCCACAGGTGTACCGACCCAGATCTGCGCCAGCCCCGCCCACGGAAAACCTGTGAGCACATATCCGCGTGCCAGTTCCACCAATGAAATTGCGGTCGCCAGCAAACACGCCTGCATAATCGCCGGAGCGCCGGGGTGCCGCGAGACACGAAACGCCAAAGCCCAGAACAACGCCAGCCCGCCGGCCAGGAATACCAGCGCAAAGGGCGCCATCCAGGCGTGGCTCGCGGCGTCAACCTGAAACGGCTCGACAATCCAGGACAGCGCGTGCGCGAAATAGCCGGTGCCAAAGGCCCATCCCATCCAACAGGCGCGCGCCTTTGTTTCTGTTGTCAGAAACAAAGGCGCGATCAATATCAGGGCAACCAGAGTTGCCAGCCAATATCCGAACGGCGCCAGGCCAAACGCGGCCAGCGCCCCAAGCAACCCGGCCAGCACCACCCTCAAAAGGAAGGGCCAGCCTTTGGCAGGGTTCATGCAACCTGATCCGGCAACATGACACGCAAACGCTTGATGCGCCGGGGATCGGCGTCGATGACTTCGAATTCGGGGCCTTCGGGGTGCAGTACGACCTCTCCCCTCGTCGGTACACGCCCGGACAACATGAAGACAAGACCACCCAGCGTATCGATCTCTTCTTCATCGACATCTTCGTGGCTGGTCAGCGAGCGTCCGATTTCGGCCTCGAAATCCTCAAGCGGGACTTTGGCCTGAACGACATAGCAGCCGGGCTTCTCCTGAACCCACAACTGGCTTTCATCGGCATCATGTTCGTCGGCGATCTCACCCACAACCTGTTCGATCAGGTCTTCGATGGTCAGCAGGCCATCAACCCCACCGTATTCGTCGATCACCAGCGCCATATGGCGTCTTTCTGTCTGCATCTTTGTCAGCAGAACACCGATCGGCATCGATGGCGGCACAAAAAGAAGCGTGCGCAGCATCGAAACAAGGTCAAATTCAGCCGATCCGCCATTGAACCCGTGGGTCAGAGCAAAATCCTTGAGGTGCACAAACCCCAAGGGCGTATCCAGGGTCCCGTCGTAAACCGGTATCCGTGACAAGCCGCTGTCACGAAACAGCTGCGCCAGTTCATCCTTGCTGATCGTTGACGGGACCGCGACGATATCCGCCGACGGGATTGCAACATCCTCGACTCGCATACGGCGAAGGTTGATCATGCCGCGGGGCTGAATCATGTCGGTGTCATGTCCGTTGGCCACGCTAGCGGTGTCGTCACTCTGCGATGTAAATGCATCAACGATCCGGGAAAAAAGTCCGGATTTATCTTTACTTTCAATGTTGCCATCCTCTGGTTGCGCGCTTTGCGCCGCCATAGAACTGCCGTCTGTATCGCCCATTATCCTGTTCCAACTGTGCGGGCCCGAGGCCCCATTTATACATTATATGGGTCATCAATACCCATTTTGCCAAGTATCTCGACCTCGACCGCCTCCATCAAAGTGGCGTCAGGGTCACGAATGTGATCATACCCCAGCAAATGCAACACACCGTGAACGATCAGATGTGTCACGTGATCGCCCATGGATTTGCCCGCCTCTGCGGCCTCACGCTCGCAGGTCTCGAAGGCTATGGCGATATCCCCCAGCACGATCTCACCCGTAAAGTCCGGACTTGGTTTCGCGGGGATTCCGCCTGGGTCCTCCGGTGAAAGATCCTCGGCGGGCCAGCTCAGCACGTTTGTCGGCACCGGCTTTCCCCGAAATTCCGAATTCAGATCGGCAATTCGGGCGTCATCACAACCCAGCAGGCTGATTTCACACTCATCGGACTCAAGCCCGCAATGGGTCAGAGTGCCAATGATCGCCCTTTGGGCCAAAGGCTCCAGCCCTGACCAGCGTGCGTCTTCGACCGTTATTTCCAGGTTCATGCCTTTCACCCAATGCCTGTGCAGCGGGCGCCTAGGTCACTCTGTGTCCCGGCCCGCGTCGGCCTCATACGCTTCGATGATGGCGGCGACAAGCGGGTGGCGAACAACGTCCTTGGAAGTGAAATAGTTGAAACTGATGTTGGGAATCGACTTGAGCAGCCGTTCCGCATCCCGCAAACCCGACTGAACACCGCGCGGCAGGTCCACCTGAGACCGGTCCCCGGTGATAACCATGCGGCTGCCTTCGCCCAGTCGGGTCAAAAACATCTTCATCTGCATGGTGGTCGCGTTTTGCGCCTCGTCCAGCACTACAAAGGCATTGGCCAAGGTACGCCCCCGCATGAACGCCAGCGGTGCGATTTCGATTCGCTTTTCCTCGATCAGCTTGGCCAGTTGCTTGCCGGGCAGGAAATCATTCAGCGCGTCGTACAGAGGCTGCATGTAAGGATCTACCTTGTCCTTCATGTCGCCCGGCAGATAGCCCAGCTTTTCACCGGCCTCGACTGCGGGTCGGCTGAGGATGATCCGGTCCACCTGCCCACCGATGAACATCGACACCCCGGCGGCGACAGCAAGGTATGTCTTGCCGGTTCCCGCAGGCCCGATTCCAAAGGCCAGTTCGTTGTTGAACAACGAGCGGACATAGGCTTTTTGGGCATCAGTGCGCGGTTCGACCAGCTTTTTGCGCGTCTTGATCTCGACAGTGCCGCCTTTGAACATTTCAAGCTGATCGCCGTCGCGCGTTCCGGTCTCGGCCTCGGAATTGCCCATCCGCAGTTCCCTGTCGACATCGGCCGGCATGACCTCGCGCCCGCCCTCCAGCCGGGTGTACAGGGCCTGCAGCACCTCCAGGGCTTGCTTTTGCGCATCTTCATCGCCCATTACGACCAATTGATTTCCCCGGCGCACGATCTGAACAGAAAGCTTCTGTTCGATATCGGCCAGATTGCGGTCATATTCGCCGCAAAGATCAATCAACAGTCGGTTGTCGGGAAATTCAACAAGCGCCTCGTTACGGGGCATGTCATTTTGCGGTGGGTTCAGGGCACCGATGGCCAATCCGTTCTCCTGTCTTGGCGTTTCAAAATCAGCGTAGACAACAATTCTTGTCGGGCGCAAGACAGAGTTTCAAATTTTCCCCCACGCATTGCAAAAGCGCCGCCGACCGTCCCCTTGCGCCTTGGGTCGCGTTTGGTGGAATGCGCCCTCAGAACCGGTAATTCAGACCGAACCGAAGCCCCTGGTACTTGGGCGTGGATTTTGTGGAAAAGCCCGAGTCGAACGTCACGTCTTTCGACTGGAACTGAACAAATTCATATTCACCGGTAATCGACCAGTTATCGGACAGGAAGTGCTCTGCACCGACACTGACCGAGAACCCGCCGCGCTGGTCGCTTTCCTCAAAGGACTGAATGCGGGATACGGGGCCAAAGCTGTTGGAGGTGGTCACATCGCCCTGCACGTACCCGAGGGACACAAAATACAGAATATTTCCGCCCCGGTTTGTCACGCCATTACGAAACCGGACTGACAGGATATCGGAAATTTCGGAGCTGCCCGTGACGGCAACGGACCCAACTTGAGTGGAAACACTGTCTTCCAATGATCCGAAATCGTACCCAAGCTCTAACCCGTAGACATAGTTGCGCCGACCGCTGATAGGCAGGCTGCCGCGCCACCCGCCCCGAATTCCGCCATAAGAACCGCTCAGGGTGAGATCGCCGACAGTCGTGGTGCCAGCAGGAGTTCTGAGGCCAAACCTGTCATCCCCCTCGCCCCCGTATCCGGCGCTGAGCCCGAGGTAGAACGCGCTGACATCATCGCCGTACCGTTTTGCGCTGATCACTTCAGCATCAGCAACATCGCCGTTGCGATCGCTGGCGGGGCTGGAACCGGCTTGAAACACCATCAAAAGGGCCAAAGGCAATGCTGCCCAAAACCTGGGTGAAACCGAATGTGCTCGCTTTTTCACTCGTACCCTCCTTTGCGCCGAACGGACCATCGGACCAACGCATATCCGCTCCAAAAAGGCGCGTGGGACCCGCCCCAAGGAAAGACTGGGTTTCCTCGACCATAGTTCGCAACGATAAATCAAGGGTAAATTTTGGAAACAAACACCAGTTATGGTGTCTGCGCCATGGATAACGACAGCCTCAGATCAGTTCGCCCGCAAGCGAGTTTGCGCCGGATTCGGTGATCAGCACGTCCCTCAGATCGCCCGCCACAATATCGGTGCCCGTAACGTGAACCGAATGCAGATACTCGGATTTTCCGACCATCTGGCCCGGCAAACGCCCTGGTTTTTCAAACAAAACCCGTACTTTTCTGCCGACCATGTCATCCTGGATCTCGCGCTGATGGCGGGTGATCAGCGCCTGCAGACGCTGCAGACGATCATCCGCCGCTTGCGGGTCGACCTGTTGCCGCTCGGCGGCCGGTGTGCCGGGGCGCGTCGAATACTTGAAAGAATAGGCATATCCATACCGGACCTGCTCGACCAGTTCCATGGTCTCCTGGAAATCCTGTTCGGTTTCCTCCGGAAAGCCCACGATGAAATCGCCGGACATGACGATATCCGGCCGCGCAGCGCGGATACGTTCGATCAGGCGCAGATAGCTTTCGGCGGTATGGCTGCGGTTCATGCGCTTGAGGATTCTGTCCGATCCCGACTGCACCGGCAGGTGCAGATACGGCATCAGCTTTTCGCAGGTTCCATGCGCCTCGATCAGGTCATCCGCCATGTCATTGGGGTGCGATGTGGTAAAGCGAATACGCTCCAGCCCGTCGACCTTGTTCAACTCCCAGATCAGGCCGGCAAGCGACACATCCCCGTTCGGGCCCGCACCGTGATAGGCATTGACGTTCTGTCCCAGCAGGGTGATTTCGCGCACGCCGCGGTCAACCAGATCCTGCGCTTCGCGGATGATACGGTCGGCAGGCCGGCTGACTTCGGCCCCCCGCGTGTAGGGAACAACGCAGAAGGCACAGAACTTGTCGCAACCTTCCTGAACGGTCAGAAATGCGGTTGGGCCACGGCTGGCCTTTGGACGGTTCTTGAGCTTCTCGAACTTGTCCTCTTCCGGAAAATCCGTATCCAACGCCTTTTCGCCCGCGCGGGTCTTCGCCTCCATCTCGGGCAGGCGGTGATAGCTTTGCGGCCCCACAACCAGATCGACCAGAGGCTGGCGGCGCATGATCTCTTCACCCTCGGCCTGAGCGACACAGCCCGCAACGCCAATCTTGAGATCGGGTTTTTCGGCCTTCAGCCCCTTGAACCGGCCCAATTCGGAATAGACCTTTTCGGCGGCTTTTTCCCGGATATGGCAGGTGTTCAGCAGGATCATATCCGCGTCATCCGGGCTTTTGGTTTCGACATAGCCCTTCCCACCCAGAGTTTCGGCCATACGCTCGCTGTCGTAGACGTTCATCTGGCAACCATAGGTCTTGATGTACAGCTTCTTGGGTTCTGACATGAAAACGGCCTTTGCATTCGCGGGATCGGCGTCGTCTATACCCATAGAACGCCGCTTGCAATGCCGACGCGATTAACCGATTTTGGCCGGCAATTCCAGCACGGCGGATCAAGACAGGCGATGCACTACAAGACCCTCGACACTTTTCTGCAGTCCGGCAGCGCCGCCCTCGCCAAGGGACCCATTGCCCTGATCATCGCCGAGGACGACGTCGAACTTGACGGAACCATCCGCCACCATCTGAACCTTGGCTTCAAATCCCTGATCGCTTTGATGCCGCCGGAGTTTCAACTGGACCCGGAACTGTCCGAACGCATTCACCGGGTAGATCAGACCTGCGCGCCAAGAACCGTTGTCTTTGACGCCCTCAATCGGATCATCCAGGCCGCGCCGGGGTTGTGGCTGTACTACTGCTACAACGCCGAGTACCTGTTCTTTCCGTTTTGCGAGACCCGAAGCATCGGCGAAATGCTGACGTTCCATACCGAAGAGCGACGCAATGCGATGCTGTGCCACGTGATCGACCTTTATGCCGAGGACCTGACCGTATATCCCAACGGTGTCGCCCCCGATCACGCCATGCTGGACCGAACCGGATACTACGCGCACGCCCGCCACGATGCTGACGGACATCCGCTTGAGCGCCAACTGGACATGTCAGGTGGCCTGCGGTGGCGGTTCGAGGATCACATCCCCTACGAACGCCGCCGCATTGACAGGATTTCCTTGTTCAAGGCGAAAAAGACCCTGACGCTTCTGCCGGACCACAGCTTTAACGAGGCGGAATACAACACGTATTCGTGCCCCTGGCATCATAACCTGACGGCCGCGATCTGTTCTTTCCGTGCCGCCAAGGCCCTTAAAAGCAATGCCGGTTCCACATTCGATATCCCGACCTTCCGCTGGCAGAATTCAGTGCTGTTTGAATGGACCTCGCAGCAATTGCTCGATCTGGGCCTGATGGAATCGGGACAATGGTTCTGACAAGCTTTTCGTCTGTTTGAAAATGCCGCAGTGGAAGCGCGGCATTGTGGCGATGGGGGCAGAGTCCCCTACCGCTGCAACAAGACCGGAAACCAGTCTTCGCGCAGACGTTGCCCCGGCTGCATGTCATGCCCCGGAAACGGGGGCGAAGTCCGGCCCGGACGCTCGACATAGCGTGCGTCGTCACCGACCAGCCGCAACGAAAACGCCCGGCGGCGGCTGTCCGACTGATTGCCCCGCGCACCATGCAGTGTGCGGTAGTTGAAGGCGACCGCATCTCCCGGCTCCATCTCGAACTCGACGACCCGCATGCCTTCGGCATCCGGATCGGGCACCGGGATGTACTGGCCTTCATCAGCAAAGAACCCTTCCTCGGAAACCCATCGTGTCGGCAGGACTTCTTTTTCCCACCGGTGCGACCCGGCAACGCAGCGCAAGGTTGCCTGCTTGACCGGATCAAGTGGCGACCAGAAGCTGATCGTTTGCTGGCCATCAACAAAGTAATAGGGACCATCCTGGTGCCATGGGGTCGCCATCGAGGTCCCAGGTTCCTTGACCAGCACGTGATCATGAAACATCTGAACACTGCGCGACTGCATCAGGTCTGCAGCCACCTCGGCAGCCGGAGAGTTTCGGATCACGTCTTCAAACTGTCCGATTCGCGACCAGTTGCAGTAATCGTCAAAAAACAGTCCGGTCTCGCCCTGTTTATGGTTGTCGGACGCATACGGTCCAGGCTCGGCCATGTTTGCGGCCACCCCGTCGCGCAGAGCTTCCACGTGATCGGCAAATAGCCCTTTGATCAGGACCACGCCGTCTTCCTGAAAGGTGTCAATCATTTCCTGTGTAACAAGGGGGTGTGTCATCTCGGTCTCCGTGCGTTCCCTGCCCGATCTGCACATGGAAATTAATTCTGTTCAAATAATATCTTTCGAACCTAGAATTAAGGGCATGTTATACGTTACGCTCCGACATTATGAATATATCTGCGCAATCGGCCGCTACGGCAGCCTGTCTGCGGCGGCTCAGCAACTCAATGTCTCGCAACCCGCGCTGTCCACCGCCCTGACGCGGGTCGAGTCGCAATTGGGGTATCCGCTTTTTGCCCGCAAACGAGGCGCCGCGATGGCCGTCACGCCACAGGGCCGCCGGTTTATCGGCGAGGCTGAGGCGCTGCTGGACCGTGCCGCGCGGCTGGAATCGTCGGACCAGACCAACACCGGCGCGGCGACGCTGCGGATCGGGTGTTTCGTGGACCTGGCCCCTTTCCTGATGGCTCCGGCTTTGCACCTTCTTCGGAATGCCCTGCCTGACGTCGCGATCACTTATCAGGTGGACGGATTCGAGGGACTGATTTCGGGAATGATAGATGGGCGCATTGACATTGCCCTGACCTATGGGCTGAGCATGGATGCCGGTTTCTCGCGGCGTATCCTGTTCGACAACATCCCCCACGCGGTGATGCCGCCCGAGCATATTCTGACGGGCAACGACACAATTTCACTGAAGGAATTGGAATCGCACCCCCTAATCCTGTCTCAGGAGGGTTTGTCGGCGCAGCATGTGCTGGGCCTGTTCCGGCAAAACGGGTTGTCGCCCACCGTCGCGCACCGCGCGGCCTCGCTGGAAATCCAGCGCAGCCTTGCCGCCCACGGTGAGGGAATCGCGATCAGCTACGCCATCCCGCACAGCCATTTCAGCTATGATGGGCGACCGCTGACCAGTAGGCCGATATCCAACCCGGAAGCGGCAGAACCCGTGGTTCTGGCACGTCACGGAACCGGTCCGGCGGACAGCAATGTTCAAAAGGCGGAACAGGCTCTGGGTGAACTCGGCTGGTGAGAGGTGTTACTGTGTTTTGCGAAGGCGGATAACAACGTCGACCGACGCGATCTCGACCCCTTCAGGCGCTTCGGGAAGACGCTGGATCACCAACTGATCCGAGGGCGCATCGCTCAGCCGGCCTTCGTCTTCCCAGAAGAAGTGCGGGTGGTCGTGCGTGTTGGTGTCAAAATAGCTTTTTGACCCGTCCACGGTGATTTCCTGCAGAACACCGGCGTCGCAAAAGGCGCGCAGCGTGTTGTACACGGTCGCCAGCGATACGGCGTCGCCATTTTTCTTCGCCGCATCAAACAGGCTTTCGGCGGTGACGTGACGGTGTTTTCCGTCCCCGACAAGCAGCTCAGCCAAAGCAACACGCTGGCGCGTCGGGCGCAATCCGGCGTCTACAAGCCAAGTCGTGGCTCTGTTCTGGCTTTGAGGTGTCATGATTTCCGATACCCGCAATTCTGGCTGACTTACATATAAGTGCTTCGCCCCCACAATTTCAAATGAAATTCATTCGCAAAGAATGGGCTGAGCGCGACATGATATGGACCAGAACTCTTGCAGGCCCTTGCAAACGGGTGCTAGACGAGGCCAGATATAAGGAACGGACCCCTGGCAGGAGAGGCGGCAGAATGGCCCAATTCCCGAGCAGTTTTGACAAGGATGATCTGCTGAAATGCGCCCGTGGCGAATTATTCGGCCCCGGAAACGCGCAATTACCTGCCCCACCGATGCTGATGATGGACCGGATCACCGACATTTCCGACGATGGCGGCGAACATGGCAAAGGCCATGTGGTGGCAGAATTCGACATCAATCCTGACCTGTGGTTCTTTGACTGCCATTTCCCCGGCAACCCGATCATGCCAGGCTGTCTGGGTCTGGACGGGCTGTGGCAGCTGACCGGCTTCAATCTGGGCTGGCGCGGCTGGCAGGGGCGCGGATACGCATTGGGCGTGGGCGAAGTCAAGCTGACCGGAATGGTGCGCCCCGACCGCAAGATGCTGACATATTACGTGGATTTCACCAAAGCCGTGCAAACCCGCCGTCTGACCATGGGTGTGGCGGATGGCCGGGTCGAAGCCGACGGCGAAGTGATTTATCAGGTCAAAGACATGAAGGTTGCGCTGTCCGAAAGCTGAACCCCGGCTGACGGACTGGTAACAAGGAACGGAATACAGGAGTACGCATATGCGTCGCGTCGTCGTCACCGGTCTGGGAGTCGTTTCCTCGATCGGCAACAATGCCGAAGAGGTCCTCGCCTCGCTCAAGGCAGGTAAATCTGGGATCGAAGCCAACGAACAGATGGTCGAACACGGATTTCGCAGCCAGATCGCCGGAACGCTCAAGATCGACGTGGCCGAGCATGTGGACAAGCGTACCCTTCGTTTCATGGGCCCCGGCGCCGCATACGCGCACATCGCCATGAGCCAGGCGATCGAAGACGCCGGCCTGACCGAAGACCAGGTCGTCAACCCGCGCACGGGTCTTGTTGCCGGCTCCGGTGGACCATCAACCAGTGCCATGCTGACGGCGCATCAGACTGTGCTGAAAAATGGTGCGACAAAGCGGATCGGCCCCTTTGCAGTGCCGAAATGCATGTGCTCGACGATTTCGGCGAACCTTGCGACAGCGTTCAAGATCAAGGGTATCAACTATTCCATCACGTCGGCCTGCTCGACGTCGCTGCATTGTATCGGCAACGCGGCGGAACAGATCATGCTGGGCAAGCAGGATGTGATGTTTGCAGGCGGCGGCGAGGAACTGGACTGGACCCTGTCCTGCCTGTTCGACGCGATGGGTGCGATGTCCTCCAAATACAACGACACCCCCGAAAAAGCCTCGCGTGCATTCGATCAGAATCGCGATGGTTTCGTGATTTCCGGCGGCGGCGGCATCGTGGTTCTGGAAGACCTGGAACATGCACTGGCACGCGGCGCGAAGATCTATGCCGAGGTCACCGGTTATGCCGCGACGTCCGACGGACATGACATGGTTGCACCGTCCGGTGAAGGCGGCGAGCGTGCGATGCGCCTGGCCCTGTCCACCTTGCCCGAAGGCCGTAAGGTCGATTACATCAACGCCCACGGCACCTCGACCCCGGTCGGCGATGTGGGCGAGGTTGAGGCCGTTCGCCGTATCTTCGGTGAGGGCAGCGTACCGCCGATTTCGTCGACCAAATCGATGACGGGCCATGCGCAAGGCGCAGCCGGCGCGCTTGAGGCGATTTTCTGCCTTTTGATGCTGCAAAATGACTTCATTACTCCGTCGATCAATGTCGACACACTTTCCGACGGCATCCTGCCCGGTGAAATTGCAACTCAGGTGGTTGAAAACGCAGGCCTGGACAGCGTGATGACCAACAGCTTCGGCTTTGGCGGCACCAACGGCTCCATGATCCTGTCCAGGTATAACGGGTGACTATGATGTCGGATCTTCTCAAGGGCAAACGCGGCCTGATCATGGGCGTGGCAAATGACCGCTCGATTGCGTGGGGCATTGCCAAGGCGATGCATGAGGCCGGTGCCGAACTGGCGTTCACCTATCAGGGTGACGCGTTCGGAAAGCGTCTGGAGCCGCTGGCACAAAGCCTCGGCAGCGATTTCATGGTAGATGCGGACGTCACCGACGACGCCTCTCTGGACCGCGCTTTTGGCGAGCTGGGTGAGCGATGGCCGACCATCGATTTCGTCGTGCACGCCATCGCCTATTCCGACAAGAACGAACTGACCGGCCGGTTTCTGAACACGACCCGCGCGAACTTCAAACACTCGCTGGATGTCTCGGCCTATTCTTTTATCGAGGTCGCGCGCCGCGCATATCCGCTTATGAAGGACAATGGCGGCACCTTGCTGACCCTGACCTATCAGGGCTCCAACAAGGTTGTTCCCAACTACAACGTGATGGGTGTGGCCAAGGCGGCACTGGAATCGGCGACCCGCTACCTGGCCAATGATCTCGGTCCAGATGGTATTCGCGTCAACGCAATCTCTCCCGGGCCGATGAAAACACTGGCCGGGGCCGCAATTGGCGGCGCGCGCAAGACCTACAAGTTCTGCGACCAGAACGCGCCAATGCGATCGAACGCGACGCTTGAGGCCGTGGGCGGCACTGCGGTCTATCTGGCGTCGGACGCCGGTTCCTGCACATCAGGTGAGATCATCCGTGTCGATGGCGGTTTCCATATCCTTGGAATGCCGCAGCCCGAGGCGATGTGACCATATCTTTCCCTGCCGACGCCTAGATTTGACCATCTTTCGGCGGCAGGGATTGGCTTATGAGCAAGCTAGACCAGATCATTGCAAACAACGCGCGCGGACCTCAGGTCCGGCGCAAGTCGGGACTCCTGACCAATCGGGGTCGTGTCATGTTACTGACGCTGACATCCCTTCTGGTGCTGTTTGTCTTTTTGACTCAGCCACCGGTGCGTGAAGCTGTGGATCGCCTTATCGGCATGATTGCAGGCTGACAGTTTTTTCGCCTTTTCCGGTCAGTTTACCGAAACCACCTCAATCTCAAAGATCAGGTCCTGTCCCGCTAGGGGATGGTTCCCGTCAAGGGTAACTGTGGCCTCATCCGCATCGACAACGGTTACAGGTAAAGCTTGCCCGTCAGGTGTCTGCATCTGCAGCTGAGTACCAGGCTCCAGCGGAATATCATCCGGGATGCCTTCGCGCGGGATGGCCTGGCGCATCGCCGGGTTGATCGGCCCATAGGCTTCCACACAGGCGATTTCGACCCGTTTCTTGTCGCCTGCCGCCAGACCCGGCATGGCCGTGTCGAGGCCGGGAATGATCTGGCCCGAGCCAACGACGAACTCAAGCGGATCGCGCCCCTCGGAACTGTCGAAGACGGATCCGTCCAGCAAGGTGCCGGTATAATGGATGCGCACTGTGTCGCCTTGTTTGATTTCAGTCATTTTGAACTCCGACCGGGTAAGGAATGAACCGGTCAACCTAGGGTATGACACGATAATGTAAACCCTTGCCCCTTTAACCCACGAAACTCCTGTGCCAACCTGCCGCCGAATGGCAGTGAGGGTCCGATGGCAATTTCTACCTGTGTTTTTGATGCCTATGGTACGTTGTTCGATGTCACCGCCGCCGCAAGGCAGGCCGCAGGTGAACCGGAGTTCGAGGCGCTGCAGCAGAAATGGCCCGAGCTGGCCAATTTCTGGCGCCTGAAACAGCTGCAATATACCTGGTTGCGGGCGATAACAGACGCGCATGCCGATTTTTGGGACGTGACGCAGGACGGGCTTGATTGGGCATTGGAAGCCACGGGGCTGAATGGCGATGCCGCCCTGCGACAGAGGCTACTGGATTTGTACTGGCAATTGCAGGCCTATCCGGAAGTGCCCGAGATGCTGAAGGCATTGAAAGCGGGTGGTTTACAGACCGCCATCCTGTCCAACGGATCTCCGCCGATGCTGGAAGGTGCCGTGCAGTCGGCCGGCGTCGGCGATCTGCTGGACGACGTTCTGTCGGTCGAAACTGTTGGTGTCTTCAAACCACATGCGAAAGTCTACGACCTTGTGCAGCAACGCTTTGGCTGTGAACGCGATCAGGTCCTGTTCGTCAGCTCCAATGGCTGGGACGCTGCCGGAGCCAGCGGATACGGATTCGTGACCGCCTGGGTCAACCGTGCAGGCGAACCCCAGGACCGATTGCCGTGGACGCCCGCTCATGTCCTGTCCGACTTGACTTCGATCCCAAAGCTGGCCGGTCTTTGATGCCGTTTTTCACGACCTCGGACAACAGGCGCATCTATTATGAGGACAATGGCACAGGCGCTCCGGTCCTGTGTCTGGCAGGATTGACGCGCAATGGTCGGGATTTTTCTTTCCTTGCGCCCCACATGGCCGATTACCGCATGATCACAATGGATTATCGCGGGCGAGGTCAATCCGATCATGACCCGGACCACGCGAACTACAACATCCAGCGCGAGGCGCTGGACGCAATCGAATTGCTGGATCATCTGGCCCTCGACCGGGTGGTCATTCTGGGGACGTCCCGCGGCGGTTTGATCGCGATGGCGCTGGCAATCAGCCATCGCCACCGGCTGGCCGGCGTTATCCTGAACGATGTCGGCCCGGTCATTGAACCTGCAGGCATTGCCAAGATCATGGAATACGTTGGCAAACCGCCGGTTTCCAGAACACTGGATCAGGCGGCACGGCAACTGAAACAGGCTATGGACCCTCATTTCCCCGGTGTCCCTCTGAGCATCTGGCGACGGCAGGCCGAGTTTCAGTACGAAGATCAGGGCGGGCATCTGTCGTTGCGCTACGACCCCGCCTTGCGGACCGCGCTGATCGAACAAGCCGCTGCCGGTGTGGTGCCGGATTTGTGGCCGTTGTTCGAGGCCTTGCGCGATTTGCCGGTTGGTGTCATCCGTGGCGCAAACTCGGACATTCTGATAAGGGAAACACTTGCCCAAATGCAAACTCGTCACCCCGGGCTTATCGTGGCTGAGGTGCCGGATCGCGGGCATGTTCCCTTTCTGGACGAGCCCCCTTCGCTGATCGTCATTCGCAAAGTACTGGACGCCGCATGAGCACCATTGATCTGATCGAAGCCGCCGCCACCCGACTGCGGGGACATGTGCGGGAAACACCGATCCTGACCTCGCCCTTTCTGGACGAAATCGCAGGCCGGCGTGTGCTGGTGAAACCCGAATGCCTGCAACATACCGGCAGCTTCAAGTTTCGCGGCGCATGGTCGGCAATCTCGGCGCTGGAAGATAGTGACCGGCAGCGCGGCGTCATCGCCTATTCCTCGGGCAACCATGCGCAGGGGGTTGCGCTGGCCGCGTCCCGGCACGGAATATCATCGGTGATCATCATGCCCTCCGACGCGCCACGGCTGAAGATCGAAAACACCCGCGCATTGGGGGCCGAGGTTGTTCTCTACGACCGCACAACCGAAAGTCGCGAGGAGATCGGAGAAGGTCTGGCGCAGGAGCGTGGGCTGACGCTGATCCGGCCCTACGACGAACCGCAAGTAATCGCCGGACAGGGCACCACGGGGCTTGAGATTGCGCGTCAGGCAGCCGAAGCCGGGGTTGCCAATGCGGACGTTCTGGTGTGTTGCGGCGGCGGCGGCCTGTCATCGGGCATTGCCTTGGCTTTGGAAAAACACGCGCCTGACCTGCGGGTTCGCCCGTGCGAGCCGGAAGGCTTTGATGATGTCAAACGATCGTTGGAAAGCGGCCGCATCGAAAAGAACACGGCGGCAGCGGGCAATCTGTGCGATGCAATCCTGACCCCCCAACCCGGCCGGATCACCTTCCCGATCCTTCAGCGTTTGTGCGGTCCCGGGCTGGCGGTATCCGAGGAAGAAGCCCTGCGGGCAATGGCGCAGGCTTTTTTGCGCCTCAAGATCGCGCTGGAACCGGGCGGGGCCGTGTCATTGGCGGCAGCCTTGTTCCGAAAGGACGAGATTCAGGGCGACGCGGTCATTGTAGTGGCATCCGGCGGAAATGCCGATCCGCAAGTTTTTGGCCAGGCGTTGGAATTCCTGACCTGACAGCAGGCGGCAATCCGTACAAGTTGACCCCGAACTCTGAATCGACAGGGACCGAAATCATGCAAATCGCCGATCTTGGTGACGTGCAACTGCATTACCAAACGGACGGCAACCCGGACGGGGCACCGATCGTGTTTGCCAATTCCCTTGGGACCGATCTGCGCCTTTGGGACAGCGTACTGCCGCATCTGCCGGATGGCCTGCGGATCATCCGTTTCGACAAGCGTGGTCACGGATTGTCTTCGCAGCCTCCCGGCCCGTATTCGATGGGCGCCTTGATAAGGGATACCGAGGCCCTTCTGGACCATCTTGGTGTCCGGGATTGCGTATTCGTCGGCCTGTCCATCGGCGGCATGATCGCCCAAGGCCTGGCCGTCAAAAGGATGGATCAAATCCGCGCGCTGGTTCTATCAAACACCGCCGCCAAAATCGCGATCCCGGCCATCTGGCAGGATCGCATGGCCGCGGTGCGAGCTGGCGGGATCGAAGCACTGGCCGACGCAACGATGGAACGGTGGTTTTCGAAGGCCTATCGCACATCGGCGGATCATCTGCTGTGGCGCAACATGATGGTTCGCCAACCGGTCGAAGGTTATCTGGGGTGCTGCGCCGCCATATCGGGCACCGATTTCTATACGCCGACCAGCGGATTGCGCCTGCCCACATTGGGCATCGCCGGCAGCGAGGACGGCTCGACCCCGCCCGATCTGGTCAGAGAAACAGTTGACCTGATCCCCGGCTCCCGGTTTGAACTGATGCGCAAGGCGGGACATCTGCCCTGTGTCGAACACCCCAAGCAATACGCCGCCTTGTTGCGACGCTTCCTGTCCGATGTCGGATATATCTGAAGGAGAGACGACTGTGGCGGATTTTTTGCTGATCCACGGGTCCTGTCATGGCGCATGGTGCTGGCGCGATCTTATCCCCGCACTTGAACGTCTGGGGCATTCCGCCCATGCCATCGATCTGCCCAGCCACGGTTCCGACCCGACCCGCATCTGCGACGTTACGCTGGACGGGTGTCGGGACGCTGTTCTGGCGGCCACAACACCGGAAACACTCATCGTCGGGCATTCCTGGGGCGGATATCCGATCAGCGCCGCCGCCGAGGCTCAGCCAAACGCGATGCGGGGCCTGATCTATCTTTGCGCGTATGTGCCGCATGACGGCTTGTCGATGGTCGAGATGCGAAAACGCGCGCCCCGGCAACTGATTGTTGACGCCGTGGACAAATCTGCCGACGGCCTGTCCTACACCGTTCATCCAGACCGGGTGCAGGATCTGTTTTATCACGACTGCCCGACCGGCACGACCCAATATGCGCTGGCACGAATGTGCCCTCAGCCAATCCGGCCTCAGGACACCCCTTTGCCGCTGTCCGAAAGATACGCCGGCGTCAAAAAGGCATATATCCGTACAACCGACGATCATACGATACCGACCGAATACCAGGAAACGATGAGCCACTGCGCGCCGCCGAACCTGCGTCACACCATCGACAGTTCGCATTCACCGTTTTTCGCGCAGCCGGAAAAGCTGGCCACCCTGCTGAGCGAGATCGAGCATGGGTTCTGAACCCGGCTGACCGGACGTCACGACACTGTACAGGGATGTTCCCTTCCCTGCGGCCGGTCGCTAGGGTCCGCGCAGAAACCAATGAAACCGGTACTCATGCGTCTGCCATTTCTGTTTGTTCTCAGCATCGTGATGATCGACGCCATGGGCATCGGTCTGGTGATGCCCATCATGCCCGAACTGATCCTCGAGGTTCAGGCGGGAACGCTGGCAAGTGCTGCGATCTGGGGCGGGATTCTCAGCACCGCGTTCGCTGCAATGCAGTTTGTGTTCAGCCCCATTTTGGGAAATCTTTCGGATGCTTACGGGCGGCGCACGGTTCTTCTGGTGTCGCTGTTTGTCATGGCGCTGGACTACGTGGTCATGGCGGTTGCAGGCAGTATCTGGCTGCTTCTTGCCGGGCGCATCATTGGCGGCATCACCGCCGCCACCCACGCAACCGCGGCGGCTTTCATGGCGGACGTGTCAAAGCCACACGAGAAAGCCGCCAATTTCGGGCTGATCGGGGCGGCCTTTGGCGTTGGCTTCGTGCTTGGGCCGGTACTGGGCGGTGTGCTGAGTGAATACGGAACCCGCGCGCCGTTCTGGGCGGCGGCGGGGTTGTCTGCGCTGACCTTCGTCGTCGGTTTGTTCGTCATGCCTGAAACGATCACCGACAAGACCCGGCGCGCATTCAGCTGGCGACGTGCCAATACCGCAAATTCGTTGCGCGCCATCGCCGGACTGCCGGGAATTCGACCGTTGTTGTGGGTCTATTTCCTGTATTCGGTGTCAATCTATGTCTACCCCGCAATCTGGGCGTATTTCACGACTGAGCGCTTTGGCTGGTCACCGCAGATGATCGGGGTGTCGCTTGGGGTCTACGGCATGGCCATGGCGGCCGTGCAGGGCGGTCTGATCCGCCCGGCCACGCGATATCTGGGCGAGCGGGCAACCATCATCTACGGCATGGGATTCGAGATAATCAGTTTCTTGCTGTTGGCGTTTCTGACCAACGGAACTGTCGCCCTGATCCTGATCCCGATCACGGCCTTTGGCGCCGTGATCACCCCGGCCCTGCAGGCCATGATGTCGCGGGCCACTCCGGATTCCCAACAGGGCGAACTGCAGGGCGTTCTGACCTCACTCCATGCTCTGTCGATGATTATCTCTCCGTTGCTGATGACCGGCGTATTCGCGCATTTCGTGCGACCGGACACAGCTATCTATTTGCCCGGGGCGCCGTTTCTTCTTGCCCTAGTCCTGATGATTGCAGGTTTCGTGTTGTTTTCCCGGGGCGCGCCCGCTTGTGGCGTAACAACGACATCGCGATGACGGATTCCGCCTTGCAGCCTGCGCGCCATAACGCCACCGTGTGCGAAAGGGAGAGTTAACAACAATGCAAACCATCAAAGCCGCTGTATGCCATGCGTTCGGGGAACCGCTTGTTATTGAAGATGTCCGGATTTCGGCTCCGGGCAATGGCGAGGTCGAAGTGACCCTGCACGCCGTCGCGATCTGTCATTCCGACATAACATACGCCAGTGGCGCGTGGGGCGGGTTTCTGCCTGCCGTTTACGGGCACGAGGCGGCTGGCATCATATCGGCGGTGGGCAAGGACGCAGGCGGATTCCAGGTGGGCGACCCGGTCGTTGTCACGCTGATCCGGGCCTGCGGGTCCTGCCCGTCCTGCGCCGGCGGCAAACCCACGATCTGTGAAACCCCTTACGACACGGTCAAGGGACCGCTGCGTACAGCCGACAACGGTCCGCTTGAACAGGCCATGGCCTGCGGCGCTTTTGCGGAAAAGGTGGTCGTAAGCCACAGGCAGATCGTCAAAATCCCGGAATCGCTGCCCAAGGACGTTGCCAGCCTGTTGTCCTGCGGCGTGATCACGGGCGTTGGCGCAGCCGTCAACGCGGCCGGTTTGCGCCCGGGTCAGGACGTAGTCGTGATTGGCGCCGGGGGCGTAGGCCTGAACGCGATACAGGGCGCACGGCTTGCCGGGGCGCGGCGCATCGTGGCTGTGGACATGACCGAAGAAAAACTGGAAATCGCCAAAGAGTTTGGCGCAACCCATGGCGTGCTGGGCAGCCTGGACGAGCCGTGGAAGGCTGCATACAAGGCTTTGGGCGGGCGCGGGGCGGATGCTGTTCTGATTACCGTTGGCGCGATACCGGCCTATGATCAGGCCCCGCGTTACCTTGGGCGCGGCGGCAAGGCGGTCATGATCGGCATGCCGCATTCCGGCGATCAGTCCACCTACGAACCCGTCATCCTTGCCGCATTGGGACAGGGCCTGGTCGGATCGAAAATGGGCGATGTGGTCATTCAGCGCGACATCCCCTGGATGATCGACCTGTACGAACAGGGGCGGCTGAAGCTGGATGAACTGATCTCGGGGCGCTGGACGCTGGACCAGATCAACGAGGCGATTGCCGACACGAAGACCGGCTCGGCCAAACGCAACGTCATTATCTTCGACCAGAACTAACACGACCCGGCAGGAGGGCAGCTGATGAAACTGCAGGATCTCGACATTATCGTCACGGCCCCTCCGGCCCCCGGCTGGGGCGGACGGTACTGGATACTGGTCAAGGTCACGACCGATACCGGGATCATCGGCTGGGGGGAATGCTACGCCTCGTCGGTTGGCCCGGAGGCCATGAAACATGTCATCCGGGACGTGTTCGAACGGCATATGCTGGGCGAGAACCCGGAAAACATCGAGCTGATGTTCCGCCGCGCCTATTCAAGCGGCTTCACCCAGCGTCCGGACCTGACGGTCATGGGCGCGTTTTCCGGGCTTGAAATCGCGTGCTGGGACATCTTGGGCAAGGACCGGGACCGCCCGGTTTACGCCCTGCTAGGCGGGCTGATGAATGAACGCATTCGCGCCTATACCTATCTGTACCCCCTGCCCCGGCACAATCTGACCGATTTCTGGACGTCACCCGATCAGGCGGCGGAAAGCGCGGCCGAAATGGTCCGGGGCGGCTTCACTGCGGTCAAGTTCGACCCGGCTGGTCCTTACACGATGCGCGGCGGCCATATGCCGGCGATGTCCGATATCTCGATGTCGGTGGCGTTCTGCAAAGCCATACGCGAGGCGGTCGGGGACAAGGCCGACCTGCTGTTCGGCACCCACGGCCAGTTCAACACGGCGGGGGCCATTCGACTGGGTCAGGCGCTCGAGCCGTACTCGCCGCTCTGGTTCGAAGAACCCACACCGCCGGACATGATCGAAGACATGGCGCGCGTTGCCCGCAACGTCCGCATTCCGGTGGCCACAGGCGAACGGATGACCACAAAGGCCGAGTTCGGGGCGGTTCTGCGGGCTGGCGCGGCGGAAATCCTGCAACCCGCGCTGGGGCGCGCAGGTGGGATATGGGAGATGAAGAAAGTCGCCGCCATGGCCGAGATCTTCAACGCACAGATGGCACCTCACCTATACGCGGGGCCTGTGGAATGGGCCGCGAATATCCATCTGGCCGCATCCATACCCAACTTGTTGCTGCTGGAAACCATTGAAACCCCGTTCCACAACCAGTTGATCAACGGCAGTTTGCAGGTGGACAATGGATTCGTGATCCCGCCCACTGCTGCCGGCCTCGGGATCGACGTCAATGAAGAACTGGCCCGCGCGCACCCCTATACCGGGGATGGCCTGCACCTGCAGATGCAGGAGGCACCTTGTGACTACGTCAACGGCAACGCCTTTCAGGGCGGCGCCCCGGCTGTCGAGGGGTGACAATCACGACTGTAATCAGGCATAATGCTGACAATACAGACTAGTAGACAGGTCGCGCGTGACGTTCAAGGAAGTGCAGTCCCAACAACTGAGCCCTGAAAAACCTGCGGATATGAGCGAAAGCGCCGCCCGCGCGGCCGCATTTCTCAAGACGCTGGCCCATGAAGGCCGATTGATGATCCTGTGCCATCTGGGCGATGGCGAAAAATCTGTAGGGCAACTGGAGGAGCTGTTGCAGCTGAGGCAAGCGGCAGTCAGTCAGATGCTTGCCCGCTTGCGCGAGGAAAACCTGGTCTCGACCCGCCGGGATGGCAAGACAATCTACTACACGCTGAAAGACGGCAATACCGCACAGGTCATCACATTGCTCTATGACCTGTTCTGCAACCCCGAGGGCGGCATCTAGTTCGAAACGTAACCGGCAATGACCTGCAACAGCTTGAACGCGGTTGCGGCATCGTTTTCGACGACGGCAAGGAATTCCTCTTCACCGATACGCAGGCAGGACAGATCGGTTTCGGCAATCATGCTCAGCGCGCGCGGCTCTTTGCGGATCAGGCCAAGTTCGCCAACCAGCGCGCCGGGTCCGACCTTGGTGATCAGCTGATCCGGTTCGTCCTTTTGCGGCAGATACAAACCCGCCTCGCCCTCAAGAACAACGTAGGCCCCATCCGTCGGCTGGTCGTCCTTCAGAAAGATCACCTCGCCTTTCGCGGCCTCGAACCAGCGCGCACCAAACGCAAGCAGGCGCAGCTGTCTGCGGTTCAGACCCGAGAATAGGGGCGTCTGCTCCAATGCTCGCAGTTTGCGCGCAAGGTCGGCTGAGGCGGCGCTGTCTTCCTCCACGTCGATCGGTCCCTCCCCTGAAACGACACGACCTTGCCTGATTTCCACATGCATGTCGAATGCATCCGGATTCTGGAACTGATCATTCAAGTAGACAACCGTGGTCTCCGGCAGCAACTCGCGCAGGTTCTTGTAGACCGCCACTTTGGTTTTCATGTCATAACTGGCCAGCGCGTTCTCAAGAACCAGAACGTCCGGCTTCTTGATCGTTGCTCGGGTAAAGGCCAAAGGTTCGGCGAAAACCGCCGGAAGGTTTTGCCCGCCGAGGGCAACCGGAACGTTGTAGATCAGTTCGATCACCAGTGGACGCGCGCCGTTTTCGGACAGCACATCGACAATCACCTTGCGCAACTCGTCGGACCGGGCTCCTCCAACCTGGCTGACTTTGCCAAAAAGGGCGTTCTCCATCACGGTCAGACCCGGTGCAAACTCGCTCTCATCCAGCGGCACGAAAACGTCATGCAATGTCTCAAGCAGCTTGTCAGAATGGCTGTGACGCAGCTCAAGAATCCGGTCCTTCAGTTCATTGGTAAAGGCCGGCCCGATCTGTTCGGCCGAGATCACCAACGGCACCGCCAGCAGGTTTGCCAGCTGTTCATCGTTCAGCCCCGTCGCGCCTTCGTCACGGGTGCGGTCGATCAGCTCGACCGCGGCCTCATAGGTCTGGGCTTCAAGGCCAAGTTTGCGGAACAGAGGGTGATCGGTTCCATCCAGCCCAAAGATCTGGCGCAGCATGTCGATCACGTCCCGGGTCAGGCTGACCAGCGTTTCATCCAGTCCGAGTTCGCGTAATTGCCCAAGAAACACGGATTGGCGCGCCAGAAGATCCTGCGTGACCCGGACGCGCGGGGTGGCAAACAGCAGGTTTTCGGCCACGGGCAAAGCCGGGTTATAGGTATCCCGACCGAAAATCAGCGCTTGCTGTTCCAGACCATTCTGCTGAACGGCCTGCTGCACTACCGGGCGCAGTTCGACCAGTTTTGCCGCCAGCTCGGGGTGCTCGGCTGCATCGAATGTCTGCTCGCTGCCCCGCTGGAACAGGGCTGCACCCGAGCCCATACCCTCGACCAGTTGCAGCCACCACGCACGCAGTGCCTGCGCATTGTCCAGACCGGCCAGTGACGGATCCAGCCAATCTGCCCGGAACGGGTCCGGGCTGTTTCCGGCACGCTGGGTTTCGGCAAATCCGGGATCGGCCGGCCCGTCCGACAATGGCTTGAACCGCATCGGCATCATGACGTTGTCGCCCAGCGTTCCCTGAAACATCACGGGCCGCGACGTGGCATATCCGATCCGAGCCGCCACAACCCCCTGATGCATATCGGCCAGGTTCTGCCCGCCGATTTCAATGCGCCCGGCACTTGGCAGGATTTCCCGTGTCAGCAGTTCCGCCAATGCACGCCGGTCTTCCTCGCTGGGGGCGGAAATACCAACCGTCTTTCCACCCGGAAACGTAAGATTCAGATCGTCCAACACCTGATTTCCATCCATATCGCGCACCGAGACATGGTTCAGGTGGATATCGCCGTTCAGATGCGGGCGTGTTTCAGGTTCTCCATCGAATAGTTTTTCATCCAGCATTCCCGAGGGCGCAAAGCGTTCGATCACCACGTCCCAGCGCAGGGACATGTCCTGTGTCTGGTTGTAATATGTCAGCAGTTCCTTCCATGGGGAACTCAGGTCCTTGTAGGCCGCCAAGGCCGCGACCAGCGCCCCCAGCGAGACCGACCCCTGAAGCACCAGAAGCCCGCCAACCAGATAGAACATGAACGGCGTCAGCTGCGAGATGAAGTTGTTTATGAATTTCATAAAAAACTTCTTCTGGTAGATCTCGAACCGGATGCCGAACAGCCGCCCCAGCTGATCCGAGACCATCGCGCGACGATACCGCCAGCCGCCGTTTGACCGCAACGTCGATGCGCCCGCCGCGTTTTCACCAATCTGGGCCGCAAGCACGCGCACTTCCTGAATGCGTTTCTTGTTCAGCAGGTTGATCTGCTGTTGCAGGCGCGGGATAAGCCAGGCCTGCAAGGGGATCAGCGCCACTGCTGCCAATCCGAACCAGACGCTTTGCAGAAACAGGAACGACAGGATCGTGATCATCTGTCCGGCCTGCAACACCGGCTGGCTGATCGCATCGCCCATCAACCCGCCCATCGGCTCGCTTTCGGCTGTGACCATCGAGACCAGTTCACCCTGGCTGACCCGCTCGAAATAAGGTTGCGGAAAACGCAGCGCGCTGTTGATCAGCTGATAGCGGAACCTGCGCAACATCCGTTCGCTAAGGATCCCCTTCATCGTGTTGATGCGCATCTTCATCAAACCATGCGCCAGAACCGAGGCCAGAAATGCAAAGCACAGGATGATCAGGAAATTGGTCTGCGTCAGGCTGTAGCCCCAGACCTCGACCACGCTGCTGGTTGCGCCGATGGCGTCATTGATGATGCGCTTGGGCAGTTCCAGCGTCAGGTAAAGCAATGGAAACAGCGTCGCCGTCACGGCCAGCAGCACCAGCTGATCGCGTTTGGAGTACTTCCAAATAAACCGGAAAATCGTTCTTTCTATTGAACCCGCCCCTACTTCAGGTCATCGACCCGTACGTCATGGTAATCTTTAAATTCAGCAGTACGAATTTACCGCAATCCCAACAAAAGACGCAAATAGTTTCCAATTGATCGAAAATTCCCCCCTTGTGTGAACTAGTTCATTTGCGCGAGCCCAATTTAGCACCTAGAGTTTGAGACAGACTGATATGGGGAAGGCGATTTTGACTGCTACACTTGGCGCGGTGTTGCTGATGATCTGCTTATTGCAGGTCAAACATATGTTCGCGGATTTTTATCTCCAGACAGCAAAAATGCTGTCGGGCCGCGGGGAATATATGCATTTGGGACGCGCGCAGCATGCAGCGGTGCATGCGGCGGGGTCTGCTATTGTGTTTCTGCTGTTCGGGACCGCGATAGCTTTCATCCTTGTTATCGCCGTTCTGGAATGGTTCGTGCATTTCAACATAGACTTTGCCAAGGCCCGGTACTCGGACAAGCGGCAACTGCAACCCAATCAGGCGGCATTCTGGCGGGCTGCCGGGCTGGATCAGTTCATGCACAACCTGACTTACGTCGCCATGGTCTGGGCCTGGGTGGTCTACGCTTCCTAAAACCTTGGCTTCAAAGGTTGGCGCCGGGTCGTTCCTTGATCGCCTCGAACCATGCCAGGGTCGCCGTGTTTTCCTGAGGTATGCGCGTTCTGATGACCCGCGCAAAATCGACAAAAACAAAAGCCGAAATATCCGCCAGTGAAAACTCTGCCCCGGCCAAGAATGCGCTGTTTCGCAAGCGCTGCTCCAGAAGATCGAAAAACCGTGCCACGCGGTCGGTGCCGCGCTGCGCCAGTTCGGGGATCTGCGCGTAGTTGACCGGTCCTGGGATCGCCCGGTCCCGAAAGAAGGGATTGGTGTTGCGCAGCACCTCGGCAATCGGGGCGCCGCCCTGTTGCTCGACAATACTGTTCCACATCAAAACAAGTCCCTTTTCGTCCGGACCACGGCCCAACAAAGGCGGATTGGGAAAGCGCGCTTCAAGATAGGCAGCGATTCCAAGGTTTTCGGTCAGGACTGTGCCGTCATCCGTCACCAGAACCGGCACCGTTGCCCATGGATTTACCGCCTTGAAATCGTCGCTCAACTGCTCTCGATCAGCGATCGAGATGTGCCGGGTTTCAATATCAAGCCCTTTTTCAGCGATGAACATGCGGGCCCGGCGCGGGTTGGGGGCGGTTGAGCAGTCATAAAACAGCATTGGCGCTCTTTCCTGTGGTCCGGATCAGCGGCGATAAATGAAACAGCGGCCTTCCACAGCACCTGCCGGCAGCGGCACTTCGGTTAGAGCCTCGAAATACATGCGATCACTGGACACCATCAATCCGCCCTCGGCCAGCAGCGGCTCGATCAGCGGCGATACAAATCGTGCGAACGCATCGTTCTTGGCCCTGTTATGCCCGCCCAGATCCGCATGTATCAAGCTGGCCGATGCGCCAAAACGGTCGACCGACGCGGGCAGAGTTTCCCGCACGTCGCCAAGGATCACCCGATCGTCGGGCGGTGTGGACTCCGGGTGCGACGCAACCGCCCGTTCAAAAACATAAACCGGGCGATCCTGAATACGACCGATCATGTGATGATAGGTTCGCCCGTTGCCCAGCCCGAGCTCAAACACGGGACCCCGCATGCCGCGGGTTTGCGCAATGGCAAAATCCAGGCAGGCACGCTGTGACACCATGCGGTCGATGAACAGATCCAGACGGCTTTGATTGTCGGACACGGGGCAAATCTCTCCTTGATGGCAGTCGACAGACAAGATGTGGCCGACACTGCCCTAGATGACAAGAACTCAAGACTTTGTGTAGATAAATTGCCCCCGGTTTCACGTTTCCGCGACGTTTGGGCCCAAGAACGGTTTGACTATGCGGCACTAACCGCGCGAAACTGAGCCAAAAAACACAGGGAGTTGAAAAAGCCGATGCCGACCTACGGTCAAACAGGTGGTAAACCTGCATGAATGCGTTGTTGTCTGTCCAAGACCTCAGCATTGGCTTTGGCAGTGCGGAATCTGTTGTCAAAGGCGTGAATTTTGACGTCGAGGCGGGGCAAACGCTTGCTTTGGTCGGAGAATCCGGATCGGGCAAAACCATTTCCTGCCGGGCAGCGTTGCGCATTCTACCGCGCACGGCCCAGATTCGCAGCGGAACAATTACCTTGAATGATTCCAAGGGTCTGGTGGACCTGACCCGAATCAACGAACGCCAGATGCGCGATATTCGCGGCAATCGCGTTTCGATGATATTTCAGGAGCCGATGCGATCCCTCTCTCCATTGCACAAGATCGGCAATCAGGTCAGCGAGGTTCTCTGGCTGCATCGCGGTGCGTCCGAGGCGCAGGCTCGCAAAGAGGTTCTGACCCAGTTCGAGCGCGTCGGGTTTCCCGACCCTCAGCGGGCGTATGATTCTTACCCTTTCGAATTGTCCGGCGGCATGCGGCAGCGGGCGATGATCGCGATGGCGATGGTCTCGAAACCCGAGCTGCTGATCGCAGATGAACCGACCACCGCGCTGGACGTGACGACGCAGGCGCAGGTTCTGGGGCTGATCAAGGAGCTACAAAAAGAAACCGGCATGGCGCTGATCCTGGTCACGCATGACTTGGGCGTTGTCGCCAACATGGCCAAGCAGGTTGTCGTCATGCACAAGGGTCGCGTGATGGAGGCCGGTCCGGCCGAGCCGATGCTGAATGCGCCCGCGCACCCATACACGCGGCAACTGTTTGATGCCGCACCGGAAATCCCGGACAAGGATGCCGTCGGCCTGCCGATGCCGCAGGATGATCTGATCTTGCAGATGAAGGACGTCAGCAAGACTTACACCATGCGTTCAAGCAAGGGTTGGCAGGACGACAAGAAAATCTTCGCCTGTCAGGGTGTCGATCTGCAGCTGGCCCGGGGTAAAACGCTGGCCGTTGTAGGCGAAAGCGGGTCAGGCAAGACCACCGCCGCCCGCATCGCCTTGGGCGCCGAGCTACCTGATCCGGGCGGCGAAGTGCTGTTCCGCACTTCGGCAGATGCCGATCCGATCACGGTCCACAAGATGACACGCGCACAGCGCACCGCGTTTCAACGCAATGCGCAGATGGTGTTTCAGGATCCCTACAGTTCGCTTAGCCCGCGCATGCGCATTCAGGACGCCATGACCGAGCCGTTGGAAATCCACCGCATCGGGTCTGTTTCCGAACAGCGGGACAAGGCGGCCGAGATGCTGAAACGGGTGGGCTTGAACGCGGACATGCTCAAACGCTACCCGCATGCGTTTTCCGGTGGTCAGCGCCAGCGCCTGTCGATTGCCCGCGCCATGATGCTGGACCCGTTGCTGATCGTCTGTGACGAGCCGACCTCGGCACTGGACGTGTCGGTGCAGGAACAGATCCTGACATTGCTGGAAAACCTGCAGGACAGTCTGAACCTGTCCTATTTCTTCATCTCCCACGACCTTGCCGTCGTGGCGCGCATCGCTGATGAGGTCGCCGTGATGCGACGGGGACTGATCGTCGAACAAGCCCCGCCTGAGACCCTGTTTTACAATCCCCGCCACCCTTACACCAAAGCGCTGATTGCCGCTCAACCGGAACCTGACATCAACCGCCCTATCGACCTGAAACTGGTCGCTTTGGGCGCGGGGGCACCGAGCAGCTGGGAAGAAGCCTTTCGTTTCTCTGACACCGTGGTACCCTCGTTGATAGAGCTGGAGCCCGGCCATAAGGTACGTTGCCATGTTTAAAACCACTCGTCCCCTGTTTCTGGCCGCGTCGCTGGCCCTGACCTGGATGCTGCCCGCCACGGCAGAGACCGTTCCGACACCACAGGAAAGCGAATTCTGGGCCACTGAAGTCAACGCAGGCAACCTGCCCCCGGTTCAGGAGCGTTTGCCAAAGGACCCCCTGATCGTTGATCTGGCCGCAAAGGGGCGTGAATTCGGCACACCCGGCGGAACTTTGCGCACGATGGTGACGCGGTCCAAGGATATCCGCCAGATGGTCGTCTATGGGTATGCCCGCCTGGTCGGTTTCGACCAGAATTATGAAATTGTCCCGGACCTGCTGGCCTCATTCGACAACGAAGACAACCGCAAGTTCACGCTGCATCTGCGCGAAGGGCACAAATGGTCCGACGGCTCTCCCTTCACCTCGGAAGATTTTCGCTACTGGTGGGAGGATGTGGCCAACAATGAACTCCTCAGCCCCTCCGGTCCGCCGGATTTCCTGCAAGTCGAAGGCAAGTTGCCGACCGTGACTTTCCCGGACGAGCAGACAATCATTTACGAATGGGACGATCCGAACCCGAATTTCCTTCAATCTTTGGCGCAGGCCCGCCCCCCCTTCATTTACCGCCCGTCCGCCTTCCTCAAGCAATATCATGAGAAGTTTGCAGATGCCGAAGATCTGGCCTTTCAGGTTGACGATGCAAGGGTCAAAAGCTGGGCCGCGCTGCACAACAAGCTGGATAACCTCTATAAATTCGACAATCACGAACTGCCAACCCTGCAGCCCTGGCTGAACGCGAGCTCGGGCAAGAAGATCCGGCACAACTTTGTCCGAAACCCTTACTATCACCGCATCGACTCCAAGGGCGTGCAACTGCCCTATATCGATGTGGTCGAGATGGAGATCGTCGCCCCCGGCCTTGTTGCAGCCAAGACCAACGCGGGTGAGACCGATTTGCAGGGGCGCGGGCTGGCTTTCCGTGACGCTTCAATCCTGAAAAAGGGCGAGGAGAAGGGGAACTACAAGACACTGCTTTGGAAAACCGGGGTGGCGTCACAGATCGCAATCTACCCGAACCTGAATTACTCGGATGATGGCTGGCGCGAAGTGTTGCGCGATGTGCGCGTGCGCCGCGCCCTTTCACTCGCAATTGACCGCCAGACGATCAACCAGGCGCTTTACTTCAAACTGGCCCAGCCCGGTGCGATGTCGGTGCTGCCTGCCTCACCTTTCTACAACGAGGAAAATGCACAGGCCTGGGCGCAGTTCGACATCGAGCAGGCCAATGCTCTGCTGGATGAGGCCGGGCTGGACAAGCGGGATAACAATGGAATCCGCTTGCTGCCTGACGGACGTCCGATGGAACTGGTGATCGAAACCGCTGGCGAACGGCAAGAGGTTGAAAACGCATTGCAGATCGTCACCGACACCTGGCGCGAAGTTGGCGTCAAGCTGGTCATGCGCCCGCTGGACCGGGACATCCTGCGCAACCGCGTCTTCTCGGGCAATACGATGGCATCCGTCTGGTTTGGCTGGGATGACGGTATCCCGCAAAATCACACTTCCCCCGCCTATCTGGCCCCGACCGATCAGGTGTTTCTGGCGTGGCCGAAATGGGGGCAGTATCATCAGACAGGTGGCGAAGCGGGCGAGTCACCAGACATGCCTGAGGCTGAGCGGTTGATGGAACTGGCCCACAAATGGGAAATCGCCACAACCGACGAAGAGCGTCAGGCGGTCTGGACCGAAATGCTGAAAATTCATGCCGATCAGCTTTACGCCATCGGTATTCTGAACGGTGCACCGCAACCGATCGTGGTTTCGAACCGTCTGCGCAATGTACCTCAGCAAGCCATGTGGGCGTGGGAACCCGGTGCGCATTTCGGCGTCCACCGGCCAGACGAGTTCTTTTTCGCCGACTGACAGGAGCAGCTAAATGATCATGCTGCGCTACGCGGTGTACCGCTTTTTCACGATGCTGCTGACACTGCTGGTGGTGTCGGTTTTGATCTTCGTGATCATCAACCTTCCGCCCGGCGACTATCTCAGCAACCAGATTGCTGAATTGCAGGCCTCGGGCCAGTCGGCCGGCGTGGCCAAGGCCGAGTTTCTGCGCAAGGAATACGCGCTGGACCGGTCGATGCCGGAGCAATACCTGATCTGGATGGGATTCTGGCCCGGTCCCCACGGGTTCGAAGGATTGTTGCAGGGCAATTACGGCTGGTCCTTTGAATTCGACCGCCCCGTGTCCGAAATCGTGGGTGACACGCTGTGGCTGACGGTCGTGGTCAACCTGGCCGCGATCCTTTTCGTCTATGCAGTGGCCCTGCCGCTGGGTGTTTTGGCTGCAGCAAAGTCGCGGACCTGGATCGACTACACCTCGGCCTTTGTTGGCTATCTTGGTCTCGCCACGCCAAACTTTCTTCTGGCGCTGATCCTGTTCTATTACGGCCACCGCTATTTCAACCTGCCCATCGGCGGGCTGATGGACCCATCCTTCGAAGGCCAGCCGATGAGTTGGGACAAGCTGAAGTCCATTCTTGTCCACCTGATTGTTCCGACCTTTGTCATCGGCACCTCAGGCGCATCGGCGATGATGCAGCGTTTGCGGGCCAATATGCTGGACGAGTTGGGCAAGCCATATGTCGAAACCGCCATCGCCAAGGGCATGGCCCCGTCGCGGATGCTGACGAAATACCCGTTGCGCGTTGCCTTCAACCCGTTTGTGGCGGACATCGGCAACCTGCTGCCCTCGATGGTATCGGGATCGGTACTTGTGTCGGTCGTTCTGGGTCTGCAAACCATTGGCCCGACCCTGCTGACCGCGCTTAAGACACAGGATCAGTTCCTGTCGGCCTTCATCCTGATGTTCGTCGCCCTGCTGACCCTGATCGGGACGATGATCTCCGACATCCTGCTGGTTATGCTGGACCCGCGCATCCGATACGAGGGCCGTGAAGCATGAGCAAACTTCCTGACGGCCGCTATGTCGACGACGCCCCGTTCGATCCCGAAGCCTCGATCCAACAACTCGAACGCGCGGATTTGGACGCGCCGAACTGGGTTCTGGTCTGGCGCAAGTTCCGGACCCACAAGCTGGGCCTGATTTCGGGCATCTTCCTGCTGCTATGCTATCTGATGCTGCCCTTCGCCGGCTTCATTGCGCCTTACGGGCCGAACGACCGCAATGGTGAACACCTCTATGCCCCGCCCCAAAGCGTCAACTGGTTCCACGAAGGTGAATTTGTCGGGCCTTACGTCTATCCCATTGTAGCCGAAGCTGATCTTGAGACCTTTCAGTGGAAATTCGTCCCCGACACCGAAGACCCACGCCCGATCCGGTTCTTCTGTGAAGGGTCCGAATACAAGCTGGCAGGACTGATCAAAACAAACAGGCACCTGTTCTGCGCCCCCGAGGGCGCCACGCTGTTCCTTTGGGGCTCGGATCGGCTGGGCCGGGACGTGTTCAGCCGCATCCTTTACGGCGCGCAACTGTCGCTGACCGTGGGCCTCATCGGTATTTCGGTGTCGTTCTTTCTGGGTATCCTGTTCGGGTCGATGGCGGGATATTTCGGCGGCAGGATCGACTGGACCATCAACCGGGTGATCGAAATCCTGCGCTCGCTGCCGGAACTGCCCCTGTGGCTGGCCTTGTCCGCTGCGGTCCCGTCGAACTGGAGCCCGGTGGCGGTGTTCTTCATCATCTCGATCATTCTCGGCATTCTCGACTGGCCCGGTCTCGCCCGATCCGTTCGCGCCAAGTTCCTGTCCCTGCGCGAAGAGGAATACGTACGCGCGGCGGAAATGATGGGCGCAAGCTCGGGGCGGGTGATCCGCAAGCACCTTTTGCCGAACTTCATGTCACATCTGATCGCTTCGGCCACATTGTCGATCCCGGCAATGATCCTCGGGGAAACGGCGCTCAGTTTCCTCGGCCTTGGCCTGCGGGCACCGGCGGTCAGTTGGGGCGTGATGCTGAACGATGCGCAGAACCTCGCCTCGATCGAGATCTACCCGTGGACCGCCATCCCGATGCTGCCGATTATCGTCGTGGTGCTGGCCTTCAACTTCCTTGGCGACGGGCTGCGCGACAGTCTGGACCCCTATCAGCAATGAGCCTGCTGTCGTCCCTTCCCGCCGCAGACAGCTATCGGACTACCGGGAACGGCGCACTTTCAAGCGTGTTTGCGGTGTCAGAGCTGGCCACGGCCAGCTTTGCCGCCGTCGGGCAGGAGCTTGCTTCGTTGACTTCCGCCCTGAACCTGTCCGCGAAGCTACCGGAAATCACCGTCGATCACCGCCTGGCATCGCTCTGGTTCGGGTTTTCGTTCAAACCCGATGGCTGGCAGATGCCGGACCTGTGGGATGCGGTTGCCGGCAACTACAGGGCATCGGACGGTTGGATCCGGTTGCACACCAACCTGCCGCATCATCGCAACGCGGCCCTCAAGGTTCTGGATACACCCGCAGATCGGGAAGCCGTATCCCAGGCGGTCAGGCAGTGGGCGATTTCGGAACTTGAAAGCGCAATTGTCGCCGAAGGCGGTGTTGCGGCTGCCATGCGCAGCCGGGTGGAATGGCTTGAACATCCTCAGGGCCGTGCCGTGTCGCGCGACCCGCTGATTACCTGGGAAAACCCGCGAATCGTCACCCTGCGCGACCGGCAAAATGCCACAGCAGAACGGCCACTCGCTGGCTTGCGGGTCCTTGATCTGACCCGCGTTCTGGCTGGCCCGGTTTCCACCCGAACCCTCGCCGGATTCGGCGCTGAAGTGCTGCGGATCGATCCCCCCGGCTGGGACGAGCCCGGGGTCATTCCCGACATCTCGCTGGGCAAACGATGCACCTATCTGAACTTGAAATCTCCTGCCGGGGTTCAAAAGTTGCATGACCTGCTGGCCGAGGCGGACGTCTTTGTTCACGGCTATCGTCCCGGCGCACTGGACGCGCTTGGATTGACCAAAACCAAACGGGATGAACTGGCCCCGAACCGGGTTGAGGTGACACTGGACGCCTATGGGTGGCAAGGCCCCTGGTCGACCCGACGCGGGTTTGACAGCCTTGTCCAGATGAGCGCCGGGATCGCCGATGCCGGGCGCATCTGGGCGCAGGCGGACAAGCCTACCCCCCTGCCCGTGCAGGCGCTGGATCACGCCACCGGTTACCTGATGGCCGCATCAATCCTGTCGGCGCTTGCTCAGGCCGCGCGGGGGAACCCGGTGATGCACGCCAAACTGTCACTTGCACGCACCGCAGAGTTGCTGGTGGCACTCAGCAAATCCGACCCCGAGGTCGAGATGCAGGGTGCTACCCCGCAGGACTATGCCCAGGCTACCGAGGTTTCGGGTTGGGGGCCTGGCCACCGCCTGAAACCCGCGCTGAGCGTCGGGACTGCCAGGATGCACTGGCCGCTGCCCGCATCAAGACTTGGCACCTCCCCGCCGCAGTGGGCTGGTCTGTCTGCCTGACGCTTTTCCGACAGACCCTCGCTCGCAAAAACCCCAACCGCTCTGCACGTTCTCGGCCCGCCGTGGCTCAAAGGCGTGCCAGTTTACCCCACTCATCCAAAGAGCCACCTCCGCGCGGGACGCGCGGCCCGGCCCAACTCTTTGCTGGCGTCTCGTCAGAGACGTCGGTCAAAGGGGCGGGAGGATGCGCTATCTGTCATCGCCGCCACCCGGGCCGATATCGTCAAGATAATCTTCATCAATCGCCGCCTGTACCGCACCGGTCACAGCCTCGCGCTGCTTGGGCGTCAGGTCCTCGGCATTCTTGTCATCGGCCAGACGCACGGTGACCTCGCGGTGGGCGAAACGAATGCCCTCGCGCGCGAACAGTTCGCGGATTTCCTGATAGACCTTCTTGCGCACCAACCACTGGTCGCCCGGCTTGGTCATGAACTTGACCCGGATGATCATCGCTGAATCCTGCATTTCAATCACGCCTTGCGATTTCAATGGCTGAATGAAGTTCTCGCCGATCACCGGATCGCTCAGCAACTGCTGGCCCAGCTTCTTGATCAGCTTGCGCACTTGCTCGACATCGGTGTCATAGGTCACACGCAGCGGCAGCTTCATGATCACCCAGTCGCGTGAGTAGTTGGTCAGCACCTTGATCTCGCCAAACGGAATGGTGTTGAGCGCCCCAAGATGGTGGCGCAGCTGGAAGGACCGGACCGAGATTTTCTCAACTGTCCCCTTCACGTCGCCGATATCGATATATTCGCCTTTACGGAAGGCATCATCCATCAGGAAAAACGCGCCCGAGAAGATGTCCCGCACCAGCGTTTGCGAGCCGAACCCGACGGCCAGACCAACAACACCGGCACCCGCGAACAGCGGACTGACGTTGATGCCCAGCTCCATCAGCACAATCAGAATTATGGTCACGACGACAACTGCAAGGATCGCACCGCGGAACAGCGGCAGCAGGGTGGCCAGACGGCTTTGCCCCCCTTCGCCGCCTTCATCGCCCAGTTCCGCTTCGCCGACATCGACCTCTTCTTCGGCGATTTTGGAATCGATCCAGACGCGGAAGAAATGGAACAGGATATAGCCCATGAAGATGATTACCATCACATCGAGCACCCGCTCGATCGGAAGATCCTCGCTCCAGTTGGCGTCCGGGTTCCAGATCACCACCAGTGCGTAGGCACCAACCACAAAGGCCAGAATGCCCGCAACGCGCCGGGCCAGATCCTCGTAGGTCAGGATGGTGTGCTTTCTCTGCTCAGCTTCAGGTGTTTCCGCTGCGCCTTGCCCCTCTTCGGTTTCGGCCTCTTCCGCGCGGGCGTTCATTTCCTCGATCTGACGGTTACGGTCGAAATACCGCTCCAACAGATAGTTCATGGCGCCGTAAGCAATCACGACGGACATGAAAATGAGATAGCTGCTGGCGACAATCGGTATTGAGTTCTGATTTTCCAGCAACAGATCCACGGCCAGTTTCAGCCAGCTGAACACCAGATACACGATCAGCACAGGAGCCCAGGCGAACGAGATGAACCGCAATATCCACGACACCTGATCCGGCGCGCGTCCGCCGCGAATGGCGTTCGAGATCGCACGGGCATTGAATAGGATCATGAAGACATTGGCGACAGCGCCCAGCATCGTCAGACTTCCGTAGACCATCGCGTAGACGTTGTAGTTCAGCCCGAAATCGGCAACCCAGGTGGAAAACAGAACGACCGAAATGTCATAGGTCGCGATGGCCGAAGCCCAGATGTACAACCGCTTTGCGTCCCTGTCGGAAAAGGGTGGCAGTCGGTATTGGCTCAGGTAGGGCGACAGGACCATCCGCCACAGATCCGACACTGTCCGCGACAGAAAGAACGCCGTGAAGATGGCTGTGACCGTGAACTGGATCGAGATGTCCTCGGCCTCGCCAAGAAACAGATACCCCACGATCAGCGCCAGCAACATGGCAAACACGGTGGCCCCGATCCCCATCAGGAACCGGAACACCAGGAACGGCATCTTCTCACGGTACCCCTGGGGGTTGTCCTTGGATCGCGCCACCACGATACGCCGCGCGATACGCTTGCCGTAGATCTCGATGGACAGCCACCGTCCCAGCAGCAGGAACAGGACATTCCAGGCCAGAACCTCGACATAGGTCATGATCCGCCCGTCCGGGCTGGTCTGGCGCAGAATGTACTGCACTTCGAAGATCGAATAGGGCAACGCCTCCAGCCGCGACTGAACCGACTCCCGGAAAGTCCTGAACCTCTCCTGCGCCTTCATCAGTTGCGAGCCTTCACCCATCGGGTCGTTCTCGTCGCCCGCAGCCGCACCGGCGGCTCCGGTGGTTCCGGCAGTTGCGACCTGCCCGGCGCTGTCGATCACGATCACGCTTGCGCCAGCTTCGGTCGCGGCGCGGATGGCTGCGGCTATGTCTCCGTCGGCGCTCGTCTCGGCACTGGTGTCGCCAGCAGTCGGGTATCCCGGAATCAAAGATGTCTGAGCGACGGCCCCCGTTCCGGCAGCAAGCACTGCCCAGAAAGTGAAAACCAGCGCGGCAAACAGTTTGAAGTGCATGGGTTTAGGTCCAGTTCGCATGTTGCCGCACAGAATACTCAAGCGTTTACAGGTGTTCAAATTATCCAACCTTCCCATCTCGATAAAGTGTCCAGCCGTGTTCCTGGCGCACAGTTTTGGACAAGGCTGTTTTCAACCTGACAAAAACTGAATATGACCAATCCTGTAACAAGTGAACACCGTCAGACCGGTTTGGGCGGGACAATCCGGTGCCACGCGCCTGTTCTGCTCTGGAATTGATGTTGCCAAATCGCAATGCATGGCGCATTTGCAGGTCGGGCAGCGCTCGTTTGGCGGGCAGAGACTGAAATAATAAGATACGGGTGCATTTGCGCGGATACTGCACCGAAATGACAAAAAACGGGCGAAGGCATGAGCCTAGAACGACATAGTGAGATATCCGGCCGCGCGCCGCGCATTTTGTTTTACAGCCACGATACGTTCGGGTTGGGACATTTGCGCCGTTCCCGTGCTTTGGCCGCCGCAATCACCCAGGCAGATCCGACGGCCTCCGCGCTGATCCTGACGGGCTCGCCCGTGGCGGGGCGGTTTACGTTTCCACGCCGCGTCGACCATGTGCGCCTGCCCGGTGTCACCAAGCGGGCCGACGGTTCATATGCCTCGCAGACCATTGGCATGGGCATCGAAGAAGTCACGGAGCTGCGCGCGCGCCTGATTCAAACCGCGGTCGAGCAGTACGATCCTGACGTCTTTGTCGTGGACAAAGAGCCGACAGGGTTTCGGGGCGAGTTGCTGCGCACATTGGAAACCCTTGAACGTTCGCGCCGGACACGGCTTGTCTTGGGTCTGCGGGATGTTCTGGACGAGCCCGAGGTTCTGGCCGCCGAGTGGGCCAGAAAGGACGCAGTGGCCGCGACGGAGCGGTTTTACGACGAAATCTGGGTATACGGCTTGCGATCGGTCTACGATCCGACCAAGGGGCTGCCGCTCAGCCCGGCGGCGCAATCCCGTATTCACTGGACAGGTTATCTTCGGCGCGATCTTGGCCCCGTTGGCGACCCACCCAAGCAGCCTTATGTGCTGATCACGCCCGGCGGCGGCGGAGACGGCAAGGCGCTCGTCAATCTGGTGCTGTCCGCTTACGAAAGCGACCCCGACCTGTCGCCAAGGGCGGTGCTGGTCTACGGACCGTTCCTGTCGGGCGAATTGCGGGAAGAGTTCGAAACGCGCGTTGCCGCGCTTGATGGACGTGTTACCGCGGTAGGATTTGAATCGCAGATTGAAACCCTGTTTGCCGGCGCCACCGGAGTTGTCTGCATGGGTGGTTACAACACCTTTTGCGAGGTTCTGTCCTTTGACAAACGCGCGGTCATCGTACCGCGCACGACACCGCGCCTGGAACAGTGGATCCGGGCTTCCCGGGCCGAAAACCTGGGCCTGATCCGCATGCTGGACGAACGCCGGGAAGGGTTGACAACCGAGGCAATGATCCAGGCCATTCGCAATATTCCGCACCAGCCGCTGCCGTCAGAAGCCATCCGGGGCGGATTGTTGGGCGGGCTGGATTACGTGACCGATCGCATTGAGGTTCTGCTGGGCCGCAAACGGGAACGGGCCACCGGATGACCGCAGACCTGCCGAAACTGGCGGTGCTGGTCAAAGGTTGGCCGCGCCTGTCCGAGACGTTCATCGCCCAGGAACTGGTGGCCCTGCAAGAGGCTGGCCACCGCTTTGATATCTGGTCCCTGCGCCACCCAACGGATGTCAAACGCCACCCTCTGCACGACCGATTTCAGGGTCGTGTCCATTACCTGCCCGAGTACTTGTACGAAGAACCCGGCCGTGTCTGGGCTGCCCGTCATGTGGCGCGGGCTTTGCCTGGCTACAAGCAGGCGTATCGGGCCTGGCGCGATGATCTGCGCCGCGACCCTAGTCACAATCGCATCCGGCGCTTCGGGCAGGCCTGCGTTCTGGCCGCCGAACTGCCGGAGCAAACGCTGGCGCTTTATGCGCATTTCATGCACACGCCTTCCTCAGTCGCGCGATATGCCGCGATCATGCGGGGATTGCCGTGGAGCTTTTCCGCCCACGCCAAAGACATCTGGACCTCACCTGAATGGGAAAAGCGGGAAAAAATGCGGGCCGACACGTTTGGTGCCACCTTCGGGGCCACTTGCACCGCCATTGGCGCAAAACACCTGCGTGGGCTTTCTGATGATCCCGCACGGATCGAACTGATCTATCACGGGCTGGATCTGTCGCGCTTCCCGTCCCCTCCTGACCGAATGATTCGGGCCGCAAGCGACCCGTTTCACATGCTGTCCGTCGGCCGGTTGGTCGAAAAAAAAGGGTTTGACCGACTGATCGACGCATTCGCCTTGTTGCCGGATGGGCTGGATTGGCACTGGACCCATATCGGGGGCGGTTCATTGAACAAAAAGCTGCAGGAACGGGCCGTTGCTGCGGGTTTGGCGGACCGGATCACCTGGAAAGGTGCCTGCGATCAGCCCGAAGTGATCGAGGCGATGCGGCGTGCCGACCTGTTTGTACTGCCCAGCCGGATTGCGGTGGACGGCGACCGTGATGGTTTGCCCAACGTGTTGATGGAAGCGGCCTCTCAGCAGTTACCAATCCTGTCCACCCCGGTTTCCGCCATTCCCGAGTTCATCGAGACCGGCGTGCACGGTATTCTGGCGGACGATGATCCCGCAGCGCTGGCATCCGCAATGTCCGGTGTTGCCGCCGATCCGGAAGATGCGGCCAGAATGGCTGCGGCGGCATACAACCGCCTGATCACAGAATTCCAAATGGATCCCGGCATTGCCCGGCTGTCTGCCCGCCTGAACGCCATGTGTCTGGAACCTGCCTGATGGCACGGGTTGCCTTTTACGCTCCGATGAAATCTCCGGACAGCCCGGTTCCCTCGGGCGACCGCGAAATGGCACGCAATCTGATGAAGGCGATCGGCGCGCAGGGGGACAAGGTCGACCTCATTTCCACGCTCCGCATCTATGACAAGACCGGAGATACCGTAACCCAGCAGGCGTTGCATAACGCGGCACGGGTCGAAGTGGAACGCGTTCTGGACACGATGCCAGCCGAAACGGCTCTGTGGGTGACCTATCATAATTATTACAAGGCCCCTGATCTGCTGGGGCCACAGGTCTGCAAGGCCCGGGGAATTCCGTATGTGCAACTGGAAAGCACCCGCGCCTCCAGCCGGCTAAACGGCCCATGGGCCGATTTTGCCAGCGCTGCGCACCGGGCCTGCGATGCGGCGCGGGTGATCTACTATCACACCGCCAACGACCTGATCACGCTGGAGCGGGACCGATTTGGCGATCAAATCCTGGCCGAGTTGCCGCCGTTTCTGCCCATTACAGATCTGCCCCCCGTTTCGGAATGCAACGGCCCCATGCTGGCAGTCGGCATGATGCGGCATGGCGACAAGCTGGCCTCGTACCGGGTTCTTGCCGACGCACTGGCCCGGCTTGACGGGGAATGGGCCTTGAATATCGTTGGCGATGGGCCCGCCCGACCCGAAGTCGAAGCACTGATGGCCCGGTTTGACGGGAAGGTGCGTATTCTGGGTCTGTTGGACCGGGCCGGGGTCCAAGCTGTCTACCTAAAGTCGTCCTTTCTTGTCTGGCCCGGCGTGAACGAAGCCTATGGCATGACCTATCTTGAGGCTCAGGCCTGTGGCCTTCCGGTCGTTGCGCAGGACAGACCCGGTGTGCGCGATGTTCTTGCCCCCTCGGATCACCCGACTGTCGAAGCGGGCGCTCAAGGCCTGGCCGACCGGATGCAGCTGTTGCTGAAAGACCCCGTCCTGCGCCGCACACTGGGAGAAAACGCGCGCGCGCATGTGGCGGCGCGCAACCTGATGCCCGAAGCCACCAGGCGCTTCTGGCAACACGCCCGCCCGTTATCGGGGGCGCCTGCATGACCCGGCTTGCCCTTCTTCGCCATGGCCACACGCATTGGAATCGTGCGGGGCGCATTCAGGGGCGCAGCGATATTGCACTGGATGACGACGCGCACGCCGAGCTTTCCGGTTCCGCACTCCCTTCCCCGTGGGACACGGCCGAGCTGTGGTCCAGCCCGCTGATGCGTGCAAGCGAAACGGCGCGACTGGTGTCAGGACGCGCGCCAAAGACATCGGACGCCCTGATCGAAATGAACTGGGGGGCATGGGAGGGTAAGCGTGGCGTTGACCTGATCGCAGATGCCGGCAGCGGTTACCGCCATATCGAGGACTGGGGGTGGGACTTCCGCCCTCCGAACGGAGAAAGCCCGTCCGACGTCCGGGCCCGTCTGGCCCCCTGGCTGTCAGGCCTGCAAAGGGACACACTTGCCGTCTGCCATATCGGTATCATGCGGGTCATTCTGGCGCAGGCCTGGGGGTGGGACTTTAACGGCCCCGCACCCTTCAAAATCAAGCGCAACCGGCTGTATATCGTCGACATGAAAAACATGCACCCTGATCCCGAACCGGTTCGCCTGCTGCGCCCGAAGGGCAATTCATGAAGGTTCTGATCGTAGTCACGCACCTTTTGGGCACCGGTCATCTCAGCCGTGCCCTGACACTTGGGCGGGCCTATGCACGGGACGGGGCTGAGGTGTTGGTCGTATCAGGCGGGATGCCCGCACCGCAACTGAACAGTGCGGGCCTGACGCTATTCGGGCTGCCGCCCCTGCGGTCGGATGGAACGGACTTCACGCGACTTCTGACCGAAACAGGCTCTGTTGCGGACGACACATATCTGTCAGCCCGGATCGTCGCGCTGACGCAGGCCGTTCAGCGTTTTCAGCCGAATGTGCTGATCACCGAACTGTTTCCGTTTGGTCGGCGCTCGCTGGCCCGAGAGTTCACGGCTGCCCTTGAAGCAGCACATGGTCTGCCGCGCTGCCCGCTGATTCTGGGGTCGATCCGCGACATCCTTGCGCCGCCCTCCAAACCGGAGAAAGCTCATCGCGCACTTGAGATCGTAATGCGGTACTATGACGGCATCCTTGTCCACTCGGACCCAAAATTCACGAAACTGGATGTCAGCTGGCCTGTCACGGCTGAGCTGTCCGAGCGGTTGCACTATACCGGTTTTGTTGCCCCACCGGCACCACAACCGCACGCGGACGGCGTCGGTCGGGACGAGGTCATCGTCAGCGCCGGTGGCGGTTCGGTAGGCCAGCCGATCTTTCGCGCGGCCATCGAGGCCGCCCAAAAGATGCCAGACAGGCGCTGGCGCCTGCTGGTCGGCGGACGAGACGCAAGCGCGCGCATCGCCGATCTGTCGAAACAGGCCGAAGGCACCAACATCACGCTGGAACCGGTCCGGCCGGATTTTCGTGAAATGCTTCCAATTGCCGCCGCTTCGGTCAGCATGTGCGGTTACAACACTGCGCTGGATATTCTGCAAAGCGGAACGCCAGCGGTTTTCATACCCTTTGACGACGGCAATGAGGTCGAACAGGGTTTGCGCGCTCAAAGCCTTGCGGATCTCCCGGGCATCGGGGTGCTGCCCAGCGCCCGGTTAAGCGGCACTGGTCTGGCCGAGGCTGTCGGCACAGTCTTGTCAGACGGTGCACGCGAGGTTCCGACACAAGGGTTCAACGGCGCGCGGAAAGCCGTCGAGATCACGAAAACGCTGCTGGAGCGGCGCGGATGACCGTGGACTGGGGCCCTCTGACACACGAGCTGAAACTCTGGTCGGATGCAGAGTTGACCCTGCCGCTTTGGTGGCGGGACGACGATGCGGTAACCGTGACGCCGCAGCTTGAAACCCTGTCGGCACTGTCTTGCCGCATCGGCCTGCCCGTACATCTTGCCGTAATCCCCCGCGACGCAGACCAAGCCCTGGTCGATTATGTCGCGCAGCATTCCGAACTGGTCCCGGTGGTGCACGGGTGGTCCCATCAAAACCACGCGCCGACCACCGAGAAAAAAGCTGAATTCCGCCTGCACCGTCCAATGGCGCAAATTGCGCAGGACGCGGGGGCTGGGTTTTCGACTCTGCACAAACTGTTCGGCGACCGGCTGAGGCCCATTTTCGTTCCGCCATGGAACCGCATCGCGCCCGAAGTGGCGCAGGTTTTGCCCGATCTCGGCTATCGCATTCTGTCAACGGCAACGCCGCGTGCGTCAAGGCTGGCCGCGCCTGGGCTGGAACAGGTGAACACACATCTGGACCCGATCGACTGGCGTGGGACACGGGGGCTTGTTGACCCGGACATACTGATTACCCGAACCGCAGGCTTCCTGCGCGACCGGCGTGAAGGTCGCGCGGACAATGCCGAGCCATTTGGCGTTCTGACCCATCATCTGGTGCACGATCCGGACATCTGGCGATTTACCGAAACCCTGCTGGCCAGATTGCTGGACGGACCCACGGAGATCTGGGTCGCGCCCCCCATCCGAAACACCCACGGAGTACCCGATGAGCCGACTTGATTCCATGCTGCGCCGCCTGACCGCGCAACGCGACGGTCTGAACTGGGCTGCAGCCCGGATCGCCGAAACACCTGGGGATATTCTGGATATGGGACTTGGCAATGGCCGGACCTATGACCATTTGCGGGAGATCCTGCCCGACCGGCGCATCTGGGTCATGGATCGCGTGTTGCAATGCCACCCCTCCAGCACACCCCCGGCCGAAGATTTTCTGCAGGGCGAGGCAGAGCCGATGCTGGAAAAGCTGGCAGAAAACGGCCCCTGCATCGCCATGGCCCACTATGATTTCGGACGCGGCATCAAGGAAGAGGATGTTGCCGAGGCCGCCCGCCTCAGCCCGCTGATCGCGCGGGTCATGCTGCCGGGCGGATTGCTGATCTCCGGCCAGCCCCTGGTGGGATTCCAGCAATTTGCCGGACCCGAGACCATCGCCCCGGACCGCTATCTGTTCTACAGGACCTGAGCGGCCTTTGCCCTGCCACTCTAAGCGACGCGGCGCCCTCGCGACCAAGCCGCGCTCAGCGCCGGAATACCATCGCGCAGGCGAAAGCGGATCAGATCGGCACGCAAACCCGCGCGCAGTTCACCCCGATCGGCCAGACCGGCGGCCTGCGCGGGGGTCTGTGTCACTGTCTTCAGGCCCTGCGCCATGTTGCCCCACAGCTCACCCAGCATCGTGGCGGACAGCAGCAGCGCCGACGGCACGTAATCCGAAGACAGAATATCCAGATGCCCAAGCTCGGCCAGATCCCGAGCGGCCACATTGCCCGAATGCGACCCACCCCGGATCACGTTCGGCGCGCCCATCATGACCTTGATGTCATACGCATGGCAGGCCTGCGCCGCCTCGACCGTTGTGGGAAACTCAGCCAGACGAATGCCGTGACCGGCTGAGATACGAACCTGATCTGCTGTGGTGTCGTCATGGCTGGCAAGAACCGCACCGAACCTACGCGCGGCCTTGACCGCCTCGGTTTCGTGTTTTTTACCATTGCGTTCCCGCAACCCCCTAAGCTGGGCCACGTGACGCGTGAACATCGCGTCATCCATCGCGTATTTGCCCTTCAGATAGGCTTCGAGCTTGTTCATGTCCCGGAACTGCCGCTGCCCCGGCGTATGATCCATCAGCGAGACCAGCCCGACACGATCTTCGGGGCCGAATTCGGCCAGTTCCTCGATCAGAGTTTCCGAACAGACCTCGGCCCGCAAATGCAGAAAATGGCTGATCTTCAATGCGTCCTGCTCGCGCAATTGCCACAGCTCGCGCGACAAACCCCGGGCATATTTCCCGTAACGCCCCGCGCCCGAAGGGATGGAACCCACGCGCATGGCATCAAAGACGGTCGTAATGCCGGTGCTGGCAAGTTCCGCATCATGGGCAATGATCGCCGCGGCGTGCGGCCAGTGTACGTTAGGACGCGGCTGAATGTGACGCTCCAGATTGTCGGTATGCAATTCGACAAGACCGGGGCTGACGTAATCGCCTTCGCAATCCGTCGCCCCCTTGGGGACTGCCGCGCCAGTATCGACCTGAGCAATGGTTTCGCCGAGGATGCGAATGCTGCCCGTAACCGTTTCATCGGGCAAAACAAGCGTCGCATTGGCAAGGATCAATTCTTCTGTCATCTGAACTTCACGCAGTTTGGGCTATGGATCGGCCACACAGGTAGGAGGCCAATGTGACATTCACGCGATATGCGATCTATTTTGCGCCATCCGGCGACGCGGACTGGACAAGGTTCGCAACCAGCTGGCTGGGTTGGAACATGGAAACGGGCTCGGTGGCGGCGCATCCTGACGTCGACGGCGTAGACGTAGCCGCCGTGACCGAGGTTCCGCGCAAATACGGCCTGCATGCGACGATGAAACCGCCCTTCCGCCTGCACAAAACCCGAACAGCCGCAGAACTGCAGGACGCCTGCATACGACTGGCGGCATCCTACGCTCCGGTCACGTTGGAGGGTCAGGAGATTGCGCGGCTCGGCCGCTTCCTCGCCCTGTGCCCCTTGGGAGACACCGCGAAACTTGGCGAACTGGCCGCCGCTTGTGTTCGCGATCTCGATACGTTCCGCGCCCCTGCGACCGACGCGGATCTGGCCCGCCGTCGTGGCAACGGCCTGACACCGGAACAGGACGCCAATCTGGTCAACTGGGGCTACCCTTACGTGTTGGATTCGTTCCGATTTCACATCACGCTTAGCGGCAAACTCGACAAACCCACGCTTCGCAGCGCTCAGGCAGCGCTTGCAACACACCTTGAACCGATGCTGCCAACCCCGTTTCGGATCGACGACTTGGCATTGGTGGGCGAGGCTGAAGACGGTCGGTTCCACCTGATCCATCGCTACGCCCTTTCCGGCTGAAGCCGGGACAGGATCTCATCCACAGTGGCATCAAGGGGCCCTGAGTTGTCGATTTCGATCACCCGGTTCAAACCTTCGGGCAGCGGAGCCTCCGCCCGACCCAGACGACGCGCTTGTTCCGCGGCATTTTCACGTCCGCGCGCCGACAGGCGTTGTGCCAGAACGTCCGGATCTGCGGTCAGCGACACGACAATCAGCTCACCAAACACATCCTGCGCCTGCAACAGAACCGCACGCGACAGGTTGACCAGCAACGCCTCGGCCCTGCGGCGCTGATCCGCGACCCCGCCCGGAATTCCGTACTGCAACCCATGGGCGCACCAATGCAGCACAAACGCGCCATCCTGTGCCATTTGTCGGAACATCTCGACCGGAACACGTTCGAAATCTTCGCCGCCTTCGCCTTCGGGTCGCGTGATCACCCGCCGCACCCGCTGAATGCCGTCCACCCGCGCCTCGAGCGCCTCCATCACACTGTCCTTGCCCACACCCGAAGGGCCGACAACCGCTATGACGGGGGCCAGGGTCATGCAGCCACCCCCGGCGTGAAATCCGAGACGTTGACCTCGCGATCGCACACCCGCTCCCGCGCCGCGACATCGTGGAAAATCCCGACAATCGCAGCGCCGCGCTCCTTCGCCTCCTGGATCAGCCACAGGACGGTTTCACGATTTTGCGCATCCAGGCTGGCTGTGGGCTCATCCAGCAGCAAGGCAGGATATTCATGCGCAAAACCACGCGCGATGTTCACCCGCTGCTGTTCGCCACCCGAAAATGTCGTCGGACTGAGTGTCCAAAGGCGTTCGGGAATACTCAGCCGCCGCAGCAACCCGGCCGCGCGGTCCAAGGCCGCCTGCTTGTCGCAGCCAACCGCCAACAACGGCTCGGCCACAACCTCAAGCGTCGGCACCCGGGGCACCACACGTAGGAACTGGCTGACATAGCCCAACGTCTCTCGCCGTAACGCCAAAATCTCGCGCGGTTCAGCCCGCGCCACATCCACCTCGCCGACCCGCACCTGACCCGAGGCGGCCAGATAATTTCCGTAGATCACCCGCATCAGGGTCGACTTGCCCGCTCCGGAGGCTCCGGTCAGGGCCACGCATTCACTCGGTCCGACTTGCAGACAGGCACCTTCCATCACCGGGATCACCGCGCCGCCCTGATTGTGCAGGGTGAAGCTCTTGCTCACGTTGACTAACTCAATCATCGCACTTCATCTTTTCCCAAATACTCAAACCTGCAGAACGCTCGACACAAGCAGCTGCGTATAGGCGTGTTGCGGGTCGTCCAGCACCTGATCCGTCAACCCAGCTTCGACCACGCGACCATCCTTCATCACTATCAGCCGGTCTGCCAGCAGGCGCACCACGGCCAGATCATGGGTGACGATAATGGCGCTCAGCCCCATTTCACGCACAAGCCCACGCAGCAGATCCAGCAGACGCGCCTGAACCGAGACATCCAGCCCGCCGGTCGGCTCATCCATGAACACCAGCCGCGGTCCGGTCACCAGATTCCGCGCGATCTGCAACCGCTGCTGCATCCCGCCCGAAAACGCGGTCGGGCGGTCATCGACACGCTCTGCCTCGATTTCGACCCGGCCCAGCCAGTCGATGGCCTTGTGGCGGATATTGCCGTAGTGACGATCGCCGACCGCCATCAGCCGCTCGCCGATATTGCCGCCGGCACTGACCGACATGCGCAAACCATCCCGCGCATGCTGATGCACAAAAGCCCAGTCGGTACGGCCAAGCATCCGACGTTCGGGTTCCGACATGGTAACGGTGTCAACCGGTCCATTCGCCCGAGTTTCAAAGATCACCTGACCCGCATCCGGTTCCAGATGCCCCGCCAGGCAGTTCAGAAGGGTCGACTTGCCCGACCCGCTTTCGCCCACGATCCCCATCACCTCGCCGGGGTAGAGGTCGAAGCTTACATCCGTGCACCCGATCCGCGCGCCATAGCGTTTCCCGATGCCTTTGACCTGCAACAAATGGGTCATGCCGCGCTCTCCTCAGCCAATCGGCCCACATGGCCTGCCTCACGGCGTGACCGGCAATAGTCAGTGTCAGAACAAACAAACATCCGGTTGCCCGCATCATCCATGATCACCTCGTCCAGATAGCTGTCCTCGGCCCCGCACAGATTGCAGGGATGGTCGGCCTTCGTCGCTTCGAACGGATGGTCCTCGAAATCGAGGCTCACGACTTTGGTATGCGGCGGGACCGCGTAAATCCGCTGCTCCCGGCCCGCGCCAAACAGCTGGATCGCATCCATTTCAAGCTTGGGATTGTCGAATTTCGGAATCGGCGACGGGTCCATGACATAGCGGCCCGACACCCGGACCGGATAGGCATACGCGGTTGAAATCGCGCCGTGCTGGCTGATATCCTCATACAGCTTCACATGCATAAGCCCGTATTCCTCAAGGCTGTGCATTTTGCGCGTCTCTGTCTCGCGCGGCTCCAGAAAGCGCAGCGGTTCCGGGATCGGTACCTGATAGACAAGTATCTGATCTTCGGTCAGCTTCGCCTCGGGGATGCGGTGGCGGGTCTGAATGACTGTGGCCTTGGCCGTCTCTTCGGTTGTCGCGACGCCCGCCGTATTCTCGAAAAACTTGCGGATCGACACCGCATTCGTCGTGTCATCCGCCCCCTGATCAATCACTTTGAACGTGTCATCCGGCGTCAGCGTCGCCGCTGAAACCTGCACACCACCGGTGCCCCAGCCGTAAGGCATCGGCATTTCACGGCTGGCAAACGGCACCTGATAGCCCGGAATGGCAAGGCCTTTGAGGATGGCCCGGCGTATCATTCGCTTGGTTTGTTCGTCCAGATATGCGAAGTTATACTCAGTCATTTGGCGTATCGTTTTGTTTTTTGGTGTTTTTGTGGACGTAATGTTAATTGGTTCGTTCTTATTGATCGTTTTCTTCTATTTGCTTTGGCACACGCGCCATGCAAAACGGCGACGTGAGGCGCAACAACGCGACCCAACAGACGAATGGAGCGCGATCGGCGCGCCGACGCAGAACTCTCTCGGCAAAAATCCGCCAGCCCGCGCAGATATATCGGAGCGTTCCCCAGCTCACTTCGCCCCGGACAGACAATCCTGAACCCCGTCACAGGAAACCCCTTTCGGTCAGTTCTGCCTCCAGCGCCCGCGGCGTCGTAAAGTGAATGCCATCCATGCCAACCGCACGCGCGCCTTCGACATTGTGCAGACCGTCATCGATGAACACACACTCCTCGGGCGCAATACCGGCACGAGCGCAAAGCAGTTCGAAAATTCGCGCATCGGGCTTCATCACGCCCTCCTGCCCCGAAACGACCAATGTTCCGAACACCTCGCCCAGACGCGGGTGCACCTTCAGTCCTTCAGGCCAGGTTTCGGCTGACCAGTTGGTGATGGCATGAACCGGCGTACCCTGCGCCCTGAGCCGGTCCAGAACATCCCAGGTTCCATGGATCGCGTTTTCAACGGTACGCGGGTACAACCCTACATATGCCGCAAAAAGGCGCTGGTCCTGCGGATCGTCAAGCTCCTGTGCCAGATCGGCAAATCGCTCGCCATTGTCTCCACGCGCATTGCGCGCCAGGAAATCCGTGCGTTCGACAAACGCATGTGCGGCGTCTTCCGACCCAAGCGCCTCGACCCAGGCCAGATGCGGTTTCCAGTCGACCAGTACACCGCCAATATCAAAAACAACCGCTTTCATTCTGCCGCCTCCTTCCCAATAATCCGTTCTTCGGCTTCCCGGCGCAGTTTCCGCACCAATTCCAGTTCAGACTGGAAATCCACGTAGTGCGGCAACTTGATATGCTCGAGAAAGCCCGTGGCCTGAATGTTGTCCGCGTGGCTCAGAACAAACTCCTCGTCCTGGGCCGGGGCGCCCAGATCGTCCTCGCCCAGTTCTTTCCAGCGCAGGGCACGGTCAACCAGAGCCATTGCGATGGACTTTCGCTCGGACTGGCCGAAGACCAGACCATAGCCGCGCGTAAACTGCGGCGGTTCGGTTTTGGACCCTTTGAACTGGTTCACCGTTTCGCATTCGGTCAGTTCGACCTCGCCAATCTCGATGGAAAAGCCCAACTCTGGGATGTCCATCTCGACCGCGACCTTGCCAATCCGCAACTCTCCCACGAACGCATGATTGCGGGCATAGCCGCGCTGGGTCGAGTAAGCCATGCCCAGCACAAACCCCTCATCCCCGCGCGTCAGGGATTGCAGGCGCAGAGGCCGGTTCGACGGGAACTCCATCGGCTCACGCGTCAGGTCTCCCGGTGTTGCATCGCTGGGCGGTTCGTCCTGAATGATATCCTCACCCTTGAGGAACTCGGTGATATGCGGTGTTGCCTCCTGCCGGGCAGAACCTTCGGGCGCAGCAGCCACCTCTCCGTCGGCAGCCAGTTTGAAATCCAACAGACGGTGCGTGTAATCAAAAGTCGGGCCCAGCACCTGCCCGCCCGGCGCATCCTTGAAGGTGGCCGAGATACGGCGATCACATGCCATGCCACCCGTCTCAACCGGATTGGAATAACCAAACCGCGGCAGTGTCGTGCGATAGGCCCGGATCAGGAAAATCGCCTCGATCAGATCACCGCGCGCCTGTTTGATCGCCAGCGCCGCAAGATCAGGATCGAACAGGGACCCTTCGGCCATCACGCGGTTCACGGCGAGGCTCAGTTGTTCCCGGATCTGCGCAAGGCTCAGCTCGGTAACATCCGTTGATCCGCGCCGTTCCTCGGCCAGCCAGGCATGGGCGTTTTCGATGGCTTTCTCGCCACCTTTGACAGCAACATACATCGCTTAACCCTCTGCCCTGATCTGCGTGCTGCGCGGCAATGCCGCGACTTGGGTGCCGCTGGTGAAAAAGAAGTCACATCCCAACGGGTAGAGCGCTGCATTGCCTTGCAGGATAGCGATATCCGGAAGCGAAAGGTGCGCCACCTCCTTGATGCCCGGCCCGCTGAGTGCCGCGCCCTGCTGTTCGAGCGCGTCGCATTCCACGATCAGCGTGGCAGACCGGTCGGGATATTCCGGCGTGCCAATCCGGTAGGAGTTCAGCGGCATGAGATCCTCCCAGCGACCAACCGAGAAATCGGCCTCGACCGCCGGAACAATCGGCGCGCCGGTATGGAAGGTCAGCCATTTCCGCACCGCTTCGGTATCAGCCTCCCCGGCAAGATGAACGCGGGTTTCAGGATCACACAGCGTCAACAGCAATGTACCCGCCGCTATGGACAAAGGCACGGGGGGTTCAGCACCAGTCAGGTCACGAATCTCTCCAGGTCGCGCCATGACGGTCATTGCCGCACGAAAGGCATGTGCGGCATCAACCGGGGCGTTTCGCAAACCGCCCGAGAATTGGGTTTGCGCGTTCATTGGTCTTCTCCGCGTACCATGGTGAAGAACTCGACTTTGGTGGCTGCTGCCTTGGCCGCACGTGCCGTTTTGGCGGCCTGCATCTGCATCGTCAGCGGATCAATCACTTTTGCCCGGACCATGTCGGCAGACCCGGTCTGCATCAGCGCATCGACCAGAGCTGCCGTCCGGGCCTTATCCCGGGACCTGCCCTGCACATAGCCGTGCCCGACCGTGCCATCCTTCAGCACCAGTGAGCATCGCGTCACTGTCATCTCACCCAGATTAAACGGGGCACCCGTGCCACCCGTGCGACCGCGCACCATGGCGCCACCGATTTCGGGCGCTCGCAGCCATTCATATGTCGGGTTCAGCTGCAGGCCGTCCCATAGTGCCATCAGGGCATCCTGCGGCGCCCGGGCCAGCAAACCCATCCATGCCTGCCGCGTTTCAGCTGATTTATCTGTTTGCTCCACCATCAAAGCCTCTTGGCCGGGTTGTCTATCTTTACTATACAACTAGACAAATATTACACCTATCGATCTCGAGTCGCAATCTCCGCAGCCGTGAAGTTTTTATGACATGAGCAAAACACCGATTTGGAAAAGCATCGCCCTGACCCTGACCTCGGACATAGCCGAGGGCCGATACAACACCGGCGACCGCCTGCCGACCGAAGCGCAATTGGCCGCAACCCATGGCGTAAACCGGCATACCGTTCGACGGGCTTTGTCCGATCTGGCCGAGCACGGGTTGGTCCACGCCCGGCGCGGTGCAGGCGTGTTTGTTTCGGCCCGCCCCACCGATTACCCGATTGGCAAACGTGTCAGATACCACAAGAACATCTCGGCCAGCGGCAAGATCCCGGGCAAACGGGTACTGGCCCTGACGACCCGCGCATCTGATGAGGCCGAAGCGGAAGCGCTCGGCCTGCAAACAGGTGACCCGGTGCATGTCTACGACGGCTTGTCTCTGGCTAACGGGCAACCTGTGGGTCTGTTTCAGAGCGTCTTTCCGGCAGAGCGATTTCCCGACCTGCTGGACGCCCTGTCCGGAAACGCATCGGTGACAAAGGCCCTACAAACCTGCGGTGTGCCGGATTACACCCGCATCTCGACCCGCCTGACCGCGCGATCCGCCAGCGCAACGCAGGCACTGCATTTGCAATTGACCGAAGGTGCCCCCGTACTGCATTCGCTGGGGATAAACGCTGATCCTGACGGACAGCCCGTTGAATATGGCAAGACCGTATTCGCGGGTGAGCGAGTGACACTTACCTTAAGCGATGAATAACTGGATTGCTCCCGCCCGTCTTCAGCCTCCTGACGGAGGCCTCATCTCGTTGGGCATAGCGCCGCGCTATGCCCAAGGCTGCCAAAGGGTATCGGCGCAGCCGATGTCCCTGCGGGCGCGGGAGCCGTCTTGGCTGACTGGATCACGCCTCGTGTTTTTCCAGAAATGCTTCGGCAGACATGGTACGGAAATCTGGCAGGGTAGTACGAAGCCTGCTGTTGTCCCAATCCCACCAGGCCAGTGCCATCATGCGATCTGCAATATCCTCGGGAAAGCGACGACGCACCGGTTGTGCAGTCACGCCAGCAACAATCGTGTAGGGCGCTACATCCTTGGTGACAATCGCTCCAGAGGCGACGACCGCGCCATGGCCTATGGTAACCTCGGGCTTGATGGTCGCGGCATGCCCGATCCACGTGTCATGGCCGATAAACGCCGTGCGACCCGCGCGATGGGCAAACCAGTCGGCATCGTCCTCGGCATCGTCCCAATAGTCAGCTGACCGATAGTGGAAATGATGCAGCGAGGCTTTCTCCATCGGATGATCGGTCGCCCCGATCCGGGTGAAGCTGGCGATGTTCGCAAACTTACCGATCCGGGCATTGGCGATGTCGCAGGTTCGGTCGCAATAGGAGTAATCGCCGAACTCGGAATTCGCTACGCGGGTACCGGCACCGATCTCGACAAACTCGCCAAAGGTGCTGCCGGTAATCTGGCAATCGCTATGGATGAACGGCTGGTCAGAACGCAGTCGCGCCATGGTCTTTTTGTCCTTGTTCTTAGGTCACGGCAATAGGAACGGCTTGCCCTTGCGATCCCGCGGCTTGCGCGTCTTTCCGGTTTCACCCTGGATCAGACGTCGGCGCAGCCAGCCCGAAAACCAATCCATCAACATCACCATCAGGATGATCAGGACGATGTAATAGGCGACCTCTTCCCAGTCTTTTTGCGTGATGATGGCCTGCGTCAGCAGCAAACCGATCCCGCCGCCGGTGATCGCACCGATCACGGTGGCACTGCGAGTGTTGGATTCGAGGAAGTAAAGCAACTGGCTCAACAGCACCGGAGTGATCTGCGGGATCACCCCAAAGCGATAGCGCTGTGGCGCGTTCGCTCCGGTGGATTGCACACCTTCGATCTGCTTCTGATCCACATTTTCCAGCGCCTCCGAGAAAATTTTGCCGAATGTGCCGGTGTCCGTCACCAGAATGGCCAGCGCCCCTGTCAGCGGCCCCGGACCAAAGGCCCGGGCCAGAACAACCGTCCAGATCAGCGCATCCACGCCACGGACAAAATCGAACACCCGGCGCGTGATAAAGCGCACCGACCGCAACGGATTGAAATTGCGCGTCGCCATGAAGGCCAGCGGCAATGCGATCAGGCCGGCCCCGAGGGTTCCCAGAAAGGCCATCAGAATGGTCTCAAAGATCGCCCAGGCCACATCCTGATGCCGCCACATCTTGTTGGTCCAGAAGTCATTGAAGATCGCACCGGCTTCGCCTGATGCGGCACGCCCCATCAACTCCGAGAAGGATTTTCCGTAATACGGGCTATCCAGCGTGAACCAGAACAGCTCCCAACCAGTAAAATAGCGGAATACTTCTGATCGGTTGCGGGTAACCGTCAGACGGCCCGCATCCGTCGTGATCGCCAAACGATTCTTGGAGACTTTGATCCATTCAGGCACATCCTCTGACGGCAATTCCGCCTGCACGCCAGCGGATCGGCTGGGTGTCGCGCGTACCGTACCATAACCTGGGATGTCGTACTCGACCGTCTCGGGACCAAAGCGCACAACGTGTCCGTCTTCCAGATCGATTACGGTCGTCTCACCCAGCGCGACCCAATCCGGCGCGGTTCCCTCGGGATAGGCACCCTTACGCTCGCCCTCGATGGCAACCGAGACTTCACCATTGCGGTTGTCGCGTTCGACATGGGTTTTGTAGCTGTAGCTGTCCGAAACCAGCGTCTTGCCGTTTTCCCAATTGGCACGTTCGGCCAGCCCTGGCACGTCAAAGGCGAAGAAAACATAGATCAGGTACAGGACAACCAGACCGGGCAATCCAAAGCTCACGATACGCTTGCGGCTGAACAGACGGTCGGCCTCGGCCTTGAGGTCATCTATCGACAGGTCAGTGGCAAAGGTACTCATGCCGTGGCTCCTTTTTCCGACCCGTGGGTCAGGCGGTCGCGCAGCAGCCCGGACAACTGGTCCACGATAACGATGGTTACGAAAAGCAGGATGAAGATGGCCGCGGCCTCATCGTAACGCCCCTGCCCCCAGGACATGGCATTACGCAGCTCATAGCCCAGACCACCCGCACCGACGAAACCCAGAATGGCCGAGGCGCGGATGTTGATCTCGAACCGCAATAGCGCATAGCTGACATAGTTCGGCCCGACCTGCGGGATCACGCCCAGATACATGCGCTGCGACCAGTTGGCCCCGACCGACTGCAATCCTTCCACCGGTTTGAGCGAGGCATTTTCATTGACCTCCGAGAACAGCTTGCCCAGCGCGCCCGCCGTGTGAATGGCAATGGCGATCATCGCCGGGATCGGGCCACCACCCAGAATGAAGATCAAAACCAGCGCAATCACGATCTCTGGTATGGCACGGAAGATGTCCGAGATCCGGCGGAAGACCGGGATCAGTGATGGCCAAAGCGCCATGCCCCGCGTCGATATCAGTGCCAGAAACGTTCCACCGATCGTACCGACCAAAGTCGCCGCCGCCGCGATGTTCAGTGTCTCGATCAATGCGGGAAAAAACTCGACAAGATTCGCAGGCATCGCGCCGATCTTTTCCCAGGCTTCCGACAACACCTCGGCCGGATAGTCCAGAATGCGATGCCAGCCGTCGGTGAAGCTTCCTGCATTGCGGCTGTCAGCGGTGCGGAATCCCGCCGCCATCAAAACCACGAACAGGATCAGAAGGATACCACCATAGACCCTCTTGCGTCGTGTCATCGCTGTATATTCGTCGCGGATCTGATCGACGCTTTGGGACCCTGCAGTCAGGTCTGTCATGGAATGCTCCTGAGGGGAAAACGGGGTCCGGTTCAATACCAGACCCCGATCATTGGATAGGCAGGCTTAGTTGGACTTGAGCTTGCGTGCTTCGATGATGATTTCGTAGGCGTCATGCGTGATCGGCTCGAACGCTTTTGCCTCACCCGCGGCAACACCGTAGAAGCATTCACGGTCTTTCTCATGCAGGCCAGCCATCAGGGCAGTCATCTTTTCTTTGACATCCGCAGGCAGCGCGGTGCGCAGAACTACCGGACCTTCCGGGATCGGCTTGGATTTCCAGATTTCGACCATGTCGTTCATGTCGACCAGACCGGCATCAACAGCGCGGCGCAGGGCGCCCGAGTTGTAGCCGTCTTCCCAGTTGCCCAGACCGTCAGCCCAGGTAACGCCACCGTCTACGTCGCCATTGTTGACCGCGACGATGGTCTGCTCGTGACCGCCGGTGAACTTTACTTCACCAAAGTAATCGCCCGAATCCATGGTCGCACCCGTGGCCTGCGGGATTTCGATCGACGGGATCAGATAGCCCGAGGTCGAGTTTGGATCGCCGAAACCAAAGGTCTTGCCCTTCATGTCATCCAGCGAGGTGATGCCGCTATCTTTGTGGGCAAACCCGATCGAGTAGTAGCCGTAGCCGCCGTCGACATTCACTTTGACCAGAACCGGCTCAACCGCCTCAGGATCGCTCAGATAGGTTTTGGCGTAGCCCGACGCGCCCAGCCACGCCATGTCGATGGTGCCGCCCAGCAGACCCTGAATAACGCCGTTGTAGTCGGCAGGGGCAAACAGCTTGGTCTCAACGCCCAGCGCTTCTTCGGTGTATTCCCGCAGGCACTCGTTGTTGTTCAGACGGTCCTGAGCGTTTTCGCCGCCCAGAATACCGATGCGGAATTCGCTGATGTCCTGAGCCATTGCAGGTGCGGCCATGGCAGTGGTCGCAACAAGGGCAGCCATTAGTTTTTTCATCTGTCTCTCTCCAGTTTGATTACCCCGACCTCTCATCGGGCCGGGCGATGAAAGGTGGTGGGGTGGCTCAGATGGTGGCCTCGGCTTCCATCAGGGCCTTCTGGGTGGCGTCGAGCGTTTCGATCTCGGTCGATGTCGCCTCTTCCGAGAAGCTGGCGTCGGCGCCATAGATTTCGCGGGCAACCCCGGTGGTCAGCTGCTCGGGCAACCCGTCAAACACGATGCGCCCGTCGCGCATGCCAACCACGCGATCGCAATAGCGGCGCGCGGTATCCAGCGTGTGAAGGTTTGCGATGACGGTGCGGCCGTCCTCTTCGTGGATACGGCGCAGGGCCTGCATCACGACCTGCGCATTCATCGGGTCCAGCGAGGCGATGGGTTCGTCCGCCAGTATGATCCTGGGGTCCTGCATCAGGGCACGTGCGATGGCGACGCGTTGCTGCTGCCCCCCCGACAGGGCCTCAGCCCGCTTTGGCGCATGTTCGGCAATGCCAAGACGATCCAGTATGTCGATAGCGCGATGGATATCCTCCATCGGAAACAGGTTGAATATCGTCGCCAGTGTCGAGTGTCGGTTCAGCGTCCCGTGCAGCACGTTCGACACGACATCCATGCGCGGCACCAGATTGAACTGCTGGAAAATCATCGCGCACTCGGCCTGCCAGGACCGTTTTTCCCGGCCTTTCAGTCGGGTAACATCGCGGTCTTCGTACAGGATGCGGCCATCGCTGGAATCGGTTAACCGGTTGAGCATTCGCAACAGCGTCGATTTACCCGCCCCGGACCGGCCGATGATCCCGATCATGCAAGGTTTGTCCACATCCAACGTTGCCGCATCGACAGCAACGTTGTCACCAAATCGCTTGGTCAGTTTTTCGATACGCAGCACGTGCCACCCCCAAATCGTGTTGGTGGCCAGCTACAGACGGCACTCAACGGGGATGTGTCGGTTCGATGAAAGTTTTGTAACTGCGATCCGTGCTGCAAGTATCGGCCACCCGGCTCCAAGCCCCGCAAATGCGGGATTGGGCCTACCCATTGGCATCAATCGCGGCTATATGCGCGGGCAACACCCTACCTGCGCACGAGGCCAGCCATGAGCTTTGACCGTTCCATCAAGATTGCCCCATCCATCCTGTCCGCCGATTTCGCCAATTTCGGACAAGAAATTCAGGCGATCGAGGCCCAGGGCGCCGACTGGGTGCATGTCGATGTGATGGACGGTCATTTTGTGCCGAACCTGACCTTTGGTCCGCCTGCGGTAAAGGCATTCCGCCCGCATGTGAAGACAGTGATGGACGTGCATCTGATGATCACGCCGGTCGACCCCTACATTCAGGCATATGCCGATGCGGGTGCCGACATCCTGACCGCCCATGTCGAGGCGGGCCCACATACGCACCGCACCTTGCAGGCGATCCGGGCCGCCGGGATGAAGGCTGGCGTTGCGCTGAACCCGGGAACCCCTGCCGAGGCGGTCGAGCATCTGCTGGACCTGACGGACCTCGTTTGCGTCATGACGGTGAACCCTGGATTTGGTGGCCAGAAATTCATCGATATGACCGCAAAGATCCGCCGCCTGCGGCAGATGATCGGTGATCGCCCGGTTCACATCGAGATTGATGGCGGCGTTGATCCCCAGACGGCACCGTTGGTCGCAGCCGCCGGGGCTGACGTACTGGTCGCCGGTTCCGCCGTATTCAAGGGCGGCTCGGTCTCCCGACCCGAAGTATACGGTGCAAACATTCTGGCAGTCCGGGCCGCCGCAAACTCCGCACTCTAGGCGTCATCGCGGCCAGACAACCCTGGGGAACTCTTGGCAACGAAACCCAAGCCCGCATGTAACAGGCTTGGGACACCGGCATTCAGCCCTGACAGCAAGAGCCTTTACACAGGAAGGCTCTTGCAGGGTGATCAATCTGCGCCGAACGCTCCAATATAAGACACACCGTTCGCGCCAGTGGTCTGGAATGTCCCGCCAACTTCTTCCGCATTGGGGCCGTAGAAAACACCATGTGCCTGACCGCGGGTTCCCGAACCGGCGACATTCGCCACGAACCCCGAGTTCGAAACGCTGCCGGTACCTGCGAAATCCAGCTCTGGGGCGAGACCGGTGCTCCCTCCGACCAGCAGGCTGTCTGCCACGGTATTGGTGCTGCTCATCGAAACGGTGGAGAAATCTGTCGACACATTGACTTCGGAAACCGTCTGATAGTGGGTTCCGTCGGCACGCCGTGCAATCCCGGTGCTGGCACCCTGATAGCTGGCGGTCTGCCCGCGCGGAATGTCGGCGGTCGGCGTAACCGAGCCATAGGACCCGGCGCCCGCAGTACCGGACGGCTGGTTCCGGTCATGCAACCACGCGCCAAAGGTCTGATACTCGAACCGTGTCCGGGTTGGGTCCAGAATGGTTGCACCGGAATTCAAATCCGGAGAGTTGAAGGTGACCGCCGCCGTACCCTGATCAATCCTGTCACCATTGCGGCTGTCCAGAATGAAACTGGATCCCCCCGAAACAGCCGTCGCCGCAACGATGTTTCCGCCGCTTGTAATCAGCGTCAGATCCGATGGAATGGGGCCAGTCTGGTTTTGAACGATGACTTGACCATTCGCCTGATTTGACGAATACGCCTGCACGACTGCCCTGCCGTTCAAAGTTGCGGTGCCATCCTGCGGCAGATTGATTTTCTGGGCCGGTGTTGTTGAAATCGGCCCTTCGGCGGAATTTCCACCGCCAGAGGACGAATCACCACCGCCACCGCCATCAAAATCAAGACCGGCGGCTCCGCCGCATGCGCCAAGGAAAAATACGGGGATGAATGCTGCAATCAGGCAACGTGTTTGGGAATTCATAACTGCTCCATAGTCAAATCTTTAACGGCACATTAGTTACTCACCCATACGGCGCAAGTGATGCCGCCCGTGCAATTTATAGGAGATGTTCTTGTTGTTGAAAATGCGACAGGCACCGTGGGCCGAATTGACGCACAATTTTGTTTTCACGGCAAAAATGGTTTCCCGCAACAACAATAATAGACCGGGCCGCTCAATTTCGTTTTGGCGCCGGATGACGTCCAAAAAGGCTTGTTCTTGACCCGTATTCTGCTTACCGCCCTCAGCTTTCTGTTTGTCCTGTTACCCAATACCGAGGTCCGCGCCCAGTCAGAAAACAAAGTTCCAGTCGCTGCGTTCGTCGACGAAACGGAAATCGAAGCTTTGTTTCTAAGCGGCCTTGCGGATCTGCAACGCGGACAACCGCAAGCTGCAATCGAAAAGTTCTCCTCGATACTGGCGGCCAATCCGAATCTCGTGCGGGTCAGGCTGGAATTGGCCCGCGCATTCTTTCTGGCCCGTCAGTGGGACCGGGCACGAAACGAGTTCTTTGTCGTTCTTTCCGGCGATCTGCCGGACCCTGTGCGCGCCCGTGTTCTCAGCTACATCCGGCAGATCGACGCCCGCCGGGGGTTCGACTGGGATCTCAGCCTCGGCCTGACCACCGTCGGCAATCCGCGCAAATACGACACGGACCAGATCACACTGAACCTGTTCGGGCTGAATCTGCCGTTCACGTTGGACCGCGACACCTCGACCGAACTCGGCCTGCGCGTCACCGGAGCGGCGAATTTCCGCAAACCGGTCGACCTGTCCTTTTCCAACCTCGATACCGTTGCATTTGCCTCATTGGCGTTTGACGTGACCGAGGCGCGAACCTCGAACTACGATGACTACATTTTCGTTGGAAGGTTCGGTCTGCGCACCCTCGCCCCGTTGACCACCGTGTCTTTCGGGCCGGCCCTCTCGACCCGACTTGTCGGCGGCAATGTGTTTGAGAACCGCATCGCTCTGGAAACCGCATTCGAACGCAGAAACCTGCTCGGGGGATCTGTCTTTGGTCTGCTGTCCGCGTCGCGCCTGCACAACCCGACTAACAGCGCGCTGGACGGTCATGAATTTCAGGCCGAACTTGGTGTTCGCCGGTCCATCGGCGGGCGGGGATCCATCGGGTTGAGCGCACTGATCCAGGAGAAGTCTGTTGAAGGCGATCTGGATAATTATTTGCGCAAGCGATTGACCCTGTTTGGACAGGTGGACACTCGCGGCGGCTTCACGTTTCGTCCGTCCGTCTATCTTGAAAACAAGATATTCCAATCACCCAGCCCGATCCTCACCGCCTCGCCGGACGAGACGTCGTGGGGTACGGCAGTCAGGGTCGAAAAAAACGATCTGTTTTTTGGCAACGGCTTCTCGCCATTCCTGCAACTGGAATACAACCGAACTCAGTCTGATATCAGGGCCTACAGCTATATGGAAACCGAGTTTGAGCTGGGCTTCGAGCGGCGTTTCTGAGGTCGGGCGGTCACGTCCGCAGGACAAGCCGCTTGCAGGAGTGGAACGGCCTAATGTTCAGCAGAGTCCGCACCCCGAGATCATTCGCGAAGAAGTCTCGGCCGTGTACGAAGCAAAAAAGGGCGTCCCGCAGGGCGCCCTTTCCGTAGCATTTCGCAGATGCGATTTACTCGATGATCTTCGACAAAACGCCTCAGCTTTCCGCGAAAAAACTCATGTTAATTCCGCACGAGCCATGGGGTTTCGACCTTCATCCCTTGATAAACCGCATGCAGAAAAAGGTGCGCGATTACTGGATCATTCGAAAACGGCGAGAATTGCAGATTGCCTTCCCTGATACCGTCTTCGGCCTCATAGACAACTTCGTCCCCCTTTATGGTCACAAGTACTTCAAGTTCGGCCAGCTTCTCGGGATCAACAGCAGTTGGATCGTCGGACAAAATGACGAAATCGGCGACTTTTCCAACTTCGATTGAGCCCTTCTGATCTTCTTCGAAATGTTGCCAGGCGGGCCAAATTGTCATGGCTTTCAACGCAGTCATCACATCAACCCTCTGGTGCGGCCCAAGAATGTCACCAGATCGTGTTCGACGTGTAACCGTCGCCGCAAGGACACGCATACTGTCCGGAAAGGCGACCGGGGCATCGTGATGCGTGCCGAATATCATGTCCCGCTCTCGCAGCCGCCCTGTTGGAGAGATATTGTCGGCATTCACTGGACCGACTGTATGTTCCCGATGCCAATCACCCCAGTAGAATGTGTGCATCGGGAAAAGCGTCGGGAACACTCCTAACCGTTTAATGCTGGCGACCTGATCTTCTCGCAGAAACTGACCGTGTACCAGAACAGGGCGGTTGCCCGGATTCCCATACTTGATCTGCGCCTCTTCGAGGGCCGCAATCAGCATGTCCGATGCCCCTTCACCGTTGGAGTGTACGAGGATCTGGAAACCGTTCTCGAAACACCAGTTCACGGCATCCTGGAGTTGCTCCATTGTGATGGCGGCGTATCCTGCATACCCGGCGGCATAGTTTCCAACCGGATCGTAATAGGGTCGGTCCCGCAAAGCCGTGAAGCCCTGCGGCGATCCGTCAATTGTCAGCTTGCAGCCACCTACCCGAACCCGGTTGTCATAATCCGCCGAGGTGTTTGCGCCAATATACTCCCTCGACTCAAGAACATCTGGAAACGCGACAACGTCGATAGGAAGCCCTTCTTCGTTGGCAACTTTCTTGAGAGCTTCGACGATTTCACCCGATGACCGGCCTTCTTGCCCGGTCGTGTATCCAAACTTTGCCCAAAGTTTGGTCCCAGCTCTGGCAAAAGCCGCCAGACCTTCCTCGCCCAGATTCCCCAATATCGGCACCAGAACCGAAAAGAACGCGTATTCTTCCAGAACACCATTTGGTTCCCCGGCCTCATCGCGTTGAATGACACCGCCCGGAGGAGCCTCTGAGGCCGCTGTGATACCTGCCAACTCCAGGGCTTTCGAGTTTGCTACACCCAGGTGCCCAGACTGATGAATAATGACAACGGGCAGGTCCTCGGACACCATGTCCAACTCCTGCCGCGTAGGGTGGCGCAGTTCCTTTAGTTGCGCATTGTCGTAACCAAAGCCGATGATCATTTTGACCTTTTCGACAGCCTGCGCATTCTCCTCGGCCCAGTCTGTCAGTGTGGATTGCAGACTGGCGATATCAGTGACCTCTCCATCCGGTGGCGCAAGAAGGTTGGCGGACAAAGCCTGCACCCCCCCCAAAACGACATGCCCGTGGCTGTCTACGAAACCTGGAAGCATCGCGCGCCCTTCCAGATCATAGGTTTCGGTTTCTTCACCCTGATGCGCCGACAAGTCAGACAGCGACCCAACCGCAAGAATGCGCCCATCTTTAACTGCGACAACTTCGGCGGACGGAGCCCCATCGTTCATCGTTACGATGGGCCCTCCGAGATAGATCTTATCTGCAATCTGTTGTGAAGACGCCGAGGTAGCTGAGAGAGCAACTGCTGCGACAAGACAAACTGAACGCGCCGAAAAATGCATCTTAGGACCTCTTTCTAATTGCAATGTCTCAATACGAAAGAAGTTAGCATTACAGAAGGCTCTGGAAAAACAACAAAAAAAAGGGCGCCCCGAAGGACGCCCTTTCCGTAGCTTTTCGCAGATGCGAATTACTCGATGATCTTCGACACAACGCCGGCGCCGACGGTGCGGCCGCCTTCGCGGATGGCGAAACGCAGACCGTTCTCCATCGCGATCGGCGCGATCAGCTCAACGCCGAACGACACGTTGTCTCCGGGCATGACCATCTCGGTGCCTTCGGCCAGGGTCACGGTGCCGGTTACGTCAGTCGTACGGAAGTAGAACTGCGGACGGTAGTTCGCGAAGAACGGGGTGTGACGGCCGCCTTCTTCCTTGGTCAGGATGTAGGCTTCGGCTTCGAACTTGGTGTGCGGTGTCACCGAACCCGGCTTACACAGAACCTGGCCACGCTCAACACCGTCACGGTCAACACCGCGCAGCAGGGCGCCGATGTTGTCGCCGGCTTCACCACGGTCCAGCAGCTTGCGGAACATTTCCACACCGGTGCAGGTGGTTTTCGCGGTGTCGCGGATACCAACGATTTCGATCTCGTCGCCAACGTTGATCACGCCACGCTCAACACGACCGGTCACAACGGTACCACGGCCCGAGATCGAGAACACGTCTTCGATCGGCATCAGGAACGGCTGATCAACAGCGCGCTCGGGGGTGTCGATGTAGTCGTCGACAGCCGCCATCAGTTCGCGGATCTTCGCTTCGCCGATTTCCGGGTTGTTGCCTTCCATCGCCGCCAGAGCTGAACCTGCGATGATCGGAATGTCGTCGCCGGGGTAGTCGTAGCTGGACAGCAGTTCGCGAACTTCCATCTCAACCAGTTCCAGCAGCTCTTCGTCGTCGACCTGGTCAACCTTGTTCATGAACACGACCATCTTCGGGATGCCAACCTGGCGGCCCAGCAGGATGTGCTCGCGGGTCTGCGGCATCGGGCCGTCAGCTGCGTTCACAACCAGGATCGCGCCGTCCATCTGGGCAGCACCGGTGATCATGTTCTTGACGTAGTCGGCGTGGCCGGGGCAGTCAACGTGCGCATAGTGGCGCGCATCGGTCTCGTATTCCACGTGGGCGGTCGAGATGGTGATGCCGCGCGCTTTCTCTTCCGGCGCGCCGTCAATCTGGTCATACGCTTTGAAGTCACCGAAATACTTGGTGATTGCCGCCGTCAGCGTCGTCTTGCCGTGGTCAACGTGCCCAATCGTGCCGATGTTGACGTGCGGTTTTGTACGCTCAAACTTTTCCTTTGCCATGATGGCCTCCTTTTTCGGTAATGAAGGGAGCCCGTTACCCGAGCTCCCTCAAATCTTCGCTTATGCGTATTTCGCCTGGATCTCGTCCGAGATGTTCTGCGGAACCGGATCGTAGTGGTCGAACTGCATGGTGAACTGGGCACGGCCCGACGACATCGAACGCAGGGTGTTGATGTAGCCGAACATGTTCGCCAGCGGAACAAACGCGTCGATCGCGATTGCGTTGCCGCGCGGCTCTTGTCCAGACACCTGGCCACGACGCGAGGTCAGGTCACCGATGATACCGCCGGTGTATTCTTCCGGGGTGATCACTTCGACCTTCATGATCGGTTCCAGCAGTTTCGCGCCGGCTTTGCGCATGCCTTCACGCATACACATCCGCGATGCGATTTCGAACGCCAGAACGCTCGAGTCAACGTCGTGGAACTTACCGTCCAGCAGGGCAACCTTGAAGTCGATCACGGGGAAGCCAGCCAGCGGGCCGCTGTCCATGACCGAGTTGATGCCTTTTTCAACGCCGGGGATGTATTCCTTCGGAACGGCACCACCAACGATGCGGCTTTCGAACGAATAGCCTTCGCCCGCCTCAGTGGGCTGGATCTCCAGCTTGACTTCCGCGAACTGACCCGAACCACCCGACTGTTTCTTGTGGGTGTAGGTGTGCTCGACAGGCATCGAGATGGTTTCACGGTAAGCCACCTGCGGCGCACCGATGTTCGCCTCGACCTTGAACTCGCGCTTCAGGCGGTCCACCAGGATGTCCAGGTGAAGTTCGCCCATGCCCTTCATGATGGTCTGACCCGATTCCAGGTCGGTTTCCACGCGGAAGGACGGGTCTTCGGCGGCCAGACGGGCCAGACCCTGGGACATCTTCTCCTGGTCGCCCTTGGTTTTGGGCTCGACCGCGATCTCGATCACCGGATCGGGGAAGGTCATGGTTTCCAGAACCACCGGATCCTTCGCATCACACAGGGTGTCACCGGTGGTGGTGTCTTTCAGACCCGCCAGCGCGATGATGTCGCCTGCAAACGCTTCTTCGATCTCTTCCCGGTTGTTCGAGTGCATCATCATCATACGACCGATGCGCTCTTTTTTGCCTTTGGTCGAGTTCAGGATCGAGTCGCCCTTGTTCATGACACCCGAATAGATCCGGGTGAAGGTCAGCGAACCGACGAAGGGGTCGTTCATGATTTTGAACGCCAGGCCCGAGAAGGCCATGTTGTCGTCGGCACGACGTGCGATGTTACGAACTTCTTCCTCGTCGCCGGGTTTGAAGCCCATGTAATCGACAACGTCCAGCGGGCTGGGCAGATAATCGATCACAGCGTTGAGCAGCGGCTGAACACCTTTGTTCTTGAACGCCGAACCACCCAGAACCGGAACGAAGTGCAGCGCCAGCGTGCCCTTGCGCAGAAGATTGCGCAGGGTCGGAACATCGGGCTCTTCGCCTTCCAGGTAGGCCATCATCGCGTCGTCGTCTTCTTCGACGGCCGCTTCGATCATCTTGCCGCGCCATTCGTCAGCCATGTCTTTCAGGCTGTCACGGATCGGGGCCTTGACCCAGCTTGCGCCAAGGTCTTCACCCTGCCACAGCCACTCTTCCATGGTGACCAGGTCGATCAGGCCTTCCAGTTCGGACTCGGCGCCGATCGGAATACCAACCGGAACAGCGCGTGCGCCGGTGCGGTCTTCGATCATGCGAACGCAGTTAAAGAAGTCTGCGCCGATCTTGTCCATCTTGTTGACGAAAACCATACGCGGGACCTTGTAGCGGTCAGCCTGACGCCACACGGTTTCGGTTTGGGGCTCAACACCGGCGTTTGCGTCCAGAACGCAGACGGCACCGTCGAGAACCGCCAGCGAGCGTTCGACTTCGATGGTGAAGTCGACGTGGCCGGGGGTGTCGATGATGTTCAGGCGGTGCTTGGGGGTATCGGCGGTCTGACCGTCCTCGGTGCGCTCCCAGAAGGTGGTGGTCGCAGCCGAAGTGATGGTGATGCCGCGTTCCTGCTCCTGCTCCATCCAATCCATGGTGGCTGCACCATCGTGCACCTCACCGATGTTGTGGGATTTACCAGTGTAATACAGGATACGCTCCGAGCAGGTGGTCTTACCTGCGTCGATGTGCGCCATGATACCGAAGTTGCGGTATAGTTCGAGCGGATATTCGCGTGCCATTTGGATAAGCCTCTGGGATTACCAACGGTAATGGCTGAAGGCTTTGTTCGCCTCGGCCATCTTGTGGGTGTCTTCGCGTTTCTTGACGGCGGTACCGCGGGACTGAACGGCGTCCAGCAGTTCGCCTGCAAGGCGCTCTTCCATGGTGTTTTCGTTGCGGCCGCGCGCAGCAGTGATGAGCCAGCGGATGGCCAGAGCTTCGCGGCGCTCGGGGCGCACTTCGACCGGAACCTGATAGGTTGCACCACCAACCCGGCGCGAGCGAACCTCGACCGACGGTTTGATGTTGTCGAGCGCTTCGTGGAACACTTCGACCGGGGCGCGCTTGATCTTGTTCTCAACGCGGTCAAATGCGTTGTAAACGATGCGCTCTGCGACCGACTTCTTGCCGTCGATCATCAGGTTGTTCATGAATTTGGTCAGTACCTTGTCGCCAAATTTGGCGTCAGGCAGGACTTCGCGTTTTTCGGCGGCGTGACGACGTGACATATCAGCCTCTCCTTCTTACTTGGGACGCTTCGCGCCGTATTTCGAACGGCGTTGCTTACGATCTTTGACGCCCTGAGTATCCAGAACACCGCGCAGGATGTGGTAACGCACACCGGGAAGGTCTTTCACACGGCCGCCACGGATCAGAACAACCGAGTGTTCCTGCAGGTTGTGGCTTTCACCCGGGATGTACGAGATGACCTCGAACCCGTTGGTCAGGCGCACCTTGGCAACCTTACGCATAGCCGAGTTCGGCTTCTTCGGTGTGGTGGTGTAAACACGTGTGCAGACGCCGCGTTTCTGCGGGCACTGCTCCAGGTGCATGGACTTCGAGCGTTTTACTTTCGGCTGCCGCGGCTTGCGGATCAGCTGTTGAATAGTTGGCATTCCGGTTTCTTCCCCGTTTTGCAACACACATGACATGCACGCGCGTTGCGTGCGGTTAAACTTGCTGCACTCATGCGTCCACAAGCGCAAAACCCGCGAGCGTTCCCATTCCGAGGTGAACGTCGCGGTTTGTTATCAGAGGGCGCGAACTGCAAAATTGTCCGGGCCTTGACCAGTTCATTACTGAAATCGGTTATGGGGCGGCCCCCGGTACCGAGATGACGCGCGTAATAGGGGGAGTCGGCCCAAGTGTCAACAGTGCCCTGTCAAACCGGCTTTCGCGGCCGCGACAAAGGAGCGGTCTGCCGCTTGCGATGCACCTAATGCAGGGGCATAGTCCCGGCAAGACCCTAGCTTCCGGACATCCAATGCAAGTCATCGGCCTGTGCCGCTTTTCCTATCCAGCCCTCGGCGGTTTTCAGATCGAACACAAGACCCCGGAGGACAGGCGGCGTTATCTTTACAGTCCCAGGCGGCTGGAAGAACGGTTCAGGCTGTTCGAATCCAGCACCCTGCCCTGTTTTCGGGAACAGACCGATGAAGATTTCCAGCTTCTGATCGTGATCGGGGACTGCATGCCCACACAGGCCCGTGACCGGCTGCAAGACCTGACGGCCAACATTCGTCAGGTCCGGATCATCGAAAGAAAGCCTGCCCGACATCGCAGGGTCATGCAGGATATCCTGAACGCTGCACGTCAGGACCCGGACCAACCCTGCCTGCAGTTTCGCCATGATGACGATGACGCCGTTTCCGTCGACTTCGTCGAACGGCTTCGTCTTGCGGCGCAGGATTGCCGGGTACTTTTTGAAAACAACCCTGCGGTCGGCATTGATTTCAACAACGGATTTCTGGCCCGCATGGACGCGATAGGTATTCGGGCGTTGAATGTATACAGCGATCTCGTCACCGCCGGATTGGGAATGCACGTTCAGGGCGGTTGCCCGCTGACGATCATGAATTTCGCCCACAACAAGATCGCTCGGCGCATGCCCGTTGTCAGCTATCCGGACGCGCCCATGTGGGTGCGTTCACTGAATCAGTTCAACGACTCGCCCCAGACCCGCAAAAGCAGGGCCGGTCTGTCAGACCTCAGCCCCGAACAGGAAGGCGAGTTCGTTGCGCGCTTTGCCATTGATCAAAACGTCGTTCGGCGGGTTCATTCCGCCGGTTGATGCGACCGCTCGCGGAACAGTGTAAACAGGCCCGCGCCAACGACCAGAGCTGCGCCAAGCATTGTCACGGCATCCGGCCAGTCGCCGAAAACGGTCCAGCCTAACCCCAGCGCCCAGATCAGGCTGGAATACCGGAAGGGCGCGACAAATCCGACCTCACCAACCCGCATCACCATGACGCTCAACAAGTACCCCATCAGAACAAATACCGCGGCCGATGCAACCAGCAGGCCAGAGCCGGCCGTGACTGGCACCCATCCTTCAACGACCGAAGCAACCGCGGCCGCGGTCGTGATCGAAAACGATGTCGCCAATGTCACAACCATCGATGGCACATCCGCCGACATACGCCGCGTGATCAGATCGCGCGCCGTGACCGAAGCAACAGCGATCAGCGCATAAAGCGCATAGATACTGAACCCGTCCGGGCCGGGACGGACGATCAGCAACATTCCGGCAAAGCCCATGGCGATCGCGGTAATTCGCCGCCAACCGATATGCTCGGAAAAGAAAAGCGCGGCGCCAAGGGTGACCGTCAGCGGAAGCGCCTGCAGCACGGCAGTGACATTCGCCAGCGGCATATGCTTCAGCGCTGTCAGGAAAAAGAACGTTGCCGACAATTCGCTGAGACAGCGCAGCGCGACCAGCCACTTGTCATGGTGCGAGAAATTCAGGTGCAACGCCCCAAGATGCCGGGCGAGAATGAACACCAGACACGAGGCCAGCAACCCGCGCAACGCAACCAGTTGAAACAGCGGCAAATCATCAAGCGCCACCTTCACCAGCGTGTCATTCACGGTAAACGCAGCCATGCTGCCCATCATCAGCAAGGCGCCTTTTAGGTTTGGGGTCATTTCAATCAGGCCCGGTCTCAAATCAATCGAGGCATTGGCGCTTTTGGGACCAGTTTTGTCAACTCATACCAGTGACGCCGAAAGGTCATCCGGCTGCGTTGGCAACCAGTGTTCAGCATGCCCCTGCGGAGGCTTGAAAAACACACCAATTGATTACAGCCCAAAGTTGGAACCCGCTTATCGAAGTTCATGTTCATGCGACGACCGCGCGCGCTCGCACTCAATTTCACGGTTCAGCTTGATTTCCGCGCCACGACAACAAACTGCGTAACCGAAAAGAAAAAGCGACCCTGCTCCGCAAGTCTGACTTGTTCGTCGAACCAAGCTTGTGCGACAGCTGACTCAATTTTTGCACTGTTCACTACAAATTGTTTCATGAGATGCATCATCATGATAGCAATCCCATCCGGCTTTAACTGATGATCCGTCATCGTGATCGATACGACATCCTCCACACTATGCCCGCTTTCCCTGATTAAGGCTGGCAGTCGTTCCGGAACTGTTCCACTGGCGAAGTGTTCGTTCCAGATGGAAAGCACAAGCTGCATTCTTTCCGGTTCATCGCTGAACCAAATGAGACTGCCGAAATGAAGATCGCTGATCACAAACCGCCCTGCAGGTTTGAGGCAACGCATCGCCTCGCCGAAGGCCGCCCCTATATCTTCTACATACTCAAATACTTGAACAGAAACAGCTTTATCAGCGATTTCATCCGCTAGTGGCAGATTGCCGGCAACACCTTCAAGAAACTCAACGCAGGAGTAATCCAGGCATCTGTTCTTTCCGACCGCCAGCATATCTTTACTTGGATCCACGCCCACGATCCGACCCGACGGGCCAACCGCGCGCGCGAGCTCTGCGGTCAGCAGACCATTTCCGCAACCAATATCCAAGATGGTCTCGCCCGGACTTGGATTGAGAGCATCAAAAGAAGCGCGTCTTCTTCGAATAATGTCGGCACCCTGATAGGCAACGTCCAATATCTTGGCGGTTTCCCGGTCAAACTTGAGCATTTCCGCCCCCAGCATCAAGTCTTAAGCTTACCACATTGCAGCGCGGCCTTATTGAATATCTGCAAGACCACCCAAAACTTAGAAAAATTTTGCCAGCGCCAAAGCCCGACGCGTTCTTGAGACTTAAGAAAAATGGCGGTGGTGGCCTCACAAAGAAAAAGGCCCCGCGATTTCGCGGGGCCTGATCTTCAGCATTTTATAGCGCTCACTCGCGGCTTTCCGGTGTTTCCACCAGCACGTCCAGCTCGTCGCCAACCATGTCGTCGTCGATCATCGGCGCTGCCAGGGCAGCGGCCGCTTCGGCCTCTTCCCGGCGGGCTTCGATCACGACATTGTCGCGCGACTGGGCAACCTGACGCACTGCCTGGGTGGCACCACCGGTACCGGCCGGGATCAGGCGGCCGACGATGACGTTCTCTTTCAGGCCAACCAGCTTGTCCTTCTTGCCCTGAACCGAAGCTTCGGTCAGCACGCGGGTGGTTTCCTGGAACGACGCCGCCGAGATGAACGAACGCGTTTGCAGCGAGGCTTTCGTGATCCCCAGTAGGATCGGCTCGCCCTGTGCCGGACGACCACCGCGGGCGATGGTCTTCTCGTTGGCCGCGTCGAACTCCTGCTTGTCGACATGCTCGCCCTTCAGCAGGGTGGTGTCGCCTGAATCCAGGATCTCCCACTTCTGCAGCATCTGGCGCACGATAACCTCGATGTGCTTGTCGTTGATCTTCACGCCCTGCAGACGGTAAACGTCCTGCACTTCGTCGATCATGTAGTTCGCCAGAGCCTCGACACCCATGATGGACAGGATGTCATGCGGTGCCGGGTTGCCGTCCATGATGTAGTCGCCCTTCTGGACGAAGTCACCTTCCACAACCGGGATGTGCTTGCCTTTGGGCACCATGTACTCGATCGGCTCCAGTGACTCATCAGCCGGTTCGATGCTGATGCGGCGCTTGTTCTTGTAGTCGCGTCCAAAGCGCACGTAACCATCGGCTTCTGCGATGATCGCGTGATCTTTCGGACGACGGGCTTCGAACAGTTCGGCCACACGCGGCAGACCACCGGTGATGTCCTTGGTCTTGGCGCCTTCGCGCGGGATACGCGCGACAACGTCACCGGCTTCGATCTTCTGACCGTCTTCGACCGACAGGATCGCATCCACCGACATCGGATAGTGAACCGGGTTGCCCGCATCGTTGCGGACCGGCTCGCCATCTTCACCGACCAGAATGATCTCGGGCTTGAGGTCGCTGCCTTTGGGGGCCGCGCGCCAGTCGATCACGATCTTCTGGGTCATGCCGGTTGCTTCGTCGGTCTCGTCGCGGACGGCAAGGCCCGAAACCAGGTCGACGTATTTCGCGGTACCGGCTTTCTCGGCGATGATCGGCAGGGTGTACGGATCCCACTCGAACAGTTTGTCGCCACGGGCCACCTTGGTGCCGTCCTTGACGAACAGCTTCGAACCGTAGCCCAGTTTGAAGCTGGCACGCTCTTCGCCATGTTCGTCGTTGATCACCAGCTTCATGTTCCGGCCCATGACCAGGCTTTCACCTGCGGCATTGATCAGAATCTGCGGGTTCTCAAATGTGACAACACCTTCCTGGTTGGCTTCCTGGAACGACTGCTGGCCACCTTGCGCAACACCACCGATGTGGAAGGTCCGCATCGTCAGCTGCGTACCGGGTTCACCGATGGACTGGGCTGCGATGATGCCGACAGCTTCGCCAGTGTTCACCATGGTACCGCGCGCCAAGTCACGACCATAGCAGGTGGCACAAACGCCTTCCTCGGACTCACAGGTCAGAGGCGAGCGGATGCGGGTCGACTGAACGCCGGCCTCATCGATTGTATCTGCCATACGTTCATCGATCAGCTGACCGGCGGCCACGATCAACTCATCCGTACCCGGACGCAGGATGTCGTCAGCAGCCACGCGGCCCAGAATACGCTCGGCCAGCGAGGCGACAACCTCACCATCGTTGACGGCCGCTTCGGCAGTGATCGCGCGGTCGGTGCCGCAATCGATCTCGCGCACGATGCAGTCCTGCGCCACGTCCACCAGACGACGGGTCAGGTAACCCGAGTTCGCCGTCTTAAGAGCGGTATCCGACAGACCCTTACGGGCACCGTGGGTCGAGTTGAAGTATTCAAGAACGGTCAGACCTTCCTTGAAGTTCGAGATGATCGGCGTCTCGATGATGTCACCGTTCGGCTTGGCCATCAGGCCGCGCATACCGCCCAGCTGTTTCATCTGAGTGACCGAGCCACGCGCGCCCGAGTGGGCCATCATGTAGACCGAGTTCGGCTCCATGTCCGACCCGTCTTCGGCCTTGGCGACGTCCGAGATGGTGCTCATCATCGCCTCGGTGACGCGGTCGTTACACTTCGACCAGGCATCGACAACCTTGTTGTACTTTTCGCCCTGAGTGATCAGGCCGTCCATGTACTGCTGTTCAAAGTCTTTCACCTGGTTGCGGGTGTCATCAACGATGCCCCATTTGTCGTTCGGGATGACCATGTCGTCCTTACCGAACGAGATGCCCGCCTTGAACGCTTCCTTGAAGCCCATCGACATGATCTGGTCACAAAAAATGACCGACTCTTTCTGACCGCAGTAACGGTAGACGGTGTCGATCACCTGCTGCACTTCTTTCTTCCGCAGCAGGCGGTTGACCAGCTCGAACGGCGCCTTGTTGTTCATCGGTAGCAACGCACCCAGACGCAAACGGCCCGGAGTGGTTTCATAGCGCTTCTGAACTTCGTTGCCCTCGTCGTCGATCTGCGTGATCCGCGCGGTGATTTTCGAGTGCAGATGCACTTCACCCGCGTCCAGCGCATGCTGAACCTCGTCGATCGAACCAAAGACCTTGCCTTCGCCCGGCATGCCTTCGCGTTCCAGGGTCACATAGTACAGACCCAAGATCATGTCCTGCGACGGAACGATGATCGGTGCGCCGTTTGCAGGCGACAGAACGTTGTTCGTCGACATCATCAGAACACGGGCTTCCAGCTGGGCCTCAAGGCTCAGCGGAACGTGAACCGCCATCTGGTCACCGTCGAAGTCGGCGTTAAAGGCCGAACAGACCAGCGGGTGAAGCTGAATGGCTTTACCTTCGATCAGGACCGGCTCGAACGCCTGAATGCCAAGACGGTGCAGCGTCGGCGCACGGTTCAGCATGACAGGGTGTTCGCGGATCACTTCGTCGAGAATATCCCACACTTCGGGACGCTCTTTCTCGACCAGTTTCTTCGCCTGTTTCACGGTCGAAGACAGACCCTTGGCTTCAAGGCGCGAGTAGATGAACGGCTTGAACAGCTCCAGCGCCATCTTCTTCGGCAGACCACACTGGTGAAGCTTGAGTTCCGGACCGGTCACAATGACCGAACGGCCTGAGAAGTCGACGCGCTTACCCAGAAGGTTCTGACGGAAGCGACCCTGTTTCCCTTTCAGCATATCCGACAGCGATTTCAGCGGACGCTTGTTGGCGCCGGTGATCACGCGGCCACGGCGGCCGTTGTCGAACAGAGCATCCACGGATTCCTGCAGCATCCGCTTTTCGTTGCGGACGATGATGTCAGGTGCACGCAGTTCGATCAGACGCTTCAGACGGTTGTTCCGGTTGATGACGCGGCGATACAGATCGTTCAGATCCGAGGTCGCGAAACGGCCACCATCCAGCGGAACCAGCGGACGCAGTTCCGGCGGGATGACCGGGATCACGGTCATCACCATCCACTCGGGGCGGTTGCCCGACTCGAGGAAAGATTCAACAACCTTCAGACGTTTGATGATCTTCTTGGGCTTCAATTCGCCGGTTGCTTCAGCCAGATCAGCGCGCAGCTGCTCGGCTTCGGCTTCCAGATCGATCTGGGCCAGCATCTCACGAATGGCTTCGGCACCGATATTCGCGGTGAACGCGTCCATGCCATAGGCATCCTGCGCATCCATGTACTCTTCTTCAGTCAGCATCTGGCCGTATGTCAGGTCGGTCAGACCTGGCTCGATGACGACATAGTTTTCAAAGTACAGAACGCGTTCCAGATCGCGCAGCGTCATGTCCAGCATCAGACCGATGCGGGACGGCAGCGATTTCAGGAACCAGATGTGAGCGACAGGCGCGGCCAGTTCGATGTGGCCCATACGCTCGCGGCGGACTTTCTGCAGGGTGACTTCCACACCGCATTTCTCGCAGACAACGCCGCGATACTTCATCCGCTTATATTTGCCGCAAAGACATTCGTAATCTTTGATCGGGCCAAAGATACGCGCACAGAACAAACCGTCACGCTCGGGCTTGAACGTCCGGTAGTTGATGGTTTCGGGTTTCTTGATCTCGCCATAGGACCAAGACAGGATCCGCTCGGGCGACGCCAGCGAGACCTTGATCTCGTCGAAAACCTTCGGGGGCGTCAGCGGGTTGAACGGGTTGTTGGTGATTTCCTGGTTCATTTGTTACCTCAAATCTTGCGGAAGGGGGGACGGGAGAAAGGGCAGCGCCCTTACTCCTCAACCTCCGCATCCAGGAGTTCCATATTCAGGCCGAGGCCACGGACTTCTTTAACCAGAACGTTGAACGATTCCGGTACGCCCGCTTCAAAGTTATCCTCGCCCTTGACGATCGACTCATAGACCTTGGTCCGGCCGGCGACGTCATCCGATTTCACGGTGAGCATCTCCTGCAGGGTGTAGGCGGCGCCGTAAGCTTCCAGAGCCCAGACCTCCATCTCACCAAAGCGCTGACCACCGAACTGCGCCTTACCACCCAGCGGCTGCTGGGTCACCAGGCTGTACGGCCCGGTCGAACGCGCGTGGATTTTGTCGTCCACAAGGTGATGCAGTTTCAGCAGGTACTTGATGCCCACGGTCACCGGACGTGCAAATTGCTCACCGGTGCGACCGTCGAACAGAACCGACTGACCGCTCTCCGAGAAGCCCGCACGCACCAGCGCGTCGTTGACGTCGGCCTCTTTGGCACCGTCGAAGACCGGGGTCGCGATCGGAACACCGCGGGTCACGTTGCCCGCAGCCTCGATCAGGCCATCCTCGTCCAGACCGGTGATGCCTTCTTCGTAGACATCTTCGCCATAAGCCAGCTTCATCGCCTCACGAACCGGGGTCAGGTCGCCGGAGCGGCGATATTCACCCAGAGCGTCGTCGATGTTCAGACCCAGACCGCGCGCGGCCCAACCCATGTGGGTTTCAAGGATCTGACCAACGTTCATACGCGAAGGCACACCCAGCGGGTTCAGACAGAAGTCAACCGGAGTACCATCGGCCAGGAACGGCATGTCTTCCATCGGAACAACCTTGGAGATCACACCTTTGTTCCCGTGACGACCGGCCATCTTGTCGCCCGGCTGCAGCTTGCGCTTCACGGCGATGAAGACTTTGACCATCTTCATCACACCCGGCGGCAGGTCGTCGCCACGGCGGACCTTCTCAACCTTGTCTTCAAAACGAGCGTCCAGAGCACGCTTTTGCACTTCGTACTGCTCGTTCAGAGCCTCAACGATCTGTGCGTCCTGCTCATCTTCCAGCGCCAGCTGCCACCACTGACCACGGGTCAGGGTTTCCAGCAGGTCCTCGGTGATCACCGACCCTGCCTTGACGCCTTTCGGGCCTTTGACAGCGGTTTTACCCAGGATCAGGCCTTGCAGACGCGCATAGATGTTGCGGTCAAGAATCGCCAGCTCGTCGTCCCGGTCACGGGCCAGACGTTCGACTTCCTCACGCTCGATCTGCAGCGCACGCTCGTCTTTCTCAACGCCGTGACGGTTGAAGACGCGGACCTCAACGACCGTACCGTAATCGCCCGGCTTCACGCGCAGCGAGGTGTCGCGCACGTCAGATGCTTTCTCACCAAAGATGGCGCGCAGCAGCTTTTCTTCCGGGGTCATCGGGCTTTCGCCCTTCGGAGTGATCTTGCCGACCAGAATATCGCCCGGCTCAACATCCGCACCGATGTAAACGATGCCTGCCTCATCGAGGTTGCGCAGCGCTTCTTCACCGACGTTCGGGATGTCGCGGGTGATCTCTTCTGGACCCAGCTTGGTGTCACGGGCGGCGACTTCAAACTCCTCGATATGGACCGAGGTAAAGACGTCATCACGCGCGATACGTTCCGAGATCAGGATCGAGTCTTCGTAGTTGTAACCGTTCCACGGCATGAACGCGACGACCACGTTCTTACCCAGAGCCAGTTCACCCATATCGGTCGACGGACCGTCGGCAATGACCTCGCCCTTCTGGACGGTGTCACCTACCTTGATCAGCGGACGCTGGTTGATGCAGGTGTTCTGGTTCGAACGCTGGAACTTGCGCAGACGATAAATGTCAACGCCAGCGTCGCCCAGTTCCAGATCTTCAGTGGCACGGATAACGATACGCTGGGCATCGACCTGGTCGATGATACCGGCGCGCTTCGCCTGAATCGCAGCGCCTGAGTCGATCGCGACCTTTTCCTCGATCCCGGTACCGACCAGCGGTGCCTCGGCGCGCAGCAGCGGAACCGCCTGACGTTGCATGTTCGAGCCCATCAGAGCGCGGTTGGCGTCGTCATTTTCAAGGAACGGGATCAGCGATGCAGCGACCGAGACCAGCTGTTTCGGCGACACGTCGATCAGATCCACATTCTCGCGCGGGGCGAGGGTGTAGTCACCGGCCTGACGGGTCGAAACCAGATCGTTGATGAACTTGCCGTTCTCATCCAGCGTCGCGTTCGCCTGCGCCACGGTGTGACGCATTTCCTCGGTCGCGGACATGTAGTGAACCTCATCGGTCACCTCGGCGTCCTTGACGACGCGGTAGGGTGTTTCGATGAAGCCATACTTGTTCACGCGGGCAAAGGTGGCCAGCGAGTTGATCAGACCGATGTTCGGACCTTCCGGCGTTTCAATCGGGCACATCCGGCCATAGTGGGTCGGGTGTACGTCGCGCACCTCAAAGCCCGCACGTTCGCGTGTCAGACCACCGGGGCCAAGCGCCGAGAGACGGCGTTTGTGGGTGACTTCCGACAGCGGGTTGGTCTGGTCCATGAACTGCGACAACTGCGACGAGCCGAAGAATTCACGAACAGCAGCCGCAGCCGGTTTCGCGTTGATCAGGTCTTGCGGCATGACGGTGTCGATCTCGACCGACGACATACGTTCTTTGATCGCGCGCTCCATGCGCAGCAGGCCAACGCGATACTGGTTTTCCATCAGTTCGCCGACCGAACGCACACGACGGTTGCCGAGGTGGTCGATATCGTCCACGTCGCCCTTGCCGTCACGCAGTTCAACCAGTGCCTTGATGCAGGCCACGATGTCTTCGCGGCGCAGGGTGCGCAGGGTGTCCGGCGCATCCAGAGCCAAACGCATGTTCATCTTCACACGGCCAACGGCGGACAGGTCGTAACGCTCGCTGTCGAAGAACAGTGTGTCGAACAGGGCCGACGCAGCTTCGACGGTGGGCGGCTCGCCCGGACGCATGACGCGGTAGATGTCCATCAGCGCGCTTTCGCGGCCCATGTTCTTGTCCTGCGCCATGGTGTTGCGCATGTAGGGGCCAACGTTGACGTTGTCGATGTCCAGAACCGGGATGTCTTTGAAGCCCGCATCCAGCAGTTCCTTGACGGTACCGCCGATCAGGTCGCCGTCCTTGTCATATTCCAGGGTCAGTTCATCACCGGCTTCGACATAGATCGCACCGGTTTCTTCGTTGATGATGTCCTTGGCGACGAATTTGCCAACGATATGATCGAACGGAACCAGCAGGTCGGTGACGGCACCCTCGTCAATCAGTTTCTTGACCGCGCGCGGCGTGACTTTCTTGCCCGCTTCTGCAATCACCTCACCGGATTTCGCGTCGATCAGGTCATAGGTCGGACGGGTGCCACGTACACGCTCGGGGAAGAACGGCGCGATCCAGCCCTTTTTCTTGTCCAGCTTATAGGACACGGTGTTGTAATACGCGTCCATGATCGCTTCCTGATCCAGACCCAGCGCATACAGCAGGGTTGTCACAGGCAGTTTGCGGCGGCGGTCGATACGGGCGAACACGATGTCCTTGGCGTCGAACTCGAAGTCCAGCCAGCTGCCGCGATACGGGATGATGCGGCAGGCAAACAGCAGCTTGCCCGAGGAGTGGGTCTTGCCCTTGTCGTGGTCAAAGAACACACCGGGCGAACGGTGCATCTGGGACACGATCACACGCTCGGTACCGTTCACGATGAACGTTCCGTTCGGTGTCATCAGGGGCATGTCGCCCATGAACACGTCCTGTTCCTTGATGTCCTTGACCGACTTGGCGCCAGTGTCCTCGTCGACATCAAACACGATCAGGCGCAGGGTTACCTTCAGCGGAGCGCTGTAGGTCATGTCGCGCTGCATGCACTCTTCGACGTCGTATTTGGGTTTTTCCAGATCGTATTTCACGAACTCCAGAACGGAGGTTTCGTTGAAATCCTTGATCGGGAAGACCGACTGGAACACACCTTTGATGCCTTCGCCGTCTGTGGGCTGCTCTGCATCGCCGGAGCGCAGGAAAAGATCATAAGAAGATTTCTGCACCTCAATGAGGTTCGGCATCTCCAGCACTTCGCGGATTTTGCCGTAATATTTACGAAGACGTTTCTGGCCAAGGAACGTTTGAGCCATGTCAGATGTCACCTTTCGATGTTCTCAGCGGGCAAAGACACCGTCGGGCCCCGGCATCTTGCACATTCGAGACGACACGTCCGGATCAATTCATGGCCACCGTCCCGAAGGCGGCCTCCCGATCCGACAACCGTGTCTTAGAAAACGCCCCAACCCATGAGGCCCTTTCTAAGACAGGTTCGGCTGGACCCGGATTTCTCCGGACCCAGCCAAATTTTCAGGCGCATCAGCGACGCACCAGACAAAGGGCTTAGGCCAGTTCGACCTCTGCGCCAGCTGCTTCCAGCTTGCCTTTGACTTCTTCGGCTTCGTCTTTCGACACGCCTTCTTTGATCTTGCCGCCGGCTTCGACCAGTTCCTTGGCTTCTTTCAGGCCCAGACCGGTGATGCCGCGAACTTCTTTGATCACGTTGATTTTCGAAGCGCCGGCGTTCTTCAGAACGACGTCGAATTCGGTTTTTTCTTCCTCAGCTGCGCCACCGGCGGCGTCGCCACCAGCTGCCATGACAACTGCGCCGCCTGCTGCGGGCTCGATGCCGTACTCGTCTTTGAGGATGGTTTTCAGTTCTTGTGCTTCCAGCAGGGTCAGACCCACGATGCTTTCTGCGAGTGCTTTCAGATCAGCCATTGTATTAGCTCTTTCCGTTTTACAGTGTGTGTTCCAACGTCAGGGCAAATGCCCCACGCAGATCATTCAGTGCCAACCGCTTACGCAGCTTCCGCCTTCTCTTCGATGGTGGAAAGGATGCTTGCGATGTTGCTTGCAGGTGCGCCAATCGCGCCGGCGATGTTCGAAGCAGGTGCGCCAATGCAGCCCACGATCGAAGCAATAAGCTCCTCACGCGACGGCATTTTCGAAACGGCTTCAACGCCTTTGCGGTCCAGAGCGTTCTCACCCATTGCACCGCCGAGGATTTCAAAATTCTTGTTATCCTTGGCGAAGTCCTCGGCCACCTTGGCTGCTGCCACGGGGTCCTCGGAATAGGTCAGAACGGTCATCCCTGTCAGCAGGTCGGCCATGCTTGCACACGGCTTACCCTCAAGGGCGATTTTGGCGAGCCTGTTCTTGGCAACACGCACGGAGCCACCCGCGTCACGAGCACGTGCGCGAAGGTCCTGCATCTCGGCAACTGTCAGACCGGCGTAGTGCGAAACCACTACGACGCCAGAGCTTTCGAAGATTTGGCCGAGTTCCTCGACCACTTTCTCTTTCTGGGCTCTATCCACAGTTCTCTCCAAGTTAGGGATGTCAGACATCCCGGCTCATATTTGCCGCGGCTTGCGCCCCGGCGTTCAGGTCCGTTGTTACGGGATTGGCCAAAACTCGCCCGAGGGTGGGACCCTCAGAATTCTTTGGTCTTACCCGTCTCAGGCAGGGAATTAAGGAACCGTATGGCCCCACCCACCGTCTTGGACGAAACAAAATAAAGCGCACGACGAATCGCACGCTTTACTTCGTAGCCCTACTTAGGGCAGACACGCTCGGTTTCCAAGAGGTAAATTGCACGAAAAACGGGTTTCCCGGGCGTGTCTGCACCGGTTCTAACAAGGATAAATCGCGCCAACCGCACATTGACACCAAGGACGCGCTGCGGTCCTGTCAAAGTCTATAACCCCGATCCCGATCCGAACTGGCGCGCGCCCTTAAAATGCTGACCCTTTCTCAACAAGAGCGCGACCGGACATCACAATATCTGGATCAGCTTTCCCGAAGTGGCAAGATCGACCCCATCCGCGAACATTCCTGCATCTACCGGTCTCACGATTTCCCCGAAACACGGCTTGTTCTTAAGCTTGAAACCCAAGGGGCGATGTACGCGCTGAAGGCCGACACCCAAGCCCCCATAACCGACCGGCTACGCAAGGAGTATAATTTGCTCTGTCAGCTTGCCGAATACTTCGACGACAAGAAGACGTCGCAGGTTGTGCGTCCGATCTACCTCTCATCCGCAGGTGACTTCATGGTCACCGAATACATCAAACGCCCCACCGCCGTCGATCTGATATACAACAGCCCCGACAACGATCAGGTCGCCCAGGTCTATCGCCGCGCCGGAGCATGGCTGAACGATCTGCACGGGTTTCGCCCGCCAAAAGACTATGGGTTCCGGCCGAAATGGATGACCGACAGCATCCGGGACCTGTCGAAAAACCTGCCCGCCAATCTTGCCGGCATAAGTCAGCGAATGATCAACACGATGCTGGCCGAGGCCGCGCGCCTGAAAGGGGCGCCGGATATTCAGGTGTTCGCGCATGGCGATTTTCACGGTCTCAACCTGATCATGGGGCAAGGGAAAACCATCGGGCTGGATTTCACCGAGGCACGCGAAAAGCTGGCCGTATACGACATCGTCGACTTCCTGAAGGCCGACATATTCCGCGACAGTCAGCCGTCAGATGTGGATCGCAGCGGCATCCTGAAACGAAACAAGGACATGTTCTTCCGCCTGTACCGCCATCCGATCAATATGGACATTCTGGATTTCTGCATTCGCGGACGCCTGCTCAAGGATTGGCTGTTTCTTAGCCAGCCAAGCCATATTTGCAGCGAATTCGAAGACCACCGGCGCACTCGGCTGGAGATACGGCTGAAACAGGCATTCAACCTGCCCCGAAGTTCAGGTTGATCCGGCATCTACTGGAATTCAAGCGACCCAAAAACGAAAGAACCCGGATGGCTGGCACCACCCGGGTTATTTCGTTTTTTTGCAGAGGCTGAGGCTTATTCGCCCGAAGCCTGCGCAACATCAACAGTCACGCCCGGGCCCATGGTCGAGCTCAGCGCGATTTTCTTCATGTAGGTGCCTTTGGCGCCCGACGGCTTGGCTTTGGCAACAGCCGAGACAAATGCGCGGACGTTTTCGACCAGCTTGGCTTCGTCGAACGAAGCTTTGCCAACACCGGCGTGCACAACGCCGCCTTTTTCCGCCTTGAACTGAACTTCACCGCCCTTGGCTGCTTCCACGGCCGCTTTCACGTCCATGGTCACGGTGCCGACCTTCGGGTTCGGCATCAAGTTGCGAGGACCCAGAACCTTACCCAGACGGCCAACGATCGGCATCATGTCCGGGGTTGCGATGCAGCGGTCGAATTCGATGGTGCCGCCCTGAATGGTTTCCATCAGGTCTTCTGCACCGACGATATCTGCGCCTGCTTCTTTCGCTTCGTCAGCCTTGGGGCCACGAGCGAAAACAGCAACGCGCATGTCTTTGCCGGTGCCGTTCGGCAGGCCGACAACGCCGCGCACCATCTGGTCTGCGTGACGGGTGTCAACGCCCAGGTTCAGAGCGATTTCGATGGTCTCGTCGAATTTCGAGGTTGCATTGCCTTTGACCAGGGCAACGGCTTCTTCGACCGACAGGTTTTCCTTGCCGGCGACAGCTTCGCGCGCAGCGCGGGTACGTTTACCGAGTTTTGCCATCTTATTTCACCTCGATGCCCATGGAGCGGGCCGAGCCCAGGATGATCTGCATTGCGCCTTCGACGTCGTTGGCGTTCAGATCTTTCATTTTGGCTTCGGCGATTTCACGAACCTGCTTCGAGGTCACGGTTGCCACGGTCTCACGACCGGGATTTTCCGCGCCGCGGGGACGGTTACGCTTGCCGACCGGCTTAAGACCAGCCGCTTTTTTCAGGTAGTAAGACGCGGGCGGCGTCTTGATGTCCATGGTGAAGGACTTGTCCTGATAATAGGTGATCACGGTCGGGCACGGAGCGCCGGGCTCCATGTCTGCGGTCTTGGCGTTGAACGCCTTGCAGAATTCCATGATGTTGATGCCGCGCTGACCCAGCGCCGGACCAACTGGCGGCGACGGGTTCGCCTGACCTGCAGGAACCTGCAGCTTCATTGTACCAGCAAGCTTCTTAGCCATTTGGTTTTCCTTTCAACTTAGGTGAAACGCGTCTCACCCAGATTATGTTGCGTGGTCCGATCCGGGATCGCGATCCCTGCAATCTCCCACGAGAGAATCTCGCCCGAAGACGATAGAGGCGGCATGTACAGCGGAACGGAGGGGTTGGCAAGTGGCTGGCACCCTATTCCCAAGTAACCCAGTTGTATACCGGTCGGGCTTCGGTGAGGCCAGGGAACTGACGGAACAAAATGATTTTGTTGAATACATAAGTTGCGTCGGAGACGCAGGTGGGTATCTTGGTGAAACTTGGACACAAAAGAGGTGGTCAGGGATGGGATCATCTCGGCTGAACAAGGGATTACTGATCTGCGTTCTTTTTGCCATGCTGCCGGGCTGTGGCAGCAGGGCTCAGGATCAGGGCGAAGGGTCTGGATCGGCAACCCAAACCGACGGCATCAACAGCACGGCGTCCTCCGGCGCAAAAGGGATCGACCCCGCCACTTACGCCGGTCGGTTTCAGATCAAGTTCACCAAGGAAGTCCCCGTTCGCGACATTCCGGTGCCTTTCACGGTCTATAGCGGCCTGGAAGAAGCCAGCCCTACCCGCTTGCGGTTGAGGGCGTTCATGGACTTGCGCGGCTTGCAGGAAAAGGCCCCCCAAATACTGACGGGTCCGCTTGAAGAAAGCTGCAAACGCCAAATCTACCTCGAGATCCGGGATGTCACTGCCAAGGATGACACCGTCAGGGTCGAAGGCTCGGCCCGTGCACGATTTACAACCTGCAACCGGCGCCAGGAACCGGGCTTTCGTTATTTCGGGGGAACCGTGGACGCGGTTGCCGTCGCCAAGGCAGAGGTGAAAGGCCAGTGCCTTACATTCAGTATCGAAGACGTTGATCTGAACCCGCGCGGGTTCATCGGCGCTGTCTCAAACCTCTTCGGCCTGACCAGCCGCATTAATGAAGCCGTCCTTGAAAAGGGTGGCGAGTTTTTGGCTGCCAACCCGGTCTGTCCGCCCTTGCCAGAGGAATTCACGGTTCTCGACCCGAATTACGAATCCGGAGGCACGCGCGAGATTGCGCCCGGCGGGCTGGGCGCAGCCATCACCGGATCGGCTGATGTCAGCGCAGAGACCATCGTCAAAGTCCTTGGTGGGCTGCAGGACCTTGGCGTATTGGAGTTTGCCAAATGAGACGTTGGTTGGTTTTCCCGGCCCTGATGGCCGCTGCGCTGGGCGCCCAATCGTCCGGCGCACAGGAAGTGACTTTTGTCATCGATGCAACCCAGCAGGTCCGGGAAACGGAACTGCTATACAAGCTTGATCTGAGCCTGAGCGCTGTTGCGCCCACTCGGATCGGGGTGGGCGCCCTTCTCGATCTGCGCGAAATCCAGAAAACGGTGCCCGAGCGATTGGCGGACAATGCCATAATCGACAACTGTGGTCTGCAAGTGCGCCTGGACGATTTGAGCCTGCAAGCACTGGACGATGCGATCGATCTGGATGGCGACGTGACCATCACGATTTTCGAATGCAGCCGGACGAGTGAACGCGACTTTCAGCGGGGTGAACAGAAAAGGGCAATCCAGGCGAACATGGCCACCGAAGCGACCGTCGAACTGCGTGACAATTGTGCCTACTTCAAACTCATCGATCTGACGCTTTCGGCCCCGGAAGAACAACGCGAACAGCTTCTGGAGGATGACACGCTCGAGTCTGCAAAGGAACTTATGCTGGCCGCTGTTGATCTTGTGTTGAACGAAACCCCCTTGTGCCCGGAATTACCCCCCGAACTCGCGTCCCTCGACCCCACTTACGACAATGGAGGTCCTCGAGAGATCGGAGAGGGCGGGCTTGGTGTTTTTCTGGAAGGATCGGTGGATGTCAGCCCTTCGACCATTCTCGACATTCTGACGGTTCTTCAGGAACAACAACTGATACCCGGCCGACCATAACCGAAAAGCGCTTTCATTGCCGGGGAAGTAACCTGCAGTTTTTGCCTGGGCCTGATCCACTGGCCCGGCACAACAAAAAAGCGCCACGTTGCCCAAGGCATCGCGGCGCTTCGAAACGCGTTGGCGAGCTTGTCAGCTCTGCTTGGTCACCTGTGTGAAGTCCAACTCGACCGGGGTTTCCCGGCCAAAGATCGAGACTGAGACCTTCAGCTTCTGGTTCTCGTCGTCCACGCCTTCGACCATGCCGTCGAAATCCTCGAACGGGCCGTCGTTGACCTTAACCTTTTCGCCGATCTCGAAAGTGATCATCAGCTTGGGCGCTTCTTCACCTTCCTGAACACGGTTCAGAATCTGGTTCACCTCGGCGTCGCGCATCGGCATCGGGCGGCCCTGCGGACCGAGGAAACCGGTGACGCGGTTGATCGAGTTAACCAGGTGGTAGCCCTGATCGGACATTTCCATATGCACCAGCACATAGCCGGGCATGAAGCGGCGCTCGGTCGTAACCTTCTTGCCCCGGCGCACTTCGATCACCTCTTCGGTGGGCACCAGAACTTCGTCGATATCGTCCTCAAGGCCCTGCTCGGCCACCGACGTGCGGATCTGCTCTGCGATCTTCTTTTCGAAATTCGAAAGAACGCTGACCGAGTACCACCGTTTCGCCATGAACCTGTCGTCCTTGTTTGCCTTAGGTCGCATCCGCACATCCGGATGTACCGTCATTGAAATTCTGTCGCGAGACCCGGAACAAAAAGCGGCGCGCAGCCCGAATCGCCGCACGCCCATTCCGGATAGTTCCGCGTGAACTACTCTGACATTGCGCGCGGCGCAAGGGGGCAGCCGCGTTTCCGCACTGCCCGTCCCGTCTTAGCTGAACGCGCCCAGAATCAGCTGCAGCCCGCCGCGAATGCCAAGATCCACCAGCGCAAAGAACACGGCCGTCAACGCCGCCATGATGAACACCATGACCGTGGTCAACAGCACCTCGCGCCGGGTCGGCCAGACGACCTTGGATACTTCGGCACGGACCTGCTGGATGAACTGGATCGGGTTTGTGGTGGCCATGAGGCTTTGTCTCTCTGCTAGCGGATGCGCCCGACATAGCCGGGCATTGCGGCAATTTCAAGGGCGGTTAGGGCTTGGGCTTGTCGTCCCATTCGTCGCTCAGAATCCGCCGGGCATCGCCTTCGGGATCGTCGTACTGGTTCGACCGCACGGTATAGACAAAGGCTACAAGACCGACACCGCCCAAAAGCAGCGAAATCGGAATGAGATAGGCCAGAACTTCCATCAGATCACCTCAGCCGCAAGGCGTTCAGGGACACGGTGATGGACGAGGTCGACATCGCCAGCGCCGCGATCAGCGGCGTTGCCAGCCCGGCCACCGCCAGGGGCACCGCGATGACATTATACACGGTTGCAATCTGGAAGTTTTCACGAATCCGCCTAGTCGCTTTTGTGGCCGTGTCGCAGGCATCGGCGATGGGCGACAGGTCGTTGCCCAACAGCACGATATCCGAGGCAACCCGCGCCGCATCCAGCGCCGAGGCGGGCGAGATCGACACATGCGCCGCCGCAAGGGCGGCGGTATCGTTCAGGCCATCCCCCACCATCAGAACCTTTTTCCCGTTGTCGCGCAGGTCCTGAACACGCTGCGCCTTGTCCTGTGGCAGCGCTTCGGCCACCCAGTTTGCGATACCCAGATTTCCAGCCAGCTTTTCCACTGCAGCCCGTGTATCGCCTGAAATCAGGATCACATCCTTGCCCGCTTTCCTAAACGCCTCAACCGCGCTGGCCGCGCCCGGTCGCAGAGCGTCCGCGAACACGAACGGCACGGGTTTACAGCTCCCGACCGCAAGCCATGCTGACGTCTGGGTGCCGGGTTCGGCTCCGACCCAATTCGCCCGGCCCAGCCGAACGCGCTGTCCTTTATGTTCGCCTTCGGTGCCAAAACCTGGCACTTCGACCACAGCGTCAAGGCAGGCCGGCCTGATACCCGCGTCACGCGCCGCTTTGGCCAGCGCGACGGAAAGCGGATGCGCCGACGCCTCGGCCAGCGCCAGCGCAACTTCCAGATCGGAACGGGTATGATCCGCCAGATTGGTCAGTTCAGGCGCACCCGATGTCAGCGTGCCGGTCTTGTCGAAGACAACAGTGTCCACCTCGGCCAGACGCTCCAGCGCTGTGGCGTGCTTGATCAGCATTCCCTTGCGGAACAGCCGCCCCGATGCCGCCGTCGTCACCGCAGGCACCGCCAGCCCCAGCGCACAGGGGCAGGTGATGATCAGAACCGCCGCCGCGATGTTCAGTGCGGTGCGGATATCGCCGGAATAGATGTACCAGCCCAGAAAGCTGAGCGCCGACAGGATGTGCACCCCGGGCGCATACAGCTTGGCCGCCTTGTCAGCCAGCGACGTGTATCGTGAGCGCCCCGATTCAGCGATGGCCACCAGATCGGCCATCCGGTGCAGCGAAGTGTCTTCGCCCACCGCTGTCGCCCGGATCGTCAGGGGGCCGGTCAGATTGACCTCGCCCGCGCTGACTGTCAGCCCGGCTTCGGCAAAAACCGGCAGGGTTTCCCCGGTCAGCAACGAGCGGTCAAGTTCCGACCGGCCCGAAATGATCTCTCCGTCCACGGGCATACGGCCACCGGGCCGAACGAGGATCAGGTCACCGACGGTCAGCGTCGCGACGGCCACTTCCTCTTCTGTGCCGTCGACCAGCCGGATGGCGCGCGGCACCTCAAGCGCCGTCAGTTCCTCGGCCGCGGACCGGGCAGCGGCGCGCGTGCGATAATCGAGATACCGTCCGGCCAGCAGGAAGAATGTCAGCGTCAGCGCAGCGTCGAAGTAGGCATGTTTGCCGCTCAGCGCAGTTTCCCAAAGCGAGGTGATCAGCGCCAGCAGGATGGCCAGCACGATCGGCACATCCATGTTCAGACGGCGCACACGCAGTGCGCTCCAGGCATTGACGAAAAACGGCTGCGCCGAAAAGGCGATGGCAGGCAGCGCGATGGCCGCCGAAATCCAGTGGAACATGTCGCGCGTCGCGTCCGTGGCCCCGGACCAGACGGAAACCGACAGCAGCATCACGTTCATCGACGCAAACCCGGCCACCGCCAGCCGCATCAGCAAATCCCGGCCCGCCTTGTCCGTCTGCGTAGCCGACAGCGCACCGGTATCCAGTTCATGCGCCTCAAAACCTGCCTGTTCCAGCACCGGGATCAGATCGGCGGCGCGGATGTCTGGCGCGGCCTTAATCATCGCCCGTTTCAGGGTCAGGTTGACCCGCGCATCCTCGACGCCCGGAAGCGCGTTCAGTTCCCGCTCGACCGTCGAGATGCAGGCCGAACAGTGAATTCCCGGCAAGGACAGGGCGATCTGGATGTCCTCGGGAACCGGAAGGGCAGGCTCGGCCGTGGCCGCGACGCAGCCGGGACAGGCCATGGTTCCGGGTGAGGGTTGCGCTGTCATCAGCCTAGCCTTTGACGTAAAGCGGAATACGCTGCGAGAAGGTGGCCCCTTCGCCATCCTTGGCGACAAGCCGGATGTTCCAGTTGCCCTCGCCAAGGGTCGCCGGGGTGGAATATGCGGTTCCGTCAAACACAAAGTCGGGGGTGAAATCCTCGCGCACATGGGTCGCCCGCCCCACAACGGCCTGCAATTGATCGACCCTGACCGGCGCGCCTTGCGCGTCGTTGATGTGCAGGATCAACAAGCCGCCCTTGGTCTCGGCCCGCACGTCCCAACCCAGCGCCTGCTGTTCCTGCAGACGCTCGTTGAACTCCTGGCTGGCGACATACGAGTTTTTGACCTCGAGCCCGGGAAAGGTTTTGACCGCACTGTAGGCCAGTACAAGATTAACACCGATGATCACGCCGAAGGCGGCGACAAACACGGCCAGCGCGTGCTTTCCGGTAAACTGTCGTTCTGCCATTCTCAGTTCCCTCGTCCGTTGAACGTGGTGTCCTTGTACGCGCGTTCACCGCTGATCAGATCCTCGACCCAGATACGAACCGGCGTCGCGTCGGTGTTGGCTGGGTCGGTGTCCTTCAGGGCGGTGATGTAAACGCGGCTCAATTGTGCCGTATCCGCGCTTACATTCACAGTGTCTATGATCGTGCCTTCAATCTCCAGCCGCATGGCCGGGTCTCCGGTCAGGGACAGTTTAAACAACCGATCCTCGCCATGTTTGTTGCGCAGACGCACGTCATAGGTATTGCGGATTGTGCCGTCTGACAGGGTGACAAAGGTCGGATTGCGTACCGGCGCCACGGTCAGGTCGATGTCGGAACGGATGAACAGGGCAAACAACAGGCCGAACCCAACCAGCGCCCACAGCGCGGTGTACATGATCGTGCGCGGGCGCAGGATGTGCTTCCAAACATTCTTGGCCGGCTGGCCCGAGCGTTCATGCGCCTCGTCGCTCAGCGCCATATAATCGATCAGGCCGCGCGGCTTGCCGATTTTGGCCATCATGTCATCACAGGCATCAATGCAGAGCGCGCAGGTGATGCACTCCAATTGCTGACCGTCGCGGATGTCGATGCCAACCGGGCAGACATTCACGCAAGCCATGCAGTCGATACAATCGCCCAATTCCGTGTCAGCGGTCCGCTTGCCCTTGCCGCGCGGCTCGCCCCGCCATTCGCGGTAGCCGACGACCAGCGTGTCTTCATCCATCATTGCCGCCTGAATACGGGGCCAGGGGCAGGCGTAAATGCAGATCTGTTCACGGGCAAACCCGCCGAACAGAAAAGTCGTACCTGTCAGGATCAACATGGTTGTGTAGGCGATCGGATGCGCGTTGCCCGTCACCAGATCGCGCGCCAGTGTCGGTGCATCCGCGAAGTAAAAGATCCAGGCCCCGCCGGTGGCCAGTCCGATCAGAAACCACGCCCCCCATTTCGTCGCCCGCAGGCGGGCCTTGCGGAAATCCAGTTTCTTCTGCCGATGCAGCCGCAAACGTGCGTTCCGGTCGCCCTCGATCCAGCGCTCGACCAGAATGAACAGGTCGGTCCACACCGTCTGCGGGCAGGCATATCCGCACCAGACCCGGCCCAGGGCCGAGGTGAACAGGAACAGTCCAAGCCCCGCCATGATCAGCAAGCCGGCGACAAAATAGAACTCGTGCGGCCAGATTTCGATCCAGAAGAAATAGAATCGCCGGTTCGCAAGATCCAGCAACACGGCCTGATCCGGCAGGCTGGGACCCCGGTCCCATCTGAACCATGGGGTGATGTAATAAATCCCCAGGGTCACAGCCATGATGATCCATTTCAGGTTACGGAATGGACCCGACACGCGCCGCGGGAAAATCGGCTCACGTGCTGCATAAAGGCTGGGGGCAGGGTCGGAATCGCTCACGGGCTGGCTCCACGTCTGGCTTTGATCAGGCGTCTTTTCCCAGATCATGCGCTGACCAACTTTGACATGTGTCAAATGCGCATCGGGCAGACACCTTTTGTCACACCTAGCACATTTTCGGTCGGTTTCAGCGAAGAAAGGATAGGCCGCAAACCGGAAAACCGGCAGGTTAATCGGTGACATCCGACGAAGATGGCCACACCGGAAACTGGACCCGGGCAAGTCCTGGTTCTATTCTCGGGAAAGTCGGCACCGGCTGTTCAGGAAACGCGCGAACAGATGGAACAGCCGGTGCCTAAGCCTTCGGGCGGCGAACCGCCCGAAGGTGTTCACTTATCTTTATTGACCGCCACCCAGCTGGTGGACGTAAGCCGAAACGGCGCGGATCTGTGCCTCGGTCAGGCGGTTTTCCCACGCGGGCATGACCCCGAAGCGGCTGTACGTAACCGTCTCGGTCAGCGCCTCTTCCGAGCCGCCGAACAGCCAGATCGCGTCGGTCAGGTTCGGTGCACCTTGCGTGACGTCGCCGGTCCCGTCCTCGCCATGGCAGGACGCGCAGTTGTCCTCGAACACGACCTTGCCAGCCTGTGCCGAAGCATCGTCGGTCTGGGCGTTGGTCAGGGACATGACATACTGAACCACCTGCGTGATCTCTTCCGCTTCGAGGATTTCACCAAAGGCAGGCATTTCGGAATAGCGCGCATAGTCGCTTTCTTCGTTTCGAATGCCATAGGCCACAGTGTACTCGATATCCTCGAGCGAACCGCCCCACAACCAGGCGTCATCCAACAGGTTCGGGAAACCCGGCGCACCCTGCGCACCCGAGCCGTGGCACTGCGCGCACCACGTGCGGAACACGGCGCCACCCGAGTTGACGGCGTATTGCTGCAATTCGGCATCCTTGGCGATGTCTTCCAGCGGCGTTTCCACCAGCTTGGCGTTCCAAGGCGCATTTGCTTCTTCGAACGCAACCATCTCCTGCTGCACCAGCGCCCGAGAAGACCAGCCCATGACACCGGCGGTTGCCGACTGTACCAGAGGCCATGCCGGATACATGATCGTGTAAATCACACCCCAGACGATGGTGGCGTAGAAGGTCCACAGCCACCAGCGCGGCATCGGATTGTCGAATTCCTCAATCCCGTCCCAGCTGTGGCCGGTGGTGTTCGGATCACCCGGCTGTTTTTCAGGTGTCTTGCTCATTGCCGCGCCTCCTTGGATGTGGCGGGTTTGTCTTGATGCCGGAAGGGGATGTTGGCGGTGTCATTGTATTCCTTGCTGGCACCGGGGCGGAAAACCCAGATGATGATGCCCACAAAGAAGACAAACAGCACAAGCAGCATCCAGCTGTCCGCGAACTGCCTGAGAAGGGTGTACTCTTCCATCACGATCCTCCCTTAGCGGCTTGCGTCCGGGGTGAAGGTCGAGAAATCGACCAGCGTTCCCAGCATCTGCAGATAGGCGACCAGCGCATCGGCTTCGGTCAGTTCGGGCTGACCGTCGAAGTTCCGCACGTTGACCTTGTCGCCATAGCGTTCCAGCAGCCCGTCATAGTCGCTGTCCGGATCGGCCTGAGCGCGGAAGTCCGCCACGGCGTTTTCCAACATCTCGTCGGTGTAGGGCGTGCCGACCATCGCGTTCGCTTTCATGATGTCGCCAATGTATTTGCCATCGATCTTGCGATGCTCGAGGAAGCCGTATTTCGGCATCACCGATTCCGGCACCACCGACTGCGGATCACGCAGGTGGTCCACCTGCCACTGATCCGAATACCGGCCGCCGACACGGGCCAGATCGGGCCCGGTGCGCTTCGACCCCCACTGGAAGGGATGGTCATACATCGATTCAGCCGCCAGCGAGTAGTGGCCATAGCGTTCGACCTCGTCCCGCATCGGACGGATCATCTGGCTGTGGCAGGTATAGCAGCCTTCGCGGATGTAGATCTCGCGCCCCGCCATCTCGAGAGGGGTGTAAGGACGCATGCCCTCCACCTTCTCGATGGTGTTCTCAAGGTAGAACAGGGGCGCGATCTGCACGATGCCGCCGATGGTCACGACCAGAAAGCTGAAGATCAGCAGGAGGGTCGCGTTGGTCTCGAGGATCTTGTGTTTGTCGAGAATTGCCATAGCTCCGGCCCTCCTTATTCAGCCGGGACCGCGACGGTCAGGCTGGCCTCTTTGGCCGGCGCTTTCCGCACAGTCATCCACAGGTTGTAGCACATGATCACAGCGCCAGCGACGAACAGAACGCCACCCAGAGCACGCACCACATACATCGGGAACTTGGCGGCCACGGTGTCGGCGAACGAGTTCACCAGGAAGCCGTTGGCATCCACTTCACGCCACATCAGGCCTTCCATGATACCGGTCACCCACATCGACGCGGCGTAGAGCACGATGCCGATAGTCGCGAGCCAGAAGTGCCAGCTGACCATCTGCAGCGAGTACAGGCGTTCCCGCTTCCACAGAACAGGCACCAGGAAGTACAGCGCACCAAAGGTGATCATGCCGTTCCAACCCAGCGCACCCGAGTGCACGTGACCAATGGTCCAGTCAGTGTAGTGAGACAGGCTGTTGACCGCGCGGATCGACATCATCGGGCCTTCAAAGGTGGACATGCCGTAGAAACCGACCGAGATCACCATCATGCGGATCACCGGGTCTGTACGCAACTTGTCCCATGCACCCGACAGGGTCATCAGACCGTTGATCATGCCACCCCAGGACGGCATCCACAGGATCACCGAGAACACCATACCCAGCGTCGACGCCCAGTCAGGCAGCGCGGTATAGTGCAGGTGGTGCGGACCGGCCCAGATATACAGGAAGATCAGCGCCCAGAAGTGGATGATCGACAGCTTGTACGAGAACACGGGGCGCTCGGCCTGTTTCGGGATGAAGTAGTACATCATGCCCAGGAAGCCCGCAGTCAGGAAGAAGCCCACGGCGTTGTGGCCATACCACCACTGGATCATGGCGTCCTGAACACCCGACCAGACGATGACCGATTTCGAACCCCAGATGCTGACAGGGATGGTCATGTTGTTCACCAGGTGCAGCATTGCGACAGTGACGATGAACGCCAGATAGAACCAGTTGGCCACGTAGATGTGGGGCTCTTTCCGCTTGATGATCGTGCCCAGATAAACGGCCAGATAGGCGACCCAGACAATTGTCAGCCACAGGTCAACATACCACTCGGGTTCGGCGTATTCCTTGGATTGCGTACCGCCAAGGACATAGCCGGTTGCCGCCAGCACGATGAACAGCTGATAGCCCCAGAAGACGAACCACGCCAGATTACCACCCCACAGGCGCGCGGCGCTGGTGCGCTGCACAACATAGAACGAGGTTGCGATCAAGGCGTTGCCACCAAAGGCAAAAATCACCGCCGATGTGTGCAGCGGACGCAAACGGCCGAAGTTCAGATATCCTTGGGCCCATTCGAAATTCAGTGCCGGAAAGGCCAACTGAAACGCAATGAAAGTTCCTGCAATAAACCCGACCACGCCCCAGAAAGCAGTTGCGATCACGCCATAGCGGATCACGTCATCCATGTACTCGGCCGAGCGGTCTACGAGAATATCTGGCTCATCTGTGTTTCGAAGCGTCCAGATGAACAATCCAACGGCGATCAGCATCACCAGAATCGCGTGCACCTGATACGCCAAATCCCGTGCATAGTTGGACCCGATCGCGGCAAAAATCACGATCAGACCAAGCACGATCAGCTTGATGTAATTTGACATATTGCGTCCCTTTGCATGCCCCGTGCGATTCTTGACGCCGCACGAAACCCATTTGACTGGCCGCTGTTCTGTCTGACAAGGGCCATAGCTGCTTTGATCTGTGTCAAGACAATAGCCTGTTTTCCGTGGCAGTGATAAACAATTGAGTGGGTTAACTGGTCGCAGCTTGCCCCCCGCGCACATCGAGTGAGGTCAAAATGGCTTACAAATCCCTTCTAACAGTCATGACAGAGACAAAGCAGGCGAACGCGGCACTGGCCCAGCTTGTAGCTCTGGCAAACGCGCAGGACGCGCATGTCGAAGCCCTGTGTCTCGGCGTTGATCGTAGCCAGACCGGCTACTATTACGCTGGCGCAAACGCCTTGATCCTTCAGGAGACGCTCAGCCGCGCCAATGCCGATTCCGACGCTGTTCTGGAGTATGCAAAGAACTACCTGGGCAAAACCGGGATCCGCTGGTCCGCGGAAAACGGCGTGGCCCAGATTGCCGATATCGGCCGCCACGTGGCCCATCGCGCACGGTTTTCCGATCTGGTTGTGCTGCCGCAGCCATATGGCGAGGATCGCGCGGCCGAGGCCGAGCCCATCATTGAAGCCGCCATGTTCGAAGGCCACGCACCGGTTCTGGTTGTGCCCGATGATGTGACGCCGTTCGAGAAACCAAAAACCGTTCTGATCGGATGGAATGAAAGCGTCGAGGCCATGCGGGCCATCCGCCGCGCCCTGCCCTTCCTGAAACAGGCGGACCTGGTGCGCATCGTCGTCATCGATCCGCCGCGCCACGGACCAGACCGCTCGGACCCGGGCGGATTGTTGTCACAAATGCTGGCCCGGCACGGGGTGAAATGCGAAATTGACGTGCTGAGCAAAACCATGACCCGCGTCTCGGACATCCTCAACCGCCATGCTGGCGATACCGAGGCTGACCTGATCGTCATGGGCGCTTATGGCCATTCGCGGTTCCGCGAGGCCATTTTGGGCGGTGCCACCCGCAACATGCTGGAACAATCCGTTGTGCCGGTCTTTTTGGCCCATTGATCCGAAGGGACGTGCGGCTTGCAGATACTGCCCCTTTCATTGGGGCAGTATTCTAAACTAGTTGCGCCGGATCAGGCCGATCACGAACAGCAGGATCACCGCACCGATGGTTGCGAAAAAGATCGACGAGAATAGCCCACCGCCAACCGAAAAGCCCAAGGCCGGGAAAATCGCGCCCGCAAGAAACGCGCCGACGATCCCGATGATGATATTGCCGAACAGGCCAAAACCCCGGCCTTCCATGATCTTGCCTGAAAGCCATCCGGCGATTGCGCCGATGAACAACATTGCAAGCAGGCTGGTGAACTCCATCCGAATCTCCTTTTGCGTATCGGGTGTCAGACCAGAAAACCGCCGTCCGCATCATCGCCGGCCTCATCCATGAGGCGCGCCATGTCCGGAATGGTCACGTGGCGTTTTCCGTCCAGTGTAATGACGCCGTCCTTTTTCAGCGCCGACATCTGGCGGCTGACCGTTTCCAGTGTAAGCCCCAGATAATCCGCCATCGCCTCACGCGTGAGCGGCAGATCAAACACCATTGGACCGGAGTTGCTTTTCTGGGCCACCGAAGCATCGCGCCGCGCGATGATCGACAACAGGCTGGCAATCTTCTCGCGCGCGGTTTTGCGCCCAAGGACAAGCATCCACTCGCGGGCCGCGTCCAGCTCATCCAGCGTCATCTGCAGCAGCCGGTGCGCGATATGCGGGGTTGTGCTCATCAATTCTTCGAACGGTTTCTTGCGGAAACAGCACATCACCAGATCAGTTGTGGCCTGAACGTCATAGGGCGCAGTTTCGCGTCCCGGACGGCCCACAAAGTCGCTGGGCAGCAACAGGCCCACCATCTGGGTCCGGCCATCCTCCATCGTCTGCGTCAGCGAGGCGATGCCCGAAACCACGGAGCCGACAAAATTCATCTGATCGCCGGACCAGATGATTGTCTGCCCGGCCTCGAAACTACGGTAGAACTTGATCTCTTCCAGTTCCACAAGCTCGTCGGGTTCGCAATGGGCACACACGGCACGGTGCCGGATCGGGCAGTCCGCACAATTCGAGTGGTCAAATTGGGAATTCAGGTTCATTCGCGTTTCCACTTGATCTCAGTCAAGGTCTTGTTGAAGGCCGTCCCTTAACGGTATCGCCATGATAGTGAAACCACAATTAGCACAGCTTGGACTATTTGACGCTAAAGTTCCGCGTTACACAAGCTACCCGACAGCGCCCCACTTCAACAACGATGTGGGATCAGGCATGTTTGGCGACTGGATTTCGGGCATTCAGCCCGGAAGCGCCGTGTCCCTTTACATCCATGTCCCCTTTTGCCGCAGACTGTGCTGGTTCTGCGCCTGCCGGACCCAGGGAACACAGACCGATAACCCCGTCATCGCCTATGTCGACGTTTTGAAGGCCGAGCTTGATCTGCTGGCCGCGCGCCTGCCCGAGGGCGTCACCCTGTCGCGGCTGCACTGGGGCGGCGGCACGCCAACCCTGCTGAACGCCGATTTGATGCGCGATCTGGCAGCGCGGGTTCTGGACATCGTGCCGCTGGGCCCGGACGCCGAGTTCTCGGTCGAGATCGACCCGAACGAAATCGACGAAGCACGGTTGGACGCTCTGGCCGAGGCCGGCATGAATCGCGCCTCGATCGGGGTGCAGGATTTCGACGACGAAATCCAGAAAACCATCGGCCGCATCCAAAGCTATGACACCACGCGCAAAGCAATCGACATGATCCGCGCGCGCGGCATCACCAGCCTGAACGCCGATATCCTGTATGGGCTGCCGCATCAGACCAAGACCCGGATGACCGAAAGCGTACAAAAGCTGCTGTCGCTCAGCCCGGACCGCGTTGCGCTCTATGGCTATGCCCATGTGCCTTGGATGGCCAAACGCCAGCAACTTATCCCCTCGGACGCGCTGCCGACGCCGGAACAGCGGCTTGACCTGTTCGACACCGCGCGCCGCCTGTTCATGTGGGACGATTACGCCGAGATTGGTATCGACCATTTCGCGACGCAGGATGACGGGCTGACCCGTGCACTGCAGACCGGAAAGCTCAAACGGAACTTTCAAGGCTATACCGACGATCAGGCCGAGGTTCTGATCGGCGTTGGTGCCAGCTCGATCTCAAAGTTTCCGCAAGGGTACGCCCAGAACGCGCCGGCAACTTCAGCGCATACCAAGGCCATCCGGAACGGGCAGTTCTCGACCTCGCGCGGGCACCTGTTCAAGGGGCAGGACATCCTGCGCGCCCGGCTGATCGAGGCGCTGATGTGCGATTTCCGGATCGATTCGGCTGAAATCCTGCGGGACCACGACATCTCGGCCGGGGAATTGCAGGGCATGTTCAACACGGCCAACGATGCGTTCGACGGGTTGCTGCAGGTGACCGGGGACGGTCTTTTCATACCGCCCGAGGCCCGTGCCCTGACCCGGATGATCGCCCGCAGCTTTGACGCCTATGACCTAAGCAAGGCAGGCCACAGTTCGGCCATCTGATTGACTTCGGACAGAGGGGGGGTTGACGCAGACAGGGGGTATTCCGCAAACTTAAGAACGCGGGCGGCAAGCCGCCCCAACCCCGAGGCAGATCCGTTTTCAGGCAATTGACCCCTGCGCGTCAGCGCAAGGCAGCCGATATCGCGCAGTCGTTCTTAAACCTGAAAGAGGGACAGCACTCATGCGCGTTTTCACCGTCCTCGGCCCCAGTCAATCGGGCAAATCCACCCTGGTCGAGGCCATCAGCCGCCTTGATGGTCGGCCAACAACATTCGACGTATCCGGAACCGTGCATCTGCACGGTTTTTCTTATTTGGACGAGCCGTGGTGCGCCATCGACGTGGATGGCGGCGGGGATTCCCTGGCCTATGTCGGTCCTGCCATGGCAATCTCGGACGCGGCGGTTGTGGTGGTTCCGCCCGACCCGGACGCCGCAGTGCTGTGCGCCCCCTATCTCAGACTGGTCGAAGAAGCCGGGATTCCCTGCTTCCTGTTCATCAACCGGATGGACAACCCCAACGGCCGCATCCGCGATATCATCGCGGCCCTGCAAACCTATTGCACCCATCATATCGCGCTACGGCAGGTGCCCATTCGCGACGGCGAGGTCATCATCGGCGCGGTTGATCTGATATCCGAGCGGGCGTGGAAATATCAGGAAGGCCAGCCCTCGGCCCTGATCGAACTGCCTCAATCGGTCGAGGACCGCGAACAGGAAGCGCGCACGGAATTGCTCGAAACCCTGTCCGACTTCGACGACAAGCTGCTGGAACAGCTGATTGAAGACAAGCAGCCTCCCAACGAAGAGGTTTTTGAACTGGCTGCACAGGTTCTGCAGAACCACCAGCTGATCCCCGCCTGCCTGGGCGCCGCCAGCCACGGCAACGGCCTGACCCGCCTGATGAAAGCCCTGCGCCACGAAGCGCCCGAGTTCGACATAGCCGCCGGGCGGGATGAGGCCGCAGACAACGCCCGCGCCATTGCCGGGTTCGCCGACGTGAAAAAACACATCGGCAAGATCATCGTGCTGCGCGGTCTTGGCGAAGGCGTCACCGCGCATGAGGCGTTGGGCGGCGAAACCGTCGGCAACCTGACCACGCTGGACGCCAAGACCCAGATCGGCGCGCTTGAGGCCGGTCAGATCGGTCTGGCCGTCAAGTCCGATCACCTCAATCCGGGCAACATTTACGACAGTTCCTCCGCCACGCCTCTGCCAGACTGGGCCACCTCGCGTCCCGCGGCGCATCGGCAGATCGTCTCACCGGCGCATGAACGGGATGACGTACGCCTGTCCAACGCGCTGAGCCGCCTGGTCGAAATCGATCCCGGCCTGACCCTCGAACAGGACGAACTGAGCGGTCACGCGATTCTGGGCTCGCAGGGCCCTCAGCATATGCGACGCGTCACCGCCAAGCTGGCAGAAGACTTCGGGATCGAAATCGAGGCGGATCAGGTCGAAACTGCCTATCGCGAAACCATCCGGACACCGGTTGAACATCGTCACAGACACCGCAAGCAATCGGGCGGTGCCGGTCAGTTCGCTGACGTCGTGATCACGGTCGCGCCCATGCCGCGCGGATCGGGCTTTCAGTTCGAAGAGGTTGTCAAAGGCGGCGCAGTTCCCAAGAACTACATTCCGTCGGTTGAACACGGCGCGAAAGACGCGCTGGTTGAAGGCCCCGAAGGCTTTCCCGTTGTCGATGTCAAAGTCACGCTGAGCGATGGCAAGCACCACAACGTGGACAGTTCGGACTATGCCTTCCGCACAGCCGGTAAGAATGCCGTGCGCGAGGCACTGCCGCAGGGCAAACCCGTTGTCCTGCAACCGATCCTGAACGCCGAGATCCACCTGCCGTCGGATTTTGTGGGCGACCTGGTGCCGACGATCAGCTCGCTCCAGGGGCAGGTTCTGGGTTTCGAAGGCAACCCAAATGCCTCGGGCTGGGAGATCTTCAACGCCCAGCTTCCCGCCGTGGCCGAGGATGAGCTGCACCGCACCCTTGCCAGTGCCACGCGCGGTACCGGCTGGGTCAAACTCAGCTTCGATCACTATCAGGAACTGCGCGGACCGGTGCCGAAATCGGCATCGCGTGAAACGGCCAACGCCTGACGCACCGTGGCGGGCTGCTCTCAGCCCGCCGCCGCGATCAGTTCTCGGGTGTAATCGGTCTGGGCATTCTCGAACAGGTCCTCGGCCCTGCCCATCTCGACCACGTCGCCATTTCGCATAACAATGACGTTGTGGGACATGGCGCGCACCACCTTCAGGTCGTGACTGATAAACAGATAGGCCAGCCCGTATTTCTTTTGCAGATCGCGCAGCAGATCGACGATCTGCACCTGCACCGTCATGTCCAGCGCGCTGGTCGGCTCATCCAGCACCAGCAGTTTGGGCCGCAGCACCATGGCCCGCGCGATGGCGATGCGCTGGCGCTGACCGCCGGAAAACTCGTGCGGATACCGGTCCATCGCCGCCGGGTCCAGACCGACTTCGGCCATCACCTCGGCCACCAGTTCGCGCGGCGCGCGGTGCGGGTCAACGTTGTGGATCGCCAAGCCCTCGGCAATGATCTGCTGGCAGGTCATGCGGGGGCTGAGGCTGCCGAACGGGTCCTGAAACACGATCTGCATATCCTTGCGCAGGCGGCGCAATTCACGCGTCGACCAGCGGCGCACGTCCTGATCGCGGAATGTAATCCCGCCTTCAGAGGCAATCAGCCGCATGATCGCCAGTGCCAGCGTGGTCTTGCCCGACCCGCTTTCGCCCACGATCCCCAGCGTCTCACCCGCGCGCACCGACAGCGTCGCATCGTTGACGGCCTTCACATGGCCCACTGTCCGCTTGAAGAACCCGCGCTGAATCGGAAACCACACTTTCAGGTGGTTCGTCCGCGCCACTTCCTCGGCATCAGCGGCCACCGGATCGGGTTCGCCCGACGGTTCCGCCGCCAGCAGCTTGCGCGTGTAGGGATGCTGCGGGTTGTCGAAGATTTCGGCGGTTTCGCCGGTTTCGACAATCTCGCCGTCCTTCATCACGCACACCCGGTCGGCGATCCGCCGCACGATACCCAGATCGTGGGTGATGAACAGCATCCCCATGTTTTCCGATTTCTGCAGGTCAGCCAGCAACTCCAGGATCTGCGCCTGAATTGTGACATCCAGCGCGGTTGTCGGCTCATCCGCGATCAGGATGTCCGGCTTGTTGGCCAGCGCCATCGCGATCATCACCCTTTGGCGCTGTCCGCCAGACAACTGGTGCGGATAGCTGTCCAGCCGATCCCTCGGGTCGCGGATGCCAACCTTGATCAGCAGTTCCACGATCCGCTCGCGCGCTTCGTCGCCGGTTACACCCTGATGCAGGGCCAGCGACTCGGCCATCTGCTTCTGGATCGTGTGCAGCGGGTTGAGCGAGGTCATCGGCTCCTGAAAGATGAAACTGATATCGTTGCCGCGCACATCCATCAGCCTGTCCTCGGACGCGCCGATCATTTCCTGACCTTCATACGTGACCGAGCCTTCGACAATCGCGCTGTCACCCAAAAGCGAAACCGTGCTCAGCGCCGTTACAGACTTGCCCGACCCCGATTCCCCAACCAGCGCGACCGTTTCGCCCCGGTCGACGGTGAATGACACACCCCTGACCGCCGCGGAAACCTGCCCGTCCTGCCGGAACGAGACCCTGAGGTTATTCACATCCAACAAACTCATGAGAACGTCTTTCTGGGGTCAAACGCATCCCGCACGCCTTCAAAGATGAAAACCAGCAGCGACAGCATGATGGCAAAGGTGAAGAACGCGGTGAAGGCCAGCCACGGCGCCTGCAGGTTCTGTTTTGCCTGCAAGGTCAGTTCGCCCAGTGACGGGGCCGAGGACGGCAGGCCGAAGCCCAGAAAATCCAAACTGGCCAGACCTGCGATGGTGCCGGTAACGATAAATGGCATGAAGGTCAGCATGGCCACCATCGCGTTGGGCAACATGTGCCGGAACATGATCGTCATGTTGCCAACGCCGAGCGCCTTGGCGGCGCGGACATATTCAAGGTTGCGCGCACGTAGGAATTCCGCCCGAACCACGCCCACCAAACCGGTCCAGCTGAACAGGATCATCAGGATGACCAACAGCCAGAAACTTCGTCCCAGAACCGCAAACATGATGATGATGACATAGAGCGACGGTGTCGCGGACCAGATCTCGATGATCCGCTGAAAGATCAGATCCAGCCAGCCGCCGAAATAGCCCTGGATGGCCCCTGCAAACACCCCGATCAGGCTGGCCGCGCCGGTGACGACCAGCGTGAACAGGATAGACAGCCGAAACCCGTAGATCACGCGCGCCAGAACATCACGTTTGGTGTCGTCGGTGCCCAACAGATTCTGCCCGTTCGGCGGCAGGGGTGCCGCACCCGGCCGGTCGACACTGGTATTGTAGGAGTACGGAATTGGCGGCCAGATCGCCCAACCCCGCTCGAACCCGTCCGCCTGAAACGTGCCGGCATCGATCTCTTCGATGATTCGCTCGGGGTCGTCAAAACACTGATCAAGACCACCGCTGTCGATCAGGCATCTCACCTCGGGGTCGCGATAAATGGCTTCGGTCTGGAAATCCCCGCCAAATTCGGTTTCGGCGTAGAAATTGAACACCGGCGTGAAGAACTCGCCCCGGTATTTCACCAGAATCGGTTTGTCGTTGGCGATGAACTCGGCGAACAGCGACAGGCCGAACAGTACCGAGAAGATGATCAGCGACCAGAACGCGCGACCATTGCGCCGGAAATTGCGCCAGCGGCGCTGGTTGAGTGGGGACAGCGCCATTTACCCCTCCCGCTTTTCGAAATCGATGCGCGGGTCGACCACCACGTACATCAGATCGCTGATGATGCCGACCACCAGCCCCATCAGACCAAAGATGAACAGCGTGCCGAATATTACCGGGTAATCACGCGCCACCGCGGCCTCGAACCCCAACCGTCCCAGCCCGTCCAGCGAGAATATGGTCTCAATGATGATCGAGCCGCCAAAGAACACCCCGATGAACACCGCCGGAAAGCCCGCAATCACGATAAGCATCGCATTGCGGAACACATGACCGTACAGAACCTTGCGCTCGCTCAGGCCCTTGGCGCGGGCGGTCATCACATATTGCTTCTTGATTTCATCCAGGAACGAGTTCTTGGTCAGCAGCGTCAGCGTTGCAAACGCCGAAATCGTCAGCGCAATGATCGGCAGGGCAATGTGCCAGAAATAGTCCGCAATCTTGCCAATCAGGCTGAGGCTGTCCCAATTATCCGATGTCAGCCCCCGCAGCGGGAAAATCTGCCAGTAGGATCCGCCCGCAAACAGCACCAGCAGCAGGATGGCGAACAGGAAACCGGGAATGGCGTAGGCCACAATGATGGTTCCGCTGGTCCAGGTATCAAAGGTCGATCCGTCCTTGATGGCTTTGCGGATGCCCAGCGGGATCGACACCAGATAGGCGATCAGGGTCGACCAAAGACCCAGCGAGATCGAAACCGGCATCTTTTCCAGCACCAGATCGATGACGCTGATGGACCGGAAATAGCTCTCGCCGAAATCCAGCGTCAGGTAGTTGCCCATCATGCTCAGAAAGCGCTGGAGCGGAGGCTTGTCGAAGCCGAACTCTTTCTCCAGTTCGGCAATGAATTCAGGCGGCAGCCCCCGCGCGCCGACATATTTGTCGTCAAAGGCGCCCCCGGCAGGTTCCGAGGCCGCCCCGGAATCGCCACCGCCTGCAAATCCGGCAAACACATCGCCCTGCCCTTCGATCTGGGCGATGATCTGTTCAACCGGCCCGCCCGGCACGAACTGCACCAGCGTGAAGTTAACAATCATGATGCCCAGAAGGGTCGGAATGACCAGCAACAGGCGTCTTAGAATATACGCGCCCATGTTATCGCAGCGCGCCTTTCGCTTTCAGAGCCGCCTCTTTTTCCGGATTGATCCACCACAAATCCAGATAACCAAGGCTGAACGGAGGCAGGTTTTCCGGGTATTCATACATGTCGTAGTAAGCCGTCCAATAGTCCGCAACGTATCCATCCGGGATCACGAAGAACTCATACCGCAACACGCGGTCAAGCGCCATCAACGCCGCGTCCTGTTCTGCCTGATTCGTGGTATCGAACGAGGCTTCGATCACCGCATCCACCAATGGGCTGGCCAGACCAGCCGGGTTGAAAAGGCTGAACGCAGCCTCTTTCGAGCCGTACATCTGGCTGAGCCCCCCGCCGGTGGACAGGAACGCCCCATACTGTGTGGAATGGATCATGTCATAGTCCCGCTCGCGCCGGCGCAGCGTGTATTGCGACGGATCCACCTTTTCCGCCGTTGCATCCACACCAATGGCCTGCAGGTTCTGCACAAAGGTCTCGATCATCGTCGCGGTCGAGGTCGGAATGCTGGAAGAATAGGGAATGTTCACCTTCAGCGTCTGACCCTGTTCGTTTCGGCGCAGATTGCCATCTCCAACCGGCCAGCCAGCCTCATCCAGCAGCTTCGAGGCCGCCCGCATGTTTCGCCGATCGTTCAGGCGCGCCGAACTGGACTCGTGCATCACCAGGGCCGGTTCGCTCAGAACCTCATCCGGCACGATATCGCCAAGGCTTTCCAGAAAGGCCAGTTCAGCCCCCTCCGGCGGCCCCTTGGCCTCAATATGGGTGTCCTGAACAAAGGAATTGCGCGGTGCGTTCAAGCCGAACATCAGCGATTCATTGGCCCATTCAAAGTTGAAGGCCAGCGCCAGCGCCTGCCGCACTTTCTTGTCTTCGAATTGCGGTTTACCCAGATTGAACACAAACCCGGAAGGAGTCGGCGGGCTGCCATCCGCAATCTCGTCGCGGACAACCGTTCCTTGGGTCAGCTTCGGAAAATCATAGCTCGAGGCCCAAAGCTTGGGGTCACTTTCGATCCGCATGGTGTATTCACCGGCCTTGAACCCCTCGAAAGCGGCAGTCTGATCGGCGAAATACTCGATACGAATGGTGTCGTAGTTGTTGCGGCCAACGTTGATCGGCAGATCCTTGCCCCAGTAATCGTCCCGGCGTTTGTAGACGATGCGCCGGTTGATGTCGTAACTGTCCAGCTTGTAAGGCCCGGACCCCACGGCAACCTCAAGCCGGGGCTCGTCCAGACGGCGGGATTCGTCAGCCTCGAACCAGGCTTTCGAGAATACCGGCGTCGACCCGACCGTTTCGATCAACCCGCGGCGCGTCACTTCCGGGCTAAAGGAAAATTTCACCGTATGATCGTCCAGCGCTTCGGCCCCTGTAACCATGCGACCGACGGCCTGCGCATAAGATGGCAACCCCTGCTCGATGAACAGGCGATGGCTGTAGACTACATCCTCGGCTGTCACCGGTGTTCCATCCCAGAACGTCGCCTCCGGTCGCATGTGGAAAATCACGTAATTGCGCCCTTCATCATACTCCATGCTGTGTGCAAGCAGACCGTAATACTGCCCTACACTGTCTGACGCGCTGTCGATCAGCGCATCATACTGGATCGACGTCAGCGCCCCGGCGCGGCCCTTGCGCGAATAAGGATTAAGCGAGTCGAAGGTGCCAGACCCCGCCAGCGACAGCTCGCCCCCCTTGGGGGCTTCGGGATTGACATAGTTCAGATGCGGATAATCGGGCGGGTAGTCGAGATTGCCAAAATAGGAATACCCGTGGCTGCGCGTCACGCCCTCCTCAACGGCCCCGGCCAGATTCGCGGCCCCCACGACCAGAGCGGCAGAAACCCCCACAACGGCAGCCCAGGACCGGGCGTGCAATTTGAGATTACTGGACAGAAGGGATTTCATGGTGCTCATCCTCTTGGTCGTTTCCGTCTTCATTGTTGTGACCGACAGCTAAAAGGCCAGAACTGTAAGTTGCAAGTTTAGAACGCGTGAACGGATTGTGAAGTTGTCCTTAGACAAAAAATAAAGCCGCTGCACGGGGCAGCGGCTTTGAATTCGGTTCATCCGATCGGCCGATCAGTTGCCGATGGTCTGCAGATAGGCAATCAGGTCGGCACGTTCCTGCGGCTTCTTCAGGCCGGCAAAGCTCATCGAGGTGCCGGAAATGTAGCTGCTGGGTCTTGTCAGGAAGGCATCCAGCGCCTCTGGCGTCCAGTTGCCGCCATGGGCCTGCATGGATGCGGAATAGCCGGTAAAGCCCTTGGCGGACGCAACCGGACGATCCACAATCGCGTACAGATATGGGCCAGTGCCGTTGGCGCCGTCTTCCAGCTTATGGCAGGCGGTGCACTTGCGGAATACCTTCGCACCCTTTTCAGGATCGGCGGCTGCCAGCATGTCCTCGAATACCACTTCTTCGCCGTCGGCGCTTTCGCCCGAGCTTTCGGTTTCGATGACATAGGCGGCTTCGGCGCCATGGGCATCTACACTATAGAGAACATCTGCCCCCCATTTGGCTAGAAGAAGCACCAGGAAGGTGCCGAACAGGCCTGCGGCGGCCTTGGTAACTGTCATCGTGTCGAACATTGATCGCGAGTCCATTTCAGCTGTCTGCGGGGTGTCTAAGGCTTCCCCTTGCAAGAGGCAAGGTATAGACACCGCGACTAAACGCCCAAATCAAGAACTTGTTGCACGGAATCGACCAAATGACCAATCGCATCGCATTTCAGGGTGAGCCCGGCGCCTACAGCCACGAAGCTTGCCGCAACGCGCGCCCCGATATGGAGGCCCTGCCCTGCCGCACTTTCGAAGATGTGATCGAATCGGTTCGCGCCGGTGACGCGGATCTGGCGATGCTGCCGGTCGAGAACACGACCTATGGCCGGGTGGCCGACATTCACCGGCTGTTGCCGCACAGCGGGCTGCACATCATCGATGAGGCCTTCGTGCGCGTCCATATCAACCTTTTGGGCGTTCCGGGCGCAAAGCTTGAAGACATCACCGAGGCGCATTCCCATCTGGTGCTGCTGCCGCAATGCGCGGGATTTTTGAAGGAACACGGCATTCGCGGCCGCGTCAGCCCCGACAACGCCCGCGCCGCGCGCGAGGTTTCAGAACAGGCCGAGCTGCATTCGGCGGCCCTTGCCAGCGAGCTTGCGGCAGAAATCTACGGCCTGAACGTGCTGGCCCGCCATATCGAGGACCGCGACAACAACACCACCCGGTTTCTGGTCATGTCCCGGCAGTCCGACCTGACGCCACGCGGGGATCACGGCATGATCACCAGCTTCGTGTTTCAGGTGCGCAACATCCCGGCCGCCCTTTACAAGGCGATGGGCGGTTTTGCGACAAACGGCATCAACATGACCAAGCTGGAAAGCTACATGATCGACGGCTCGTTCACCGCGACCCAGTTCTACGCCGACATCGTTGGACACCCCGAGGACCGCAACGTGCAATTGGCCATGGACGAGCTGGAACACTTCACGACCAACGTTGAAATTCTGGGCGTCTACCCGGCGGCGCAGCCGCGCGGCTAAGGATCAGGGCCGCCCAACGCAAGATCGCAAACTCTGATTTGCGCGTGCCACTGCGCCACGCCGCAAGGATCGCGTCCACATTGGCATCCACCCCGTCCGTCGCGTCGACCTCCAGATCGTATTGCCGGCCTTTGTGAATTGTCCGCTGGTCCTGTTCCGCGCTGCCGGGCGGACGGTCACCACGGGCGGCCTCTCTGCGGATCAGCTCAGGCACCGGGCAATGCATGCCGACAAACAGCATGTCATGGTGTTTCAGCCCCTGTTTCATGGCTTCGGCCCAGTCCGCGGGTGCAGAATATGATCTGCGACATTCCTGGGGGCCAAGCTTGTTGGATTCGATCCTGAAGAGCGGTATCCCGGGACACCACTCAGATGCGACTTGCGCAGAACACCGGCCATTGCGCAAGCCCGGGCAAACCTGATCGCAGGGCGCCAAAACCCTTAGACGATGGCCGCAACCGCCTTTGCCACCGCCGCGCGTGTGTGTTCCAGATCAGACTCGGTCACGGCCAGCGACGGGTACAGCTTGCCCGGCGCCTTGAAGATACCCGCCTCGCGCAAGGCGGTGTTGTAGACGACGTTGCGCTGGGGATCATCATGTTTCGCGCTGCGGTAGTCCCGGCAAGTGTTGGCGGTGAAATAGATGTCGAACAGTGTCTCATCGCCGCAAATCCGGTGTGGGATACCGGCGGCGCTCAGCGCTTCGGACTGCATGGTCTGCAGCGCCTTTCCGGTTGCGCGCAGCTTGTCATAGACACCGTCGCGGCGCAGAACCTCCATGGTTTTCAAACCGGCCACGGACGCGATCGGATTGCCGGACAGCGTGCCCAACTGCATGAGCCAGCCCTCTTCGCCCACCTTCGCCTTGTCGAAATGCTTCATGATCTCGGCGCTGGCACCAAGAGCCGCCAGGGGAAAACCGCCACCGGTGATCTTGCCCAGCGTGCAGATATCGGGCGTCACGCCGTATTTCTCCTGCGCACCGCCATAGGCCAGACGAAACCCGGTCACGATCTCATCGAAGATCAGCAGAACACTGTGCTTGTCGCACAGATCGCGCAGCCCGTGCAAATAACCCGGTTCAGGCGGGATGATCCGCTGCAGCGGCTCGACCATGATGGCTGCAATGTCGTCATGTTCATTCAACAGGTTCGACACCGCCTCGAGATCGTTGAAAGGCGCGATCAGCATCTGGTCGGCCACGCCCTGCGGGATACCCGCGCTGTCGGGCACGGCCTGCGGGAAGTTGACCTCGCGGCTGGGGGCCAGGCTCATCTGCGCCTCGGCGCTCATCCCGTGATAACCGCCTTCGAATTTCAGGATCTTGTCGCGACCGGTATAGGCGCGGGCCAATCGGATCGCATACATATCCGCCTCACCGCCCGAGGCGACAAAGCGGATCTGCTCGCAACACGGCACCGCATCAACAATCGCTTCGGCCAGCTCGACACCCTTTGCATTGTTGGCAAAAAAGGTCATGCCCTTGGGCAATTGCTCCAGCACGGCCTCCATCACCTCGGGGTGGCCATGGCCCAGCAGCATCGGCCCCGAGCCGATCAGGTAATCGACATATTCCTTGCCATCCTCATCCCAGACGCGGCTGCCTTCGCCGCGGGCGATGATGATACCCGGATCGAAATTGCCAAACCCGCCGGCGGGAAGAACCTCGTTCGCGCGGGCGATCCATTCGGATTGAGTATTGATTTTCAGCATCTCAAACGATCTCCAATATTGGGGAGCCAAGAACCTCCGGGTCCGGTGTAACACCTAACCCCGGACCCTCAGGCGGGGCAATCCGGCCATTTTCACGGTTTGGTGCGTCCGGGCAGACGCGCGGGGAGACATAGGAAGACAGGTCGCAGGTATTCATCAGCGACGCAGCCGGTGTCGACGCCGCGAAATGCAGCGCCGCGGCCGTCACGATATCCGACCCCCAGGTGCATTCGGCGCAAATCTCGGCCCCCAGATGCACGGTCAGATCCCGCGCCCGGCGCATGGCCGACAGCCCGCCGAATTTCGAGATTTTCAAAGCGACGGCATCCATGCAGCCCAGCGCATGCGCCTGCAACAGCGAGGCCAGATCATGAGCGTTTTCGTCGATCTTCATCGGCAGGCCGGTCGCCTGACGCACCGCCGCGCAGTCCTCAAGCGTTTTGCAGGGCTGTTCCAGCATCACATCCAGATGCGCCACCGCCCGGCCCGTACGCGTCGCCTGCAAGCGCGTTGCCCCGCAATTCCAGTCGCCATAAACCAGCGGTCCCGGGCCCACGGCCTCGCGCACCCTGGACAGCCGCTCAGCGTCGGCTTGCCAATCGCCCTCGACGCCCAGCTTGACCTGAAACTGGCGAATGCCGGTCTGGTAAGCGGTCTTGGCGATCCGCGCCATGTCATCTGGCGCGATGCAGGTAATCGAGTGGTACAGCGGCATATCCGCCTGTGTCCGCCCGCCCAGCAGCGCATAGACCGGCTGACCCGAGGCCTTGCCAAACAGGTCCCACAGCGCGAGATCCACGATGGATTTGGCATAGAGATGCCCCTGCAGAAACCCATCCAGCTTGCGCATGGGCGCATCGACCCCGAAGGGAGACATGCCAAGAATTTCCGACCCCATCTCGGCCACAGCTGCGGGAACCCCATCGGCATAGGCGGGAAGGTAATGCGGAATCGGGCAGACCTCGCCCCAGCCTTTCAAGCCGGTATCCGTGTCCAGACACAGGATATGACTTTTGACTGTCGCGCAGGTCTTGCCCTCGGCCATGTGATAGGTTTCGTGACTTGTCAGGTCGACGGACCAGAGCGTTATCTTGGTGATCCTCATTGGTAGGCTCCGACCGGATCGCCCAGCGCATCCTCGTCCGGCGAAACACCAAGGCCGGGCGTTTCAGGCAGATGCAGGTGGCCATCAATGTTGCGCGGACCGCGCCCGCCAGCGATGTCGAGGGTGATCATATCCTGACAGGCCCAGACCGCGTGGCAGTTGTCATCCGGGATGGTCGCGGCCAGATGCAGCGCTTCGGTGTCCGCCAGAACCGACCCGCCCGTGGCCATCACGAACATGTCGATACCATGGGCCAGCGCGACATCACGGATCCGCGCCGCCTTGGTCAGGCCGCCGACGCGGTTCAGTTTGATCCCGAAAACCTCGGCAAGCCCATCCCGGGCGATGCGCGCCGCATCCTGCAGGGTGACCAGGCTTTCATCCACCGAAACGGGCGAGGCATGTCTGCCCGAGATCGCAGCAATGTCGTCCAGCGTCTCACCGGGTTGTTCGAACGTGACGTTCAGGTCCTCGCAGGCACTCATCACCCGCAGCGCCTGTTGCCGGTTCCAGCCCCGGTTGACGTCATAAAGGATGATCTCACCCGGTCGCCGGATGCTTTCGACATCGCGAACACGGGCAATGTCGCGTTCGACATCTCCACCAATTTTCACCGAATGGGCGATGTAGCCCCGGCTGCGATAGCGTTCGATCACCGCGCGGGTTGCTTCCACGGTTTTCGCGCCCACGGACGAAGCAATCGGACGCGGTGTTCGTGACCCGCCGCCCATAATGTCGGCAATGGGCAGGCCCGCCGCCTGCCCGGCGATGTCCCAGCAGGCCATGTCGATCGGGCTTTTTGCATAGAGATGTCCGGGTAAGGCAAGATCCATGGCACGTTCCACATCCAACACTTTGCGCGGATCCAGGCCCAGAACGAAGGGCGCCATCGTCTCGATTCCCGCGCGGATACCCGGCCCGTGTGCGGGCACGTACGTGTGGCCCCAAGGAGTGCCCTCGCCCCAGCCGGCCAGGCCCTCATCCGTTTCGACTTTGACCAGCGTTGCATCAAGCACCTCGAACTTGAGCCGCCCGCCGGACAACCAATAGGGATGCTCCAACGGCAGATCGACGTGATAGACCGATATCCGGGTGATCTTCATTTCAGTTCCACTTCGACAAAGGACATGGGGCTGTCCCCGTTATTGATAACGTTATGCTCGACCCCTTCATCGCGCCGATACGCGGATCCGGCCGGGACCGTCACGTCATTGACCGAGCCATCGGGCAATTCCAGCCGCATATGGCAATCGGAGATGGCGGTGATGACATAGTCCATCTCGTGCCGATGCCACCCGGTTTCCCCACCGGGCGCAAAGTCAAATCGCGTCACCCGAACACGGGCGTCGTCAATCATTTGAGTTGCCGTTGCTTGTGGTCTCATAGGCGGAACTCCTCTATCGGCGCGCCGAGGCTTTCGAAATCAGGGGTTACGCCCAGACCTGGCGTATCAGAGGCGTAAAGCTTGCCATCCCGCGACACCGGACCGCCGATTCCGGTCGACCGCGTGTTGTAGTTCATCAGATCGGTGGTGTTCTGCAGATACTCTGCCGGGGTTGAGGCCGCGAAATGCGCCACGACCGAGGATGTGATCTCGCCACCCCAGGTATCCTCACTGACCACCGGAATTCGGTTATCTAACAGATAATCCCGCACGCGCCGCGCCTTGCTGAGCCCCCCGAGGTTCGAGATCTTCAGGCAACAGATCTCGGCCCCGCGATCCGCCACGATCCTCTGCGCCATGTGGATGCCGGTCAGACATTCGTCCAGCTTCATCGGCTGCTCGGCGACACGGCGCACCTGCTGGCATTCTTCATAGGTGCGGCAGGGCTGTTCCAGAATGAAATCCAGATCACGCGTGGCACGCGCCACCCGGATCGCATTGTCCACGCGCCAACCCTGATTGGCATCGGCCATCGCCTTTTCACCCGGCTCCAACAGCGGCACCGTGGTGCGGATACGGTCAATATCGGTGACCCAATCGCCGCCGACTTTGACCTGAAACTGGCGATAGCCCTGATCCCGGTAGCGATCCATCTCGGCCACGGTCTCGTCCACCGCCTTTTGTGGGGCCACCCGGTACATCGGCGCACCGTCGGTCAGCTTACCGCCCAGCAGCATCCACACCGGCTGATCACAGGCCTGCCCCAGAATATCCCAGCATGCCGCATCGAACGGGGCCTTGGCATAGCCATGCCCCTGTACCAGGTGATCCAGAAGCCGTTCGATCCGCCCGACCTGACGCGGGTCTTCCCCCAACAGCTTTGGTGCCACCAGACGTGCGAGTGCAGGAACACCTTCGGAATGCGCCACCATGTAGTTCTCGCCGCAGGGCGTGAACTCCCCACAGCCCTGCAATCCGGCATCGGTGTCGATCACGACCACCGACGCAATAGCGGTTTCAATCGCGTTGCCCGCACCCCAGACATACGTGCCACCTACATAGGGCAGCCCGGTCTGGAAGACGCGGATACGGTTGATCTTCATGCAGCGTCCATTCTGGGCAGATCGCCCATCCCGTCGCCGCGCCACAGGACAAAGGTCAGGATCGGCTGTTCTGTCGTGGTCATGGCGTGGCTTTGCCAGCTTTTGTGATGCCGCGTTTCGTTAGGGCCGACGAAGGCCTCGTTTCCGTCGACCCGGAACACCGCCCCGCCCGCCAGAGTCAGATACAGCTCCTCAGCCTGATGGCTATGCCAATCATAGTTCAGGCCGGCACCCCAATACGCGACGTAGCCCCGCAGCTGAGTCGAGTGGAAATGCCCTGTCGGACCAAAGAGTTCGTAGTACCCAAAGCGGTTCAGGAAATCCGCGCCGACCTCCTCTTCGGTATAGGTCAGCTTCCACTGCGCCAGATGCGCCGTCGCCTTGATCGCCGCGACCAGATCGCGGGTCGGCTCCCCGACGTCCTCGGCAAAGTCACGCACCAGATCGGTCGCCGGTATCGGCGCAGGCTGCAGACCTGTGGGAGTCAGATCATCGGGCCAGGCCCCGAAAGCGGCAAGATCAGGATGCGCCTGATGCACCAACCGGGCCGCTTCCAGTACGTCATCAAGCGTCATGGGATCACCACAATATTGCCGGTGTGTTGTTTGGCGATGAAGGCGGCCTGCGCCTCGCGCAACTTTTCCAGCGGAAAGGTCGCGGCCAGCGCGGGCTTGATCTCTCCGGCTTCGATATACTTCACGAGGTTCCGCATTACCTGCGGGTCGATCACGGTCGAGCCGGTAAAGGTCAGGTCGCGCAAATAGAAAGTCCGCAGGTCAAACTCGACCATCGGGCCCGCAATGGCGCCGGAACAGGTATACCGACCACCTCGTTCCAGAATGTCGATCAGGGTCGGCCAGTAGGGCCCGCCCACCACATCGGCAACCACGGTGATCTTCTCGTCGCCCAGCGCCGCCCGCAGGTTTTCCGGCGCGCGCGGCAGGATCACATCGGGCCCCAGTTCGGCCACATCGGCATGCTTCGCCTCGGACGCCAGCGCGATCACGCGCGCACCGCGGCGCTTGGCCAACTGGACCAAAGCGCCCCCAACACCGCCGGACGCGCCGGGCACCAGCACCGTGTCTTTTTCGGTCACGTTGGCGCGGGTCAGCATGCCTTCGGCGGTGGAGTAAGAACACGAGAACGTCGCCAATTCGGCATCCGAAAGGCCCGAGTTGATCGGCACAGCGTTAACCGCAAGCGTGGTCGCGTATTCGGCAAATCCGCCATCGCGTTCCGAACCGAAATAGCCGGTTTTGTCCATGTTTTCCGGGTCGGCAGGGTCCCGCAACCAGCCATCGGTGATGACACGTTGGCCAATACGGGCAGGGTCAACGCCTTCACCGACGGCCACGATTTCACCGCAGATATCGGCCCCTTGAATGCGGGGGAAGGTGATCGGCGCGCCGCCCCATGTCGGGTCGTCCTCACTGACTTCTTCGAAAGCACCTCCGGTGGTCGCCTCAGAGACGGTTTTGGAGTACCAGCCGGATCGCGTGTTCACGTCAGTGTTGTTCAGACCGCAGGCGGCGACCTTGATCAGAACTTCTCCGGCGGCGGGGTCCGGGCGCGGCCAGTCCGTGTGCAGCACCATCTGCTCCAGCCCGCCGTGACCCATCGTGACCATGGCTTTCATCGTATCGGGCAGGCTCATCACGCGGTCTCCATTATTGCGTCTGTGCGGGGCAACAGGCTTTCGGGGTCATAGGCCGGCTGACCAAGAATCCGGCCCGCGCGGGGCTTGCCGTGGATCACGACCTCTACTGCGGTTCCGGGTGCGGCCGCGTCGGGTTTGACATAGGCAAAGGCGAGGATCTTGCCGACTGTGTGACCATAGACCACCGAAGCGGTCGACCCCACGACACGCCCGTCCAGCACCACAGCTTCTCCACCATGGCCATCCGCAACACCATCCGGCTCGATTTCGAGATATGCACACACCCAGGGCAGGTCAGTGTTCAGGGTCTTGTCCTTACCCAGATAGTCCTTGTCCGTCTGGGCAAAGCGCAGCACGCCTGCCTCGGCCAACGTGACCTCGTTGGTCAGTTCACCCGCGCCCTTGAAGGCCTTCTCCATCCGCATCACGTTCATGGCAAAGCTGCCATAATCGGTGATGCCATGGGCCTCGCCTGCCACCCACAACGCGTTGTAGACATCCAGGCAGGCCGCGTTGGGCATGTGCAGTTCCCAACCCAGCTCTCCGGCATAGGACATGCGGAAGGCCCAGACCTTGTGGCCCGCGATGGCGATCTCCTGCGCTGAAAGCCAGCGGAACCCGGCATTGGTCAGATCGGCGTCGGTGCAACGCGCCAACACGTCCCGCGAGCGGGGGCCGTTCAGCGACAGGGCCGACCAGTCTGCGGACAATGCGGTGATCTGAACATCCTCACCTGCGCGCTGTTGCGCCAGATGATCCAGCAGGCGCTGTTCGAAGAACGCCGCGCAGACCAGATAGAACCGATCCTCGGCCATGCGGACAATTGTCGTCTCCAACTCGATCCGCCCACGCCGGTTCAGCATGTGGGTCAGCGTGATCGAGCCGACCTTCTGCGGCATCCGGTTGGCGGTCAGCCGGTCCAGCAGGGCGTAGGCATCCGGCCCCGAGACCTCGACCTTGGTAAAGGCGGTGACATCCATGATGCCCACGCGTTCGCGCACCGCTTTGACTTCAGCCGCGACCATGTCATCGGCAGGTGTACGGCGGAAGGAATAGTGATCGCGCTGCTCCACGCCGTCCCGCGCGAACCAGCGGGGGCGTTCGAAGCCATAGACCTCCTCGTGCACAGCACCCTTGGATTTCAGCAGCTCATACAGTGGCGACGGCTTGATCGGGCGCCCCGCCAGACGGTTGAAATGCGGAAAGGGGATTTCGTGGCGCAGGCAGTAATCCTCTTCCGCCTTGATCACCTGCCAGTCCTTGGTCGCATAGCTGCCAAACCGGCGCGGGTCATACTCGCGCATCGAAATATCAGCAGCGCCATGCACCATCCAGCGCGCCAGTTCGCGGGTCAGACCCGGCCCCCAGCCGATCCCGATCTGGGTCCCGCAGCAACACCAGTAGTTCCGAACACCGGGCGCGGGCCCGATCAGAGGGTTGCCATCCGGCGGATGCGAGATCGCCCCATGCACATCGCGCTGAATGCCCAGCTCGGCAAAGATCGGCATGCGATTCAGGCTTTCCTCCAGCCACGGCATCACCCGGTCGTAATCCGCGTCGAACAGCCAGTTCTCGTATTCCCACGGGCAATGATCGTGCCAGACCGAGTTCGGGTTTTCCTTCTCATAAATCCCGATCAGCCCGCGCTGCTGCTCCATCCGGATATACCCCGAGACCTTGCGGTCATCGCGGATCACCGGCAGCTCCTTATCCAGGTTCTGGAACTCCGGCACCGGCTCGGTCACGAAGTAATGGTGGGTCATCGAAGTCATCGGCAGTTGCAAACCGGACCATTCACCCATCTGCCGGGCATAGGTACCGCCCGCGTTCACCACATGCTCGCAGGTGATTGCGCCCAACTCGGTCTCGACCACCCACTCGCCATTTTCGGCCTGCGTGATGTTGGTGGCGCGGCAATTGCGGAAGATTCGCACGCCTTTCTGACGCGCGCCGGTCGCCATCGCCATTGTTACATTGGTCGGATCCACATGCCCGTCATCTGGCGTATAGAGCGCACCCAGAACGCCCTCGAGATTATAGAACGGATGCAGCTCGGCGACCTTCTCGGGGCCGACCAGCTCGATGTTGAACCCCAGCGACCGGCCCACCGACAACGTGTGGCGCAACCAGTCCATCTCGTCCTCGGTATAGGCCAGCCGGAACGAGCCGCAGCCATGCCATGTGACGGGTTGGCCGGTCTCAGCCTCCAGCTGGCCGGAATACAGGCCGATGTTGTAGTCCACGCATTTGCCCAGCCCAAAGCTCGAGGTCGAATGCGTGATCTGGCCCGCCGCATGCCAGGTGCTGCCGCTGGTCAGTTCAGCCTTCTCCAGCAGGACGGTATCACCGCCCCACCCTTCATGCGCCAGATGATAGGCCAGACCGACCCCCATAACACCGCCTCCGACGATGACCACACGGGCCTGTGACGGCAATTCATTCCCGGACATGATTTTTCCTCTTCCCGAGTCGCGTTTCTGCTCGACAGGCTAATTCCACAAATGTACCATCGTCAATCATGAATGACACAAATGTATCATCAATCGTTCTGAACCGCCTGAGTCAGGAGTGGGACGCCCTCACCCCCGAGGCGCAGAAAGCCGCGCGTTATGTGCTGGAAAACCCAAGCGACGTTGGGGTCTCGACCGTGCGCGAGATTGCCGAAGCGGCAAAAGTGAAGCCCAACACCTTTGTCCGCATGGCGCGTCAGGTCGGCTTCGATGGGTACGAGGATTTCCGCGCGCCCTTCCGCGAAGCGATTCGCAAGGGCAGCGTGTCGTTTCCCGACCGTGCCCGATGGTTGCAGGACATTGGCAAGTCGGGCGAACTGGGCGGGCTTTACGCCGATATGGTCGGCGCCGCGATTCGCAACATCGAAGAAACCTTTGCCGGTATCGACGCCACAAAGCTGAAAGCTGCCGCAGAAGACATCTGGAACAGCCGCCAGATCTTCACGCTGGGCGTCGGCGTCAACAACTCGAACGCGCGCAACTTCACCTATCTGGCCTCGACAGGGATGAAACAGTTTCACGCCATCCCGCGACCCGGCTCGACCCCGGTGGATGATCTGGCCTGGGCCGATGAACAGGACGTTTTGATCGCGATCACCTGCCGCCCCTACCGGACCGAGGTGATCGAAGCGATCAAGCTGGCCCGCCAGCAGGGCCTGACCGTCGTTGGCATCTCGGACAGCCCGGCCAGCCCGGTGATCCTGAACGCACATCACGGTTTTGTCGTCGCCGCCGACACACCACAGTTCTTCCCGTCCTCCGTTTCGACCATCGCTTTGCTGGAAACACTGCTGTCTTTCGTGATCGCGGTGTCCAGCGATGAGATCGTCGAGCGGGTGGAACGGTTTCACCAACGCAGACACCAACTTGGCCTCTACGCGGAGGAGCCCGAATGAACGCCCCCCTGACCCATTCCCTTGACGCCCGATACTATACCGATCCCGCCATATTCGGGCAGGAGTTGCAGGGTCTGCTGGCCCGAACGTGGCAGTTCGCGGGCCACATCGCGCAGGTCCGCGAGACCGGGGATTACTTCGCCTTCGAGATCGCCGGGCAAAACCTGTTCTGCATCCGCGGCCGCGATGGCGAAATCCGCACCTTTTACAACGTCTGCCAGCATCGTGCGCACGAGATGGTCACCGGAGCGGGCAACACGCGCGTCGTCGTCTGCCCCTATCACGCCTGGACCTACGAGTTGTCCGGCCAGTTGCGCGCGGGCCCCAACATCAAATCCGTCCCCGGCTTTGACCGCAGCGCCATCTGCCTGACCCCTGTCCGCACCGAGGTGTTTAACGGTTTCATCTTCGTCAACCTCGATGATGACGCCGCGCCTATGGATGAATGGTACCCCGGCGTGCGCGAGGAAATCCGTGCCTTTGTTCCGAACATAGACAATCTGGAACCGCTGGAATGGGTGGAAATTCCGGAAAACTGCAACTGGAAGGTCAGTATCGAGAATTACTCGGAATGCTACCACTGCCCGACCAACCACCCGACCTTTGCCGAAGGCGTGGTCAAGCCCGAGACCTATGACATTCAACCCGACGCCGACGGCGGCTATGTGCTGCGTCACACGACCGAATGTCAGAGCCTGGAAAAGATGACCTACCCTATTGACCTGTCAGTACCGCATGCGGGCGATTACCAGTCATGGTTTCTGTGGCCGATGTTCTCGTTCCAGTGCTACCCGGGCAACGTGCTGAACACCTACCACTGGCGCGCCAACGATGCCGATCACTGCACCGTCTGGCGGGGCTGGTATACCGAGGGCGGTTCGGAAAGCGCAGTAATCCGCCAACTGGCCGTACAGGACCGGGAAACCACGGTCGAGGAAGACATCCGCCTTGTCGAGTCCGTGCACCGCGGGCTCAAGTCGCGCGGCTATCGTCCCGGCCCGCTGGTGCTGGACCCGGGTTGCGGCGTGATGTCGGAACATTCGATCGCCAAATTGCAACAATGGATGCGCGAGGCCGTCGAATGACGCCGGTGCCTTTGTCCCAGGGAAGGCGTCAAATTTTCTCAGTCTTCGAAAGGACAGGCCGATTATGCTGATGCCCGGAGAATGGCGGCCTGAACACAAGCTTTTTCCTTATCAGGTCGGCTTCACCTCTCCGCCGTTCGATTTCGATGCCGCGCCATCGGACTTCCTGCGCATGTGCCCCGAAACCGTCGGCGTGCATGGCTGGATGCTGCATGTCCCGGATTACGTCCACGGGCTGGATCAGCGGAAAAAGAACTTCGGCATGCTCGAAGATTTCGTGCACTGCATGTCACGCAATGGCGTGGATGTCTGCGGTCAGGTCGGGTCGAACTGGGTCCATGCCTGCGGGTTGGGTGTCGACGGGGTGCGGCAGCACTGTGCTGATTTGTCCGACAAACACGGCACGGAGTTTCACATGGCAGGCTATGCCATGGTCGAAGCGCTTCGGGACATGAACATCGAGAAGGTCGCCCTTAACGCGGCCTATCACTGGCCCGAATGGTGGCAGGGCACCGTCGGCTTCCTGCGCGAGGCCGGGTTTGACGTGGTCTGGGCCGGCAATTTTCACGATCAGGGTTGGTTTTCCAGCCAGGAAGAGGTCAACAGTCATCGCTGGGTGTTCGACGGCGATCTGGCCCGCCGCAGTTTCGAATATGTTGCCGAAAAAGCCCCGAAGGCCGACGCGATCCTGATCAACGGCATGTGCAATTTCAGAACCGGTCCGGGCGGTCTTCCGCAACGTCCCTTGCATCTGGCCGATGATCTCGAGGCCGCAATCGGCAAGCCCGTGATCGGCCACGACATCGCGCTGTACTGGCGCATCTTCAAATCGCTTGGCATCGCACCCCAAACACCTCACGGGCAGCTTCTGCGGCGTCTGTAGCCGGGATTTTGCCTTGTACGAAGACAAGAATGGCAGTCGAAAGGTCGTTCAAATGCACCAAATCTTCGCGCTCTGGGCTGTACCCCGGTCAACCTCGACGGCCTTCGAGTGGATGATGCGCCAGCGCGGCGATCTCGATTGCCTGCACGAACCCTTTGGTGAAGCGTGGTATCAGGGCGAAGAACCGCTTTGGCATCGCTTTCGGCCGGGCGAAAAGACCACGCCGGGCCTGACCCTTGAAAGTGTCTGGGAAGACGTCCGGGCGCGCGCCCGCAAGGGGCCGGTGTTCCTCAAGGATTTTCCGCATTATATCAACCACATGTGGGATGCTGAGCTGCTGTCTCATTTCACTCACGCTTTCCTGATCCGCGATCCTGCTAAAACGATCACTTCCATGTACCGGCAATGGCCGGACTTTGCCGAAGGCGAAGTCGGCTTCCCCGAACAACGCGCCCTTTTTGATCTGCTGACAGCGCTAAACGGCACCCCGCCGCCCGTGATTGACAGCGACGACTTGCTGGAAGATCCGCACAGCATGACGCAAAAGTTTTGCGATTCCATAGGCATACCATTCATTGAAGACGCTCTGACCTGGGAGGCTGGCGGCGATCCGTCTGCCCATAGCTGGTGGGATGGCGGATCGTTTCACGCCAATCTGGCCAACTCCACCGGCCTTGCGCCACAGCCACGCAAGCACATCTCGATCGAAGATGCACCCGAAAGGGTCCGGCAGGTTCATCGCCGGATGAAGCCGCATTATGATCACCTGTACAGGCATCGCCTGAAGTCCTGAATTCACCCAAACCAACCGGAGGTTCCGAATGGCGAACATCTTTGACGAAGACCTTTTTCTGATAGGACTGGAACAGCGAAAAGCAACGCTGGGCGCTGAATATGTCGAGAAAAATCTGGCAGCCGCCGACGATTTAACCCGCCCTTTTCAGGAAGCCATGACCGCGTGGTGCTGGGGGTTCGGTTGGGGTGATGACGTCATCGACGCAAAGACGCGTTCGATGATGAACCTCTCAATGATCGGCGCGCTCGGCAAGATGCATGAATGGGAAATCCACTGCCGGGGTGCCATCAACAACGGTGTCACCACCGAAGAGATTCGGGCAATCATTCACGTAATCGGCATTTATTGCGGCGTACCGCAGGCGCTGGAGTGTTTCCGGGTGGCGCGCAAAGTCATAGAACAAGGCTAAGTCCGTCAGCAGTGTGGGGCCGGTTTGCCCCACACCTTCGACACCGAGGTTCTTACGCGGCGGCCAGGTTTTTCTGACGACAGTAGCAGGACGCGCGGATCGGAACGTCCGCACGCGCAACCGCCTTGTCGAGTTGCAGCTTGATATGCGCTGCCTCCACCGTTTCACCACGCCGCGTCAGACATTCATGCAAACCGTGCAGGCTCCAAACATTGCCCGGATGCTGACAGGCCCGGCTGAGCGTTGCATCAAGCCCCAGATCGGCACGATAAACCGCCTCGGCTTCTTCGACCTGCCCCTGTTCAAGTAACAGCGCGCCCAGCGCATGGCGGGTCGGCTGCATCCAGCCCCACGGCTCGTCATATGGCAGGTTATCGTCGATCCCGACCGATTTGCGCAGGTGTTCAAAGGCCGTTTCAAACTGACCCTGATGATAGGCCAACTCGCCCAGCATCATCTGTTCGGCCACCTTCAGGATATCGCGGCAGGTGTTATTGAACAGCATCCGGCTGTCCGGCACCCGATCCAGCGCCTGATAGAACAGGTCTCGTTCGGTCTCTGCTTCGTCCAGACGCTGAGTATTGGCCAGCGCCACCGTTCGCGCGTACCGCATCATAGCGCGCGTGACGCTGTACAGCTCTTCATCGTCGGGCAAGGACTGATCCAGAATATCCTGCCATCGCCCGAACCGGATCAACACGTGCTGTTTCATCGGGATGAAACCCTCGAACCAGTCTGCCATCGGGCGCAGCGTTTCTGACGGCAGGGTCGCGATCAGTTCATCGGCCGCTTCCAGCGCTGCAGTGGGCTGACCCAGAAACATCGCGCCGTAGATTTTAAAATGGTAGTTGTGACACCGGTAGACCGAATAGAAATTGTCCGCTCCCTCGCGTTTCAGAAACTTCCGGTCCGCCACAATTGCCGCTTCGTTGCGCAGCACCACATTCATGTAATCCCCGCAAAGCACGTCCACGTGGGTCGGCATATGCAACAGATGGCCCGCATCAGGCACCAAAGTGCTCAGCGCATCGCCATGGCGCAATGCCCGGTCGGGGTGCGGGGACATCTCCATAAGGTGAATATACATGTGCAACAGCCCGGCATGCGACCAGGCGCCCTGAAGCGTTTCGAATGCCTTGTCGAGAACGGCGATGGCCTCTTCGGTGTCGGCGCCCTCGGCCGGTTGTCCTGTCGGCAAATCCCAAAGCTGCCAGGGTGTGCGGTTCATGATCGCCTCGGCAAAAATCGCGCAGATATCCGGATCGTTTGGGTGTTTTGCATGGACCTCGCGCATGGCATTGGCAAAGGCGTCATTCCAAGGCGCAAAGTCCGCAATCTCTGCCGTCTCGGGATAGCGCGCCGACAACGCTTCGATCAGGGCTCGTTCGGCCGGAGTAACATCATCCAGCAACGCCATGGCGGTTTTGACCGAGGCACCGGCCACATCGATGCAGTCAGGCTTTTCCTCTTCCTCGAAAGCCTCCCAGGGTTTGTTGTAGTTGGGGCCGATGCAATAGGCGATGCCCCAATGGGCCATGGCGCAACCGGGATCAGCGCCCACGGCTTTACGAAAACACGCGATTGCTTCTTCGTGATTGTAGGCATACGTCCAGGCCAGGCCCCGGTCGAACCAAAGTTGCGCCTCGTTTGACGTGGTCGAAACCGGCCGGGAGTAATTTCCAAGGTCGTAGTAGTCCATTGCAGCGGCCTCCTTCTTCCCATTGGCGCAGACTACTACATCGGACGTTTTGAAGAAAGTGAGCCGCCAGACGCGCGCTAACGCTCCGGTCGATCGCAACTTGTCGATGGTTCCGCGCTGCCCAGATACTGTCCTCTGCGCCTTTTGTCGAAAGTCGGGCCGCCCAGCGCACAGGCAATCTCCAGGCTCAGCCTGTCCCAGATACGGACGGTTCCCTCTTCACCCGATGTCGCAAAGGTCTGCCCGCCGGGCGCCAGAGCAATACGCCAGCTTGGTCCCTTATGCACCCTTTGCACAGGCATGAGCCGCAAATTGGCAACCGTATCCCACCAATGAAGCTCACCGGATCTGTCGATGGCGACCAATGTTGCCCCATCCGCCAGAAAGGCAAGATCGGTCGCGCCGCCCTTATGGCCACCAAATGATGCCAGTTCAGCGCCGGTTTGCACGTCCCAGATCTTGACCACCTCGTCGCTCGAGGCGGATGCGATCCGCGCGCTGTCGGCACTGAAAGCGACGCTCCACACGGTATTATCATCCGCTTCGATAACCCGTTCCAACTGATTATTAGCCGTCGTCCAGATGTAGAGTTCTCCGTCCGGTGACGCGGCAGCAACGCGGGTTTCGTCGGGCGAAACCGCGACGCGGCTCAGGGCGATTTCGCCCGGTTCAACCGGGTTGACGGCGATGCTCTCAGACACATCCAAGCGAAACAGTCCGGACCCAGTTGCCGCGAAGAACGCGGAAGGTCCCGCAGCCGCTACCGACCAGACCGGTGTTTGGCCCAGGTTAAAACGCTGCTTTGACTGCATGGTCGCAGTATCCCAGACACGAATGTCGCCGTCTCTGTCACCAGTCACAAGCATCTTTCCATCAGCTGAAAACGCCGCGGCCCAGACCTGATTGCCGTGCCCTCTTAGCAGCATGGGTTTCATCGCCGACCCGACATCCCAGATCCAGACATTGCCGTTGTCGTCGCCCACGGCAATCGACGTGCCATTCGGGCTGTACGCTACCCCCAGCGCTTTCGTCCCGTCCGGCAAGGCCAGCATTTCGCCATCGCCCGGTTCCGGGTTGACCCGCCACAGACGAACCTGCTGATCCCGGCCCAATGTCGCCAACACCGGCGTTTCGCGCGCCACTCCGATATCCACGATACTCTGACTGTGCGCCTGCACCACGTCACCCAATGGCGACAGGGCTGCACTTTCCATGCGCAGTGTTCCATCGGCACTGGCGCCAATCAAAACGTTTTCAGGACCCGAGAAAGTGGCTGCAACAATGGGTCCTGCATCCGGGAACCGTTCGATGATCGGCGCGCCTTGCGGAAACCCGATTGTCGAAACCTTGCCGTTGGTGTGTGATACGGCGAAGGAACTTCCGGTGCTGTCAAAGGACAGATGATCCGGATCAGGTCCAAGCGGGCCGCCCGGGATGGGCAGAAACGCCCGGGCGCCTTTCTGGTCAACCCAGCCGAAAATGGCACCATCCACATTTCCTGCGACCAACCCGTCGGACACAGGCGAAAACGCCACCCTTTTGAACCCCAGCGGCATTTTTGCCAGCGGTGCGCCGATCTGCATCCCCGTCAAGACATCCCACAGCCGGACAGTGCCGTCGCCGGTGGCCGAGGCGACCCGTTGGCCGCTTGCATCGAAAGCCACGCCAAATGCCACGTCATCGCCGGAAAACAGTGTCGTGACCGGGCCGGTCCGGGATGGGGTGACATTCCACAGGCGGACATCCCCATCGGTCGCCGCAGAAACAAGCAACGTTCCGTCGGGTGAAAAGGCGAGGTCTCTGATTCCACCCGAATGCCCCACAAGTTCCGCCAGAACACCCTCGTCTGCGCTGGAACTGTGGAGAACGATACGCCCGTCGCGCAGCCCCACGGCAACTCTCAGGCCCGAAGGGTCAAAGGCCATGGTCTGAGCATCGCCAACTGTCAGCGGGCTGCCCAACGGGATCAGGCCGGGTCTTTCAAGTTGCTGCCGCGCCATCAGCATTGCGGTCCGCGCCTCGGACGTGGAACCGGCGGATTTGGCGCGGGCGATGGCCTCGGCGCTTAGGGAAAGGGCAAGCAGCGGATCGGTTTGCGACAAGCCGTTCGCGGCCGCACCCAACGCGCGGGCAAACCGCTCGTTGGCTTCGGCGGTGGCTGCAACGGCCATCTCACGATTGCTTTCTGCAAGCTGCGAGGCGCGAAGCGCCAGAAAAGAAGCTGCCGTCGCGCCTGCGGCGAGCAAGGCAAGAGCGCCCACCGCAATCTGGTTGATACGCCGCCGCCGCATCCTGCGCTGGTTGGAGACGGCCAGAGCCCGTTCGCGCGCCTCCCGCGCCGCGTCCAGAAAATCGCGTTCCTGACCGCCCAGCACGTTTTCATGGCTTTCGGACCATTCCAGCGAAGCCAGCAACCGGGTTCCGCGATACAGCAGATCCGGTTCTCGGTCTTCCGCCTGCCACTCTGCCGCGTCGTGCTGAATCCTTTGGCGCATGCGCAGATCGTCGCGGCTGTCCTCGATCCACGACTCCAATCGTGGCCAGGTTCGAAGCAGCGCTTCATGCGCGATCTGCACGGACTTTTCATCCACCGTCAAAAGCCGTGCATCCGTCAAAGCCTCGACAACCCGCCGCGTCGTGTCCGGATCAATGTCACGCTCGACATCGTCTATCGGCAGCAACCGGCGCGTATCGGGTGTGCCTTCGCCCGGAGTGACCAAACGCAGAAACAGCCGTTGCGTTGCCGCCTGCTGTTTCTTGTCAAAACTGTTCGAATAAAGCGTCTCGGCCGTCTGGCTGATCGCGCCCGTGACCCCGCCAGACTGCCGATAGCCGTCCAGTGACATAACCGCGCCTTTGCGCCTGCTCCACGTTTCATAGAGGGAATGCGCCACCAGTGGCAGCGAACCGGCCTCTCGCCCGGCCTCATCAACAATGGCGTCGATCAGAGATCTGTCCATATGCAACCCGGCCGCGCGCGCAGGTTCGCTGATCGCCCTGCGCAACTCGGGGCGCGTCATGGGGCCGACCAGCAACTGGTTGTCGGAAATGCGATCAGCAAGCCAGGGGATTTCAGCGCAGGACGCATAGAAGTCCGCCCGGATTGTCAGCACGATGCGCACGCGGCTGTCGGCTGGATCGGTCATCGCCGACAGGGCTTCGATGAACTTGCCTCTGCGCTCTTGCGTGACCAGCGTGAACAGTTCTTCAAACTGGTCGATACAAATCAGTAGCTCGCCCTTGTTGGCGGTTGCCAGACGGCGCGCGGCGCTGGGATAGGCGACAAAATCGTTCAGGGAAATCTGGGCCGTCAGATGCGAATTGTCCCCGATCAGCTGAAAATACAGATCAGTCATCGGATCCCGACCTGGCGTAAAGATGCAAACCCGCCAGTTTTCACTGCCCGGCATCGCATTTGCAGCAACCGCCGGCAGCAGACCAGCCCGCAGGACCGAGGATTTGCCACTGCCCGACGAACCGCCCAACACCAGAATGCGACTTTTTTGAAGCCGACTGACGAGGTCCTCGACCAGATCCTCTCGCCCGAAGAAGTAACCTGAATCTTCGGGCTGAAAGGCAGCAAGCCCTTTATAGGGGCATTCCACCCGGCTTTCCGAAATCTGGGTCACAGCTTCGGATGCGGCCTCGCGCCGGTCGCGATCCAGCGCATCGTTCATTGCACTGCGCCAGGATAACATTTCCTGAAACCGGGCTTCGGGGTCCATCGCCATGCCGTGTTCAATGCAGTCGCGCCACATGTCCGGCAGCCCGGAAATGTGTTCAGAAACACGATGGAACGGCGGCGGCGGCCTGCCGGTCAAGACATGCCACATCAATGCGCTGGCGGAATAGATATCCGTCATCGGCGTGACAGGATGCCCATGTTCAGCCTGTTCCGGGGCCTGATACAACGGGGTGCCGGCCATCATGGTCGCGCCGGTCACATCGATCGCAAGATCCTTGGCGATGCCGAGATCGGCTAAAAAGACGCGTTCGTCCGGCTCTACCAGCGCTTCAAACGAGGCTGAGTTGCCGTTGTCCCTGCTGCGTTTGACCCTTTGCAACAAAACATTCGCGGGTTTGACATCACGATGAACGACATTCGCCTCGTGAACCGCCGATAAGCCATCCGCCAGTGCATCGATCAGAGTGCCCAGACCCTCGCGCCTTGCCAGCACGGCGGGGTCCAATTGCTTAAGCCGCTCGGCCAGAGTCCCACGGTCCGCATAATCCATAACAAAATAAGGACGACCGTCTTCCAGCCGCCCTACGTCATGAACCGACACGACACGCGGTGACCGGATGCGCCGCAGCAAGCGCGCCTCCTCAAGAAAATGCGCTATGACGCTTTCATTGGCGGCCAGATTCGAATGGAGGATCTTGAGGGTTACAGGAACCTCCAGCTCCTCGTCCCGCGCCAGGACAACTGCCGCAAAACCTCCGCTGGCTATTTCCCTTTCGACGGCATATCGGCCAATGAACGCAGGAAAACTCATGTTGCGGTCTGCGTCTTAGAGATGCTCTTTCACGTCAACGCAATGGAACTTGGTCGCATCCAGGATATTGTGGTCCCGATCGGCGGCAGTCACGCACATCATCGTGCCTCCGTCGCGCGCTGCCGTGGAAGCCGCCTCTTTGGTGACATAGCTCGGGTATTCGTCATGCCGGTGCCAGCGGCCCTGTTCAACTTTGAAATCGCTCTGGGCATTGCGGCCAACCTGTTCGACCGAATAGCTGTCACCCCACCAGGCGTGAAAGTGGTTCTTTGACACATCAGGCGTGAAATTCGCCTCGTAGGTAACCACCAGTTCTTCACCGTTTTTTTCGACCGAAACAATCTGAACCTCGCACCCGTCCACCGGGCAGGCGTTGGGCATCGTGGACTGCGCATAGGCGGTCATGCTGCCGAACAAGGTGATCGCCCCAAAGATAAGACAGCCCCGGCGCACTTGGTTTCCAGAAGAATTCAAATACATCTTTCCCTCCTGAAGTTTGCTGAGAACAACCTTTCGCGCCGATCCTAACATAAATGCAGGTTTCCTTCTGAGACTTTCACCACACAAGCGGGAATACGGTACACAGATCATATTCAGCGGCGGACGATTTCAAACTCCAACGGGCGCGCATCGGTGTGCAGGACAGGTAGCGCCGGCGATATCAGCCCGCTGTCAGCCAGCATGACGGTCTCTCGCTTCAGCTGGATTTCCCTTGCGTTTTCGATCTGAACAAAGGTTCCGGACGAACTTCGGTCGGTCAGCGTAAGCTTGCCGCTTTTGACGCTGAATACGGCATGCAGCCGCGAAACCCAGGGCTGAGGCAATATCACGTCGCACTGGTTGGACCTTCCGATGCTAAGCTCTTCGCCCTCCCTGCACCTCCAGGACTGGTCGTCGTGATACAGCACAAGCGTGAAACTCTCGCCCTGTTGTCCCAGCGGAACATCGCCGGATCGGGTTGGCGCATGCATGACCGTACTCAGACCGTCTGTAGCTGCAACCAGGGAATAAGCCCTGACCGGATCGCTGACGCCTTTCAGGCGCAGCGCTCCAATCGGGATCAACTGCTTTCGGATGTTCGATCGCAATCCGGTCACAATGGTTTCGCTCAGACAGGCCTCGCCCGGGTTGGCCGCCGCCGCCAGCCGCGCCGTCAGGTTTACGGTTTCGCCGAATATATCATTCTCGGCAATGACGATGGGGCCCTTGTGGACCCCTGCATGAACGGACAGCACCGTTCCCGGGGGCTTGCTGACCATCTCAAGCGCCGCATGAACGGCGGCGTCGTGATCGAAGAAATAGCAAAGGACATCATCCCCTTTCTGCCCCACGTCAATTCCGCCAAATTTTCTTGTCACTTCGCGCAGCCTGTCGATCTCGAATTGAATCAGCTTCCGCGCCTGATCATCCTCCATCGACTCATAGAACGGAGTGCTGTCCGAGATATCGGCAATAATCGTGGTGGCGAGCTTGGTGTCCAATGTGTCGATCGCATCTGAGTGACTGTGGTCCGAGATAATATGGCACATGGCGGCCTGAACCGAGCGGGTTTCTTACGCACCCGATCGATTTGATTATGGGGCGTACACGTTCCGCCTTCCCATGGCGTTTGATTTGATCCCCAATGGTCGTTTTAGATTGGAGTTTGGCCGCGGGTCTGGGCGTGGGGCTTATGGTCTACGCACCGGTGGGTTTGTGGGAGACAAATCCACTGACCGTTTCCGGGCAAGTTGCTGCAAAAAGTGAAGAGACAATTGAAGGCGCTTACCGCTACACATCTTTGCACACCGGTTTTCACGCCTGGGCAAAATACGTCGTCACCGGCCTGTGCCTTGCCTACTACGCCAATACCCGAGGCATGCCCCTGACAATTCGGGCGGCGCTAACCCCGTTGCTCAGAGAATACTCCAACGGAATCGCGGGCCATGTGATCGATATACTTGGCGTCGTGGCGACGATACTCGGCGTGGCTGTGACAATCGGTTCCGGCGTTTCTCAAATGGTCGATGTCGCCAATATTTCCGACGCGACCAAGACTGCGGCTAATGATGCGGGCACACAGGGGCGCTTGTTTGAATGGCAGGCCGGATGGACAACCTTCTACTGGGCGTGGTGGATCGCGTTCTCGCCTTTCGTGGGTCTTTTTCTGGCGCGTATCTCGAAGGGGCGCACAGTGCGCGAATTCATACTTGGCGCGGTTATTGCTCCATCCCTTGTGTGCTTCGCCTGGATGGCCATTCTGGGTGGGGCCGCTATCGATATGGAACTGAATGGGGACGCCAACGGGGCAATCCTTGCCGCATCAACAACAGCGACACTGTTTGTCACCTTGGGCGAAATGATTTCGGGCGACTTCCTCATCATCATAAGCGTCATGTGTGTGGTGTTGACCATGACCTTCCTCGTCACGTCCGCCGACTCCGGCATTCTCGTGATGAACACGATCATGTCCGGTGGGTCTGAAGACACCGGTTTGCTTCATCGCGTTATCTGGGGCGCGCTGCTGACGCTTGTCATTGGAACCTTGCTGATTGCCGGTGGCGGCGGGTTAGAGGCTTTGACCAATTCGATGATAAAAGGCGCGCTACCGTTCAGCGTAGTGTTGCTGTTCATGTGCATCTCGCTGGCCAAAGCAATGATAGACGACCTGCGCCGCTTGAACCACGAGACGCAAGCGGAGGGGCCGGCGGGTTCATGATTGCCTTGCTTAGCGGTTTCAGAACCCGAAAAAGGGTGGTTGGATTTGGCAAGTCAGTAGGCGAGTTGAACCAGGCGTTCGGCCTTCTTGAAATTGGAGACCGTCTGGCAATCGAAGACCTGACGCACAAGGGCGCGTTTTGGACTTAGGCACCACCACAGAGCGGCATCGCAATCCTGCACGTTGCGATGCCTTTGCTGTTAACCGCAGAGTTCACCCCGCCCGCATCGCCTCGGGCGGCAGTTTGATCGGGAACCTCGAACGCACTTCTGCATCGGCCTTGCTGCCAAAGTAATTCGGGTAGTGATTGGACAGAATGTCATCCACCACCGAGCGGCTGCGTTCAAACATGTCCTGACGCCCGGCTTTTTCCCAGGTATCGGTCAATTCCCGGTCCAACAGGGTCGGATAGACATATTCGGTCTCCATGTATTGCAAGGTCTGTGCGTTGCCGAGGAAGTGGCCAGGATCAATCGCGCATTCATGGATGACGTCCACAGAAAGCGTGTCGTCGCTCACTTCAATTCCACGGAGCGTTCGCGAGATCATTCCGGCGGCCTCATTGTCGATGACCATGGACTCGAAGCTGCACCCCATCAGGCTGCCGACCATCCCGCCAAATTCGCAGAGCCGGTTGGCCCCGGCATGGGCCGCCAAGGCGAAGGTCAGCGCCTTTTCCAGACCATATTGCGCGTCGGGGATCTTGGAATCCGTCATGCCACATCCGACGCTGGTCGGCAGGTTGTAAAAATTGCCCATCTGAATGGCTGCGGCCGAAATCAGCGCCTGTTCACCGCTGCCGCCCGTGAACGACCCGGTACGCAGGTCGGTGATGAAGGGCCAGGCCGCGAAGACGACCGGTGTGCCCGGGTTGATCAGGTTGGCAATGGCGACGCATGACAGGGTCTCGGCCACCGCCTGCGCCAGCGTGCCAGCCAACGGCGCAGGCGACGTGGCCCCAGCTTGCGGCGGAACGGCAAGATCGCAGACGAGACCCATTTTCGCGGTATCGATCAGGATTTCCAGATTATCCCGCCCAAAGCGAAGGGGAGAAACGATTGGGCAGCCACCAAAGATGACCGAGGGCTTTTCAAGGAACTTGCCCTCCCCGCCCGAGGCCAGATCGAACAGATGGATCGCATCCTGAATATGCTCGCGCGTGCGGAAGGTCAGGCAGGACGGTTTTTCGCTACCCGCCAGGATGGCATAGAGCATGCTCATGTCATGCTCATAATCCTGCGGAACATCCGTTGCCAGAACCGTGTCGCCGGTCATGTGAATATTGTCGAGCCGATCCACCAGACGGGTGAAATCATAAATATCCTTGAGGGTTGATGGCCGGTAACTGCGCGTTTCGGCGTCGAACGTTGTCACAGCGGTGCCGGAGTTTGCGTAGTACACCTTGTCCTTGGTGCAATGCATGTCGTCCTTGCCGGCCCGCGATCCGCGTGCGTGAACATAGAATTCACTGGCCGCCTTGGCCAACAGGTCCTCCATCAGGGCGCGCGGAAAGCACAGCCTGCCGTGCTCGTTCACTGTCGCCCCCTTGGGCATCACAAGATCAAGGACTTCCTGCGTGGGATCGCCGACGCCTGTGCGTTCCAGAATGCCGAGCGCGGCTTCGTGGATGCGTGCCATATCGGCGTCTGACAGCGGCTTGTACCGGCCACCGGGGATGCCGGGCCAGATTGCCTGCGAGGCGGTATTGCTGGTCCGCACGGCCGCGCGTGCTTCACGCCCGCCCCCGCGCCGTCGTGATCTGCGCTGCGTAATTTCTGTCATCGTTCTTCTCCGAATTTTGCGCGTCTCAGATCATGCTGAAGTAGTTGCGATAGAAGCCGGGAATGCTCCATTCCATCTCGGACAGCGGCCCCGGGACGAAATGGTGTGAATTCACGCCTTCCTGATTGTGCCGGATGATCCGTTCGTCATCGAGCGACGTGACATGCCAGAGCCATGTCAGCGCATCCTTGTCATAGTCGCGACCTTCTTCAGCGTCGCCGCGCACGTACCACACGATCTGAATATCCGTTTCCTGCAGGGCGCGTGGGACGAACCGGTACCCTACCACGTGGTCCGCGTAGATGAGGAAGTAGTTCAGCGTCCCAACCCCCAGATCGGTGGCGCCCCCATCGTGAGTTTTCAGATCACCCAAGGGTGGCGCCAGAGGTCCGCCATCCTTGCTGCCCGTCATGTAGCCGGGGAACAGCGGGTAGCGCCGCCAATAGACATCTGCGCCGGGCGCAACTGCATTTTCCCCGGTGAGGTCCAATTGTTCAGTTGGAATTCCGGCTTCTTCCATCCGCTCGTGAAGTGCCCCGCTGAATTCCAGAACTTGCGCCGGGTCTTTCAGGGAATGACTGCGGGAATAATCCTGATGGGATGGTGCGCAGTGGTAGCATTCCAGATAGTTCTCCAAGGCCAGCTTCCAATTTGCCGGAACCGGATATGAGGCTTCATGCGCGACCTTCAGGTTCTCTAGGTCGAATGGCTTTGAAAGCGGGGCCAGCCTTTCCAGCGCAGCATCCAAAGGCGGGGCGTCTTCAGCGACACAGACAAAAATCAGGCCCTGGAAAATCTTAACCTGAACCGGGAACAACCCGTACTGGCCGGGATCAAAGTCCGGGCCCATTGATCGCCCATTTCTTAGTTTTCCGTTCAGGTCGAAGGTCCACGCGTGATAGGGGCAAATGAAACTGCGCGCCTTGCCTTTCTGTTCAATGCAAACCCGCGATCCCCGGTGACGGCAAACATTCAGATGCGCGCGCACCTCTCCCTCGCGATCCCGAACGATGATTACGGACTCGGGGCCGTAATCGAACAGGAAATAGTCACCCGGTTCAGCGATCTGGGTGACATGCCCGACCCAGATCCAGTTGCGGCTCCAGAACGTACTGATGTCGTTGTCGTAAACCGCCTGCGAGGTATAGAAATGGCGCGGCAAGGCGAACCCTTCCGGCTGCGCCTCCATCAAATCGCGCATAACTTGCAAGTCATCTTTTGGCATGGCGCACCTCATTCAGCTTCAAGGGAAACGATTTCCCGGCGGAAATACTCGCGGTCGATGTCGCCCGCGTCGCGTTCGAAATTCCTGGCAGCCATGTGACCCGAAAATACAGCGTCCGCGATCAAACCGGGGTTTGCCGCGTCGCCGATCAGTTCCAGCTTTGTCAGCCGGCTGTCGGTCAAACCACGAAGTTCATCATAAAGGCCGGTTTCTCGCGTTCGCTGCGTGATCAAAACCACAGAACTGCATTCGATGGATTGTTCTCGGCCGGTATAGGCGCATTCTACTTTTGCCTGACCGGGCGCGATGCTGGCCAAGGTCTTGGACAGAACCAATCGAACGCCCTTTTCCAACAGACTGCGCTGAACTTTGATCTGTTCCAACGTCAATTCGGTAAATGGCGAAACCATCGAGGCCGGGGTCACAAAAACAACCTCATGCCCGGCCTGAGCCAGATGATCCGCCAGCACGCCACCAAGATATGCCTGATCATCGTCATAGATCAGAACAGGACCGCCCTGCGGCACCTGACCTGACATGATGTCATCCGGAGTGAAAACCCGGGTGCCAGCCTCTATAGCTATGCCGCGAAATGCGGATTTCCCGCGACCATCCCGCCGCCATGTTGAACCGGTTGCCAGAAAGACGTTGGAAATGCCCAGTTCAACAACTTCACTCGCCGACAAGCGGCTGTCGGTGAACAGTTGAACGTTCCCGCGCTGTTGCAGGTCGTAAATCCTGTGGTCTGCCACGCGTTTCCAGGCAGACAGGCCGGTCAGACCGGACTCCTGCAACACGCGGCCGCCAAGCTCTTGCTTTCCTTCGGCCAGAGTTACGTCGTAGCCACGCCGCGCCAGTTGCATGGCGCATTCCAGCCCGGCTGGCCCGCTGCCAACAACAAGCGCGGCTTCCTCTTTTCCCCGGCGCTCAATGATTTCAGGATGCCAACCACGCCGCCACTCTTCGCCCATAGTCGGGTTCTGAGTACACCGGATAGGCACTCCCAAGGAATCCGCTGAAACGCAGATATTGCATCCAATGCACTCGCGGATTTCTTCGATGCGACCTTCCTTGATTTTGTTGGGCAGAAAAGGATCGGCAATGGACGGTCGTGCCGCGCCGATGAAATCAAGGATACCTTTCCTGACCAGCGACACCATCAGGTCCGGAGACGTAAAGCGCCCGACACCAACAACCGGCTTGGACGTGACCTGTTTGACGAATTCGATATACGAAGTTTGAAAACCGTCGCGGGGTTCAAAACGGGTTGTCGCAGAATCATTGCTCCAATTCGCGACGTTGACGTCCCAGAGATCCGGCAGCTCTGCCAGCAGTTCAACAACGGCACGGCCTTCTTCCTGCGCCTGCATCCCGTCGGGCCCCAGCATTTCGTCGACCGCGAACCGAAGGGCGATGGCACAATCATCACCGACCTCTTCTTTGGTTTCTTCCAGAAGCTCCCGGGTCAGGCGCACCCGGTTTTCCAACGAACCGCCATATTCATCGGTCCGGTCGTTGAACTGCGGCAACAGAAAGTGATGCGGCAGAGTCATGTGATGACCGGCATAGATATAAACAATATCGAAACCCGCCTCACGCGAGCGTCGCGCCGCCGCACGGTGCCACTTGCGAAACTCGCGAATGTCAGACTTGTCCATCGCGCGGGCCTGCTTGGGATACGCGGTTTGCAGGGCGAGCTCTGATGGGGCCAGCAAGGGCGCGCGGCTCAGGTGGTTTTGCGCATGGTGGCCGTTGTGCGCCAGTTCGATGGCCGCCAGCGAGCCCTTCTCGTGCACCGCCTCGGTCATCAGGCGCAGGGCGGGAATATCCCGCTCATCCCAGAGCCGGTTTTCGGCGAAAGGCGACAGGTCGGACGTCGGATGGATTTCCGTCTCTTGATTGGACACGACAGCCCAACCACCCTCGGCCTTCATCGCCCGCATGGCAGCCTCGGCCTGAGGTCTGAGATGCCCCATGCCGTTGCAGTGGGGCACCTGGTAGAACCGGTTTCGGGCCGTCACTGGCCCGATCCGAACCGGTTCGAAAAGAACAGAATATCCGTCAGCGCCTGACATTGCCGCGCTTCCTCCAGAAAATTGGAAATGTTGTCGTGGGAATGGAGGGACCGTCTGGCTCGCCATTCCCGGTTGTGTTGTTAAGGTCTGCTTAGAAGCCTGCTTTGATGCGCTCGAACTCTTTCAGCATCTTGGCTTCCAGCTCGGGGTTGACCGCGTCGAAGAACAGGCTGCCCTCAAAGAAGCTGTCCACGTCCGAGAAACCATAGGTTTCGATCAGCTCCGGGTCTGCTTGTGCAAACGCGTCTTCGTTGGCATGGGCATACCCCCAGCTTTCGATGATGTACTTGCCGCTGGCGGCAGAGCTGAGCGCGTTCAGCATGTCATAGACCTGCTCATCCGACTGCTTGGCGGATTTCAGATGCACATAGCCGCAGACCCAGGTGGCGATACCCTTGTCCACATCACGCATCATGACGGCCGGGGTTTCGTTCCAGATCAGGTTCAGTTCCGACTGGTTCCAGCCCCAACCCAGTGTCACTTCACCGCTGGCAATCGCCTGGTCCAATTGTCCCGCATCGGACCAGTAGAAGCGCACATTGGGATGAATCGCGCGCAGGTAATCCGCCGCCTTCTGGAATTCCTCGTCGCTCATATCGGTATAGCTGGAGGCCCCTGTCGCCAATGCGGCCATGGCAAATGCGCTGGAGGCGGCATCCGGAATGGCAACCTTGCCCTGATAGGCAGGATCCGCGAGCAGTTGCAGCGACACATCATCCGCCGAAATCATGTCGGTGCGATAGATCAGGCCGGTGTTGCCCCATTCGAACGGCACCATATAGGTCTGCCCGTCGATCGTGATGCCATCGACTTCCTTGATCTTGGGCATCAGCTTGTCCCAGTTTTCAAGCTTACTGGTGTCGATCGGCTTTAGCATATCCGCCGCGACCCATTTCCTCAGCGCATCCGTGCAGGGATGGGCCAGATCTGCTTCAAACCCGGACTGAAGCTTGGTGAACGCTTCTTCCACGCTGCCGAAATAAGTATAGCTGGGCGCGCCGCCGTACTTTTCGACATAGTCGCCGTAGAACCCCTGATCCTCGTATCCGGACCAGTCGAAGACGGTCAGGTCCGCCGCGTTGGCCAGCGCTTGGCTGGCGGTAAAGGTGGCAACCACTGCTGCGGCGATTGATGCTGCTTTATTCATTTCTCTCCTCCCAAAGATTCACGTTTGCCCAAGTCGATCACTGAGGCGCTTTGAACGCCAAGCCAGACAGTATCGCCCCGGTTGTGATCGACTGTGTGAAAGTAGTTTGGCACTGCAACGGCGATGCTTTCTGGCAACCCGTCGACGCGCACATAATAGTGGACGCTTTCGCCATAGAAGGCGACGTCCGACACCTTGCCCTGAACATTCGCGTCATATCCATCCGGTTTTTCCGCGCTGATTTCCAACTGCTCAGGCCGAACGCCGACCAGCAGATCTTTGTCACGCACCTGAACATTCGGGTTCACCCCAATTGTCATCGAGCCAAACCCTTGAACATTCACGTCCAGCGTGTCGGCGTTTTCAGCAGTCACGTCAGCATTCAGGAAATTCATACCGCCGATGAAAGCGGCCACTTCCCGGTTGCATGGCTGCGAGTACAGCACCTCGGGTCTGTCGACCTGTTTGAGCTGACCGGCGAACATCACACCGATGCGGTCGGACATGGTCATGGCTTCGTATTGATCATGCGTCACCATCACGAAGGTAATGCCAAGCTTCTGCTGCAGGCGGCGCATTTCCAACTGCATCGCTTCGCGCAGGTTTTTGTCCAGCGCGGACAGTGGTTCATCCAGCAACAACACCTTTGGCCGCATGACCAGCGCCCGTGCAAGCGCCACACGTTGCCGCTGCCCGCCCGACAACTCGTTGGCCTTGCGGTCCTGCAACCCGCCGAGTTCCACCATCTCAAGCGCTTCGGCAACGCGTTCCTTGATTTCCTTCCGCGACAGCTTTGTCTTGCGCAAACCGAACCCTACATTGTCGCCAACATTCAGATGCGGAAAGATCGCATAGCTTTGGAACACCATGTTGGTAGGCCGCTTGTTTGCAGGCACCTCGCCCATGGTGCGTCCATCGATCCGGACTTCACCCTCTTCATGATCCTGAAAGCCCGCAATAATGCGTAAAGCCGTTGTCTTTCCGCAACCCGATGGCCCCAGCAGCGAAAAGAACTCACCCTCTTTCAAAGTCAGGTTCAGATCGGACACCGCCACAAAGGACCCAAAGCGTTTTTCGACGCCCTTAATCTCGATGATGTTCTGTTCGCTCATCTTGTTTGTTCCTTTGGCTTCAATCCGAAGATTGCGTGGAGCGGCGGCGGAAGTATTCGGCAATCAGCAGCAGCAGGACCGACGAGAGCAAAAGCAGCGATCCCAGGGCCAGCGTGTTGGGCAGCTTTGCGGGGAACCGGATCTGGCTCCAGATATAGACCGGCAGTGTCGGGCTGTTGCCGGACAGGAAGAAGGCCAGCACGAATTCGTCAAAGGACACGGTGAACGTGACCAGCAAGCTGGCGATGATGCCCGGAGCAACAATCGGCAGAGTGACGCGCCGAAACGTCCCGACAACGCTTTCGCCGAGGTCGAAGGCGGCCTCTTCCAAAGACTGGTCGAAATCGTCAAAGGCGGACTTCATGATCGAAACTGCGAAGGGCAGAGCCACGAAAACATGGCCAAGAATTACGGTTGTCAGCGATGGTTTCAGCCCGATGCTGATGAACAGAACCAGCATCGAACTGGCAACGATGATGCCGGGGATGACCAAAGGAAGCATGACCAGTCCCTCGGACAACTCCCGCCCTGTGAAGCGATAGCGGACATAAGCGCGCGCGGCGAACAGGCCCAGCGACGTTGCCATCAGGGCGGTCACGCTGCCCACGATCAGCGAGTTCACCATCGCCTGCAACAGCGTGTCCTGCTGACCCAACTGCGCGTACCACTTCAACGTGAAGCCCTTTAGCGGGAAGGCCACGATGGTTCCGTCATTGAACGAAAACAGCGGCAAAAGCAGAACCGGCAGGTAGAGAAACACCAGGTAGGCGATGGCATAGACAAGCAACCACGGGATACGAAATGCCTTGGTCATCGAATCCTCCGCCCCAAGGCGGTGACGACCACCACGAACAGGATCGCGACGCAGCCGACCGAAAGCATTGCCAGCAGAGACAGGGTTGCGCCCAATGGCCAGTTATTGGCGGCGCCAAACTGTACCTGGATCAGGTTCGCCACCATTTTGCCCTGCGATCCACCGACCAGAGCCGGGGTGACATAGTCGCCCACAGTCGGGATGAAAATGATCAGGCAAGCCGCGATGATCCCCGGCACCGTCAGGGGCAGCGTCACGCGAACAAACCTTTCAAGTTTGCTGCACCCAAGGTCGGTTGCGGCCTCCAACAGGCTACGGTCGATCTTTTGGAGCGACACGTAAATCGGCAGGATCGCAAACGGCGCCCAGGCATGCGCAAGCGTGAGCACAACGGCAAACTCGTTGTAGAGCAGGAATGTCAGCGGTTCCTGAATCAGCCCCAGCGAAATCAGGGCCGAATTCATCACGCCGTTAAATCCAAGGATCAGTTTCCAACTGAACACCCGCAGCAGGTAACTGCTCCAAAAGGGGATGGTGATCAGCAATAGCCACAGGGTCTTCTTCTGCGTCCGAAACGCAATGAAATAGGCGATGGGATAGGCCAAACACACCGTCGACAGTGTCACCGCCCCCGCTATTGCAACCGACCGGATCATCAGGTGCCGCACCAAGGGGTCGGTGAACGCCTCTTGGTAGTTCGCCCAGGTCAGGGTGCGATCAATCTCGACATAGGTTTGGGTCCAAAAGCTGTAGGCCACCAGAATGCAAAGAGGCACGGCCACAAGCAAGCCGACATAGAGCGTCGCAGGCGCGCTCAGTGCCAGGCCCTTGCCCGTTTCGCTTCTTATGACTCCAGCCATGCTTCCCTGCTGAGTTTTGCTTGCGGTGGTGCGACGACGTACATCACAAAATGGACAATCGTCCATTTAAATCTGGAATTTTCAGGCCAGCTGTGTCAACAGATAATTTCACAACTAGGGCTGGCCAAAGTCACAATGGCCGCTAGAAGGCACCGCAATAGGCTGAAAACAAACAGAACCGCCTGACCATATGACCGGAAGACGACAAGAAATACGCGAACGAAATCGCCTGTCCCTGATCGAAGCGGTGCTCGACTCGGTCGCAGAGAAGGGTATTTCAGAGACATCCGTAAGCGAAATCATCCAGCGCGCCGAGCTGTCCCGCGGCATGATTCACCTTCATTTCGGCGGCAAGGACAACCTGGTTAACGAAGCTGCCCGCTATTCGTCCGAGCAATACTACAATGGCATTTATGCCTTGCTGGAAACGACCGGGCAAACTGGCCAGGAGCATATCGAGATGATTGTTCGGGGTGATTTGGGTGAAACCATCCTCAACAAGAAAAGCGTTTCAATTTGGTACGCGTTTCGCGGTGAGGCCAGAAACCGAGCGGCGATAGCCGCCTTCTCCGACACGCGGGACGCGAAGCTACGGAACCTTGTTTTCAACGCGTTCGCCCGGATTGCGAAGGAAGCTGAAATCGAACACCCCAATCAGGTTGCACGTGACGCAACTCATGGCACGCTTGCTATGCTGGAAGGGATGTGGACCGATTACCTGCTGCACCCGGATTCTTTTGACCGAACCGAGGCAATAAGGATCATCTTCCGCTTCTTGAGCTCAATGTTTCCAAACCACTTCGACCTTGGCGGCGCATTGTCGCCAAAATGACTGTTGCGACCAAATGTGTCAGCTTGCAGTCGATAGGAATAGTCCCCGACTGGCAAGTCAGAGCGTGAACCGGGTGCAGAAGGTCAATCTAAGCAAAATTGGATTCAATTTTGGCTCATCTAACGACGACCTTTCCCCTTGAGAAAAGACCCTCCGCAAGGCAATGCGTAGCAGAAGCTCACGCATGGCGAGGCGAGCGAGCAACTAGAGACCAATGCATGCGCGAGTTTGGACCCGGAAGCATCTGATAAGTTGCTTCCGGGCCCAAACTGAAATTCTGTTAGCTGGGGACTTCGGTGGGCACCAGAATCGTCATTCCAACCCTGTCGGCTACGGCCATGATTGCGGGAATATCCGGTGGTCCATCCGGGGCAGGAATGTCTGTTGTTCCGTCGGGCATGGCTTCACCAGCTTCAGTGAAGAACGTGTCATGCATAGCGCCAGGGGCATTAATGCAGAGCAATCGACCGGGCCTCGCTCCGGTACATGTAAAGGCGTGAACGGCACCGTCCGGCACTTTTACAAAATCACCACTCTCTACACTGTGGGTTTCGCCGTTCACAAGAAACTCGAATTCCCCATCAAGCACATAAAAGCTTTCATCTTCACCGGCATGATGGTTGGGCGGTGCGCCGGCCCCCGGCGCCGTTTTGATCTCGACAATTGTACATCGATTTCCTGTTTCGCTGGGAAAAGCATGGAATGTCAGAAGATTTCCAAGAAGATGATAAACCCGAGGGCGAGGTTCAGTCATTGCAGCTACTCCCTTTACTCGAAAATTAATACCATTATGATACATAAATCCACTTATGAGACAAGTGTATTATGAAAGGAGTTAACTTGGCGCGCCGAACAAACCAAATTAAACGAACTCGTGATGCGCTTCTTTCGGCCGCTCGTGAACTGATGTCGGAGGGACAGGAAGTGACGCTGGCAAAAGTGGCTGAACATGCCAAAATCAGTCGTGCGACGGTCTACCGATACTTTTCCGATCCGGGCGTATTGGCTTTGGATGCGACTCTGGACATTGAAGTCAAACCAACGTCTGAGCTGCTTCAGGGGGTTCATGATGTCCGGGATCGAGTACACGCTGTCGCGCGTTACTATCTGGATTTCTCACGCGAACATGAAGCTTATTTCCGGCAGTTTCTTGCAGAGTCTCTGAAAGCATCGCTTGAGCAGGGTACGACCAAAATGCGGGGCGCGAGACGGGTTGCTGCTTTTGCTGAGGCACTTGAACCAGTGCAAAAATCTATGAAACCCAAGGAAATTAAAGACTTGGCGATGCGGTTGTCCATGACGACTGGCATGGAGCAATTTATAATCATTGAAGACATTCTGCGTGTTGACCAGGCGACAGGCTACCGCCTTCAAGAAGGGCTGGTAGATGCTCTGCTTGAACGATATTTGCCAGACTAGAAAATTCTCGACTTTTCTCTGTGCTTTGATGATGGATGCATTGGCCAAGCCAAGTGGGCAACGTCAGGCCCAGATGAATTGCGCTCCCATTCTCACAACATTGATTGGGTGGCCGATCATTATTTCCGCAAAGATAAGCCATTGTGAAATAGATGCACCTTGCCCGGATCGGCGTTCAGTTTAACATTTTGTCCACGCAGATTTCGTTCGACACCGGGAAACTTGGCGACTATGCCTTCGGCCCCTGCCCTGCTGGCGAAATAAAGAAGGGTGACTTCTCCCAAGGCTTCGATGAAATCGACCTTGCCGTCCAGAAACCCAGAGGCATCGTCGGCGAAAAAGTCTTCGGGGCGTACGCCAACGTTTACCGGCAGACCCATTTGATCGGGATTGGTTGGAATGGATGAAACTGCCGTGCCGCCCGCATCAAGTTTGACCGATGTCTGTGCCCCGGTCCCGGATATTTTGCCGGGCATCAAGTTCATGGAAGGCGAGCCGATAAACTGCGCCACGAATTCGTTGTCCGGTGTTTCGTACAGTTCCAGCGGTGTGCCCACCTGCGCAATGCCCTTGTTGGCCAGAACCACGATCCGACTGGCCAGGGTCATCGCCTCGACCTGATCATGGGTCACGTAGATCATGGTGCTGTCGGGCATTGCCTCTTTCAGTCGCGCGATCTCGATACGGGTTGCGACGCGCAAAGCAGCGTCAAGATTTGAGAGCGGCTCGTCGAACAGATAGACCTTGGGGTCCCGTACAATGGCCCGCCCGATGGCGACACGTTGGCGCTGACCTCCCGACAGGGCCTTGGGCAGTCGATCCAGAAGCGGATCCAGCTGAAGGGTCTGTGCGGCGCGTTCGACGGCGGCATCGATCTCGGCGGCGGGCATCTTGGCGATCTTGAGCGCAAACGCCATGTTCTCGCGCACGGTCAAATGTGGATAGAGCGCGTAGGACTGAAACACCATCGCGATGCCTCGCTGGGCGGGCGGCACATCGTTCATGACCTGCCCTTCGATTTCCAGTGTTCCTCCAGTAATCTTTTCCAACCCGGCAATCATCCGCAACAAGGTAGATTTGCCGCACCCCGAAGGGCCGACGAAGACGATCAACTCGCCTTTCTCGATGTCCAGATCGATATGCTTCAGTACATCGACGGGACCATAGGACTTCGCCACATCTGTAAGCTTGAGTTCCGACATGGTTTACCCCTTGTCCTTAACCATCAGGCAGAATTGCGAAGGTTGCAGCGTCACGACGCGTTCGCCATCAACACCGCCCAGGTCTTGCCCGATGACCCGCCAGTTGCCTTCAGGCAGGTCGATCTGTCTTGCTTCTGTTCCAAGGTTGAATGCGCAATACACCGTTTCAGAAGCGTCTTCGCGGTAGAACGTCAGGGCCGGACCGACCTGTTTCATCTCGGATTGCGTACCCGATGTGAGCGCAGGATGAGCATGGCGCAACGCAATTGCGCGGCGATAGTGGTGGAGCATCGATTGGTCGTCCACCTCCAGCCGGTCCACGGCCCGTTCGGATTGCATGGTACTGACCGGTAGCCACGGCTCACCCGTACTAAAGCCCGACTGTTCGTCTTGCGCCGTCCAGACCATCGGCGTACGGCAGCCATCCCGGCCCTTGAATTCGGGCCAGAACTCGATGCCGTAAGGGTCTTGCAGTTTTTCAAACGGAACATCGGCCTCGTGCAGGCCCAGCTCCTCACCCTGATATAGACAGGCGGAACCGCGCAGGCACATCATCAAGACTGCGTGCTGTCGAATGGCCGCATCGTCCAGGCCCCAGCGCGAGGCGTGGCGTGGCACGTCGTGGTTCGAGAACGCCCAGCACGGCCACGCATCCCCGGCTTTGGCCTGTAGCTGATCAAAAACCTGTTTCGCATAATCAGCCGACAGTGCACGTTTTTCGAGAAACTCAAAGGCGTAACACATGTGCATCCGCTTGTCGCCGGACGTGTACTCACCCATGATTTCCAACCCACGCTGCGCGTCGCCGACCTCGCCCAGGCAGGCGCGACCATCATATTCGTCTGTCAGCGCCCGCAAGCGTTCAAGGAAGGCAATGTTTTCAGGCCGACTTTTGGAATACAGGTGGTTTTGGTGGTTATAGGGGTTCACCGCTGGCGCGATTGACGCGTTGCGCTCTTCGATCGGAAGCGCCGGGTTGTCGCGCAACTGTTTGTCGTGGAAATAGAAATTGATCGTGTCCAGACGAAAGCCGTCCACGCCCATCTCAAGCCAGAACCGGGCAACATCCAGCAAGGCGTCCTGAACGTGTGCATTGTGGAAGTTCAGGTCCGGCTGCGACGTGAGGAAATTGTGCAAATAGTATTGCAGGCGGCGCGGGTCCCACTGCCACGCTGATCCGCCAAAGATCGACAGCCAGTTGTTGGGCGGTGTGCCATCTGGCTTCGGATCGGCCCAAACATACCAGTCGGATTTCGGGTTTTCCCGGCTGGCACGGCTTTCGATGAACCACGGGTGCTGGTCTGATGTGTGTGAAAGCACCAGATCGATCATCACTTTCAGCCCCTTGGCATGGGCCTGATCGAGCAGTTCGCGAAAATCCTGCAATGACCCGAACATCGGATCAACGTCGCGGTAATCGCTGATGTCATAGCCGAAATCCTTCATCGGAGATTTGAAGAAGGGCGAAATCCAGATCGCGTCAACACCTAGCGAAGCGATGTAATCCAGACGCCGGGTGATACCTTTCAGGTCTCCGATGCCGTCGCCATTGCTGTCCTGAAAACTGCGCGGATAGATCTGATAGATCACTCCGCCGCGCCACCAGTCTGACGTGGCCTTTGTTGATTTGGAAAGTTCCACAGTGTTCTGCACGTTCATCAGACGCCTCTATTTGACGGATCCGGCCAGCAGGCCCCGGACCAGATATTTTTGCATTGCGAAGAAGACGACCAAAGGCACGAAGATCGACACAAAGGCCGCAGTCGCCAGAATTTCCCAGTTGCCTCCACGGGTGCCCAAAAGCTCGACAATGCGGTTGGTCATCACCGTGGTCTGGCCGGTTGCGTCGATCAGGAAGACCTTGGCCACCAGAAGATCGTTCCACGTCCACAGGAACTGGAAGATTGCGAAGGACGCGAGCGCCGGGAAGCTGAGCGGCAGGATCAGCTTGGTGAAGATCTGGAACTCGGTCGCCCCGTCGACCCGCGCATTCTCGATCAGATCACGCGGCAATCCAGCCATGTAGTTGCGCAGAAGGTAGATCGCCAGCGGCATGCCAAAGCCCGTATGCGCCAACCAAACGCCCAGATAACCTTTCCCAACCCCGATACTCAGGTGGAATTTCAACAGCGGAATCAACGCCAGTTGCAACGGAACCACCAACAGGCCAACCACCGCGGCGATCAGCAAGGCCCGGCCCGGAAACTCCATCCACGCCAGGGCATAAGCTGCAAAGGCTGCAACAAGGATTGGAATGATCGTCGCTGGGATTGTGACTGTCAGCGTGTTGAAGAACGCCTTTGCCATACTGTCCGTACTGCTTTGGTCCAACAGAACTTTTTTGTAGTTGTCCAATGTAAACTCAGGCGGCAATTCAGCCGTCACAAATACACGCGCGCCGCGCTTGCCGCTGAATTCTTCGGCATTCTCCATCCGATAGTTGCCGTCTGCATCGACTGTGATTGTGCCGCCTCGGCGCAGCTCGGCGGTTTCACCGGGGGCAAAAGCGTCAATTTCGCGCGCGCTGATGCCCCAGCCTGAAATCCTGATTTGCTCTTCATCGCCAAACAGCTGCCCCTGGATTACGTAAAGCTCATTCTCCGACACCTGCGTTTCGGGTGCCGCGCTGCGCAGGGTCAGATTCTGCTCGGACGGGAAGAGTGACCGCCACCAGCCGCTGCTGGAAATCTGGTCCGCCGTCCGGAAGGATGAGATCAAAAGACCAAGCGTCGGAATGATCCACAGGACCACCAGAAAGACGACCGAGGCATGAACGACCCAGCGCAGCGCCGGTCTGGTTCCCGCAATATCGTTCATGGCCTACTCCATCTCCTTGCGCGCATTGCGCACGTTCCAGATCAGGATCGGTGTGACCAGCAACATGATCACCATGGCCGAGGCCGAGCCCACCCCCCAGTCGTTGGCGCGAAACAGCTTGTCATACATGTAGTTGGCCAGAACCTGTGTCTCCCACTGGCCGTTGGTCATGGCAAAGACGATGTCGAAGACTTTCAGCACGGTAATGGTGATCGTCGTCCAGACGACCAGAATCGTGGTTTTGATCTGCGGCACCTTGATCTTGAAAAAAATCTGAAACGGGTTCGCGCCATCCAGGATGGCGGCCTCGACAGTTTCTTCGGGGATGCCGCGAAGGGCGGCCGACAGGATCACCATGGCAAACCCGGTCTGAATCCAAACCAGAACAATCATCAGGAAGAAACTGTTCCAGAACGGAACCGTCAGCCATGTCTGCGGTTCGGTGCCGCCAAAGAAGATATAAAGCGCGTTCAGGATGCCGATCTGGTCCTGTTCCGCCGGGCGCGCGTCATAGACGAGTTTCCAGATCACCGAGGCGCCGACGAATGAAATCGCCATTGGCATAAAGATCAGCGATTTGGCAAAATTACCCCATCGGATGCGGTCGGTCAGTTGTGCAACCAGCAGGCCGAAAGCGGTGGACATGGCCGGCACAACGATCAGCCAGAACATGTTGTTGCGCATGGCCTCCCAGAATTTCGGCTCTTTGGCCATCTGGGTGTAATTATCAAGGCCTACCCATCTGTACCCACCGCCGGGCACGCGTTCAGTGAGCGACAGGCGCAGCGTCTCGACCACCGGGTATGCCAGGTACAAGCCCAGAGCAGCAAGTGCCGGGAACAGGAACAACCAGGGCCGGATCATGTTCGCCCGGTTGATGTTGCGCCCTGCGTTGGGCCCGCGCGGCGGGAACAGGACTTTGTCCAGAAACTGGTTGGAGAGGTAGAAGTAGCCCACGCAACCCGACACACCGATGGCGATGGTCAGCAGGCCCTGAAGTGCCGGTGTCATGATGCCCTCGTTGGTTTGGAAATTGGGGCGACGTCAGGGCCGCCCCAGCCGTCACTTACTTCGCAGCATCCCACGAAGACTGGATTTCTCCGGCAATTGTGGCTGCGTCCTTCGCACCCGAGGAATAGTCGACCATACCCGTCCAGAACGTTCCCGCGCCGACCGCGCCCGGCATCAGGTCGGACCCGTCAAAGCGGAACGTGGTTGCGTTGGTCAGGATTTCACCCTGTCCCCGCTGGGTATCATTGGCGTAATTCTCGGGATTTGCCCCCAGATGCGGCGTCAGGAATCCGTCCTGAGACATCATGATCTCGTGCGCGAAGGGCGTTTTGAGGAACTCCATGAACACCTCGGCCGCCGGGTTCGGGTTCGTGATCGTGAACAACGTGCCCGCACCCAGAACCGGAGTTCCCAGATCTTTCTCGGCATAGGCCGGGAAGTAGAAGAAATCGGCATCTACGCCCAATTCGGTCCCTTCCGGGAAATAGGCGGGAATGAACGACGCCTGACGGTGCATCATGCAGGCAGGCGGGCTGTCGAACAGACCCTTGGGGCTGTCGCGGAAGTCAATCGCGGCGGTGTCGTCGGCGTTGCCCACGACATAGTCGTCGTTGCGGGTAAAGCTGCCGTATTCCTCAATCGCTGCGATCACCCGCGGATCATCGAACTTCATCTCATTCGAGACCCACTGGTCGTAGATTTCGGGCGGTTGTGTACGCAACATCAGGTCCTCGACCCAGTCGGTCGCGGGCCACCCGGTCGCACCGCCGGATGCAAGCCCCACGCAAAGCGGCGTCTCGCCATCCTCGACCATCTGATCCATCAGCGCCTTGAACTCTTCCATGGTTTGCGGGACGTCGTAACCGAAGTCTTCGAAGTTTTCCGGGATGTACCAGACCAGCGACTTCACGTTGACGTTGAAGAAAAAGCCGTAGAAATCTTTGGCGCCATCGGCGTTTTCAAAGGTTCCCAAATCAACCCAGGACTGGCCAGCAGCGAAATTGTCCTTGATCCAGTCCGCCGACCCTTCGGCAAGCGGCGTCAGGTATCCGTTCTTGGCCATGTTCGCGGCGAGACCCGGCTGCGGGAAAACCGTCAAGTTCGGAGCGGAGCCAGCGGCCGCATCAATCAGGATCTGCTGCTCCAGCGAGTCCGATCCGACATAGCTGGAATTCGCTCCGGTGGCCTCATCAAAATAGGCGACCAGATTTTCGAATGACTTCCCTTCGCCCGCAAGCCACGGCCCGAAAATGGTAAGGTCCTGACCGGCCAGGTCATGGGCGTCCGCAAAGGCCTGAAAGCCGTCCCAGTCAAAGCCGCCCTCGCCCACGGCGTGGATCATCTCGCCCTGCGCCTGGACGCCTCCGGACAGCAAAGCAAATGTGGCCACACCTGCATAAAGCGCGTTTCTCATGAATTTTCCTCCCAACAGTTCCTTGCGCCACAGAGACTCAGCATCCAAAGCGCTTTGGATATGCAGTTTATCCGCTAACATTTCCCGCCTGTCAATATTCGCGTTGCAAAACGCTAATAATCAAAAGGCTGATTGAAACGGGTTGACGGAACGAGCATTTGACCACACAACAGGTAACAGCCAAAACTTGAAGGCGCTTTGAAACAATCATGAACCTGAAGCAGCTCTCGGAAATTCTTGCCCTTTCGCAAACGACGGTCAGCCGCGCTCTGAACGGCTACCCCGAAGTGAGCGAGGAAACCCGGATGCGCGTTCAGGCTGCTGCTGCCAAACATGGCTATCGCCCGAACATCCGCGCCAAGGGGCTGGCGACCGGCAAATCCATGGTGATCGGGCATGTCATCCCCAGTTCGTCCCAGCACGAGATGGTGAACCCAATCTTCGGTGACTTTGTTGCTGGTGCCGCTCGGACATACGCGGCGCATGGCTATGACATGATGTTCACCACCGCCGATGATACGTCGATCGAAGGGGCCTATCGCAGTTTGTTTCAGCGCGGTGCCGTGGATGGCGTCGTTTTGCAGGGCCCCAAAGTCAACGAACACCGAATTGATCTGCTGTCGCGGATGGCGGTACCGTTCATCGTGCATGGGCGTTCGACGGGGGCGGATGTGCAATATGACTGGATTGACGTAAACAACAAAAGCTCGTTCCTGCGCGCCACACAGTTCCTGATCGATTTAGGGCATCGCCGGATCGCCCTGATCAACGGGCTTGAAGATATGGATTTCGCGCAACGACGCCGTACAGGGTACCAGCAGGCCCTGGAACAGGCAGGCTTGACCTCGGACCCGCAACTGATGCGAAGCGCCGAGATGACCGAAGTCTACGGCCACCGCGAAACCCACGACATGCTGCAATTGAATGAACCGCCGACTGCCATTCTGGCGTCCTCGATGATTTCAGCGATCGGAGTACGGCGGGCGCTGGACGAGGCGGGCCTCCGGATCGGTCGGGATGTCTCGGTCATCGCTCATGACGATGACCTTTCTTACCTAAAGAACGGGCAGGACGTCCCCATTTTCACAGCCACGCGCTCTTCAGTGCGACACGCAGGAGAACTGGCCGCCGAGATGCTTATCGAGCGGATCAAATCGCCTGAGGACCCGGTCAAAACCAGATTGCTTGAGGCGGAGCTGGTTGTCGGCAAGTCAACCGGCCCTGCACCCGACAGGTTCTGAAGATGAACTTTACGCGAAACGATTTTCCGTCTGATTTCCTGTTTGGGGTCGCCACGTCGGCCTATCAAATCGAAGGTCACGCCCAAGGCGGTGCAGGGTCCACCCATTGGGATACGTTTGCCGCGACGCCCGGCAACGTCGTGCGGGGGGAAAATGGGAATCTGGCCTGCGATCACCTGAACCGGTTTGAACAGGATTTCGATCTTGTGCGCAACGCAGGTTTTGATTGCTATCGCTTCTCGACCAGCTGGGCACGCGTGATGCCCGAGGGGCGCGGACCGATCAATCAAAAGGGTTTGGACTATTACGACCGGCTGACTGATGCGCTGCTGGAGCGTGGCATCCGCCCGTGCGCGACGCTTTATCACTGGGAACTGCCGTCGGCTCTGGCTGACCTGGGCGGTTGGCGCAACCGAGATATCGCCAGTTGGTTTGCCGATTTCACCGAGGTCATCATGGGCCGGATTGGCGACCGAATGTACAGCGTTGCCCCCATCAATGAACCTTGGTGCGTCAGTTGGCTGAGCCATTTCGAAGGACATCACGCCCCGGGATTGCGGGACATTCGGGCCACAGCTCGAGCCATGCATCACGTCCTGCTGGCCCATGGCCACGCGATTCAGGCAATGCGCGGTCTGGGCATGTCCAATCTGGGCGGTGTGTTCAATCTTGAATGGGCCGAACCCGCCGATGACAGTCCGCAAGCGCAGCAGGCCGCTGATCTCTATGATGGGATCTATAACCGGTTCTTCCTGGGTGGCGTGTTCAACAAGGCCTATCCTCAGAATGTGCTGGAAGGGCTGGAACCCCACCTTCCGACCGGCTGGCAGGATGATTTCGACATCATCGGCGCTCCTGTCGACTGGTGTGGATTGAACTACTACACCCGCAAACTGATCGCCCCTGCGGACACCGCCTGGCCCGGTCTGACCGAAATCCCCGGGCCCTTGCCCAAGACCCAAATGGGATGGGAAATCGACCCAGCCGCGCTGAGCCGGTTCCTGATCCGCACAGCGCAAGAATACACTGGCGACCTTCCGATCTACGTGACCGAAAACGGCATGGCCAGCCCCGAGCGCCAACAAGACGATGATCGTATCAGCTATCTGGATCAGCACTTTGCCGCCGTTCAGGAGGCCCTAAATCAGGATGTTCCGGTCAAGGGGTACTTTGTTTGGTCTCTGCTGGACAATTACGAATGGGCCTTGGGGTACGAAAAACGCTTTGGTCTGGTTGATGTGGATTTCGATACGATGAAACGTACTCCGAAAGCCTCATACTTCGCCTTGAAGAAGATGCTGTCCACTTACAATACCGCTGCCAGATGACTGTGTTCTGGTGCTTTGAGGCTATTTTGTTGATGGTAGCTCTCCACCAAATGCGACGTTCGCACAGGTCAACTTGCCGTGCATTGATTGCCGCCGAGCACTTCTGACGAGCCAAGTTCTGGATTTCTTTTTTAGGATGAATCGGTGCCAGCCTGATCCGCATGTCGGCCCTGATTTTGCTAATAGGAAGTCAGGATCTATGAAATCGGTTTTTGGACGCTGGATGAAGGGAATGAGGTGAAAACGGCAAGGCTTTGTCGCTGGTGCCAGAACCATGTGTGCCTTACAGAATACCAAGTGGCGGACCGAGGAGGAGCCTAAATTTTCCGCTATACATATATCTATTGGATGAAATTCTGAAAAATTTTCTTGCCATACTACCAAAAGTACCACGTCATGTTGGACTTAGGCGGCCCATTGACACAAGTAACTTTTATATCGGCTTGGCATCAGCACCCAGAAACAAACCCAATTCTCGACTGTAGCTTCGATATCATTCAGCAAACGTTCGACAATTCCACAGAAACTACCGAGTCGCGAACAGAGCGGACATTCATAGTCAAGCTTGGTCCCGGTCCTGTGCTGAATTGCAAATTGTCCGATGGCTGCAGCAGCGCGCGGTATTCTAGGATGCCTGCCTAACGTAGCAGGGAGTGGTAAGTTTTAGTGTTCCGTTTCAGAACCGAAGGACCGACGAGAAATCGGTCTGACGGGTTCTGGTTTGGACCCATGGGAGGTTTTTGGGTTCTCAAACGGAACCACAGAAGATGCCGACGGGCCGGTATAAGAACCGCGTTTTGTTTTTTTGGAATGCCAGAACTGCCAGTCATTGATGGTGGCTAGGCACTCTCCATTTCCATGGTGCGGAATTCATTTTTCAGCCAGGTATGCCTGGCGCACATCGGTCTTGTGAAATGCTGCCGGATCAGTTTTCCCATAGCCTTCTGGATCAGCAGTGATGTTGTCGCCGGGTACACTTCGGTCGTAAAAAGTGACACTGTCCGCACAAAGTTCCTGCCGGGAAATGGCATGGCTTTGACACTGTTGTGAAACCGCTGCGTTCGGTGAAAACACGCCGCTGTTGTGATGGCCCATCCGCTGCCCTGTGCAACCAGGCCGATGATGGACTGATTGCACTCAAGTTCAAACCGGTTGGGCAGGCTGAACTTGCTTCGGGCTAATTGAATTTCGATTTGTTTGCCGATCACGTAGTCCCGCGAATACCTTAACAAAGGCAATTCCGCCTCTGGTGTAAACAGCTCTTCGGGCGAACCTTCAAACTTGTTGGGAAGTACAACGATGAAAGGATCGCGCATCAAAGGGTATTCGATCAGCCCCTCAGTGCGTCCCGGCGGCCGTGTGGCAACGCCTACGTCCAATTTATGCTCTTGTAGTTTGGCGAGGATCTCGTGACTGGGGCGTGTGAAGTGCCTGAAATTGCAGCGCGGAAGAGCCTGAGCCAAAAACCGAACGAGATCGGGCGCGATCTGGTTGTCGAAATCGTCAATCAAAGCCAATCGCAGGTCCGTCGCGTGCTGCCAGTTGCCCGTACGGATCTCGGCTTCGCCACGTTTCAATACGGTCAGGCCTTCACGGACGTAGCGGGCAAACACTTCTCCTGCCGGTGTCAGCCCCATTGGACGGCGTCCATGGTCGACCAATTCGATGCCCAGCGCGTTTTCAAGGCTGCGCAGATGGTTGGATACTGTACTGATCGACAGGTCCGTTTCGGATGCAACCTTCTGAATCGATCCGGACTTGGCGATCAACTGAAAAACTTCCAGCCACCTAAGGCTCAGCGATTTGGACACGGCAACTGACCATCGTTTCGATTAGTTCGAAACTAGCGAAGCAAAGATTCGCCCTTGCGGCAACAATGAAGTTGGCTGAGATGTCGTTTCTAAGCTTTCATACGGGCAAAATCCGGATCGTACGGGCTGGACGTTATGACAGTCGCGCCAAAACGCTGCCCGCAACTATCCAACTCCATTTCGCTGCCAACCTCAGAGATGAACGGATCAACAAATGCATGCGCCAGGTTCAATCCTGTACGATGACCCCATTCCCCAGAGGTAACAGTCCCCACGACCTTATCGCCCAGCATGACAGACGCGCCGGGATGCGCCGGACCACGCGTTGCATCAATGCGCAGGGGAACCAGCTTGCGGCGAAGCCCTTCTGACTGCCGCTTCAACAGCGCCTCACGCCCAATAAATTCGCCCTTGTCCAGACGTACAAACCTCTCCAGCCCCGTTTCCCAAGGATCAAATTCGGTGATCAAATCGGCTTTCCAGTGCAGGAAGCTTTTTTCCATGCGCATCGAGTCAACCGCTCTGGCACCAAACAGGTTCAGCCCGTACCCTTCGCCCGCCTCCCGCAGCGCAAGATAGGCCGCATAGAGAGAGGCGTTTGGGACATGGATCTCATAGGCCAACTCTCCCGAGAAACTAAGGTTCATGACCGTGGCAGGAGCGATGCCGACAAAGCACTCTCGTACGCTGAGCCAGGGGAATGCGTCCGCAGACCAATCACCTCTGGCACAGTCAGAAAGCACAGTGCGCGACTTGGGGCCAGCCAAAACCAGAATGGTTTGCTCATTCGTCAAGCTGCGCATCTGAACGTCTTCATCGTTGCGCAGATGCTTCTGTAGCCAGTCCATATCGTGATACTCGCTCGCTGCGGCAGAGCCATACCAAACCCGTGCTGGACCGCGATCACTGGCAGGGAGATTGGCAACAGTTGCTTCCGCCTTGACCATACCGTGTTGGTTCAGCAGATAGCCCAACCCAACACGCCCTTCGCGCTTGCCCACAACTCCGCAAAACATCCGATCCAGAAACGCGTGCCTGTCCACTCCGGTGATCTCAATCCGGTTGAACCCGTTTACTTCCGCCAACCCGACACCTGTGCGAACGTTATCGACTTCGGCAGCAACCTGATCGAAGGTTTCGTCAAAATCGAAACTGAGTGACGGCGCAAAATCGGGGTGAGGTTTGATGTAATCCACCCTTTCCCACCCATTGACTACCGTGAACTCCGCCCCTTCGGATGCGAGAACAGGCGTCAGAGGCGTCGTTTTGGCGGGACGGCCGGCTGGGCGATGCTCGTGTGGAAAGTGGAACCTGAATTCGTTCTGATAATCTTCAATCGCCTTCAGAGCAGTGAGTTCTACGTTCGCATGTCCTGTAAACCTCCTCGGGTCGAGGCACCAAGTGTCATAACATGCCTCACCATGCACGATCTGCTGGGCCAGCAACCACCCGTGCCCGCCGCCTTCGCCCAACCCGGCTCGCAGACCAATGATGCAGTACGCATTGCGCTTGCCCGGGATCGGCCCAACCATCGGGGCGCCATCAATCGTATAAGTGATCGGCCCGTTTACGACCGTGTGAATGCCCACCTCCATCAAGGCCGGCATCCGCGCAAATGCACCCTCGAGCACATCAGTTACACGGTCCAGATCATCCGGACAAAGTGCGTTCACGAAGTTTGGATCGATCCCGTCCATACCCCATGTCTTGCACCCCTGCTCGTAGAACCCGAGCAAGAGACCGTTCTTTTCCTGTCGGCAATAGTAGTCGCTGATTGGGCAGCGCAGCAGCGGCATCCGGTGCCCGGCATCCCGGATGGCCTCGATCTCTTCGGTCAGAAAATACTGGTGTTCCATGGACGACACCGGATGATGAACCCCCATCATGGCGCCAACCTCGTTGACCCGGTAGCCACATGCGTTAACGACTATGTCGCAGTCGATGTCTCCGTGCTCGGTATGCACGGTCCAGGTATCGTCGTTGTGCTGCGTCAAAGCTGTTACAGGCGTGTTTCTGTACACTTCCGCACCGGCTTTGCGCGCCCGTCGCGCGAGGGCCTGACACAGTTGGGCCGGGTCGATGTCACCGTCCAACGGATCCCATAGCCCACCGATAAGGTTGTCGGTCGAAATCAACGGGTGGCGGCGGGCGCATTCATCCGCGTCAATCACCTCAAAATGTACATCCATGCCCCGCGCCATGGATGCGAAGTGACGGTAGCCCTGCATTTGTTCGTCAGTATTCGCCAGACGTATTCCGCCATCTCCGTGATGGTAATTGATCGGATAATCCGGATCGTCGGCCAGTTCCTTGTACAGGCGGATCGAATGAGATTTCAGACCCACCATGGTCTGATTCATCCCGAAATTTGTGACCTGCGCTGCCGAATGCCAGGTCGTGCCCGAAGTCAGTTCGTTCCGTTCAACCAAAACCACATCTGTCCAACCCTCTCGGGTCAGGTGGTACAGTGTCGAACATCCAGCGATCCCGCCTCCGATCACAACGACTCTGGTACGCGACTTCATGGTCTTTGCTCCCTCGGTTTCGGCACAAGTCTTGCTGAATAACGGGTTGGGCAGACAACAGGGCAGACGTTGGTACTGTAAAATCGAAACCGCAATTTTGGATTCTGAAAACGGCAATTCTCCTTTGATGCCCGTGTGTTTTGCGCCTTACGGTGCAACGAAGATGCAAAGGGATTGGGATACATGTCATCGGAGGGCTCCAAACGCAGCGGTCGGAAAGCGCGGCACGCACAGCGTGCAGCCAAGCCCGCATTCGATCCCTGTCCACCCGGTCAGACAGGTGGTGCGTACAAGCCTTTAAATCACTCGGAAATAGAACAGGTATTTGATACCGCCCTGCGGCTCCTGGAAGAGCTGGGCATGGGCAATGTACCGGATAGGCTTGCCGCCGACCTAAGGGCCGCAGGGGCACGGGACCGGGAACCGGGGCGGCTGGTATTCCCACGTTCAATGGTCCAGCAAGTCATTAATTCCGCTGCCAAGAGTTTCGTTTTCCATGGCCGCGATGAACGCCGGTCCATCAAGGTGGGCGGGGATCGTGTGTATTTTGGCACTGGCGGCGCGGCTGTTCAGACGCTCGACATTGACAGTGGGCTTTATCGTCCCTCTACATTGGTTGATCTGCATGACTTCACCCGACTACAGGACACACTGGCCAATGTCAGTTGGTTCACCCGGTGCTGCGTGGCAACGGATGTCCCGGACGTGTTTGATCTGGACGTCAATACGGTTTACGCCTTGGTGCGGAATACGACCAAACCGGTCGCCACCTCTTTCACGCTGGCCGAACATGTCCGCCCCATTGTCGAGATGCTGGACATCGTCGCCGGAGGGGTCGGTGAGTTCGCCAAACGCCCTTTCCTGAAAGCGCACATCAGCCCGGTCATTTCACCGATGCGATATGGCGAAGACGCAGTGGACGTCGTTTATGAGTGCATCGCCCATAACATACCAATGTCCTGCATCACGGCTGCGCAAGCGGGCGCAACCGCTCCGGCGACCCTGGCCGGATTTCTGGCGCAGTCACTGGCCGAAACGCTTGCCAGTCTCGTGATGGTCAACACGATCAAACCCGGCTTTCCGATGGTTTTTTCCAATTGGCCCTTCATCGTAGACCTCAGAACTGGCTCATTTGCAGGCGGCAGCGGCGAGACAGCGATCTTGAATGCCGCCTCGGCGCAGATCACGAACTGGCTGGGGTTGCCTTCGGGCGTGGCCGCTTCGATGGCAGATGCCAAGGCCATTGATGCCCAGTACGGGGCTGAAAAAGGCATCACGTCGCTTGCAGCCGCCTTGGCGGGCGGCAACCTGATTTATGAAAGTTCAGGCATGACTGCGTCCCTGTTGGGTGCAAGTTTCGAGGCCTTTGTGCTGGACAACGAAATGCACTCTCACACCTATCGGGTCTTGCGCGGGATCGAGGTCACCGAAGCGAATCTCGGCTTTGACGCCATTTGCAAATCGGTTTTGGGTGACGGGCACTTTCTGGGCAGCGCACATACATATGAAGCGATGGAGAGAGACTACTTTTATCCACAGCTCGCTGATCGCCGGGAGCCGCGCACATGGGAAACTGAAGGTGCGATGGACGCATGGTCATCCGCCCGGCAAGTCGCCAGAGAGGTTTTGACCTCGCATCACCCCGAGTATCTCACCCCCGAGCAGGACGCCGAAATTCGCCGACGTTTTCGAATCCTGACCTGAAGACTGACGGGCATTCCCAGCCCGAAGCTGAACCGTTAGGGTCACTGAAGTAACTTGCAGAGGGTGGGAAACCATGGCCGATTCATTTTTTCAACCGGTATCAGCCATGGAGCTTGCCCGGTTTGCGGGCATACCGTCATTCATGCGCCTGCCCATTCTGGATATGGACCACGAACGCATCTCGGACGTCGAATTGGGCCTTGTCGGCATCCCTTGGGACGGCGGTACCACCAATCGGCCGGGCGCACGGCATGGCCCGCGGCAACTGCGCGATTACTCCACGATGATCAGGGCGATGAACCCGGTCACGGGCGTCGCGCCGTTCTCGCAGGTGAATTGCGCGGACCTAGGAGATGTCGCCCCCAATCCGGTCGACATAGACGACACGCTGGAACGGGTCACGAGTTACTATTCTAAGCTGAAAGCACGCAATATCACGCCATTGACTGCCGGAGGGGATCACTTGACCACCCTGCCCGTCCTGCGTGCCCTGGCCGCCTCGGGCCCGGTTGGTCTCATCCAGTTCGACAGTCACACGGACTTGTTCGACACCTATTTCGGCGGCCACAAATTCACGCATGGCACCCCGTTCCGCCGCGCTGTTGAGGAAGGGCTGGTGGACCCCAAACGCTTTGTTCAGGTCGGAATCCGCGGCACGGCATACAACACCGAAGACATCGAATGGGGTGAAGCGCAGGGCATCCGTATCATCCGAATCGAAGAACTGTTCGATCGGGGCATCGACGATGTGATGAATGAAGTGCGCAGCATTGTCGGAACGGAACCGACCTACTGCACCTATGACATCGACTTCGTGGACCCGACCTATGCGCCCGGCACCGGAACACCCGAAATTGGCGGGCCCAACAGTTTTCAGGCCCAGCAGGTCATTCGCAAGATGGCTGGCCTGAACCTTGTCGGTGCCGATCTTGTCGAAGTGTCGCCACCCTTCGATCCTGAGGGTGGGACAGCGTGGCTGGGTATTTCGCTGATGTTCGAATTACTTTGTGTTCTGGCCCAAGCTGTCGAGGCGCGCCGCAGTTAATCCGCGGCGACATTTTCGGCAATCATCGAAATCATCTCGAACATCACTGCTGCGGCGGTCAGGGCAGTGATGTTGTTGGGGCTGTCTTTTGTGGGCATCATGCAAACCACATCACCGCCAACGATATTCAACCCGCGCGCCGCTCTCAGGATTCCGACCGCCTCATCGATGTCAAACCCCTTTTCACCCGGCTCAAGATTAGAGACGGCGGGCGCAACGGTTGGATCAAGGCAATCCAGATCGAAGGTGATGTAAACCGGCCGGTCGCCCAGCACCTCTTTGGTTTGGGCCACAACGTCCTCCAGCCCACGCTGACGAAATTCGCGCATTGTGACGATGTTGTAGCCATAGTCGTAAGAAGGCTGCAGCCAGTCCAGACTGCGTGGATGGCCCCGCAAGCCGATCTGCATCGAACGGGTCGGATCCACCTGCCCCTGATCGGCCAGATAAGCCCCCCAATGTGCCGCTGATTTCTTGGCCCCCAGGAAGTGGTCAACCTTGGTAAAAACATCCGTATGGGCGTCCAGATGCAGGAAACTGACAGGTTCTCCGCCGGCCAATTTTCCACATCCCAACGCCTGTACTATCCCACCAGTGATGGAGTGATCTCCGCCGACAGAAACCGGGCGTGCACCGGCCGCGTCGATGTCCTTGTAGAATTCGGTGATCCGTTCGATGCAATCCTCATTGTCGTTCGCCTTCGGGAACGGCACATCCCCCACGTCGGCAATCCGCGCACTGTTCCATGGGTCGATCTCAAAAACTGAATGCACCCTGCGCTGAACGGCCGAGACGTGCCGCAAGGCGCGTGGGCCCAAATGCTGGTCCCTCTCGGTCGTGCCGTTTCCAGTTGAGTGCGGCACGCCTGCCAACGCAATGTCCTGCCCCTCGGGCCCGACATTGGGGCAACGAAACAGAGTTGGCACGCCCCACCAATACAGATTGTCCATCATGGACTGTTCGTAACGATCCGCCATTGTCTTCTCCGGTCAATGAAAAACGCCCCCGGAAAGAACCGGGGGCGCAAATGGTTAGATTTTCTCGTCTTCTCGCCGGAATGCGCCTTGAACGATCCTGTCCATGACCATGGCGAGGAACAGAATTGCAAATCCGCCCAGCAGGCCCGGCCCCTTGGCGGCATATTGCAGTGCCTCCAGGATTTCTTTGCCCAAGCCGCCACCACCTATCAGCGAGATGATTACGACCATGGACAGACACATCAGAATTGTCTGGTTCACACCTGTCATGATCGATGGCAAGGCAAGCGGGATTTCCACGTCTTTCAGCAACTGCCATTTCGAGGCCCCAAAGGCGACGGCAGCTTCCTTGATGCTCTCCGGAACGCCCCGCATTCCCAGTGCCGTCAGTCGAATAACCGGCGGCATTCCGAAGATGATCGTGGCCAGAATGCCCGGCGGGTTGCCGGTGCCAAAGAAGGCAATGATCGGGATAAGGTAAACGAAGGCCGGAAGCGTTTGCATCAAGTCCAGCACCGGTTCCGCCGCGCGATAAGCGCGCTTAGACTTGCCAAACCAGATACCCAGCGGAATGCCGAAGACAACGCAGAGCAACACCGCCGCACCCACCAGAGCAACGGTTTCCATCGCTACGTCCCAATATCCCAGCAAAGCGATATAGGCCAACGAAGCTGCGGTGAAGATGGCAACCCTTGGTCCCGCCGCGCGCCATGCGGTCACACAGATGACCAGCATGACAACTGGCCAAGGTGAGCCGATAAGTGCCACTGTCAACGCATCAAGAACAGAACGCACACCGGCTACTATCCCGTCGAAGACGTCGCCCCCTGCTGCAGCGGCCGCGTCTATCTTTTCTTCCATCCAGCCAGCCAGGTTTGAGAACAACGTGCCGTTGCCCTCTCCCAATATCATCGCGGATACCTGCTGCTCGGGGAAAGCATCCAGCAAAGGAAGCGACGCGTTTACGGTGAACTTGTAAACGATCAAGGGACCAATGGCGGCGACAAGGATTGCGCCCAAAACCGTGTTTCGGGTCGAGCGTCCGCTTTCCGTGCTGCCCGGATCGATACGCCAGTTTGAATACTGTTTTTCGTAGACACGGTCGGCATACAAACCCTGAACCACCTTGAAAACCAGCAACATCAGCAACCCGGTGATAAGAATACCCGTGGCCTCGGACTGGGCAGCAGCGGCCCTTTCCAAGCTGGTATCAGCCGCTTTCTGAATGTTCTCAGCCAGCTTGGTGAACCGGTCGATATCCGCCTTTTCAGTTGCGTCCGCCGCTCGGGCCAGCAGTTCGGCTGCGCGCTCTTGCTGGCGTGCGGCACGCTCTGCAAAATCCGCACCCGGATTGCCCCACGCACCTCTGCCAATTTGGACCCAAGCGATGATCTCGAGGATCAGAAACGTCCAGAACATGCCCCAAATGGCCCGTGACGCGGACCAGAACGGCCCCAGCACCGCCGCCCACGTGTTGAACGTGTTGGGAATTGCACTGGTGGCATCGTGGATTTTGTGAAAGGCGCTGACGTAGTAGGCTCCGTTCGGACCAGCGAACTTCTTGATTGAAATATCAAGAGCCTCGCGATCAACCTCGATGTCAGAAGCGGCCGTTACTTTAAGCTCAGAAGTTGCGTCAGTCATTTTTGCCCCCCTGAATACCACGCAACAGGCGTGGCTTGGTCACGACACCCACGTCACTGCCCGCATCCGTAATGACGACCGGCAATTCGGAATTCACGGCCAGATCGATCAGTTGGTCCAGATCCGCGCCTTCGTCCGCCCTAGGCGCACCGTCGAGTGGCCCTGAATAGCTGTCCATTGGTTCCATGATTGAATGCGCTTTGACCAGTTTGAGCTTGGAGATGCCCTGAACAAATTCGCGCACGTAATCGTCTGATGGGTTCATGACGATATCCTCCGGCGTGCCGATCTGTACGATCACCCCATCTTTCATGATCGCAATTCGGTGACCTATGCGAATGGCTTCATCCAGATCATGAGTGATGAACAGCGTGGTCTTTTTTAGCTGCGCCACAAGCGCCTTGAACTGGTCCTGCAACTGCAGGCGGATCAGAGGGTCAAGGGCGGAAAAGGGTTCATCCATCAACAGGATTTCAGGGTCCGACGCCAGCGCCCGCGCGATCCCCACACGTTGCTGCATACCGCCGGAAAGTTCCTTGGGCAGGCGGTCCTCATAACCCGTTAGGTTTACCAGGCTCAAAGCGTGATCCGATACAGCCCAACGTTTGGATTTCGGGACCTTTCTGATCTCCAGGGGGTAAGCCACGTTATCGCGGACGGAACGATGAGGCATAAGCGCCATATGTTGAAAGACCATGCCGATTTGCTGGGCGCGAATGCGGCGCAATTCGGATTCCGATAGTTTCGATACATCGTGACCCAGGATTTCGATCCGGCCGGCCGTCGGCTCGATCAATCTGTTCACGTGTCGTACCAACGTGGACTTGCCCGAACCGGACAACCCCATGATGCAGAAAATTTCGCCACGCGGCACTTCGAATGTGGCACCCTGAACACCGACAACGCAGTTGAACCGTTCCAAAACTTCCGGCTTGCCGATTCCTTCGTCTCGGACAGCTTGCATTGCCTCTTCAGCACGTGCGCCGAAGATCTTCCAAACGTTTTCCAGTTTTACGACAGGTTCGTCCATTTATCCCCCACAGGGCATAGCCCTGCCCAACAGAAAAAAGGCCGCCGCGATTTTCCGCGACGGCCTGCAAGGTCGTAGTTTAGTTGGTTAGCCAGCCGATCACGGTATCTTCGTTCTCTGCCACCCACTGCTTGGCAAAATCCGCGGCTTCGACGTTGTCTACAGCCAGAGCCTTGCCCATCGCGCTCAGATCATCTCCTGACATCTGATAGTTGCTGAACAGAGCGGCCACTTCAGGATAACTCTCTTCCAGCTCTTTCGCGTAGTGCAGGTGAAGAGTTGCGCCGTTCCAGGCCGTGGACGCTTCGGATTTCGACAGCCAATCCGGGTCATCGGTTGGCTGAACAATTGTCCAGGTGGCAGGGTCATGAGCCGGCTCTTCAAGAACCGTCAGGTCTTGGGTCACGAAGATATAGTGGGGGCTGTAGCAGAACCCGATCCACGGATCGCCCGCCTTGGTCGCGTTTGCCAGGTTGGCATAGGCGATGGTTTCCTCGTATTCCGTCAGGTCGAATATCTGATCATAGCCATAAGATTTGGCCCGAATCTTCTCGACAACGGTCGAAGCCCAGCCCGGAGCACCGATCCAGACCTCAGGCGTACCATTCCCGTCTGTATCGAAGATCGCCATCTTGTCCGGGTCACTCAGGTCGTCAATTGACTTGATGTCATGCTGTTCAGCGATGTAGGTCGGGACACACATGCCCTGCTCGGCCTGAACCGGGTTTTGGTTCATGACAACCGTGCCATTTTCTTTGACATATGTGTCATGCAGGTTTTGCTGGTTGGGCATCCACACTTCTGGGTGGACGTGCATCGAGCCGCTGTCCATGGCTTCGAAGACAATCGGATTCGTGCCGTTTTGCAGTTCCACGTCCAGACCAAGGTTTTCTTCGATCACCACCTCAAGAATATGTGCCGTGGCATTCACCGAGGCCCAGTTCGGCACACCGATCACGATATCTGCGGCCATAGCCGGGCCGGCAATCGCGACCGAAGCACTTCCTAGTAGCGTTGCAATTCTTTTCATCTGGTATCTCCATGTTGGGAAACTTCCGCGCTTGTTTTTCTCACCCTTTCGGACGGTGGTGCGCTTGGAATTTTTTCGGGAAGGTCGTGCCTTCCGGTCCTTTTTGGCCAGCGAAACTTGAGGCTGACATAGCCACAAAATTGAAGCACGCGAGCGCGCTGCCCATCAAGAGATACGTTATTCTACTTCCCGTATTGGAAATTATCGCAAAATAGTTTCGACTATTTAGGATTCGCAAGTAATGTCACGAGTAACCCGAAGCCGGCTTTTGTATGTCACACAGAACACATCGAACGCTGTTTTAAGGCAAATATGAGCGCCTTGGCAGCCACAGCAGAGCGGGTCTGCAACTCGGTTTAGAACGCGGGCACCTCTCGCCACGCATCGCGTCATGGTGCTGGACCTTGGCTTTGACGTTGGGCAGCATCTTACCTTCGCGGATTGCGGTCACCGAGTTCTCGCCCGAGCGAAAGCCGTTGGACTTCGCCACGTCGAGTAACGTCCTTATCCGCAACGACAGTCGCTTTGCGGTTTCGTGTTTCTCGGTCCAGATGGGCGACAGGCACATCAGCACTTCGGGCTGATCGATGCTATCTGCGGGCATACGGCCGATCTTGGGGAACGAATAATCGCGCAAAGTGTTGAGCCATTGATGGCGATGCTTGGCATTCTTCCATGTTGGCAGGCGGTCAATGTGAACCTGCCGGCTGAGTTCTTCAAAAGTTAGAATTTCGCGCTTGGCGTTGAAGCGCGGGATCCACCGCGCTTTCGCTCTTCGCCGCAATTCGATGGCTCGTTCTCGAGCCTGTTTCAGTGCGACGACATCCGCGCCGCCTAAACCGAATTCCGTTCGAAGCGGCGCGCCCGTGCGGTTCTATGCCCTTTGACCGTAACACGTACGATCCAACACCGTGCGCCCGATGGATCTACAACAAGATTCAAGCCAGAACCGTCACCGTGTCGTCCCGGACCAAGATTATCTACCAGCTTCTTTGCCAGTATTCCGCTGAGCGCCGACATGAAACTACGACAAAAAATACCACTTAATGAAAGTATACTGGTGTCATTGGCGAAAATTCAATGAAACCCGCTAGCGCGGCTACAATCATATAACGCAAAGGTTTTAGCGACCTAGTGTTGTTCAACAAAATTCAGGGAAATCACCAAGTGGCGGACCGAGGAGGATTCGAACCCCCGACCCCTTGATTCGTAGTCAAGTACTCTATCCAGCTGAGCTATCGGTCCGCGTTGGTGAGGCGGTATTTAGACCCAGGTCCGGGGACGTGCAAGTCGATTCTCAAAAAAACTTTCAAAAAGTCCGGTCGCCGCGTGGCAGGCTTATTTCAAAGGTGGTTCCGTCAGGACCTGTGTGCTTCAGCACCAGATCCCCGCCATGTCCGCGCACCAGTTCCTGCGATATCGCGAGGCCCAAGCCCGAACCTCCTTTGCGGACGCCGCCCTGAAACGGGGTAAACAGGTTTTCCCGCGCCTTGGGGGGCAGGCCCGGACCGTTGTCGCGGATTTCAACGCACCAGCTGTCGTCGTCTTCACGGCCTTCTATCGTGATCTTCCCGGGCTTGCCCGAGGCGACAAGCGCCTGACGCGCGTTGCGAACAAGATTCATCATGACCCGGAACATCTGCTCGGGGTCGGCGCGGGCGATCAGGTCCTGCGGCAGGTTGTTGACAATTTCCACGCAAGAATCGGCAACCGCCAGCCTTTCACTGGCCACAACATCTTCACCGACATCGCGCAACCGGACCATGGTCAATGTGGGTGCCGGTTCCTCGGCGCGGCCAAATGCCAGCGTGCTTTCACATAAGGACACCGCACGGGTGATCGAATTCACCAGCTTGGGGGCCAGACGCCGAACCACCGGATCGTCACTGGCTTCGATGCGGTCCGTGAACAATTGTGCCGAGGTCAGGATGTTGCGCAAATCGTGACTGACCTTGGCCACGGCCCCACCCAACTGAGCCAAGCGTTCACGCTGTTTCAGGGCCTGCGTCAGCTCCTTCTGCAACATTTGCAGGGCCTCCTCGGCTTCCCTAAGTTCCGTCACCCGGGAATCCGGCGAGATGATGCCGCGCGCATCCTCAGGTGCGCTGGCATAACGCTGCATGTATCCGACCACGCTTTTGATCGGACGCACCAGAACGACACGCACCGCAAGAAACAGGAAAAAGGCGGTGATGATGGAAATCACGAAGGATAGCCCCAGAATTCGCAGGCCGTAGTCCGTCATCGCCATGCGCAGCGGCGCGCTGTCGATCGTCACTTCGATCAGCAGCCCGGCACCCTTGACCGGCTCGCCTATCACTCGGATGACTTCGTTTTCCGGAGTGAACAGCCGGGCCATCGCGTCCCGGATCAGAACCCAAGGGCTCGCGTCGCGCAGATCGTACGTCTTGGTGATCGGCTCCGGGATCGGTGAGGACAGCATCAGCTGACGCACCTCGTCACGCCGCAACACCACATTGTAGACGCCCGCATTGGCCAGAAGTTCGGCCTCCAGATCTTCGGCCAGCATGTCATCAGCCAGCAACGCCAGCGAGGCGATCTGCGCCCGTTCAAGCCGGTTCAGCAGGAAATCTTCGCGGAACCGCGCAATCGATGGCACAAAGATCAGCACCTCGGCCAACATCACGAAGACCGTCGTCAGGATCAGAAATCGGCCCGACAGCGAGTTCAATATGCGCTCCTTTCCCGGTCAGGGGATCCAGCGCTGGACGAACCTGACCACTCGTTTAACTGTCTGATTCTCAAACAGCCTTGGCGAGAAATAAGCGCCCGCCGCGCGTTTGTTAAGCTCTCCGATCGTCGGATAGGGGGACACCATCGCGGCGACCTGACCCATCTTCAGATTATTGGCCAGGGCCAGCGACCACAAGTTGATCAGTTCGCCCGCCTGATGACCCACGATTGTAACACCCACAGGCCGGCCTTTTACGACCATGACCTTAATGAAGCCTTTCGTTTTCCGCTGGGAAATCGCCCTGTCATTGTGATGATAGTCAAAACGGGCGACCTCGACCTTGTCGCCATGGTGTGCATGCGCCTGCGCTTCGGTCAGGCCCACCTGCGCCAGTTCCGGATCAGTATAGGTGGCCCACGGGATATGCGCCGTCTTGGCCTTGGACGGCAGGCCGAACAGCGCCGAGCGGATGACAATCCCGGCGTGATACCCGGCCACATGGGTGAAATGCAGCCCACCAGCGACGTCACCGATGGCATAGACCTTGCGATTGGTGGTCCGCAACGCCTCGTCAACCTTAATCCCGGCAGGGGTCGGCTCGATCCCAGCGGCTTCAAGGTTCAGGCGGTCTGTGTTTGCCTTGCGCCCCGCCGCCAGCAACAGATGCGAGCCCGAGAAGACGTCACCATTCTCGGTCACTACCTCAATCGTACCAGCGTTGCCCCTGATCTGCGCGACCAATGCCATTTCGTGAATCACCACGCCTTCCGCGCGCAAAGTCTCCAAAACAACCGCGGCCGCTTCGGGGTCATCCTTGCCCAGTGCTGTCATCCCTTCGATCACAGTGACTTTGCATCCCAGCCGAATATGGGCCTGCGCCATTTCCATGCCGATGGGCCCGCCGCCGATGATCAGAAGGTGATCGGGCTTGTCGCGCAGGTCAAAGATGGTCTCGTTGGTGAAATACGGCACCTGATCCAACCCGGGGATCGGCGGCACCAAAGGGGACGAACCCGTCGCGATCACCACACGCCGCGCAGTGATCAGGTGACCACCCGCCTGCACATGGGTCGGAGAAACAAAGCTGCCATATTCTCGGATAACTTTGACGCCAAAACCCTCGAACCGCTCCTGGCTGTCCATCGGTTCGATCTGGGCGATTACGTCCCGCACGTGGTCCTTGACCGCCGCATAATCCACCTGCGGAACCACGTCCGCCACGCCCAGCGCCGAGGCATGGGCCTGCGCATGGGCTGCGTTGGCGCTGGCGATCAGGGCTTTAGACGGAACACATCCGAAGTTCAGGCAATCGCCGCCCATCTTGTGGCCTTCCAGCAGGATGACGTTTGCCCCCATCTGGCTGGCCCCTGCGGCCACGGACAACCCCCCTGACCCGGCTCCGATCACCAGGATATCGGCTTTCAGATCTTGCATGAATCAGGCGTCCTTTCGGCCTCGAACGGATTTGATGACAATCGGCAAAGCGGCCAGCACACACAAGCCGATGATGGGACCTATGACAAAGGGTTCCCACAGCAGCGAAACGTCAGGCGTCTCGCCCCGGTCGAACACACCGCCCAGCCCCACGCCGATCCAGGTGTACACAATCCCTCCGGGGATAATGCCCAGCGCCGTGGTGATCAGAAAATTGCGGAATTTCACGCCCACCAGAGCGGGCACAAGGTTGGCCACGAAAAACGGCACGACGGGTACAAGGCGCAGCAGAAACAGCACCGGAATTTCATTCTCGCGCAAACTGTCCTTGAGCTTTTTGATGCTGCCCTCCGAAGATTCGAGGCGAGCCGTCAGGGCTTCGCCCAACCCCCAGCGCGCGGCCAGAAAGATCACCGATGCACCGACCGTGGCCGCAAATACGTTGAAGACGGTTCCGGCGATCAGTCCGAACAGGAACCCGCCGGTCATCGAGGCCACCGCCGCACCCGGCAACGAAAATGCCACGATGACGATATAAATCGTCACGAAAGCACCGGCCATTGCCCAGTAATTGGCATCACGCCACGCCAAAAGCGCCTCGCGGTTGTCGCGCAGAGTTTCGAACGTCAGATAGTCGCCCAGCGTGAAAAACCCCACCGCTGCAACGGTAAGAATCACCAGCAACGGCATATGTCGCGCAAGCCCTCTGCGCGGGGCCTGAGTTGCATCACTCATGTGGCTGTCCGGTTTCGTGTGTTTCATTCTGCAAACAACATGCGCCGCATGGCGCCTCGGCAACAGGGGCCTCACGCTGCCTTGATGTTTTTGTCCGGGAATGTGAGGGTTTGGCGCCGCTGACCCGTCTTTTTGAAACCTTTTCACGGGCTGGGTTACAGAATTGTTGCAAAAGCCGCTAAAACCCCCACCTTGGGGTTTGACTTACCCCCCGCTACCCAGTAGAGGACGGGCTTCGAACACCACGGGCAGGCGAATCCGCGCCGCACCCGACCGCATAGATTGGAGACGGAGCGATGAAACGCACCTATCAGCCTTCGAACCTGGTTCGCAAACGCCGCCACGGTTTCCGCGCGCGCATGGCCACCAAGGCCGGCCGCAAGATCCTGAACGCGCGCCGCGCTCGTGGCCGCAAGTCGCTGAGCGCGTAAACCGCTCGACCTGTCAGGTTATGAACATGACGCCGCCGGAGGCCCCTCGTGGATGGTAAGAACCAGCCCGGGGAAACGCCCCCGGCGGCGTCCGTTTGCGCGCCTGAAACTCTGACCGTTCTCACGAAACGATCCGATTTTCTGAAAGCCGCCCGCGCGCGCAGACAGGGCACATCCTCGATGATGGTGCAGGGCCGCAAACGCGCGCCTCACGAGGCGACCGGAATTCGCGTCGGGTTTACCTGTTCAAAGAAGGTCGGCAATGCCGTTGCCCGCAATCGCGCCAAGCGGCGTTTGCGCGAGGCCGCCCGCGCTGTGCTGCCCGTCAGTGGGCTTGATGGGTGGGACTATGTACTGGTCGGTCGCGCCGAAGTGACCGCCGCGCGCCCGTTTGACGCCCTTCTGGATGACCTCCGTTATGCGCTGCGCAAAATCCACGGTGCGCGGAAATGACCCTGTTCTCTCATGTCCTTGCCCTGCCTGTCAGGGCTTATCGGCTGGTTTTCAGCCCCTGGGTCGGGTTCAACTGCCGCTATCAGCCCACGTGTTCGGCCTATGCGCTTGAAGCATTGGAAAAACACGGTGCGATCAAGGGCGCGTGGCTGGCCGCCCGACGGATCGGCCGATGCCACCCTTGGGGCGGTGACGGCTACGACCCCGTGCCGGAAAGCCCTGACGAGCAGAGCAGAACTTAATGACCCCCGGTCAGACTTGACCCGGTTGAACCTGCGCTCAACATTCGGATCAGTCCAACCCGAGGTTCTGATGCCACCAGACGCACGCCGCACTCTGCCCACGCACACCGTCCACAACCAACCGCAAGTTCGTGGTGACTTTGACCTGTGGGCCTGCGATCCGGTGCTTCGAGACACGGTGAACATGTCCGGCGCGCGCGCAGCGCCTTTGGCGGCTTTCGGCGAAACACTTGGACGTGCCGAAACACGAGAGTTGGGGCGCGAAGCCAACCGGCAGCCGCCCGAACTCCGGGTATTCGATCAGGGCGGTCGGCGTCGGGACGAGGTGCGGTTTCACCCCGCTTACCACCAGATGATGCAGGTCAGCCAGTCCGCCGGTTACGCCGCAATGGCCTGGGACGGTCAGCCGGGTGGGCACGCCACCCACGCAGCCATGGTCTACTTGGCGGGACAGGTCGAGCCGGGGCATTGTTGCCCGATGACCATGACCTATGCGGCGATCCCGGCGCTTGAGGTCGATCAGCAGATCGCCTCGGTCTGGCGCCCAAATCTCATGGCGCACAGCTATGATCCGTCGACGCGCCCGATCGACCAAAAAGCCAGCGCCACATTGGGTATGGCGATGACTGAGAAACAGGGTGGCTCGGACGTGCGCGCCAATACCACCATTGCCACCCGCGACGGCAGTCACTGGCGTCTGCGCGGTCACAAATGGTTCTGCTCGGCCCCGATGTCGGACGGCTTCCTGACGCTGGCGCAGACGCCGGGTGGGCTGACCTGTTTCCTTGTTCCCCGCTGGCTGGAGGGCGAGCGCAACGCGATCCATCTGATGCGTCTGAAGGATAAGCTGGGCAACAGATCCAACGCCTCTGCCGAAATCGAATACCACGACGCGCTGGCCTATCAGCTGGGCGACGTAGGCGCTGGCGTTCAGACCATCATCGAAATGGTGCACCACACCCGGCTGGACACTGCCATGGCTCCGGCCGGACTGATGCGTGCCGCCCTGTCCGAGGCACATCATTGGGTCAGCCACCGAACCGCGTTTCAGCGCCGTCTGATCGACCAGCCCCTGATGCGCGCCGTGCTGGCCGACCTGGCACTGGATTGGGAGAGCGCTCTAACTTTGGGGATGCGGGTTGCGAAGGCATTCGAAGGCAGGTCGCCCGAAGACAGGTCCTTTGCCCGCATCAGCGTCGCACTGGCCAAATTCCTGAACAACAAGCGCTGTCCGGTTGTCGTGGTCGAGGCGATGGAGGTGCTGGGCGGCATGGGCTATGTCGAGGATACCCCTCTGCCCCTGCTCTATCGGGAAGCCCCGCTAAACGGCATTTGGGAGGGGTCAGGCAACGTGATCTGCCTCGACATTCTGCGCACCCTGATCAGAGAACCGCTGGCCGCCGAGGTACTGCAAGCCGAGTTGGACGCCGCAAGAGGTGCAGACCGGGGCTATGACGCAGCGTTGAAGGCGCATCGCGACCGTTGGCCCGACCTGCCACCCGAGGCAGAGGCACGGTGGTTCGCCGAGCGTACAGCACTTTTGTTGGCGGCGGCGCAGTTGGTGCGACATGCCCCCGGCCCAGTTGCCGACGGCTTCATTGCCACGCGTCTGTCAGGTGAAAGCGGTCGCATCCCGGGATCGGTCACAGGATTGGACACCGACGCCCTGCTGGCGCGTCTGGGCTGACCCGCCCACTTGCCCGGTTGCCGCAACTGCTGTAGGGGCAGCCCATGTTTGACGAAGCTGACGATATCCACCCGCTTTTTGCTGGTGCGCCCTCGACCACCGAGTTCAAAAAGCTGCGCAAGCGCATCGTGCGCCAGACCCGTGAGGCCATTGAGCACTACGGGATGGTGGACCCGTCCGCCCATGACAAGGATGGCAAACCGCCCCGCTGGCTGATTTGCCTGTCAGGCGGCAAGGACAGCTATACCCTTCTTGCGGTTCTCCACGAGTTGAAATGGCGCGGACTGCTGCCGGTCGACCTTCTGGCCTGCAATCTGGATCAGGGTCAGCCGGGTTTTCCCGCCACTGTTCTACCCGAGTTTCTGGAACGCATGGGAGTTCCTCACCGCATCGAATACCAGGACACCTACTCCGTCGTGATGGACAAGGTTCCGCAGGGCCGCACCTATTGTGCGCTGTGTTCACGCCTGCGCCGCGGAAACCTATATCGCATCGCCCGCGAAGAGGGCTGCTCTGCCGTGGTACTGGGTCATCACCGTGACGACATCCTCGAAACCTTCTTCATGAACCTCTTCCACGGCGGGCGTCTGGCCACCATGCCGCCTAAGCTGGTCAACGAAGAGGGCGACCTGTTCGTTTTCCGCCCCCTCGCCCATGTGGCCGAGGCCGATTGCGCGAAATTCGCAACCGCCATGAACTATCCCATCATCCCCTGTGACCTCTGCGGCAGTCAGGACGGCTTGCAGCGCCAACAGGTGAAACAGATTCTCGATCAGTGGGAAAAGAACAGCCCCGGCCGGCGTCAGGTGATGTTCCGAGCCCTGACAAACGCGCGACCCTCGCATCTGCTGGACCCGAAATTGTTCGATTTCGCGAATCTTTCGCTTGATCCGGGTCAAAAAAACGAAAAATCGGACGAAATTCCGCGCCTGCGTTAACGACTGACTCAGTTTGGTTTCCTACGGTTGGGCTTGCGCGCTGAGTCCAAGCTGAAGGCCGTTAGAACCAATGCGGAACCGATTGATCTTTAAACGAGTCCTCAACAGGATTGTCGCGGGCCTGAGCGGCCCTTCCGCACTGGCCTTCATACCGGCACTCAGCCTTGCAGCCTTCTGGATCGGCGGAGAGCAAGTGCTGTTGATCGTCGCATTGGGCTTGCCCCTGATCCTTGCCGGAGCAAGCGCCGCAAATATCTGGCCTGCGATCGGGAATTCACTTCGCGACAACTCTGGCGGGATGATGCCGGAACAGGTGTTTCGTACCAGGTTGGGGCTCCTTCTGGATGGGGCGAGGAAAAATATGGAAAGCTCGGCCTGTTTCGTGATTTCACTGGATGACTATGGGTCGCTGCTAGACCTGCACGGGCAGGCGGCGGCGGCTCATATCGCCGAACTGGCCTGCAGCCGGACCTTGTCCACGATCCGGAACAAGGACATCGTGACCCGAGACGGCAGAGACAAAATCGCTTTGGGTCTTGGGACCTCTCCGCATCTTGACCTGGAATCCTGCATTCAGATGTCCGGCCGCATCCAAACTGCAATCGAAGAACCGATCATGCTGAATGGTGCCGGGCTTTACGTCTCGTGCTCGATCGGGTTTTGCCTGATGCCTCATGACTTCGACGGCGACGCAACCGACGGGATCGAGGCGGCGAACGCCGCACTTGCCGAAGCACAAAGAAACGGCCCTTCGACCATTCGGGCCTATTCCGCCGAAACGCGCCGCCGGTCCCGGATCCGCACAAACCTGCGCAAGGATTTCGAGGCAGCGTTGGACAATGGTGAAATTCGCCCCTGGTTTCAGCCTCAAATCTCGACGGACACAGGGCGCGTCACCGGTTTTGAGGCACTGGCCCGGTGGGAGCATCCGCAAAAAGGTGTGTTGGGCCCGCAGGTGTTTCTACCCTTTGCCCAGCAGGCGGAACTGATGGAACGGCTAGGCCATGCGATGCGCCACCATGCGTTCACTGCCATGCAGGCCTGGGACCGGGCTGGCGTTGTGATTCCACGGATCGGTATCAATTTCTCGTCCGATGAACTCCGCGACCCGGGGCTCATGGATCGCCTGAAATGGGAACTGGACCAGTTTGACCTGACACCGGACAGGCTTGCGGTCGAAATCCTCGAAACGGTATTTGCCAAACGCCCCGATGACGTCATCACCCGCAATGTGACCGGAATGGCCGCGCTGGGGTGCTGTATCGATCTGGATGATTTCGGCACCGGTCATGCCTCGATCGCGTCCATCAAGCGCTTTGATGTTTCGCGGATCAAGATCGACCGGTCCTTTGTGACAAAATCCGATCGGGATCCCGGTCAGCAACAATTGGCCAGTGCCATCGTGACGATGGCGGAACGGCTGAACCTGGAGACCCTGGCCGAAGGGGTGGAAACCCCGGGTGAGCATGCCCTGATGGCGCAGCTTGGCTGCAATCATGTGCAGGGGTTCGGAATTGGCAAACCGATGCCATTCGAGCAGACGCTCGACTGGATCGCTTCGCACCGCGCAAAAGTGAACAAGGTTCCCGGGATAGGACGGCAAACCGGATGAAATCCGGGATTTTGCAAGGCGCAATCCCTTCCGGTGGCAAATTGACGGGCGATTCCACTTGACCTTTGGGGCTGCACTCTGTTGAACACCTCCGGTGTGTTTCCCAGCTCAAGGTGGCTGTCCCAGATGGACGATCAGAACAAGAATCTCATCCTCGCAACCGCGCTCAGCTTTCTGGTGATCCTCATCTGGTTCGTCCTTTTCCCACCCCCGGAACAGGCGCCGACACCGGATCAGGTGGAAGTCAGCGCCTCCGAGGGCAGTGAGCTTCAGACTCCGAGCGCAGCGGGTGACACAGCCGTCGGCGATGCATCTGCTGTCACCGAAGAAGCACAAGCCGATACCGAGGCCCCGCGCATTCAGATCGACACGCCCCGCCTGTCTGGCAGCATGTCCCTGGCCGGCGGGCGCATCGATGAGCTGTTTCTGAAAGACTACAAGGTCTCGATCGAAGCAGGCGCCCCGATCGTTGAGTTGCTTTCGCCCGTCGGGTCCGATTCTGCCTATTACGCCTTGTATGGCTGGGCGCCCGGGGCGGGCGTTGCCGGTGCGGATGTCCCTGGGCCGAACACGCTTTGGTCGGCTGAGCAAGGCGACACGCTTACCGTCGACAGCCCGGTCACGCTGGTCTGGGACAACGGTAAGGGCCTGATCTTCCGCCGCACCGTGTCGGTTGATGAAGACTACATGTTCTCGGTCACGCAATCGGTCGAGAATACCACGCAGTCTGAAGTGGGCATGGCCCCCTATGGCATTCTGGCGCGCCACGGGATGGGTGAGGATGGCGACCTGCCGGGCCTGAAGAACTTCTTTATCCTGCACGAAGGCGTCATGGTCATGGCGGACGGCGTTCTGGACGAGATCGATTATGGCGATGTCCGCGATTTTGACATTGATCCGAATGAACGCGCGCAAGCCGAAGTCTTTCAGATCAAGGAAGGTGGCTGGGTCGGCTTTACCGATCACTACTGGATGACCACGCTGATCCCGGCTGAAGGTTCGGCCTTCAAGGCGGCGGCAAAATACGACGCGCGCCGCAAGATTTATCAAACCGAAACCGTACTGCCGACCCTGTCCGTTGCGCCCGGCGCGACCGAGGAAGTCACCACCCACCTGTTTGCAGGCGCCAAGGAATGGGAAACCATCCGCGAATATCAGGCGGAAGGTGTGCAGAAGTTCGTGGACAGCATCGATTGGGGCTGGTTCTACTTCCTGACCAAGCCGATCTTCTGGCTGCTGCACAATATCAATGTGCTGATCGGCAATATGGGCTGGTCGATCATCGGCCTGACCCTGATCATCAAAGCGATCCTGTTCCCGCTGGCGTTCAAGTCCTACGTCTCGATGGCCAAGATGAAGGAACTTCAGCCGCAGATGGAGGCCCTGAAAGAGGCTGCCGGCGACGATCGTCAGAAGATGCAGCAGGGCATGATGGAGCTGTACAAAAAGGAAAAGGTGAACCCGGCCGCTGGCTGTTTGCCGATCCTGATGCAGATCCCGATCTTCTTCTCGCTGTATAAAGTGATCTTTGTCACCATTGAACTGCGTCAGGCCCCCTGGTTTGGCCCATTCCAGGACCTCAGCGCGCCGGACCCGACCTCGATCTTCAACTTCTTTGGCTGGCTGCCCTGGGCCGGACCGCAGCCTGATACGCTGATGGCGCTGATCTTCATCGGTATCTTGCCATTGCTGCTGGGTATCTCGATGTGGCTGCAGCAGAAACTGAACCCGGCACCAACGGATGCGACACAGGCGATGATCTTTGCCTGGATGCCGTGGGTCTTCATGTTCATGCTGGGCGGGTTTGCCAGCGGCCTGGTGGTTTACTGGATTGCGAACAACACGATCACGTTCACGCAGCAGTACCTGATCATGCGCAGCCAGGGCTACACGCCGGACGTGTTCGGCAACATCAAGTCCGGGTTCAAGCGGACCCCGAAGACGGATGACAAATGAGCGGGTCTGTCACCAGCCTCTGGCGGCATCCAATCAAAAGTCACGGGCGGGAAAGCCTGAGTGATGTAACCGTGACCCCCGGGCAGACAATGCCCGGGGATCGCGTTTGGGCCGTCGCACACGAGGCGTCAAAAGCCGATGGTTCGGAATGGGCGCCCTGTGCCAATTTCAGCCGCTGCTCCAAAGCCCCGCAACTGGCGGCCATATCGGCCCGGATGAACGGCGGCACCGTGACGCTCAACCACCCGCGGCGCCCCGAGATCAGCTTCGATCCCGACACGCAGCAGGATGATTTTCTGGACTGGGTCAAACCGCTGATGCCCGTCGACAGGGCTGCGTCGGCACGGATTATCCGGGTTCCGGGACGGGGAATGACCGACAGTGACTTCCCCTCGATCAGCCTGTGCAATATGGCCTCGCACCGGGCGGTCGAGCAGAAGCTGGGGCAGGATCTATCCCTTGTCCGCTGGCGCGGCAACATCTGGTTCGACGGGCTGCCCCTGTGGGAAGAGTTTGACTGGCTGAACCGCGACATTCGCATCGGTCAGGCCGTTCTGCGCGTTCGGGAACGTATCACGCGCTGTCTGGCCACGACCGCCAACCCGGAAACCGGCACGCGGGATGCAGACACGCTGGGCGCCCTGAACGCTTGGGATCATCAGGATTTTGGCGTCTACGCCGAAGTTATCCAGGGCGGAGATATCCGTGTCGGCGACAAGGTAGAACCGGTATGAGCACGCTTCCTTTTCCAATGGCGGACGCGCCGGATGCGTTTGCGCAGGAAACCGGGCGCAAGCTGTTTGCTGGCCCGTCCGAATTCGTCAAAGGCGTGGTTGCCATGGACGGCCTGCCCGCCCCCGACCGGCTTGAGGTGTGTTTTGCGGGCCGCTCGAACGTGGGGAAATCCAGCCTGATCAACGCGCTGACCGGGACCAAGGGATTGGCGCGCGCATCGAACACGCCCGGCCGCACGCAGGAGATCAACTTTTTCACGCAAGGGCCCGACCTCTATCTGGTTGACCTGCCCGGTTACGGTTATGCCAACGCGCCGGTCAAAGTAGTCGAGAAATGGCAGCGACTGCTGAAACAGTACCTCAGCGGACGTCAAACCCTGCGCCGCGCTTTTGTATTGATCGACTCGCGCCATGGAGTAAAACCTGTGGACGACGAGATCATGAAGCTGCTGGATACCAGCGCCGTGACCTTTCAATGCGTCATGACCAAGGCCGACAAGGTCAAGGCCAAGGAGCGTGAGAAGGTGCTGGATCAGGTCCGCACCGCCCTGTCTAAACACCCTGCCGCCTACCCCGAGATTGTGCTGACCTCCTCCGAGAAAGGGGACGGAATACCGACCCTGCGCTCGATCATTGCACATCTTGAGTAGCCTCGCCCTTGGCAGCACCGTCCAAAGGCCCTAACACGGTTCGCCAGAAGGACCTAAGCCATGAAGACACGAGACATGAACCGGGACTGGATTGCCACCGCCGCCACTCTGAATAGCGCACTGCCCTACCTGCAGCGGTATGACGGCGCGATCGTCGTGATCAAACTGGGCGGTCACGCCATGGGCAGCGACGAGGCGATGGAAAGCTTTGCCCGCGATGTCGTGCTAATGCGGCAGGTCGGGGTAAACCCGGTCATCGTGCATGGTGGCGGACCCATGATCAACGCGATGCTTGATCAGTTGGACATCCAGTCGGATTTCGTGAATGGCAAGCGGGTCACCGATAAGGCCACGGTCGAAGTCGTCGAGATGGTGCTGTCTGGCCTTGTCAACAAACGGATCGTGCAGGCCATCAACCGTCAGGGCGGAACGGCGGTCGGGCTGTCCGGCAAGGACGCCAATCTGATGGTTTGCGAGCAGACGGATTCCTCGTTGGGCTTCGTCGGCACACCATCCGAGATGAATCCCAAACTGCTGCATGATCTTTTCTCGCATGATGTAATCCCCGTGATTGCGCCGCTCGGAGCAGGCAAAGACGGTGAAACCTTCAACGTGAACGGCGATACCGCTGCCGGAGCCATCGCGTCGGCCCTGAAGGCGGATCGACTGTTGCTGCTGACCGATGTATCCGGCGTCAAGAATGCAGCCGGAGAGGTGGTAACCGAACTCAAAGCCGGACAGATCCGCGAGATGACCCGCGAAGGCACGATTGCCGGCGGCATGATCCCAAAAACGGAAACCGCTCTGGACGCGCTGCACAGTGGCGTTCGGGCGGTTGTCATCCTGGATGGCCGTGCCCCAAATGCCGTATTGCTGGAATTGTTCACCGAACACGGTGCGGGCTCTCTGATCCGGCCGGACTGACGCCTATGTGAATTTCCCGGTCTTGTCTCGGGCTTTAATATGCCTGAATGTGAATATATGGAGCACGAATCCATTATTCGGCTGGGAATTTTCCTTGGGCTTTTTGCGGTTTTCGCAATTGCCGAAACATTTGCACCCAGACGTTCGCTAGATTGCTCGAAACGACGGCGCTGGCAAACCAATCTTGCCATAACGCTTCTCAACACCCTGACACTGAGGGTTATGGCAATCTGGGTCCCGTTGCTGGCCGTTGGGGCGGCGGTGGACGCCAGTCATCACGGGATTGGGCTTTTCAACAGGACCGCCTGGCCCGGATGGCTGGAAATTCTTCTGAGCGTGCTGATTCTGGACTATGCAATCTGGCTGCAGCATCTGGTGACGCACAAGGTGCCGATCCTCTGGCGGCTGCACAGGGTGCATCACGCGGACAGGGACATGGATGTAACAACCGCCGTGCGATTTCATCCCATCGAAATCGCACTGTCCATGATACTGAAAATAGCGCTGGTTTATGCATTGGGTCCCAGTGCACTTGCCGTTGTTCTGTTCGAGGTTCTGTTGAACGGAACCGCGCTGTTCAATCACTCCAACATCAAACTCCCCCTTGCCGTGGACGCGGTGTTGCGTAGGGTTCTTGTGACGCCTGACATGCACCGGGTTCACCATTCGGTGCACAGGGAAGAACATGACAGCAATTACGGCTTTGCGCTGTCGGTCTGGGATCGATTGATGGGCACCTATGTGGCGCAGCCAGGTGACGGGCATGACAGGATGAAGGTGGGACTGCAATGGCGGGACGAACAACCAACCCGGCTGGGATGGAGCTTGACACTGCCGTTTCGGCGCAAGTGACATACTCCGACGTGAGAGCAGCCGCTGATCGGTCGGGCCTGGTCGTGATGGGTGCGCAGCACCCCCGGCATAGCGGCGCCAAGCAGCTGGATGGCGGCACCCTGATCCTGCTGGGCGCGGCGCAGACATTCTGGCCGGTTTTGAAGGCGTCGCCCGAATGGGCGGATGGGCAGGCGGACCCGGTCGACAGATGGTCCTTGCGGGTTGTCGGCGCGATGGCTGGCGCGCTGGGTGCCACGCCGTACTATCCGTTCAGCGGGCCGCCCTACACACCGTTCATCGACTGGGCCTTGAAGTCCGGGCGCACGTTTCAAAGTCCGGTTGGCGCATTGGTGCATGACGCCGTCGGCATGATGATCTCGTTCCGCGGTGCGCTGCATTTTGCCGATGAGTTCCCGATACCTGCCGCCGAAGGGCCAAGCCCCTGCGCCACCTGCCATGCCCCCTGCACGTCGGCTTGCCCGGTTGGCGCTTTGTCCACCCACAGCTTCTACGACGTCAACACCTGCCATGCACACCTGACTACGCCAGAAGGCCAGACCTGCATGGCTGGCGGTTGTCTCGCGCGACTTGCCTGCCCGCTAAGTGCGGGTGCCGGGCGGCTGGCAGAACAATCTGCGCATCATATGAAGGCCTTTCACCCATCATGACCCGCACCCTGATCCTGACCCGTCACGCCAAGTCCAGTTGGGACAATCCGCTGAGCAACGACCATGATCGCCCGCTGAACAAGCGCGGGCGCAAATCAGCCCCGGTCGTCGGGAAATGGCTGTCACGAAACGCCTGGCTTCCGGATGAAGTTCTGAGTTCTTCGGCCACTCGGACCCGCGAAACCTGGGACAGGATGGGGCTGACTGCTGCCAGGACCACCTTCACCCGCGACCTGTATCTGACCGATCCCGCTGAAATGATGAAGGTATTGCAACAGGCGACCGGACGCACCGTACTGTTGCTGGGTCATAATCCCGGTATTGCCGCCTTTGCGGATCAGATTGTTAAATACCCACCGGACCATGTGCGGTTCTACGACTATCCCACCTGCGCGACGACGGTTATTCGATTTGACATCAACACCTGGAGAGGCTTGCAGCGGCACAGCGGCAAGGTCCTGGGCTTCGCAATCCCGCGCGAACTGTTGAACTGAAAAAGGCGGGGCCAGACCCCGCCTTTTTCCGGAATTATTTGCAGGTTCAGTGCCCCAGAATCTGGCTGAGGAACAGCTTGGTCCGCTCGCTTTTGGGGTTGTTGAAGAACTCTTCCGGTTCGTTCTGTTCCACGATCTGGCCGGCATCCATAAAGATCACGCGGTTGGCGACCTGACGGGCAAAGCCCATCTCGTGGGTCACACACAGCATGGTCATGCCTTCTTCGGCCAGCTCGATCATGGTGTCGAGCACCTCTTTGATCATCTCGGGGTCCAGCGCCGATGTCGGTTCATCGAACAACATGATCCGAGGCATCATGCACAGCGAGCGGGCAATCGCCACACGCTGCTGCTGACCACCGGACAGCTGGCCGGGATACTTGTCGGCCTGTTCCGGAATCTTGACCTTTTCCAGGAAATGCATCGCGCGCTCTTCGGCCTCTTTCTTGGGCGTCTTGCGCACCCAGATCGGGGCCAGCGTGCAGTTTTCCAGAATGGTCAGGTGCGGGAACAGGTTGAAGTGCTGGAACACCATGCCAACCTCGGACCGGATCTTGTCGATGTTCTTGAGGTCATTCGACAGAACGGTTCCATCCACAACGATCTTGCCCTGCTGGTGTTCCTCCAGCGCGTTCAGGCAGCGGATCAGGGTGGATTTGCCCGACCCCGAAGGCCCCGCGATCACGATCCGCTCGCCCTGATTGACGGTCAGATTGATGTCGCGCAGCACGTGGAAGGCCCCGTACCATTTGTTCATGTTGGTGATTTCGATGGCGACCTCGTCGCTCACCTGCATTTTCGAGCGATCGATTTCACGGTCAATTGCAAGTTCAGACATGTGTTGAACTCCTTAACGATGGCCAGTCTGAAGCTTGCGCTCCAGATACATGGAATAACGGGACATGGAGAAGCAGACGACGAAGAACAGAACGCCGATAAAGGCAAACAGTTCCCAGTAGACGCCGTTCCAGGCGGTATCGGCGCGGATGCCGTTGGTCAGACCGATCACGTCGAACAGACCGATGATCGAAACCAGTGTCGTATCCTTGAAGATACCGATGAACGTGCTCACAATGCCCGGGATCGAGATTTTCAGTGCCTGCGGCATAATGATCAGCCGCTGCGCCTGCCAGTAGTTCAGTCCAAGACTGTCAGCCCCTTCGTACTGACCCCGCGGAAGCGCCGCCAGACCACCCCGGATCACCTCGGCCATATAAGCGGCCGAGAACAGGGTCATCATGATCATCACCCTCAGGATGATGTCAAAGTTGGTCCCCGGCGGCAGGAACAGGTTCAGCAGCAGCGAGGCCACGAACAGCAGGGTGATCAGCGGCACGCCCCGAATAAACTCGATAAAGCCCACGCAGAGATATTTGACGATCATCAGATCAGACTGACGACCGAGCGCCAGCACGATGCCGATGGGAAGCGAGACGCCAATGGCCACAACACCCAGCAGGATCGCCAGCATGAAACCACCAAAGTCGCGGCTTTCGACAGTCGCTATACCAATTGGAATGACAGAGTCGACCGCGTCAGCAACTGCGCCAGCAGCAAACAACCACCACAGAATGGGCAGCGCGACTGCAAGGATTAACGCCGTCAGGGACCCCGCCATTGGAAGCACAACCTTGTAGGCGAAATAACCGATTGCGAACCCGGCAGCGACCATCAGCGGTCCCCAGATCGACCCGCCCCACATCAGCCAAGGCAGCAGGAACGGATAAGCCGCCGTCACGATCAACAGCTTGCGCGGCACTTTGGTGAACAACACCGGCGCAATCGCAACCAACAACAGGATGAAGGTCAGGTTCGGCCGGAAATAGGCCGGCCAGCCACCCGATTCAGGCGGATTAGACCATGTCGCGTCCGGGTGCGCCGGATAAGGCGGATAAAAACCGTACAGCAACTGCAGCCACCGGTCCTTGATCACGCCCCAGCAGGCATGACCATGAGTATCGCCCCAGGTCGCCATCATGATCTCACGACATTCCGACAGGGAATTGGCGTTCCAAACAGATTCGAACGTCCATGACAGGATGTTGGAGAGCACATAGTAGATGAAGAACAGCGAGATGAGCGTCAGGATGGCGTTCAGCCAGCTTGAGAATAGGTTGTGCCTGATCCATCCCAGCACACCGACCTCGGATGCGGGTGGTGCCTGTTCCGGCAACATTTCCGTGCGGACAAATGAAACATCACTCATATTACCGCTCCACCAGTTTGACACGGTTGTTGTACCAGTTCATCACCGCCGAAATGCTCAGCGAGATGGTCAGGTAGACCAGCATCAGCAGCAGAACGCATTCCAGCTCGCGGCCGGTCTGGTTCATGGTGATACCGCCCAGCGTCCCCGTGATGTCCATATATCCGACCGCGATCGCCAGCGACGAGTTCTTGGTCAGGTTCAGATAGTTCGAGATCATCGGCGGGATGATCACCCGCAACGCCTGCGGCAGGATCACCAGACGCATGGTCCGGCCCGGGCGCAGACCCAGTGCGGATGCGGCCTCGGTCTGACCCTTCGAGATGGCCAGAATACCGGCGCGAACGATCTCGGCGATGAAAGCCGCAGTGTACAGCGACAGGGCCAGCCACAGGGCGATCAGCGAGTTCCGTAGGTGGGTGCCGCCGGTGAAGTTAAAGCCCTTCAGCTCGGGATAGCCCAGATGGAAGCCCAGCGCGCCCAGCAGGATGGCCGATGGCACAAACAGCAGGCCCAGTTGGATGTACCAGATGGTCGGACGGTCACCGGTCTTTTCCTGCGTGGCATTGGCCCAGGCCGACACTTTGCGCATGGCAAAGATGCTGCCGCCAAGCACGATCAGGAAAGCGATCAGATCCAGCGAGACGTCAAAACGCAGGCTTGATGTCCCAAACAGGTGGATGTCGCCCAGGCTGCGCGAGAACAGAAACTCGGGGATGTAGACCCCGCGGTTGGTCACAGCAACAGTGCCGAATAGATCCATCGTGGCTTCTGGATTTTCACCCCGGAATGCGCGCGGCGCAGGCAGGCTTTCAATCAGGATCGCCATAGCGAACACGATCCAAAGCAGGACCGGAACGTTGCGGAACATTTCGACATAAACCGTCATAATCCGCGCGATCAGCCAGTTGTTCGACAGACGCAGAACACCAACCATGACACCGATGATTGTTGCCGTGATACAGCCCAGAACTGCAACAACCAGCGTGTTCAGCAGCCCGATAAAGGCCGCGCGCAGATGGGTATCCTGCGAGTCATATTCCAGCAGGCGCTGGTTGATGTCATAGCTGGCTGGTTCGGCGAAAAAGTCGAACCCGACTGTTCTGCCCAGCGTTTCGAGGTTCTGAATGGTGTTGTTAATAATCCAGGCTGCCAGAAGCATGAAACCGATCATAGCAATGACCTGAATGGTCGCAGATCGGTACCGCGTATCGTAAAGGAGCATGGACAGCCGGAACTGCTCCTTCGGCGGGTCAGTGAGAGTCGTCATGACCTATGTTTATCCCCGTGCATCCCGGTCTTTTGTCGGCAGAGTTGATCTCTGCTCGGACGTTTCCGGGCGTGTTTCTTATTGATTGAAAAAGGGCGCAGGTTGCCCTGCGCCCTTTTCCGTGGATTTTAGCGGAAAGGCGGTGCGTACAGCAGGCCACCTTCGATCCACTGTGCGTTCAGACCGCGTGCCAGGCCAATCGGGGTTTCCTCACCGATGTTCTTGGCAAAGATTTCGCCGTAGTTGCCGCCGACCTTGATGGCGCGACGGGCCCATTCAGCGTCCAGACCCAGCATTTCACCCAGAGTGCCTTCGCTGCCCAGCAGACGGTTCACTTCCGGATTGTCGGTTCCAGCGGACATTTCATCGATATTGGCCGATGTCACGCCCATTTCCTCGGCTGCGATCAGCGCGTTCAGAGTCCAGCGGACAACATCGCCCCACTCGTGGTCGCCGTGACGCACCAGCGGACCCAGCGGCTCTTTCGAGATGATTTCCGGCAGGATCACGTGATCACCGGCATTCTCGAATGTGGCGCGGGTGGCAGCCAGACCTGATGCGTCGGTGGTGTAGACGTCACAGGCACCAGCCAGATACTGTTGCTGCGCTTCGGCGTTGGTTTCGATCGGAACCGGCTCGTAGCTCATGTTGTTGATGCGGAAGAAATCCGCCAGGTTGAGCTCGGTTGTGGTGCCGGTCTGAATGCAGACGGTCGCACCGTCCAGTTCCTTGGCCGAGCTTACGCCCAGTGCCTTGGGAACCATGAAACCCTGACCGTCATAGTAGTTGACGCCGACGAATTCGAATTTCAGGTCGACGTCACGGCTGAAGGTCCATGTGGTGTTCCGGGCCAGCATGTCGATCTCACCCGAAGCCAGCGCGGTAAAGCGTGTCTTGCCGGTGGTCGGAATGAACTCAACTGCAGTCGGATCGTTCAGAACGGCGGCTGCTACGGCGCGGCACACGGCCACGTCAAAGCCTTGCCATTCACCATTGGCGTCCGGGCTGGCGAAACCGGGTACACCGGTGGCCACGCCACAGTTCAGTTTGCCGCGTGCCTTGACGTCATCTGCGGTTCCTGCCGCGGCGGCGCCAGCAGCCAGGCCAGCAATCGTCGCCACGCCCAAGATTACGGATTTTTTCATTTTTACCTCTTCCTGATTGTCCGCCCCACTCGGGGGCGGTTCTGTCCGGCAGCATTTTGCCGGAAAGGTTACCCCAAAGGTGTCTCCCCTTTAGTGGCCACGAGTTTGGTCGCATTCATAAACAAACGTCAAGGGTTGGATCAGCGAAAACGATATCAGACGCCGCGCGGCCGGGCGCGACGCACTAAAATACTGTCTTTGAAGGATCAAACCGATAGATCGAAAAAGCGTTTGGCGTGTAAAAAGGCGGATTTCTTGACCTCCGAGGCTTCGTGCGCCTCGTCGTCTTGACCCCATTGCTCGATCTGCCAGATTTCGTCCAATCGCGAAATGCGCCATATCTCGTCCGGTTTGCGCCAATTCCGCGCTGCGGCAAAACCCAGAATCAAGGACCCGGACAGGCTCACAAGGTCGTGAAACGCGGCAAGCTGAAACTCACCAAGCTCATGAACTTGCCGCCGCAGAGTCGCCAGCGCATCGTTGGATTGCGGTTGATGCAGAACTCCCTCGAAGGATACAAGCCGCGCGGATAAGGTCTTTTCCGCCCAGTCCAGCGCCGGATCCCATTGCCCTGCCTGCCGCTGCTGCAACTCCAGCGGGTGCGTGGCACGGTAACACAACAAGTCCGAATCGCCGTAGTCGGCCAGCATGTCGGCCACTTCGGCATGCTGATGGCGGACCTTGTCGATTGCCGCATTTGCCGATCGGGTAAACGGCATCGAGGTCGGATCAACCTCTTTTTCCTGCGCGTCCCATTCCGTAGCCACAGCGGTTGCCATTGCGTGCGTCGGCAGAACCAGCGCCGCCTTGGCCGGGGTTCTGACCTGACGCCCGTCCAGTTCGACGGTGAAGCCTTCTTCGGTTTCAGCCACCGCGCTTTCGGTCCAGAACCGTTTTGGTTTCCAGTCGCTCATACCGTCATCCCCAAATACTGTGCAGCGCCGGAGGCAGCTGATCAAAGGTTTCGATCACCTGCGCAGCGTGTTCCAGTGCTGCGGTGTCGTGGTATCCCCAGGCCACACCGATACCTGTCACGCCAGCCGCGCTGGCCATATCCATGTCAAAGCGGGTATCGCCAATCATGGCCGTATTTCGCCGGTCGACACCGGTTTCCGCGCGCGCTGTATCGATCATCGACGGATGCGGTTTCGAAGGGTGATGATCTGCCACCTGACGGGTGACAAAGAACCGCTCCAAACCGTGCGCCTCGATCAACGCATCCAGCCCGCGTTGCGACTTTCCGGTGGCGACCCCCAGCAAGACCTCGGGTATGTCGTGCAGCGCCTCCAGCACCTCCCGGGCACCGGGGTAGAGGGGCGAGTTTGCAGCACCCTGCCTCAGGCGCTGGTCGTGATAGGCTTCCTTGTATCCATCCACCAGTTTTTCCTGAACCGAAACCGGGTGATCATGCGCCAGACGGGACAGAGCGACCGGCAGCGACAACCCGACAATCGACAGGATCGCGGAACGATCCGGCACAGTCAGGCCCAAAGCGTCAAAACTGGCGGTCATGGCCGAGATGATACTTCCCTGACTGTCGACAAGCGTACCATCGACATCGAAAAGGACCAGCCGCAATGGTGAGGTCATTGCAAATCCTCAAACGGATCGTCCGAGGCCAGATCCTCGGTCCAGCCGAAGGTATCCCAGCTGTGTTTCATATGATCCGGCAACGGGGCCTTGACGGTGATGGTCTTGCGCGTCACCGGGTGTTCAAACGACGCCTGCCGGGCATGCAGGTGCAGCTTTTTGCTGATAATCCCGCCCAATTGCGCGCCCCAGCCATCGCCAAGGTTTTCCTGACCCGAACCGCCATATTTGCCATCGCCAATGATCGGATGCCCGATGGCGGCCATATGCGCGCGCAGCTGATGGGTCCGGCCTGTAACGGGCTCCATGGCAACCCACGCAGCGCGCCCGGCAACACGGTACAGCGTCGCGTATAAGGTATGCGCCCGCTTCGCGCCCGGTGTACCGTCAAGGTCATTCAGGTGAACGGCGATCATCTTCTCGCCTTCACCTTTCTTGCCGTGGCCCGGGGCTTTTACCAGACCAGTTTTGATCTCCCCCAGATACGGAGTCGGCACCCCGGCGACCAGGCCCCAGTAAATCTTGCGCGTGTCGCGGTGACGGAACGCGGCTGTCAGACCCTTGGCCGCTTCGCGCGTTCTTGCCAAAAGCAAAACGCCCGAGGTGTCCTTGTCCAGACGGTGTACCAGACGGGGGTTTTCCTCATAGCCGAACCGCAGCGCCTCGGACAGGCTGTCGACATGGCGGGTCTGACCACTGCCGCCCTGCACCGGCAATCCATGGGGTTTGTTCAGGGCCAGAACGTGATCGTCGCGGTAGATCACGCAGGATTGGATCATCTTTGCGTCGGCATCCGAGATCCGGCGTTTGACCTCAACCGGCTTGTGATCAGCGTCCGGCAAGGGCGGAACCCGCACGACCTGCCCGGCTTCAAGCCGGGTCGAGGCCTTGGCCCGACCGCCATCAATCCGCAGCTCGCCCTTGCGGCACATCTTTTCGATACGGCCCTGCCCAACATGCGGGAACATGCGGCGCAACCAACGGTCCAGCCGCTGGTCGCTGTCGTCCTCTGCGACGGTGATCATCTGTACGCCACTCATGCCATTGCCCCTTGCACCGCGCGACTGGCCCGGCCGGATTTCACCGATGTCAGTGTGTTAGAAAACATGCGCGTCTGTCGCGCGCAAAGCAGCAAGAGTCAAGCCAGCCCTAGCTCTCGTTCCGCTGCGCGCGCAGCTTTGCGAAATAGTCCAGCCGCTTTTTCAGTTCCCGCTCGAATCCCCGCTCGACCGGCTGATAAAGCATCGGCCGCTTCATCGTTTCCGGAAAGTAGTTCTGGCCCGAGAATCCATCCTCGGCATCATGGTCATAGGCATAGCCAGCCCCGTAGCCCTGGTCCTTCATCAGTGTCGTGGGCGCATTCAGGATGTGCTTTGGCGGCGGCTCGCTGCCGGATTGTTTGGCCAGACGCATCGCCGCCTTGTAGCCGACATAGGCCCCGTTCGATTTTGGCGCCAGCGCCAGATAGACCAGCGCCTGCGCCAGGCCCAATTCTCCTTCCGGAGAGCCCAGCCGCTCGTACACCTCCCACGCATGCAGGCAAATCGACTGCGCCTGCGGGTCGGCCAGCCCGATATCCTCAACCGCCATCCGGGTAATCCGGCGGGCCAGATACCTTGGATCCTCGCCCCCGGTCAGCATACGTGCAAACCAATACAGCGCCGCATCCGGATCCGAACCGCGAACTGATTTGTGCAGGGCCGAGATCAGGTTGTAATGCTCGTCCCCCGATTTGTCGTATTTCGCGGCACGCCGCATCAACCGCGTGGACAGCGCCTCCGGGTCAAGCGGTCCGTCGACCTTCCACGCCGCAACCTGCTCAATAAGGTTCAGCAACGCGCGCCCGTCTCCGTCCGCCATTTCCTGCAATGCATCCCGGGCGGCAGGCGTCAGGGGTAAGGCGCGATCAAGCTCTTTTTCGGCCCGCTGCGTCAGACGTTCCAGATCGGCAAGGCTCAGCCGTTCGAGCACCAGCACCTGTGCACGGCTGAGAACAGCCGCATTCAGTTCAAACGAAGGGTTTTCCGTGGTCGCCCCGACCAGAAGGATCGTGCCATCCTCCATATGCGGAAGAAACCCGTCCTGCTGGGCCTTGTTGAACCGATGGATTTCATCAACGAACAAAAGGGTGCCCTGCCCGTTCTGACGCCGTATCTTTGCTGCCTCGAACACTTTTTTAAGGTCCGGAACACCGGTGAAAATCGCGCTGATCTGGACAAAATGCAGATCAGTCTCTTGTGCCAGCAACCGCGCAATCGTGGTCTTGCCTACCCCCGGTGGCCCCCAGAACACCAAACTCGACAGGCTGCCAGCGGCCAGCATGACGCCCAGGGGCGCGTCCGGGCCAAGCACCTGCTCTTGTCCGATCACCTCACCCAGCGTCTTGGGACGCAGCCGGTCCGCCAAGGGGCGATGCGGCGCGGTTGCGGGCTCGGGTGCCCCAGTATCGAACAAATCACTCACGGATCAGAGCCGAAACCGCAACGAAACCGCGCGTCCACCGCGCTGAACGTTCATTTGCACCCGGCGCCCGGGGTCAGTCAGCGCCTCGACGACATCGCCGGGCTGCTCAATCTCAGTGTCATTGATGCTGCTCAGGACGTCTCCGGGCCTCAAACCGGCGCGTGCTCCCAATGAGCCCGGATCAACCACAACAATGCCGGTCTGTGACAGCACCAATCCCAACTGCGAGATCAGTGCGGGATTGATCCGGGCGACGGTCAGGTTGGGCAGAACGGTTTTGTCATCCAACGTGGTCTCATCGGCGGGCGGACTGTCCGGAGCGCGGACCAAATCCACTTTCACATCCGCGCTTTTGTCTCCGCGCAGACGGGTCAGGACCGAGGTTCCGCCGACACCGGCAACCGACATCCGGAATTTCATCTCGGCAGGCGAATTTACCTCATCCCCGTCAACATGGGTGACAACATCGCCAACCCGCAATCCGGCCGCAGCCAGCGGGCTGAGGTCATGCAGGTCCGAGATCACCACGCCCAGTGGAATGGCGAGACCCAGCGATTCGGCGATATCGGCGCTCATATGCTGGCCCGCCATCCCGGCCCAAGGGCTGACAAAGCTCTCGTTGCCGGACTTCGCCTGCCGCAGGAATTCGGCAACCAGATTTGCTGGAATGGCAAAGCCAATGCCGTTGGACCCGCCCGACCGGGTCAGGATCGACGTGTTGATCCCGATCAGATCACCGTTCACGTCAATCAGCGCCCCACCGGAGTTACCCGGATTGATCGGAGCGTCTGTCTGGATGAAGTACCCGCGCGCATTTCCCGTTGCTGTTCCGGTTCGTGCCAGCCCGGAAATTATGCCGGACGATACGGTTTGACCCACGCCAAACGGATTGCCGATGGCCAGCGCCAGTTCGCCCACCTCGACCTGATCGGAATTGCGAAAGTTCAGATGCGGCAGTTCAGCGGCCTCTTCCAGCCGAAGAATGGCAATGTCGCTTTCCTGATCGCCCAGAACCACTTGCGCTGAATACTCGCGCCGGTCCGTTGTCACCACACGGATTTCCGTCGCCATGCCGACAACATGGTAATTTGACACAACATAGCCGTCCGCAGACAGAATGACGCCGGACCCCAGCGAGTTCTGAACCCGCGGCTGCGGTTCGGCAAATCCTCTGCCGAAGAACTCCTGAAAGAACGGGTCCGAGAAAAACGGATTGGCACGGCCTTGCGTTACGATCTTGGCGTAGATGTTAACGACGGCCGGAGCAGCCTGTTTGACCACCGGGGCAAATCCCAGGCTTATTTCGGCCTGCGAAGTCGGTACTTTCGTTTCGGCATGAGCTGTAACGGCAAGAGTTGCCAGCAGCAGTGAACACAAAGTTTTCCGCATGATCTTTCCGTCGATTAACTGCCCTTCGGATATGCGAGGCCCGTGCCGGGAATGCAAGCGCGTTAAGGCCTCCGATATATTAACCAAGGTTGTAACCGGTGAAATGGTCGGCCAGTTCACACCAACAGGAACAGATTTATCGTGTTCAAGACCTTCCGCCTGAAAAGGCCTGTATTGCCCAAACATTCCACCATGATGCTGACGGCGTTCCTCGGACTCATCGCGCCTGTGTCTCAGACTGCGGACACCCGGATGACGATCGGGCTGACGGAAAAGGGGTTACTATTTCCATGTCGGCGATCTGCTCTGCAGCTCCTTTGCGCAAGGAACCGGTGGCTACAAATGCCGCGCCCGGTCGACAGATCGGCCAACAGAAAACTTGCCGCAGCTGGCGCGAAAACATCCCGCGCTGAATGGATTGCAACCGTCGGATATGATCCGCGACAGCCTGCCCGCCCCGCTGCATCCGGGTGCCGCCCGGTATTACCGCGAGCGCGGGTGGGTCAAATAACCCAGCCTTCAAAACGAAAAACCCCCGCGTCCGGGACACGGGGGTTCAGATCAGAAAGCTTGGCTTTCTTATTCTTCGTCAGCAGCCTCTTCGGCGGCAACGCGGGCTTTGTCAGCCGCGCCTTTGGCGTCGACGTCACGATCAACGAATTCGATGATCGCCATCGGTGCCATGTCGCCATAGCGGAAGCCAGCTTTCAGGATGCGGACATACCCGCCCTGACGCTCGGCATAGCGGGGGCCCAGAACTTCGAACAGCTTTGCGACGTCTTTGTCTTCTTTCAGCTGCGAAGCTGCCTGACGGCGGGCGTGCAGGTCGCCGCGCTTGCCCAACGTGACCAGCTTTTCGATGATCGGGCGCAGTTCTTTTGCCTTCGGCAGAGTCGTTTTGATTTGCTCATGCTCGATGAGCGAGCCAGCCATGTTCGCAAACAGCGCCTTGCGGTGCTCATGAGTACGGTTCAGGCGGCGGTAACCACGTGCGTGACGCATTTTCTTGTTCCTTCTTTCGCGTTTTGCTTTGTCTGGCCGGCGATGCGTGTCACCGGCTCTCCTTGGAGCGGAAGTGCCCTTGTTGTCCCCGGTCGTCCGGGCATTTGTCTTTCGCGTGGCGGGCTGAAGCCCGCCCTACGATGTAGTCTGAAGTAGGCCGGGCTTCAGCCCGGCACCGCCTTAAAAGGCGTCTTCGAATTTCTTCGCCAGATCTTCGATGTTGTCGGGCGGCCAGTCCTCGACATCCATGCCGAGGTGCAGCCCCATGCCGGACAGCACTTCTTTGATCTCGTTCAGCGACTTGCGGCCGAAGTTCGGGGTGCGCAGCATCTCGGCTTCGGTCTTCTGGATCAGGTCGCCGATATAGACGATGTTGTCGTTCTTCAGGCAGTTTGCCGAACGGACTGACAGCTCCAGCTCGTCCACTTTCTTCAGCAGCAGCGGGTTGAATTCCAGACCGTCGTCTTCGTCCTGGCGGCCAGCCGATTCCGGCTCGTCGAAGTTGACGAAGATCGACAGCTGGTCCTGCAGGATACGCGCGGCAAAGGCCAGCGCATCATCCGGAGTGATCGATCCGTCGGTTTCAATCTTCAGGGTCAGCTTGTCGTAGTCCAGAACCTGACCTTCACGAGTCGGCTGAACGTCGTAAGCAACCTTTTTGACCGGCGAATAGATCGCGTCGATCGGGATCAGGCCGATGGGTGCGTCTTCCGGCTTGTTCTTTTCAGCCGAGACGTAGCCCTTGCCGGTGTTGACGGTCAGTTCCATGAACAGGTCGGCGCCATCGTCCAGGTGGCAGATGACGTGATCGCGGTTCAGAACCTCAATGCCGGCGCTTTCGCTGATGTCGCCAGCGGTGACGACAGCGGGGCCTTTGGCATTGATCGACAGGCGCTTGGGGCCTTCGACTTCCATGCGCAGGGCGACCTGCTTGAGGTTCAGGATGATGTCGGTGACGTCTTCACGAACGCCCGCCACGGACGAGAACTCGTGCAATACGTTGTCGATCTGGACGCTGGTGATGGCCGCACCTTGAAGCGAGCTCATCAGGACGCGGCGCAGTGCGTTGCCCAGGGTCAGACCAAAGCCACGCTCCAGCGGTTCGGCAACCAGGGTCGCCTGACGCGCGGGATCGTTGCCCGGCTTGCCTTCCAGCTGGGTCGGCTTGATCAATTCTGCCCAATTCTTGTGGATCATGTAATCCCTCCATTCCTGTCCGCGCCCCATGACCAACAAGGTGCAGACGCCCGAGGTTCAAAATGACGTGCTGGGGCCGTGCAGAAACACAGCCCCAGACAAATTCAAAATCGCTTAGACGCGGCGGCGCTTCGGCGGGCGGCAACCGTTGTGAGCGATCGGTGTCACGTCGCGGATCGACGTGATGTTGAAGCCCACTGCAGCCAGTGCGCGCAGAGCCGATTCACGACCCGAACCGGGGCCCTGAACTTCGACTTCGAGCGTCTTGACGCCATGTTCCTGCGCCTTCTTGCCTGCGTCTTCCGCAGCCATCTGAGCGGCGTAGGGGGTCGATTTCCGCGATCCCTTGAAGCCCATGGTACCGGCAGACGACCACGAGATGGCGTTGCCTTGTACGTCCGAGATCAGGATCTTGGTGTTGTTGAAGGTCGAGTTCACATGGGCAACGCCCGATGCGATGTTCTTACGCTCTTTGCGCTTAACGCGAGTCTTGTCACGTGCCATCAGTCAGACCCTCCCTTATTTCTTCTTACCAGCGATGGCCTTTGCGGGGCCTTTGCGGGTACGAGCATTGGTGTGGGTACGCTGACCGCGAACCGGCAGGTTGCGGCGGTGACGCAGACCGCGGTAGCAGCCCAGGTCCATCAGGCGCTTGACGTTCATCTGAACTTCACGACGCAGGTCACCTTCGACGGTGTAGTTGGCGTCGATGTGTTCACGGATGGCCAGAACTTCAGCGTCGGACAGTTCATTGACGCGACGGTGCGCTTCGATGCCCACGGCTTCGCAGATGGCCTGCGCCGAGGTGTTTCCGATACCGGTGATATATGTGAGGGCGATTGGTACCCGCTTTGCAGTCGGGATGTTTACGCCGGCAATACGTGCCACGTGTCACTTTCCTTTTCGTTGCGGTTCCGTAACTCCAGAACCTTTTTTCACAACGCTTGACCGTGGCAGTGCCGCCAGAGGGTCCAGCATTATTTGAGGTGGTCGGGGCAAACGGAACGAATCCCGCCTGCGGTCTTGATTCCCTATAGGGATGGGGGTCGATATGGGCTTTTGAAGGGGCCGTCAAGCCCCAACCTGAAATCAGCCCAGGATGGCCTCGATCGAGGCTGTCACTTCTTTGATTTCAGCCAGGCCATTGACCGGCCGCAGATCACCCTTGGCATAGTAATAGCCAATCAGCGGCGAGGTCTTTTTGTAGTATTCCATCAGACGCGTACGAAGGCTGTCTTCGTTGTCATCCGCGCGACGCTGGAAAACATTTTCCTTGCCGCAATTGGTGCACTTTCCATCCGCCGGGATTGGTTTGGTGATGTCGTTATAGACTTCGCCACACCCACCGCAGGTCGAGCGTGCCGTGATCCGGGATACCAACGCTTCGTCATCGACGCGCATCTCAATTACGGTGTGCAGCGACTGGCCCAGTTTGGCCAGCAATGCCGACAGCGCATCGGCTTGCGCCAGGGTGCGGGGGAACCCGTCAAAGATGAAGCCCGCCCCTGTTTCGGTGGTCAGTTTCTCTTCGATCAGACCGATCACGATCTCGTCGGTGACAAGTTTGCCCGCGTCCATGATCGCGGCAACTTTTTTACCCATCTCGGTGCCCGAGGTTTTCGCTTCGCGCAGCATGTCGCCGGTGCTCAGCTGCACCATGCCGCGTGTCTCGACCAGGTGACGCGCCTGCGTCCCTTTACCTGCCCCGGGGGGGCCAAGAAGAATAATGTTCATCGACGAGATGGTCCCTTCCTGCCGCGTTTCTTGCCTTTGCCGCGCAGTTGGGACTTTTCGATAAGCCCTTCGTATTGGTGCGCCAGCAAGTGGCTCTGGACCTGTTGGATCGTGTCCATGGTCACAGAGACGATAATCAGAACCGAGGTGCCGCCAAAATAGAACGGAATGGCGAACTGGCCCCGCAGAATTTCAGGCAGCAGACAGACCGCCGCCAGATAGCCCGAACCCAGTACCAGAACGCGGTTGACCACGTATTCCAGATACTCTGCCGTTTTCTTGCCCGGACGGATGCCAGGAACAAAGCCGTTCTGCTTTTTCAGGTTGTCCGCCACATCGTCCGGTTTGAACGACACGTTGAACGTGTAGAAATATGCGAAGAACACGATCATCGATGCAAAGAACAGCAGGTAGAGCGGCTGACCGGGGCCAAAATTCGCCAGCAACCACGACATCACAGGACCGCTGGCCGCACCCGACGAGAAGGTCGAGATCGTCACCGGCAGAAGCAGCAGCGAACTTGCGAAGATTGCCGGGATAACGCCGGCCGGGTTCACCTTTACCGGAAGATGGCTGGAACCGCCTTCATAGATTTTCATGCCAGCCTGACGGCGCGGATACTGGATGTGGATCTTGCGCAGGGCCCGCTCCATGAACACCACAAAGGTGATCACGGCGATGACCATTACGATTACACCAATGATCACGGCGGGGCTGATCGCACCGCTGCGTCCGCTGGCAAAGAACTGCGCCAGTGCGGCCGGAACTTCGGCGATGATGCCGACAAAGATGATCAGTGAGATACCGTTGCCGATGCCGCGCGCGGTGATCTGTTCACCCAGCCACATCAGGAACATGGTGCCGCCAACCAGCGTGATCATGGTCGACATACGGAAATAGAGCCCCGGATCGGTCGCCAGATCCCCCGATTCCAGCGAAACAGCCAGGCCATAGGCCTGAACCGTGGCCAGCGCCACGGTGCCGAAACGGGTATACTGGTTGATTTTCTTGCGCCCCTGCTCGCCCTCTTTCTTGAGCTGTTCGAGCGCGGGAACCATCGAGGTCAGCAGCTGTACGATGATCGAGGCCGAGATATAGGGCATGATGCCGAGGGCAAAGATGCCCATCCGCCCAAGCGCCCCGCCGGTGAACATCGAAACCATGCCGCCGATGCCCTGCCCCGCCTGCTCCATGAACTCGCGCAGCGCCTGACCGTCGATCCCCGGCACCGGAATGAAGGTGCCCAGACGATAGACGATCAGCAAACCCAGCGTGAACAGGATGCGGTTGCGCAGATCGGTGGCTTTGCCAAGGGCAGCCCAGCTTGTGTTGGCTGCCATTTGTTCTGCTGCTGATACCATAAATCGGTCTCTCTTATGAAAACACCGCCCGGAACCGTTTTCCGGCTCGGGCGGCGTCTTGGAAAACTCTGAGGTCTATGTAAGCGGGTCTTTGCCCGCTCACAAGCGCTTACTCTGCCGCAGCGGCTTTTGTGACCGTCAGTGAACCGCCCGCTTTTTCAACTGCCTCAACGGCAGCTTTCGAAGCACCGGTGACTTCCAGGTTCACTTTGGCGCTGATTTCGCCCTTGGCCAGAACACGGATGCCGTCCAGCTTGCGGCGCACCAGACCGGAAGCAACCAGTGCGTCCTCGGTGATCGCAGCCTTGGCGTCCAGTTTGCCGGCTTCGACGAACTTCTGGATCAGGCCCAGGTTGATAACGGCGAATTCCTTGCGGTTCGGCTTGCTGAAGCCGCGCTTGGGCAGGCGCTGGTACAGCGGCATCTGGCCGCCTTCGTAGCCATTGATGGCCACACCCGAACGGGATTTCTGGCCTTTGATACCACGGCCACCCATTTTACCTTTGCCGGAACCGGGACCACGGCCAACGCGGGTGCGTTTCGGTGTGGCGCCAGGATTGTCGCGCAGTTCGTGCAGTTTCATTTCGCTTCTCCTAAGCCGGATGTGGCCCCCGAAGCGTGATGGGCCAAACACGGCATTTCTTGGTTTTTGATTCGTATGGCGCAAGGCCACCGCAGGCGTATAGGCCCGATAATGCCAGTTGGCAAGCCTGCGGGCAGGGTCAGATGTTATTCGTCACCCTCAGCCATTTCGTCCTCAATAACGCCCTTCGGCCTGAGCGGTGCCGCATGTGGATCGATACCATGCTTTTTCACAAGCTGACCCACCAGGCTTTCGGGGTGCGGAATGCCGGAAAACCTGTTGAAGATGAATGACCGCATGCGACGGCCGTAGAAATGGATCGACATCGTCTCGTCCGTAATGAATCGCTCGGCGCCACCATTGGCCCGGCTCATGACGCGCCGTTCCTTATAAGATACCGGGTAAAGGACTTGGGTGGGAAACGAGAAACGATCCTCGCCATTCTGCTGCAACAGCCAGGTCAGCGCTCGGGGGCCCCAAACGCCCCAGGGCATTTCACCGGCATGTTTGGGGTTGCCGTCCAGGGCATCGCGGATCAGCTCGGCCCGCAGCTTCGACGGCAGCCACGGTGGGATACGATAAGGGTTTTCGGTGTAGTCGATCAGATCATAGAGTGTCGGGCTGTCCGGCGGCAGCCTGAGAACACCATTGTTGATCTCATGCGCAGCGAGGCGGCCGTGGAAATGGCCGTTTTCCGTGTTGAACGGTTTGACACAATACGCATCCGTATCCGCCCAGATCAGATCATGATGCTGTGCCAGCATGCGATAACGAAACCTGTCCGCGTGTACTGCGGGGCTGCCAGTTCGCTTATGCGTGATGATGTTTTCGTCGGGCATGACCTCCCGCGCATCGCGCCGTTCGGCTCCGTCGGGAATGTTGGGCACATCGCCGTACGTGTAAAGGCGCACGTGCTGGCCAGCGTCCAGAAACGATTTGATGCAGAGCTGCTCCAGAAAGCTCAGCGGGCCATCGACCCACAGCATACCGATCTGAAATTCCCGCGCCATGCCCGGCCTTTCCGTCAAACTGAAACGACCCTTTCAGCACTTGACCTATCCCGCGCGCTTTCGCAACGGGGTTCAGGAAATAACCTGCTCCTGTGGCATACGTGGCTCCCAAAACAAAAGAGGCGCCATAACGGCGCCTCTGGATCGGGTGGTGCGTGGTCTTACACGCAGTAGGCGTGCTTGTGCGCGATGTCCGCAATGTCGCAACGGCGAATGCCGATATCGTCCAGCTCACGGTTGGTCAGGCGCTGAAGTTCGGCATAGGTCCGGTTGTACTCGGCCGCCTGCGCGCGGGCTGCCTTCACGCGTTCAACGAAGTTTGCGAAGCGGGTGGAGAAGTTGAAACCGTTATGTGTCAGTGTTGCGGTATGTGCCATTTCTGAGTTCCTTTCTGACCGGGGCGTATTCCCCGGAGTTGCTTGTCTTGTTCCTTTTGGGACAAGGCTCAGATAGGCGCAGAGGATAACGCTAACAACGCAAGTTTCGGTCTAGCCGGTATGCGTTTTTGGAATAACCCCCACGGTCACAAAGTACGAGGCGCAAGGTCTCAAAGTTCAAAGCATTTGCTGTAGAAAATCAGCCCCGCGAACGGCAAAGTCCAGCAAACTCTAATCAAGGAATTTGACCGAATGAACAGCAAGGGATTGCTACACCGGCACTTTTTGAACAACGGTGAACAGCGCCTGCACAAGTGGCTGCACTATTTTGACATTTACGAGCGCCATTTCGACCGGTTTCGCGATCGACCTATTAAGATTCTGGAAATTGGGGTTCACGGAGGCGGCTCGCTGCGTATGTGGCGTAAATATTTTCACAGGAATTCGAAAATTGTCGGGATAGACATTAATCCCGAATGCGAAAAACACACCGGTGAAAACATCAATGTACATATCGGCAGCCAGGACGACGAGAATTTCCTGGCTGAAGTTGCTGACCAATATGAGGGCTTTGACATCGTCATAGACGACGGAAGTCACGTGAACTCTCACGTCATCAAGACCTTTGACACGTTGTACGAGCGTGTTTCCTCCAATGGTGTCTATTTGGTGGAGGACATGCACACCTCTTACTGGCCCAAATTTGGCGGAGGCCTTCGGCGCGAGGGCACATTTATTGAGTTTGCCAAAACGAAAATTGACGAATTGAACGCTCAACATGTCCGAGAGGATTTTGAGGTGACCAACATAACCAGGACTACAGACAGTATTACTTTCTACGACAGCGTGGTCGTCTTTGAACGCCGCCCACAGGGCAGACGGCAAGCAGTCATTACGCAGTCGATGTAACGCGAGCCTGATCCAGGTCTATTTGCGGATGTAACCGCAAACCAAAGGTGAAAAAAACGCCCCAAAACCGAAGTCAGGGGCGTTTCAATTCATTCGAAGTTATCGCGCTTAGCCGCGCTCTTCGACGATCTCTACCAGATGCGGGATCTTGCGGATCATGCCGCGAACCGAAGGGGTATCTTCCAGCTCACGGGTCTTGTGCATCTTGTTCAGGCCCAGACCGATCAGGGTCGCGCGCTGTTCAGCGGGGCGGCGGATCGGGGAACCGACCTGCTTGACGACGATGGTTTTTGCCATGGTTCGCTCTCCTTACGCTTCTGCTTCAGCAGCAGCCGGTGCTTCGTCCCGCTTGGGCAGGATGTCGGCGACTTTTTTACCACGACGTGCGGCAACCGAACGCGGGCTCTGCTCTTTCTGCAGGCCGTTGATGGTGGCGCGGATCATGTTGTACGGGTTCTGCGAGCCCAGCGACTTGGACACAACGTCCTTAACGCCCAGCATTTCGAACACGGCACGCATCGGACCACCGGCGATGATACCAGTACCTTCAGGTGCGGTGCGCATAACCACTTTACCAGCGCCGTGACGGCCTTCGATGTCGTGGTGCAGGGTACGACCTTCGCGCAGCTGCACGCGGATCATCTGGCGCTTGGCTTGTTCAGTCGCCTTACGGATGGCCTCAGGTACTTCTTTCGCTTTACCTTTGCCAAAGCCAACGCGGCCTTTCTGATCGCCGACAACCACCAGAGCGGCGAAGCCAAAGCGCTTACCACCTTTTACGGTTTTCGACACGCGGTTGATTGCGACCAGACGATCTGCAAATTCCGGTGCTTCTTCACGGTCGCGGCCACGGCCCCGACGGTTTTCACGTTCTGCCATTTGGCATCCCTTTTCTCATGTGGCGCATACGGCGCCGTTTTCTTCAATCCAAGTGAGCCCCGACTGTTGCCGAGGCCCCCGAATCATCGGGGCGGATCGAAACCCGCCCGCAGGTCTTAGATCTTCAGACCACCTTCACGCGCAGCGTCGGCAACTGCCTTCACCTTGCCGTGGAACAGGAAGCCGCCACGATCGAAATAGGCTTCTTCGACGCCTGCCTTCTTGGCACGCTCGGCGATGGCCGCGCCCACCTTGGTGGCCGCTTCGACGTTGTTCTTGCCAACAACACCCAGGTCTTTTTCCAGGGTCGAGGCAGATGCCAGGGTCACGCCACGTACGTCGTCGATCAGCTGAACGCTGATGTTCTTGTTCGAACGGTGTACGGACAGACGCGGACGACCCGCGTTGACCTTGCGAAGTTTGTTCCGAACGCGCAGGCGGCGCTTCAGAAACAGGGTTCTTTTGCTGTTTGCCATTGTCTGCGTCCTTACTTCTTCTTGCCTTCCTTGCGGAAGATGAACTCGCCCTTGTAGCGGATGCCCTTGCCTTTGTACGGCTCGGGACGGCGCCACTCGCGGATTTTGGCCGCGGTTTCGCCCACCAGCTGCTGGTCGATACCTTCCACAACGATCTCGGTCTGCTTCGGCGCGGTGATGGTGACACCTTCCGGAGCAGTGAAATCAACATCGTGGCTGTAGCCCAGGTTCAGCTTTAGGGTGTTGCCCTGCATCTGAGCCCGGTAACCAACACCCTGGATCTCCAGCTCTTTTTTGAAGCCAGTCGTCACACCGGTTACCAGGTTGGCAACCATTGTGCGGCTCATGCCCCACTGCTGACGGGCACGCTTGGACATGCCACGGGGGTCGATCTTGACCACGTTGTCTTCAACCGACAGCGTCACGTCGTCGGTGGCGGTGAAGCTGCGGGTGCCTTTCGGACCTTTCACTTCGATGGTCTGGCCAGACACAGAGGCGGTAACGCCGCTGGGCAGCTCGACCGGCTTTTTACCAATACGAGACATTGCAGACCTCCTTAGAAGACGGTGCAGAGCACTTCGCCACCAACATTGTTGGAGCGAGCGTTTGCGTCCGACATCACACCTTTCGGAGTGCTGACAATCGACACGCCCAGACCCTGACGGACCTGCGGAATGTCATTGACGCCCATGTATACGCGGCGGCCGGGCTTCGAGACCCGCTTCAGTTCGCGAATTACAGGGGTGCCTTCGTAGTACTTCAGGCTGATTTCGATGGCCGGGTGACCGTTTTCACCGGTCGTGTTTTCGTAGCCACGGATGTAACCTTCGTCCGCCAGCACGTCCAGAACCCAACCGCGCAGCTTGGAAGCCGGGGTGGAAACGGTGGACTTGCCGCGCATTTGCGCGTTGCGGATACGGGTGAGCATATCGCCGATAGGATCATTCATATCTATGTCTCCCTTACCAGCTCGATTTCACCATGCCGGGGATCTGACCAGCAGAACCCAGCTCGCGCAGCGCGATACGGCTGACCTTCAGCTTACGGTAGTAAGCGTGGGGACGGCCGGTCAGCTGACAGCGGTTGTGCAGACGGGTCGCCGAGCTGTTGCGCGGCAGTTTCGCCAGTTTCAGACGCGCTTTGAAGCGCTCTTCCATCGGGCGGCTCTCGTCATTTGCGATTTCTTTCAGCTCGGCACGCTTTGCGGCATATTTGGCCACCAGGCGTTCGCGCTTCTTCTCGCGCTCGATCATTGCTTTTTTAGCCATGTCTCAATCCTCCCGGCGCTTACGCGTTGAACGGCATGTTGAATGCTTTCAACAGGCTCTTCGCTTCAGCGTCGGTTTTCGCTGTGGTGGCAATTACGATATCCAGGCCCCAGACCTCGTCGACCTTGTCGAAGTCGATTTCCGGGAACACGATGTGCTCTTTCATGCCCATGGCAAAGTTGCCACGACCGTCGAAAGAAGGCTTAACACCGCGGAAGTCACGAACGCGAGGCATCGCGATGGTGATCAGACGATCCAGGAATTCGTACATCCGATCACCGCGCAGGGTCACTTTCGCGCCCAGCGGCATGTCTTCACGGACGCGGAAACCCGCGATCGACTTCTTCGCCTTGGTTGCAACGGCCTGTTGACCAGCAATTGCAGTCAGATCCTCGACAGCAGCTTTCGCTTTCTTCGAGTCTTTGACGGCCTCAGCACCACAACCGATGTTCAGAACGATCTTTTCCAGCTTGGGCAGCTGCATGTCGTTCTTGTAGCCGAACTCTTCTTTCAGAGCGGCACGGATGGTTTCAGCGTACTGAGCTTTCAGACGCGGGGTGTATTTTGCGGAATCAAGCATCGATCACGTCTCCCGTGGTCTTGGCGAAGCGCACCTTCTTGTCACCTTCCATGCGGAAGCCAACGCGGGTTGCTTTACCGTTCTTGTCCAGCAGAGCCAGGTTCGACAGGTCGATCGGGTTTGCCTGGGGCAGACGACCACCTTGCGAGGTTTGCGACTGGCGGGTGTGGCGGATGGCGATGTTGATGCCATCTACAACTGCTTTGCCGGCTTTGGGGTCAACCGAGGAAATGGTTCCCTCTTTGCCCTTGTCCTTGCCGGCCAGCACGACGACCTTGTCGCCTTTGCGGAGTTTGGCAGCCATGATTACAGCACCTCCGGAGCGAGCGAGATGATTTTCATGAAGTTCTTCGCGCGCAGTTCACGAACAACCGGGCCAAAGATACGGGTACCTACGGGCTCGTTGTTGTTGTTCAGGATGACGGCGGCGTTGCGATCAAAGCGGATCGCGGTGCCGTCTTCGCGACGGACTTCCTTGGCGGTGCGTACGACGACGGCCTTGCGGACGTCACCTTTCTTTACGCGGCCGCGCGGGATGGCTTCCTTCACCGAGACGACAATGATGTCGCCGACGGAGGCGTATTTACGCTTGGAACCACCCAGGACCTTGATGCACTGAACTCGGCGTGCGCCGGAGTTGTCAGCGACATCCAGATTGGTCTGCATCTGGATCATGTGGTTTCTCCCGACCTGTGGGGGCTGGTCTTGTTAAATCCCCCAGGGTTTCGACAAATGGAAAAATCCCGGAAGCTTACGCTTCCAGAACTTCCCAACGTTTCGTCTTCGATTTCGGCGCGCATTCGATGATGCGGACTGTATCGCCGACCTTGAAGGCGTTCTTTTCGTCATGAGCCCGGTACTTCTTGGACTTACGGACGGTTTTGTGCAGCAGCGGGTGCTTGAAGCGGCGCTCGACCGATACGGTTACGGTCTGTTCGTTGGCGTCGCTGGTCACGGTGCCTTGCAGGATACGCTTGGGCATCTGATTACTCCTCGGATGCCGCGGCAGCGGCCTTTTCGTTCAGAATGGTTTTGACGCGGGCAGCGTTGCGGCGGGCCGCTTTGATGCCGGCGGTGCTTTCCAGCTGACCGGTTGCCTGTTGAAAGCGCAGGTTAAAGCTTTCTTTCTTCAGGTTGGCCAGTTCCTCGCGGAGCTGGTCCGGGGTCTTGTCACGCAGTTCTTGGGCGTTCATCGCCTTTTTCCTTTGCTCAAAACACCAGAAGGCCCCGAAAACGGGTCACCTTGGACCTGGTGGATGAATTACAGACATGCGAATCCCCCGACTCAGCCGGGGGACTTGCAGGATGCCGCCGTATAAGGGTTTGGGGGGTGGGTGGCAAGGGAAAGTTTTGACCAATGCGTGCAGCCAAATCGTAAGCTTCAAGCCTGGCGCCAAAACCAATGCTTCCCGAGGTTGTTCCCTGTACAATCTCGGTGGGGCACCAAGCAAAAAGGGCGTCCCGTGGGACGCCCTTTCCGTAGCTTTTCGCAGATGCGAATTACTCGATGATTTTCGACACAACGCCGGCGCCGACGGTGCGGCCGCCTTCGCGGATGGCGAAACGCAGACCGTTCTCCATCGCGATCGGTGCGATCAGCTCAACGCCGAACGACACGTTGTCGCCGGGCATGACCATCTCGGTGCCTTCCGCCAGGGTCACGGTGCCGGTCACGTCCGTCGTACGGAAGTAGAACTGCGGACGGTAGTTCGCGAAGAACGGGGTGTGACGGCCGCCTTCTTCCTTGGTCAGGATGTAGGCTTCGGCTTCGAACTTGGTGTGCGGTGTCACCGAACCCGGCTTACACAGAACCTGGCCACGCTCAACACCGTCACGGTCAACACCGCGCAGCAGGGCGCCGATGTTGTCGCCGGCTTCACCACGGTCCAGCAGCTTGCGGAACATTTCCACACCGGTGCAGGTGGTTTTCGCGGTGTCGCGGATACCAACGATTTCGATCTCGTCGCCAACGTTGATCACGCCACGCTCAACACGACCGGTCACAACGGTACCACGGCCCGAGATCGAGAACACGTCTTCGATCGGCATCAGGAACGGCTGATCAACAGCGCGCTCGGGGGTGTCGATGTAGTCGTCGACAGCCGCCATCAGTTCGCGGATCTTCGCTTCGCCGATTTCCGGGTTGTTGCCTTCCATCGCCGCCAGAGCTGAACCTGCGATGATCGGAATGTCGTCGCCGGGGTAGTCGTAGCTGGACAGCAGTTCGCGAACTTCCATCTCAACCAGTTCCAGCAGCTCTTCGTCGTCGACCTGGTCAACCTTGTTCATGAACACGACCATCTTCGGGATGCCAACCTGGCGGCCCAGCAGGATGTGCTCGCGGGTCTGCGGCATCGGGCCGTCAGCTGCGTTCACAACCAGGATCGCGCCGTCCATCTGGGCAGCACCGGTGATCATGTTCTTGACGTAGTCGGCGTGGCCGGGGCAGTCAACGTGCGCATAGTGACGCGCATCGGTCTCGTATTCCACGTGGGCGGTCGAGATGGTGATGCCGCGCGCTTTCTCTTCTGGCGCACCGTCAATCTGGTCATACGCTTTGAAGTCACCGAAATACTTGGTGATTGCTGCGGTCAGCGTCGTCTTACCATGGTCAACGTGGCCAATCGTGCCGATGTTGACGTGCGGTTTTGTACGCTCAAACTTTTCCTTTGCCATTCCTCAGGCGCCCTTTTGCGATTTGGGGGACCCTTGGTCCCGTGGTTACATCTGCGCGCGCGAGATATTTGGTTCAAAGGGGAAAATCAAGCACATCCTGAGGGAAAAGCGGCCCCTTATGCCGGATTTTGCGTAACATCCCCGGATTCGAGCGGCCGGATCAGATCGGGCCGCCGATCAAACCAGCCATTGTCCTTGTGTTCCTCGGCCAGCCACTCCTCAACCCGGTCGGCGACTTTCAGGGCAAGCCCGCTCATCTGCTCTTCTTTGGTCCGCTCGTGTCCCGAACCTTTCAGGGCACTTCCGCCGGTCGTGTCCTCAAGAACCTGAAACTGTTTGCCCTTGGCCAGAAACTCTTTCTTGTTCACGTCGTAGACGTTTACCAGAACAATCGCCGTGCTTTTGGGATTGTAGATTACCGGAATGCCCGGAGGCGCCAGCATATAGCCTTCCAGACTGATACCGATGTCATATTCCTGTGCACCGGAGTAGCGACCCAGGCGAATGTCGACCGCGTTCTGAATGGCTGCGGTCCATTCATCAGGCGTCGCATCCCGCGACACCGGGCCCTGCACCGCCTTTTCGGCAAAGGCATAGTTGACCCGCAGCTTGAATTCGCCCAGCGATTCTGGCTCTTCATAAACCTGCGTCTGGGTGCAGGCGGCCATCAGGGCCAATCCGGTGATCAGGGTCAGAATGCGCAACATGTTCTCGTCTCGATAGGCCTGTTTTTCTTTGATCTAGCGCACCGATACGGCCTGTGCCAAGTCGTATCGGCAGAAATCCACCCGCAAGCGCGCCCTGATCACGAGAATTTATAGTCGCGCGGGAAGCCATAGGGTGGTTTTTTACCAACGCTGGCCCGTTTAGCCAGCCACTGGGACATATCGGCCTCGTGCCGGGTCTTGTCACCACCCATCGACCACTTCAGGCCCTCTTCCCAGTTGAAAGTGGTGATGTCGGACAACCCGCCATCCAGCTCCAGGGTGCCCTGGCGGCCGCGTGCCATGTTATATTTCTGAAGGCGCACGCCCTTGCCGCGTGTCATCTCGGGCAGGTCTTCAGTCGGGAACACAAGGAACTTGCCGTTCTGAGACACAACGGCCACGTGATCCCCATCCACTGGTTTACAGATCATCGCGGTTTCGTCGCCTTTGACGTTCAGCACCTGTTTGCCGTTGCGGGTCTGGGCCAGCACATCATCCTCGGGCACCATAAATCCGTTGCCCGCATCCGATGCGACAAGCAGCTTTCGGCCTGGCTTGTGAATGAAAATGTCGATGATCTGCGCCTCATTCGGCAGGTCGACCATCAGGCGCAGCGGCTCGCCCATGCCCCGCCCGCCGGGCAGGTTGGCGGCGCTGACCGTGTAGAACCGCCCGTTCGAGGCAAACACCAGCAGGCGATCAGTCGTTTCGGCGTGGAAAATGAACCGTGGGCCGTCGCCATCCTTGAACTTCAGTTCACGCTTCAGGTCGATATGGCCGGTCATGGCGCGAATCCACCCCATCTGAGAGCAGACGACCGTAATCGGCTCGCGGTCGATCATCGCCTCAAGCGGCACTTCCTCGACCTGACCCGCTTCGGCGAACCGCGTACGACGCGCGCCGCCTTCGTAGTCTTTGCCGAATGTCTTCTTGGTCTCTTTCAACTGCTCGGCGATCTTGGCCCATTGCAGGCCCTCATCGGCCAGCAGGTCTTCGAGGTTGGCGCGCTCCAGCATCAATTCATCACGCTCACGCACCAGCTCCATCTCTTCCAGACGGCGCAAACTGCGCAGGCGCATGTTGAGGATGGCGTCGACCTGCACCTCGGACAGCTCGCCCTCACCTGGCTTGGGCGAGACATAGTCGGCCTCGTTGGTCGCGCGGACGTGATCGATGCCCCAATCCTCGCGCATCAGCGCGGCTTTGGGGTCGTCATCGTAGCGGATGATGTCGATTACGCGGTCGAGGTTGAGGAACGCGACGATAAAGCCCTCCAACACCTCCAACCGGTGGTCGATCTTGCCAAGACGGTGACGCGAGCGGCGGATCAGCACTTCTTGCCGGTGATCGAGGAAAGCGCGCAGCACCTCCTTCATCGAGCAAACCTTGGGCGTCACCCCGTCGATCAGAACGTTCATGTTCAGACTGAACCGCACCTCAAGGTCCGAGTTGCGATAGAGCATCCCCATCAGCACCTCGGGGTCCACGTTCTTGGAGCGTGGTTCCAGGATCAGGCGAATGTCATCGGCAGATTCGTCGCGGACATCCGCGAGGATCGGGATTTTCTTGGTCTGGATCAGTTCGGCGATCTTTTCGATCAGTTTCGATTTCTGAACCTGATAGGGGATCTCGGTAACAACGATCTGCCACTGACCTCGCCCCAGATCCTCGACCTCGAACTTGCAGCGCAGACGGAACGAACCGCGCCCGGTGCGATAGGCCTGTGCGATATTCTCTGGCGGCTCGACAATCACGCCGCCGGTCGGGAAGTCCGGGCCGGGAACATAGTTCAGCAGCGTGTCGTCACGCGCGTCCGGCGTTTTGATCAGATGCAGACAGGCATCACAGAGTTCCGAGATATTGTGCGGCGGGATATTGGTCGCCATCCCCACCGCGATACCGCTGGAGCCGTTGGCCAGCAGGTTCGGAAACTGTGCGGGCAGCACGACTGGTTCGGTCAGCGTGCCGTCATAGTTGTCGCGAAAATCGACGGCGTCCTCGTTCAGACCTTCCAACAGCGCCTCGGCCACGATGGTCATCCGCGCCTCGGTGTATCGCGAGGCCGCCGGGTTGTCGCCGTCGATATTGCCAAAGTTCCCCTGACCGTCGACCAGCGGGTAACGGACGTTGAAGTCCTGCGCCAGACGCGCCATCGCGTCGTAAATCGCGGCGTCCCCGTGCGGGTGATAGTTGCCCATCACATCGCCGGAAATCTTGGCCGACTTCCTGAATCCTCCGGTTGCGCTGAGTCGCAGCTCTCTCATCGCATAGAGGATTCGCCGATGCACCGGTTTCAACCCATCCCGCGCGTCGGGCAGCGCCCGGTGCATGATGGTGGACAGCGCATAGGTCAGATAGCGTTCGCCAATCGCGCGGCGCAGCGGTTCGGCTACCTCACCCCCGTTGCCGGGGGTCTCCATGTTGGGGTCGTCGATCGTGTCGTTCATATATGATGTGATACGACGCAAGCGCGGCGTGGTAAAGCAAGCAGGGCACAATTTACTGGGGACAAGTCGCGCTTTTTGCAACACGGGGAGGCAAGCCCCGGATTTCCCCCATCTTTCGACTCAATCCCCAAGCTATGCTAAACTTTCATCAATTGAATGCTGCCTGTTTGTTGTTGCGATTACCCGGGGGATTGCGTCATGACGCGCCTTATACTTGTTACCTTTGCTCTGCTCGGATGGAGCTTCTACGTGATGAGCGGCGGCCCCGATTTCGAGCCGCGCGGCCTGCGCACGGAAAAACCTGTGCAAGTGGCGTCAGTTCCCAAACCTGCACCAAAGCAGATTGCCCCGGCCCCGGCGGAAGACCTTGTGAAAAAAGCCGCTATTAGGCCGGTCGAACCCGAGAAGCCAAAGCTGGAACCTGAACCAGCGCCTGTTCAGGTCGATACTCAGGCACAGCTGACGCAGGTTGCTGTTGGGCTGAATTCAGACCTGTCCCTGTTTGGCGATCAGGCCGCGACATTCTCTCTGGCGTCTCTAGATCAGGGTGCGGCAGCGCTGCGTCAGATCACACCTGAGGTGCCCGACGGGGTTTCGCAGACCGTTGCCCCCACCGAGCCCGCAAAAGACATCCGCGAAGTTACGGGCACCCGCGTCAACATGCGCGATGGGCCCGGCACGATCTATCCGGTCGTTGGCAAGGTTTCGATCGGACAGAAGGTCGAAGTGATTGGCGATTCGGGAACCGGCTGGCTGCGGCTGCGCGTGTTGCCCGGGCAACAGATCGGATGGATTTCCGCCTCACTGATCCGAAAAACAGAAAACTGACACAGCGATGTCATTGTCCTGACCGGGACCGCGCCATAGCTTTTGGCAAAAGAACATCTCGGGGATGACATGCAGAAATCCATTCTGATCACAGGCTGCTCTTCCGGTATTGGCCTGGATGCGGCTCATGGGATGCGCGCCCGCGGCTGGCGAGTCTTCGCGGCCTGCCGCCAACAGCGCGACTGCGACAGGCTGAGGGCACAGGGCTTTGACAGTCCGCGAATCGATTATGCAGATGCGGATAGTATCCGAACAGGCCTGGCACAGGTGCTTGAGTCGACCGGCGGCACGCTGGATGCACTGTTCAACAATGGTGCACATGGATTGCCCGGTGCGATAGAAGACGTGCCGACGGATGGGTTGCGCGTCATATTCGAATCCAATGTATTTGGCTGGCACGAACTGACCCGGCAGGTCATCCCGGTGATGCGGCGTCAGGGTCACGGTCGTATAGTACAATGCTCATCGGTGCTTGGACTGGTCGCGTTCCCCTGGCGCGGTGCGTATGTCGCGACGAAATACGCGATCGAGGGTCTGACCGACACCCTGCGGCTGGAGCTCAGGGATACCGATATTAAGGTCGTCCTGATCGAACCCGGGCCGATCACTTCGAAAATTCGGGAAAACTCGATCCCGGTGTTTGAACGGTTCATCGACTGGGAAAACTCGGCATTGCGCGAAAAATACGAAACTTCGCTGCTGACGCGACTCTACGAATCTTCTGGCCCCGACCGGTTTGAACTGCCCGCATCAGCCGTGACCGACAAACTCGCGATTGCGGTAAGCGCGAAAAGGCCGCGCGCGCGCTATTACGTCACCACGCCCACCTACATCGCCGGGTATCTGCGCCGGGTTTTGTCCACAAAAACCATAGATCGCATTCTGTCATTGGGCTGAGACACAAAAACCCATTCGCTTTTGCCGCTGCGCCCGCTAGATGGAGGCGTGAAAACAAACGCGGACGAGGGCTCCATGGACCTGATCATGCTGGTCTTGCTTTTGGCCATGGCGGCAGTTGTCGTCGTTTTGGCTTTGGGCATTGCAAACTTTGGCAAAGGTGGGACCGAAGCGGCCCACAAAAGCAACAAAATGATGCGCCTGCGCATCCTGTTTCAGTTCATTGCCGTGGTGCTGATTGTGCTCTACGTCTATCTGCGCGGACAGGGAGGGCAATAAATGGTTGTTCTGAACAAAATCTACACGCGCACAGGCGACGATGGCAAAACCGCGCTTGGCAATGGCGAACGGGTCGCCAAATACTCGGGCCGTGTGGCTGGCTATGGCACGGTGGACGAACTGAACGCCTTTGTCGGCGTCGCCCGCGCGGAAGCTAATGGCGATGTCGAAACAGCGCTGGCGCGCATCCAGAACGATCTGTTCGATCTGGGTGCTGATCTGTGCCGTCCCGATATGGAAAAGGATGCCGAGGCGGATTACCCGCCATTGCGGATCGCTCCGGCACAGATCGACCGGCTGGAAGCCGAGATCGACTCCATGAACGAACGGCTGGAGCCGCTGCGCAGTTTCATCCTGCCGGGCGGCACCCGGCTGGCGGCGCAATTGCATGTATGTCGCACGGTGTCGCGGCGTGCCGAGCGTCTGGTGGTCGAACTGTCCAATATGGAGCCCGTCAACGTAGTCGCCGTGAAATATTTGAACCGGCTGAGCGATTGGTTCTTCGTCGCCGCCCGCTGCGCCAACAACGACGGCCAGGCTGACGTTTTGTGGGTTCCGGGCGCGAACCGCTGATAGCGGCACGGCGTCTTGTAGACACGGTGGCGACCGGAAGGGTTGGGCCTCGGCCCGACAATCACAGTAAAGCGTCTGTTCCGGTCCGCCACTCGTTCCGTCGCGCACCAACCCGTTCCCACTGCGACACTACCGTTACGTAAAAAAATCATGAAACGCGACGTCTCAAGCTTACGACGTGACGATTTTGCTCTGTTGTCGCACGGATTGAGACGCTATCTACACCCCGAGAGCATTGGTGGAGTCGCGACGCGGCTTGCCGTTTTTGTAAGGAGCGTACGCAAAAATGAAGGTACTTGTGCCTGTCAAGCGCGTGATTGACTACAACGTGAAGGTTCGCGTGAAGGCGGACGGGAGCGGTGTTGATCTCGCCAATGTAAAGATGTCGATGAACCCGTTCGACGAGATTGCAGTGGAAGAGGCGATCCGCCTGAAAGAGGCTGGCAAGGCTGAGGAAGTCGTGGCCGTCTCGATCGGCGTGAAGCAGGCGCAGGAGACGCTGCGGACCGCTTTGGCCATGGGCGCGGACCGCGCCATTCTGGTCGTTGCTGCCGATGACGTGCATCAGGACATCGAACCGCTGGCCGTTGCCAAGATCCTGGCCAAAGTGGTCGAGGAAGAACAGCCGGGCATCGTTCTGGCGGGTAAGCAGGCGATCGACAACGACATGAACGCCACCGGCCAGATGCTGTCGGCCCTGCTGGGCTGGAGCCAGGGTACCTTCGCGTCCGAGCTGGACATTGAAGGCGACACCGCCAAGATCACCCGCGAGGTGGACGGCGGCCTGCAGACCATCAGCGTCAAGATGCCGACCATCGTGACCGTTGATCTGCGTCTGAACGAGCCGCGCTATGCGTCGCTGCCCAACATCATGAAGGCGAAGAAAAAGCCGCTGGACGAGAAAACCGCCGCCGATTACGGCGTCGACGTCACTCCGCGTCTGGAAATCGTCAAGACCGAAGAGCCGCCAGCACGCGCTGCGGGCATCATCGTGGGCTCGGTCGACGAGCTGGTCGAGAAACTCAAAGAAGCGGGGGCTGTGTAATGGCTGTTCTTCTTCTCGCTGAAGTCAACAATGGTGAGCTGTCGCTGGACGCCACCGCCAAGGCCGTCAATGCCGCGAAAGTTCTGGGCGATGTGACCGTTCTGGCCGCTGGCGGTTCCGCCGCTGCCGCTGGTGAAGCTGCTGCCAAGATCGACGGCGTATCCAAGGTTCTGGTTGCCGAAGACGCTTCGCTGGGCCACCGCCTGGCGGAATCGACCGCAGCGCTGATCGTGGGTCTGGCCGACGGGTACGAACACATCGTTGCCCCTGCCACCACCGACGCCAAGAACGTTATGCCGCGCGTTGCAGCCCTGCTTGACGTGATGGTGATCTCGGATGCCTCCGGCGTGGTTGACGGCTCGACCTTCGAACGCCCGATCTATGCGGGCAACGCGATCCAGACCGTGAAATCGAACGACGCCAAAAAGGTAGTTACCCTGCGGACAGCCAGCTTTGACGCGGCGGGTGAAGGTGGTTCGGCCCCGGTCGAGACCATCTCGGTTGGCGAAAACCCGGGCCTGTCGTCCTGGGTCGAGGACAAGGTTGCGGCCAGCGACCGCCCCGAGCTGACCTCGGCTGGCGTTGTTGTTTCAGGTGGCCGCGGTGTTGGCTCCGAAGAAGACTTCAAACTGATCGAAGCTCTGGCTGACAAGCTGGGTGCTGCTGTTGGCGCATCGCGCGCGGCGGTCGACTCGGGTTACGCTCCGAACGACTGGCAGGTGGGTCAGACCGGTAAGGTCGTGGCTCCGGACCTGTACGTTGCCGTCGGCATCTCGGGCGCGATCCAGCACCTGGCCGGCATGAAGGACTCGAAGGTCATCGTAGCAATCAACAAGGATGAAGAAGCGCCGATCTTCCAGGTCGCCGACTTCGGGCTGGTTGCCGACCTGTTCCAGGCCGTTCCGGAACTGACCGAAAAGCTTGGCTGATCAAGAACACAATTTTCTCGACGAGAAATCTTCAAGGCCCGCCACAAGGCGGGCCTTTTTCAGTTCAGATCTTGAACAACCGGCACCAGAGCATCCGCGATGGTCCTGTGTGCGGCCGGGCCGATCATGTGCTCTGCCATGGGCTGCTGCAATGTTCCGAACACTATGTCCTCAAGTTCGTCCGAAGCGCCGGCAACGCTGACAGACAACTCGACAATGCCCGCGCAATGCGATCGGAATTGCTCGACCATTGGCCTGTCGATTTGCAATTGCCTGCCAACATCGCATGGCGATTGCCTGTGCACGCGCAGCCACAGCAAGATCACTGGCGGTCCAACACGCTCGAGAAAGGACTGCAGGTTTTTGCACCACTGATCCTGCAAATCCTGGGCTAACAACGCAAACCGGGCGGCCCCAAGATCCAATAGCCGCGTCAAAAGATGCTTCACAAAGTGAAACTCTGTGAAATCAACTTCGGGATAAAGGTCTACGAGTTTACGCGTCGGCTCAATAAAGCGGTCATTTCGGCGGGGATGCACCCGGTAAAATGGGTTCGACTGACCGGCAAGTCCGGGGATCTGCAACACGCACAGCCCGGAACCATTCACCAGGTTCAGTATCCCTTGATCGCGCACCAACGCCTCGGCCCCGGCAAACAGGCTGCCCAGATTGACACAACACTTTCCCACACGCCCTTCCAGCACTGAAGGGAACGGCTGATCCACGAACCGCCCGAATGTTTCGTCGCCGCCAACACAAACCACTGAGGACTTGTCCGGTCGCTTCTCAGGCCCGCGAAACCAGAGCCTGGATTGTTCATATTGGCAAACGGCAACATCGACCCGGCCCGAGCCGACCTGAAGATAGCTCATAACACCCACCTGTTTTTCACCCGGGTGCCATCTTGCGGCCGCAGGAATTGATAAAACCCTAATGTGCGCATTTGAAGCAAATTCAGCCTGATCCAACCCCTTGCCGCCCGCCCCGATCTGCCGATAGTGTCGGATCAACCTATGGGACAAAGGCACCTGAACATGGATGTAAAATCAGTCGGAGTGATCGGCGCGGGCCAGATGGGCAATGGCATCGCCCATGTTTTGGCGCTGGCGGAATATGACGTCCTTCTGACCGACGTCAGCCAGGAGGCGCTGGACAATGCTTTGGCGACGATCGAAGGGAATCTTGCCCGGCAGGTGTCCCGCGGAAAGATCACCGACGAGGCCATGCAGGCCGCCCTTTTGCGCATCGATACCACGCTTGAATTGCCTAAACTGGGTCAAACCGATCTTGTGATCGAGGCCGCGACCGAACGCGAAACGATCAAGCAGGCCATTTTCGAGGACCTTCAACCGCATCTGCAGCCCCATACGATCCTGACTTCGAACACCTCTTCCATTTCGATCACGCGTCTTGCCAGCCGGACCGACCGTCCGGAACGGTTCATGGGGTTTCACTTCATGAACCCTGTTCCAGTCATGCAGCTGGTCGAATTGATCCGCGGCATCGCAACGGATGAAGCGACCTACAAAGCCTGCAAAGCTGTTGTGGACCGGCTGGGCAAGACCGCAGCCAGCGCCGAAGATTTTCCGGCCTTCATCGTGAACCGGATCCTGATGCCGATGATCAACGAGGCGGTTTATACGTTGTATGAGGGTGTCGGTAGCGTTCAGTCCATCGACCAGTCAATGAAGCTGGGTGCCAATCATCCGATGGGGCCGTTGGAGCTGGCGGATTTCATCGGCCTGGATACCTGCCTGGCGATCATGAATGTGTTGCATGAGGGTCTGGCCGACACCAAGTACCGTCCGTGTCCACTGCTGACAAAGTACGTCGAGGCCGGCTGGCTGGGGCGCAAGACCGAGCGCGGGTTCTATGATTATCGTGGGGAAGTCCCAATACCAACGCGCTGACGCACAGGGGGCCAGCCCCCTCGCCCGGATTTTATCCGGGCTCACCCCCGGGATGTTTTCAGCCAGATGAAGACGCGGATCAGGCCCTGGTCCCACCGCCCAGAGCCAAGGTGTGCTTTCTAAGCCATGCCATGAACCCGCGCGGGTCTTTTTCGAGCAGTTGCATGTCGTCCTGCGATACCGGATCACCGATGACCGGAGACTGCGGTTTGTTGCAGGACCTTACGATCTCATGCAGCAGTAGCCCCTGACGCAGGATCGGGGAAACACGGTTTGCGATCTGATACCAGCGCGAGTTGCAACCAGGAAAAAAGATCGGCACGACCTGAGCTCCGGACCGGCGGATCATCTTCGCCGTAAAGACGTTCCATTCCCGTTCCTGTGCGGGGCCGAACCAACTGTCCGAAGACATCACCACGCCCGAAGGGAACAAGGCCACCACGCCGCCATTCTTGAGGTGTTCCATCGCCTTGCCGCGCATTTCCAGCATCTTGGCCTGGGCTTCAGGGTCGTGCGGAAACGGAACTGCGATCATGAACGATGTCGCAGCTTCGTCCAGGCCGGTCAGAACCGAGCGGGTCAGGATGCGATAATCGCTGCGCACACGGCCGATCAGTTCGGCAAAAATCATGCCGTCAACCATGCCATGGGGGTGGTTGGCGACCACAACGACCGGGCCTTCCTTGGGAATGCGGTTGATCTGTTCCTGCGGCGTGGTCAGTTTGATGCCCATCACCTCGAGCGCGCCACCCCAAAAACGCTGGCCGCGATACAACTCGTTCTTTTTCTCGAATTTATTGACCATTCGCAAAATGGTCAGTTTTCCGGTGCACCATTCGATGACCCGAATGGCAGCCGAAGTCCAGGCATCGTCAAACGAGTTGGCGTAGGTCAGCGTTCTGCGATCATAGATTTCGCCCTGTTCACCGGCCCCATCTACCACCGGGTTCGTCTTGGTCTCGTGCGTTGTTTCCGCCAATTCCTGGTTTTCCCGTTCTTCCTGTCCTGGCAGGACCGGCTCAGAATCCCTCTCCGAACTTGTCGTTCACCAAAGTTTCCAAGGCTTCCGCCAACGCCTCAGCATCCGGTCCGGACGTCTCGACGTCAATAGTGGTTCCGCGCGATGCTGCCAACATCAAAAGGCCCATAATACTGTCACCGGATGCAGAAAGTCCGTCCCGCGAAACCTCGGCACTGGCATCAAATCCCTCGACCACCTCGACCAGCTTGGCTGAGGCACGGGCGTGTAGGCCCTTTTCGTTAATAATTTTCAAGCTTCGGGTGGTCATGGTCTATTAATCCGATTTTAGTCCAACGTGACATTCTGCGCATTGATATATTTTCGTCCAGCCTCAATCGCTTGCCGGACGGCATCGCCGACGGGCAAGTGGCGGCTTTTGGCCAGTTTGATCAACATGGGAAGGTTTGCGCCGTAAAGTATGCGACGATCCTGCGGGGCGCAGGCCCGCATGCTCAGATTCGACGGGCTGCCGCCAAACAGGTCAGTCACGACAACGACACCATCGCCAGCGTCGACCTGATCCGCAGCGCGGCATATTTCGCTTTGTTTGGCGTCGCGATCATGATCGGCCTCGATCGGTATCGCGACAAGACCCGGCTGTGTCCCGACCACGTGCTGCATCGCGGCCAGGTATTCTTCGGCCAGCCTGCCATGCGCTACAATTACGATCCCGATCAATCCGGCCTCACATTCAACGAGCGTCGTTCCATTTCGCGGTGTCTGATTGCCACCTGCTGGCCCTCTTCCGCAAGGGCTTTTGCGACCGCTTCGGCCATCGCGACCGAGCGATGTTGCCCACCTGTGCAGCCAAACGCAACCGAAAGATGCGCCTTGCCCTCGGCCCGGAAGGCCGGCAGCAAAAGCCTGAGCAGATCGACGACCCTGTCGAAGAACGGTCCGTAGTTCATATCCGACTGAACATAGCTTGCAACATCCGGGTTTCTACCATCGGCCGCGCGCAATTCAGGGCGCCAGTACGGATTGGCCAGAAACCGGCAGTCAAACACCATGTCCAGTCCCCTTGGCAGGCCGCGCTTGTACGAAAAGGATTCAATCGACACCGCCAGATGTCGGCCGCCCTGAGGTGCGAACCATCGCTCGACCTCATCGCGCAACTGATGGACATTCAGTGCTGTCGAGTCGATCAGCGTATCGGCAATTTCGCGGATCGGGGCCAGCAGCTCCTTTTCCTGGCGTACGCCGGATTCGGGGCTGGAATCCCTTGCCACCGGGTGCCGCCGGCGGGTTTCGGAAAAGCGTCGCAGCAGCACGTCATCGCTGCAATCCAGATAAAGGGTGGTCAGATCGACCTGTTCCATCCGGCTGAGTTTCGCCACCAGTTCAATGAATCCGATGGTTGAAAAATCGCGGTTGCGCGCGTCGATCCCAAGCGCCATGGGCCGGTCGCTTTCCGGGCCATCCAGAAGGCGTGTCAACAGCCCCATGGGCAGGTTGTCGATGGCTTCAAAGCCCAGATCTTCGAGAACATGGATTGCGGTCGAACGTCCGGCACCCGAAGGCCCGGTGACCAGAACGATACGCCGCTGTGCTGTCAGTTCCCGGGCCATTCCGGATCCATTCGTCCCATTTTCATAAATTGTACCAATGCTGCGGCCAAATTGGGGACTTCGCCGCCCCAAAGCAAGGGAACAGGATGCCTCAGCAGAACCACCATCCGTGGCTCGGGCAGACGTGCGGGTTCGCTCTGGTCCAGATCCGCAACGAGGCTGACAGGAACCGGACCCTTAGAGTCTGCGCGCAACAGGCCGATACCACGCGCCTCGATCACGCCCCGCAGCTCCGGTACGGCGTCTGCGATTACATGGCCATCCTGTGCATGCAGATTGACCCGGTCGTCCGCAACAAGCCGTGCCCCGAGCGCCATCATCTGCAGCGCCAGTGACGACTTGCCCGCGCCAGAACGCCCCACGATCAGAAGGCCGTGCCCTTCGATGCTGACGCAAGCGGCATGGATACAAGCTGTGTTCTGTTGTTCGATGGCAGAAAGGGTCGGGCTGGACATATGCCTACAAAGGAAGCCCGACAACAAACCGGGCGCCCAAAGGATCCGAAGTTATGTCCGCTTCGGTCGGACGGATGTTCTCCGCCCAGATCACACCGCCGTGGGCCTCGACAATCTGTTTTGAAATCGCAAGTCCCAAGCCCGAGTTGTTCCCAAAATGCTCGACCGGGCGCTGCGAGTAGAAGCGTTTGAACACTTTGGTCAGCGCCTGATCGGGTATGCCCGGACCGGTATCTTCCACCACCACCAGAACCCGGTTCTCCCGCTGTCGTACCCAGACCCGAATGGCATCGCTTTCCTCACAGAAGGAAATCGCATTGGTGATCAGATTGACAAAAACCTGTGCCAGTCGCGCCTCAAGCCCGTTGATCACAATCGGATCGGGCGGCAGATCGGTGATGTAGTCGATCCCTTTCGACCGGGCGTCTTCGCCCAGATACTGCCCAAGATTGCCCAACAGCTTGAGCAGATCAAAAGGCTGCTCCTCTTCCTTGACCAGCTCGGCATCCAGTCGGGATGCGTTGGAAATATCACTGACCAACCGGTCCAGGCGCCGCACGTCATGTTCGATCACGCCCAAAAGTTTCTCGCGCTGGTCGTCGCGTTTGACCATGCGAAGCGTCCCGACTGCCGATTGCAGACTTGCAAGCGGGTTCTTGATTTCATGCGCCACGTCCGCCGCAAACTGCTCGTTCGCATCGATCCGGTTGTAAAGCGCGGTCACCATCCCTCGCAGCGCTCCGCTGAGCTGCCCGATTTCATCGGGGCGGGCGCTGAGGTCGGGAATTCGAATGCGGCCCGGATTGACACCAGCCCCCCTGTCCCTGCCCATCTCGGCAGCCGCCGCCAGATCCGCAAGCGGGTTGGCGATGGTTGATGCAAGAACAAGGCTCAGGCCGACGGACACCAGCAGGGCCACCACGAACATCTGCAGAATGCGCTCCTGCTCCTGCCGGGCAAGCGCATCAATCTCACCGGCCGGACCGGCCATGGCAACGGCACCGACCGGGCTTCCGTCAAACAGAATGGGCGCAGCCGCCACGATTGCGGTTTCCCCTGCATCATCCTGAACCGCCTGCATTTGAACATTGCCCAGCAATGCCTGCGGGATGATTTCCTGTACGCGTTGTGCAAGCGTCGGTGGATCGGTTTCCTGCGGTTTCGTGAATACTGTCGTCAGACCCATCCAGACGGCATTGAGGCCGTCACTGATAACTGTACTGCCGGTTGGCGCATCGGCCCCTGACTCCAACCCGAGAGGCATTTGCGCCGGCAGCGAAGCGCCTCGGGTCCAGCCAATCAGGGTGCCTTGGGCATCATAAATGAAGACCTCGCCGCCATCGGGCAGTGTAAGTCCGGACAGCGTGTCCCTGACATCCAGATCAGCAGCGTCCCGGGGGCCGTCGGAATCCGCCTGACGCAGCTGGGTTTCGAACACGTTGCTGACCAGCTGGGCATCACCCACCAGGTTGCGCGCCGTCTGCTGGACCCGCTCCTTGCGTGAATCGTCCAGATACAGCAACCCGGTCACAAGAATGACCAGGGCGATCAGGTTGAACGTGATGATCTTGCGCGCCAGAGGAGAGCCGCGCAGAGAAAACAGATTGCGTCGCGACCGCGTTGCCCTGAGTTCATGGGACTCGGGATCATGCGGGATGACCCAGTCATCCCCCAGAACGACATCTCCGTCGCGCAGCGCATTAGCTTGTTCGGTATCGCGCACGAGACCCGGCTACCCCTTATCAGAAGGCTATTCTTATTCTTCGTTGTATCTGTACCCGATGCCGTACAGGGTTTCGATGGCCGAAAACTCAGGATCTGCCGCGCGCATTTTCTTGCGCAGCCGCTTGATGTGGCTGTCGATGGTGCGGTCGTCGACATAAACCTGATCGTCATAGGCCACATCCATCAACTGATCGCGGCTTTTGACGAACCCCGGTCTCTGCGCCAGCGCCTGCAACAACAGGAACTCGGTCACTGTCAGCGAAACATCGGTGCCCTTCCAGCTTACGGCGTGGCGCAGCGGATCCATCCGAAGCTCGCCACGCTCCATGACCTTGGCGTCGCCAGAGGCGGCAGCGGACACATCGCCCTCGGTCGCTTCCTGCCGGCGCAGCAACGCGCGGATACGTTCGACCAGAAGACGCTGTGAAAAAGGCTTTTTGACATAGTCATCCGCGCCCATGCGAAGGCCCAGAACCTCGTCGATCTCGTCATCCTTGGATGTCAGGAAGATCACCGGCATCTGAGTTTTCTGGCGCAGCCTTTGCAACAGGTCCATGCCGTCCATGCGGGGCATCTTGATGTCCAGCACCGCCATGTCCGGCAATTTCTTGTTGAATGCATCCAGGGCAGCTTGCCCGTCATTATATGTTTCGACCTCAAAACCCTCGGCTTCGAGCGTCATGGATACCGACGTCAGAATGTTCCTGTCGTCATCCACCAGTGCAATCTTTGACATCGGGTTCATCCCTATTCCTGCTCACTCTTTCAATAATTGGCTTATTTGTAAGGCATTGTTGGCGTTTTTAGGACGCCGAATCAATCCGTAACTGCGAATCGTGCCTTTCTTGGGGCAAGCTTGCGGCAAATTTGCCTTGCTGCCCGCAAATTGCCGCCCAGATTTTTGGCGGAAAATTCTTGGTGGCGCTAAACTTGTACTTGGTTGCGCTAACTGCGCCAAACCGTCCTGTTCATGCCCTAAATGACCGTGATAAGACCCGCCCATCCGCCGGTTTTTCCCGGCATACTGCCCCAAGAGCGCATAAGGCCAAACAGCCTTCGCGCCGCCACAGGAGAAGACACACATGACATCTGGACGGGTTAACCCGCAATTCCGCCTCGAGGATCAGGGCATCGAGGGTCTGGGCAATGTCTATTACAACTTCATGGAACCGGCGCTGATCGAAGAGGCGCTGAAGCGCGGCGAGGGCACGCTGGGCAATGGCGGCGCGTTTCTGGTTACGACTGGCAAATTTACAGGCCGGTCTCCGAAAGACAAGCATGTCGTCAAGACCGACAGCGTCGCCGACACCATCTGGTGGGAAAACAACGCCGCAATGACCCCCCAGGGCTTTGACGCGCTGTATGAAGATATGCTGGCCCACATGAAGGGTCGCGACTATTTCGTGCAGGACCTGGTCGGTGGGGCCGATCCGGCCTATTCGATCAACGTGCGCATGGTCACCGAACTGGCCTGGCACAACCTGTTTATCCGCCACCTGCTGCGCCGGCCGGACCGCGCCGACCTGGACGAGTTCACCGCGGATTTCACCGTCATCAACTGCCCCAGTTTCAGCGCGGACCCGAAAAAGCACGGCTGCCGCAGCGAGACCGTGATTGCGCTGAACTTCGACCGCAAGCTGATCCTGATCGGCGGCACAGAATATGCAGGTGAGAACAAAAAGTCGGTCTTTACCCTGCTGAACTACATGTTGCCCGAAAAGGGCGTGATGCCGATGCACTGCTCGGCCAACCATGCTGTGGGCAACCCGGTTGATACCGCCGTGTTCTTCGGCCTGTCCGGCACCGGCAAGACCACCTTGTCCGCCGACCCGTCCCGCGTGCTGATCGGCGATGATGAACACGGTTGGTCCGACCGCGGCACTTTCAATTTCGAAGGTGGCTGCTATGCCAAGACCATCAACCTGAATGCCGAAGCAGAACCCGAGATTTACGCCACCACCACGAAATTCGGCACGGTGATCGAGAACATGGTCTTCGATCCCGAGACCAAAAAACTGGATTTCGACGACGATTCCCTCACAGCGAACATGCGTTGCGCTTATCCGCTGGAGTATATCTCGAACGCATCGAAATCGGCGTTGGGCGGCCATCCAAAGAATATCATCATGCTGACCTGCGACGCATTTGGTGTTCTGCCCCCGATTGCGCGGCTGACACCGGCGCAGGCGATGTATCACTTCCTGTCAGGCTTCACGTCGAAAGTCGCCGGTACCGAGCGTGGCATTACCGAGCCTCAGCCCACATTCTCGACCTGTTTTGGCGCACCTTTCATGCCGCGTCGCCCCGAGGCCTACGGCAACCTGCTGCGGGACAAGATTGCCCAGCACGGCGCGACCTGCTGGCTGGTGAACACCGGCTGGACCGGCGGCGCTTACGGCGTTGGCAGCCGGATGCCCATCAAGGCAACCCGCGCGCTGCTGACTGCGGCGCTGGAAGGGTCGCTGGCGGATGCGGAATTCCGTAAGGATGCCAGCTTTGGCTTTGACGTTCCGGTCTCGGTTCCCGGTGTGCCCGAAGTCCTGCTGGACCCGCGCCGCACATGGGACGATCAGGCGGCCTTCGACAGACAGGCTGAAAAACTGGTGCAGATGTTTGCCGAAAACTTTGAACAGTATCTGCCCTTTATCGACGAAGACATCAAAGCCGTCGCGATCGGATAAGGCAATTTCAGGGGCCGCAGCGCCCCTGATTTCATCAGGGCCCGGGTGAAAGGCGCGGCACTGCTCGCCATATAGATGTATTCACCCATATGTGTTGGCAATTGCATTGCCTGATGCGGCAATTTGCGCTACCCACGATTTCATTAAGGTCAAAAAAATGCCCGGCACGAAACGCACCGGGCCGCAACTGAAAGAACTTTTGGGCAGCTCTCAAGAACTCACTCACCTTGGAAATTGAGCAGCCTAATCAGGAAACCAGTTTAGTCCCAGAGGGATGAGTGTCAATATGAGACATGCCAAATACAGCACCACACTGCATGTTTCTCATCGCCACGGGTGACTGAAACCTGACTAAGGGGAAAACGGAAAATCATGACGGAAATTTCGAAACTCACTGAATTGCGCAAACTCATGCAGAGCATGGAACAAACGCTGGGCCTCGAGAAGCTCTCTCCGGTTGAGCGCGATATCTACTATGCCGCCGAGGAACTGTCCAAATCCGACGAGGAAGTGCGCACTTTTGGTTTGATCGAACACACCCTTGTCAAAAGCGTTTCGCGCCCGACATTCTTCCGCGCGCTGAAATCGCTGGTCCAGAAAGGGTATCTGTCACAAAGCGGCAGCGCCAACCGGGGGCGGTATATCGTTCATGCACCCAGATGAAGCCGCCGCGTTTCGTGACGACGGCTGATCGTCGTGCGAAAATGGGCTACCGAAACCTTCTACGCCTCTTTGGCCTATGTGGTGGTATCGTTCCTCACGTTTGAGGTTCTGATGCCCCTTCAGAACGTGTTTTTTCCTGAATACCCCAGCCGGGCCAGCCTGTTGTTTCTGCCGCATGGCGTACGGGTTCTGGCCGCCTGGCTGTTGGGATGGCGCGCCATTTTTGCACTGCTGCCGGGTGTTTTCATCGTCTTCGCTTATGTCGGCGGATGGGACGTGTTCCTGCCCAGCCGCCTGATGGCGATGGTCATTGCCGTCGCGACCGCGCCTGCGGTGTTTTATCTGTGTAAAGGGCTTGGCTGGGACCTGTTTCCCCGGCCTGGCAAACGGCCATGCTGGGCCTGTGTCATGGGTGTGGGGATTGTCACGTCGTTTCTGGTGTCGATCCTGACCAACATGGCCTTTGGCAGCGCCACGGCGGAATACATCGCCTTCTTGATTGGCGATATCTCCGGCTTGTTTTTCCTGATGCTGATCCTCTACTTCTCGTTCCGCTGCGCGGACAGCCGGGCCTGACCCTTCAACCCGTCAGCCCCCGGCGAAGCAGATTCAGACCGCCGATCAGCAACACGATCAACGTCACCTTGCGGAACCGAGCCTGATCAATCCGTGCCTGGAGCTTCAGCCCTGCCCACAACCCAATGACCGCCGGTGCGATCAGAAAACCGGAAAATGCGGCCGTTTCCATGCGCAGGATGCCTGATCCCAGATGGGCAAAAACCAGCGCCACCGCACCCAGCCCGTAAACGACGCCCTGAACCCGCATCTGATCTGCCTTCGGCGTGTTGAGGGCCGTCAGGTACATCACGGTCGGCGGCCCCCAGATGCCTGACATGCCGCCCACGAAACCGGCAACCGAACCCATCGCCGCCTCAATCCAGGCTGAGGGTTTCGACAATGTCAGCTTTGATCCCAAGACCTGAATCAGCGCAAAGAAGGTCACCGGTGCGCCGATCATCAGCAACAACGTTCGCGGCGGAACCAGGCTGACCAGTTGTGCACCCGCCAACAAAAACAGCAGCCCCACGATCAGAAACACACGGAACCGTCGGATGGACGACACCGCTGCGGGGACACCTTCGCGCAACGCCTGAACTCCGTTTGTGACCAAAGTTGGCAGGATCAGCCCGGCCACGGCCCATTCGGGCGGCAGGAAGATGCTCAGCCCCGAAACCAGAACCATGGGCATGGCAAATCCGACCATTCCCTTGATGCAACCGGCAAGAAAGGCAATCGAAACGGCCAGCGCCAGATCCTGTGTCGAGAGTATTGAAAACCATGTCATGCCTCGTTGATACCATTCCCAGATTTCTCTGCACTGCAAAACTCATCGGGTAATTTTTGAACTTTTTACCTGCAAATTTCGTATTTTTGTTGCGCTGCACGTGCAGCATGATATGACCAGACGACCCAGAGAAGGACGTGATTCATGGCCCATGACGGACAGGATATGACCCAGATGACGACACCTGCGATTTTGCCCGATCTGCTGACCCTGACCCGAGCTGCCGTTCCGGCGGTCGAGACGGTTTTTGAACGGGCGCGGGAATCCGTCCGCGGTATGGTCAGCGCTGATGGTAAGATTTCGGGCGCACTGATCGAAGCCAACCAGACCGCCGCGCACGGCCTTGCGTGGCTGGCCACCTATAATCAATCCCTGCAACAGATGCAGCGTTGGGCCGAAACGCTGGAGGCCGACGGCAAGTTAGGTGAAATCGAACAGCTGCTACACCAGATCGCCTTTGGCGAATACTTGCATCAGGTCGCGGGCGGCATTCCGATGAACCAGGGCGAGGTTGTGCGCCTGCAGGATCTGGGGCTGGGCTGGGACGCGTTGTCCGGGTTCCAGTGTTCCGAAGTTCAAACCCTGATGGCACAGGCCAATTCACAGGCCGCTCGCAGCCGTCTGGTCGCGCTGATGCAGGATCAGTCTGGCGCCACCATGTTCGGCGCCTCGGGTCTGGACGAAGAGCTTGAAATGATCCGCGACCAGTTCCGCCGCTATGCGCAGGAAAAGGTCGAACCGAACGCGCATGACTGGCACCTCAAGGATGAACTGATCCCGATCGAGATCATTGAAGAACTGGCGGAAATGGGCGTATTTGGCCTGACCATTCCCGAAGAATTCGGTGGGTTCGGTCTATCCAAAGCCTCGATGTGCGTGGTGTCCGAGGAACTGTCACGCGGCTATATCGGCGTTGGTTCACTGGGGACCCGGTCCGAGATCGCGGCTGAACTGATTATTGCGGGCGGCACGGATGAGCAAAAGGCGCAATGGTTGCCCAAGATCGCCAGCGCCGAGATCCTGCCGACTGCCGTGTTCACCGAACCCAACACCGGCTCGGACCTTGGCAGCCTGCGCACCCGTGCGGTTAAGGACGAGAACGGTGATTACAAGATCACCGGCAACAAAACCTGGATCACGCATGCGGCGCGCACCCATGTGATGACCCTGCTGGCGCGCACCAATCCCGACACCACCGATCACCGCGGATTGTCCATGTTCCTGGCGGAAAAGACGCCCGGTACGGATGAAAACCCCTTCCCCACCCCCGGCATGACCGGCGGTGAGATCGAGGTGCTGGGCTATCGCGGTATGAAAGAATACGAACTTGGTTTTGACGGGTTCAAAGTCAAAGGTGAGAACCTGTTGGGCGGCGAAGAAGGCAAAGGCTTTAAACAGCTGATGGAAACCTTCGAAAGCGCACGCATCCAAACCGCTGCGCGCGCCATTGGTGTCGCCCAAAGCGCGCTGGATATTGCAATGCAATACGCGCAGGACCGCAAACAGTTTGGCAAATCTCTGATCAACTTCCCGCGTGTGTCGGGCAAGCTGGCCATGATGGCGGTCGAGATCATGATCGCGCGGCAGCTGACCTACTTCAGCGCCTGGGAAAAAGACCATGGCCAGCGCTGCGATCTTGAGGCCGGAATGGCCAAGCTGCTGGGCGCGCGTGTCGCATGGGCGGCAGCGGATAACGGGCTGCAAATTCATGGCGGCAACGGCTTTGCGCTGGAATACAAGATCAGCCGTGTGCTGTGCGATGCGCGCATTCTGAACATTTTCGAAGGAGCTGCCGAAATTCAGGCTCAGGTTATCGCGCGACGTCTGCTCGGCTGACCGGTTTTCGGCATCTCTGTTTCCCCAACTGGACCCGGTCTTGCGCCGGGTCTTTTCTTGTTCTGCCGGATTTGTACGCGCCTGGACCTTCCGGCTGTTCGTATTTCACATGCGCAAACTGGCATTGGCCGGGTGCGGACCAGGATTTGCTACTGAATAGGGGCATGAGAATTTCCCCCTCTGATTCCGCGCGAAACTGGGGTAGAGCATCCCGTGCAACAGACGGAACCACACGGGCAGTTGGTAAACAAAGAATGACCAGAATATTTTTTGCACTTTGGGTGACCCTGACCGCGATCGCCCTGAGCGGCTGCGCGACCACGCAGCCGACAGCGGGCCAAAGCGACATCGACGCGCTGGCGCAAGCGATCGGAGACCTCGGGCCCGACGTTGACCCGGCCGAGGCGCAAAGGGCCGCCACAATCGCTTACACCTATTCGCAGCGTCTGGCGCGGGAATGGCAGGTCGAGGATCCGGCCATCATCCACAACGCCAAGGTCATCAACGGCTTTCGCGAATATGGGTTGTGCAATGACTGGGCCGAGGCCATGACGCAGCGGCTGCGGCAGGAAGATTTCCGCACGCTGGACCTGAACTGGGCCACATCTCCGCCGACGGCGTTCCGGATCATCCACCATTCGGCGTCGATCAGCGCCACTGGGGCGTCGTTGTATGACGGCATTATCCTCGACCCGTGGCGCAACAGCGGCGCCTTGCACTGGGCACCGGTGCGCGAGGATACCAAGTATAACTGGCGGCCCCGAAGCGAGGTGCGCGCTGAATTGCTGAGCGGCGAGATACCTTATTGATCTGGACCACACAGGTTTCGCCAACATGCGCAAAAGGATAAGACACCGTCATGACACGCCTGATCCTGACTCTGCCCCTGCTGGCGTTGCTGCAATGCAACAAGGACGAATCCGTGGCCGCCTATGGCGCGGCGGACCGCACATGGACCTTGCAGGAAATCGACGGGCAGTCATTTGAAGCCAGCGCCCTGCTGCGGTTCCCCGAAGAGGGCAGGATCGAAGGCAACGCACCTTGCAACAGCTACAGCGGCACCTTGAACGCGCCTTATCCGTGGTTCGAGGTCACGGACCTGAACGCAACCCGCGCGGCCTGTGCGGGGCTTGAGGCCGAAGGGTTTTTTTTCGCGGCCCTGCTGGCGATGACCCAGTCCGAGGTGTCGGGTGATGTGCTGATCCTGCGCAATGAGGACGGGCACGAGATGGTATTCAAAGCCGTCGAGTGAGCTGATCCAGAAACCGCGCCCGGGCCGCTGGCAAAGGGTGGTGGCCCAGTGCAGGCGCCACGCGGTGTTCCAGAAAATAGCCCGTTGTTTTCAGCCCTTCGACGATCTCGGCATCCGGTGCCTGCCCTTCGCCTCGCAGGCAGGGGGGCAGCGGCAACAACCGGTCGGCCCATTCTCCGGCGCCAGCGGCACTGACGGCCCGGCCCGATTTAGGCGAGACATAGATCAACCCTTCGGTTGCGCCGGTCGCCGCACAGGCCGACAGGTCGAGGCCAAAACCCAGTTCTTCCAGCAGGGCCAGCTCCCAGCGCAGATAGGCCAGTGGCCAGATGTCATCCTGCCCCAGCAGATCCATCAGTTGTTCGGTCTGCTTGTAGATGCCCGGATGCGGTTCCCGCTCGGGCAGGCAGAAGGACAGAAGCGACAACACCGTGTTCAGCCCGGCCAGCGCCAGACGTCCGGAAAAGGCCGCCGCCGCGCGCGATCGCAGGGGTTCGACCTGAAAGGTTCCGATATGTTCTTCAAGCCGCGCCCGCCACAGCACATCCAGCTGCGCGCCGGGCTGCAGGATCGGCGCAATCTTGCGGCTGGCCCCGCCACGTACGACACCGGCATGACGTCCATGGGTCTGGGTAAAGACCTCGATAATCGCCGCCGTTTCGCCGTGGCGGCGAGAGGTCAGAAGTATGCCGTGATCGCGCCAGTCCAAATGGGCCCCGTGCCGTTTGCTGTGCCCATTTGACCTGTGGCGGGTCAGGACCGCAACTAAGAAAGCTTGACGTGCAGGCGATATCACTCTCTAATTAACACTAGAGTTAAATAAGGATGCGATCCGATGCGCGGAATTACAATCACATATCGCTACGATGGCGACGAGACTGAATGGCTGGAAGCCATAAACACGTTCATCGCGGCGATCGACGCCGACCCCGAGGCTGCGGGGAAGTTCACCTATCAGGTCGCGGTGGCCGATGATGGTGTGTCCCGGTTTCACTGGGGACGCTGGGACAGTGCCGAGACATTGGCCCATGTGCAATCGCAGCCATATTTTCAGGCGTTTGCGCCCAAGGTGAAAATGTTTGCCGGTGATACGCTCAACGCCACCGGGCACGATATCACGCAGAAAAGCGGCGGGTGGTAGGGCCAGAGTGGTTCCACAGAATGCGGGGTCAGAACGTCACGCCCGCGTGGATCAGGATGCCGATGACCATGAGCAGATTCAGCACCATCGAGATTCCGTTGCCCACGTAAATCGGCAGTTTGCCGACCACCAGCCCGTAGGCGAACCACAGAAACGACAGACCGGCATAGAGCGACCACGAAAGCAGCGACTGACCGGTGGCGTGCTGGGAGTGAGTAAAGTAGAGCTTGATCAATTGCGGAAGGGTGGCGAACGGGCCAAAGACCCCGACGAAAACCATGAAGCCCTCGAACCGCTGCATCCAGTGGCCAAGCTCGGATTTTTCCAGTTTCTCAGCGAGTGTTTCAGCCACGCAAACACCTCATCGTCTTGTGTTGTTCCACGGATAGGCCAGTCCGTTCTGGCCAGGAGCAGGTTCAAAATAGACGCTTTGATCCGTGCGTCAAAGACCCTTCGAAGCAGGGATCATTCCAACCCCTCTTCCCCCAACAAATGCCGGCCCTGCCGGTCCTCGACCTCGATCACCCAGAGATCGGGGTCAAAGCTGCGTTGGCGCTGGATGGCGGCGTCCACGTCCGGCTCGGGGCCGCCGGACAGTTCGACCCATTTGCGTTCGCCGCTCATCAGATCAAAGCTGCGCTGGAAGGCCGTGGCCTGCCCGTCAAGCGTGTTCAGCTTGATCAGCACCGCGCCTGCCGTGTCGTCGCCATGGGCCACGACGTAGGCAGGAATTTCCTGAAAGCGAAGCCGCGCCAGATAGGCATGGACCCAGAATTCCGCCGTCAGTCGGGTCATGCGTTGCCGTCTTTGAAATCCAGACCCATTTCCGAATAGCGTTCGGATTCTTCCAGCCAGTTGGGTCGGACTTTGACCTGCAGGAACAGGTGGATTTTGCGGTCGAGGAACTCTTCCAACTCTGCCCGCGCGGCCTGGCTGACGGCCTTGATCGTCTCGCCGCGCTTGCCCAGCACGATGCCCTTGTGGCCATCGCGCATGACATAGATGACCTGATCGATTTTGGCGGAACCGTCCTTGCGTTCTTCCCAGTTCTCGGTCTCGACGGTCAGCTGGTACGGCAGTTCCTGATGCAGGCGCAGGGTCAGTTTCTCGCGCGTCATCTCGGCGGCGATCATGCGCAGGGGCAGATCGGCGATCTGGTCCTCGGGGTAAAGCCACGGGCCTTCGGGCAATTCCGAAGCCAGCCATTTGCGCAGGTCATCGACGCCATGGCCCTTTTCCGCCGAAATCATGAAGGTTTCGGCAAACGGATAGCGTGCGTTCAGATCGCTTGTCAGGGTCAGAAGTTTCTCGGACGGCACCTTGTCGATCTTGTTGATTGCCAGCGCAACGATGCGGCCCTGACCGATCTCCTCGAGACCTTCGAGGATACGCTCGACCCCTTCGGTGATGCCGCGATGGGCCTCGACCATCAGCACGACGCCATCGGCATCCGCCGCCCCGCCCCAAGCGGCGGCGACCATGGCGCGGTCCAGGCGGCGGCGGGGCTTGAACAGGCCCGGCGTGTCGACAAAGACCAGTTGCGCGTCGCCTTCCATCGCCACGCCGCGAATTCGGGCACGGGTGGTCTGCACCTTGTGTGTCACGATGGAAACCTTCGCCCCGACCATGCGGTTCAGCAGGGTGGATTTGCCTGCGTTGGGCTCTCCGATCAGGGCGATAAATCCGGCGCGTGTGGTCATGTTCAATGCGATCCTGTTTGCAACTGCGCATCCCTATAGCAGATTGGCCATGCGGGCCAGAGGGATTTGTCGCATTGCCGCCATGCGTCCGGGATGGCACGAATAGCGTGCGCTCAGCCGAACCCAGCCAGGCGATCAAATCCGAAAATGAGGCACATATGAAACGCCGTGAGTTTCTTTTGGGCAGTGGGGCTGCCGCAGGCGCATTGAGTCTGGGTGGATTGGGACTGGCAGCAGGTACGCAGGAACTGGTCATTCAACCGGCCAGCTTTGCGCTTAAGGATCAGGTTACCACGGGCATGGTCAGCCTGTCACCCGACGCACCGCCGCCGGTTCTGTATGGCACGCAGGGTGAGGTGATGCGCCTGCCGGTGCGCAACACTCTGCCCGATTACACCGCCATGCACTGGCACGGGATGCGGATTGCCAACCAGATGGACGGGGTGCCTTATCTGACCCAGATGCCGATCGGAACGGATGAGGTCTTTACCTATGAATTCACGCCACCGGATGCCGGAACCTATTGGTATCACCCGCATTGCATGACGATGGAGCAGATGGCCCATGGGCTGACCGGGGTGATGGTCATCGCCGAGACCGAAGACCCCGGCTTTGATAGTGAGCAAGTGGTCAACCTCCGGGATTTCCGCTTGGGCGAGGACGGGCAGTTTCTGCCTGCCTTTACCGCGCGCGGGGCCGCGCGGGCGGGTACGTTCGGAAATGTTCAGACGGCGAACTGGCTGACGGGGCCGGCCTATGATCATCCGGCGGGCAGCCTGGTGCGGCTGCGGGTTCTCAATTCGGATACGACCCGCATCTACAAACTGCATCTGGCCGGGGCCGAGGCGCGGATTATCGCCTGGGATGGTCATCCGGTCGAAATCGCGCTGCCGATGCCAAGCGTGGCAGACCCCTTGCTGGTCGGTCCCGGCCAACGGGTCGACTTTGCCGTTGCGATGCCTGCCGATGAAGGGCGAACCGTCGATCTGATGGCGAAACTGCCGGGAAGTGCACCGGTTGCCATGGCGCGACTGCGGTCTGTCGGAGCCGCGCTTTCGCGGGACTTGCGGGACCTGCGCCCCCTGCCCATCAACCCGGTCGCCAGGCCGGATCTGGTGCGGGCCGAGGTGCACGAATTCGTCTTTGGCTGGACACCCGAGGGCGGCGCGCCCAATAACGGGTTCTGCGGTTCGCTGGGTTACAACTTCTGGTCGGTCAACAGAACCCCGTGGCCCGGCGATGCGGCTCAGGGTGTCGGCCCGCTGGCCACATTGGACATGGGCAAAACCTACGTACTTCGGCTGCGCAATGAATCGCCCAATCTGCATCCGATCCACCTGCATGGGCTGGCCTTTGTGCCGCTGAAATCGAACCTGCGCCAACTGCCGCCTCTGATGACGGACACGATGCTGTTGCTGAAGGACGAGGTGGCCGAGATCGCGCTTGTCGCGGACAATCCCGGCGACTGGGCGTTTCATTGCCATGTAATCGAGCATCAGAAAACCGGGCTGACCGCGTATATCCGGGTGGTCTAAGCGTCGGATCGGCCGCGCTAATCCAGCCGGTAGGGGGCCAGCCCCCTCGCCCGGATGTCATCCGGGCTCACCCCCGGGATACTTTCGGCCAGATGAAGAATGATCCCTGTCGGGCTATTTCGCGAGATTTTCCAGCAGCGCCTTGGCTGCCGCCTGTTCCGCCTGCCGTTTCGATCCGGCGGTGGCCTGCGCCTCGGTTCCGTCCTGCAGACGGGCCGCAATGGTGAAGACCGGGGCGTGATCCGGACCGCTGCGCTTGACTTCGACGTAAGCGGGCGGCTTTTGACCGCGGGCCTGCGCCCATTCCTGCAGCGCGGTTTTCGCGTCGCGGGCGTCCGCCTCGACCTTGTGAATACGATCGCCCCAGAGCGCGAGGATGACATCGCGGGCAGCCTCAAACCCCGCATCGCGGTAGACGGCGGCGATCACCGCCTCCATCGCGTCCCCCAGCAAGGCCTGTTTGCGGCGCCCGCCGGACAGCATCTCGGACCGGCCCAGTTTCAGGACCGCGCCCAGATCAATCTGGCGGGCCACGTCGGCGCAGGCCTCTTTGCGAACAAGTGCGTTGAATCGCGGGGCCAGTTGGCCTTCGGAGGCATTCTTGTCCGCCTCAAGCAAGGCGGTGGCCATCACCAGGCCCAGGACCCGGTCGCCCAGAAACTCGAGCCGTTGATTGTCGGGCCGGGTCGTCGAGGACACCGATCCGTGGGTCAGCGCGCGCAGCAGCAGTTCGGGGCTTTTGAATTCGTACCCCAAACGCCGCTGGAAGGCTTTTATTTCGGCTGAAAGCTTCAATTGACCGCCTTGAAGAAGCGGTCGCCCCGCCAGGTCCAGAAGAACAGCATCGAACGGCCCGCGGACGAGAACATAATACGGTCGGCGCGGCCGATCAGGTTTTCATAAGGAACATAGCCGACGCCGCCTGCGGACTGTGGCACGCGGCTGTCGCTGGAATTGTCGCGGTTGTCGCCCATGAAGAAATAGTGGCCTTCGGGCACGGTGTAGATGCCGGTGTTGTCGGACCCCTGATTGCGGATGTTCAGCACCTCGTAGGAAGCACCGTTCGGCAGAGTTTCGATCAGGCGGCTTTTTTCACAGGCGCCACCAATGCCGACAGGGCCGTTTTCGCAGCGCGGGCGCAGACCCTGCGGGCCTTGCGGTTCGGCAATTTCGGTGAACACGCCGTCGGGTGTTTGCTGCACGGGTGTGCCGTTCAGGATGATTACACCGTCGCGGACCTGAATGCGGTCGCCGGGCAGGCCGATCAGCCGTTTGATGAAATCGCGCCCGGTGACGGGGTGGCGGAAGACGATGACATCGCCGCGATCGGGCTCGCCTCCCCAGATGCGTGTATTGTCATCCCCCTGCATCCAGCCGCAGATATCCTCGGCATCGATGTTCAGACCGACGCTGGGGATGATCACGCTGGGGCAGGACGCGTAGGAGTAGCCGTAGGCCATCTTGTTCACGAACAGGAAGTCGCCGATCAGCAAGGTGGGCTTCATCGAGCCGGACGGGATCCAGAAGGGCTGAAAGAACAGGGTACGGAAAATGCCCGCGATCAGCAGGGCATAGACGATGGTTTTGATCGTCTCCCAGACGGCGTTACCTGATTTGGCTTCCTCGGCCATACTGCTCTCCGGTCCTTGGCTTATTGGGTTGCTACATGCGGGTCGGCCGGGGGCAAGTCAAGGCTGTGCGGGGCGATCTTGAACGGGGCGCGCCTCGATCACAACAAAGGCCTGCGCCCAGGGGTGGTCGTCCGTCAGGGTGACGTGGATGATGGCCTCATAACCTTCGGGCGTTATTTCCTTCAGCCGTTCAGCGGCCCAGCCGGTGACGTGCATAATGGGCTGGCCGGTGCGCAGATTGGTCACGGCCATGTCTTTCCACGCAATGCCCATGCGCAGACCGGTGCCCAGCGCCTTGGAACACGCCTCTTTTGCGGCCCAGCGCTTGGCATAGGTGCCCGCAGTATCGGCGCGACGTTCGGCCTTGCGCTGTTCGGTGTCGGTGAAGACACGGTTGCGGAACCGGTCGCCGAACCGGTCGAGTGTGCCCTGGATGCGGTCTATGTTTGCGAGGTCCGTGCCGATGCCGAGGATCATTTTCTCAATTTCTTTTGTCGCCGAAGAGAGTTTTCTTTGCCTGTATAGCTTGCCCTAACACAGCGCGACAAATGGCTATGGCGACCAGTGCCCAGAACAGAAGAATGACGTTTCTCAGGATAAAATCCCAGATATCAATTCTGTGCCAATACCTGAATCCGTAAACCAATGCTGAGAGTTGCGCCGCCCACAAAACCGATACCGAAAGTCCAACCATGTAGGTGGCGTTGTACCATAAGGTAGCGTTTGGGGTCGCTGCAGTAAGTCGTTTGGACCATGGATGTGTTTGGATCAACGACGCCATAACAACCGGGAGTACCAAGACATCGAGCGGAAAGAAATACACACCATCCAGACCCAGTTTTTCTGTACCAACACCTGCATTCACATACGTCATAAGAAAAAGTATGAACAACGCTATGTATCCAACTCGATTAAACAACAAGATTTTCTGCTCGGGTGCCCATAGGTTCATCACGACACCCTTACCGTCAAAATCTTGTAGCTCGCCACGCCAAAGAACCCGGCAAAGGCCAGATCGAACCAGCGGCGGGCGCGGCGGTAGGCGCGGACCATGCGCTCGGACGAGAACAGGAAGGCGTAGCCGATGAAGATCAGCAGTGAGCCTGCGTAAAGCATGCCGAAATAGCCCAGCAGCATGGCAAGGCTGGCGTCGTTGGGCGCGACGATGGCGTAGATCGAGCCCCAGCTGAGGATCGCCTTGGGGTTGGTCAGGTGGATGGCGGCACCTTTGGCGAATATTGCTTGCAGCGAGCCGCGGATCGGGTTGCCCAGCGCGACCTCATCCGCGGACAAGGCGCGGCGCAGGGCCTTTAGGGCCAGCCAGCCCAGATAGGCCACGCCGACATAACGGATTACCTCGAATACCCAGACATTGGCCAGCATGATCGCCGACAGCCCCAGCGCGGCGGCGATGCCCCATGCAGCGGACCCGGCGCAGATGCCCAATGCAAACACCAAGCCCGCGCGGCGGCCTTCGTTCATCGCGGTGCCCGCGATGCCCATCGTCGCCGGACCCGGAGAGCCGCCGGCCATCAGCCAGGCAAACCAGATGGCGACAAAGGCGGGCGTGATCATGCGCGCGCCTCATCCATCAGGCGGCGCATCTCGGCAATCGCTGGTGTTAGGCCCCGGAAAATCGCCTCGCCGATCAGGAAATGGCCGATATTGAGTTCGCGCACCTCGGGGAAAGCGGCAACGGGTTTGACCGATTCATAGGTCAGGCCATGGCCCGCGTGAACTTCAAGCCCCAGCGAATGGGCGTATGTGGACATCTCGCGCAGCGCTTCCAGCTCGCGCGCGGCGTCTTCCATGCGGCCTTCGGCGTGGAAATCGCAATAGGCGCCGGTATGCAGTTCGATCACCTCGGCACCGATGCGGTGGGCGGCGTCGATCTGGCGCTTGTCGGCGGCGATGAAGATCGACACGCGGCAGCCGACATCGCGCAGGGGGGCGATGAAATGGGCCAGCTTGTTTTCCTCGCGCGCGACTTCGAGCCCGCCTTCGGTGGTGCGTTCCTCGCGCTTTTCCGGGACAATGCACACTGCGTGCGGTTTGTGGCGCAGGGCAATTTTCTGCATCTCGTCGGTCGCGGCCATTTCGAAATTCAGGGGCACGGTCAGAACCTCCATCAGCCCGTCGATATCGGCGTCCGAGATATGGCGGCGATCTTCGCGCAAATGCGCGGTGATGCCGTCCGCGCCCGCCTCTTCCGCGATCCTTGCGGCGCGCAGAGGGTCGGGATAGTCCCCACCACGGGCGTTGCGCACGGTGGCCACGTGGTCGATATTCACGCCCAGACGCAGATAGTTGTCAGACATTACGCGATTCCTTTTTCTGGTTTTGGCCCGAGCCTAGAGGCTTTGTTTCGGGAACGGCAGTCTTTGCGCCGGCCAGCCGTTTGATTTCTTCAAACTTCGCCTTGATCTTCGCCCGGCGGCGCTGCTGGTATTTGCGGATCAGCGGCAGGCTGAGATACCCGCAGATTATCCCGGCCAGAAGGCCCGGCAGGACGCCGCCGATCATGTAGGGATAAAATACCTCGCTATAGAAGATACTCAGTCCGTCCCAGTCTGCGACCCGGTCGGTGAACATCGCGAAGAAATTGTCCTTCAGATCGCCCATGGCATCGGCGAACTTGCCCATCAGACCCCGGGTTTCGCTTTTTTCGAACTCGGTTCCCAGCAGGAAATGCCCGGTTTGCAGACAGATCACACCGATGGGGACATAAGTCAGAGGATTGCCGAAAAACGTACCGCTGAGTGAGGCCAGGATATTGCCGTTGATCAGCCGCGCGCCGACCGCCGCGACCAGAAAGTGCAGACCATAGAAAGGGGTAAATGCGGCAAAGACACCTGCCCCGATACCGCGCGCAATGCGTTCGGGCGTGTCAGGCAGGCGACGGACGCGGTGTTTGACATAGTGAAAGGCACGGGTCCAGCCCCCACGGGGATAGACAAATTCCGAAGCGATCCGGGCAGGCGAGCGTCGGTCTCGGCGCTTGAAAACCACTCGTGATCACCCTCTCTCAACCAGCCGCCACTGCGGTTTTAGTCCGATCCCTGAAACGCTCCACCGCTGCAACGTCGCTTTCCGCTTCGAGCATCAGCATCAGCGAATGCAACTGCTCCAGATCACGCAGTTCGACATTGATCAGCAGGCGGTAAAAATCCGGTTTTCGGTCGACAAATTCCAGGTTCGAGATATTGGCCTTTTTCTCGCCGATCAATGTGCAGATTCGCCCCAGCACACCGGCATCATTGCCGATGGTCAGATCAAGTGTCGCGCCATAAACCGCCTGATGGGTGCCGTGATGCCAGTGCAGATCAACCCAACGCTCGGGCTCATCCTCGAATTCGGACAGGCGGTCGCAGTCGATGGCATGGACCACCACGCCCTTGCCGCGATAGGTGATGCCAACGATGCGTTCACCCGGCAGCGGCTGGCAACAGGGCGCGCGGTCGAATTTCTGCCCCGCCTCAAGCCCGATGACCGCGCGGCGCAGCGGGATGGCATCGCCGTCGTCCTGGGTCAGTTCGGGATAGACGGCGCTGACCACCTCGTGCGCGGTCAGTTCGGCGCTGCCGAGACGGGCCAGCAATTCATGACGATCCTTCAGGCGCAGGTGCTTGGCGGCGGTGTCCAGCGCCTTGTCGGTGGCCTTGCGGCCCACATGTTCGAACCCGGCGCGGGCCAGTTCCTTGCCCAGTTTGATGAACCGCTCGCGGTCAACCTCGCGCAGGGCACGACGGATCGAAGTGCGCGCCTTGCCGGTGACGGCAATCTCCAGCCATGTGACCTGCGGCGTCTGGCCATCGGCGGTGATGATGTCCACCGACTGTCCGTTCTTGAGCCGGGTCCACAGCGGCACCCGGATACCATCGACCTTTGCCCCCACGCAGGCATGGCCGATGCGGGTATGGATGGCATAGGCAAAGTCGATCGGTGTCGCGCCGCGCGGCAGTTTCACCACGTCACCCTTGGGGGTGAAGCAGAACACCTGGTCGGAATACATCTCCAACTTGACCGCTTCGAGGAAGTCTTCGTGATCGTCCTCGTTGTCGAACTGTTCGGTCAGATTGGCGATCCATTTGGCCGGGTCGACTGCAAACGGGTTTTCCGAGCGCACCCCATCGCGATAGGACCAGTGCGCGGCGACACCGGTTTCGGCAACGTCATGCATCTGGCGGGTGCGAATCTGAACTTCTACCCGTTTGCCGTCACGCCCCGAAACCGTGGTGTGGATCGAGCGATAGCCGTTCGATTTCGGCTGGCTGATATAATCCTTGAACCGACCGGGCACCGCGCGCCAGCGCTGGTGAATGGCCCCGAGGGTGCGATAGCAATCTTCCTCGCTGGGCGTGATGATGCGGAATCCGTAGATGTCCGAGAGGCGCGAGAAGCCCTGATCCTTTTCCTGCATCTTGCGCCAGATCGAATAGGGTTTCTTGGCGCGGCCAAAGACCTCGGCCTCGATGCCCGCCTTTTCCAGCTCATGCCGCATGTCGCCGGTGATGCGGTGGATCACGTCGCCGGTTTCGCGTTGCAGGGTGATGAAGCGACGGATGATCGACTGGCGGCCTTCCGGGTTCAGGACGCGGAAGGCGAGGTCTTCGAGTTCCTCACGCATCCACTGCATCCCCATGCGGCCTGCGAGCGGCGCATAGATATCCATCGTCTCGCGCGCTTTTTGCACCTGTTTTTCGGGGCGCATCGCCTTGATTGTGCGCATGTTGTGCAGACGGTCAGCCAGCTTGACCAGAATGACCCGCAGGTCCTTGGACATGGCCATGAAAAGCTTGCGGAAATTCTCGGCCTGCTTGGTTTCGCGGCTGGAAAGCTGCAGGTTGGTCAGCTTGGTGACGCCGTCGACCAATTTGGCGACCTCGTCGCCGAACAGTTCCGAGACCTTGCCATAGCTGGCTTTGGTGTCTTCGATCGTGTCGTGCAGCAGCGCCGTGATGATCGTTGCATCATCCAGACGCTGTTCGGTCAGGATGGCGGCAACGGCAACGGGATGGGAAAAATAGGGCTCACCGGAATGGCGGAACTGCCCTTCGTGCATCTGCATCCCGAACTCATAGGCGCGGGCGATGCGATCAGCATTTGTCTTTGGGTTGTAGTTGCGGACCAGCGCAATCAGGTCGTCAGCAGAAATCATCCGGTCCGCACCCTCATTCTTTGGGCTTACCCCTGACCCTGTGCCTCCATCAGAGCGCGCAGGAGCTTTTCTTCCGACATGTCGTCATCGGCAGGCTTGTCCGATTCCGCACCCATCAGCAGCGCCATCTGATCTTCTTCCGGCTCATCAACCTCGATCTGGGTCTGGTTGGCTTCGATCAGACGCTCGCGCAAGTCATCCGCGCTTTGGGTTTCGTCGGCAATCTCGCGCAGCGACACGACGGGGTTCTTGTCGTTGTCACGGTCCACGGTGATCGACGCACCGGCGGAAATCTCGCGCGCACGATGGGCGGCAAGCATTACCAGTTCGAACCGGTTCGGTACCTTGTCTACGCAGTCTTCAACCGTCACGCGGGCCATTGAGCGCTCTCCGTTACTGAATCCATGTCAGGAAGGGGATTATCTAAGCGCGAATCCCGGCATTGACAAGCGGGAAATACCGAAAATGCGCGGATCACAGCGGCGTAACCTGCGCAACATCTTCAGGCGGCAGAGCTGCGACCATCTCGGTCACCGTCCGGTCCAGTACGGGATGCTGCCAGTCGGGCACCACGTCCGCCATCGGAACCAGCACGAAAGCCCGGTCCTGAAGGCGTGGGTGCGGCAGAATCAATTGGTCAGGGGCCTGACGGGCCTGGTCCTGCGTCGGCAGCGTGCGCCAGCGGTCATGTTCCGCCCGGTCCGGATGCACCTGGTCGCCGTAACAGATCAGATCCAGATCCAGCGTCCGCATCCCCCACCTCTGCGCGCGTTCGCGCCCGAACTCATGCTCGACCTCGTGCAGGATCTGAAGCAGGTCCTCCGGTGCCAAATCTGTTTCGATCAAAGCTGCGGCATTGACGTAATCCGGACCCGCACCTGCGGGAAAACAGGGGGTCGCAAAAAAGCGGCTGACAGAGCGAATCACCACACCCCGGTGCGCCAGCGCATCCAGAGATTGACGTAGGGTCATTTCCGGTGCGGCTCCTCTCAGACTGAGATTGGCGCCCAGCGCTACAACCGCGATTAACGAAGAATTAACCATTACACCCCCTATATTCGGCGAATTGCATACTTGCGATACACATTAAAAGCACTAAATTATGGGGTATCGGGGTGCCCATAATTTTTCTCACTCGCTCACTCACGTAACAAGCGGCGCTCTGGATTATACCGGAAGGACCTATTTATGTTTTACAAGGACGAACGGCTGGCGCTGTTCATCGACGGCTCGAATCTTTATGCGGCCGCAAAAGCACTCGGCTTTGATATCGACTACAAGTTGCTGCGTCAGGAATTCATGCGCAGAGGCAAACTGCTTAGAGCTTTTTATTACACGGCGCTACTGGAAAACGACGAATACTCACCCATCCGCCCGCTGGTCGACTGGCTGCACTATAACGGTTTCACCATGGTGACGAAGCCGGCCAAGGAATACACCGACAGCATGGGGCGTCGGAAAGTCAAAGGGAACATGGATATCGAGCTTACCGTCGATGCCATGGAACTGGCACCGCGCGTGGATCATATCGTGCTGTTCTCGGGCGATGGGGATTTCCGCCCGCTGATTGCCAGCCTGCAACGCCAGGGCGTGCGCGTTTCGGTCGTCTCGACCATCCGTAGCCAGCCGCCGATGATCTCGGACGAGCTGCGCCGCCAGGCCGACAACTTTATCGAACTCGAGGACCTGCGCGACGTGATCGGCCGCCCTCCGCGCGAGATGCCCGCTGAGACGCGGAGTGTCGCGGTCGCTGGCGGGCACTGACCCGGCCAACGTTTTCTTGATGGGGAAAAAATATGCGCGGTCAGGATCTGGATCCTGGCCGCGCTTTCTTTAACTAGGAACAGGTGCTGAAACACCATCTTGGTAACACCGATTCATGTCAGATCGATGACGCGGTTCTGTCTGGACCAAGGCCAGGAAAAGAAATACCTGTGCCGTAAGGAGACCGCCCAATGACCAAGCCGCCCCTGACACTCTACCTTGCTGCCCCGCGGGGCTTCTGCGCCGGTGTGGACCGTGCGATCAAGATCGTGGAAATGGCGCTGCAGAAATGGGGCGCGCCTGTCTATGTGCGCCACGAGATCGTGCACAACAAATTCGTGGTCGACGGGTTGCGTGACAAGGGCGCGGTCTTTGTCGAGGAGCTGGACGAATGCCCCGACGACCGGCCGGTGATCTTTTCCGCCCATGGTGTGCCGAAATCGGTTCCCGCGACGGCCGCCCAGCGCGAGATGATCTATGTCGACGCCACCTGCCCGCTGGTGTCCAAGGTCCATGTCGAGGCACAGCGCCACGCGGATGCCGGGCTGCAGATGATCATGATCGGCCACAAGGGCCATCCCGAGACTGTCGGCACCATGGGGCAACTGCCCGATGGCGAGGTGCTGCTGGTGGAAACCGTCGACGATGTGGCGCAGGTACAGGTGCGCGACCCGGGCAAGCTGGCCTTTGTCACGCAGACCACCCTGTCGGTGGATGACACGCGGGATATCGTAGCGGCCCTTGAGGCGCGGTTCCCCGCCATTGTCGGTCCGCACAAGGAAGACATCTGTTACGCCACCACTAACCGGCAGGAAGCGGTCAAGTCGGTGGCACCGAAATCCGACGCCCTGCTGGTGGTGGGCGCGCCGAACTCGTCCAACTCGCGCCGTCTGGTCGAGGTCGCGTCGCGCGCCGGGTGCAATTATGCACAGCTGGTGCAGCGCGCGACCGAGATCGACTGGCGTGCGCTTGAGGGGATTTCCAGCATCGCTATCACCGCCGGAGCCTCGGCCCCCGAAGTGCTGGTCAACGAGGTGATTGATGCCTTCCGCGATCATTACAACGTGACCGTCGAACTGGTTGAGACCGCCGTGGAAAACGTGGAGTTCAAAGTGCCGCGCGTACTGAGGGAACCTGCGTGATGCCGGACCGGAAAACGATCGACGCCTATACCAGCCGGGTATCGGACTATCTGCAGATGCCGCTGCCTGCCGAACAGCTTGAGGCACGACAGGCTTTTGCCGACGCGGTCGGCGCAGGCGGATACGTGCTGGATCTGGGCTCGGGCCCCGGGTCGGACAGTGCGTTTCTGATGCGGCAGGGCCTGAAGGTCAGGGCGCTGGATGCCACGCCAGCCTTTGTGGACCATGCCCGCGAAAACGGGGTGGATGCGCATCTGGGTACGTTCGAGGACGTCACCGAAGAGGCTGAATATGACGGCATATATGCCAGCTTTTCCCTGCTGCACGCCCCACGCGCCGATTTCCCCCGGCATCTGAGCGCGATCCACCGGGCGCTGAAACCCGGCGGCCAGCTGTTTCTGGGCTTGAAGCTGGGTACAGGCGAACATCGCGACGATCTGGACCGGTACTACACCTATTATTCGCAACCCGAGATCGAAACGGCTCTTGCCGATGCCGGTTTCACGCTGGGTCGTTGCGTGACCGGGATGGGAAAAGGGCTGGCCGGGTCCTATGACGGGTTCGTTCTGGTTTTCGCCCATGCCTGATCTGTTTGCCTACACCGATGGTGCCTGTTCGGGAAATCCCGGTCCCGGCGGATGGGGTGTTCTTTTGCGCGCGGTGGATGGCGAACGCATTCTGAAAGAGCGTGAACTGAACGGCGGAGAGGCCGAAACCACCAACAACCGGATGGAATTGCTGGCCGCGATCAGTGCGCTGGAAACACTGGAGCGTTCGTCCGCGATTACCATCGTGACCGACAGCGCCTATGTCAAAAACGGTGTCACCGGCTGGATATTCGGCTGGAAGAAAAACGGCTGGAAGACCTCGAACAAGAAACCGGTCAAGAATGTCGATCTGTGGCAGCGGCTGGACGAAGCACAGTCGCACCATGACGTGACCTGGGAATGGGTCAAAGGCCATGCCGGACACCCCGAGAACGAGCGTGCCGATGAACTGGCCCGTGCCGGAATGGCCCCGTTCAAACCCAAGAAGGCGCAGGCCTGAGCCGCAGTGTCGCCCTGACCAGTGGACGGGCCATCTTCGCGCTGATACCTCACGGTCGTCACAGTGCGAGTATCCGGATGAAAACCAGCCCAGCCATTATTTGCACCTGCCTGAGCCTGCTGGCGTCATGCGGCACGTTCTACCAGCCTGTGCAGTTTGTCGCCCGGGATGATCAGATCATCGCTACCGGCACAATCGATGACACCACGCTTGCCGCCTTTGAAAAGGTCGTCGCGCGCAACCCGGACATCCGGACGCTGGTGTTGTTGAATATCGAAGGGTCGGCGGACGATGACGCCAATGTGGTGTTCAGCCGCGCGGTGCATGATGCAGGGTTCGACATCATCGTTCCGTCAAACGGGCTGATTGCGTCTGGCGGAACGGATCTGTTCCTGGCCGGCAAGCGGCGCATTTTGCAGCCGGGCGCCTGCGTCGGCGTTCACAGCTGGAGCGGGGCAGGTATCGTTGCGACCGAAATTCCAACCACCGACCCCGAACACGACCGCTATCTGGACTATTTCCGCGATATCGGCGCGCCCGAGGAGTTCTATTGGTTCACGCTGGCCGCAGCCCCGGCCGAGGGCATGCATTGGATGACCGCGGCCGAGACTGAACTGTTTGGCATGACAACCGACACCGCCCCGCGGCTTGGATCAGCCGAGGTTTGTGACAACCGCTAGCGGCGCAGCAGGCGCGCGCCGATTTCCTTGACAAACTTGGCCGCGACCATGGCCGTCATGCCATAAGGGTCGCGATGCGGGTTCAGTTCCACGATATCCGCACCGACCAGCTGGCCCTGAAACCGGTTAATCAGATCAATGACCTCGCGCGTGCTGAGTCCACCGGGTTCGTGATGCGAGACACCGGGCGCAAAGGCCGGGTCCAGCGCATCCAGATCCAGCGACAGGTAGACCGGACCTTCGAAAGAAATCTGCAGGTCGGATCGCCAGTTGCGCATGTCGATGACCTCGACCCCGAACTTTTCGGCCTGCTCTCGCTGATGGGTGTTCATCGTCCGGATGCCAACTTGCACCAGACGGTTGATCCGGCAGCTTTCCATCACGCGGGCAAAGGGGCATCCATGGCCAAGCGGGCCGATATCCTGTTCGTCATACAGATCGGGGTGTGAATCGATATGCAGGATGTTCAGCCCTTCGTACCGTTCGGAATGCGCCTTGATCAGTGGAAAGGCGACCGAATGATCGCCGCCCAGCGACAACAACCGCGCGCCTGTGGCGATGCGCTCGGCTGCCCCTGTTTCGATCCGGTCAATGGGTTCCTGGCCGCGCATCTCGAACACGTCCAGATCGCCCGTGTCCCTGAACCGGTCGGTCGCGCCCAGATCGGTGCCGTCTTCGGCGGTCAGATTGGCGGCACCGGAATGCAACGCCTCGCGGATGCGGCCCGGGGCAAAGGCCGGACCTTGCAGGAATGAGGAATGCAGGTCCAGCGGGACACCCATCAGGGCGACGTCACCCGGTTTCAGATCCGGTTTCAGATCATGCGGCATTGGACTTCCTTACGTTGCGGATCGGCCGTGATCTGGCCCTTAACGCACCGAAAGGTCAAGACATCAGCGCCGCAGGTAATTCTGCCACAGCCAGATCACCAGAAGCGCGCCCAAAACAGCGCCGACGAAGCCGGAAAGCCAGCCCATCACAGTCACCAGCATCCGCAACACAAAGCCGCCAATCAGAGCGCCAACGATGCCAATCAGCATGGTGGTAGGAATATCGGCCTCGATCCGCATCAATCGCGTGGCGAGGAAACCTGCGGCGGCTCCGATCACGATCAAGGCGACAACCGGCATGTCATTTCCTCCAATGCGTCGGCACGATGATCAGGGCCCCGATGGAGGACAGCATTGCGTCCAGACCGGGCGGGCCAAAGCTGATGCCGAACATGATACGGACGAAATAGAACAGAAAAGCCCCGCCAACGCAGATGATGATCGAGGGCAGATATCCGTTATGCGTAAAGCCCGTCTTTTCAGCCAGATACCCCACAATTCCGGCGATCACGACGGTGCCCATCAGGATCATGAACATTCAGCTTACTCCGCAGACATCCGGGTGCCGGTTGGGATCGGCCAGCCCCGCAGAAAGGTTTCCCTATCCTGCGCGCCTTTGCCCGCCCTTTGCAAGCGCAGCAGTTCGACCGCCCCGTCACCGCAGGCCACGCGCAGGGTTGCATCCAGAACTTCGCCCGGTGCGCCCTGCCCTTCGGCCAGACGCGACCCCAGCAGCTTGATGCGCTCGCCGCTGATATCCGTCCATGCGCCGGGAAACGGTGACAGGCCGCGGATCTGGCGATCAACCTCGACGGCGGGCCGTGCCCAGTCGATGCGCGCCTCGGCCTTGTCAATCTTGGTGGCATAGGTCACGCCATCATCGGGCTGCGGCTCGGGTGTCAGATCAGGCAGTTTGGCAAGCGCTTTGACGATCAGCCCGGCACCCATGTCAGACAGCCGGTCGTGCAATTGGACCGTCGTCTCCTCGGGCCCGATATCAGTTGCCTGACGCAGCAGGACCGGGCCTGTATCCAGTCCGGCCTCCATCTGCATGATGCAGATACCAGTCTGCGCGTCCCCCGACATGATCGCCCGGTGGATCGGGGCGGCGCCGCGCCATCGCGGCAGCAGGCTGGCATGGATGTTCAGACACCCCCGCGCGGGCGCATCCAGAACGGGTTGCGGCAGGAGCAGCCCATAGGCGACAACAACGGCCACATCTGCCTTCAGTGCCGCGAATTTGGCCTGTTCTTCGGTTGATTTCAGCGAAACGGGATGGCGGACGGTCAGGCCCAGCGCCTCGGCGCGGGCATGTACGGGGGTCGGACGGTCTTTTTTTCCACGTCCGGCCGGGCGCGGCGGCTGGCAATAGACGGCGGCGATCTCGTGCCCGGCCTCGACCAGCGCATCCAGCACCGGGACCGAGAAATCAGGGGTTCCCATGAAGATTATGCGCATCGTCGGCTCCGGAAGTACTGGGGTGCCGGGCTGAAGCCCGGCCTACGTGATTTTCTTGGCCTTGCGCAGCAGCATGTCGCGTTTGACCTTGCTGAGGCGGTCGAAATACATCCGTCCGTTCAGGTGGTCGATCTGATGCTGAACGCTTGTCGCCTCGATCCCGACAAAGTCGCGGCGGTCGACGACGCCCTGTTCATTGATGTATTTCACCGTCACCGCGCGCGGACGCTTCACGTTGGCCGACACACCGGGCAGGTTCGGGCTGGCCTCATCATGCTCGCGCAGCTCAATGGAACTGTGCAGGATTTCCGGGTTTGCCAGCCGGATCGCCCGGCCCCGCTCGGTCGAGCCATCGACTACGGCCAGCCGCAGCATGACGCCGATCTGAGGCGCAGCGAGGCCAACGCCCGGCATCGCCTCCATCGTGTCGATCATGTCGTTCCAGATGGCGCGAATTTCGTCGGTAATCTCGGTGACGTCATCGGCCTTTGTGCGCAGGCGCTTGTCCGGCCAGGGCAGGCAGGTGCGGACGGTCATGTCCGGGCCCGTTCACGTTTGAGCTTCTGCATCTTGCGGGTGATCATCTGGCGTTTGAGCGGTTTGAGATAGTCGATGAACAACTTGCCGTTCAGGTGGTCGATCTCATGCTGAACGCAGGTTGCCCACAAACCGTCAAATGTTTCGGTGCGTGCATTGCCGTTCTCGTCCATCCAGGCCACGTCCACCACCTTGGGGCGGGTCACTTCGGCATACTGTTCAGGGATCGACAGGCAGCCTTCCTCATAGACATTGGTTTCTTCCGAGGCGGCGATGACTTCCGGGTTGAACATGATCAGCGGGCGCGGCGCTTCGCCCTCTTCCTTGACGCAATCCAGCACGATCAGCCGCTCGAGCACGCCGATCTGCGGCGCGGCAAGGCCAATGCCGGGCGCATCATACATCGTCTCCAGCATGTCGTCGGCCAGCGTGCGCAGCGCGTCCGTCAGGTCGGCCACAGGCGCGCAGACCTTTTTCAGGCGGGGGTCGGGATGGATCAGAATATCACGTTTCATGAGGCTGATTTAGGGCAACGCGCGCCCAGCCGCAACGCCCCCCCTTGCGCTTGTGTCAATAGTGGCTAGCTTTCGGCGTGACAAATGGAGCAGACATGACTTTCAACGACCCGATCGACCGCCGCGAAACCAACTGTACCAAGTGGGACAAGATGGAACAGTTGTACGGGGTTTCACCCCGGGACGGTTTGGCGATGTGGACGGCGGATTCCGATTATGCCACTGCGCCTTGCGTGATCGAAGCGGTGCGCGCGGCGGCCGATCAAGGGACTTTCGGGTATTCCTGGCAGCACCCGCAATACCTTGAGGCCATCGCCTGGTGGATGAAAACCCGGCACAACTGGCAAATCGACACTGACTGGGTGCTGTCTGCGCAAGGCCTGGGTAATGCCATTGCACTGTGTCTGGATGTCTGGAGCGAACCGGGTGATGGCGTGGTCATTTTCCCGCCGGTTTACCACGAGTTTGCCCATAAGGTGAACAAGACCGGGCGGCGCGTCGTGGAATGCCCGTTGGTGCGCGACGGTGATACATACGCGCTGGATCTGGAAGATGCGCAGTCGCGGCTGGACGGGTCCGAGAAGCTGCTGCTTTGGTGTTCGCCGCAGAACCCGTCGGGCCGGGTCTGGAAGCCGGATGAACTGCGGGCTGTTGCCGCCTTTGCAGAACGCAACGGGCTGCTTCTGGTTTCAGACGAAGTTCACCACGATCTGGTCTATCCTGGAAACACCTTCGTGCCGATGGATGTCGCCGCCCCCGAGGCACGGCCCCGGACGGTGACGCTGACGGCGGCGTCCAAGACGTTCAACATCGCGGGTCAACGCACCGGCAACCTGATCATCCCTGACGACAAGCTGCGCGCCACGATGCGGCACCGGCTTTACACGCTGGACTATGATCCATCCGCTCTGGGTGTTGCCATGGTTACCGCCGCCTATTCCCCGGCGGGGGCGCAATGGGTCGATGCGCAGATCGCGCATCTGATCGACAACCGGAAACTGTTCGATGCCGCCATCGCCGAAATTCCCGGACTGTGGTCGATGCCGTTGCAGGCGACCTATCTGGCCTGGGTCGATTTCTCGGGCACTGGGATGGATCACGCCGAATTTGTCCGCCGCCTGCGCGAGGATGCAAAGATCGCGACCTCATGGGGCCCCGGTTTCGGCACGGGCGGCGAGACGTTTGAGCGGTTCAATCTGGCGACCCAGCGATCGCGGGTCGAAGACGCCTGCGCCCGGCTGAAACGGGCGTTTGGCGACTTGCAGTAACAGGTGCGCCGGGCCTTTCTGATCAAGAAATCTGCCCGGCGCCTGACCGCTACTCTGAACGGCGCGGTGGTGATGCAGCCCGATATCGCGCTGGGGTTTGCAGCGGATGGCAATAAGGTACGGGGAGGCGACGGCAATACGCCCGAGGGTATTTTCGCCGTCAATCGCGACAATCCGCAAAGCGCATTTCACCTGTCCATTGGGATTGATTATCCGCAACCGAAGGGCATCGCCCTTGCGCGGCAATAGGGGTTGATCCCCGTGGCGATATTTTCATCCACTGGCAACCCATCGGCATTGTCGGACCGACCTTGCCCGGCGATTGGACAGCAGGCTGCATTACGACTTCCAATATCGAGATAGCACAGTTTTGGAGCCTTACGGAACACGGTAGGACGGTGGAAATCCGCCCCTAGTCCTCATGCCCCAGAAGTGCGATCGGCGCATCGGGGGATCGGTAGAAATCCAGCGGAGCGCTGTCGGCGGCAACGGTGTTGCGCTTGAATTCATAACGCATTTCGCCCGCTTCCTCTTCATCGGCGATGATCAGGCATTGGTACAGGTGGGTTGCTCCGTCATATATGTCGACCAGCCCGCGCAAGCGCGGGGTCGTCGCGGCCTCGACCGAGAAACCGTCTTTCCACAATTTGAGGATCTTGAAGTAATTGTCGCCCATCTCCACCCGCAAACGGCTGGTTTTCTTCAATGTGGCGATTCGCGCGGCGTCCAACTCGGCGCGCATTTCCTTTGAAACATACGTACTCATACAAAAATTCCCCTTCGGTGCCCTTTATTGTGAGGGCATGGATGTAAAAATCCAGTGAACCGGGTCACATGGCGCGGCTTGCCAATGATCTGTTGCACGAAAATCCCAGCGCCGGATGTGCACGGGCGCAGACCGGTTGCGCGCTTGGTGACGTAGGAAGGTCCGGCGCGGCATCATATGTTTTGGGGAACTGCAAACGGAGGAGCCGATATGGGCCTGCTGATCGACGGCACGTGGCATGACACCTGGTATGACACCAAATCAACCGGCGGAGCTTTCAAACGCTCGGCCGCGCAGTTTCGGAACTGGCTGACCGCCGATGGCAGCCCCGGCCCGTCGGGCAGAGGCGGGTTCGCGGCGGAAAGCGGGCGCTATCACCTGTATGTCAGTTTTGCCTGCCCCTGGGCGCACCGCACGCTGATCTTTCGGGAACTGAAGGGTCTTCGCGATCATGTCTCCGTGTCGGTGGTCAACCCGGACATGCTGGATCAGGGGTGGACATTCGAACCGGGCGCGCAAGGTGCCACGGGCGACACGCTTTATGGTCTGACCCATGCCCATCAGATCTACACCAAAGCCGATCCTGCCTATTCGGGCCGTGTGACCGTGCCGATCCTTTGGGACAAGGCGCAGGAGACGATCGTGTCGAACGAAAGCTCGGAAATCATCCGGATGTTTAACAGCGCCTTCAACGGGATCACCGGCAATACCGATGACTATTGGCCCGAGGCAATGCGGGATGAGATCGAAGCAGTCAACGCCCGCATCTATTCCGACGTCAACAACGGTGTCTACAAATCAGGCTTTGCCACCACACAGGAAGCTTACGACGCGGCCGTGCATCCGTTGTTCGACACGCTGGACTGGCTGGAGGAGAGGCTGGCCCGGAACCGCTACCTAATGGGGGACCGCGTGACCGAGGCCGACTGGCGGCTGTTCACCACCCTGATCCGGTTCGATCCAGTCTATCATCTGCATTTCAAGTGCAACAAACGGCGGCTGATCGATTACCCGAACCTCTGGGCCTATACGCGCGAACTGTATCAGTGGCCGGGCGTCGCGCAGACGGTGAACATGAACCACATCGTGCGCCACTATCACTATAGCCACGACAGCATAAACCCGCATCGCATCATTCCCGTGAACCCGGTGCTGGATTATTCAGAACCGCACCGGCGCGATCAGCGACCCGCCGCGTAATGCTCGATCATCGCCGCCAGATCCTCTGGCGGCGTTTCGCTTTGCACATAAGCGCAGGCATTGGGACTGTGGGCAAAGATCGAACCGTCCGAGAAGAACGTTGTGTTGGTGACAAAGATCACCCGCGCCTCGGGGCGGCGATAGCTGGCAAAATCCGCGACCGCCAGCGCGCTGCCGGTTTCCAGAACCAAGTCAAGAACGATAACGTCAAAGGCCGTTCCGTAAAGCGCAAGGATCGCAGCCTCCTGGCCGGCGACGAGCGTAACGATCGCGCCTTGTCTTTCCAGATGCCTTTTCCAGACCCGACCAAGGTCGGGGTTACTCTCAACAATCAGAACATTCATTTGCAACAACCTCGGCACTTGATAAGGTGAACGGTGCCGACCCCCGTAATTCGTGATCACGCGATTTCCTTAACAAAGTGTTAATGACGGCCTTGAGGGACCCCGATCACGCGGATTTGCTTGTCAAAATGGCAAAAATCCGCTTGAAGCGGGCTGAATCGGGCGTTTTGGGGCAGAATTCACATGATCGGCGGCGATAACAACCTGAACCCGCGCAGCACCCGGGATCACGGCGGCGGGCTGGACGGGGCCATCCGGTGCTATGGTGGCACGCGCAGCGACTGGATTGATCTGTCGACCGGGATCAACCCTCATCCCTACGATGTTTCCGGGCTGGTGCCATCTGACTGGACGGAATTGCCCGATCACGGCGCGTTCGAGCGTCTGACCCAGGCTGCGCGCCAGTTCTGGTCGGTTCCCGATGAGGCCGCGATTCTGCCCGCGCCCGGCGCGTCGGCCCTGATCGCCCGCATTCCCGCGCTTGCAGCAACGGGGCGGGTCCGGATCACGATGCCCACCTATAATGAACACGCGGCGGCCTTTGCCGCACAGGGCTGGTCAGTCACCGGGGACGGCGCGGCCGAGGCCCGGGTGATCGTGCACCCCAACAACCCGGATGGCCGGATCTGGGCCGAGCGCGACGCCGATTCTCCGCTGACTGTGATTGACGAGAGCTTTTGCGACGTCACACCCGGCGCCTCACTGATCCGTCTGTCGGACCGTCCCGGCACAATCGTTCTGAAAAGTTTTGGCAAGTTCTGGGGGCTGGCGGGGTTGCGGCTGGGCTTTGCCGTCGGTCCGAAGGAAATGATCGCCCGACTGAACGATCTGACCGGACCATGGGCGGTATCGGGTCCGGCCCTGCGTATCGGAACCCGGGCGCTGCAGGACACCGGCTGGGCCGAGGCCACCCGTGCAAGATTGAGTGACGAAGCCGCACAGCTGGACAGGCTGGTCACGCACAAGGGCGCAAGGCTGGTCGGTGGAACGACCCTGTTCCGCTTCTACGAGGTGGACAATGCCGCCGCCTGGCAGGACCGTCTGGCCCACGCCCATATCTGGAGCCGCATCTTTCCCTATTCCGAAACCTATCTGCGTCTTGGCCTGCCGCCCGCCAACGGCTGGGACAGGCTTGAGGCCGCGCTGTGACTGGCGCGTTCGTGCTGATCTGCGCCATGTCCCTGGACGCTGCGCTGGGTGAACCGGACTGGCTGTGGTCGCGGTTGCGTCACCCTGCAGTGGTAATCGGCAATGCAATCGGCTGGCTGGACAAGCGCCTGAACCATGGGGCCGGAAGACGGCTCAAGGGTGTCGGGGTTGTCGCCCTGCTGGTTGTTGCGTCGGTCCTGATTGGCTGGGCGCTCTCGCTTCTGGGATGGATGGCCGAGGTCGTGATCTGCGCCATCCTGCTGGCGCAGAAATCGCTTGTGTCGCATGTAAAGGACGTGGCGGACGGGTTGCGAGTATCCCTGCCCGAAGGGCGCGCGAAGGTCGCGATGATCGTGTCGCGTGATACGCGCGACATGAGCGAGGCGCAGGTTGCACGCTCGGCCATCGAAAGCGCCGCCGAGAACCTGAGCGACGGGGTGATCGCGCCGGCCTTCTGGTTTCTGGTCGCGGGGCTTCCGGGCCTGCTGATCTACAAGGCCGTGAACACCGCCGACAGCATGATCGGCTATCGCAACGACAAATATCGGGAATTCGGCTGGGCCGCGGCCCGGTTCGACGATCTGCTGAACCTGATCCCGGCCCGGCTGACCGGTCTGATGATCGTGGCGTTGTCGGGACAATGGAACCGCTGGCCTGAAATTACAGGGGATGCACACCGACACATCTCGCCCAATGCAGGCTGGCCCGAAGCTGCTATGGCGCGGGCGCTGAACGTGGCACTGGCCGGACCGCGCAGCTACGACGGGCAGGTGCGCGATCTGGCCTGGGTCAATGGCGAAGCCCCGCGCGAGATCGGCGCGACAGAGGTTTTCCGCGCATGTGACATGCTTTGGCGGGTTTGGGGGCTTGCACTGGGCCTCGTGTCAGTGTGGGTTGGGCTTAACTTTATTTTCTGACGGACACACTCATGCGTTTTCTTTCCGGCCTGATCGCCGCCACCCTGTTTGCCGCCCCTGCCTTTGCCCAATGCGGCGGCGGGTTCAATTCCTTTGTAACGGGCCTGAAAGACGAAGCCATTGAGCAGGGATTCGACACATCCACCGTGGACGGCTTTTTCAATGGTGTTCAGCAGGATGGCGCTGTGCTGAAAGCCGACCGGGCGCAGGGCGTGTTCCAGAAACCCTTCATCGAGTTTTCCCGTCGCCTGATCTCGCAGAACCGGATCGACCGGGGCAAGGCCATGTCAGGCAAATACGATGCTGTGTTCGACCGGATCGAACGGGAATACGGCGTCTCGCGCGGCGTGTTGCTGGCGTTCTGGGCGTTCGAAACCGACTACGGCGCGTTTCAGGGCGATTTCAACACCCGCAACGCGCTGGTGACGCTGGCCCATGACTGCCGCCGCCCCGAACTGTTCCGGCCGCAAATCTTCGCGGCAATCGAGCTGTACCAACAAGGCAATTTCGACCCGGCCCGCACCACCGGGGCATGGGCGGGCGAGATCGGAATGGTGCAGATGCTGCCGCGTGACATTCTAGAAAACGGTGTCGATGGGGACGGCGACGGCAAGGTCTCATTGAAGACATCCGCGCCCGATGCGCTGATGTCGGGGGCAAAGATGCTGTCGCATCTGGGCTGGCAACCGGGTCAGCCGTGGCTGCAGGAAGTCACGGTACCTGCGCAGATGGATTGGTCGCTGTCCGGCCCCGGCAAACCGCGGCCCATGTCAGAATGGCAGGCGATGGGCGTTCAGGCGCGCGATGGGGCGTTGGCGGATTTGCCCACCTCGCTGATCCTGCCGCAGGGTCACAACGGCCCGGCCTTTCTTGCCTATCCGAATTTCGACGTTTATTTCGAATGGAACCAGAGCTTTGTCTATGTTCTGACCGCCGCCTATTTCGGCACCCGCCTGGAAGGCGCGCAGATCTACAATGCGGGCAATCCGGCGCAGGGGCTGTCCGGTGCGCAAATGAAGCAGTTGCAGGGCAAGCTGCAGGCGCGCGGGCATGACGTGGGCAAGATCGATGGCATTCTGGGCGCTGGGACACGCGCTGCGGTGCAGGCCGAACAGGTCCGGTTGGGGCTGCCTGCGGATGCGTGGCCAACAGCGGAATTGCTGGGGCGGTTGTGATGAAATCTCTGCTTTGAGCCCATTCTGACGATGCTACTAATGGAATCGAATGTCCCCATGGTTTGACCTCAATTGTCGACGAGGTTGTTTCGCAAGAGACGTTCTTTGGCCGGACCGGGCGCTTATCGATTAGACCGATAAGCGCTTTCAGGATTGCCAGAAAACAGAGGTGGGTAGTAGAGTTTTTCTGACTGCGGCTGCCGGGAGCTGTGCATGTACATCAAGACAATCGAGCCAAACGAGGCAACTGGAGAAATCGCGGAGCTCTACAATGCAGAAATTGCATCGATGGGACGTGTCATGGAGGCGACCCAGTGTTGGTCGGCCCGACCCGACATCATCGTCCCGGTCGAGGCTCTCTTGCACCAGATCCGGGATGGTTTCTCTCTCGACCTGATCGATTTCCGTCTCATTACCTTTGTCGCGGCGCGCCACGTTCCTTCAAGCTATTGTTCGCACGTATATTTCAAGGTTCTTTCGGAGATGCTTGATCGTGAGACTGCGATTGCGGTTCATCGGGATTATCGAAATGCCGGATTGAGCGAGCGACAGGTTGCGATGTTAGAGTATGCCGAGAAGATAACCAGAAACTCGTCAATGGTCTCGGAGCAGGACATCGACAAGCTCAGAGCGTTAGGTTTCAGCGACCTCAACATCGCTGACATCGCACTCGCAGCTTCATTCCGGAACTTCTTGAGCCGCTACTTCGATGCTGTCGGCGCTTCCCCCGAAGCAGCTTTTTTAGACTCAGACACGGCGATCCGGGCTGAACTGGCTGTTGGTCGCAAATAGCCTTTTTCTGCAAGCGCCTGGAAGGCGCGCGGGCATGACGTGGGCATTATCGATGGCATTCTGGGCGCTGGGACACGCGCTGCGGTGCAGGCCGAACAGGTCCGGTTGGGGCTGCCTGCGGATGCGTGGCCAACAGCGGAGTTGTTGGGGCGGTTGTGATCAAATCTCTGCTTTGAGCCCAGACCGGAACATATCACAGAAGGATGTTCCGAAGCTTCAAGTGTTCTGGCAACGCCGATTCTGACGAATCCCGGGCGATATGCTATCGTTCTTTCATCAAACCCGTTGCAAAGGAGCGCTTCACGATGATCCCTTTGGCACGCATTGCCCTATTGGCGCTGCTGCCGACCTGCCCGGCAACAGCAGAAGAACCAGAATGCTCGACTGCCCTTGCTTTTGCACTCGATGTTTCGGTCAGCGTGGACGATGCCGAATACAAAATGCAGCGTGAAGGCCTGGCTGCCGCACTGTCCGACCCATCAGTACGAAGCGTGATCCTGTCCAGACCTGATGCGGTTGCGCTGATGGCCTACGAATGGAGTGGTTACCACCAGCAAACGATCATCTCTCCCTGGAAATTTATCCGCAACGAACAGGATTTGTCCGGGTTCATTGAGCGCTTGTTCGTCCATCAGCGCGGTGCGGCCGAATATCCGACCGCAATAGGCGCTGCGCTTAGTTTCGGAGCGACTAGACTTAGCGAGGTGTCTTGGTGCGACCGGCTTGTTCTCGATGTGTCCGGTGATGGCATCCACAACCACCGCTACCCGCCAGAAAGCGCTTACAGACACTTTCCTTTCGAGCGCGTGACTGTCAACGGGCTAGTGATCGAAGGTGCCGAGACAGAGGTTCAAGCCTACTATGCGAACCATGTAATTTCTGGGCCCGGCGCATTTGTAGAAATCGCGAACGGCTATGCGGACTACGCGCGGGCCATGAAGAGAAAGCTGCTACGGGAACTCCAAGATCAGCTGCTTGCAACGCGATAGCAAATAAAGCGCAAGGCAGCTTAGCCCCGCTTGCAGCCAGTGGATGAAATGATCGACGGTGCACGCCTCGCTCTCACTCCGGCCGCACCGGATAGCGGTTCCCTTTCTGATCAATCAGGATCAGCCGCTCACCACTGCGGACATACAGATCACAGCGGCTGAAGCCGTTGCGATAGGCGATGCAAACGCTGCCGTCCTCGGCGATGGAATAGGTGCCGAACGCGGATTCGCCGCTGGCGTAGGTGTAGGAATAGGCCCCTCCCACCGAGTATTTCGATTTTCCATCGTCGTAGAATGTCAGCGTGCGGCCCGCCAATGCGTCCAATTCCTGCGCGCTCAGGGGGACGTCTCCGGGTTTGGTGGTCCATTCTGCAGCCGCAAGCGGGCTGGCGGTCAGCAGGGCAATGAACAGAAAACGGGTCATGCCCCACCCTACCCTGCGCGGGTCTGAAATGGGCATGACATTGCAGTGATGGATCAGGCGACCATCTGCTCGGCCTTCTTGAGGTCGACCGAGACCAGTTGGCTGACGCCCTGCTCCTGCATGGTGACACCAAACAGCCGGTCCATCCGCGCCATGGTCACCGCATGGTGGGTGATGATCAGGAAGCGCGTGTCGGTCTGGCGGCACATCTCGTCCAGCAGATCGCAGAAGCGCGTGACGTTGGCGTCATCCAGCGGCGCGTCAACTTCGTCCAGCACGCAGATCGGTGCGGGGTTGGCAAGGAAGACGCCGAAGATCAGCGCCGTCGCCGTCAGCGTCTGTTCACCCCCAGAAAGCAGGCTGAGGGTCGAGAGTTTCTTGCCCGGCGGCTGGCACATGATCTCAAGCCCCGCGTCCAGCGGATCGTCGCTTTCGACCATGACCAGATTGGCCTCACCGCCGCCAAACAGGTGCTTGAACAGCATGGCAAAGTTCGCGTTCACCTGTTCGAATGCGGTCAGCAGCCGTTCGCGTCCTTCGCGGTTGAGGCTGGCGATGCCGCTGCGCAAGGCCTTGATCGCCTCTTCCAGATCGGCCTTTTCGCTGTTCAGGGTGTCGAACTCCTCCTGAACCTCCTTGCTGTCCTCTTCGGCACGCAGGTTCACCGCACCCATGGCGTCGCGCTGACGCTTGTGGCGATTCACTTCGGCCTCCAGCGCATCTGCGGCGGGCATCTGGTCGGGGTTCGTGTCCAACTGGTTCAGCAACTGGTTCGGGGTCAGTTGCTGATCCTCGGCAATGCGTTCGGCTGCGGCAACGACGCTTTCTTTCGCCGCATCACAGCGCGCTTCGGCGGCAGCGCGGGATTCGCGAGCTTCCGAGGCATGGCGTTCCGCCTCGCGCTCGGCCAGGACCACCTCGCGCTGCTGGGTCTCGGCCTCAGCCAGTTTGTCGGCGGCCTCGGCCCGGCGGGCCTCGGCCGCCTCGATCAGTTCGTTTAACTCCTCGCGGGCCTCGGCAATCTCGCCGGGGGCGGCCATAGCATCGGACAGTTCCTCTTCCGAGCTTTCCTTGCGTTCAGCCAGTTCCGAGATACGCTTTTCCGCCGTCTCCAGACGGTGCTTCCAGCCGCTGAGGTCTTTCGTCACTTCTTGCGAGCGTCGGGTCCGCGCCTCGCCCTCTCGGCGCAATTCGTCATGGGTCGAGCGGTGGGTCAGCATGGTGATCCGCGCCGCCTCGACCGTCTGCTTGATGTCCTCGACCTGCGCTCGGGCACTGTCGAGGTCGCCCAGACCGCTCAATGCACCCTCGGCCTCGCGCAGCTGGACCCGGGCGGACATGGCGTCCTCTTTATGGCGATCCACTGCAAGGGACAGGGTTTCCAGCTTACCCTGCGCCAGGTTGCGATCGGCCTCGGCCCGGCTCAGCAGGCGGGCGGTTTCGGCCATGCGCTGATCGGCAGCACGGCGGGCTTCGCGCGCGCGGCGATCGGCTTCGGTCACATCCGCCAGTTTCCGAGACAGCGCCTCGTGCGCGGCGCGGGCACCATCGGCCTGCGCTTCGGTACGGGTCAGTTCCTGCTTAAGCGCTTCCAGCTTGTTGAGCTGTTCAAGCCGCAGGGCCGCCGCGCTTGGCGCATCCTCGGCCCAGGCCCTGAAACCGTCCCAGCGCCACAAATCGCCGGACCGCGACACCAACCGCTGGCCGGGCTTCAGAGAAGCTTGCAGTCGCGCGCCCAGATCGGCATCCACCAACCCGATTTGCGCAATCCGGCGGCTGAGGCGATCCGGCCCCGAGACATGCAGCGCCAGCGGTTCCGCACCGTCGGGCAAGGGCTGATCATTGTCATATCCCGCAACCTGAACCCAGCCGGAAGGACCGTCGCCTTCGACCAGGGGCGCGCGCAGATCGTCGGCCAACGCAGCCCCCAGCGCCTTTTCATAGCCCGGCGCCACGCGCAGCAGATCAAGCACCTGCCCGCCTTCGGCCGTATCCCGTTCGACCAGTTTGGCCAGCGCCATGGTTTCCGCGCGAATGGCCCCCAACTCCCCTTCGGCTTCGGACCTTTGCGCGCGGGCTTCCGCCTCGCGGGCCTGCGTGTCGTTGCGCAGTTCGTCAGCGGCGGCCAGAGCTTCCTCGGCGGCTTCGGCGGCTTCGCGGGCTTCTTCCTCACCGTCCTGCGCGGCCTCAAAGGCTTCGCTGGCACGGGTCAGTGCGGCTTTAGCCTCATCCACGGCGGCGCGCGCCTTGTCTTCTTCGCCCTCGGACCGGGCCAACGTCTTGCGGCTGTCCTCGACCAAACGCTGCGCCGACTGGTGGCGGGCAACAAGGCGGGCCATGTCCTCGGTTTCCTGCGACAGGTGATCCTCGCGGTCCTGCAGCACGGATGCGGCTTCGCGCGCGATTTCGGCAGCCTCGGAGACTTTGTCGTCATGACCTTCGGCCGCTTTGGCCAGCTCACGGGCTTCCCATTCCAGACGCTCGATCATCTCGCCCGCGTCGCGGTTCAGCCCGGCTTCGCGTTCGATATCGTTGCCAAGTTGCTTGATGCGGTTGGTCAGGGTTTCGATGGTTTGGCGTGCGCGGGATTCCTGATCGGAAAGCTGGTCGCGCTGAACCTGCTGGCGCTGCAGGACGGCGGCGGCGATGGCTTCTTCCTCGCGCAGCGGTGGCAGGGTTTCTTCGATCTCGGCGCGTTTGGCGGCAGCCGCGCGGGCTTCGGCCTCGGCGCGCGAGGCTTCGGTGATGCGGTCGCGCAGTTTTTCCTCGGCCTGCTGGCGGGCCATGTCGGCCTCTTTCCAACGACGATACAGCAACATCCCTTCAGCCTGCCGCAGTTGTTCGCCGATCTCGCGATAGCGGGCGGCCTGGCGGGCCTGACGGGCGAGTTGCGCCAGTTGGGTGCCCAATTGTTCCAGCACATCATCGACCCGGGTCAGGTTGGCTTCGGTGCCTTTCAATTTCAGCTCGGCCTCGTGCCGGCGCTGATACAGGCCCGAGATACCCGCCGCCTCTTCAAGAATGCGGCGGCGCGCGCGGGGTTTGGCGTTGATCAGTTCGGCGATGCGGTTTTGGCCGACCAGCGCCGGTGAATGTGCACCGGTCGAGGCATCGGCGAACAGCATCTGCACGTCACGGGCGCGCACGTCCTTGCCGTTGGTCTTGTAGGCGCTGCCCACATCGCGGGTGATGCGGCGGACGATCTCAAGCTGGTCGCTCTCGTTGAACCCGGATGGCGCCAGACGTTCCGAGTTGTCCATGGTCAGGACCACTTCGGCGAAATTGCGGGCGGGGCGCGTGGCAGCGCCGGCAAAAATCACATCCTCCATAGCGCCGCCGCGCATGGATTTCGGGCGGTTTTCCCCCATGACCCAGCGCAGTGCCTCGAGCAGATTGGACTTGCCGCATCCATTCGGACCCACCACACCGGTCAACCCGTCCGCGATGATCAGATCGGTCGGATCAACAAAGCTTTTGAAGCCGGTCAGTTTGAGTTTGCTAAAGCGCAATGGCCGCTGGGTCCCGTGATTCCTATGAGTAGGAAGTCTGCGCAACCGAAGGGGGAGGTGTCAACGGAGATACGCAGTATATGGACCAATGATCCGAGTTATCCACAATATCTTGCCAAATCTCGCAACAATCCGCGCGTTTCAATTAGGGGTGCATTCATACACCGCATAGTCGAATCCCCCATAGCTGATACACTCATAGTTCGGACGCGAGATCGCCGTCAGCAATAGCCGCTCGCCCATTTCCCGGTCGCAGCCCAGAACGCCGACCGTCACTGCGGCATCGCCCAGCACGTCCAGGATCGGGCAGCCCGATACCTGCGCCATGGCCAGCGCCGCGCGATCGCGGATCGGTCCCAGACGCGGGGCGTATTGCGTGTTCACCCGCACCGCCTCGGCCAGTTCGTTGCGCACACGCACATCGAACACGCTGCCATTGACGGCAACACGGGTGGCCGGGAGGTTGCGAAAATAGGGCGTGCCAGCCGAACAGGCCGCCAGCAGCAACAGGGCAAGCAAACGGATCATGCCGCAGTCTTGCGGCAATCTGGTTAACGTTTCCTTTCCGGATCAGGCGCGCAGGGCCTCGCCCAACCGGCGTACGCCTTCACGGATGGTCTCTTCGTCCGAGTTCGAGAAGCTGAGGCGGATGGTGTTTGTGCCAGAGCCGTCGGGGAAAAACGCGTGCCCCGGCACAAAGGCAACCTTCACCGTCTCCAATGCCCGCGCCAGCAGGTCGGCGCCGTTGATCTCTTTCGGCAGGGTCAGCCAGATGAACATGCCGCCTTCGGGGCGGGTCCATGCGACACCCTCAGGCATGTGCTCCTTCAGCGCCGCCAGCATCGCATCGCGACGCGCGCCATAGACGCGGCGCAGCAAGGGGATATGCGTGTCGAAACAGGCTTGTGCCACCTGGTGCACCGCCATCTGGTTGATCGTGGCCGAATGCAGATCTGCGGCCTGTTTCATCAGCACCAGCCGTGAAATCACCGGTTTGGCCGCCACCACCCAACCCATGCGCAGGCCCGGCGACAGGGTTTTCGAGAAGCTTCCGCAATAGATGGTGCGGCACGCTTCGATCGACCTTTTGCGGGCCAGTTCCAGCGCCAGAACGGGCGGGATCGGATCGCCGTCATAGCGCAGGGCCTGATAGGCGCCGTCCTCGACTATCGCGCAGTCCAGATCCTCGGCCAGATCCAGCAGGGTTTCGCGCCCACGCAGGTCGACCGTTTCGCCGGTGGGGTTGGCAAAATCCGGGGACAGGTAGGCAAACTTGACCGCGCCCTGACCTGCTGCCGCTGCATATTCGTCGGCCCCGCGGTTGCCATTGATGCTGAGTTGGTCAAAACGCGGCTCGTAGGCATTAAAGGCCGCCAGCGCGCCCAGATAGGTGGGCCACCCGACGAGGGCCGTATCCCCGGGCGACAGGAACAGCTTACCCAGATAATCCAGCGCCTGCTGCGACCCCGAGGTGATCAGGATGTTGTCGATGCCGCATTCGACCCCGATTGCACGCATATGATCCGCCAGCCACTTGCGCAGCGGCACGTAGCCTTCGCTGACCGAATACTGCAGGGCCTGCGCCCTTTGTGCGGGGGACAACGCTGCCTGAAAGGCTTGTGCAAAGGCGTCCGCCGGGAACAGCGCCGGGTCCGGTATGCCGCCGGCAAAGGAAATGATGTCCGGCTGATCCAGCAGTTTCAGCAATTCGCGGATCTCGGATGCCTTCATCCGGGATGCGCGGGTGGCATAAAGCTTGTCCATGGCAATCGACCTCCTCAGCCCTGTTACGGCGGCACGCTATTCACGTTTGCATTAAAGTCAATATTGCTGACCTATTATTTCAATCATCGTGATGGCACATTCTTGCACATGGGCCGAATACGTGGTCATGTTAGTTGACCAATTTCACGTGATGACCGATGCCCTTTCACAAAGTTCAAAGCGAAAAGCTGTCTCTGGCCGTGGTCCGGCAGATCGAATTGCTGATATTGCGCGGAATCCTGCGCCCCGGAGAGCGCCTGCCGGCGGAGAGGGAACTGGCAGACCGGATGGGTGTCTCGCGCCCGTCTTTGCGTGACGCGATATCGGAATTGCAGGATCAGGGGTTGCTGACGGCCAAAGCCGGGTCCGGCATTTATGTTGCCGATGTTCTGGGCTCGGCCTTCTCGCCGGGTCTGATCCGTCTGTTCGGCAGCCATGACGAGGCCGTGTTCGACTATCTGTCGTTTCGGCGGGATATGGAGGGGCTGGCGGCCGAGCGCGCGGCCCGGCTGGGGTCAGAAAGCGACCTGAAGGTGGTGCAGGCGATCATCGACAAGATGGAAGCCGCCCATGCCCGCAACGCCGCCGAGGAAGAGGCAAATCTGGACGCGCAGTTCCACATGGCGATCATCGAAGCCAGCCACAACGTGGTCATGCTGCACATGATGCGGTCGATGTACGATCTGCTGCGTCAGGGCGTCTTCTACAACCGGCAGGTGATGTTCCAGCAACGCACCAACCGAGAGGCCATTCTGGAACAGCACCGCGCCATCAATACCGCGCTGCAGGACCGCGATCCGCAGGGCGCGCGGCAGGCGGTCGAGCAGCATCTGAGCTTTGTTGAACAATGTCTGGCGGATCAGCAGAAAGCGCTGCGGAACGAGGCAATCGCCCAACAGCGACTGGAGCATGAAACCGGCAAGCCCTGACGGCTTAACTCGGGACTGTACGGAAACAAAAAACCCGAAGGCAAGCGGCTTTCGGGTTTTCCTTGATCACAATGTGATACGGTTAGTGAAGCTTTTCACCAACGTCGGCAATGGATGCGTCGATCAGCTTGTTGGCCTGCGTCGCAGTCATCTGCTTGGCCAGAACGGCGTTCGCGGCGGAAACCGCAATCGTAATGGCCTGATCACGGACTTCCTTCACGGCCGAAGCTTCGGCCGATGCGATCTGATCCTGTGCAGCCGCCAGACGACGGGCAATGGATTTCTCCAGATCGACCTTGGCCTGTTCCGCCGCCAGTGCCGCATCGTCTTTCGCAGCCGCCACAATCGCGTCTGCCTGAGTCTGCACCTCGCGCTGCTTGCGCTCGTACGAGGCCAGCAGGCTGCGGGCTTCTTCGTGCAGGGCGCGGGCTTCGTCGAGTTCCGACTTGATGCCTTCGGCCCGTTTGTCCAGGGCACCGCCGATCAGGCCGGGAACCTTGAAGTAGAACAGGACCGCAATGAAGACGATAAAGCCCAGAAGGACGACAAAGTCGGTATTGCCAAGCGAGAAGAACGGGCCGCTCGCGGCCAGAGCCGGGCTGGCGGCACCGAGGGTCAGGATAAGAGCAAGAGTGTTGCGCATGTCACTTATCCTTTCATCTGTGCGTCAACTGCACCGTCGATGGCTTTGGCATCCGCCTCGCCGCCCAGTGCGGTAACCAGTTCAGCTGCCGTATCCTTGGCAACCACTTGAATGCTTTCCAGCGCACCGGCACGGATGTCGGCAATTGCCTTTTCCGATTCAGCCGCCTTTGCAGCGATTTCCGCGTCCGCCTTGGCAATCGCGTCATCCAGATCGGCCTGGATTTCCGCGCGTGCTTCGGCAGCGATACGCTGCGCTTCGGCACGGGCATCGGCCAGCGCCTTGTTATAGGCCTCTTCAGCCTCGACCGCTTTGGCCTTCAGATCTTCGGCCGCAGCCAGGTCATTTGTAATGGTCCCCTGGCGTTCAGCCAGGATTGCCGCGATGCGCGGCAAGGCCACGCGGGACAGGACCAGAAAGATGACGACCAGCGTAATGACCAGCCAGAAAATCTGGTTGGGGAACCAATCGAAGCAGAGCTGCGGCATCCCGATGGCTGAGCCATAGGAGTCGACGCACGAGCCAACTACTTCTTCGCTAATGGGTTCAGTCGCCATGATGTCCTCCGTCGGAACGTTGTCTTTACAACAGGTGGGCCGCTATGGCTTGGACCCACCTGCGCGTAAGGATCAGGTTCCGCAGATTAGACGGCGAACATCAGCAGCAGCGAGACCAGGAATGCGAAGATCCCCAGGGCTTCTGCGAATGCGATACCGATGAACAGGGTTGCGGTCTGCGATGCAGCCGCCGAAGGGTTGCGCAGGGCGCCGGCCAGGAAGTTGCCTGCAACGTTGCCCACCCCGATTGCGGCTGCGCCGGAACCGATTGCTGCCAGGCCTGCGCCGATGTGTGCGAGATCGCCTTCCATGATGTATCTCCTTACGAATTGGAAGTTTCGATGTTGGGGTATCGGACCTTAGTGCGAAGGATGCAGCGCATCTTTCAGATAAACACAGGTCAGAATGGTGAATACGTAGGCCTGGATGAAGGCCACCAGGACCTCGAGGCCGTACATTGCGGTGATCGCCAGAACGGACACGGGCGAGATCACGGCAACCGCGGCAAAGCCCGCGAACACCTTGATAACCGCGTGGCCGGCCATGACGTTACCGGCAAGACGAATGGAGTGGCTGACGGGGCGCACGAAGTACGAAATCAGCTCGATGATCGCCAGAATGGGGCGCAGTGCCAGTGGCGCGCTCGAGACCCAGAACAGGCCTAGGAACCCGGCACCGTTCTTGACGAAACCCAGAATGGTCACGGTCAGGAACACGGCCAGCGCCAGCGGGATGGTGACCGCGAAGTGTGACGTGGTTGTAAACGAGGTCGGGATCAGGCCCAGGAAGTTCGCGGAGACGATGAACATGAACAAGGTCATGACATAGGGGAAGAACTTGACGCCTTCCTTGCCGCAGATGTCTTCCAGCATCTTGTAGATGAAGCCGTAGGTCAGCTCGGCGATCGACTGCATCCGGCTGGGCACAATCGCGCGTTTCGATGTAGGCAGAACCAGCAGAGCCGCAACAGCAAGCACCGCGAAGAACAGCCACAGGGTCACGTTGGTGACTGTGAACATGCCCACCGCACCGTCGCCGAACAACGGCTTGACGATGAACTGGTCCATCGGGTGGAATACCAGGCTGCTGCCTTCTGCTGCGGTGGTCTCAGTCGCCACGTTCAGTCCCTCTCGTCCTTCTCGGCAGCCGTCGCCGCCGCTTGTTTCTCTTGAGCCTCTTTCGCGCTGCGGAGCATAACCTTCACGCCCGCGACAAGGCCCAGCAATGTGAACAGCACCAGAAAGATCGGGATCGTCCCGAGCAGGCTGTCCAGCCCGTATCCGATGCCAAATCCGATCCCCAGACCGGATACCATTTCGATGACCATCCTCCAGGCAAGCTCGCCCCCGGATATGTCAGCATCTGCGCGGGCCTTTGGCTGTTTGGCCTTTTTCGCCGCATCGATCTTGGCCTCCAGCTGCGCCATACGCTGCTTTTGGTCGTCATCGATCACGGGCGTTTTCCTCGCACAGTCTTGGGCATGGTGCTAAGGCGCACGGGGCGCAGAGTCAACGATCTTGAAGGGTCAGCATTTTGCCAATCAAGCTGCTGTTATTATTAATAATATTTTCAAATTAGAATCCCGCATGATCGTCGCGAATTGCTCAATCCCGGGCAAAATGCCGGATTCCGCATATTCAACCTGTTGGTTGATCTTTGTCCTGCACCCCGGACCGCCAGCGCCGAACAATACGCCCGTCGATCAGCAACAGGCCCAGCAGGATCGCCACCATGCCCATCAGATGCTCAGGGAGCAGCACCTCTCCCAGCACCCATGTTCCCAGCACCAGCGCCGAGACCGGTGCAACCAGTGTCACGGTCGACATGTTGGTAGGCCCGACCTTGGGCAACAGCCAGTAGAAGGTAATAAAGGCGGCCGAGGTCAGAACAAATCCGATCATCATCAGCGACAGCCATGTCTCGGTCCGCGTCACATGTGGCAGCCCTTCCTGCCACAGCGCAAGCGGTGTGATGGCCAGCGTCGCACCTGTCAGGGCCAGCGCAACCAGCACCACGGGTTGCATGTCGCGGAAAGCCCGCGCGAGATTGAAGGAGAACGCATAACAGATCGGGGCGCAAACGGTCAGCAGGATGGCCCAGAACTCGGACGTCGCCCCGGCGCGCAGTACAGGCAATGACAGCAGCACAATGCCAGAAAAGCCGCAGACGACCCCGAGAGATTTCAGCCATGTCGCGCGTTCACCACCCGGCCAGTAATGCGAGACGATGACCGCAAAGGCAGGTGTCGTCGCGTTGACGATCCCGGCAACGCCTGAGGCGATATGCTGTTGCGCCAGTGCGTAAAACGCGAATGGTCCGGCATAGCTGAGCGCACCAAAGCCCAACAGCCCAAGCGCCCTCCTTGCGGTCAGATGCACCGGCAGGCGGGCGCCCGCGACGTAAACCCAGCACCCCAGCGCACCGAAGGCGACCCGGCCCATCGACACCGAAAGCGGCCCCAGTTCCCGCAGCAATATGGCGTTGAACATGAAGGACATGCCCCAGCCGATGCCAAGGATGCTGATCACCAGCCAGTATCTGAGTGCCATTGCATTCCCCCGTCCGGTCGCCGGGGCACAGTGACGGTTTGGCGGAAATTGTCAAACCGGATGCGGCGTATTAGGAAAGACAAATGTCCGACCAACTCGACACCGTATTTGCTGCCCTCGCCGACCCGACCAGGCGCGCCATTCTGGCGATGCTGCTGGAGGATGATATGGCGGTCACAGACGTGGCTGAGCCGTTCGAGATGTCGCTGGCCGCGATCTCGAAGCATCTGGTCATCCTGACCAGGGCCGGGCTGATCTCGCAGGAAAAACGGGGCCGCGTGAAATGGTGCAAGCTGGAACCCGATGCGCTGCGGGCGGCATCCGTCTGGATGCAGGGCTTCGGGCAGTTCGAACCGGTCAACCTGGATGCGTTCGAACGATTTCTGGAGATTGAACTGCCCACGCCCGAGGACTAAACCAGCTTACCGGACGACAAACACCGACACGCTGGCATGTTTTGCCAGATAGCCGGCGTGGCTTGAAAAGATATAGTCCATGATCCGGGGGGCATGGGTACCCACCACAATCAGGTCCGCGCAGATCTCGTCGGCTGCACGGGTCAGATCACCGTCAAGTTCAGCGCCGACATCAACGGAATGAATATTGCGGAACGCCACTTCGGCACCGCTTTTCTCGGCCAGTTCACTGGCGAAATCCTGCAGGTCCTGATTGATGGCCGCCTCGGACTGACCGGGTTCGCCCGGTTGGGTTCCGGTCACGCTGACGATGGTGATCCTGGCCCCTTGCCACTGGGCGACCTGCGCGGCGACGTCAGCCGCCTTGCGGACCTCGGGCGGCAGATGCAGATCGACGGGGAACATGATGTGGTTGTACATGATGATTTCCTCCTTGCCCAAAAGCATGGAGAAATTCGAATATATGTACCTTGATCTACCTCAAGGGCCGGTTTTGCCCGGATTTGCGTCCGTGTCCGTCGCAGGCACCGCGCCAGCGGGTTCTTCCGGCCTCAGCAACATCAAAAGCGCAACACATGTCATAACCACGCCCACAAGGATCAGTGCCACCGGGGCGCCGTTGCCCAGCGCGATCTCCCACAGGATGACCCAGCTGGGTGTCAGATAAGTATAGGCCATTACCTTGGCCGAGGGCAGATGCAGCGTGGCAAACTGCACCAGCACAAAACTGGCAGCAGTGGCAAAAAGCGAGACATAGAGCAACCCGATCCACACAATGGCAGGCAGGTTTGCCCAGTCGGTCGCCCGTATGTCGGACCAGCCGTAGACCGTCAGGATCAGGCAACCCGCAACAAGGGTGCCAAAGGTGAAGACCACGGCGGGTTCACCCCTGTTGAGGCGGCGTATCATCGGGGTGTAAACCGCATGTGCGACGCAGCCCCAGAAATAGATGATCTCTCCGCCGCCGATCTCGAAGGCCCGGAACGCCTGCCAGTCAGCCCGGAAAATCACCCAAAGCGCCCCGACGGCCCCAACCGCCAGGGCCAGCGCCATGCGGGGCGTGGTGATCTGGCGCAACAGAAACCAGCCCGCGATCGCGGACAATACCGGTGTCAGGGTGAACACCGCAGCAGCACTGACCGGCGGTGCGGTTTTCAGGCCGTAAAACATCAGCACGAAATAGGTGGCGAACAGCCCGCCCAGCACGAAATACCGCCAGGGTGCCCGCGCGGCGCTGCGTGGCAGGCCGGTTGTCGCCATCGCCACGGCACCGATCACCAGTGCCGCAATAGCGAACCTGGCCGCCGTGATCGCCGAAGGCGCAATCTGGTTGGCTATGAGTGAGCCCAGCGAGAAACTGCCGGCCACCAGCATGGAAAACACAAGCATCGCCAGATGGCCGCGGGCCTGAAACGTCACGGCTGCCAGCCTTTGGCCTGCTCCTTGAGGAAGGACAAAAACGCCTGCACCTTCGTTGTGCGATGCAGGTCGACATGCGTGACCAGCCACAGCTTGCCCGACCATTCGGGCAGCGGTTCCATAACTTCGACCAGTTCCGAATCGCGCGAAGCTTCCCACCGGGCCATAAAGCCGATACCGGCACCGGACAGAACCGCCTCGCGCATGCAGAAGTTGTTGGTGCAGCGAAAGGTGATCGCTTGCGCTGGAGCTGTCGCGCGCAACCATTTCGAAAACGGAGCACGGCTGTTTTCATCGTCGGTGCTGACAAAAAAGTGGTCAGCGAAATCCTCGATACCTGCCGGTTTGCCATGCCGCTCTACGTAAGACTTGCTGGCATAAAGCCCCACCTCCTGCGTTATGAAGGGCTGCACCACATTGTCTGGCTGATCCGGGGCGGCGCCGGCACGAATGGCCACGTGCGCTTCGCCGTATTCCAGCCGAAACAGCCGGTCGCCGGTGAGGTAACGCACGATCAGGCCCGGATGCGCAGTCTGAAACTCGGTCAAGGCGGGAACGACCAGCGGCGCCAGCGAGGCCAGTGACGTCACCACCAGTTCGCCAGATACGTCGTCGCCACGTCCCTTCATCCGCCCGACCAGCTGATTGAACTGATCTTCGGTCGCCTGTGCGACGCGCAGAAGATCCTCGCCCGCGTCCGTTGCCGTATAGCCGCGCGCGTGACGCTGGAACAGTTTTACACCCAGCCGCGCCTCGATCGCGTCGATGTGACGGATGACGGTCGCATGATGCACACCCAAAACTTCGGCCGCGCCACTGACGGTGCCCATGCGTGCCACCTGATAGGCGGTTCTGACTTCGTCCCAATTGTCCACTGCATCAAATCCACTGTGCAAATTCCAACAATGACTGTTGGCTTATCAGAGTTTTGTTCACCCACGCAACGCTCATATTGGCGTCAGACGCGAATTCCACATCAATAGGACACCCTGACATGACCAAGACCATCCTGCATATCGACGCCTCGGCCCGCCGCGAAGGATCCGCCACCCGCGACCTGTCAAACCGGATCGTCAACCACCTGAAGGCCGGCCGCATCATCCGCCGCGACCTGGCCTCGCCGCTGCCGCTGCTGACCGAAGACTGGATCAATGCCAACTTCACCCCCGCCGATCAGCGTGACGCGGTCCAGCGTGACCAACTGGCCCTGTCGGACGAACTGGTGAACGAACTTCAGCAGTCCGACATCATCGTGATTGGCCTGCCGATCTACAACTTTTCGGTTCCGGCCGCTTTCAAAGCCTGGATCGATCTGGTTGCCAGAGCCGGGCTTACTTTCTCGTACTCCGAAAACGGTCCAAAAGGCCTGCTGGACGGTAAGCGCGCCATTCTGGCCATTGCTTCGGGCGGTACTGCCGTCGGCTCCGAGATCGACTTTGCCACCGACTACGCCAAGCATGTGCTGGGCTTTGTCGGCATCCATGACGTCGATGTCGTTGCTGCCGACCAACTGGCTCTGGACGCCGAAACATCGCTTAGCAACGCCCACAAGGCGGTTCAGGAACTGGCAGCCTGACCGGCCGTCGCCCGCCGCAAACGAGACGTCCGGCCTTCGTCCAAAAAGCGTAGGCCGGACATTTTTTGATGGGCAGAAACCGCGAGCCCGCCGCAAGAAGCCCTTAGCTTTTTCTGTTCCCTAGTTCCTTTGCCGGAAGCCCGCGCCGTCGGGCCTGCGCTCAGGGCAGCCAGGTGACCTGGCAGCCGATCCTGTCGAAGAACGCCATCAGGTCGGCGCGCTCCATTGCCACAGTCCGGTCGTTCACCAGCGGGTGCAGGTAGATCACATCGGCCTGCTGCGCGGCGCCATCCATGAAAAACCGAACGTTGTTCTGAACGCCATTGATCATCGCCAGCGGGCTGACCGCGCCGGGGCGGATGCCTAGGTTCTGCATCAGGCGATCCGCCGAGCCAAAGGACAGGTTCCCGATACCAAGCTCGGCGCCCAGCTCCTTGAGATCAATCTCGCGGCTTTGTTCCAGCGTCACCAGATAGTTCCGCTTTTTCTTGTCGCGCAGATAGAGGTTTTTGAGCCGCAGTGCATTTTCACCCGGCATCATGAACTGGTCCTCGACCGCCTGAGACTCCTCGACCGTGCGCAGTGGCACATGGGTATGCAGGCGGTAGGACAGCCCCCAATCATCCAACTGCGCCAGCAACGCGTCAGAGCTGAGCGGTAGCGTGTCCTGAAAGGCGGATGATGCGTCCATGGGAACCTCCTGTTTGGCGCTCATCGCGCAACACGAGGGCAAATTCAAGCCACGACAGTGCCAGAATTCGGTGTTAGCGTGCCGCCATGAAGGTGACGCGCAATACCCCGGACCAATTGATCCTGTCCAACACGCCCTGGTTTATTGGTGTTATGCTGGTCTTCTTCATCCTCGCCTTTGTCGGCGCCGGCCTGTTCATGGTCAGCGAAGGCGGCGAGGGGATCATATTCGGTATCTTCTTCGCCCTGTTCGGTGGCGGGATGGGGTTCGGTGCCTTTTGCGCGTTTGTCCGCCGCGTACAGGTCATACTGGACCGCCGCACCAACAGTATCCTGATCCGCCGTCAGTCCGTCTTTGGCTATGACACTGTCGAGCACAAGCTGTCGGACCTGTCCCACGCAGAGATCGAAACCACGCGATCATCCGGCAAAAACGGGTCTTCCAACCTTCACCGACCGGTGCTGATTTTGAACCAAGGAATGAGCGCTGGACGCCACCCGATTGTCGAAGCCTATGCCAGCGGGCGCGGATCACACCGAATGGTTGACGCCGTCAACGATTGGTTGCCGACCCGCAAGGTTGACTCTGCCAGCCAATCGGCCTAAAGCCCCCTCAAACATCCGGAAGCCTCTCGATCTTCCGGTCCCTTGAGTCGATCAGGGATCGCCCCCCACCAGCGAGTTTCGCCCGTGGGGGCGTTTGTGCATTTAACCGGCGCATCCTATCTAGGAGACGCCACCAGATAACCGGCTAAGGAGGCCGAAGGCATGTTTGAAAATCTATCCGAACGCCTCTCTGGCGTCTTTGATCGGCTGACGAAACAAGGTGCTCTGTCCGAAGAAGACGTCAAGACCGCCCTGCGTGAGGTCCGAGTTGCGCTGCTTGAGGCCGACGTCTCGCTGCCGGTGGCCCGCGAATTCGTCAAGAAGGTGCAGGAACAGGCGACCGGGCAGGCGGTGACCAAGTCGATCACCCCCGGCCAGCAGGTCGTCAAGATCGTGCATGACGCGCTGGTCGATACCCTGCGCGGCGAGGAAGACCCCGGCAAGCTGAAGATCGACAACCCGCCCGCCCCGATCCTGATGGTAGGTCTGCAGGGCTCGGGTAAAACGACCACCACCGGTAAGCTCGCCAAACGCCTGAAAGAGAAAGAGGGCAAGAAGGTCCTGATGGCCTCGCTGGACGTCTATCGCCCGGCGGCGATGGATCAGCTTGCGGTTCTGGGCACGCAGGTCGGCGTCGATACCCTGCCGATCGTTCCCGGTCAGAAACCCGTCGATATCGCCAAGCGCGCCAAACAGCAGGCAACGCTGGGCGGCTATGACGTCTACATGCTCGACACTGCGGGCCGTCTGCATATCGACGAAGTGCTGATGGACGAGGTCGAGCAAGTCCGCAACGTGGTCGACCCGCGTGAGACGCTGCTGGTTGTCGACGGTCTGACCGGTCAGGTCGCTGTTGAAGTGGCGGAAGAATTTGACGCCAAGGTCGGCATCTCGGGCGTGGTTCTGACCCGGATGGACGGCGACGGGCGCGGCGGTGCGGCGCTGTCGATGCGGGCGGTCACCGGCAAGCCGATCCGCTTTGTCGGCCTGGGCGAAAAGATGGACGCGCTCGAAACCTTCGAGCCGGACCGGATCGCCGGTCGAATTCTGGGCATGGGCGACATCGTTGCCCTGGTCGAAAAGGCCCAGGAAACGATGGAGATGGAACAGACCGAGCGCATGATGAAGCGCATGGTCAAAGGTCAGTTCAATATGAACGACCTGAAGATGCAGCTGGAACAGATGATCCAGATGGGCGGCATGCAGGGCATGATGGGCATGATGCCGGGCATGGGCAAGATGGCCAAGCAGATGGATCAGGCCGGTCTGGACGACAAGATCCTGCGCCAGCAGATCGCCATGATCCAGTCGATGACCAAACGCGAACGCGCTAACCCGCAATTGCTGCAGGCCAGCCGCAAAAAGCGCATCGCCGCCGGTTCGGGGATGGAGGTCAGCGACCTCAACAAGCTGCTCAAAATGCACCGGCAGATGTCGGACATGATGAAGAAGATGGGTAAGATGGGCAAAGGCAAGATGCTGAAACAAGCCATGAAGGGCATGTTCGGCAAAGGTGGCCCCTCGCCCGAAGAAATGGCCGCTGGCATGGACCCCAAGGCGCTGGAACAGGCCGCCAAGGCAATGGGCGGCAAGATGCCCGGAATGCCTGGAATGGGTGGCGGCATGGCTCTGCCCCCGGGCCTGAGCGGGTTCGGAAAGAAAAAGTGACGCCAGCACGCTGCACCCAGCCCCCGTCCGGAAAGGCGGCGATGGCAGCAGCGCAGTATCGCGCGGCTCTGCCGGTCCTTGAGACCCGGCGGCTGGTTCTGCGTACTCCTACCCTGAATGATCTGCCGGTATGGACAGCGATCTGCAAGGAAAGCTTTGGCGATACCGACCAGGAAGCCTGGACCGAGTTCTCGTACTATTCATCCGGTTGGCTTCTGCATGGCCATGGCCTGTTCACGGCCGCATTGAGAGATCAGGAAGTGGCCATTGGCTTTGTCGTTCTGGGTCTCGAATGGGACGATCAGGAACCCGAGCTTGGCTATCTGTTTTCAGCCGATCATCGCATGCAAGGCTATGCGACCGAAGCTTGTGCCGCGGTTCGCGATTTCGGCTTTGATCTTCTCGGATCGGGTTGTTTCGTTAGCTATGTGTCGGCATCCAACACCAGATCAAATGCACTTGCCAAACGGCTGGGCGCTGTGCGGGACGTGAATGCAGAGCACGCGTTTGGCGCGGATCAGCATGTCTGGCGTTATGGCGAGGTGCAGGCATGACACTTGCGTTGGCCATACCCACCCTTGAGACTGAGCGCCTGATTATGCGTGCGCCGTCGGAAGCGGATCTTGACGCCGATACAGCGTTTTTCGCCAGCGATGCCGCGCGATATGTCGGCGGCCCGCTGCGCCGGGATGAGACATGGCGTCTGGTCGCCTCGCTTCTGGGCCATTGGGCGTTGCGCGGCTACGGGTACTGGAGTGTCGATGAAAAGGACTCCGGCACCTATGTCGGGCGTATCGGGCTTTGGTGTCCGGAAGGCTGGCCCGAGCCCGAGGTCGGCTGGACGCTGATGAACCACGCCACCGGCAAGGGCTATGCGACCGAAGCCGCGCTGACTGCTCGGGCATATGCCTATGACGTGCTGGGATGGGAAACGGCGATTTCGCTGATCGATCTGGACAATCACGCTAGCAAGGCGGTGGCCCAACGTCTGGGGGCGCAGTTCGAATATCACTATGACCACCCCAAGTTCGGCAAAACCGAAATCTGGCGGCACCCTGCCCCGGCTGATCTGGTGAATGGCGGGATGGAGGCCTACGCATGATAGACCTCTGCATTCCTACCCTGAAAACCGAACGCCTGATCCTGCGCGGACCCGAGGCGCGGGATTTCGACAATGTCGCGGATTTCTTTGCCGACAAGGACCGCAGCTGGGGCTTTGGCGGCCCGCTGGACCGCAATCAGGCGTGGCGCTGGTTTGCCAGCATGATCGGCCATTGGGTTCTGCACGGCTACGGCTTCTGGACCGTTGAAACGCATGACGGCCAGCCCGTGGGCTTTGTCGGACTGTGGTCGCCGGAGGGCTGGCCCGAACCGGAACTGGGCTGGGTCATGTTCGCCGGAAGCGAAGGCAAAGGCTATGCCCGTGAGGCCGCTCAAGAGGCGCGCCTCTATGCCTATGAGGTTCTGGGGTTCGAAACGCTGAGCTCGAACATCTTTCCGGGCAACGAACGCTCGATCGCGCTGGCCGAACGGCTGGGCGCGCAGTACGAGCGCAGTTTCGAAAACGTCTCGCACGGCACCGAACTGGTGTACCGCCATCCCGGCCCCGACCAGATTTCAGAGGGGCTCGCATGACGACATTCACCATCCCTTCGATTGAAACCGAGCGCCTGATCCTGCGCGCGCCCGAATTGGGTGATCTGCCCGCAATGACCGCATTCTTTGCGACCGAACGCAGCCATATGGTTGGCGGACCCAAGGATGAATTTGCCTGCTGGAGCTCATTGGCACACCGGCTGGGGCACTGGGCACTGAGAGGCTATGGCCTGTGGCATCTGACCGAAAAGGCCAGTGACGCCTTCGTGGGATGGGCCGGTATGATCGATGTCCCCGGCTGGGCCGAACCCGAACTGGGTTGGACCCTGATGGCCGAGGCCGAAGGCAAAGGTCTGGGTTATGAGGCTGCGTCGGCCGCCCGTGCCTATGCGGCGCGGCACCAGGGCCTGAACGGCGTCATTTCGTACATTGCCCACGCGAACGACCGCTCGCGCGCCCTGGCCGGGCGGCTTGGGGCCACCTACGAGCGCGACGGTGAATTGCTGGGCAAAAAGGCCCAGATCTGGCGCCACCCGCAGATTGACCCAATGACCTCCGAAAGGACCGGCCAATGACCAACCCCGTGACACAGGCTGCTGCGTTGCTGAAGGATCACCGCGAGAGCATCGACCGGCTGGACGCGATCCTTGTCTATACGCTGGGCGAGCGGTTCAAGCACACGCAGGCCGTTGGCAAGCTCAAGGCCGCACACGACCTTCCCCCGTCCGATCCCTCGCGCGAGGCTGCGCAGATCGCACGGTTAGAAGACCTGGCGAAAGAGGCCGATCTGGACCCCGATTTCGCCAAGGCTTTCCTGAACTTCATCATTCAGGAAGTCATCCGACACCATAAGAAACACCAGAACTAAACCGGGATTGTCCCGGCTTTCACAAGACACGCCTTTGGCGTGATGCCATTCAAAGGAGATACCACCATGGCAATGAAAATTCGTCTCGCCCGCGGCGGCTCGAAAAAGCGTCCTTTCTACCGCATCGTGGCTGCTGACAGCCGCATGCCCCGCGACGGCCGTTTCATCGAGAAACTGGGCACCTACAACCCGCTGCTGCCGAAAGACAGCGAAGAGCGCGTGAAAATGGACATGGAGCGCATTCAGTACTGGCTGGACCAGGGTGCTCAGCCCACCGACCGTATTGCACGCATGCTGGAAGCAGCCGGCGCACGCGACAAGGCCGAGCGCAACAACCCCAATAAGGGTACCCCGGGCAAGAAAGCCCAGGAGCGCGCGGAAGAGAAAGCTGCAAAGGCTGCTGAAGCTGCCGAAGCCGCTGCCGCACCGGCTGAAGAAGCTGCTGCTGAAGAATAAGCAAGGCGGGCGCGTGCAGGATCAGACCTTCAGTGATGATTTCCGCACGCAGTTCGATCTGCTGATGCGGCTCCGGCGCGATGTGCGCCGGTTCCGCACCGATGCCGTGGACGAGGCAGTGCTGACGCGCTGCCTCGACACGTTTCGGCTGGCCCCATCGGTGGGGCTGAGCGAACCCTGGCGCGTGATCCGTGTCGAAAGCGATAAAGCCCGCACTGCGGCGCTTGAGAATTTCCAGACCGCGAATGCCGAGGCCCTTGCCGGATATTCCGGCGAGAAGGCGCAGCTTTACAGCAGCCTCAAGTTGTCGGGCATGCGCGAGGCCCCTGTGCAACTGGCTGTCTTCTGCGACGATGCCACGGACAAGGGTCTGGGGCTGGGCGCAGGCACGATGCCCGAAATGCGTCGGTATTCCGTGGTCACCGCGATCACACTGTTCTGGCTGTCCCTTCGGGCCGAGGGGCTGGGGCTGGGATGGGTGTCCATTCTGGACCCCGACCGGTTGACGCAGGACCTGAAAGTGCCGGACAGCTGGCGCCTGATCGGGTATTTCTGCATCGGCTGGCCCGAGACGTTGTCAGACACGCCGGAACTGGAGCGTGCAGGTTGGGAAAACCGTCAGGACAGTCTGACCGTCGAGGTGCGATAGACTTATGTTTGGGCTGATGCGGCTTCCCATCCTGCTGATGATCGCTTTTATTGTCGGCGTGTTTTTCGAACGCAGCAATCAGCGCGACGCCTGTGCCACGCGCGGAGACTGGCAGGACGGAGTTTGTGTGACGGTGGAAGGGTCCAATGACTGATCTGATCTGTGTAGGCAGTATCGCCGGGTCTTACGGCGTGCGGGGCGAAGTGCGGCTGAAAAGCTACTGCGCGACCCCTGAAGACATCGAATCATATTCTCCGCTGACCGACGAAAGCGGCGCGGAACGGTATCCGCTTGTGCTGACCCGGACGATCAAGAACGGCTTTGCCGCGCGGCTGGGCGGAATTGAAACAAAGGAGCAGGCCGACGCGATCAAAGGTCTGCGCCTGTTTGCGCGACGTGATCAGTTGCCCTCGCTGCCGGATGACGAGTTTTATCATACGGACCTGATCGGGCTTGAGGTCTATGACACCGGCGGCACGCTTCTGGGCCGGGTGAAATCGGTGCAGAACCATGGCGCGGCAGACCTGCTGGAACTGCAGGGGTCGGGGATGAACACCACGGTTCTGCTGCCCTTCACGCTTGAGGTCGTGCCGACGGTCGATCTGGATCAGGGGCGTATCATCGCCGACCCGCCGGAGGGTCTGCTGTAATGCGGCGGATAATGCTGCATCTGGGTCTGCATAAAACAGGCACCACTGCGGCGCAGTCCTTCCTGTATGAAAACCGCGAGTTGATCTGGCCCCATTTCGCGCTGGTGCTGCCTTACAAGACCCGCAAGACAGGGCTGTCCGGTGCGGCCACCCGTCACTCGGTCTATGGGACAGTGGGAACGCTGGCCGAGTTTGGCGGCCAGATGCGCGAATATCTGGATACACTGGAATTCGGAACCAAACGCGGGCTGATCCTGAGCGAAGAGAACTTCAGCGGCCTGCGCCCCAGTCGCAACCTGAGCCAGGGCTACGCTGCGGCCCCGGATCTGGCCGCGTGTATCGTCGACTCGATCCGACAGCGGCTGGTCGGAGAGGATCTGGACATAACGCTCTATCTGTCGCTGCGCCAGCGCGGCGCGTGGCTGCGCAGCCTGTGGGCGCATGATTTGCAACGCACGCGGATGGTGCAGGATTTCGAAACCTTCCGTTCCAACCTTGATCAACTGCCTTCGCTTGAGGACACGGTGAACAGCATTCGGGACAAGCTGCCATCGGTCACCGTGCAGTCGGAATGGCTAGAAGACATGCTACAGCGCCGTTTTGGCCCCGGTGCGCCATTTGCAGAGTTCCTCAGGTTGTCACGAGACAAAACCGCCCGGATTGTACCGCCGAACAAGGTCAATCCCAGCCTGCCGGAAGACACATTGACCGAGCTTCTGGCGTTGAACCGGTCACGACTGGACGAGGCCGCGCTGACCCGTCAGAAAGCGGCGATCATCCAATCTGTGCAGGACGAGATCTACGGGACCCAATGACTGACAAGCCCAACAAATCCCATGGTCGCAAGGCGATCCGGCCCACGCTGAAACCGCGCGAATTGATAACGCCGACACCCGATCTGCATGGCGTGTGGAAGGCCAGGATCATCACGCTGTTCCCGTCGGCCTTCCCCGGCGTGTTGGGCGAAAGCCTGACCGGCAAAGCCCTGCAAGAGGGGTTGTGGCAGCTGGAAACGATAGATCTGCGCCGGTTTGGGGTCGGCAAGCACCGCAATGTCGATGACACGCCGGCCGGCGGCGGGGCCGGAATGGTCCTGCGCCCGGATGTTCTGGGCGATGCGATTGAACACGCGATGGCGGGCGTTCAGGGCAACTGGCCCCTGATCTACCTCAGCCCGCGCGGCCGGCCGATGAACCAGGCCATGATGCAGTCGCTGGCGCGATGTGATGGCATGACCTTGCTGTGTGGCCGCTTCGAAGGTGTCGATGAACGGGTGCTGGAGCATTACGGCGTTCAGGAGGTTTCGCTTGGTGATTTCGTCATGACCGGGGGCGAGATTGCAGCACAGGCCCTGATTGACGCGACTGTCCGGCTGATCCCCGGCGTGCTGGGCAATCAGGCTTCGACCGAGGATGAGAGTTTTTCGTCGGGGCTGCTGGAACATCCGCAATATACCCGCCCAGCCGAATGGAAGGGGCGGCCGATCCCCGACGTTCTGATGTCAGGGCACCACGGCCGAATCGCTGAATGGCGTCACAGCATGGCCGAGAAGTTGACCCGGGATAGGCGTCCGGAAATCTGGGAGAGCTACAGCAAATCCAAGAGTGGCGATTCTGAAGCGGAGTGACCCGTCTCACCCAACTGCTTGCACGAAACGAAGGCCACTTGTTCAATTTCTGACTGCATTTCTTAAGAAGATGCCACAGTTCGAAGAAATACGACAAAAAATTACATAGAACTGACACGATCTGGCAATAGTTGCGCCCCTTTCCTGAGACAAAAACAATCAATCCTGCCTGCCATTTGACCAGTACAGTTTTAACGAGGGGGTAACTGGGCAGGGTCAGGGGGTGAGCGCCTGACCGGTCTGATTGTCATCTGGTCATGAGGCTCCCCCCGCCCAATTATCCTCTCCATTCCGTCCGAGGCGCAGCGGCCGTTGTTTGTAATCAGTTGATTTTTGTCTTTTGCATATGCGGGGTTACGCCAAAACTGGATCGGTACACGCGCGAAAAATGCCCGGGGCTTTCGAACCCGCAGGCCAGCGCAACCTCGGTGACCGAGGCCTCGGTCTGAAGCAGCAGGTTCTGGGCCCGTTCCAGGCGCAGCTCCATGTAGTACTTCTTGGGGGACGTGTTCAGGTATTTCCCGAACAACCGCTCCAGCTGGCGTGCGGAAATCCCGATTTCTCCGGCGATTTGCGAGGGCGAAACCGGTGCATCGATGCTGTCGCGCATGATCCGTATTGCTCTGGCCAGATGGGCGTTTCGCATCCCGTTGCGGGACTGGAGCGAAACGCGCTGTCTTGCGGTGGCATTACGCACTGCGTTGTAGACCATCTGATCGGCAACGGCGACTGACAGTTCCCGGCCATGTTCCTTTTCGATCAGGTGCAGCATCAGGTCCGCAGTGGCGGTGCCACCCGATGCCGTGATGTGCTTTTCGTCAGCCGTAAATACGCTACGCACCAGATTCACCTCGGGAAAGGCTTCCATGAAAGCGTCGTGATATTCCCAGTGAATGGCGGCCTGCATTCCGTCCAGGAATCCGGCCTCGGCCAGCACCCAGGCGCCTGAACACAGCGCGCCGATCCGCGTTCCCCGGGCACGCTCGCGACGCAATGCAGCCAGCAACGGGCGCGTGACGTGTTTGCGCATGTGAATACCGGACAAGACGAACAACTGATCAGTCTTAGGCAGTTTATCCAGCCCGGAATGGACCAGCGTCACCGACCCGTTTGAACATACCGCCTGTTCGCCATGTTCCGAGGCAAAGGACCATTCGTACAGGTCTTTCCCGCTTTCCAGATTGGCGATTCTCAATGGCTCGACGGCACATGAAAACGCCAGATGCGAAAATTCCTCAACCAATATGAAGGTGATGTGCTGCGTCTGCTGCATGTCGGTTTCCGTTTGCTGGGCGTCGGCCTGCGACCCCGTGGCGAAGTTTAGGTGATGCTGCACTATTTTTTACTGTATACAAGTTGTATTTTTATCGAATACAAATCGGCCGGCTACTCGGCGCCCACGCGATTCGCAAGGGTATGCATCGGGGCTTGGCAAAGGATTTGGGATGAAAGAAGACGGCAAATCACGCAAGGCAGACCTGAGGGAGCACCTGAAGGTGTCCATTCTGACCCTGCGCCTGCGTCCAGGTGCCGATCTTGACGAGGCGCATCTGTCGGATGCCTTTGGCCTGTCCCGGACCCCGCTGCGCGAGGTGTTCAGGCAATTGGCGGGCGAAGGGTATTTGGATCTGCGCACCAACCGCAGCGCGCGCGTGTCCGAGATGTCCTGTACCACCCTGCGCGACTTCTTTCTGGCCGCGCCGATGGTCTATGGGGCAATTCTGCGTCTGGCGGCCCTGAACGCAACGCCCCGGCAGATCGATGACCTGAAGGTGGCGCAGCAAAAGTTCAAAGAGGCATTGCGGACCGGGTCGCCCGAAGATCGTGCCCTGGCCAACAACCGCTTTCACGAAGTGACCGGCGAGATGTCGGCGAATGTCTATCTGCTGCCGTCGTTCAACCGGCTGCTGATCGATCATGCCCGCATCGGTATGACCTTTTATCGCCCCCAAGGTGTTGAAATGACGGAAAACCTGTCCGAGGCGAGCCGCCAGCATGACGCCATCATCGCCGCCATCGAAGCGCGCGATGAAGCGGCTGCTTCGCAGCTGGCGACCGATCACTGGAACCTGTCGCGCGATCAGATCGAACTGTTTGTGATGCCTGAGGCGCTGAATGTCCCGATGGGTGCCCCGCCCCTGTCGAAACCTGCATGAGGACGGAATGAACCCGATTTTCAGATTTGAGGGGATCTACACCCCTGTCGTAACCCCCTACCACCCAGATTGCCGGGTCAACTGGGACGCCCTGTCCGACGTGATCGAATACCTGATCGCCCATGGCGTGCACGGGCTGATCTCGGGCGGCTCGACCGGCGAGAACTATGCGCAGACTGTCGAGGAACGGCTGGAACTGGCGAAGTTCACGAATGAGCAGTTGAAAGGCCGGTTGCCGCTTGTGGTCGGCACCGGTGCGATGCTGACACCGGATTCCATTGCGTTGGCCGAGGGCGCGCGCGAGATTGGCGCAGACGCCATCCTGTTGGCCAGCCCGCCCTATTCGGTACCGACCGACCGCGAAAACGCGCTGAACGCACTGGCCATCGACAAGGCGGCAGACCTGCCGGTGATGCTGTACAACTATCCGCATCGCACCGGCACGATGATGGGCGAAGAGTTCCTCGACCGCGTCGGCCGCAGCCGGAATTTCTGCGGCATCAAGGAAAGTTCGGGCGATATCAACCGGGTCCACCTGCTGGCGCGGGACTATCCGCATATCCAGCTAGGATGCGGCATGGACGATCAGGCGCTCGAGTTCTTTGCCTGGGGTGCACCGTTCTGGGTCTGTGGTGGGTCGAATTTCCTGCCTGCCGAGCATGTTGCGCTCTACAACGCCTGTGTGATCGAAGGCAACTTTGCCAAGGGCCGCCGGATCATGTCCGCGATGATGCCGCTGATGCGAGTGCTGGAACAGGGTGGCAAGTTTATCCAAACCATCAAGCATGGCGTGACCATGAACGGGATCGACGCGGGCGCGATGCGGCCTCCGCTGAAGGGTCTCAACAAGGACGACAAGCGCGCGCTGGAACAGGTGACGCGCGTTCTCAGACAAAAAATCGCAGACATTGTGGCGGAGGGTTAACGCATGGGATTGCACACTAGGGACGAATACAAATCCATTGCTGCCAATCTGGAGCTGCCGACCGGCGCGTTCATTGATGGCGCATTCCGCCCGGCGATGTCCGGCAAGACGTTTGAGACCGTAAACCCGGCCACCGGCGATAAGCTGACCGATATCGCGGCCTGCGGAACCGAGGATGTGGATTTCGCCGTCGAAAAGGCGCGCGCGGCGTTTGACGATGGGCGCTGGTCGAAACTGCACCCGTCCCAGCGCAAGGACGTGCTGATCCGGCTTTGCAAGCTGATGACGCGCAACGCCCGCGAACTGGCGGTGATGGAGAGCATCGACAGCGGCAAGACCATCTATGACTGCGAAACCGTGGACGTGCCTGAAACCATCCACTGCCTGAAATGGCATGCCGAGGCGATCGACAAGATTTACGATCAGGTCAGCCCTGCCAGCGACGATCACATTGCCATGGTCGTGCGTGAGCCGATCGGTGTTGTGGGCTTGGTGCTGCCGTGGAACTTCCCGCTGCTGATGTTGGCGTGGAAGATCGGGCCTGCTTTGGCGGCGGGCTGTTCGGTCGTGGTGAAACCGGCGGTAGAAACCACGCTGACCGCGCTGCGCCTGGCCGAACTGGCGATGGAGGCCGGACTGCCACGCGGTGTTCTGAACATCGTTCCGGGTGGTGGCGCCGACGTGGGCGAGCCCATCGGGCGGCATATGGATATCGACATGGTGTCTTTCACCGGCTCCACCGCCACCGGCAAGCGGTTCCTGACTTATTCGGCCGAAAGCAACGCCAAGGAAGTGGTGCTGGAGATGGGCGGCAAAAACCCCGCTATCGTGATGGAGGATGCCGAAAACCTCGACCGCGTGGCGGCGCACGTGGTCAATGGCGCGTTCTGGAATATGGGCGAGAACTGCTCGGCCTCGTCCCGCCTGATCGTGCACAAGGACGTGAAGGCCGAGCTGCTGGAGCGCATCGCCCATCACGCCAAACAATGGAACATCGGCGACCCGCTGGACCCGGAAACCCGCATGGGTGCGCTGGTCAGCGAAGGCCATTACAACAAGGTTTGCAGCTATCTGGATCAGGCCGAGAGCGTCGTGATTGGCGGCAAGGCGGACAAGGGTTTTGTCGAAGCCACGGTCGTCGAAGTCCCCGGCAACGACGCCACCCTGGCACGGGAAGAAATCTTTGGCCCGGTTCTGTCGGTAATCGAAGTGTCGGGCTTTGATGAGGCCATCAAGATCGCCAACGACACCGATTATGGTTTGTGCGCCTCGATCTTCACAGCCAATGCCAAACGCGCCATTCGTGGCGCGCGGGCAATCCGGGCGGGAACAGTCACGGTGAACAGCTTTGGCGAAGGCGATATCACCACACCATTCGGGGGATACAAGCAGTCGGGCTTTGGCGGCCGCGACAACTCGGTCCACGCACACGACCAGTACACTCAGTTAAAAACAATCTGGATCGATCTGGCCGACGATGCGGACGAGGCAGTGGATTGAGCCGGTACGAAGCAAAACGGCTGCCGCGCCAAACCGGCGCGGCGGGGTGGAATGCCATTCTGCCCGCTCAGACACCGCACCCTGAGCTGCATCAGGACCTGAGCACCGACTTCACCATCGTTGGCGGCGGGTTTGCGGGCCTCAGCACGGCGCGACGCCTGCACCAGCTTGATCCTTCCCTGAAGATTGCCGTGCTTGAGGCCGCGCGGTTCGCGGAAGGGTCAGCCGGGCGGAATTCGGGCTTCATGATCGATTTGCCGCATGATCTGGCCTCGGACAATTACGCGGGCGACGGGCTTGAGGCCGACAGGGCCACCATCGCGCTGAACCGAAAGGCCATAGCTTTTGCGCAGCAGGTGGCCGAGGACTGTGTCCTGTCCGATGAGGTGTTCGATCCCTGCGGCAAATTCAACGCCGCTGCCACCCCGTCAGGCGATCTGCACAACCGCGAATATGCCGCGCATCTGGAACGGTTGGGCGAACCCTGCACCCTTTTCGATCAGCAACAGATGCAGGAACTCACTGGCAGTCCACATTACACCTCGGGCCTGTTTGCGCCGGGGACTGTCATGATCCAACCCGCAGCCTATGTCCGGGCCTTGTCAGCACATCTGGCCGGGCAGGTTGATGTGTTCGAAAACTCGCCGGTTACAGGCTTTGAAAAACAGGGAAACGGCTGGGTTGTCACGACCCCAAAAGCCCGGGTGACGACCGGACGGATTGTGTTGGCCAACAATGGGCATGTCGAAAGCTTTGGGTTCTACCAACGTCGGCTGATGCATATTTGCCTTTACGCGTCACTGTCAGCGCCTCTGACCGACGCTCAGATCAAAACACTGGGTGGGCTATCGCGCTGGTCGGTTACACCGGCGGATCCGATGGGAACATCCGTGCGGCGCATCTCGGGTAGTTATGGCGACCGGATCCTGATCCGGACCTGTTCCAGCTTTCATCCTTCGATCGAGACGACAAACATGCGCCTGCGCAATGCGGGCTGGGTGCATGACCGCAAGTTCCGCGAGAGATTTCCGCATTTGCCGGACGTGAAAATGGAACACCGCTGGGCCGGAATGCTGTGCCTCAGCCGCAATGGCGCGGCCGCTTTTGGCGAACTGGACGACGGGGTTTATTCCGCCTGTTGCCAAAACGGGCTGGGCATTGCCCGCGGGACATTGCAGGGAATGGGCATTGCCGAGCTGATCCTGCAGGGCGGGTCGGACATTGCCAGTCATTTTCTGGCCCAACCGGAGCTTCCGCGCCTGCCGCCCGAACCCTTCGCCTCGCTGGGCGCCAACACCTACCTGATGTGGAAGGAATGGCGGTCAGGCAAGGAATGATCTGCCCTATCCCGGCAGGCTGAGCTTTGCCATGCGTCCGCCGTCGATGGTATAAACCTGTCCGGTGACAAAAGCCGCGTCATCTGATGCCAGAAATGCGACAAGGGCCGCAACCTCTTCCGGTGCTCCGGTTCTGGACACGGGGTGGATGCGCCCGATATTCCGGCGAAATGCTTCGGGATCCGGCATCGAGGCGATGAAATCCTCGTTCAGGTCCGTGTCGATCCAACCCGGCGCGACTGCGTTGCACCGGATGCCTTCGGGCCCGTGATCGACCGCGACCGCGCGGGTCAGCCCGTGCAGTCCGGCCTTGGACGCCCCATAGGCCGCATGTCCGGGGTTGCTGCCCAAACCTTCGATCGAACCGGTATTGACGATATTGCCGCGCCTTTCACGCAGGTGCGGCAAGGCGGCCTTGATCATGAGAAACGGTGCCGTCAGGTTGACCGTCAGGGTCCGCTGCCAGTCGTCCAGGCTTATGTCCTCGACCGAGGCTTCCTGCATCATCCCTGCATTGTTGACCAAAACATCAAGGCGCCCGGCCTTCGCAATCAGTTCATCGATCACCTGCGCCGGGCTGTCAGGTCTGGTGAAATCCGCAGCGATGCCTTCAAATTCTGTATCCGCCCCACGCTGGGCCGTGAAGACGCGCGCGCCTTCTTGCTGCAGCCTGACCGCGATGGCACGGCCGATACCGCTGCGGCCGCCGGTGACGAGGGCAACCTTGCCTTGGAATCGGTTCATGTGACTGGCTTACCTCCGTTGACCTCAATCAATGTGCCGCAGACATAACGCGCCGCGTCCGAGACAAGAAACAGAACGACATCTGCGATGTCATCAGGCTCGGCAATCCGTCCCAGGGGGACCGTCGCCCCCAATTCGGCCACGGCAGTATCCGGATCGAACCCGCGTTTTGCAAAACCGGACCTCAGCATGGGCGTGTTCACTTCATTCGGGCACACCGCGTTGATGCGAATGCCCTGATGCGCGTGGTCCATTCCCATGCACTGCGTCAGCGAGGCGATGGCCGCCTTGGTCATACAATAAACCGCATGGTTTGGCCCCGGCCGCAAGCCCCAGCACGATGCCGTATTGACGATTGCCCCGCCCCCGGATTGGGCCAGGATCGGAATCGCGGCCCGGCAGATTCTGAACGGTGCTTCGACATTGACACCCAGGGACAGTGACCAGTCATCATCCGTGGTTTCGGTGACGGTGCCCCGCGTTATCACGCCCGCATTGTTGATCACGATGTCCAGCCCGCCCAGAAGGTCCGCGGCCGCTTGGGGAAGCGCGTCGCTGTACGAAGCGTCCCTGAGATCACCGGGCAGGTGGGCTTCGGCCTCGATCCCGTCAACTGATCTGTCCGCCACGGCAACATGCGCGCCGGCCTGCCGCAATTGGCGGACAATTGCTGCGCCGATCCCTCCGGCAGCGCCAGTAACCAGCGCCTTTCTTCCATTCATTTCCATTTCAATTTCCCGATCAAAAAAAGACCCGCCAATTTCAGGCGGGCCAGTGGGGGGAGAGATCATCAATACGTCTGGTTCAGTTCGTCCGCTGCCGGTATTTCCCGTTCGCGGCGCGCGATGTAGTCCAGCAGTTCCTCGTTCTTGGCCAGATCCAGCGTGGGCTCCTGATATTCGGCCAGCAGCTTGCGGGCGTGGTTCAGGGCGCGTTCGGTGATCTCAACCTCGCCCTCAGCCGTCCATTGCTCGATCGAATTGTTGTCGAACATTTCGGGCATGAAGAACGCGGTCTGAAAATTGTCCTGTGTGTGCGGATGACCCAGATAGTGACCGCCCGGCCCCACATCCGGCACCGCGGCCAGAGCCTGATCGAAATCGTGCCATTTCGGACCTTCGGCCATGCGATAGGCCATGGCGCATTGTTCAGCATCCACGATGAACTTGGCGACCGAACAGTGCATCCCGGCCTCGTTCCAGCCTGCCGAATGCCAGATGTAATTGGCCCCGGCATGGATCACAGCCTGCAGGGTCGTGGCAGATTCGTAACCGGCCTGTGCATCGAAGGTCTTGGCCCCGCCAAGCGTGTTTGAGGTACGCCACGGCACGTTGTAGTACCGCGCCATCTGACCAATCATGAAATTCATCAGGCTGATTTCGGGCGTGCCCGCCATCGGTGCGCCGGATTTCATCGACACGGTTGACAGGTAGTGGCCGTAAATCGCGGGCGCGCCCTTGCGGATCACCTGTGTGTAGGCCAACGCGCTCAGCGCCTCGGCGTTCAGCTGCGCGACGGTCGCGGGTACGCTGGCGGGCGTGTTGGCACCGCCCAACACGAAGGGCGAGCACAGTACCGGCTGCTTGCGGCGGCAGAAGGCACGCATCGCGCCCAGCATGGTTTCGTCCCAGACCAGTGGCGAGTTGCCGTTGCAGTTGCCGGTGGTGACGGGGTGATCCTCAAGGAATTCTTCCCCGAACAGGATTGCGCACATGTCCATCACGTCCTCGGCGTTCTTGGGGCTGGTGGTCATGCCCATGAACGTCTTGTCCGAATGTTTCATCGACGAATAGGTGATGCGCAGGTGGCGCTGACTGATCGGGTGATCGTAGGGTTCCACGATATGATGGGCCGACGAATGCAACGCGGGCATCATGTGGCTCAGCTTGTGGAACATGGCCAGATCGTCCAGCGTCGGATTGCGGCGCACGTCGTCGAGATCACGCAGGAACGGCGCGCCGGTCATCGGCACGAAGATCGAGTGTCGGCCACCCAGCCGCACGTTCTTTTGCGGGTTGCGGGCGTGATAGGTGAAATCCGAAGGGATCGTGGCAATCAGTTCACGAACCAATCCGCGATCCAGATAGACCAGCTCTCCCTCGACCCTGGCACCGGCCTTTTTCCAGTCTTCCAGCGCAATGGGGTCGCGGAACTGCACTCCGACATTTTCCAGAATGTCCATCGAGGCGTTGTCGATGCGCTCAACCTGGGCGCCGTCCATCACCTCGCATAGCGGGATGCCCCGGGTCAGTCCGGGCAACATCTCAAAGTTTGGCGCGGTTCGCTTGGCGCGGCGGGCCGAGCGTCCGCCCGAGCGCGTTGCGGTACGAATGTTCATGGGGCAATCCTCCAATCTTGTTAGACAGAATGGGGGATTCGCAGGTCGCGCACCTCACTGATTCCGAAATCTGTTTGCAGGAACCGACACCGTTTCAAAACCAAAAGCGCCGCCCCTGTCGGGGCGGCGCCTGATCTTGTCTGTCGCTATCCGATTATTCGGCGGCTTGGGTAGAGACACCGTGCTTTTCACGCTGTCCGTCGCGGAACAACGCCTTGCCCAGCGCGATGCACATCAGGCCCATCACCATGGTAAAGGGCAGCGCACCGATGATCATCGCATTGCGCAGCGCATCCATCGGGTTGTTTTCCCCCGCAGCGAGGACCAGCGCACCGATCACTGCCGTTAGGATCACACCCCAGATGATGCGGTGCTTGATACCGGTTTCCTGGCTGCCACCCGACATGATGGTGTTCATCACCAGAATGCCCGAATCCGCAGATGTCACCAGGAAGGTCATGATCAGGATCACGCACATGACGTTCAGCATGGACAGCAGCCCGCCGTCGATCATGTAGGACAGCGTCACGAACAGTTTGTTCGTATTCGACGCCCCGATGATCGCGCCTTCCGCTGCGCCTGCCAGTTCCAGATCGATCGCGGTGCCGCCCAGAACGGTCATCCATGCAAAGCAGACCAGTGCCGGTGCGAAGACGCAACCCAGGATGAACTCCCGCACGGTGCGACCCTTGGAGATGCGCGCCAGGAACAGGCCCACGAAGGGCGAGAACGCGATCCACCAGGCCCAGTAGAACGTGGTCCAGCCTGCCTGCCAGCCGAACTGACGGCCCTGCTCGCCTGCTGCATAGGCCGCAGTCAGCGTGGCTTCGTCCAGTTCGGCGGCTGCACCTTCCAGACCGCCCTTGAAGCCGTCAAAGCTGCCCCAGGCATTGGTTGCGCCGCCCATCAGGTCAGCCGCATGCGCCTGCGCCTCGACGGGCAGAGCTGCTGCAAAAGCTTCGGCCGACAGCGGGCCATAGGCATTAAAGCTGAGCGACAGGAAGTGCAGGATGTAGTCCACCATCGCCGAGCCGTAGGTGGTCATGGCGAAGACAAACGAGCCGAAGACGATGAACGTGCCCAGCAGGATGATCGACAGCACAAGGTTCAGGTTCGACAGGTACTTGACGCCCCGGCCAACACCGGAAACCGCCGAAATGATCGACAGGCCCATGATGACGACCAGGCCCGAAATCAGACCGACCTTGCTGGGGGTCGGCACCTCGCCGCCCATATCCATGATCCACTGCATGCCGGTGATGGCATAAAGACCGTCGATGAACTGGCTGACGCCGTAGCCGATGGTGACCGAGACACCCAGAATAGTCGCCACAACACCCAGAACGTCCACGGTGTGGCCCAGAAACCCGTTCATCAGGCGGCCAAACAGAGGCGTCAGCGCCGAGCGGATCGTCAGGGGCATGTTGCGCGTATAGGCGTAATACGCCAGCGACAGCCCGGTTACCACGTAGATCGCCCAGGCGTGGAAGCCGTAGTGCAGGTATGTGAAGCGATATGCGGATTGCAGCGCCTCAGGCGAGTTGCCCTCGACCGCGCCCGAGACCACAACTGGGTTCGAGCCCCATAGGCCCAGAGGTTCGGCGGTGGCAAACACCATCAGGCCAACACCCAGACCCGCGCCGAACATCATCGAGAACCACGAGAAATTCGAGAATTCGGGCTTCTCACCCGGTGTGCCCATGATCCGCCGGCCGGTGGATGGCAGGATCGCAACGATGGCAAGGAAGAAGAAGAACAGCCCGACGATGATAACGTAGAAGCTGTTGAATACTTCAAGCAGCCTGCCGTTCCAGCTGCCGAGCGTGCTGTTCGCATTGGCCGGGAACACCAGCGCCCAAAGTACAAGCGCGACCATGATCCCTTTGCTGATCAGGGCGATCGGGACGCTGTAGTTCTCGTAGAAACCGGCATCCGCCGTTTCTATCTCGAGATCCGTGAACGGTTCGGGTACTGACATATTCTCTCCTCCATGGCGATGTCATTATTTTGGGGGTCTGCGTGGTTGCGTATGCGCCTTCGCGCCGACGTCCTGCCGTTGCTGACGGCCGGGCATGCGGCCGGGGTACACATGAAACCCTTTCAACCCCGGGAAGTGCCAACGCGCGCTCCCATACGCACAGATTTCAGCGCAACCTGGTCCGAAAACACGTGCTGCGCCCTGGCCTTCCAGTTTTTTTCATACGGGTGACGCCCAGAATTGGCACGGAACCCGAAACTGTCTGCGGACCTGTTCAACGGCGTTTTTTGCAGCCCATTGTACTCGACCCTCATTGGTTCGTCTGCATACAAGGTCGATTTCGGTCGTATTCGGCGTTTACCGACACTATCCGACCCATTGCCGACCCCAGCCGCCATTTGTGACTGACAGATGCATCTATTATTTAGCAAAATCAGTTCTACAACCGAGAAAAATCTATTATTCACTTGAATGATCCTAAACCGAGTACTGATTACGCATGTCCAGACGCCATTATAAACTGCCGCCTTTGACCACCCTTTCCGCCTTCGAGGCAGCAGCACGGCATCTGAGCTTCAAGAACGCCGCCGAGGAATTGTCAGTCACACCCGGCGCAGTCAGCCATCAGATCAAGGCGCTGGAAGGCGATCTGGATACAGCGCTTTTTCAACGCAAGCATCGCGGTGTGGACCTGACCGAGGACGGAAGGGCATTGTACGAGGCATTGTCCACGTCCTTCGGGCGCATCTCAAAGACGCTGGCGACGATCCGCGACCGCACGTCGGGCGGCAAGGTGACCGTCGGATCGACAACGGCCGTCGCCGCATTGTGGCTGTCACCCTCCATCATCCGGTTCTGGCGGGAAACGCCTGAAGTCAATGTCGATCAGATCTCGCAGGATCGTCCTTTCAGGAACCGGCCCGAGATTGATTTCTTCATCCGATACGGCAAGGACAATGACCCTACGCTGTCGCATACCCCGCTGTACCGAGATCAGCTGATCGCGGTCGGCAGCCCGGACATGGCCGAAAGACTTGCGGGTGCGGATTTGGAACAATTGGCCGCCCAGCGGCTTATTCATCTGGATTCAGAGGATCAGACCTGGACGACATGGCCGGACTGGTTTCAAATTCTGGGTTATTCAGGAAACATCCCGGTAGAAACACGCGTCAACAGCTACTCGGTGGCCTTGCAGCTTGCGCGCAAGGGCGCAGGACTGGCGCTTGGATGGCAACGCCTGATCAGGCCTATGTTGCAATCCGGGAAACTGGTTCCGATCGGCCCGCATCGCCTGACGGCCCCCAACCAGTTCTACCTGGTCGGCCGACCGGAAGAGGAACTGACCGAGAATGCTCGCGCGCTCAAGAACTGGATCATTCAGGAGGTGCGTCAGAATTCGGATTAGATCAGGTCAAGCTGTGATGAGGATTTCTGATATTGAAGCGGGGGCAGCGGTTCCGTCAAAACGATTGAAATGCATCCAGCCAAGAGTCAGGAGAGCCCGATGAACAAGCATAGTGTTCTGTCATCCGTTCTGAACGAAGTGAATATCGCAAACGGCCTGCCGAACGAACATTATATCGACCCGGTGGTTTTTGCCGAAGAAAAACAGTCGGTCTTGTTTTCGAATTGGTCTGGTATCGGGTTTGGCAAGGACGTCCCCGAGGAAGGAGACGCCAAACCAGTGGACTTTCTGGGTATGCCCCTGTTGATCGTGCGCGACCGCGACGGCGAGATCGGCGTGTTTCAGAACACTTGCCGGCATCGCGGAATGATCCTGGTGGATACGCCCAGAAAAATCGGCGGTGCCATCCGCTGTCCCTATCACAGCTGGTGCTACAGCCTGAAAGGCAAGCTCCACGCGACGCCTCATGTGGGGGGGCCGGGACAGAACAAGCATGAAGACATCGACAAGGACGATCTGGGGCTGGTTCGGATTCGGTCTTACGTCTGGCGTGACGTGATCTTCGTCAATGTCAGCGGCAACGCACCCGATTTCGAAGAGGTCCACGGCCCACTGATGGAACGCTGGGGCGAATTTGAACAGCCGATCTTTCACGGCGGCGAGACATCGTCCTTCAAGCTTGAGGTCAAGTCCAACTGGAAGCTGGCAGTCGAGAACTACTGCGAAAGCTATCATCTGCCGTGGGTGCATCCCGGTCTGAACAGCTATTCCCGCCTGGAAGATCACTACAACATCGAAGCGCGCAACCACTACTCGGGCCAGGGAACGTTGGTTTATCGTCAACTGACAGATCAGGACGGTGCCACGCTGCAGGATTTTGCCGGCCTGAGCGACAAGTGGGATGAGGGCGCGGAATATGTCGCGCTGTATCCCAACGTGCTGTTGGGCGTCCAGCGCGACCACAGCTTTGCCATCGTTCTCGAGCCTGTCGATCAGGAGAACACGGTGGAACATATCGAGCTGTATTACGCCAAGAGCGAAGCCGAAACGCCCGAGCATGACGGGTTGCGCGCCTCGAACGCGCAGCTCTGGAAAACCGTTTTTGAAGAGGATGTTTTCGTCGTGGAAGGTATGCAGAAAGGCCGGCACGGCGTTCTGTTTGACGGTGGGCGGTTTTCGCCGGCGATGGACGGACCGACCCATTGCTTCCACCACTGGGTGGCCACGCAGATCGAAAACGGCCGGACAGTCTGAGGAACGGCCAGGTGAAGGATCGGACAGATCAAGATCAACGGGCTACGCTGGATCGGCTGCTGCTGGATGCACATTCCCGAGGCGACCACATAGACCTTGTCCGCTATTACACACAGGCCGCGGACGAGCGTGAAGCCGTTCGCGACCTGGACGCGGCCTGCTTCTATCTGACCCATGCCTTTGTCTTTGCGCTGGAAGCCGGCGTGCCCGAGGCCGATGTTCTGAACTACCGGCTGTTTGAACATGGGCGCACGGAACGGCTGAAGTTCTGAGCCAGCGGTCGACGGTGACGTGCCTCGCCGTTACACTGCCCTAACGTCGCCCTGTTCACACACGCGCTAAAACTTCTATCCTGCCCGGGGCTTCAATCGGATCGTCACGGGAGGGGCAAACGTTGGAAAACGTGACTGACATGCTGATCGTCGGCGCCGGGTTTTCCGGGCTGACCATGGCGCTGGAGGCGCGAAAGCGCGGCGTTGCCAACATCGCCATCCTTGAAAAAGCAGGCGATATCGGCGGGACCTGGCGCGAGAATACTTATCCCGGCGTTGCGTGTGATATCCCCTCGCATCTCTATTCAATGGCCACCCACCCGAACCCGGACTGGAGCCGGGCCTATGCGGGCGGTGCCGAGATTCAGTCCTATCTGCAGAAGATCGCTCGCGCCGAGGGCCTGTACGATCTGTGCCATTTTCACCAAAGCCTGAAATCTGCCAGATGGGACGGCACAAGCTGGCAGGTCGAAACACATGAAGGTCAACACTGGACCGCAAGGCTTCTGGTCTCGGCAATTGGTGCGCTGCATGTGCCGAACATTCCGGATATCCCCGGCGCCGAGAGTTTTCCCGGCCCGTGCTTTCATTCCGCCGAATGGAAGCACGACGTCGACTTGGCGGGCAAACGTGTCGCGGTCGTGGGCACTGGCGCATCCGCGGTTCAGTTCGTGCCCGAGATCGCCAAATCCGCGGCGGATGTCACCGTTTTCCAGCGCAGCCCGCCTTATGTCCTGCCGCGCCCTGACGGCCCAATTGCACCATGGGTACGTCGCCTCTACCGTCACGTCCCCCTGCTGCCACGCCTGCGGCGCAAGCTGATCTACATGATTTTTGAGTACCGCCACAAAGTATTTCGCGGCGAGGCGCGCATGGTGAATTTCGCAATGAAAATGTGGCGTAAATCACTGACTGGCGCGATCCCGGATCCTACCAAGCAGAAGATGCTGACGCCCGGTTATCGGATCGGGTGCAAACGTATCCTGAGCTCGAACGACTGGTACCCGGCACTGGCCCGCGACAACGTCCATCTTGTTGCGCAAGGGGTGGCATCCATTGAGTCCGACCAGATCATCGCAACAGATGGCAGCACGGTTCAGGCTGACATTCTAATCTGGGGGACCGGCTTTCACGTCACGGATGTGGTGCAACGACTGGACATCTCGGGCGTCAACGAAATTACACTGCACAAAGCCTGGGCCGACGGAATGCAGGCCAATCTGGGCACCGCAATCGCCGGTTTCCCGAACTTCTTCATATTGCTGGGGCCGCATACCGGGCTGGGGCACAACTCGGTTGTTCTGATGATTGAAGCCCAGGTGAAACACATTGGCCGCGTTCTGGCGCAGATGAAGAAAAAAGGGCTGAAGGCCATCATGCCGGATGCCGCGAAACAGGATGAGTTCACACGCGAGATGCGCGAACGGCACACCGACAGCATCTGGCAGACTGGCGGCTGCACATCGTGGTATCAGGATGTGCAAGGGCGCAACACCACGCTGTGGCCCGGCACCGTGGCGGAGTACAAAAAGAGGATGGCGCAGGCGGGTTTGGAACAATACCGGCCAGTGCCCACGCCGAATGGAGAATTGTAGATGACGACAATCCTGATTCTGCTGGGCGCACTGGGCCTCTTTCTGCTGGCCATGAACCTTTGGACGCGGCGGCTGACCAAAAAGGGTTTCGAAAGGGTGCCTCAACCGGGTCAGGTGGTCGCGGTTGATGGCGGCAGCATCCACTATGTCGAGCGTGGAGATTCCGCCAACCAGACCATCGTGATGATCCACGGTCTGTCGGGGCAGCTACAGCATTACACCTATGCGCTGATGGACGAATTGACGGACGATTTCCACGTCATTGCCATTGATCGCCCTGGCTGCGGGTATTCCACCCGGGACGACCCGTCGTCGGGCACCCTTCCGGAGCAGGCCCGGATGATACAGGAGTTTTTGGACCAAAAATCGGTCACCGACGTCATTCTGGTCGGGCATTCTCTGGGCGGGGCGGTGTCGCTGGCGATGGCCCTTGAATATCCCGACCGGATTGCGGGGCTCGCGTTGCTGGCCCCGCTGACACAGCAAATGCCCGCGCCGCCACAGGTATTCAAACCGCTGGAAATCCGGACTGCCTGGTTGCGCAACCTGATCGGAAATACGATCGCCGTGCCGCTGGCGGCAAAGACAGCGCCCCATGTTCTGAGCGCCGTTTTTGAGCCCGAGCCCGCCCCGGCGGATTTCCTGGACCGGGCGGGCGGCGCCCTGGGGCTGCGCCCATCGGCCTTCATCACAGCGTCGCAGGACGTGGTCGGAGTGGATGCCAGCATCGGGGACCAATGCCGCCGCTACCCGGAACTGCAAGTGCCGGGCGGTATTCTTTACGGCGCTCAGGACGCTATCCTCTCAGCCGCGCAGCACGGCCCTCCGATGACAGAATTCGGCCTGACCTACGAGGAAACTGGCAAGCACGGCCATATGATCCTCATCACCATCCCGGAAATTTGCGCATCGTTCATCCGAAAGATTGCCGATAATTGCCGCTCATCCCGATTGGAATCGGCAGGTCAGACCAAAGAGTGAAAGATTCCGCCACGGACCGCCATTTCCCTCTTGACCCTGCCGGACCCCTCCCTTAAATCGCCTCTCACTCGTGGCGGAGTAGCTCAGTTGGTTAGAGCAGCGGAATCATAATCCGCGTGTCGGGGGTTCAAGTCCCTCCTCCGCTACCACCAAACCGCCCACCTTTTTGGAACGGTTTGAAACCAAGGCGCTAAGGCGGCCCTTCACCTCGACCGGCACGCCGTCTTCCTCGGTCGGAGACACAACGATCTCCGAAATCAAGCCGCGCACCGCATCACGTGCTTTTGGATTCGGATTGCCGTCGTGCGCCTGCATAGAAGAGATCATTTCATCCAGGGCCGTGACATACTTGGAAGCTGTCGCTGGATTGAACTCGAACGGCTGCTCCTTCTCGTCAAAGCTGGCCAACACATCCATGGCAACCGAAGCGCGTTCTTTGGCCTCAGTCAACTTTGCCTCGCCTTCGATGCCTTCAAGAATTCCCATCTCGAAAAGTTCAATACGGCGCGATAGCAGCTTGTTAGCCTCGGCTACCGCGCGTTCGAGCTTCTTCCTGTCCGGTTTGTCCGCTGCTTTGAGTTCGCGACGTTCTTCATTGTAGGTGCGGATGAACTCATCGATGTAGGTTGGCTCAGACAACTCCTTTCGCAATTCGGTCAGCAGAGCACTCTCGATCTTGTCGAGGCGAACCTTCCCGTTATTGTTGCAGGAGCCACTCTCTTTGGCCGTTGAGCAACGGATGCGGATGGTATTGCCGTTTCTGTCATGAATCGACATGCCGCCACCGCAGCACCCGCATTTGATCAGCCCCGAGAACGGGCGCACAGGGTTTCGGGTCGATTTTCCCGATCGCTTGGCCGCAGACTGCGTGGCCAAACGCCGCTGAACTGCGTCCCAAAGTTCCTCTTCGACAATACGAAGGTGCGGAACTTCCGCAAATTTCCAGTCTTTGACCGGCTTTTCACGGCTGACCCTTTTGCCTGTTGTCGGGTTTCGTACCATTTTGACGCGATCCCAAACGAGTATGCCAGCATAAAGGGAATTTCTGAGAATACCGTAGCCGCGCTTGCCGTTTCCATTCAGCGTTGACGCGTTCCACTTCGTCCCACGAGGCGGTAACTCACCGCGAGCGTTGAGATCATGAGCAATATCTCGCGGGGAGGCTCCTTCTGCGTAGGCCTTATAGATTTGGCAAATAACTTCCGTTCGTGTGCCTTGACCTGGAGCTCCCCGGGTTTTCCCGCAATAGGTGAGTAACCATAAGCCTTACCGCCGGCACTCAAACCTTTGGCTATGTTGCCTGACATTCCGCGATGCACTTTTTCACGCAGATCTTTGAGGAAAACCGTACCGACGAAGCCGCGAAGGCCAATCTGGAGTTCCGACTGTACCCCCTCGCTGGCTGAAATGATTTCGACGCCAGCGTAGCTAAGCAGTTTATGCACCTTATGAAGATCACCTGCGTCCCGGCTGATCCGATCAACACACTCCACGACCAGTGCATCAATTTCCCCCGCACTCGCCGCTTCGAGAAGATTAGCAAAACCAACTCGCCCAATCAGAGTCTCAGAGGTTTTGGCCCTGTCTTCGAATGTCCGGACCTCCCTATAGCCTTCACTTGTCAGGTAGCGTCGGCAGAGCTCCACCTGATCTTCAATGGAGCGCTCCGACTGGAGCGTGGTCGAATAGCGGGCGTAGATCGCAGCGCGGCGTTGCATTCTCTCGAGTTCCTCGCGTCTTGTTGTGCTGCCGCCCGGGCCAATTCCCGGACGAGCTCAAGCAAACCAACATCTGGCGTCGGTTTTTGCTTTGCTGCTGGGGACTTGGTGATCTCTTCACAAATCGAAAAATCGGTTTGGATCGGTTTTTGAACTGTCATGGTGCTCGCTTTATGTTTCAACGAGCGTGAGATCGGTCTCCTTTAGAAAATTTAGAAACGCAGTTTGATCCGAACGGTTCGGAGAGCGCGAAACGCTCTCCGAAAGCGGCAGGCTAAGTCTGCGCTTCTGCGATCACTCGACGTGATATGCGGTCGGCACGACGCAGGTTCTGGATGAGTTGAAGACACCTGCGAAGCGTTACCAGAGGTTCAACCGTCCGGTTCAGTTCGGCAGCCCGATTTGTCAGCCGCTTGTTTATCCAGGCGCCGTCAGGGCAATGCTCGTCAGCGATCACTTCGCTTACCCATCCGCTTTCTATCTCAGCCACGACAGGCTGAAGCAGAGATTCGAGATCGTCGAGATCGCGATCACCGAACATTTCGCCCGCACGAAGGCGTGAGCCAAAACGATAAGCTATGCGCGCGCCACTGGGCTCCAGACTGTCGATCAGCATGTCGAGCGCCTTCGACGCCGAGGGCACCATGTTGAGCGCTTCGAGGATAGCTGCTTCGACCGGCAATAGCTGCTGTGCGAAGCTATCATACATAGCGAACCTCCCGCGTATCCGGCCGTCCCTTGCGACGCGTTTCAACCGTGACGGCGCGTATCTTACGACCCGAGCCTCTGCGTCCGAACCTGCGGGAGCGCCGGATATCGCGTTCTGCATGAATTCGTGCTCGAACGCGATGAAGTCGATCCAGCGCTGCGTCGGCGAGTTCACCCAGAACTGGCGTCCCTTCGGAGTTTCTATCGAAGCCACTGTTTTCGACAGAGACAGACACGCGTCGAGCGGCATTGAAGCGTGTCGGCGCCCGCAATGATGCCTGTTCGCGCTCCTCTTCCGACCGCACATCGACGCAGTAGGCCTGTTTGCGTGGACACGGGTTCGTCGTGCCGTAGGCCAGAACCGCAAAGCGCTCACCCGCCATTTCCTCGACATCAATGACCAGCGACGGCCGAACCTTGGGATCATCCTCTCCCATCGTTTCATGGGGAAAGCGAAACGCGACGACATCGCCAACTTTCAAACGGAATTTCCAGCTCTCGGAGGGCAGCGCGATTTCAGTTTGAAGTGTCATGAGACATCCTTCATCGAAGTTGAAAGGAGCCGCGTCTTCCGCCGTGTCTGGGCTGGTTCCCACTTTCGGCTGCGCGACATCCGGACTGCGCGGTCGAAGGTGGGCGACCTGCCTTTTCCGCTGTTTCGGTTCTCGTCCGTGCGCTGTTGTATGGTCTGTTGCAGCTTTCCGATTTGTCGCCAGCGTGTTCGAAGTGTTTCCAATGGGTCGGTTGACGGGTGTTTCGGACTGCTGTGCCTCTGTTGGAGGGCCACAGAGTTCTCTGTGTCCAGAATGGTTCCCCTGTAGCGGGCACGGACCTGTCCGATCCGGAACGACGGGCAGCTCTGGGAGTGTTCCTGCCTTCTTGCGCGCGTAATACTGAGACCTGCCCAGGCCGTAGTTCGTCCAAGGCTTATTCTTCGTCGCGCTGTTTTCCAGCAGGTACTGGTCTCGAGAGACACTCCCCTGAACAGCACGCCTTGCTCGTTCCCGTTCAGCTTTTCTGCGGTGGCGCTCTTCCACTGGCATCACCTGACGCATGCTCAACTGACGCGCCATATCCGCTGATACGTCGAGACGCTCCGCAACAGTCGAGCCGCGGTAACAATATCTCTCGCTCTCGCGTGCATTGTCGCAAGCTTGCAGCTTTGACTTCGCAAGAGCCTGCTTGATGATTGCGTTTGTTTCGACCTGGCGTAGCCCGGGCGTTGCCGCGTCTGCCGCTCGTTGAATGTGACCTTCGATGCCCTGGGTATCAGACTGATGGGTCAGGCAGGTGGCATAGAAATGCAGCCACGTGTTTCGGTACCCCACCGGGATCACCCCACCATGGTGAATCCGGTAAGCCTCGAGATCTTTCCGTATTTGTTCAAAGCGCTCAGCTTGGGTCAATCCCCGCGGCATTGTCTGATTACCCGACTCCCGATCCTGACGCTGCTTGCAGTGCTCCGAAAGCTCGGAACGGGTGGGCCGCCCGACGGCGGCAAAAATCTGATCGGCAAGAACATCAAAATACTGGCGTTGGAAATTCCCTCCAGACACCCGAACAGTCCGTCCCGATTTCTCATTTCGAGTGCCGGGAATGCGAAAGACGCGAGCTGGGTCGTTGCAAGAACGATCCAAACCAAAGGGAGCAAGCAGATCCATCAATGCCCGGATTGCCGCTTGCCAGCGGGATAGTGCAGCCGGTGGCATCGAATGGATCAACTAGATTGCGGCCAGTCCTCGTCCCGTTCGCAAATAGAATGATGGCTCAAAGACACCGCGCATCAGAAGATGGCCCGCGACGGCTGCCTGAACGTCTTCTTCACCCTCAGCGCGCCAGCCGGGATCTTTGTGATAGTCCAGATCGACATATAGCGAATTCAGGCTGACCAATTCTGAATTGCAGCGTGTGCCCTTAAACCGGTTCAGCGAGATAAACGATGTCCGATCCAGCAGCGCATGAAGACACGCTACAATCCCATCCGGAGAGCATGTAAATTGTTGGCTTGGCTTCTCGGAATTCTTGATCAGAACGGCTGGCTTACCGAATGCGCCGAAGGGATGGAGGAGTTGAACATACTCCTCTGGCGAAACGATGTGGACGTCATCTGAATGTGGGGCAAAGTCGCGCGGATCGGTGTGCTTCATCCGCGGGAATTGGCTCTGCGGTCTTCGACACAGAAAAATCCAAGCAAAGAAAGGTATGGCCCGGGTAACGCCCCATGCCTATCAACCGATCAACGGCACGAGTCCAAATAATGTAGATCGCATCCAGTGTTGTGCCCTGCAAAAACTGGCTTCGGCGTCATCGCGTACGCTGACGCGACTTGCGTGTTCTTACACGCCGTGTACTGGAATCCCGATCATTCTGCTGGAGCTGAGGTGGGTGATACGCCTCAAGGTCCACATCAGAGGAGAATTCCTCATCGAGGATGTCTAATGGCTCGACGTTTATGCCTTCTGTCGCCCATCGAACCGCTTTCTGGTATGCTGTCTCAGTTCTTAGACATTCTATTTGCGACGAAGCTTCCAGCGCAGCTTTCACTTCGCGCTCGGATCTCGCCTCCAGCATTCGACGTTTCTCATCGCTGGCCGTTTTCTTGCGGGCAGCCTCTCTCTCCCGAGCCATACGCTCCGCTTCGAGGTCGTCTCTCTGACGCTCCAGGGCGCGCAGCTGCAACCAAGAGTGCCAGAGTGTTGAATTGTGTTCTTGGACAGCCTGGCGCCGTACTCCGGCAACTGTATCGTCGCTTCCGCTTTCTTGCAGTCTGCGGCGCGACCGGGCGGATCTGCGTGGCCCGACATGATCTTGTCTTGCCAGGCCTTGCGGTGCATCGCCTGTCTTGACCATCTCGGCATACGAACGAAGATCAACCCGCTCTGGAGAGCCAATCTTGCGCAGGGCCGCGTTGGTCCGTTTTTCCCATTCTCCGCGGATACGCTTGATTTCTCCAGGGCCTGAGGTTCTGTCGTCAAGAACACGCGTCTTCTCGCCAAAATCGCCCGTGATCCTATCAACCTTCCGCGTCGTCATCAGGATGTGGGCGTGGAAATTCAGGTTGGTCTTCGATGGATCGAAGAGCCTCTGCTCGTAGTCTTCTCGCGTCAGTTCAAGTTTGCCCGCACTGTGAAGTTTCTCTTCCTCAAGACACAAAAAACGCGGCGCGTGAATGTCGGCTTGAGCGGCGACGCCGTATTCATCGCGAAGCCAGAGGCAGAAGCTGCGGACAAGCCGGATCTGCTCGGGAAGCGGTAGCTCGCGTGGCAGGGATGGGCGCAGTTCGCGGATGACTCTTGCATTCTTACGGCGTTCCGAACGCTCGGCAGCGTTACAGAGCTCCTCGGCGCTTCCTTTCCAGTTGATCAATTCATGCGACAGGAGACCACCCTTTCTGCCCGACGAAAACCGTCGCCCAACCCGCGCATCCCGGAAGGTGGTACGCGCGGTGTATGCGGCGGATTTGACGGCGGAGCGACCGTTGGCACGAGAATGCAGGATGACTTCGAGTCTGCTGGCGGGGTGTATCATGTAAAGGACATCGGGCCCCAACCCGATCTCCGCACAAAAAAGCCCGCGGCATGCGCGCAGGCAAACCCCAAGTTTGCGTAACTGCGCGCATTGCCCATCGGGCATGCGGACGGCCGCTCACACGGCGGCCTGGCGGAGCCACATTTTCGCGCCCGGGTGGCGAAGCCGGGATACAGACCGCATTTCCTGTTCGACCACCTCAATCAATGGAGAACGAAATGGCGGACCCGGATCAACAAATCGAACATGCGCGCGCGAGACTCAGGGACCTTCAGGCCAGGGCGGGCAAATAACGACGACGTAATGAAACGCGCAAAAAGATTATCTATGGCGCTGCTGTTTTGAAGCTTCTCGAGGAAATTGAAAGAGACAAAGCTGATCGGTTGCTCAAGCTTCTGCACGAACGTATCTCACGCGACTCAGATCGAGAGCTGTTAGGGCTGTAAACCCAGTTAGATCTTCTTGCGGCACCGAAGGCTCTCAGAAGGGTTGGCTGACTTGGGCCTATTGATAGTAAAAGACTGGCGCGGCTTACCGCGCTCAGTATCGTCAGGTCGCGACGTGAGAAACGTCCTTGTCCGGCGAATAAATGTCCAGGATGTTCCAATGTCCGGTAGTTGGCGTCGGGTTGTTAATCATTGCGACATCAAGGACAGTTGGTTTGCCGCTTGCGATTGCAGCTTCCAGTGCGGGCAACAACTCGTCAGCAGCGCTGAGCCTGTGGCCTTCCGCGCCATAAGCTCTTGCAATGTCTGCATAACCCGGCCCGTTTGCGGGAGCTGCGGCTGATCCGGGGAAGGTCGTTCCGTAAGTCAGACCATAGTGCGCCTTTTGCAGACCTGCGATGGTGCCGAAGGCGTTGTTGTTCATGACCAGCCAGATAATGCCCAGATCAAGTTCGACCGCAGTCGCAAGCATCGACGGGTTTTGACCGAAGCCACCATCACCGACCAGACTGAGGACAACGCGATCAGGTGCCGCCAGTTTCGCGCCGATCGCGCCCGGAGGGCCGAATCCCATCGTCGCGAACCCGCCCGGGGTCAGGATTGAACCCGGCGTCAAAATGTCGAACTGTTGCCCGACACCGTTCTTGTTCCACCCAACGTCCGTGGTGATGATGGCATCCTCGGGCAGTGCCTTGCGGGTATCTGCCAGAATACGCTCGGGCATCATCGGAAAGGCCGATGAGGTCGCCATTTCCTCGTTGCGCGCTTTGAAGTCCGTCCGGAAGCCAGCGATCTTCTGCTCCAGCGTGGGGCGCTTGAAGCCGTCCGGATACATCTCGCGGGCGACCCGGTTGAGGACGCGCAAAGCGGTCTTGGCGTCAGCAACGGCTCCGATCTCAGTGGGATAGTTCCGACCGATCTCCTGCGGCTCAATGTCGATATGAATGACCTTCGATCCGGGAATGTTGAACGTGTAGCCAGGGTACCAACTTGAACAATCAGCCTCTTTGAACCGAGTGCCCACGGCAAAGATGTAGTCCGCATTCAAGCAGGACTGGTTGACCAACTCGGTGCCCCAAAACCCGGTCATTCCCAGCACAAGCGGGTGGTCGTCTCGCAACGCGCCTTTACCCATCAGGGAATGCGCGACTGGAAGGCCCATATGTTCAACAAATTCTCGCAACTCCTCGCTGGCCTGTGCCAGAAGAATACCGCCTCCGACATAAGCGACTGGGCTTTCGGCTTTAGCCAACGCTTCGACAATCTCGCCCGCTGTCTCGTCGTCAATTGACGGTTTCTTGAGAGCGCGCGTGTTCTCGCGAATACGGTCGAAACTGTCCGAGGGGATCACCTCTGAAAAGATGTCCATGGGAACATTGACCAGTACCGGCCCGGGCTGGCCGCTTTCAGCCAGATGGAACGCCTTTTCAAGAATCTCGGCCATTAAATCTGCACGGTCGACCCGCCAGGCGCGTTTTATGAAGGGTCGATAGATCTCCCACTGGGCGGCGTCGGCATGGAGGTTCACTTCCTGATGTGGATGTTTGCCGTAGTAGTGCGTAGGAATATCGCCCGCGATCACGACCATCGGGATACAGTCCAGTGCGGCGTTGGCGACCCCGGTGGCGCAATTGGTCAGACCAGGGGAGAGATGGGACAACACCACCGAGGCCTTGCCCGTCACGCGGGCATAAGCGTCCGCCGCGTGGCTGGCTATTTGTTCGTGCCGTACGGTGACGAAATCGATGGGGCTTTCCGCCAGCGCGGCCAGAACCGCTATATTCGTGTGACCGCATAGACCGAACACATGTTTGACCTCACGACGCTCAAGGAAATCGACGATGTGCTCAGCAACGGTTTTGCCTTCCAATTTAGCTCCGTCCATCACGCGACCTCCTGTCCGTAGAACTCACCGAACAAGTCCGGCTCCGAGGGGCGATCCTCGGGGATGGGACGGCTGACCCAAGTGTAGTTCATCATGTGTTTCATGGTGACGTTTTCATTGGTGATGTTGCCGCCCCAGATGCCGCAGCCCAGGCTGCTGGTCATAGGCATGCCGTTGGTCCAGGCACCTGCGTTGGCCTTCGATTGTGGCTGTCGCACCATCATGCGGCTAACCGGGGCCAAGCGCGCTAACCGATCGATGTGATCGTCGTTGTGGCTGTAGATGCCGCAGGAGTGACCTTTGCCCCCGGTGTTGTAGATCTGGCTGACCGTTTCCAGCGCGTCATCGAACGTGTCGAAGTGATAAAGCGCCATCAGAGTGGTCAGTTTTTCCTTGGAGAACTTGTGCTGCGGGCCGATTTTCCCCTGATTTTCAACCATCAGAAACTTGCGATCTTCGGGGATGCTAAAACCGGCGACCTTGGCCGTTTGCTGCGGCGGACAAGCGATGGTCGGAAACGTACGGTTGCCCTTTTCGTCCCACATGGCCGCTTCGAGCAAGGCCTTCTCTTCATCCGAACACAGGTAGCCGCCCTCGGCTTGAAGTGCCTTGACCATATCATCGTAAACTGAGCGCTGGATGATGATGTTGCCATCGGCTGAGCAACCGGACCCAAAATCAGAGGTCTTTGAAATACGCGTATTCTGCGCGGCGATGTCCAGATCGGCGGTTTCATCGATGACGATGGACGAATTGCCCGCGCCGACGCCATAGGCCGGGCGCCCAGAACTGTACGCCGCTTTGACCATGGGTTTGCCACCCGTCGCCAAAGTCAGGTCGCAGATCTCCATCAGATGTTGCGTCAATGGGATCGACGGTTTGCGAATGGATTGGAACAAGTCCTCGGGGGCACCGGCAGCACGACAAGCTGCTCGCATAACCTCGACCATTTCGAAGGTGGTATGGGCGGTTCGCGGGTGCGGGCTGAAGATGACCGCATTCCGGGCGTTTGCGGCGGACACGCCGGTCACCGGTGGCGTCATCGCCGGGTTGGTCATCGGGATCAGGGAGGCGATCACACCGGCAGGTTTGGCATATTTCACGAGCCCCTTTTCTTCGTCGACTTCGACGATCCCCGTCGAGGGCGTACGCAAGACGTCTCGCAGCACCATGTGAATCTTGAAACGCTTCGCAGGGCGCCCTGCGCGATCTCCGATGCCGCTCTCGTCCACGCCTTGTTGAGCCAAACGCGTGAAGGTTTTCTCATTACCCGCATACCACGCAATGGCCTGAGAAAGGCGGTCCAACCTGTCCTGATCCCAATCCTCGATCTCGGCCATGGCAGCGCGAGCGCGTGCCAGCATATCGGCGGCCATGTTGCGGTCGTTTTCAGTGAGCTCTTTGCCCATGATGATCCTCTTGGTGTTTTAGAATTGCAGCATCGGGCACACGACGCTGTGACCGCGCGTCGCCAAATGTTCGCTTGGCGTGGCTGAGACAGCGACGCGCGTGTTCTTCATATCCCAACTCGGCAACGCGGCTTTGGTTGGGCAGTTCGATGGAATAGTCGACGGGCGGCATCCGTTCGATGATGCCGGTGAAGTCAATCCAGCCTTCGCCGGGATAGAGCCGCGCATCGCGCGCCAGCTGGATCATGCCCTCGCGCGTATCGGCGATGCCGGGCAGGCAATCAGAGATATGCAGGAAGTGAAACAGGTCCGAGGGGACGTGTAGCAACTCTCCCAGATCAACGCGACTGAGGTGCAGATAAAGCGTATCGACCAGAATACCGCCATTCGGTTGATCAGAGGCGCGGACAATATCCAGGGCCTCATCCAGAGTGCGCAAGCGAGAGAAGCTTGGGAACTCCAGGTCCACTGTTAGCCCGTAGGGCGCCGCCAGTTCGCAGGTTTCAGAATAGACGTCGATCAGGAAGTCACGATCATCGCGGGTATTGGTCCACGCGCTCATGATCATGCGTTTAGCGCCCAATTCCCCACCGATCTCAAGAGAAGGTTCAAAACTGCGCGGATCGACGTCTTCCGTGATGCGCGCAAGTTCGACATCGAGGACTTTCAAGCCAGTGGTAGAGAGAGCAGTTTTGGTGGCCTGCACCTGTGCCCTGTCGATTGGGGATTGAGTGAATTCACCGGGCACATGCATCGGAATGAATCGGGGGCTGACGGCATCGTAACCGGCCCGCGCGGCGATATAGACCAACTCGGGCGGCGTACAGCCAATCAGCGTCAAATGCGCCAAGGAATAGAGAGAGGGGCTTGCGCCAGCCTCTTCAGGTTTCACCATGAATGACAGCTCCACGTGTCTGCGAATCTAAAATTCATCACACGTAGTAAAAAATATCTGATATTTTTAAAAATATCAACTTCTAATAGTTAGCCGGAAATGAAAGCGCCCAAGCAACGGCCTGGGCGTGTTTTTCAATCGTGTTGGCAGAGCCTTAGAGAGTGACCCAGTCCCCTCCAGACTGGTGAGAGCGCACGGAGGCATCAATGAATCGGACACCGTCTGCGCCTTGATTGACACTGGGATAGGTCAGCCAATCGGCCGGAATCGCGACGCCATCCCGGCGCGCGGCTACGGCCATGGCAAATTCCGTATAGAGGTTGGCCCAGGCTTCGATAATCCCTTCGGGGAAGCCGCGCGCGGTACGGATCAGACGTTCTGCGCCGGGGCCGATGCCATGCCCGTGACCTCGGCTTATGATATTATCCGGTTCACCAAACCGATTGAACTTCAGCTGCTCCGAATTCTCTAAATCCCACTCGAGGCCGCCTTCGCTCCCAAATATCCGCAACCTCAACCCACCCCGATTTCCCGGGGCAAGGCGTGTTGCCATCAAGGTTCCCGGAATTTCATTTTGGTAGCGGGTGAACATGAACACCGTGTCTTCCAAAGGCTTTGGCGCGCCGCAAACATGGAACTCGGCCCTCAGGTCGGTCAAGGGCAGACCCGAGACAAAGCTGGCGAGATGCGCGGCATGGGTGCCGATATCGCCGACACAGCTGGTTGGACCAGAAATCTTTGGGTCCAGCCGCCATTTGACGTGGGGCGCATCAGCAACATCATCAGGCGTCATCCAGTCTTGCATGAACTCGACGTGGATTTGGTTGATTTTACCGATGCCGCCTTCCGCCACGATTTGTTTGGCCTGACGGATTACTGGAAAACACGACATCGCATAGCCGACAGCAAAGATGTGTCCCGTGCGCGCGGTAATCTCCTCAAGCCCCTCGGCCTCGTCGACTTCGTTGGTCAGCGGCTTGTCGCACAGCACGTCAATACCCGCCTCCAGAAACGCTTTGGCCGCTTCGAAATGAACGTGGTTCGGGGTAGTGATCATTACGGCATCCACGCCATCCAGGCGCGCCGCCTCGGCCTTTGCCATCGCGTCGAAGGACGCATAGCACCGGTCGGTCGACAGGAACCACTCGGCCCCGCGCGCCTTGCTTCGCATGGCGTCAGAACTGAGCGCTCCTGCGACGACCTCCCACCGGTCGGTCATCCGCGCAGCCGTTGCTTGCGTAACGGAGATCCGTCCTCCGCCAACAACACCCAGCCGCAAACGGCGAGACAACCGAGGGAAAGGGCGGTCGAAGTTCAGGTCTTGGGGTAAAAGTCTCTCAGCCATTCTGAATCTCCATTTCCGAGACCCGTACGCCTTCCGGCAGCATTTCCACCGCCATGAAAATGCTGGGGGTAATCGTCTCGTACTGATGCCAGGGATAGTTGCCTTCAGCGTCATACATCGGTTTGTGCGTCGTGCCGGGGGCCATGAATTCTTCAAGGTAAAGGGTTTCAACATCCCGCTCACGGCATTGCTGCATTTTGCCAAAGCCTACGATTTGCGTATGCACTTCGCGAAACCCCGGTACCGGGCAGAACGGATGATCCTTGTGCAATCCGACATTCAATGGGACCGAACCGGAATGGTACATGGTCAGTCCAACGTTACCCACGAAGACCTTTGGCGACATGTAGTGGCTGACACCGCGCAGACGCTCCTCTTGGCGAACATCAAAAGCAGATGGCCATGTATCTTTCACCCATGCGAACAACTCGTTGTCATCGGCATGGGCGTCGAAATCGTGGACAATGACTGCACGTTCCACGCCGCTAAGCGTGCTGTCTTGCACGATCACAGAGGAAAGCGGTGCAATGGTCTGATCCTCGACAGAGAGATTTCGCCCCCCAAGGTTAAGGACGATGGCGCGACCCTCGATGGAAATTCTGCGCTCGTCAGTTATGTGCTGGACGCGAAAGAATGGCTGAACAAAGTCGAGTGTCTCAATCGGCATGAACCAATTCCTTTCTTTCATCGTTAAGGAAATCGACCGGCAAAAGCTCCGGAGCCGCGCAACGGCTTTCTATCGTCTGATAGGCGCCAAATTTCGGTGCCCGTTCGATCGCGTCCATGACCTCGAAAACGTGGTAGGCAAGCGCTCCACTTGCACGGGGTTGGCGTCCTTCTTGTGCCGCCAGGGCCAGATCCAAAAGGCCGAGCCCGCGGCTGTCCTCATTGAATCCATGTTTGTTTTCGACCACCTGCCAGTCCTCGCGACCAGTTGGACGGGGCTGATGAGACCAGCGCGAGGTGTCCCGTGTCTTCAACCAGACATCCCCCTGAAAGATATTGGCACCATGAACCGGGTCAGGGTCAGGGATGCTGATGGTGCCGTTTTCACCGTAGATCTCGAACCGCGGAGTTTCGCTGTCCCAGACGTCGAAGCTCATGGTCATTGACCCTATAGCTCCGGATGAGAACTGAAGCAGGCTTAGGGAGTGCGTGTCGACCTCGACATCCATCCATTCGCCGTTGCGAGGGCCGTTTTCGATCATCCTTTTGTCGAACGTGCGCCGAGCCATTCCGGCGACGCGGTCAATTTGCCCAAGGCAAAAAATCATGGCGGTCAGGTAATAGGGGCCAAGGTCCAGCAAGGGCCCGCCACCGGCCTGGTAGTAGAAATCCGGGTTGGGATGGTGGCGCTCCGTCCCGTGGGTCCCGACATGGGCAAAAACCCCTGTTGGTTTCCCGATAGCGCCTTCATCGATCAAGCGCCGAACGGTTTGCCAACGACCGCCCAGAAACGTGTCGGGTGCGCAACCGACCAGTAGCCCCTTTTCAGTGGCCGTATACAGGATCGCTTTTCCATCCGATCGGTTCATGACCAGTGGCTTTTCGGAATATACGTGCTTGCCCGCCTCTATCGCGCGCAGGCTGATTTCGGCATGCGCCGCCGGTATTGTCAGATTCAGAACGCAGTCAATCGTCGGATCGTCAAACACTTCATCTGTCGTGCAGGCCTGGGCGACACCGTATTGATCCGCTTTGGCGCGGCTTTCCGAAGGATCAAGGCTTGCACAAGCCACGACTTCGACGCTCGAAAATTTGGATAGTGTCTTTAGATAAATATCACTGATACGACCACAGCCAATAAGGCCGACCCGGAAGGATTTCGATGTCTCACGTGTCATCATTCCTGTCTTCGTAGAGGGGTAAGTAATTCGGGGGCATCGGCCCTTTGTTCCGACCGCCCTGCCCCATTTGCTCCCAGGCGTGGGCGAGTATTCCGACCGAGCGGGACAGGCAGAACAGCCCTCGTGACAAGGGCGCAGGAAAGCCAAGTTCACAGAAGATCACAGCTGTCGCGCCGTCGATATTCATGGCAATTGGCCGACCGCCGCGTTGACGACCGAGTTCGGCTTGAACCTCTTCTCCGATATCGGTAAACCGGCCAGATACTGTGCCTACTGCCGCCGCATCACGAACAAGTTGCATCAATCGTGGTGCGCGTGGGTCGACAGGCTTGTGAAACCTGTGACCAAAGCCCGATACGATCTTGCCGTAGGTCTCGCGCCAACTGTCCAAGCCATCCCGAACAGCGTCATTCAGCGAAGCTCCCGCATCCATGCGGACTGCGATATTATAGTACAGCTCTGCACACTGCTCTCCTGCCCCACCGTGCACGTCGCCCAGCATGTTCACCGCAGTCGCCATCGCATTATTGAGACCTACCCCGCAGGTGGCGGCCATACGCGCAGCCGCAATCGAGGGGGCCTGCGGACCGTGATCCACGCCTGCGACCAAAGCAGCCTCGAACAAGCGCGCTTGTGCGTCGCTGGGCAGATCACCCCGCACCATCAGCCAGATCATCTGCGCGAAAGAAACGTTCCCGATCAGGTCCTCTATGGCGTTGCCACGAAAAGCGATCTGACCGGGCTTCATGTCGATGATGGAGGTACGCCACCATTGGCGGATAGCTTGCTCGTCGTTTGTCATACCGTTGCACCTCTAAACTCGCGCATGCGCTGCTGACGAAGTGAATCGAAAACGCTTTGAAGACGACTGATTGAGGCGGTGCAGCCGGTGAAGATTTCAAAAGACGCTGCAGCCTGATGAACTGCCATTCCAGCACCATTCATCACTTTTAACCCAGTTGTGCGGGCGCTTCTCAGAAGGTGTGTCTCGAGCGGGAAATATACGATATCTGCCACCCAAGCATCCGGCCGCAACAATGATGGATCAATTACCGACCCGGGGTACTTATCCATCCCGAGCGGTGTTGCATTGACCACTCCGTCCACAAATTTGACCCGTTCCAACGAAATCGAGGGGGAACCCTGAAGCTTTGCACAAGGGCGCAAGACCTTTAGTCGACTGACCAGCGCCTGCGCTCGGTGGAAGTCAGGATCGATGATCTCCAGGTCTCGAACACCTGAATCAAGCAAAGCCAAAGAGACTGCACTGCCCGCGCCTCCAGCACCAAACATGAGAACCGTTTCAGTCTTCGATGATCCCAAATAATCTCCGAAGGCACTGTGGAAACCTATGTAATCGGTGTTGTGGCCAACCATTCGGTCGTCACAAAAAACCACCGCGTTGACAGCTTGAAGCTCCTCAGCGGTTTTGGAAAGCTCATCGAGATGATCAATGACTGATGCTTTGTAGGGGTGTGTCACGTTGACCGCCGCGCAGCCTAATTCAACTGAATAATGCAGTAAATCAGCGACCGACATTCCACGAAATGGCTCTTTTGCAGTGTCGATCCTACCGTAGCTCAGATCGATGCCCTGCGCCCGGCCCTCCGCCTCGTGCATCTCAGGCGTCATGGAGCCAGAAATCCCTTGTCCGATTAGTGCGGCCTTCATATTAGGTTGTTCCTTCCACCACGTGGTGTCGCGTTTGCGCCGCTAATCGAAACGCAGCGTTACGCGCGCCAAAACCGGCGTAACCAGTTCGGCGCTCAACAATTTCAAAGAAAAAGCCGTTAAAGATAGGACGACTGTAGATCTGAAAATACTCGGCACCCGCCGCCTGGTCGTAGAGTATGTTATCCCTGCGCATTCGGGCGATCAGGTCTTCACTTAACCCGAATGTCGCTTGCAGATCAGCGTAGTAGTTTTCTGGGATGGACAGGCTGGGAAAGCCGGACTTCCGCAATTGGGCCGAGGTTTCAAATATGTCGTCCGACTGGAAGGCGATGTGCTGAACACCAGCGCCAAAACCGTCTTCAAGGAATGAAGCCGCCAGTGTTCGACGCCCAACTGCACCATTCAGGTTTAAACGCACTTCGCCCTCGGGGCTTTCGATGGCTTGGCTTTGCACAACACCCGACGGGTCGGCAACGTTCACGATCGGGGATTTAGCCATCTCAAAAGTCGAAATGTAATAGAGCAGCCAGCTTTGCATCTCATCGTTACGCATCGTCTGTGCCAGATGGTCGATGCGGCGCAGGCCAGCAGGCTGGATCGCTTTGGTCTTGGCGACTGGCTCGAACTCGATGTCCCAAACCCGATGCAGATCGGATTTCTCATCTATGAAATGGACAACATTGCCACCAACACCTCGGATGGCCGGGATGTCCAGTTCCCCGGTCCCTACCGGCTGTGAGAAATTCGGCGCGCCCAACGCTGTCGCTCGCTGAACCGTCTGATCCGCATCTTTGACACGCAACCCCATATCACAAACGGAGGGGCCGTGACCCAGGAACGCAGAGTAGGCAAATCCTTCCTTTTCGGTATTCACGACGATGTTTATCGCGCCCTGCCGCCACAGCTCGACGGACTTGGTTACGTGTTTTCGCTCCATTCGAAAACACATTGCTGACAGCATATCTGCCAGCTGCGCGCCGCTTGTTTCGTCGGCTGTAAATTCGACGAATTCGAAGCCTGACGCATAGACGCGTTCCGGCAGGTCCGGGATGCCAAAATCGGTTCCCGGCTCGGTCCGGGAAACCTCATCTAACAGGTTCACCAGCGACCTGTAGCTGTCTCGGGCCAGTGTCCGGCCACCTGGTTGAGGCGCTGCTTCGTTGACGCGCGCAATGGACCAAGGCCCCTTGTATCCGGCGCGGGACAACACCCGCACAAAGCCCGCAAGGTTCAGCGACCCAAGCCCTGGAAGAAGCCCAAAGTGCCGTTTGAGCCTGCGAATATCCATCTCAAGTCGCGGTGCATCGGACAGTTGCACATGAAACAGCCGCTCTCCAGGAATGTCCCGAAGGCGGGCTGGTTTGGACCCGTCGGCAAGCGAGAAGAAGGAATTCAAAGCCAACCCCAGATGAGGGCTGTCGACAGCTTCAACGACGCCTAACGCCTGTTCATCCGAGTGAATAAGATTTGACCATGGCAAGCCCATATAGGCCAGACGCAACCCCATCTCTTTTGCGATCTCGGCCGCTTCGCCAAGATCTGCGATTACCTGTTCTTCGGTCGCAGCGGCATCGACCTCAAACGCGGACCCAATTAGCAGCAATTCCGTTCCCAACTCGCTCATCAGGTCGAGTTTGCGCTTCAGCCAATCAAAGGCGCGCTCACGTCCGGCATCGGGCTGGCCTTCAAGGTTATGGAAGGGTTGTAGCAGGCAAATCTTGAGGCCGAGATCTGATGCAATGTTCCGAACTTGCGATGGCGGTTTGTCAAAAGCGGTCAAATCCGGTTCGTGTAATTCGACACCCCCGAATCCCGCGTCAGCGATAGCACTCAGTTTTTCGGCCAGATCACCGGGAATCGACGTTGTCGAAACTGAGAGGCACATTATCCCTGATACCCAAACATACGAGGCAACCACAGGACCAGATCCGGCATCAGCATCATGATCACCAAGGCGAAGATGAGAACCGCGAGGAACGCCCAGATTTCCGAGATGATTTCACGCAGCGGAATGTCCGTAACGGCGTTGATCACAAAGAGTAGAATGCCATAGGGCGGCGTGATCAAACCGATCATCGAGTTCACGACGACCAGCACCCCGAAATGCACCAGATCAATCCCAAGCGCTTCGCAGGTTGGAATGAACAGGGGCACAATCACCAGGATGATCGTTGTTGCGTCTAACACGCATCCCAGCGCAAGGATCAGCAGGTTAACCAGGATCAGGAACACAATCGGGCTTACATCAGAACCCTCCAGCAGTGCCGAGATCGACTGAGGAATTTGCTCCTGAATGACGATGAAGTTCAGAATGAACGCGCCACCAATGACCACCCCGACCGCTGCGGAAGAGCGCGCGCTGTCGACGAACACTTGATAAAGGCCACGGAAGGTCAGTGCGCGGTAGAACAACGCTGCAAGTAGCAGGGCGTAGAACGCAGCCACGGCTGCAGCCTCGGTCGGAGTGGTGACGCCGCCATATATGCCGTACAGCAGGATTGCGGGCATCAGCAGTGCCGGAAACGCGTTGGCGGTTTTAGCCGGCAATTCGCGCAGTGGAACAGGTTCTTCCAATGCAAAGTTCCGCTTTCCGGCCAGATAATAGTTCATCGCCATGAGGACGACGCCCATGATCAGGCCCGGAAGAATACCGGCCAGGAACAGCGACCCGATAGAGGCCTTGGAAACGAGCGCGTACAAAACCATCGGGATCGAGGGCGGAATGATCGGGCCAATCGTCGCCGACGCCGCCGTGATCGCGGCTGCGTAACCTCGGCTGTAGCGGCCATCTTTAGTCATCATTTCAATGATAATCTTGCCGATCCCCGCGGCATCCGCGACAGCCGAGCCGGACATACCGGAAAAGATCAGAGACGCTACCACGTTTACGTGCCCGAGGCCGCCCTTGAAACGACCGACAGCTGCAACGCAGAAGTTCAGCAGACGGTCCGTGATCGAACCAGCGTTCATGATATTCGCGGCGACGATGAACAAAGGCACGGCAAGCAGGATCGTGCTTTTGTAGAAGCCTTGCAGGATCTTCTCGCCTGCGAGTGCTACGTCCAGTCCGGCTGTGCCCAGATACACCAATGAGGCCAAGAGGATGGAATAGCCGATAGGTGTCCCGATGCCTGCCAGAAGAAAGAGAGCGAGCAGGCAGGAAAGAAGTTCAAAACTCATTTCTTAACTTCCTCGTCCTCTTCGACGTCGACACGGGGATGGTCGTCAACCACGTTGTACCCAACAACCAGTTCCAACTCTGTCTTTGGGGGGCCATTGCGCATGACGTCGAAGAATAGCCACGCGTAGCGCGCTGCTACGACCAGCATGAATACCGCGTAAATCGAGAATACTGTGCGCAAAGGTATCTTCTCGCCGGAAAACGGATTGCGGACAGTCGATGTCTTTCGGATTTTCATCCAATCAATGTAGTCCCACGTTGGAAGGAAGCTGTAGAGCATACCGACCACGATCGCTGCGGCCGCCAGCATCGCAAAGACCTGCCGCACGCGCATCGGCACGGAAAGGTAGATGATGTCGAACTTTACATGATCCCTCTCGCGCACGATGAATGCGCAACTGAAGAAGATCACCCAGACCCACAGAATACCGATAAGTTCAAGCGTCCAACCGGCGGGTGTAAAGAAGTACCGCAGAAGAATTTGCAGAAGGAAGATTAGGAAGATTGCCGCCAGCATCCCGCCGGCAATCGCTTCGGTCAGTCGGGAGAACCCCTTTATGAAGGCTTTCATTATGGTTCTCCCTCCCTTGTCTTACTGGGCTCAGTTGCCCAAAGCGTTGATCTGATCCAGAACGCCTTCGGGCCATGAGCCAGCGAATTCGCTGTCCAGATACATAGACTGTACCTGATCGCGGAACGCGGCGAGATCGGGTTCGTAGATCTCCATTCCTTGCTCTTTCAGAAAACTGACAAGATCTTCTTCTTTCTGAAGCTGCTTCTGACGGCCTGATTCAGCTGCTGCGTCCGCAGCTTCCTGAACCTTGGCTTGCTGTTCCGGTGTCAGCCCGTCCCAAACCTCTTTGCCGATGGCGATATAGTTCAAGTCGACCAAGTGCGATGTCAGGATGATCTGATTGGTCACTTCGTAAAACTTGGCATCAACCACGGTCGGCAATGGGTTGTCCTGACCGTCAACGGCACCGGTCGACAGAGCTGTGTAAACCTCTGAGAACGCCATTGGTGTCGGGGCGGCACCCAGCGCTTTGCCAAGGAATTGCCACGCATCTGTGCCCGGCATCCGCAGGTTCACACCCTCCAGATCAGCCGGGGTGCTGACAGTCAGTTCCTCCTTTGGTTGGCGCAGGTTCACCTGACGACGGCCCAGATACATGACCGACAGCAGTTTGACGCCCAGTTCTTCTTCGGCCTTTTGCTTAAAGGCATCCATCAAGGGATCGTTGAAGACAGCCACCTGATGCGCGGCGTCCTGGTGGACATAGCCTGCGGTAAAGATCGAAAACTCGGGGAAGAACTGTGCCAGTTCCTGCGCCGAGGTAATCGACATTTCCAGGTTACCCCGGCTGATGGCGTCCAACTCGGTGCCTTGGGCGAAGATTGTGCCGTTATAGCTGGGCTCATACGTCGCAAATTCAGCGACCATGGGTGCGAAAACCTCGGCCATAGCGACCGAGCGCTGGTCGGTCTCCGATCCTGATGTTGCGAGCCGCAGTTGCACTTTGTCTTCCGCCAGCGCACCACTTGTTGCGCTGAACAGAACACCGGTTGCGACCAAGGCTGATACAGCAGCCCGGCGAGTAAGTTTGGTAATCACTTTGCTCCTCCCTGAGACATCATGATGCTTCTTTTTTGCGATTCAGAGTTTTGACCTATTTTGGACATTTTGCAAGATTTTTTACAAAATATCTGATATTTTGCGTTACCTGCAATTTCTGTTGCTGCGTTTCCAGAAGTGTTCCTATCCTGACAGTCTCGCCTGTTCTGCAGGAATTCTGAATAGCTTCAATAACTTGAAGCGTTCTGAAACCCTCCCATCCAGACACAATCGGTTCTGCTTCGTGCCGAGCTACTTCAACAAAGTGCCTGAGCTGATTGACCAAGGGGTCAGACGCACCCTTCTTCAGCGCGGTCGATGAAATAGGTGTCCACCAGTCCCTTTGTTCACTCTGATAACTCCACAATCGAAGATCGGGAACGGACAACGAACCATGAGAGCCACCTATCATGTAGCTACTCTCAGTGGTCGAAGGATAAATTGGATATTCCTGAGACGTCATCTCCCAGCTCCATGGAGCAACGATGCTGTCGGACACACTTATGGTTCCTATCGCCCCGCTTTCGAACGTCAACAGAGCACCAGCAACATCTTCGTTGTCGTAACCCCGCTGCGAAGCAGCCGACTGAGCCTGTACGGTCATAACTTCTCCGGCCAGGTACCGCAGCAGATCAACATCGTGGACAAGATTGACCGAGATGGGCCCTGCACCGGGTTTCTTTCTCCAGGGCGCAGCATCAAAATACTCGTCTGGCTTATAAAACCAGCAATTCGCATGGACAGCACGCACATCTCCAATCCTCCCATCGACAATGGCTTCCTTAGCCGACCGGATCAGAGGATTGTGTCGACGATGATGTCCGACCATCAGTGGCACATTGGCCTTCTCCGCTGCTTGAACAAGCTCAAGTGCAGCGGTGGCTTCCACGGCGATCGGTTTTTCGACAAGAAGGGGACAACCATGTCGAACACACGTGAGGCCTTGTTCGACATGAAGCGTGGTCGGGGTCGCAAGAACAGCTCCGTCCGGCGTCTGATTTGCAAACATTTCCTCGAGGGTCGCGTAACATGCGACCCCGTGCTCAACGGCGTAGGCACGACCTTCATCGCTGGGGTCGACCACCGCGACGAGATCAACATGGCGCAACGCTCGTATAGCGTCTGCGTGGCGGCGCCCAACAAGACCAATGCCGACAATGGCAATGCGAAAATTCTTAGACACTTTGCTTCCTTCCGGAGGGTCCGGAAAATCCCGAATCCGATGATTGCGATCGGGCCGCTTTGCCCAACTTGGCCACGATCGTATTGGGGTTTTCGCGATTCCGCAATAATGTATGGTATTTTTATTTTTACCATACATCAGTTTGGATTGCTGATGTCTCTGAAAAATGCTAATTGAACGAGGAAACTGATAATATCGGGTGAAACGCATGGCGAAACAGCCGTCTACGATAGGTGCAAGCACCTATCAGCGCATCAAGCGGGACATCATCTTCGGGGAGCTGCAGCCCGGCTCCAAACTGAAGCTGGACGCCTTGAAGGAACGCTACTCGGCAAGCCTTTCCACACTTCGTGAGACCCTGAACAGGCTCGCCAGCGACGGATTTGTCGAAGCTCCTGAGCAACGGGGGTTCCTGGTTACACCGGTCTCCCGTGAAGACCTGATCGAGATATCAGAGCTGCGTGTCCTGTTGGAATGCCACGCGTTGGAGTTATCCATCGAGAATGGTGACACGGATTGGGAGGGGAACCTCGTCGCCGCTCATCATAAGCTGCATTTGATGGAGCAACGGCTTCTCAAAGGAGATGACTCTGAGAAAGAAACCTGGAAGAGGTACGACTCGGAGTTTCATCAAGCGATGATAGCAGCCTGCAACTCCAAGAATCTTCTATCCCTTCACTCAATCATCTATGACAAATATCTTCGCTACCAGATGCTCGTATTGACCTATCGAGGTGAGGTAGCAGCCAAAGAACACAAACACATGTTCGATGCCGCATTGGCCAGAGACGCGGATATAGCCAAGAAGTTGTTGGAAGATCACATACGAAATGGCCTCGAGCATACCTTGGAGGCTATGTAGGCCATTCCGCCGTGCCGCAATTGCGACGGCCTTCAACGTAGGACAACGCGGTGAAGGCCACATTCTTTTGATCGAATTCGCCAGTCAAGGTACCGCTACGACAATTGACCTTTCAGCTTGCCCCTCGAAGGTTGCGGCACCCGTATTTTACAGAGGGTTAATGTGTGGGGTTTGTGTCCAAGACGGACCTCCGCTACCACTAAAATCAATCACTTGCATCAAGGTTGAGCCAGCCCGTCGCTCCGGACCATGATTTCAGGGGGCAAATTGCGTCACAAAATTGCGCCGGAATCCGTCAACTCGGGCGAACGGCCGTGATGCGCGCCCCTACAGATCAAGCTTCTGACACCCCCAACGGTATCCGATCCGAACGACCAAAACTCACTGCTGAGCGAAAACACGCCGCGCTTGTAGCAGCATTCCGCCACGTCAACCACGGCTCTCTTTTTGAAACTCATGAGATGCTTTAAGTCGAGCGGGGCATTTGGGCAGGGCAGAAAAATGAAACTCAGCGCATTAGAAGTTTTTTGTATTGTACTCGCAAGCGTCGTGGCCGGCGCTGGATTTGTTGGAGCAGCGAGCGCATTGATTTCGGGTATTTGAAACACCTGAACAGCACGCTTTCCCTGAATTGAGGAAAGTCAGACCGCCCAATTGCGCACGAAGCGTATTGGCGGGGACCGTCCGCTCTTGCGGCCGCGCGGCTGGCTGGGCACTGCTGTGACAGCGAAAGAACGTTTGGCTTATCGCGACACGTTTCGATGAACAGCAGAGAGCTATCCGGGATCCACGAACGCCGCGCCCCGAAGCCCTTTGACAAATCGCGCAGTCGCTTTTGCAACTCCCGGCTGGATTTTTTTGCGAAATTTGGCATTCTGTAGCCCCATGCGATCATTGAGAGTCTCTCGTGCTGCCATCCGAACGTCATGCAATCATTCTCGAAGAAGTGTCGCGCCAGCCTGCGGTTTCTATTCGTTCTCTGACTGAACGTCTTGGCGTATCACGGGAAACCGTGCGCAAGGATATCGAGCAGTTGGCCCAGGAAAACAAGCTCAACCAGGTGCGTGGCGGGGCAACCAGAGTGCGCAGGCATGAGCCTCCTATGACAGACCGCACCCAAACCAACCGTGCGGGCAAGGAGCGTATTGGAGCCTATGTCGCCAGCGCGATCCCGGACGGGGCCAGCGTGATCATTGACAATGGGTCGACGACGCTTGCCGCAGCTCAGGCTCTGGCGGCCACCCGCCGTGAATTAACGATATACACGAATGACTTAACAATTGCCTCGGTTCTGACACCGGCAGCGGCAGAGATCACATTGCTGGGCGGACGGCTGGATTTTTCCGAGAATGCAACAATGGGTCTGGATACGCTGGAACACCTTTCCAGATACAACGCGGAATACGCGCTGGTCGGGGTTGGCGGGATCAGCGCGCGGGCCTTGCTCACCTATTTCTCGCTGGAAGGCGCCAACTTGCGCCACATGATGATGGAACGGGCACAGCACCCTTTCCTTTTGGCGGACAGCAGCAAGTTCGGGGTGGTTGGGCAGATCGCCATGAAAGCTTTGCCCTTTGACGTGACCCTTGTTGTTGACGGTGAACTGCCCAAGGACATTTCCGAAGCGCTGGAAACCCACCCAATGGATATTGTGCGGGCATAACGCAAATAAAAGAAAATATTTGCCAAGTTTTGCAAACTAGCGATAAGGTGTGTGCAGATCCGATTCCTTCTGCACGGAGCAAGGCAATGGCCAGCACCCAACTTCCGCACAGCGCGCAAACTGTCATTGTGGGGGGCGGCATTGTTGGCTGCTCGGTCGCGTATCACCTGACGAAGATGGGGCATCGTGATGTGGTGCTGTTGGAACAGGGACAGCTGAGCTGCGGCACTACCTGGCACGCGGCGGGTCTGGTTGGTCAGTTGCGCAGTCAGCCTGCGATGACCAATCTGATCCGCTATTCGACCGAACTGTATTCTCAGCTTGAGGCCGAGACCGGGCTGGCCACAGGCTGGATGGAATGCGGTTCCGTTACCGTGGCACGCACGGAGGACCGTATGACAATGCTGCTGCGCACGGCGGCCGCAGCCCGCGCGCAGGGGGTCGAGGTACAGGTCATCACCCCGCAGGAGGCGCAGGATAAATGGCCTGTGATGCAGGTGGGTGACGTCAAGGGTGGGCTGTGGATGCCCGGCGACGGCAAGGCCAACCCGACCGATCTGACACAATCTCTGGCCAAGGGCGCGCGCATGGGCGGCGCCAAAGTCATAGAAGGTATCGAGGTTACCGATATTCTGACCAAAGACGGGGCAGTCAGCGGTGTCGTGACCGACCATGGTACCATCAAAGCCGAGATTGTGGTGAACTGCGGCGGTCAGTGGGCGCGCCAACTGGGCAAAATGTGCGGCGTCAACGTACCGCTGCATTCGGCCGAGCATATGTACATCGTGACCGAACAGATCAAAGGCGTGAAGCCTGGCCTGCCTGTGCTGCGCGACCCGGACGGCTATATCTATTTCAAAGAGGAAACCGGCGGCCTGGTGATGGGCGGGTTCGAGCCAGAAGCCAAGCCATGGGCAATGGACGGCATCCCCGACAAGTTCTTCTTCCAGCTACTGCCGGATGACTGGGACCAGTTTGAAATCCTGCTGGAAAATGCGCTGATCCGGGTTCCGCAGATGGCCGACGCCGGTGTGCGCAAATTCTACAACGGGCCTGAAAGCTTCACCCCCGACAACAACTACCTTCTGGGCGAGGCACCCGAACTGAAGAACTTCTTTGTGGGGGCCGGGTTCAACTCGATGGGAATTGCCAGCGCCGGTGGGGCGGGGCGTGCTTTGGCTGAATGGATTGTCGAGGGGGCTCCGACTTCGGATTTGTTTGCTGTCGATATCCGGCGGTTCGCAAACTTCAACAACAACCCGACGTGGCTGCACGATCGGGTCACGGAAACGCTGGGGCTTCACTATGCCATGCCCTGGCCCAATCGCGAACTGGACACCGCGCGCCCGTTCCGCCGCTCGGCCCTTTACGACCGCCTGGCGGCAAAAAATGCTGTGTTCGGATCAAAGATGGGCTGGGAGCGGGTGAATTTCTTTGCGGCGGAAGGCGAAGCACCCCAGATTCAATACAGTTTTGGCCGCCAGAACTGGCATGACGCAGTTGCGGCCGAGCATAGGAACACCCGCGAGGGCGTGTCGATCTTCGATCAAAGCTCGTTCGCGAAGCTGCTGGTTCAGGGCCGGGATGCCTGTGCACAGTTGAACCGCATTTGCGCGGCAAATGTCGACGTCCCGGTGGGATGCACGGTCTACACAGGTCTGCTGAACGAACGCGGCGGGTACGAATCCGACCTGACAGTGCTGCGCCTGAAAGCGCAGGAGTTCCTTCTGATCACCGGCTCGGCCCAGGCGGTGCATGACGCGGACTGGATTCGCAAGAATTTCGACGCGGATGCCCACGTGTTCCTGACCGATGTCACGGCCGCATGGTCGGTTCTGGCGGTCATGGGGCCGAAGGCCCGCGCGGTTCTGAACAAACTGACCAAGGCCGATCTGTCCAACGCGGCCTTCCCGTTTGCCACCCATCAGGAAATCGATCTAGGCTATGCCACGGTTCTGGCCAACCGCATGACCTATGTGGGTGAATTGGGATGGGAACTGGTGGTGCCGGTCGAATTCACCGTTGGCGTATACGAGGATCTGATGCGCGCCGGGGCCGAGTTCGGCATCCGCGATGCGGGATACTACGCGCTGGAAGGGCTGCGCCTGGAAAAGGGTTTCCGCGCCTGGAGCCGAGAGTTGACGCCCGATATCACACCGTTGCAGGCAGGGTTGAGTTTTGCGGTCGATTTCGAAAAGCCCGGCGGCTTTATCGGGAAAGACGCTCTGCTGGCGGCAAAAGAGGACCCCGATCACCTGAAAACACGCATCGTGCAACTGGTGCTTGATGATGGCTCGGCACAACTGTGGGGTGGTGAGGCCGTGTTGTATGACGGCGTCGAAATCGGCGAGGTCCGCTCGGCCGCTTATGGCCATACGCTGGGCGCGGCCGTTGCACTTTGCCGGTTGGACGCGCCCCGGCCGGTAACGGCCGACTTTATCCGCGACGGGACCTTTGAAATCGACCTTGCCGGAACCCGGTTGTCGGCAACAGCCTATATGCGAGCCCCGTACGATACCAAAAGCGAGCGGCCGAAGGTGGACGGCTAATCTTGGATGACAACCTGCTGAAATGGACCTGGATGAAACACCGTTCGGTTATCGGGTCCGAAGCGAACCAAACCTCCAAATTCGGTTTTCTGCGTTGCGATAGTTTGCCATTGGACCAGCTTGTCCTTGACGAACAGACCTCCGGTTCGGTTCTGTCGGTCGCGTGCCACGCACTTGCGCCGGCAAACCAAACGCGCGCGCGTATCAGCGCATTGAGGTCGGAGTTCTGATGCACGCCAACAAACCAAACCATTCCTTCGGCTCGCAATGACGACCTCGGCGCTTCTTATCGTTTTGACCGCTGCCTTTTTGCATGCGCTCTGGAATGCGGTTGTCAAAGGGGCGCTCGACAAAGCAATCGTTTTGGGGCTGGTATCACTTGGCCACGCAATCCCTGCGCTGTTTGCGTTGCCGTTCTTCGGGTTACCGGTTTGGGCGGCTTTTCCCTTTATCGTTGGTTCGACCCTGATCCACTGGGGGTATTACTGGTTTCTGAACACCGCATATAAACATGGCGACCTGTCGATGGTTTACCCCATCTCGCGCGGGATCACGCCTGTTCTGGTCGCGCTTGGCGCAATTTTGTTTGCGGGAGAGCTTCTTTCGACGGTCGCATGGATCGGCATACTCTGCATCTCGGCAGGTATAGGGTGCCTGTCACTTGCTGGGTTGGGCAGACAAACGAACTGGATCGCCATAGCGGCAGCCCTTGGCACGGGCCTGATGATTGCGTCCTATTCGATTGTGGATGGTATCGGCATTCGGCTGTCCGAGAACGCATTGGGATACATCGCGGCCTTGTTCGTCGCCGAAATTATTGTTGCTGGGTTCATCTTCACGACCCGATGGCAGCGCCTTGTGGCACTGCCCAGTCGCTTTGTCTGGGCAGGTCTGGCGGGCGGCGTCATTTCCGGCCTGGCCTACGGACTGGTGCTGTATGCCAAGACGATTGCGCCCTTGGGTGTGGTGTCGGCACTCAGAGAAAGTTCCGTGATCTTTGCGTCGATTATTGGCGTCATGTGGTTTGGCGAAGGGCCCAAATCCAACAGGCTTCTTGCGGCGACAATCGTGGCGCTTGGCATTTTGGTTTTGGCAATGGCGAGATAACGAAATCTGAGGGCAGATTTCGGACGCGGAACCCGGAAACACGCATGAAAGAAGTACTGATCTTCATCATAGATCCGGCTGGATGTCGGACCGCCGCAGGAACAATACCGATCCCGCCTGCGTTCAGGCTCTGGTCCGCGCCGGGGGCGACAATACTGGACGGCACCAAAAGTATGCAAAATAAGCGGCTTCAAACGGTTAGCCCCTGCCGCTCCGTTGCCGGAATTGATCGCAACCGTCGGCAATCCATAGCTGCTTTTCCATAGGGTGCACTTATGATGTTGAAGATATAATCGATTTTTCTTGAAGTTTTTATCTGTCAAACTGTTGATACAAATCTGAATAGAACGCTGCGCAAGAATGGCGAACCCGTCAAGAAATCACCAACAGAGGATAACAATGAAACACACGACATCATTTCTTGCCGCTCTGGCCGTCAGCGCAATGACCGCGACGGTTGCGGCATCGGAAACAGAATTGACAGTGTACACCGCCGTCGAGGCGGAAGATCTGGCCCGCTATGCCGAGACGTTCAACCAAAGCAATCCTGACATCAAGATCAACTGGGTTCGCGACTCGACCGGGATCATCACCGCCAAACTGCTGGCAGAGCGGGACAACCCCCAGGCAGACGTCGTATGGGGGCTGGCGGCTACGTCGCTGCTACTGCTCAAATCGGAAGGCATGCTGGAACCCTACGCGCCCGCCGGCGTCGAGAACCTGGATCCCAAGTTTGTCGATGGCGACAATCCACCCGCATGGGTTGGCATGGATGCCTGGGTTGCATCCGTCTGCTACAACACGGTCGAGGCCGAAAAGGCCGGGCTGAAGCCACCCACCTCGTGGAAAGACCTCACTGACCCGATGTACAAGGATCAGGTTATCATGCCGAACCCGAACTCGTCCGGCACCGGGTTCCTTGACGTTTCAAGCTGGCTGCAAATGTTCGGTGAAGAAGGCGGCTGGGAGTACATGGACGCGCTGCACGAAAATATTGCGCGCTATACGCATTCAGGGTCCAAACCCTGCAAGCTGGCGGCAGCGGGCGAAATCCCGATCGGTATCTCGTTTGCCTTCCGCGGTGCCAAGTCCAAGGCGGATGGCGCACCGCTTGAGATTATCGTCCCGTCCGAAGGCGTAGGCTGGGACATGGAAGCCACCGCAATTGTCGCCGGAACGGCAAATCTGGAAGCCGCTCAGAAACTGGTTGATTTCACAGTCACCAAGGAAGCCAACGAAATGTACAACACCGGCTATGCGGTTGTGGCCTATCCCGGCGTCGCAAAACCGGTTGAGCACTTCCCAGACGGTCTTCTGGATGCCATGATTGACAATGATTTTGAGTTTGCCGCGAATAACCGTGCGGCAATCCTGAAGGAATGGCAGTCTCGCTATGACGGAAAGTCGGAAGCGAAATAAAAACGATAGCAGGAGGGGTGCTTTTGCCTCTCCTGCGCGCCCTTCTTTTTTTCCCAAAAACGTGACCTGCGCACCTGGCAATGCCCGGCCCGGATCAGCCATGCCCGAGGTGCAGATGTGAGGACCTCTCCCGTGCTTCAGAAAACACCTCCCGGTGAACTGTATCTCAGCATCCAGAATTTGTGGAAGGCGTTCGGCAGCTTTCTCGCTCTCAAGGATATTTCGCTGGAAATCAACGATGGTGAATTCGTTTGTTTTCTGGGCCCGTCGGGTTGCGGGAAAACGACCCTGCTCCGCGCTATCGCCGGTCTGGATTTGCAGACCAAGGGGACGGTCATGCAGGACGGCAAGGACGTGTCCAACCTGCCCCCGTCCGAGCGAGACTTCGGGATCGTGTTTCAGTCCTATGCGCTGTTTCCGAACCTCACGATTGAAAAGAACATTGCCTTTGGTCTGGAAAACTCGGGCCACAGCAAATCTGAAATCGCTGTACGTGTGAATGAGTTGCTTAATCTCGTCGGCCTGCCGGATCAGGGCAAAAAATATCCGGCACAGTTGTCGGGTGGGCAGCAGCAAAGGATTGCCCTGGCCCGCGCCATCGCAACCAAGCCCGGTCTGCTGCTTCTGGACGAACCCCTTTCGGCGCTTGATGCAAAAGTACGCGTCCATTTGCGGCATGAAATCAAAGAGTTGCAACGCAAGCTGGGCGTGACCACCGTGATGGTGACGCATGACCAGGAAGAGGCGCTGGCCATGGCGGACCGGATCGTGGTCATGAACCATGGCGTGATTGAACAGGTGGGATCGCCCACCGAGATATACCGCCATCCAAGGAACTTGTTTGTCGCCGACTTCATTGGCGAGATGAACCAGCTGTCGGCAGTTGCCGGTGACCCTCAGACGATAGAACTGGGCGGGTCCGTGCTGAAATGCACGCTGCATTCGCATCAGAAAGGAAGCCGCGTCATAGCTGCTGTCCGACCTGATGATGTCATTCCACATGGAGAAGGTGCGCGGTCTCCGGGTGCGCCGGATACAATTACCACCCCGGAAAACGCCTTCGAAGTACTGATCACCGAGATGGAGTTCCTTGGTTCGTTCTGGCGGTGCCGCCTGAGCAATGAGCGGTTCGGCACTTCGGAGCTGATCGCGGATTTCTCGATCAATGCCGTACGCCGCCTTGAGCTGGCAGAAGGGCGGACGATGATGATCGAGCTTCCCGAAGACCGCCTGATGGCCTTTGACGTACCGGAGACCGGGGCATGAGTACCGCTTCTACCAACAGTAACACTTTGCCCCCCGGCCCAATCATCAAACCCAAGCTCAGCCGCGACGACATCCTGATGCGCGGAAGCATGATGGTCATCGTGCTGTATCTGATCGTGACGCTGGCGCTGCCGCTTTACACGATGCTCTCAAAGTCGTTTTCCACCTATCGGGTGGAACTGTCCCAATACGAGTTTCAGGTCAGCGATGACGCAGGGAGTTTTGATGGAACGATCCTGTCGGGCGATGCGCTGAACCGCGGAACCGGAGCATTTGCCGACACCGATCTTGTGACGGGTTCGGACGGGCGCTTGCCTGTTACAGGTTTCTTCCCGGATTTCAGTTTCCGCAGCCCGGTCATGTATCAGATCCGGAACACGACGGATACCGGTCGGTTCCTGGTCGGATCAACTTTGCAGGAAGGAACCGATTGGGTCGAGCTGGATTCCAATACCTTTCGGCGGGTTCAACTTCGGCCCGTCCAGTCCAGGGGATTGGATAACTTTGTAAACTACTTCTCCACGCCCGCGCTGTTCAATTCGATCAAGAATTCGCTTTGGATTTCGGTTGTCAGCACGATCGTCACCGTGACGCTGGCCTTCTGGTTTGCCTACGCGCTCAACCGCAGCTGCATGCGGTTCAAAGGTGTCTTTCGCCTGATCGCAATGGCGCCAATTCTCGTTCCGTCGCTGCTGCCGGGTATCGCCTTGGTATACCTGTTTGGTAATCAAGGCATGATCAAAGAACTGCTGTTCGGCGCCAGCATCTATGGTCCGATCGGCATTGTGATAGGCTCGGTCTTCTTCACCTTTCCGCATGCCTTCCTGATCATCTCAACGGCGCTGGCGATTTCGGATGCACGGCTTTACGAGGCTGCGGCAAGCCTGCGATCGACGCCGTGGCGCACGTTCTGGACGGTCACTGTTCCGGGCGCCAGGTACGGCCTGATCTCTGCAGCCTTTGTTGTGTTCAATCTGGTAATCACCGATTTTGGCCTGCCCAAAGTCATCGGCGGGCAGTTCAACGTGCTTGCGGTGGATATCTACAAGCAGGTGATCGGCCAGCAGAACTTTGAGATGGGCGCGGTCGTGTCCGTGGTTCTGGTGATCCCGGCGATCCTGGCTTTTGCGATCGACCGCATGGTCCAGTCCAAACAGGTGGCGCTGCTGTCGGCCCGGTCGGTGCCGTATCAGCCAACTCCGAACCCGAAAGCTGATCGCCTGTTTCTGGCCTATTGCAGCGCGGTCGGCCTGTTCATCGTTGGCCTTCTGGCAGTGTGCCAGTTCGCTGCCCTGATCAAGTTCTGGCCCTATGATCTGAGCCTGAGCCTGAGGAACTATCAGTTCGACAAGATGGATGGCGGCGGCTGGGGGTCTTATTTCAATTCGATCCGGCTGGCCCTGCTGACTGCAATTATCGGCACGGCGGTTGTGTTCTTCGGGGCCTACCTGGTTGAGAAGTCACAAGGGTTCCGCACCGGCAGATCGATCTTTCAGATGTTCGCGATGTTGCCGATGGCCATTCCGGGCATGGTACTGGGGCTGTCCTACATCTTTTTCTTCAACAACCCGTCAAACCCGCTGAACGGCATCTACGGCACAATGGCGATTTTGGTGATCTGTACGGTGACGCACTTCTACACCGTATCGCACCTGACGGCGGTGACGGCCCTGAAGCAAATGGACCGCGAGTTCGAATCCGTGTCAGCGTCGCTCAAGCAACCGACGATGAAGCTGTTTGCACGGGTGACGGTTCCGGTCTGCCTGCCAGCGGTTCTGGACATATCCATCTATCTGTTCGTCAACGCGATGACTACCGTGTCGGCTGTGGTGTTTCTGTACTCACCCAAGACCACGCTCGCCTCAATCGCTGTCCTGAATATGGATGATGCCGGAGACATCGCACCGGCGGCGGCAATGGGGATGATGATCTTCTATACAAATGCCGCGGCCCGGATCATTCATCAGATTGCATCCAAGGGCATTCTGAAACGCACTCAAGCCTGGCGAAGTCGCTAGCGGCCATTTTGACTCCCTGCCCCGCCGATCAGCTATTGGCGGGGTTTTCTTTCAAAGTCCGCTGCACGAACTCCATGAAAGCGCGGATGATCTTCACCTCGCGGCGTTGCGAAAGCGAAATGATGCTCTCGCCCATTTGCAGGTTGATCCCCTGCAACTTGATCTGCCGCAGCCGGTCATCGTGCCCGTATTCCGCCTGCGAAACAAAACCGATGCCGGCGCCGGAGGCCACAAGTTCCCGAATTGCTTCACGCCCTTCGGCAACGATCGCCGGTTTAAGCATGATCCCGTGCTTTTTGGCCTCATCTTCCAGTTTCTGGCGCGTTTTTGACCCGGTCTCGCGAAAGATAAGCGGCAGCTTTGACAACTCTTCCAGGGACAGGGTCGGTTTGGACGCCAAAAGCAAACCCTGGGCCGCAAAGGCGACGATCTCTGTGGATCCAAGGCTCAGAATTTCCATGTCCTTGCCCGGAGACAGGCTGCCGACAACGCCGATCTCCGCATTATAGGACCGGAGTTCCTCCAGGATTTCCTCGGTATTGCCCGAGCGCACGGTGATTGTGACGTTCGGATTCTTCTTCTGAAAGGCCCCCAAAAAGGCTGTCAGGTGGTGCGCTGAGTCGGCGATGATACGCAGCTCTCCATCAACCACGGCCTTGGTCTCGGAAAGGTAGTCCTCGATCTGATCTTCGATCTCGAAGTATTGTTTGGTGTATCTGTAAAGCTGCTCTCCTTCACGGGTCAGGGTCACACGTTTCCGTTCGCGCTGGAACAACAACAAATCGTGATCCTGTTCCAGCTTTCGCACCTGCTCGGAAATGGCTGGCTGCGTCAGATACAAGGCTTCTGCTGCACGCGAAAACCCACCGTGTTTAGCCACAAAATGAAAGGCTTTGAGCTGACTGTGCCGCATCGCATATCCCCGTTTCCCAGTACATAGGCTGAGCTTATAATTAGATCGATAATTGCAATTTCACATATAGCAACCGTTGCTGCAATTGTGTTCTTGAAAACGCTTTTCTGGAGCATGGATATGACGCCTTCCAACGCAAAAATCGAACCTCCTCGCCTCGGTGAACCATATCTTCTGACACCCGGTCCTTTGACAACGTCCTATGCTGTAAAAGAAGCCATGTTGAAAGATTGGGGCAGTTGGGATGACGACTTTCGCGCCATGACACGCGAAGTGCGGTCTAGCCTTCTGGCGTTGCTTGGCGAAGGGGCTGACGACTACGATTGCGTCCCCATGCAGGGCAGCGGTTCGTTCTCGGTCGAGGCGATGCTTGCGTCGTTTATTCCACCCAATGGCAAGGCGCTGGTTCTTGCAAATGGCGCCTACGGGCAACGATCTGCGCAGACCCTGGAATATCTGGGCCGCGATCATGTCGTTCTGGACAAAGGGGATTACCTGCCGCCCAGGGGCGAGGAAGTTGCCCGCATTCTTGCCGAGGATCCCGACATCACCCATGTGGTCGCTATTCACTGCGAAACCAGCTCGGGAATTCTGAATCCGGTCGAGGAGATATCCGAAGTCACCTATGCCGCCGGGCGCAAACTTCTGATCGACTCGATGTCGGCGTTTGGCGCGGTGGAACTCAAACCCACCGAAATCCGCTACGAGGCGATGGTGTCGTCGGCCAACAAATGTATCGAAGGCGTGCCCGGTTTCGGCTTCATCGTCGCCCGCAAATCCGAGCTTGAAGCCGCGAAGGGCAACAGCCATTCCTTGTCTCTGGATGTGCACGCGCAGTGGGCGCACATGAACAAGACCGGCCAGTGGCGGTTCACACCGCCAACACATGTGGTTGCCGCTTTTATCGAGGCACTCAGGGCACACGCCGCCGAAGGGGGCGTACCCGGCCGTGGCGGGCGTTACACCCGTAATCGCGATGTCATGGTCGCCGGAATGCGAGAGCTGGGCTTTGAAACGTTGCTGGACAATCGCTGGCTCAGCCCAATTATCGTCACCTTTTTCTGTCCCGCGGACGAAAACTTCGTGTTTGATCAGTTCTATAACCTGATGAAATCCAAGGGCTTCATCATCTACCCGGGCAAACTGACGGTGGTCGACAGCTTCCGCGTCGGATGCATCGGCCAAATGGACGAACACGTCATGCGAATGGTCGTGACCGCCGCAAAGGAATCATTGGAGGAGATGGGCGTGACCAACGCGGCACCTCCCCTCCGGGCACTGCAAGAACGCGCCAAACTGGCTGCCTAACTATCAAGGAACGTGACAAGATGACCATCCAAACCCCCGTTGTAGCAAACGAACGCGTCTATCCAACGCCCAAGGTCCCCGCAGTCGCCATCTGCCTGGATGGGTGCGAGCCTGAATATCTGGAGGTTGCAATTGCCAAGGGCCTGATGCCCAACCTCAAGCGGATGCGCGAAGAAGGCACTGACCGGCTGGCCCATTCCGTGATCCCGTCCTTCACCAACCCCAATAACCTGTCGATCGCCACCGGACGCCCGCCCATCGTGCATGGCATCTGTGGCAACTACTTGATTGACCCGGACAGCGGCGAAGAAGTCATGATGAATGACGTGCGTTTCCTGCGCGCGCCGACGATCTTCTCGCAATTCTACGATGCCGGGTTCCGCGTCGCCATGGTCACCGCCAAGGACAAACTGCGTGCGCTTCTTGGTGCGGGGCTGAAGTTCGACGAAGGCCGTGCAGTCGCCTTTTCCTCGGAACGTTCGGGCGAGACGACCATGGCTGAGCACGGCATCGACAATGCCAGCAAATGGTTGGGCATGGACGTCCCCGAGGTTTACTCGGCCGAACTGTCCGAGTTTGTCTTTGCTGCCGGCGTCAAGCTGTTGAAAGAGTTCAAGCCCGACGTAATGTATCTGTCGACCACTGACTATATTCAGCATAAGTTTGCACCCGAACAGCAAGGCGCGCTGGATTTCTACGCGATGTTCGATCGCTATCTGGGCGAACTGGACGCGTTGGGTGCCGCCATCGTGGTGACCGCCGACCACGGCATGAAGCCAAAGCACTTGCCTGATGGCTCGCCCGCCGTTGTCTATGCGCAGGATCTGATGGACGAATGGCTGGGCAAGGACGCCGCGCGGGTCATCCTGCCGATTACCGATCCTTATGTCGTGCATCACGGCGCATTGGGGTCTTTCGCGACCGCCTATTTGCCCGAAGGCGCGGATCAGGATGACATCATAGCAAAACTCAAAGCGACCGAGGGTATAACCCACGTGCTGACCAAGGCCGAAGCCATCGAGCAGTTCGAGTTGCCGGGCGACCGGATTGGCGACATCGTGATGGTCTCGGGCGAGAACATCTGCATTGGCACGTCCGAGCACCGTCACGATCTGGCGGCCCTGAAGGAACCCCTGCGCAGCCATGGCGGTTTGACCGAGCAAGAAGTTCCGTTCATCGTGAACCGCGTCATCGACCTGCCCAACCAACCGGTTTTGCGTAATTTCGACGCCTTCTTTTACGCAACCACAGCAGCGGCACAGTAAGTCATGAAAGATCAGACCATGTCGAACATCGAAATACGAAACGAAGGAATGCGGATCGGCGGTGAAATTGTCTTCACTGAAGAAACCGTTCCGGTGCACTACCCCTATACCAACGAAGTTGTAGGGTACGTTCCGGCCGGAACCGCCGAACATGCGCGCAAGGCTTTCGAGATTGCGGCAAACTACAAACCAAAGCTCACCCGATATGAACGCAGCCAGATCCTGCAGCGCGCGGGTGAGCTGATCGGAGAAAAGCGCGAATATCTGGCCAAGTGGCTGACGCTTGAACTGGGCATCTGCCACCAGCACGCGATCTACGAAACCAAGCGCGCGCAGGATGTCTATCAGTTCGCTGCCGCCGAGGCATTGAAGGATGATGGCGAGATTTTCTCGTGCGATCTGACCCATAACGGCAAGGCCCGCAAAATCTTCACCATGCGCGAGCCGGTAAAGGCGATCAGCGCGATCACACCGTTCAACCACCCGCTTAACATGGTCAGCCACAAGATCGCGCCGTCGATTGCCACCAACAACTGCATGGTCTGCAAACCGACGGAATTGACCCCGCTGACCGCATTGACCCTGGCGGATATTCTGTACGAGGCGGGCTTGCCGCCCGAGATGTTCCAGGTTGTCACCGGCTGGCCCGCTGACATCGGTGACGAGATGATCACCAACGAGCATATCGACATCATCACCTTCACCGGCGGCGTGCCTGTGGGCAAGATGATTGCCGAAAAGGGCGTCTACAAACGTCAGGCTCTGGAACTTGGCGGCAATGATCCTCTAATCGTCCTCAACGACCTCAGCGATGCTGATCTGGACAAGGCTGCCACGATTGCTGTTGCAGGTGCCACCGGCAATTCCGGCCAGCGCTGTACGGCGGTCAAGCGCATTCTTGTACAAGAGAGCGTCGCGGATAAGTTTGTGCCGCTGGTTCTGGAAAAGGCCAAAAAGATCAAATTCGGCGATCCGCAGGATCCTGAAACCGAACTGGGCTGCGTGATCCACGACAAGGCGGCGGAAGTCTTTGAAAACCGCGTTTATCAGGCCGAGAAAGAAGGCGCGGAAATCCTCTATCATCCGGGCCGTCAGGGCGCGCTTCTGCCGCCGATCGTGGTCGACAAGGTGCCCCATGACAGCGAACTGGTGATGGAGGAAACCTTTGGCCCGATCGTCCCCATTGTGCGTGTGCCCGACAACGACGAAGAGGTGATGGCAATCTCGAACTCGACCGAGTTCGGCCTGTCCTCAGGCGTATGCACCAACGATCTGAACCGCGCCATAGCCTATATAAACGGGCTGAACGTGGGCACATGCAACATCTGGGAACAGCCGGGTTACCGGATCGAAATGTCGCCCTTCGGCGGTATCAAGGACAGCGGAAACGGCGTGAAGGAAGGCGTTATCGAAGCGATGAAGTTCTTTACCAACGTGAAGACTTATTCGCTGCCCTGGCCTGGCTGACGTCCCTGCCCCTTCTGCAAACAGGAGGGGTCCAGGAAATTTCTCCCCGGAACTGGCGGACCCTTCGGGGCCCGCCCCTTTTCCAAAACGACAGTGAGAAACGGATATGCCACAGATTGTCCATACAGAAGGGGAATCGAATACCTCGGAAGCCCGCAAAGCCTGGCTGAAGAAGTCCATCGGGCCCAAGTCGTCGCCGCTGCTGAAACGCGACTCGGATGTGTTCCTGCATCAGTCCCTGTCCAGCCCCTGCGTCAGCACGATTGCCAAAGCCGAAGGTATCTGGATCGAGGATCTCGACGGCCGCCGCTACATGGATTTCCATGGCAATTCGGTACATCACATTGGCTATGGCCATCCCCTTCTGGTGCAGGCGATCAAGGATCAGCTGGACGACCTGCCCTTTGCCCCACGCCGTTTCACCAATGACCCGGCGGTGGAACTGGCCGAAAAGCTGGTGGCCATCACCCCGGGCGATCTGGGCAAGGTACTGTTCACCACCGGCGGTTCGGACGCCAATGAAGTCGCGCTCAAGATCGCCCGCGCCGCGACGGGCCGTTTCAAGACTCTGAGCTTCTGGGACGCCTTCCATGGAGCGGGCTTTGGCGCGGCAAGCGTTGGTGGCGAGGCCACTTTCCGCAGCCACATCGCCGGGCCGCTTTTGCCGGGAACCGAGCATGTAGCACCCTTCCACCCCACCCGATGCCCCTATGGACACGCAACGCTTGAAGCCAGCGCCGAAGCCTGCGCCAACATGATCGACTATGTGCTGGAACGCGAAGGCGACATCTGCGCCGTCGTGGCCGAGGCGATGCGTGCCGTACCCATCGTGCCGCCGCCAGGTTTCTGGAAGCGGGTGCGCGAAATTTGCGACCGGCACGGCGCATTGCTGATCCTGGATGAAATTCCGACCGGGCTGGGCAAGACCGGGCAGATGTTCTCGTTCCAGCATGATGAAATCATCCCCGACATTGTCACCATCGGCAAATCACTGGGCGGGGGTATCCTGCCAATCGCCGCCTGCATCGCCCGGAAAAAACTGGATGTTTGCGGGGACTTTGCCATTGGGCATTACACGCACGAAAAGAACCCCGTAACCTCTCGGGCCGCTTTGACGACACTTCAAATCATAGAAGACGAGGGCTTGGTCCAGCGCGCGGCTGAGTTGGGCGACTACGCGATGGGGCGCCTGGTCGACGCCCTTCAGAATGTTCCCATCGTCGGTGACATCCGGGGCCGCGGCCTTATGTTCGGTATCGAGATTGTCGAGGACCGTTCCAGCAAGACGCCCGGAAATGCGCGCGCGGAACAGATCTACTATGCCTGTCTAGAATCGGGGTTGAGCTATAAGATCAGCCAGGGTTGCGTTCTGACCCTGTCGCCGCCGCTGACGATTTCGCAAACTGAACTGGATCGTGCCATCGACATCGTTGCTGCCGCAATCACAGAGGCAAACTGAGCCGACGGGCCATGGCGGCGGGCAAGATCGCCCAATTGGCTCGGTAACGGGCACACTTGGCGCAACCCAATAAGATGCTGCAAAATAGACCGGATTTCCCGTCCTTGTTTGCCGTCGCCTACGACTCAAAAGCCATCTGCAGCGGATCGCACACAAACTGCGGTGCAAATACCTGTTTTGAAGCCGGAGTGAAGCATGGCAATTGTCACCTTCCTGATCAGTTTGGCCGGGGCAACCATGCTTCTGCTTTACGCAGTACGCATGGTGCGCACTGGAATCGAACGCAGTTACGGCGCGTCGTTCCAACGGGTGATGACGCAACAGCGCAGCTACCTGCATGCCTCGGTGGTTGGGCTGATGATGGCGGTCGTGTTGCAAAGCTCGGCCGCCGTGGCTTTGCTGACGTCCGGGTTTGCCGCCAGTGGGATGCTGAGCTTTCCAGCCGGTCTGGCGATTGTACTGGGTGGCGATCTGGGCTCGGCGTTGATCATTCAGATCCTGTCCTTTCGGTTGGACTGGCTTGTGCCGCTGTTACTGGCAATTGGCGGCTATCTGTTCGTCAAGACCGAAGCCAAGAAAGCACGGCAGCTTGGGCGCATTCTGATGGGCGTGGCATTTATCCTGATCTCGCTGAGGTTCCTACGCGAGGCGATGGACCCCATCCGGGACAGTGCATTTCTGCCCGCCGTCGCCGATTATCTGGCGCGCGATTACATCACGGCCTTCCTTGTCGGGGGTGCCCTGGCTTTTGTCATGCACTCGTCGGTCGCGGCCATCCTTATGTGCGTGACGCTTGTACAGATCGGCGCAATCCCTTTTGCCGCCGGTATGTCATTGGTTCTTGGCGCGAATTTTGGCTCGGCCTTCATTCCGGTCTGGCTGACCCGGGGAATGCCTGTGACGGCACGACGCATCCCCTACGCAAACCTGGCGCTACGGGGCAGTTGGGCTTTGGTGACCCTGTTTGTGGCGAACCTGGCCCTGCGAACCGGGCTCTTGGGAGAACCGCAGGGGGGACAGATGCTCGTCAATGTGCATCTTGCATTCAACCTGTCACTGCTGGTTCTGGCGCTTCCATTTTGCGGGCGCTTGCAGACACTGTTCGAAACGCTTTTGCCAGACCCCCAAAAAGAACAGAAGCCGCAACCCGCAAGACCGGTCAGTGCGTTGGACATCAGATGCGTTTCAAACCCCAACCAAGCGCTGCCGAGCCTGAAGCGGGAACTTCTGCGGATGAGCGATCTTCTCGAAACCATGTTCCGCCCGGTGCTGGAGCTGTACCGACACGGTGATAAGGAACAAATCCGGTCTGTTCAGGCGATTGACGAGGACGTGAACCGGTGCCTCTCGGGTATTCGAACCTTTGTTGCAGCGATACCGACCGAATTATACGAAGAACAGGATGCCAAAACCGCGCGCGATCTGATGGAGTTCGCCATTCGGCTTGAAACGGCCGGGGATGTTGTTGCCAAGCGCCTGACTGTTTTGGCGGGCGAAATGCGCACCAAGGGTTCAAGTTTCTCGCAAGAGGGCTGGTCGGAACTCGTCCACATGCACGAGAGCATTCTGTCGAACATGAAACTGGCTTCGAATGTGCTTATTTCAGACGATCTGGAAAGCGCGCGGCTGCTGAGCCTTGAAAAAACCGAAATAAAACGGGTGGAACGTGACAGCCGCAAGCGACACCTGCGCCGATTGCAACATGGGACTACGGAAAGCTTCGAAACCAGCGATATGCATCTGGAGACATTGCGTGCGTTTCGAGAGTTCAACAGTCACATCGCCTCGGTCGCCTACCCGGTCCTGTACCGCTATGGGCAATTGTTGGAGACGCGATTGATCAAGGAAATTGCCGACGAGCCAAGCGGTCCGTGAGATCGTCTCAACTCGTTTGCTGTGTTGATAGCGGCGCTTCCCAAATCTGATGGTGGCCTTGCGCTGGTTCCGACCCCGGATACTGATGTGTATCCTTGTCGTTCAGAGCTTGTCTGAACCAATCAACATCCTAGGCTCGAACTCCATCTAGCCAATCGACAATGTCGGGCCCCTCAAAAAGGGGCCTTCGTCAAACCACCGCTTTCAGCGGTTTCACAGGGCTATCCTTTATCCATGGGCAGTACCCTCAGCCATTTCGAGCGCCTGGTCGAGGCTGTTTGCCACCTGGTCCACATCTTCCAAGGACAAACAAAGTGGCGGCACCATCCGTAGGCATTGCTGGAAAGGACCGGACTTTGACAGAATGATCCCCTGCGCGCGGCAGGCTTCGAAGACCTCTGTTGTCATCTCCTTGTCAGGCGTTTTGCTGTCCCGGTCTTTCACGAATTCCAGCGCCAGCATAAGTCCCTTGCCGCGAACATCACCGATGGCCTTGTACTTGTCTTTCAGGTCATTAAGCCTTTCCAACAGCGCCGCGCCCACAATACGGGCGTTTTCCTGAAGCCCTTCGTCTCGCATAACGGCCAGAACGGCACGGGCTGCGGCGGCCGAGGTCGGGTTGGCGCCGTAAGTGTGGAACATGAACCTTTCGGCCATCGGCGCCGCAACTTGTTTTTTGGCCACAACCGCTCCGATCGGAAAGCCGTTTCCAAGGCCCTTGGCCATGACAATGATGTCGGGGACAACGCCGTCTGCCTCGAACCCCCAGAAGTTTTCGCCGGTGCGGCCAAAGCCTGACTGAACTTCATCGGCAATGTAAAGCCCCCCTGCCGCGCGCACGCGATCTGCTGCGCCGGACATATAGCCCGGCGGCATTTCGATGATGCCGCCATAGCCCTGCACGCTTTCCACAAAGATGCCCGCCACCTGACCGGATGTCGCTGTGGCGATGGTGCGGTCGATCTCTTCCAGATACGGCTGGGTACCTGGCCCGAAGATGCCGCGATACTGGTTGGGTTCGGGAACGAAGGCCACGTTGCCGGGCATGCCCGGGTGGCGCCACCCGGCAATACCTGTGATCGACTGCGCTGCGGCAGTGGGGCCGTGATAAGCGGTGCGCAACGCCAGCAGGTCCAGATTGCCGGTATAGGTGCGCGCCATGGTCATCGCCAGATCAATCGCCTCGGACCCGGAGTTGGTCAGATGCACCACCCAGTCATGGCCCTTGGGCATGGTCGCGGCCAGTTCCTCGGCCAGATGTGCGGGTGTCGGGTGGTAGAACATTGTCGTGCAGTGGGTCAGTTCCTGCGCCTGCGCGCTTGCTGCTGCCACCACGCGTGGGTGCGAGTGCCCGACCGAGATACAGACATTCATCCCCAACAAGTCCGTATATTTCCGCCCGTCCGTGTCCCACAGGTATTGGCCCTGGCCTTTTTTGAACACAATGGGCTCGCGGAAGGGCGTGAACCGCGTCAGCGAAGCGGCATAGTACCGGTCCCGTCGCGCGGCGGTATTCGAGAAGTCCCAGTCGGTGTGAAGGGGGTGGTCAGTCATTTGGAACCTCCGGTTTTCAGTCGATGGTTATTGGGGTCAAAGGAGGCTTCCGGCAGGATGGTCGCGGCACGGTGCTGACCCAGGATCGAGATGGTCAGCCCCTCGCGCGCGGTCGGGTCACGCAGGTAGGCCAAGGCAAGAACCTTGCCGGTGCGATGACCATAGGCCCCCGAGGTGGCGATCCCTACCGGCACCCCGTCTTTCCATATCGTGTGCGCGTAGAACGGATCGACCTGACCGGCTTCGACATCCAGCAGCACCATGTCCCACGCGTCGTCGCGGGCCAGCTTGGTGCGCAGGTCGTTGCGGACAAAAGGGGTCAGCCCAGCCTCAAGAGGGCTGCGCTCGGTCGTCAGGTCACTGCCCCAGCCACGATAACCCTTTTCGAGACGCATGGAATTTGCGGCATAGGCCCCGTAGAAGCCAAGGCCAAGAGGTTTCGCAGTTTCCTCAAGCAATACGAAGAGCCTTGCCGCGTGCTTATTGGCGACATGCAACTCCCAACCGCATTCGCCCAGATAGGACACACGCAGGGCGCGCAGGGGGATGCCCGCCACGTGGGTCTCGCGCGCGGTCAGCCAGGGCATATCGACCAATTCGGGTAGAGCGTCAGTAGACTTGGGTCCCATGACACCGATGACCGCCAGATCCTCGGAGACGTTTCGAACCATGACGTCAAAACCTTCGGCGACATGTGTCAGCAGATCAAAATCGATCTGCTCGGCCGCCGCGGCACTGGTAAGGTAGGCATGGTCTTCGGTCAGGCGCGTGATGGTGAACTCCGACAATACACCACCTGTCGGCGTCACCGCGTGGGTCAGGCCAATGCGCCCCGGCGCGGGTGCGCGGTTTGCGCCCAGCGCCTCCAGAAACGGGACAACATCCGGGCCGGTGACATCGAATTTCGAGAAAACCGACAAGTCTGCCATCGCAACGCGGTTATGCGCGGCGTCGACCTCTCGCGCCACATGTTCGAACCAATTGGCGCGGCGGAAGGTTTCGTCGGCCACAGCCCCGGGCATGTCCGAAAACCAGTTCGGACGCTCCCACCCATAGGCCGCCCCCATTACCGCGCCGCGCTGAACCATCAGGTCGTGCAGCGGAGACAGGCGCAGGCCGCGCCCGGCGGGGCGTTCCTCGTGAGGGTAGTGCACACCGAATTGCAGACCGAAACATTCGATGGCCTTGGCCACGCGATAGTCACGATCCGCCCAGACGCCAAAGCGTCGGCTGTCCACTGCCAGCGCATCCATTGGCGGCGCGCCATGGGTCATCCAGTGGGCGAGGAACCAGCCTGCGCCGCCGCCCTCCATCACGCCCATGGACGAGCCGGTAAGCAGCCAGGCATTCTCCAAGCCATGCGCAGGCCCGATCAGGGGGTTGGCGTCCGGTGTGAATGTAATGGGGCCGTTGATCACCGATTTCACGCCACCCGTTTCCAGCGCCGGAATACGGTCCATAGCGGCCATGATGATGTGTTCGACACTGTCCAGATCCGGCGGCATCAGGTCCGCGCCGAAATCCGGCGGTATACCGTCGACTGACCAAACCTTGGCGTCCTTTTCATACGGCCCAAGGATCAACCCATCGCGTTCCTGTCTGACGTACCAGCTTTCCTCGGGGTCTCGAATGATCGGCAACTCGGGCAAGCCCTCCTTTATCCGGGACGACACGGCGTCGACCGTGTCTGTCACCAGATATTGGTGCAGCACAGGAACCGAGGGGATGTTGAGCCCCATCATGCGGCCAACCTCCCAGCCCCAAGTGCCTGCGGCGTTGACCACGTGGACAGTCTCGATCGTCTCTTTCTCGGTTTCGATCCACCAATGATCCTGCTGGCGCTTAACCGCGATGACCGCGCAATTGCGCAGGATCCGGGCGCCGCCACGCCGGGCGACTTCGGCCATCGCGTGGGTTGCAAGCGTTGGGTCTACGTGGCCGTCATCGGGTTCATAAATCCCGCCGATCAACCCATCCAGTTTTGCCAGTGGGAACAATTCGGCGACCCGTTCCGGTGTCAGCACCTCCAGCGGATAGCCGGTGAACTCGGACAGGCCGGCCACGTGGCGAAACTCGTCCATCCGGTCGGGGTTGCGCGTGATCCGCATCGCACCCGAGCGATGAAACCCACAATCGCGCCCGGTTTCCTGCGGTAAAATATCCCGGTAAAGCCGGACAGAAGTTGCACGCAGTTCCTGAATCGTGGGATTGTGCGCGAAATGGGTGCAAAGCCCGGCCGCATGCCAGGTCGACCCATGGGTCAGGTCGTTCTTCTCGACCAGCAAAACGTCGGACCAACCCGCCTTGACCAGATGATACATCAGCGAGACCCCCATGGCCCCACCGCCGATGATCGTTACCTGCGCCTTGATCATGCGCGCATCCTTTCGCCTGAGGGATCAAAGGGCGGGCGGCGCAGGGGCTGCGCGGGATAGTCCTGCCCTGCGACCCGAATTGTGAAAATTCGGCCGCATGTCTCGTCCAATGTCTCGCCCGGCCGGACCGATACCATGGCAAAACACAGGTTCAGCCCCGTTCGTAGCCCGCGTCCACCCGAAGTTGTCAACCCGACATAGGTGCCGTCCTCGAACACCGGTTCGTCATGCAGCAGCAGGGCCGCGCCCTGAACCTGCAGCAGGACAAGACGTCGATGCAGCCCCTGGTGTTTTTGCTGTTCCAACACCGCTTTACCCACAAACTCCTTGGACCAATCGATGGTGAACCCCAGACCGGCTTCAAGCGGAGTGATCTCGGGGCCAAGCTCATGCCCCCAATGTTTGAAACCCTTTTCCAATCGGCATGCATCCACGGCGTAGTGACCCAATGGGGTTGCGCCTGCGTTTCGCAACGCATCGAACAGCTTGGGGGCCTGCGCATTGGACACTGTCAGTTCCCAGCCCAGCTCTCCGACAAAACTGACGCGGGTCGCACGGCATGAAGTGCCCGCCAATTCGGCGGTGGCGGCGTGGCCAAAGGGTATCTCGGGAAGGTCTCCCAGGCTTTGCAGAACAGACCGGCTGCCTGCCCCCATCACACCGATGGTGCAGAGCGCCTCGGTCAAGTCCTGAACCATGACGTCGCCCTTAAGGTGGCGGCGCAGAAACGTCAGGTCGCGTCTGCGTGTGGCCGCGCCCGAGGTCAGGTGAAACGTATCCTCGCGCAGCCGCGTGATGGTCACGTCCATCTCGATGCCGCCGCGCGCGTTGAGTATCTGGGTGTAGACAGCCCGACCGACAGGAACGTCCATCTGCGCGGTGGTCAGGCGATTCAGCGCCACCAGAGCCTCCGGGCCGGTGATTTCCAGTTTGGTAAACGGGCTCAACTCGATCAGGGCGGTGCCATGACTCATGACAGCCGCTTCCGCCTCGGCCAGAGGCCACCACCCCTGATCGGCTATGGAATAATCCTGTGCCGGGCCGTAATAGAGCCCGCGTTCCCAACCTGCTGTCAGCCCGAAATGTGCTCCTGCCCCGGCCCAGCGGTCGTGCAAGGGGGTGGTCCGCAAACCCCGCCCAGCTTGGGGCTGCTTATACGGCCAGTGCAAGGCAAAGAGATCCGCGACAGCCTCTTCCATGCGTTGTGCCATGTGCCCGGCAGTCGCCGTAGCGGGGTCGACCCGGGCCACATCGACCTCCCACATATCCATGGAGGGGTGGCCGTCGATCACCCAATCCGCCAGTGCCCGTCCAATTCCTGCCGAAGACATCACCCCGACCGAATTCATGCCAGCGGCCACAAACAGGCCATCAACCGAGGTCTCACCTACAAGTGGCCGGGTGTCCGCCGTAAAGCTTTCGGGGCCATTCATGAAATGCTGGATGCCCACGGTTTCAAGGCTGGGGCACAGCTCCAACGCGGCCTCCATGAAGGGGGTGAACTGGTCCCAATCTTCGGTCATCTCAAGGAATGGGCGGTCGCCTTCGGGGCCATAGGCGTCCCAGCATTTGGCGTTGGGTTCAAAGCCGCCGATCACCAGCTTGCTCGCGTCGCCCTTGATGTAGATGCCCCAGTCCAGATCCCTGATCACCGGAAATGGGTTTGGCAGTCCGTTCATGGGTTCAGTGACCACATACATGTGTTCGACCGCCTGTAACGGCAGCGCCACGCCCACGCTGGCCGCCAACTCGCGTGACCAGGCACCGGTGGCAATGACTACCTGATCTGCGTCCAGTTCGGTTCCATCGGTCAAGGTTACGCCAATGATGCGAGTGCCTGACTTGCGGAGGGCCTGAACACCGGTGTGCTCATGGATCTTTACACCACTGTCGCGCGCACCTTTGGCATAAGCCATGCACAAATCGACCGGGTTCACATTGGCATCTTCAGGCACAAACAGGGCGCCGACGTGACTGCTCAGATCAAGCTGCGTCAGGGGTACGTCCGAGGCCGAGACCATGCGCGGGCTCAATCCCAGCGTCTGACCCAGATCCGCAATCCGGTCCAACTCGTCCAGACGAGCGGGATTGCGTGCCAGCCAGTAGCCTGAGGTCTGGCGGTAGCCGGTCGACATTCCGGTTTCGGCCTCAAGGGCTGGAAATACCTCGAGTGCGGCCATCGCCAACCGCGTCATGTTTGGAGTTGCCCGCAAGGGACCAACGATCCCGGCCGCGTGCCACGACGTGCCCGAGGTCAGCTGGTTTCGCTCCAGGACGGTGACATCTTCAGCACCGCGCTTGGCCAGATGGTAGGCCAGGCTGAGACCAATCGCGCCGCCCCCGATGATCAGGATACGGGTCATGCTGCCCTCCATTGACGCGACAAAGGCACCGAACTTAGGGTCGGCGCATGACGATACATGCTTTGTGGTGCCATCCCCGCTCGGTTTCGACCGCTTTTGAACGTGTCATGCGCGAGCGCGGTGATCTGACCGTGCTGCACGAGCCGTTCATGTACCATCACTATCTGACCACCAAAGACCGGCTGTTTCCGGGTTTCACGCCCGAACCCGGGCACCCTGCGACATACGACGATATTCGGGCCATGATCCGCGCAAAGGCTGCAATCAACCCCTTGTTTTTCAAGGATATGGCTTACTATGTCACCGAAGCCCTGCCGCTGGATCCCGAATTTACTCATCAGATGAGCCACGCATTTTTGCTGCGCGACCCGGCCGAAGCGGCGCTGTCTTATGCTAAACGGGATCCCGAATTCACCCGATTGGAACTGGGACATGAAGCCCAGTACCGACTGTACACTGCACTGAAAGAGCTGGGACATGACCCTTTGGTCATCACCGCTGATCAACTGCGCCGCGATCCGCAAGCGACGCTGCGCCGTTATTGGGCGCATGTCGGGCTGCCCTATCTCGCGCATGCGTTTTCCTGGGACAGCAGTGTACCGGACGGCTGGCAATCGGTGCAAAGCTGGCATACCGAAGTACTGCAAAGCGGCGCGATCCAGGCGCCCGTGGTCACGGACGTGCGGGCGGAACTGGATGCGCTTGGCGAGCCATATGCCGACCACGTGGCGCATCACCTGCCGTACTACACTCAGATGCGTGACATCGCTGAAACCCAAGCTCATCAGAAATAGTCCCGATCGGGTTTCTCGGCCTTTCGCCGTGCGATATAGTCCTGCAATTCCGTGTCAATGTCCGGGTCCAGACCAGGATCTTCATATGCGTCAAGCTGCTCTTTCCAAATTGCATTGGCGCGGGTTGCGGCATCCTTCGCTCCCGCCGCGTGCCATTGTTCGAACGAATTGTCATCCGGGGTCCAGGGCCGGAACAGAGCTGACATGAAATTGGCCTGCGTGTGTTCGGACCCGAGGAAATGCCGACCCGGACCTGTCGCCGCGATCGCCTCCATCGCCTGGGCATTCTCGCTCATGTCGATGCCTTCGAAGAAACGCCCGATCTTGCCGCACAGATCGTGATCCAGGATCGTTTTTTCGAACGAGGTCACCAACCCGCCCTCCAGCCAACCGGTGGCGTGGTTGATCAGGTTTGCGCCCGCGAACATCGACATCATCAGACCCCAGGTAGCCTCTTGCTGGCTCTGGGCGTCCGGAACTTTTGAGGCGCTGAGCGTACCAACCGTGTGCAAGGGTACATTCAGCCTGCGGGCAAGCTGTCCGGCCGCCAATACCATCAACCCGGCCTCGGGTGTGCCAAAGGTGGGTGCGCCGGACTTCATCGACATGGTCGAGGCGAAACTGCCCATCATGCAGGGTGCCCCAGGGTTTACCAATTGGGTCAAAGTCATTGCAGCCATGGTTTCAGCCAACACCTGAGCCAACGTCCCTGCCACAGTGGACGGCGACATGGCCCCGGTCAGAACCCAAGGCGTGCAGGCAACCGGCTGCCCGGCGCGAGCATAGGTCTTCAATGCACCCGACATATGGCTGTCCATCACCAGGGGCGCGTTGGTGTTTGACACGCAATAGAGGACGGCGTTTTCGGCCACAAAATCCTCACCGAAAACGATCCGCGCCATGTCGATCGCGTGGCCTGCCCGCTCGGCCCCAATAAAGGCCCCCATGAAGGCCCGATCAGAATAGCGAATGTGGCCATATAGCATATCGAGGTGGCGTTTGTTGGCTGGCAGGTCCACCGGCTCGCACACCACACCACCCGAGTGGTGAAGCCACGGCAGGCTATGATGCAGCTTGATCAGATCGATGAAATCCTGATGCGATGCATAGCGACGACCGCGATCCAGATCGTGCACAAAAGGCGGCCCCCAAGCCGGACAAAGCACACTGGCTTCTCCGCCAAGCTGAACGCTGTTGGCCGGATTGCGGGCATGTTGCGTGAACTGCGCGGGCGCGGTTGCAGTGATCATTTTTCGACAAAAGCCGGGTGCGAACCGCACGCGCGTTCCGTTTACGTCACAGCCTGCATCTGCAAAGATCTTCAGAATCTCTGGGTCATCCTGAAACTCCATTCCGGTTTCGGCAAGGATGGTGTCCGCATTGGCCTCGATCTGCTCCAGCCCCGCTTCGCTGAGCACATTGAAGGTCGAGAGCTTTCGCAGAATAAACGGCGCACGCATCTCGGCAGAGGTGCGAATTTCCGTCGCCCTGCGACGGCGGGATGGGCGCGAAGGTGTCATGGCAAAACTGTTGACCCGGCGCTTGACGGAAACCAAGAAAATCCCAACAGTATAATCATCATTTATACTAAGGATGAGCTATGCTGGATCGTCGCAAACTGTCGCCAAGCCTGATGCGCTCACTCGAAATCTTCGTCGCCGTTGCGGAAACAGGTCAAATGCGGGCGGGCGCGAAACTGCTCAATCTCTCGCAGCCGGCGGCATCCCAGCACATCACCGCGTTGGAAAAGGCCTTTGGCACCTTGCTTCTGGATCGCAGCACACGTCCGGCCCGGCTGACCTACGCGGGCGTGCGCCTGCACAGCAAAGCGCAGAAGATTCTGGATGCGTTTTCCGACATGGAAACTGAATTGCGCCACGTCGGCCAGAAATCCCTGACCCTGCTTCGGGTCGGTATTCAAGCCTCTATCGCCACGACCCTGACGCCTTCATTGATTGACCTGGCCCAACGTGTGTTCAACGTCGAAGATATCACCTTGCATGCCGGGCAAAGCGGCAACCACGAGCATTTGCTGAGGACCAAGCAAGCGGATCTGGCAATCACCTCAAATCCTTTTCTGGACATGGATGGCCTTGAGCGCCACCACGTTCTGACCGAAAGATACCTTCTGGTTCTGCCCGAAACATATGATGGCCCGACAGATAGCCTTGAGGCGATCCAGACGCGGCTGCCCTTGGTTCGGTTCGGAGATACAACAAACGCCGGCCGCCAAATTGCACAACACCTGCGCCGTTTGCGTTTTGAACCCGACAAGGTCATTCAGGCGGACCGTTCAAGCATGGTTACGTCCTGTGTTTCTGCCGGTCAGGGATTCAGCCTTTTGACACCAACTTTGCTGATTGATGGATTGGTGGAGAACATGAGCTTGCGATTGAAAGAGCTTCCGGTCTCCGGCCTCTCGCGCACCCTGACAGTTGTCGCCAGAAAAGAAGAGCTTCAGAGTTTTCCAAAAGCGCTTGCTGAGATGTCCAAACAGAAGCTGACACAGCAAATTGCCAAGCATATGGGAGATGTCGGAACAACAAACGTGGAATATGACTTGGCCGAAAACTTGGTAAATAACTGAACGAGGCCGGGCTTCCGTCGGCGAACTATTGACGGCTCCAGACGATTTCAGCGGACATTCTGGGCAGCGCTCTTGTGCAGGAAGACAGAAAGCTTCTTGTTTGAGCACTTATCTTACACGCGGTCATAGCGGTTCACTTCGAGGACGGGCACGCCCAAGATGGTATGGAGGAGATCGGACCACAACAACTTCAGACCGCCTTTCCTTGGGTAAAATGCGCGTTGAAACGAACCGAACGCGATACCCCAAACAAATGACCAATAATGGGAATCTAGAATCTCCTTTGTAAAAGCCGCTATATGTGCAAGCATAATGCCGTAGGTTAATTGGATTGTACCATGGTTGAAACACACGGCGGTGGGTTTCATTATGTGCCCGATCAAAAGCAACCGCCGCAAAAAATAGAAAACATGTCCTGGCGTTTCTTCGAAAGTCTCGAGGATAGAGGCAACAAGCTCGCGCTTGTTCCTGACAAAGACGGACACCCGGCGCCCAGATTAACGACGTTCAACAAGCTTCAAAAGTTCCTGGAACAATGCAAATGCAACCACCCAGACTTGCTCAGCGCGCAAAATCTCGCAGATACATTCAGCCAGGCCGCCTCGGAAAAGATTAACTATTACAGCTGCCTCATACCGGGCAACACCAGTGAAAGAGAGCAGCCGGATGAGGAAACGCTCAAGGCACTGGCGGAGGCGATGCTGGATGACAGTGACCCAGCCTCCGAATTACCTGCCGCCTACACCTACTTCGGCCAGTTTCTGGCTCACGATCTGACACATATGAAGAAGCAGGAAAACGGCAAAAACGAGACTGTTTGGGTTAATGCAAGCAATCACGCGCTGACCTTCGAGTCACTTTTTGGAACGCTTCATGCCGGAGGTCAGAGTTCAGCCGAATGGATAAATGAGGCTGGCGCTTGTTTGGGGCAAAACCAAAATATACCGACACAAATCGAACCCACATTTGACCTGCCCCGAGATATTCATAACGGTCAACCTAGGTGTGTGGACCCCCGTGCTGACAGCAATCTCGCATTGGCCCAAATGCATGTGCTGCTGGTTCGTTTTCATCAAAAACTTGCAAAGATTTCAGAGGCGACTGAGCAGGACGCAAAGTTGGAAACCAAGCGCCACATTCAGGCCGTCGTACTGACTGATTACTTGCCCAGACTAATTCCCAGCGACATCTATAATTCCGTCTTGAAAGAGGGTCGCCGCGTTGTCGCCCCGGACGACGCGGCCGAATTTCTGGTCCCGCTTGAGTTTGCAGCCGCGGTTTTCCGATTTGGGCACAGCATGGTTCGTAAAGTTTATAGTCCGTGGGGCTTGTCCTGGCCAATAGGCGCACCTGATCAATACCCAGAGGAATCTGCATCCCTTGGTACATTGCTAAATTACACATCTGGTGGCCTAATAAATAGGAACCATTTGCAGTTTCATTGGGGACAATTTTGGCGTCATTGGGTGGACATGAAGCTGGTGGGGAAAGAAAGTAGCCATATTTTCGCGGCTCCAATTTCGACTAGGATAAATTCCGATCTCGGCAAGATACCCAGAACAAACTTCCCGCACATAGAAACCGACGGCGAAACATTCAATTTACCGCTGCAAACCTTATTGCGCGGATCGAAGTTTTCTCTCCCGAGCGGACAAGAAATGGCAGAGTTCCTTGGAGAAAAACAAACTCTGGACGTGAAAGCCTTTTTGGATAAAGACCCCCGGTTCGCTGAGGTGGCCAGCTCTTCAATTCTTCACGAACATACCCCTTTGTGGTTCTATACCCTTGCCGAGGCAGAAGGTTCACCAGAAGGAAAACTGGGACCCGTTGCGGCAAGGGTCGTCATGGAAACATTCCATGCAGCACTGGACGCCGATCATGAAGGCATTCTGAGACTGATGAATGGCAATGGCACTCTAAACTTCAAAATCCGCATTCCCATTCAATCGAATTCCAATGCGCGCATAACACTAACTGATATAGTAAATTTTGCTTACGAACCACAATAGTAAGGGAGAAATGGTATGACACACATATTGGTCAAAGATAATAATAACGATGTTAAAAACGGAATGATTGACGCCGGTGACTACATAAATGAGTGGATGAAAGATCATGGTGGTGCTGGCAATGATATCAACGATTTTTTTGAGAATGTATTTGACGAAATGGAGGGCAAAGGCAACATAGTTGCTATTAAAGACGGCATTGACAAGAAATTAACAAAACAAGATAGCGTAAATTACACATTTTCCGACGGCGAGCTTACAGTAAACCTGGAAGACGATAGAAAGATCGGAAACCAGTGCAAAAAGACAATTCCCATCCCCGAAAAAAATCCGAATATGTTTGATGGTTATATGGGGACGATTGCAGATCATGTTGTCCAGTTGTCGGGCGGAGATTCAGCTTCTGATGAAGCCAAAAAATACCTACTTGCCGTGGTTTTCCTGAACCGCTGTCAATAAGCCGCCAATCGTGCCGCCTGAATTGCATCGCCAAGCTTTTGCTGGTCGGATAGCTCTTTGATCGGGAAGGCCTGAGCGAACCACGTGGCGACCCGTTCTGGCGTCGCCTCATCTTGTGCTGTCCAATGCTCCGAAACCTTTTGCCAAAAGGCGTGGAATGCGCTTCCAGCCTTATCCATGTCACCCCTTCTGGCATGGACAGCAGCCAGCCAGCCTTGCGTGTCCGGGATACTGTCGCCCCCCAACTCGGCGGCCCGCAGGGCGTCTTCCAGCCTGTCGAGGAAGAAATACGTTGAGGCGTGGTAGGCCCAACACCAGGACGGCAATAATTCGGACAAGGCTTCGCATTGCGTCAGGGTCGACTTGGCTTTGTCATAGTCGCCGAACCAGGCGAAGCCCATGGCACAACTGGCCAACGTGGCTGGGCTTGAAGGGTTGAGTTTGGCAGCCAGTTCCAGGTGCATCGATGCCCGTGTAAAAGCGCCGTTCATTGCGGCCGTCCAGGCGACCGTTCGCTGAACCCTGGCATCGAGCGGGTCGATGGCAACGGCACGTGCGGCAAAACTGTCCGCCTCTTCTATTTCACTTTGATCGCGTACCCGGCCGGGCCAGATCACATGCTGAATGTTCGAAATCGAGGCAATACGATACAAAGACGGTGCGTGGTCAGGGTGGTTTCTTAATATTTCACGAAAAATCGCATCTGCGTTTTCCGCCCCGGTTGCGGTCCACTCCATCAGCGCACGATCGGCGCGCAGCCACATGTCCGTGACGTCTTTGCCTCCGGCAGACGTACCGAGTGTCGAAGAAATTCGGTCGAGTGAAATGTAACTTCTTACTTTGGCAGCAATTGATCGGAGAATTTCGTGCTGTACATCGTGCCAGTTCTCTGAGGACAAGCAAAACTCCTCGGACCATATCACCCTGCTGTTTTCGGCCTCTTTCAGGATAAGAGCCATCATGGGCTGGTCTCCGGACATGTGGCGCCGTCCCTCGACATCGTAAATCATGTTTCCCGACGCTCTCGTTGAGTCCGATGAACTTGCCGACCCATCCAAAACCGACCAGTCGCGGAAACGCGAGAGGTTGGCAATTAGCTCGTCTCGAAATGAAGAGACTTCCCAAGCAGTTGAATCCACGCATTCGTCTTGGAATGTGTGTACGACTATCTTAAGTCCGATATTTGACGGAATGTCGCTTGTGCGTGGCTGTTCCGGTGCCGGTGCTTTCCCTCGTATCGCCTGTATCAACTGCCGAATGCGCTTACCCGGCGAGATCCCGTAGTGCTCGAACAGGAACTTTTTGAGCCTTTTGAATTCCTCGAGCGCTCCACCCCGGTCTTCGTGTTCCAGTCGGCATTCGATCTTCGCAAGTGACGCGCTTTCGTGCCCAGGCTCCTGTAACAGGATGATCTGGGCAACTTGCTCTCGCTGCTCGTTTCCGGGATCGGTGCGCTCAAGAAAACGCTCCATTTCACTCAGCAGCAACCATTTCCAGCGCTCGCGTGTAATCCTGAGCCAGCTGTCGAGGAGTGGGGTAATATCGTCCAGACCTGCAAGGATTTCCTGCGGCCAGTTGGCCTCCAGGATCAATCTTTCCGGAACCTTGTTTTGCCTTAGATCGCCAAGCATTCCCCCAAGGTCCGTGCGATCCAGTTCCACATCAAGATGGATCAACGCGCTATCGGGAAAAACCTGAACATCAAGACCAGTTTCGCTTTCCGCCAGCTCAGTGAGCGCGGCACTGACGACTTCCTTACCGCCAAACAGCGTTTCGATGCGTTCGATCGTCTCGTAGCCGCCCGAATTCAACGCAAGATATGCCAGAATACCGCGCGCCCTGGTCCCTAGCGGTTTCGATGTCGCGGCGGGGTCGGCACCGTCCGTTCCGATGAGATTGAGGCCGGTGAACCGGTGCAAATCAGTCAAACGATTGCGTTGCAACGGGTCCAGAACACGATACGCCGGGATGCGGGCTGTGATGTTCTTGAGCTTCGGAACGCCAATGGATTCAAACTGAAGGCTGCTCTTGTCCGATAGTGTGGAAAAAACGTCCTTCGATATTATGCATTCGCCGGGTTCTGCGATACTTTGAAGACGGGACGCAATATTGACGGTCTGCCCGAAGACGTCCCCATTTTTGAACCTTACTTCCCCAATATGAATTCCGACACGGAACAAGAACGGTTCAGCTTCCTCAACCTGCTGTTTGTCAACTATCCGGTGAAGTTCCAGCCCAAAATCAACAGCACATTCCACGTCTGAGAAGTACAGCAACGCGCCATCGCCCATTGTCTTGACCAACTCACCGCGAAATCGGCGCGCTATAATACGGATCGCATCGAAGCAGTTTGACATGAAGTCCAGTGTCTTGGCTTCGTTTTCAGCGACGCGACGGCTGTAGGACACCATGTCCAGGAAAAGTATGGACACATCCGCAGAGGCGCTGTTCGACGGGGTCAAAACAACAGGCGTTATGCGTTCAATCTGTTCCATTATGGCAGAAACACTACGGATTCTTTACAATTAGCCTCATGAGTATAGATGAACTTTCAAAGTATTTCGATGAAGTTCGCGTTTCGCCGGATGGCTGGCCGGCCTATTGCAATCTGGTCCACCCCAACGAAACATCACTGAACGCTTTTCCGCTTTGGCCTGAATCCGCGTTACTGGGTGCCGGGCGCGTGGGCTCTGGCAGGGGATTGACGCACGGACTTTCGATAGAAAGCGGGGTCGGGTCGGCAATCGAACTGGCAAGCGCATGCCGGTGGCCTGATCTGGTAACTGCGCATGCCAGGGAAGATCAGCTTTCCGGCGAGGTTTGGAACCCCCGCATGCTTTGCGGGTTTTCTGAAACTCAGTTGTCGCGCCCTGACAAATTCAACGCGAACTATTCCGGTGTCGATGAAATCCTTGATGCCCAATCCGAGGAAATTGATTGGATACAGGGCGTGGGATTGCAAGGCCAACCAATCTGGCTTCCGGCAGACTCGGTTTTCATCAATGATGTGTCCACACAGGTGTTTACCAGAACAGACACAAACGGTTGTGCGGCAGGACAAACCGACAACCAAGCAAGAAGTGCTGCCTTGTTCGAATTGATAGAACGCGATGCCACCGGGCGATGGTGGTACGGTTGCCGGTCGCGGCCCACAATAGAAGCGCGCCTGCTGGGAAGTGAAGTTGAAGCATTTATCGAGCGCTGTAAAAGCCACGACATGGTTCCGACGCTTGTGAACATAACCACCGACTTGGAAGTTCCCAGCGTGGCCGCGACGGGTGTCAGCGCCCGAGGGCATATCGCATTTGGTTTTGCTTCGGCACCAACGTATCGACATGCTGCGCTCAGCGCGTTGTGCGAGATGGCGCAAATGTTTCTGGTGATAAAGAACGGCGCACAGGAAGCGCACAGACGACCGGGATTGGCGCGCTGGTTATCCGAGGTTTCTATCGACACGCCCCCAATATCATCTGCATCGCCGGCCCCGTCGCCCTTGCCTAACGAACCACGAAGCATTGGAAACAGGCTGTCTGCCGCGGGGATCCGCGTTGCGTTTGTCGACCTGACCAGGCCGGAATTCAACCTGCCTGTCTGGCGAACCATTTCGCCCGACTTGTGCCACTGGAAACCCCGCTTTGGAATTCCGCGCCTGATGCAAGCCGACGCATTGGACCTCTCTCCGGTCGCCAAGACCCCGAACAAGGTCGTCCTGCGGTTGTGAGCGGTACAGCCCTGTCTTGCGAGAATGTCCTACCCATCTGGCACGGCTGCCTTACGTCACGGACCCGTCAGGAAGGACCATCCTTGTGTACGGTTTGTCTTGACGTGCTGGCCTCGTAGATTGAAAAGTAACGTTATTTCATCGTCATACAATTTATGACAGTCGACAGAACTGGCGCGAACAGGGGGTTTGAGAATGTCATTGAAACTGGAAGAAGTATGCAGCGGACTGGGGTTTCCGGAAGGTCCCGTGGCAATGAACGACGGATCGGTTCTGTTCGTCGACATCAAGGAACAGACGTTGGTTCGACTGGGCACGGATGGCAAAGTTGCCAAGGTTGCCGAAATTCCAGGCGGACCAAACGGCGTTGCGATCGGACCTGATGGGGCCGCATATGTCTGCAACAACGGAGGCGTATACAGTTTCGTTCCATTTGGTCCTGACCAGATCACGGTTCCCGCTCCCATTCGTCCGCACTATCAGGGCGGGTCGGTTCACCGCGTTGATCTGGAAACCGGTGCCGTCACGCAATTGTTCGATTCCTACGAAGGAAAGCGGCTGATCGCCCCGGACGACATCGTCTTTGATGAATCTGGCGGCTTCTGGTTCACCGATACCGGGATCGAGGATGAAGAGTCGACGCGTTATGGCGGACTGTACTATGCCTCAATCGACGGAAAAACCCTGATCAAAGCGGCGACAATCCCAATGCCAAACGGGGTCGGACTGTCGCCAGACGGCAAGACGGTCTATGTCTCGGACACCGTATTCGGCAGGCTTTGGGCGATGGAAATCACTGGACCGGGGCAAGTCAAAGCGGGACCGATTCCCGGCATGCCCGGCAATGTCGTGCAAACCTTGCCCGGATATCAGTGGCTGGACAGTCTGAGGGTGGAAGAAGACGGGCGCGTTTGCGTCGGCACGATTTTCAATGGTGGCATTACGGTGTTCAACCTTGACGGGACAACCGAGCATGTCCCGGTGCCGGATCTGTTTACAACCAACATGTGCTTTGGGGGGTCGGATATGCGTGATCTGTGGATCACGGCGTCCAGCACCGGCAAGATCTACAAAACCAGATGGCCGCGCCCAGGGCTGAAACTGGCCTTCACTGCCTGAAGGTTTCGCACGAAATCTGACCTACGCGTGCCGAGCACAACCCACGGTGGCATTTCCCGTGACATTTTGGCTGCCAGCCACGCTTGCCTTAACGGCAAGGTGATGCCTAATGCTGGCGAGAGATGCCAAGGTGTTGTAAACATTCTGTCAAAATGGGGGATGTCAGCAACATAAGAACGCGTCGACCGGTTGATCTGGGGGAACGGCGCCAGGTCTGCGTACTGTTCGCGGACATGGTCGGCTATACCCAAATCGTTGCTGAACTGGGCGAAGAAAAAGCGCTGGAGTTTGTTCGGCTGGTTTACGACATGCTGGTGAAAGGCGTCGAAGAGCATGGCGGCACAGCGCGCGAATTCGCGGGCGACAGCATCATGGCCCTGTTCGGAATCCCTGACGCGCTGGAAGATCCAGCGCTGCGGGCCTGTCGGGCGGCCAAAACGATCCATGCCTCGTTTCATGCCGAGGCCGACAGTATCGAGGCCCGGTTCGGCGTTCGCCCCCACATGCGCGTTGGTATCAGTTCCGGCAACGTCCTGATGGCGGCCGTTCAGGGCGACGATGGCCCAACGACCGCGGTGGGCAGTACGGTAAATCTGGCGGCACGGTTGGAAAACCTCGCCCCGCCCGGCGGCACCTTGCTGTGCGATACAACGCGGGGGCTGGTCGAATGGGTGACAGAGCTCAGCTTTTTCGGCGAACAAGAGGTCAAGGGGTTCTCGGCTCCGCAAAAGCTCTGGGAACTGCAGGGCATTCACGATGATGCCACCCGGTTCGACGCCTCAATGGCCAAGGGTCTCAGTAGCTATGTCGGTCGCACCAACGAGTTGAATGTCATGTCAGCGGCGCTGGCGCGGACGGAAGGCAGGCTTCAGGCGATCGATCTGGTTGCCGAGCCGGGGCTTGGCAAAACCCGCCTTGTGTTCGAGTTCCTGCAACGGATCGGCAGCGAGGGTGCGACGGTTCTGACGGGATACTGCTTTGCCGACGGCCAACATGTTCCGTTTCTGCCAATTCTGGAAATTGTCCGAAAGGCTTTCCTGATCAGCGACGGCGATGATCCCGTCAAAGTTGCCAACAAGTTGGAAGCGGGTCTCAGGATCTGGGATCAGTATAGCGATGAACACCTGGGACTTCTTCTGAACCTGTTGGGCCTCACGCCGCCTGCCGGATCGCTGGATGGACTGGACGGCGTTCTGATCGGATTGCGCACGCGAGAACTGCTGCCACTGTTGTTGAAGGCACGCTGCGAAAAGGAGCAGGTGATCCTTCTGATCGAAGACACCCATTGGATGGACAGCGCGACCGAGGATCTGCTGCGTGCTCTGATCCTTCGGGACGACCTGAAGAATCTACTGCTCATCCAGACCCGCAGGCCGGAATACACGCCGCCATGGCTGGACGAAGTGTCCGTTACGACTGTTGCCCTGAAACCTCTGGATACCGAAGATTTCGCTCAACTGGCGCGACACCGGCTAGGTGTCGATGTTCTGCCGGACGGCTTTGCCGCGCAACTGGTGGAACGGGCCGGAGGAAACCCGTTGTTTGGCGAAGAGATTCTGGGCTTTCTGCTGGATCAGGGTTCGTTGCGTGTCGAGGGGCGCAAAGCCAGTTTTGATGCTGACATCAGCAAAAGCGGATTGCCCGTCACAATGCGCAGCCTTTTGACCGCCAGAATGGAGCGGGTTTTGGCTGAGGACCGACCGGTATTGCAGGCCGCAGCCGTCATTGGACGGCGGTTTGATCCGGGGCTGTTGTCGCAACTCGTCGAAAACTCGGAAGAAACGGGGGCTGCACTGAAGCGTTTGCAGGCACAAGATGTGCTGTATCGCGAACCTAATTCGTCGGACTACATTTTCAAACATGTGATGTTGCGGGATTCGGTTTACCAGAGCCTTGTCTCTTCGCGCCGGTCTGAACTGCATCTTGCGATTGCCGATAATCTGGCGTTACGAAACGCGAACAGGTTGCAGGAAGCGGCGGACACGCTGGCCTTTCACTACGGGCAAACCGATCGGACAGATCAGGCCTTCCGCTACAACGTGATGGCAGGTGACAAGAGCCTTGGCGTTTATTCACTGGACGAAGCCAACCGGTATTTCGATTCCGCGCTGGAACTGTATCAGCGCGACCCCGATATAGCCACGAAAGAGCATTTTGCCCGCTTTCTGTCCAGTTTCGCGCTTTGTTCGAACATCTCGTTGCGGGTCAAGACGATTATCGAACTGGCCGGGACAGTGCGGCCCATTCTTGCGCAGGTTGGTGACAACCCTCATCACGCGCTGTTCCTGCACCACTATGTGTCCTGCCTGGTGTGCAACGGCAAATACCGCGAAGCGCATTGGGTTCAGCAGGAGCTGACCGCCATGGCGAAACGACTGGGAGACCCGGCCTCGCAGGCTTATGCCATGGTGAACGAGCTTTCGGTTTCCATATATTTTGCCCCCATCGAAAACACGGAATTCGACGCCCGCTCGCGCGAGGTGGAGGAGATTCTCAGCAAGATCGATGACGCGTATATCCAGAACTTCTTTCTGGCAACGATGGGCTGGAACGAACTGACCCGGGGCCGTGTTGCGCGTGCGCATGCGGCATCGGACAGGATGATTGCGATCGGGACATCCAAGAATGACCCACGTTCGCTGGGTTACGGAACCGCGATGAAGGCGCTGATTGCGATGGTCACGGACGACCACGAACTGGCGCTTCGAATGGCCGAAGAGGCGCGCAAGGCTTCACAGGTGGAATTTGAACTCGCCATTGCCGAGGCGGCCCGGGTCGCAGCCATGGTGCCGCTGCAAAAGCCCGGGGCCATCGAGATTGTTCAGAAACACATAGACAATTGCGCCGAAAAGGGTTGGACCCTGTTCACGATGGGCCCGGCGACGATGCTGGGCGTGGCCTACGCATTGAAGGGCCAGGTAGCTGCCGGGCTGCAACAGGTCGAGACTGCGATCCGGAAGCGCACAGATGAAGGAACGCAGGTGTCTGCCGACTGGGCCCGGCTGTTCCTGTGCGAATTGTATCTGGCCATACTCACCGGCGAAGGCGAAAGCTCGCTTGGCGTGTTCTTGAAGAACTTCCGCTCGGTTGTCTGGGTTATGATTTTTGGCGAGAAGAAGCTGATCCAGATGATCGCGGAAATTCGCAAAAACCCTCAGTTTGACGACAAGGGCCACTACATCGCCCGTTGCGACATGATCATGGGGCTTCTGTACAAGGCCCGGAAAAAGCGTCAACTGGCCTTCGAACACCTGACCAAAGCCCGCGTCATTGTTGAAACGGCCGGGCAGACGCCAATGCTGGCCCGAATAGACGCAGCGTTGGCGGATCTTGGTTAAGACGGTTCAGGTGTTCAACTCGGACAGGTACTTGATCGCCGCGAGGCTTGGCAGGAACGTGTAGGCACCGCCCCGTGCAAAAATCAGGCGCGGAAAACCGCGCAGGCGGATCGTGTCACCATCCGGCAGGGTCATATCGAACCAACTGGTTTCGGGCGTATTCGCACCCAGCAGCGGATCGTTTGCGCCGGTAATGTTCGGGTCCTGCAGGCCGAGATTGATCCAGTCGCACATGACGGCCTCGAATTGCGCGCCAATATTGGCACCAATGAAGCTGCCCAACAGACCGCGTTCCTCGGTATCGGGATTTTGGGGGTCAAAGTCCGGGCCATAAGACATGCCGCGTCGGACCAGTCGCCGCGTGTAGTTCGCAATGCGCTGGACGATCGGCCCGCCCCGCGGGTTGCCGCGCCGCAAATGCGATCCGGCCGGGCAGCGTGAGCCGTGCGAATAGTCGAAATTGGTTAGCGAGACTTCTTCCTCGGGAAATTGGGCGTTTGGCGACAATTCGTATGGGGTCCCGTTGCGCCAGCGCCCGCACATCTGCGCCGCGACCACTTCGCGAAGGGCGCCATGCATATCCGGGTCTTTGACGATGAGATGCAGTTTCTTCGGGTCCGCCAAAAGGTCCCTTTTGGGATGGCTCATCAGTTCCGTAGCGGCCTTGTCCAGATAGACCTCGAATCCGGCGGCGTCCTGTTGCAGCACCCGGAAGGCATTGAAAGACCCGTTGAATCCCAGCTCGTGCGGGGACGGAACGCGGAACAGCACGCCTTCCTGTTTGGTGGGATATCCCAGCAGCGCCGTGCCGAGCGGGTCCATGGGTTCATCCACACCCACCTGATCTGGATCGGTGACATGCCTGAAGCGCGGCTGCGAGATGCCGTCGACATACCCGAAAAACACTTTCCCTTCGGGCAGATTCCGCCCATTGCGCACACCGAGAATGGTGAAGGCCTTGGCAACTTGCGCCTCGACCTGATCAAGATGGTCTTCGGTGTCGGAATGAACCGATGCAATCAGGTGTATCCGCTCGGGCTTGTCAAACGGAGCAGGCCAGTTTTCGGGCGCGCTTTTGCCGAAGTCCCCGATCTTGATCGCCCGTTTGGTCATCCCTTGAACGAATTCCGTCGGGAAGGTCTTAAGATGCTCAGCCGGCGTACCCAGAGCGCGCAGCCCTTCAAAGGTAATTCCGATGTTGAAGCAGAACGGCGGCCTGACGGTCCAGGTAACATCGCGGGTAATCGCCGGAACGTCGCCGTGGCTGTCATCCACTGCTGCTGCCAGAAACTGCCGGGCCGCTGCGCGGTCGCTGACCTCAAGAACCAGATGACGTACAAGATTGCGGCGATATCCACGCAGGATATTGCCCTGAATGTCTGCGAGGTTGAATTTTGTGTTCACCAGCCCTGTCCAAATTTCTGGCGCACCTGCGCGGCGGAAACTCCGGGATAGGCGCGATAGCCTCCTCCCAACGAAAGATTGCGGTTCGCGTGCAATTGCAGAACGAACTCACGCGGCAACGTCGCCAGTTTGTGCGGCGGCTGGTTCGGCGGCAGCCCTTTTGCAGCGTCCTGCAGTCCGAACAGATCAGTCGGGAAATCGGCGGCCTGGAACAGGTCATGTTCCTGCACCCAATCGATGAACTCCTCGACGTTGTGTTCCGTCGGAATCAGGTGTTCGGCACCGTCCACCAGCGAAATAACATCGTTGAAAACACTGCCGATGGTGGTGATGAAATCGCGGATGTAGTTGCTGAAATCACCGTCATAGACCGAGATCATGCAAATCTTGTCTTCGATCAGCAGGAAACGCGCGAAATGAACGGTTCCGACATTGTCCAGCCCGGCAAAGATCTCGTCCACATTCTGTGCAATCGCCAGCGTCGCATGCGCACGTCCGGCCGGCGAAGGGTCCTTGAGTGGCATGATCAGGTTCATCATGCGCTGGACGTTTTCACTGGGCTGTGGCGAAGGTCTGGGCCCGCCCGGAAGCTTAGGCTTGGGTTCTTTCCAGATCCAGAACGGCACCACGACATAGCGCGACAGGAACTGGAACCATCCCCGCTCAGGCAGGCTGTTGACGTAGCGATTGAACCAGCTGTCCTTACGTGTCATCGGATGGCCTCTTGGGGAATGGGCAGGGGGTTGCGTCCCGCAGCTGGCTGGAGAATTCGTAGGATTCGATGCGGATCTTGAGAACCGGATCCTCTGAAACCTCGATCCCGGGCGTCAATAGGCCCGGATTGAAGCTGAGCTTTTCCGCATTCTCGATCTGATCCTCGGGCACCGCGTCCAGCGTCAGTGTGCCCATCATGATGCGTTTGCGGTGCGGCGGCCATGGCCGGGCCGAATTTTCGAAATCGTCGCCCACCTCACCAATGGCCATCATCAGTGAAAACCGTGCGGGTTCGACGGCCAGCCGGTCTTTCAGCTCCTGCCGCAAATAGTCATCGTCCGGGGTTTCCGCGGGATCGGTTTTGAGAACACCGGCGATCGGTTGCCATGAAAAACGGACCCAGCGCTTTACGTCATCCTCGCCGGTGACAATAAATGTATGAACCGCATGATAGGCCGCGCGAACATAGCTGACGGGCGCGCCGATCGCTGCCGCCTGCAGAACGCCCAATTGTGCCTCGGCATTCTCGTCCGCGAACTTGATGGCACCGTCATCCGGGCTGATGGTTTCGTTCGGGTAGGGATCCCGTTTTGGCAGGATCAATTGCAGCAGGTTGATGATCTTCCGCCACGGCGACTCGCCATAGTACATTTTGGGTTTCGCCGCCTCGGCGAAATCCAGAAAGTTCTCGGGCGTCGACGAAAAGAACTCGGGCAGCGTCATGGCGATCAAGTCGGTGTCGGTGCCATCCGAAAGGTGAAACCGGACAGCCATACCGCGCACGTCGGACCAGCCGTCATGTACGGCGGCACATCCCGAGCCGTTCGAGAACCGAACGATGACATCCGTCTTGTCGGAACGGAAATGGTCGGCGGCGCAGAAGTTCCGGGCAATCAGAGAGGGCTTGAAGAAACCTGTCGCGCTGATGCCTATTGTATGAACCGGTCGCAGCTTGGGATCGCCATCTGGTCGATGCAATACATGAACCAGCTGCTCGGCAATGCCGGGAGCGCTCATATTTCCCCCCTGAGCGTTAATTAATCACTAATACCTATGTGTTAACCTTAACGGCTGCGGCCCCAAAGGCAATAAAAACGTCACATGTACACGCGCTTGGGTCGCGGTTCCCTGACGGCAGGAACGTGATGCAATCCTTACCAGCGGCGCGCCATCTCGACGGCCTTGGCCCAATCCCTGCCTTGCTTGCTGGCCTCGAATGCCTGGTCCATCAGGGTGTAAGACGACGGTTTGTGCGTCGCCAATCCGACCATTTTCGGCAGAGGCGGGTTTATGCGGACAAGACGGTCTTTCAAAACCAAGTGGGCCATCCAGTACAGGTTCTCGGCCGATGTTGTCAGCAGCAATTCGATCAAAGCACCCTTGGGCGCGTTGGAAGTGACGCCAAACCACTTGAGCAGCCCCCAGTCGTCGGGATCCCGGATCATCTGTTCCGAGATGTCGGTGGGCTGTTGCCCGGTGCCGATCGACAGGGCCTCGATCTGGTCCAGCCCCGGCGCCCGGCCCGCAGCGATGGCAACGTTAATTCCGTTCATCACCGGGTTGTTGGCAAAAGCGCCGCCATCGGCAAAGTAGCCGTAATCAACCCCCTCTGCCCTGATCAGGTGCGGCGGAAAATAGGACGGCGCCGCTGAACTGGCCATGGCCACGTCCAGCAGTTTGACCGCACTCATGTCCAGCCAGGCGTCGCGCTCGACGTCATGGTTTGTGATGGTGAACGGCGCCCAACCTACCTTGTCACCGCGATGGAGGCACACAGTGTTGACCGCCAGAACCAGATCACGTGACAGCGAAGATATGGTCCGGTCGCCGACAAGCGAAAGTCCGATTTCCGCCAGACCCGAGGCATTGTATTGCGCCGCTGTAATGCCCGGCCCGCCGCCCAGCTTGAATTTCTGCAGAACCCTGTCCGCCACCTTGTCCATCAGGCTGCGTTCGTTTTCGCGAAAAATTGTGGCGGCGTCGTCCCGGTAGTGTGCGGCCAGCTTTTCGATCAGCGTGGCCATATCCTTGCCTTGGGTCCGGCCGTCGGCCAATGCCACCGCGATCAGTCCACCGGTCGATGTGCCCGCAAAACCGTCCGCCTTGTCCAGAAGCTGAGTTTCCTCGTGCAGACACTGCAGAATACGGCACGTCAGATATCCACGAATTCCGCCACCGTCGCAGGAAACCAGTTTGAATGGCATCCGATTTACCCCGTTGTTGTTTTCAGAGAAGGGTTGCGGACCAGGTCGAAGTATCACCCGTCCGCGAGCCTGTCTGACTGCTTTGTTTTCGTTCTTTCCCATATCATCAGAAAATTGTCACCGGGGTACAAGAACCTGGCAGACAATGGGCGCGTCGGGAAATCAGGCGCGGTCTTTGTGCGAGAACAGAATCTTGTCGGTAGGGAAATCAAGCCGGAAGTCTGCTGCACGCCTTGGAAGCGCGCGGTAGAAACTCAGCAATCCTGGCTCAACGGGTTTCGCAAGCGTCGCGCATTTATCGCACATTTCCATGATCCTGAGATGCGGCTGCCGGTTGCGAATGGCTTCCAGCAGGTTCGAATGCTCTGCGCTGAGTTTCTGAAATTGTTCGCTTTCAAGCAGTTTCTGATCGCCCACCAGCGCAAATACGGGTTCCGGGTGGGATTTGCCTTTCAGATCGACAAACCCGGCCCGCAGAGTGGCAAGGGTCGTTTCTGTCGCTTCCTGTACCGAGTTCGAGACCAGAATATCATAGTCGACATTGCGACAGCTCTGTTCGATGCGCGCCGCAACGTTCACCACATCGCCAATGACGGTGTAATTGAACCGGCTGCGCGACCCGATATTGCCGACACAAGCCCAACCCGTCGCACATCCGGTTGCCAGGGCAAGCGGAGGACGATCCTTCATGATGTCAGATCTGTTGAATTCAGCCAGTGCCTTGCGCATGTTCAATGTCGCCAACGCGGCGCGATGCGGGTGATCCTTGACCGGCAGGGGCGCATTCCAGAATGCCATGACGGCGTCACCGATGAATTTGTCGATCGTCCCACGCTCGAGAAGGATCTGGTCCCCGATTTCAGAGAACAGCTCATTCAGAAGGGCGACAAGGTCGGTGGCGGTAACCCCTTCGGACAGCGGCGTGAACCCGCGGATATCCGAAAACATAACGGTTATTTCCTGAATTTCACCGCCCAGATGCAACTGATGACCGGTTGCTTCCATCTCATCCAGAATTTCGGGCGCGACGTAGTGCGAAAACACCTTTCGAATGGCGCGTTTTTCGCGTTCTGTCGAAATGAACATGTAGCCCGCCAACAACCCGAAATTGGCCATTCCGCCAATCATCGGGAACGTCACATCGAAAAGGATCTGCTGGTTCTGGAAGACCAGCCAGCCAACCGCCATCACAACCGCTGCCGCAATGCCGCCGGCAACAAAAGACGCAACGGCTCCAAAGCTCGACATGACTGCCGTGACCACCAGCCCAAGAATGACAAAGGCGATCAATTCCAGCGCCGCGATGACATCTGACCGGTTCAACATATCGCCCGTCAGGATCTGTTCCAGAATCTGCGCATGAATGGAGACCCCGGGCACCGATTCCCCAAGAGACGTCTGGTGAATGTCGAACAGACCAGCTGCCGAGGTGCCGACAAGAATGATGCGGCCTTGGATTTTTTCCTGCAGATCCGGATCGTCGGCCGAACGCATGACGCGGTCTGCCGACAGATAAAGATCTGGATTGTCGCGCCGGTATCTCACCCAGATCTCACCATGTTCCGTTGTTGGCACCGCGTAGCCCCCAACATCGATGCCCAGCATTATTCCGGGTTCGTCCTGAGACCCCTCTGCCAGAATGATGGGTTCATCCAGTGCAATCCGCAGCGCCTCGATTCCCAGCCCCGGCATCACTCCATCAGGTCCGCGCCACAGTGCCGGAACGCGCCGGACCACCCCGGTTCCGCCCAATGGCGAGACATTGACCCCTCCGATGCCAGCCGCGGCGCGATCCAGCGGCTCGGCGGGGGGCGCCCAGTGTGGAACCGAGATCAAACCGGTCGTCGGCGAGTCGCCAATTTCGACAATGCCCGTTTTGGGTGGCACCTCGCGGTCGCCACCCGTCAGGCGCGCCGCGACGCCCAGCACGACTGGCCAATGGGCCATTTCGAACCCGAACAAGACATCGTTATCCAGTGCCTTTGCACCTGGTTCGATATCAACCAGCCCTTCAAGCGCCGGGTCATTGAGAAGACGGGAAGGCGAAAACCGATCCGGCTCGACAAAAAGCATGTCGAAGGCGATGACCGCCGCGCCATATTCACCCAGGTTTTCCACCATTTGCGCCAATAACGTGCGTGGCCAGGGCCATTGCCCCCAATTGGCCAGGGAAGTTTCATCGATATCGACCACGCGCACCGGCAAGTCGGGATTGTATTCGCGTGGAGACAGTCTTTGCAGGATGTCGAAGTAGATCAGACGGGACATCTGAACCGGATAGGGGTCCATCGAACGAACCAAGCAACCGAACAGGATCAAAACAATTCCGAATAGACGGAATGCCCATTTTCGGCTGTTTTTATCCCTTGTTCTTGCTGTCACCTCTGCCTCCGGGCGCAAGGGGGTCACGTTGTTCCGACAATACGGTCCGAGTCGTTTTCCCGGGAGACCCTATTCGACTTCAGGATCACGCTCGGGTTCTGGTTCAGGCTCAGGATCGTACTCAGGTTCAGGATCGTACTCAGGTTCAGGATCGTACTCGGGTTCAGGCTCCGGCTCGGGTTCAGGCTCCGGGTCACGGTCCGGTTGGGATGGCGGATCCGGGCGGTTGTCTGGCGGGGTGGGATCTGACACAGCACGCGCCTCATTGGTACTCGTTTCACCGGGCGGCGCAGGGCGGGGTTCAGACCGACCGGGTGATGCAAAGAAACGAACCGGCCTGGCGTTTTCGGAACAGCCGCCGAATTCGACCTGAAGCGGCGGAAGCAGCCCTTCCTGCGACCGCGCGAACGGGAAACCGCTTTCCAGCGCCTTCCTGTATTGCTCGCGATCCACCGGCCGTCCGACGCCGCCACCCTTACTGTTCGCAAAAAGGCTGCATTGTCTCCCGGTGGATCGGCACGACCCGTTCAGGCTGCACATTCGAACAGTGCCTTCCAGAACCAGCATCGCGCTTTGGTCGCCGGAAGCAATCCAGAGATCGAAAGTCGTTCCGCGCACCGCCATGGTCGCTGATGGCGTCGAAATGGAGTAAGCCCGCTTTCTGCTTTTTCCGGAAATGAACCGGAAGCTGCCGCCCAGTGCCTGTACCGCAAAGGACTTGGCCTTGCGGTTGTTCCGCAGCATTTTGACATCAATGACCATACGCGCATTTGGGCCGATGGCTATTTTCGTGTCATCGACAAACACAAGCTGAACCACGCCTGATCCGTCAGTCGCGATCGCATCACCCGAGTCGACCTCCATCCCCGTCCGCAACGCTTGTGTTTCTCCGGCACGCGTCACCTGAGCGCCTTGCTTGGCGCTGACGACTTTTCCGATATTTGCGACGACCTGCGACGGCAGAATCACAATAAGGCAAACTGCCAAACACAATTTTAACCAAGCCAATCCAAGCCCCTTTCCCCCAAAGGTTCCTGCCGGGTACACACCACCCCAAGCCCGATTGATGCCTCACAACAAACAGAATTAATCTGCAGACCAAATATAGGCAAATATGCAGTAATGCTTATGTTTTTGGCAAGTTTAATATCACAGCCCCAAAAAACGACTGTGGTCAGGTGACGGCCGCCTCGTGTTGAACCGTCGTTTTTGTCCGGCACTCCCTGCCAGGAAAACAGCTGTTATTCGACGAAGACTGTCACATGTACGGCCCCCCGGAATTCTGATTTGCAGCGGTTTGCAGAATTTTGCCATTTAGCAGGAAAATCGCCTTGTATCTTGGTGACAGGCACGGATATACCCGTCGGCGGAGACGTGGCCGAGTGGTCGAAGGCGCTCCCCTGCTAAGGGAGTAGGCGGGAAACCGTCTCGAGGGTTCGAATCCCTTCGTCTCCGCCATACAACATTGAAACCAGATGATGTTTCGGGGTTTTGTCGACCGAACCCGCGACAATGGACGCTAGTAATTGAAGTTCGACGCGTCGGATGATTCAACTCACCTTAGCCGTGGACGTCTACCCACCTTAGGCTTTGGATCGCACTGTCGGATTCCTTCGGTTGGGAATCTTCCCTCGCTCGAGCTTCTTTTGTGCCAAACCTCAACCGGAGCGGTTACAAGACGAACGCTTCCCGGTTTGCGTCCGACTTGGAGTTTGAAGCAAGCGACCTGACTGCGTGTCGGCCATAGTGACGCGCGTCAGAAACTTCTGGAGCGAGCAACTGCAGCGCTGGCTCCGCCACCGGACAGTTCGGCCAAAACCCGACAAACACCGATCCGATCCCAATGCGAAGGTTTCCTGCGCGGCGTGTTCGCGAAGAACCTGAACGCAAGTTTTGAGCCGTCGCAGGCCTACTCTCATCAAAATTTTGTATTTCATTCCAATACTGTTATGTATGAATTTATTTTGCGGGCGGGGGCGTAATGAACTCACTAACCAGAATAACACGCGGGATAGGCGTCGCCTTGAAGGACGGCAGGGTGAAGAGTCTTTTGGCCTTCACCATAGGCATGATCCTTTGGGCGTCTGTTTTTTATCACTATGTAGAAGGCTGGAGTTGGCTGGATTCCATCTACTTTTCCGTAGTGACAATCTCGACCGTCGGATTCGGTGACTTCTCGCCCGAGACTGCGTTAGGCAAGATTTTTACCATGGTCTATATTATTGTCGGACTGGGTGTCTTTGTGACTGCGGCAACCACGATTGCGGACACGATCCTGTCTCAGGATGACAAAAAAGCAGACGAGTAAAACGACCGTAGCCCTGACGCTGCGCTCAAAAAACAACTGCAGTGCTCAAGCCGCAGTTCGGTTTTTCGACGCTTCATCAAACCCATACCAAGCGGCGATATTTGAAAAAATATACATATCACGGTTTTTGAGTGTAAGGTTTGGAAAACGAATAATGGAGGGACGGTATGGAAAAGACACAAGACGCAAGAATTGTGGATCTGGCAATTCGCTTGCTTTTTCTTGGGTTATTCCTTTACAGCGCATTGGTCATGATCGCGCCGCTGGCAAGCGTGGTGATCTGGGCGACGATACTCTGCGTCGCGCTTTATCCGGTTTTTGATTGGCTGCAGTCCAAGTTGGGCGGACGCAAGTCGCTGGCCGCAACCATTCTGGTTTTGCTGGGTCTGGTTCTGACATTGGGGCCCGTCGCAACTGCAGTATCGGGCGCAGCAGAGCTTGGAGGCGAGTTTGCGGAACAGGCGGACAGCGGTGAATTGAAAGTCCCACCGGCGCCTGAAGGTCTCAAGGAGCTGCCCCTGGTCGGGAACAAGATCGCCGAAGTCTGGGGGATGTTCGAAAGGAACCTGGACGGTGCGCTGGCCAAATATGGCACACAAATCCTGGAAGTGACCAAATCCCTCTTTGGTAAGGTTCTGGGTATCGGGATCGGGCTTTTGGGACTGGCCCTTTCGGTTTTGATCATGGGAGCCCTGTTCAGCCCCGGCCCGAACCTGGTTCAGGGTCTGCAGCGATTTGCCAACCGCGTGTTTGCGCCACGCGGGGGTGAGTTCGTGACTTTGGCGGGCGCAACAATCCGAAATGTCACAAAGGGCGTCATCGGAGTGGCGGCAATTCAAGCTGTCGTCGTGTGGTTGCTGTTGGTTCTGTTTGGCATTGGTTCCGCGGCGACGCTGGCGTTCATCTGCCTGATCCTGTCCATCATTCAGATCGGGCCCGGTCTGGTACTATTGCCTGTGGTTATCTACGCATGGAGCTCGATGTCCGGTGGTGCGGCTTTGGTGTTCACCATATTGGCCATCCCTGTCGCCATTATGGACAGCTTCCTGCGTCCGGTCTTCATCTCAAAAGGTCTTGAGACACCAATGCTGGTGATCCTGATTGGGGTTCTCGGTGGCATGATGGCCTATGGCTTGATCGGCATTTTCATGGGACCGGTTCTGTTCGCTGTCTTCTACGAGCTGTTCAAGGTCTGGATCGACGCCTCACCCGAAACGGAAGACGCTGCTGAAGGAGCAGCAAAATGAGAAAAACAATATGGACGACACTTGCCGTCATTCTTGTTTTTCTTGTGTGGTATCTGGTTGCTGACCGGAAAACTCCGTTTACGGGAAATGCCAGGGTCAAGGCCGTGGCAACGCAGATCGTGCCGCAGGTCACCGGAACGGTGACCGAAGTTCTGGTCGAGAACGGTCAGGTCGTCTCAGCTGGGGACGTGCTGGTTCGGATTGACGCCAGACCGTATGAAATCGATCGCGCAAAGGCAGAAGCGGATCTGGAAGCTGCAACACAGGAAGTGGGCGCTTCCTCGGCCGAGGTGAGTGCGGCACAGGCCAAACTGGCTAGGGCGCAAAGTGACCTCGACACGATGCGCATACAGACAGAGCGGGTTTTTGCGCTTGAAAAGAAAGGACTGATCGCGGTTTCAAAAGCGGATGACGCGCGAGGGCAACTGGCAGAGTCAGAGGCGAATTTCGAGAACGCCAAAGCGGATCTGGAGAAAGCTAAGCAGAGGCTAGGCAGCGAGGGAGTGGAAAACCCCAAAATTCAGCGCGCACTGGCAGCACTGGCAGATGCAGAGCTTAATCTTGAATGGACCGAGCTGCGCGCGCCGGCAACAGGTGTGATCTCCAACTTACTGATTGCGCCTGGAACATATGCGCGCTCCGGGCAGGACCTGCTGACCTTTCTGGATGCGACCGACGTCTGGATCGAAGCGTATTTTACCGAAAACAACCTTGGCAGAGCATCTGTGGGCTCGCCCGTCGACGTGGTGTTGGACATGCACCCCGGCAAGATTGTACCGGGAGTCATCGAAAGCTTCAGCGCAGCTGTTTCCCTGAGCGGCGGTGATGAGCCCGGCCAATTGGCAAGCCCGCCAAGCACCAAGGGTTTTCTGCGCGAACCTGAACGGTTCCCGGTTCGGATCGTGTTGCCCGGGTATGAGGCTGGAAGCGCCGAGGACGACCTGCGTTTTCAACTCAACGGGCAGGCGGACGTGATCATGTATCTCAGCGACAACTCGCTACTGAACGTGGTTGGCCGCACCTACATTCGTTTGGTTTCGATACTGTCTTATGCGTACTGAGGACAGAAACTCGGTCATCCGGCTTGCATTGGGGGTAACAGGGGTCTTCTCGTTGGGCCTGTTCCTGGGTTGGCCCCTTGCGGTTGTTGGTGCCGTGTTCACGGCCTTGTTTCTTCAAGCACCGGCCGCGTTGCCTTTGGCGGCGTTTGCAAAGCTGTTTGTCTTCTCGATCGGGTTGATGTTTCTTTCGTTTCTGCTGTCATCGGTATTCGCACCATATCCCGTCGTATTTCTGATTCTGGTTGCGATCGGAATAATCCTGTCGTTCATATGGTCGGTGTCAGGCGCAGGAGTATTGCCCGGGGTCATTGCCCTAATGGGGGCATTGATGATCCCGAACCTTGTGCTGCAATCGCAGGATTTGGCCTTGGTGCTGGTGTTCTGGATCCCACTGAACCTTCTGTTTGCGGGGTTCGTATCCACACTGATGTTTGTTCTGATCCCCGCTGAACCCCCAACGCCTGCTGAAAAAAAAGCAGCGTCATCGCCTGAATTTGACCCGCATCGTCGGATCGTCAGGATGTCGCTTGTCACGGTTCCGTTTGCTTTGGCGTTTTTCGTGTCCGGCGCGTCGGCGTTGTTGGTGTTGTTCTTTGTGGCGCTTCTCAGTCAGCAACTGGCTGCGATGCCCGCAGCGGGGAAGACCGTTGCCAAGGCTATGCTGACAGCAAACCTGCTTGGAGCGGCGGTGTCGATCATCTGCTATGAAATCAACGTGATCGCCCCGGTCATTCTGACGCCTATACTGCTCTGTCTGTTCTTTTGTCTGACACTTGGGGCGCTCGGCAAATCTCAGGTTCCACTGGCTGCCGCTGCCGGGTCTGCAATAACAACAGCATTGATTGTGTATGGCGGGTCGATTGCACCGTTTTCCGACGAGGCCGACGTCAAAAGCATCACGCGTGTTCTGCAAGTCGCCAGCGCTGCGTTCTTTGTGATCATAGCCTACGTCGTGGTCGACGAATTCTGGCCGGAAAAGCAACGCCAGACCAGTCAGAACAACGCGGCCTGACGGGAACAGACGTCGCGGCCAATAACAGGCCAGCGCATGGTCACATATGTGGTCTGCCCAAAACTCTGGATTTCGGTAATGCCCGCAAAACACCCAGATAGCAATTCAGCGGATACCGAAACTCGGCCTATGTCGAACGCACCCCAATCCGCTTAACCGACACTGTTTTCTTACCTCCGCACCGCGCTAAACGCGGTACAGGGCAAGCCAAATCAAAAAACCGATATAGGCGAAAACTGTTACATTCAGCACCGTATCGACGATTGATCCCGTCATTTCGTGACCTCCTTCATCAGCGACTTGAGAAGGCAAATAACAAGGACAGGCACAATAAAGACAAACGCGATGGCTGACAGTGCGATAATGGATCGAACGAGCGCCACGTCGTTCACAAAAATCATCGCCAGCCCCAGGCCGCCCAGTACCACGCCCCAGATGGTACGCACACCAGGGGAAGGGTTTTCATCTCCGCCCGTTCCAATCATTGCAAGCGTGAATCCGGCGCTGACAACACTGGTGACCACAAACAGGAACGCGGCCGCGATTGTTGCGATCTGTGTCACGTATTGCAGAGGAAACTCTTGCAACAAAGCAAATGTCGTCGCATCGAGGCTTTCGGCGTTCACCTCCAGAAGATGGCCACTTCCATCCAGAACGTCAAAGATACCAATCCCGCCGAAAACGCCAAACCAGAAGATCGAGAACAAAGTCGGCGCGATGATGACGCCGGTCAGAAACTCGCGGATCGTGCGGCCGCGCGAAATTCTTGCAATGAAAATCCCGACGAACGGGGACCATGCAAGCCACCAGATCATGTAGTTCAGCGTCCAGTCCTGAAACCATGTGGAAACGGTTTCGTCGAAAAACTCGGTTGTCGAAAACCCGGCGGGTATGACGTGGAAAACGTACCGGCCAAAACCGGAAACGATGGAATTCATCGCGAAGGACGTGGGACCAACAAGCAGCAAATAAACCAGCAGGGCAATTGCAATACTCATGGCCAGATTGGACAGCCTGGACATCCCCTCACCCAGATCGCGCCGAAGTGGGATAAGAAATGCAATGCACATGACGACAAAGATAATCGCGGTCAGCGAATACGAGTTTGGTATTCCCAGGACCCCTGCAAATCCCGTTTGAATCTGGAACACCCCCATCGCCAATGAGCCTGCCAGCCCGACGGCGATGGCAACAACCGACAAGAAATCGAAAACCCACGCCAACGCCCGGGTCCAGGCTTTGTCCCCGTAAACGTCCAGCAACGGTGCGCTCAACAGCAAGGAGCGCTCTCTCCGAAATGCAAAATACGCAATAATCAGCCCGACGACGCCATAGATCGCCCAGGCATGAAAACCCCAGTTCAAATAGGTGACAAATATGGCCAGGCTGGCCGCTTCCGGGTCGGCGCTGAAGTTGCGAATAACCGAAAAGTGCGTGAGAGGCTCTGACGCGCCAAAGAACAGCAGTCCAACGCCCATACCCGCCGCAAACAGCATTGCTATCCAGGCGACAGTGGAAAACTCGGGCTCTGATCCTTCGGGACCAATTCGTATCGAACCGAACCTGGACAGCGCGAGATAGATCGACAGCAACAAAAGTGCACTGGCTTCCAGCATAATGAACCAGCCCCGGCTTTCGAATTGAATCGAAACAACTGTGGAAGAAAGGGATCCCAAGCCCTGTGGATCGACAATGCCCCAAATGGCAATGCCGCTGCTGACCAGTAGTGCCGATACCAATAGCGCGTTAACTTTCATCGCTCGCCAATCTGAAGAAGTGCGTCTGCCTTGGCACCGTAGTCACAAAATACCGTCACACAAAGTCGCAAACGTGGATTGCCACGAGAAGCCGATGCTTATCCTGCCCTCGCAGTGGCCGTTTTCGTCCGCCCCCTGCCGCATCGTGGCTGATCACGGCTTGGTCCGCACAGAAAACGATCAAAGAACCGATGGACAGACGTGTCGAACCCGTATTGTGCAAACTATACTTTTCAAAAAATCACTATAAGTGAATATAATGCCCTAATATAGCATTGAACGGCGTGAACGGGGGAAGTCGGCGGTGTTTGATATATTGGCGCATACTGTCAATGAGACAGGCCAAGGTGATCTGATTGTTCAAAACACCACGATGCCTGCGATAATCAGCGGCTCGACCATTTCTTTCGACGGTGGGCAGACGTTCCAAGCCTACACGTATCTCGGTCAGGGCAACTATCGCGGCACCGGTGAGTCCGGCGAATTCATCAGAGTTGGCGGACAGGTCTATGCCTATAACACCACGGATCCCACTGGCCCGATGCAGACGGGCAACTGGAAAATTACAGAAGGCGACCTCGATCCCAGCAATCCTCCCTGCTTTGTTGGCGGAACATTGATCCAGACACCGCAAGGCGAGGTTCTGGTCGAACAGCTTCAAGCAGGAGACTTGGTTACCACGGCATCAGGCGGACACATGCCAATTCTTTGGATCGGCGGCCGACAGGTCATGCCCTCCATGCTGCTTCGCAATCCGTCATTGCAACCGTTGAGAATAGACACAGGCGTCCTTGGGAACGACCGACCCCTGGTGATATCCCAACAACACAGATTGCTGGTATCGGGCTACAAAGCGGAACTGCTTTTTGGTGAGCGAGAGGTCCTGATGCCCGCCAAGGCGCTTATTGGATTTCCGGGTGTCACATTGGATTACTCCCGTTCAACGTTCACCTACTACCATCTGTTGCTGGAAACACACGAGGTGGTCTTCGCAAATGGAGTTCCATCGGAAAGTCTGTTTCTTGGTGACCAGCTTGGGCGCACTGAAACCGATGAAATCAAACTCCTGTTTCCGGATTTGTTCTGCGAGTTAAGAACTGTCAGAGCAGCGAAGCCCATGGTTTCTCGTCGCGAAGCAATGGTGATGTTTGCCTGACCCGTTTTGCGCTAGCAGGAAAGACTGGCTTTGCTCTACCCTTGGACCTGCTGACTTCGTATTGTTGGCCAAGCAGTTTTCGCTGCGACTGAATGAAGGACTACGATGAGCCCAAATCAGGCTTCATTTCCAAAGGTGGATGCAACGGGCGTGATAGCCTGCCCACACACCGCAGCCAACATATTCAGAAGCCACTTACGCGTTCGATAAGCCAATACATCGACACTGAGCCGATGCCATAAGCGGTAACAGTTGTCGCCGTTTGACCAATCGGAACCGCTATGAATCGCCCCGCCGCTATGAGAAGAGCCAAAGCGCCAATGAAACTGAGCTGGCCTGCCTCGACGCCGACATTGAAGGCAAGCAACGCGGCCGGAATATCGCTTGAGGGCAGTCCGATCTCGGCCAATGCTCCCGCAAAGCCAAGGCCGTGCAAAAGCCCAAATCCGAAACATACAATCCAGGGTTTCTGTTTTGACAGCCGGAACCGACCTTCGCCGCCCTTCACAATCTCCATGGCGAGGAAAACGATGGAAAGCGCGATTACAGCCTCGACCGGTGGACCGGGAACATTCAGGACACCGAAAGTTGCAAGCGCCAGAGTTATGGAGTGCGCAAGTGTAAAAGCCGTTATAGCGCCAACCAGCCTCCATGTGTCACGAACCAGAATGAACAGCGCGAAGACAAACAGCAGGTGATCCCAACCTTCCAGTATGTGTTCAAACCCCAACAGGAAATATGCAGAAAAGACTGACCACGTCGTCTGCTCAGTAGGTATTTTCTGGATGGCGGCATCAGGAGTGAAACGAAGGGTCGTCGGCTCGGCTTGCAGAGGGTGCAAACGCACCAAGACGTCGTTCTTTTGAGTCTCTAGCCCCTCAATCGCAATGGGTTGGCCAGCTATATCTGCCCCGCACTCGACAACCCATGAAGATACCCAAGCTCTGCCATCTGAAACCGGGTCCGGGCCCCGCGCCGGAGCGCAGCCATCCGGTAGGACCGCATCAATCGCCATCGGTCGACCGTTCACATCCGGCTTTCGCCAATGAACGCTCCACGTGTCTGAAGCGATTTGGCGAATTTCCAGATAACCCGGATCAAGCGCATGTGCAGTAGCCTTACCTGTCGAAAAGGTAAACAGCAGAGCAAAAACAAGACAGACAACCGCTCTCATTTGGTCGGGCCTGCAAGATCGGGAGCTACGATTTCATAGTTTCGGGCAAGAGCCTCATATTGCGCCTGCGCCAGATCTTCGCTCGCAGCGCGACGCCAATCCCGCAGTACCACACCGTGGATTTCTGCCAACGGCGGCAGTTGGCTGGGTTCGATGGCGACAACCTTGACCAGATGCACCCCATATCCCGACCGGATCGGTCCGGTCCATTCACCCACATCCAGCGTTGTCAGACCTTCGGAAAACCCATTTCCAAACACCGAGTCGATGACTTTTGTCGCGGTCATGGGCATTGAAGCGGGCAGCAATGTCGAGCCTCCAAGGCCATCAGGCTCCCGCTCGGCCCGCAGCGCGGTCAGAGCCTGCTCGATTTCTGCTTCGCTTGGCTTTTCACCCAAAAAAAATTGAGTGAAGGCCGCTTTGGCAGATGTTGCGTAGCGTTCAGAGTTCTCCTCCAGAAAAGCCTCTAATTCTTCGTCATCCGGAACAACTGATGTGGCGATCGCTTCAGACAGAAAATCCATCTTTTGGCTCAGCCGGGACCTGATGACGGTATCGCCGCGATCAAGGCCAAGCTTTCTCGCTTCTCTGACCAGCACCTCTTCGCGAATGGATGCATCGACCAAGGCTTGCAACTCAGCTTCGCTTGGTCTGCGTTTCCACCTAGCTTCAAACTGAGCTGACAGCAGCGCAACATCGTTTTCGTCGATTGCTATCGTATCAATGTCTTCAACAGCCTCGGCTTCCGGCGCAACCAAATGGAACCAAACGAAAATCGCCGCTCCAATCAAGAAGAAATGGAACAGAGGTTCTTTCAACAATCGCATGAAGGCTCCTGCAAGAAAAACACGATCCGGTTCTATGTATCGATGCTGGCATCACCCGGTTGGGTTTTGCAAGAAACGAACACCCTGTGTGTTTCAGAAAGTTGGTGACAGCACCGGGGCAGAGGTCCCTACCCCGGCTTCCAATTCCGTCCCCAGATTGGATCACTCTTCCGGCGTGTACCAGATCGGAGAGGAATACGCGCGCTCCTGATGCGTCAGAACCGCGTCTTCCGGCAATTCGGCACCGAACCTCAGCTTGTCGTACAGCACCCAGCGTGGTGTGGGGATTTCGATGGCGCGCACGTAGTAAAAGGCCCGCGCATTCGGATCGAAATCAGGATCAGACCAAACCGTAACCAGTTCGGCGGTTCCGATTGTGTTGGTCCAGCTTGCGGTGTCTACATCCACGGTGTTTCCAACCGCGGGAACTTTGCCGTTTTCATCAGCAACACGATCACCCGACCACGCCACATCGTAGACCTTTTCCTGCAAAGCTCCGTCGAAATCGAGCCATCCCTTTACCACTTGCACGCGGTCCAGATTGGCACCAACCGGGTCGCGCAGCGCAGCGATCAGGAATGCGGGCGCACCATCACCTTCGCGGGGGCGTAGGTCCGAACCCATCGGGACCCCTTTGGTATAGCCGACATCTGCAAGGAAACGGGTTTCTACGTCCGCGTCATTGAAATCCCATCCGCCAAAGAACCGCAGTCCGATCCGGGGACCGGTTGTTGCATAAGTCTCGCGCCGCTTGAACGCATCAAAGATCGCAGCGCGCGTGTTTTCGGTCGCCCAAACGGCCGTGTAGCCGGAAGCGACCAGAAGGTCGCCGGGAATTTCACCCAGATCATTGGCAATGAAAGGATGTTTGATCCGCGTCGCCGAAGGTTCAACACTGACAGATTTTCCAAAGAAGTTGTCCTCTTCGGCAGTGGCCAGAGATGTATGGCTGTCCGTCGCGCCGCCCATACCGAACTTATAGGGGTTAACGCCGAACTTTTCTTCCAGCAACAGACCGCGCTTCAGTGCTTCTCGGGCGTATTCACCGGCCAGCATGTCATCGGTCTTCAGCTCGGTGATATCCAGATTGCCTACATCCCAGTTTTCGTAGTCTGCAAATTCGTCATCCGGGCTCAGGAACGGATGCGCTTCGCCGTCACCCTTGATCTGCGTGACTTCGTAGTGGGGTTCCCATTTCGCACGGGCCGCCACGTATTCCTCATCGACCTTACCGCCGTGATATGTATCTTCGGTCGGGAACATCCACCCGTTTGACAGGTTGCCGTTATGGGCAAAGGCAACTGCACGCCCCCCGGTTTTTTCCTGATACTCTTCAAGCCACGCGTAAAGCGCCTTTGGATCCGTATCGCCGTAAGGCGGCTGCGTCACCGGGGGCACCATCTGAAGCGCTCTGATCGGCCCATCGCGCAGCATGACGTTTCGATGCAAATTGAAACCCTTCGGTACCGAGGTCCACTCAAACCCGATGAACGCGGTAAAGTCGCCAGGGTCGTTATGTCGCTCGGCCGCCAGTACAATATTCTCCCAGGTGAAGGCGAAAGCGTCGGCACCCGGGCTGTAGGACTCGAGAAGAACTTCCGGCAACGTCATTTGCGAGAAGTTGGTAATAATGTCGAACGCCGTTTTCCCGGCCTCTTCACCGCCGGCTTTGTAACCCTCGTACCATTCCAGACCTTTTGGATCGGCAAGAACACCGGGCTTGCCAGCTTGCAGATCCGGGGCAAATCCCATCAGGTCCGTGTGATCCGTCAGAACCATCCAATCCAACGGCCGGGCCAGCCGGACAGGTTGGCCGGTGGACGAAATGACCTGCTCACCCTTTGCGAAACGCCATGCGTCGTCTGGCAGCAGGGTGTTCCCGAAGGCGCCCGCATCCAAGGAAAGCCCCGTGTGAAGGTGCGTATCCCCCCAAAGCGGGCGTTCGGGAAAAGTCCGGTTGGCATATGGCGAAAACGGTCGGTCCGAGAACAAGTCTTCGGCCGCTTCTTTGCTTGGCACGGCGTCAGAAAGAACAATTGTCGGCGCAAATACCAATGAGAAAAAACACGCGGATATCCGAAACATAGTGACCTCCCAAATCAACTATACCAACAGAATGGAGGAACTTTTCGCAGCCCCTTAATATTCGATTTTGTTTATATCACAGCGTGTCGATTTCCGTGAGGAATTTTCCGGACCACGGTTTTCGTGGTGCTGGAAAGGCAACCGATCCTTTTCCAATTCGAAGTTTCCACCTGCGAACGTTTTACGGTTTTCGCCCAAGCTCGTGACCAGGAACCAGTGCTTGCGGAACTCAGGCGCGCAACCGTTTGTTCTCTGGGTCATAGACGTGGTGGTTGTGACGAACGGCAGATCGAAGTGCACCGAAGGCTTGAACGTGGCAGCTTTGGCCAATGTCCAGAGTTCCCGTTTCCACATAACCCAGCGCGATAAGACGACCGCTTCGGAACCCCATCGACACGGATGTTAGGTAACCGATTACTCGGTCGCCCAGGATAATGGGATCAGCCGGCAACGGATCCGGGCCAGGGTCCGTAATTTCAAGTCCAATGAATTGCCAGGCTGGCACCTCGCGCTTTTGCTGCATGACAGCTTCGCGCCCTGTGAACGGCCCCTTGTTCAGGTTGGCAAAGCTCGCCAGCCCCGCGTCAAAGAGTGTGTATTCGGTGCCAAAGTCAGCAGCCCAGCCGTGATATCCCTTTTCAACCCGCATTGCGTTCAGCGCGTAGGAGCCGAAATTTCGAATACCTTGGTTTTGCCCGGCCTCCCAAATGGCCTGGTAAAGCGTTGTCAGGTGCTCGGAAGAGACATGAAGCTCCCAACCCAATTCACCCACGTAACTCACCCTGAGGGCGGTGACTGGTACGTCGGCGATCGTCGTCTCGGTAACGCTCATCCAAGGCCGGGTCAGGTCGCCGTTTGTCAAAGGCTCAAGAAGCGCACGGGATTTCGGCCCCATGACCAGAAGTGCGCCATCTCGTTCGTGCTGCCGGGTGAGCGTGGCATCGGCGTCGCCTATCTGTCCCGCGATCCAGTCGTAGTCACGGTCCACGGCAAGTGTCGGACCGCAGAGCAGAAAGCGGTCATCGGCCAGCCGGGCGATCGTTGCCTCGGACCAGATCTTTCCGTTTGGTGTCAGCATGTAAGACAGGCGCACCCGTCCAACGTCCGGCAGGGAACTACAGAAGACCCTGTTCAAAACCGCGGCCGCATCCGGACCTTCGAGCGTGAATCTGGTAAAGCCGCCATGATCCATGATACCGACCGCATCCCGAACGGCCTCGCATTCCTTGCGGACCGGCTCATTCCATGCTTCTTCGCCAAAGCTTAGATCATGAGCCTCTGAACCAGGTGCCGGATCAAACCAGAAGGCACGTTCCCAACCGCCGATCTGCCCCATGACCGCGCCCTGTGAAACCAGATGGTCGTAAAGCGGAGACTGCCTGACGGGTCGCCCCGAGGTCAGAATGCGGTGGGGGTAAGGGATCGCATATTGCAGATCGTAATGCTCCGACGCCCGGCGCGCCGCATAATCCCCGCATGCCCAGTCGCCAAAGCGTCGCGGATCCCAAGCGCTCAGATCCCATTCGGTTTCGCCTGCGGTCAACCATTCGGCCATTGCCTTGCCAATCGCGGCTGAATGCGTGATTCCGATCTGAATACCTGTCGCGTGGAAGAAATTTCGTACGCCACTTGCCGGGCCGACAAGCGGCAGAGCATCCGGCGCATAAGGAATGGGGCCATTCACGAAACGTTGTGCCCCGGCTTGTTCCAGCAGCGGGACATGGCTGCATGCAGCCTCGAACACCGCCATCATCCCGTCGACATCGTCGGCAAAAAGCTGATGGTCAAAATCCCCGGGAACACCATCCATCCAGACCGGTCGACCTTCATGCGCGTAAGACCCCAGCAGGAACGCGTTCCGTTCCCGGCGCAGGTAGAACCTTAGATCCGGGTCCCGGATCAGCGGGAAAAGATCACTGTCCGCGTCCAGCTCAGGCAAGGCGCTTGTAACCATGTATTGGTGTTCCAGGGTCACGACAGGCAGGTTCATTCCGGCAAGCGCGGCGATCTGCGCGCCGCTAGACCCCGCCGCATTGATTACGGTTTCCGCAATCAGGCTGCCAGCCGATGTTTCGACCTCCCAGTCTCCGCTGCTGCGCTGTCTGAGGCCGGTGACTTTGGTATAGCGGCGCACTTCGGCCCCCATGTCCCGGGCGTGTTTGGCCAAGGCCTGCGTCAACTGGCTGGGATCAATATCACCTTCATAGGGGTCCAGAATGCCGCCCAGAACGTCATTCCCCGCCTTCCAGTAAGGGTGCATCTTCTCAATGTCCGATGGTTCCAGCATCGAAAGCTCGAACCCCGCGGATCGCGACACGCCACACAAATGCTGAAACAGCTGCATCCGCTCTGGCGTGTGTGCGGGCCAGATTGCCTTGGTGTGGCGGTAGGTAATCGGTGCATCCGGGTGGGTTGCAAGTTCCTTGTAAAGACGCCAGGCGTAATTGCCCGCGCGCATCCCCAGCCACGAATTGGCGTAGGTGGGAATGTTGCCTGCCGCATGCCAGGTCGAGCCAGCCGTCAGCTCATTTTTCTCGAGCAGCAGCGCATCGGCAATGCCCGCCTTGGCAAGATGGTAAAGAATAGCCGCCCCTACGGCACCGCCACCGATGACGGCGACCTGCACGTGATCCTGCATTCAGTGTTTCTCCAGCAATGTGCCGTAGCCCGGGATCGCATCCTTGATGCCGATGGCGCGAAGCGCTTGCCAATACACGGCCGCATTGCATGCAACGATCGGTTTTTCATAGCGCGCCTCCAGTTCCGCGATCAGTGAGATCACAGGCAATGCGGTGCCAACCTGAAGGATGACATCGCAGTCCGATGCAGCCACCTGAGTGAAGACGGCGCGAATATCGTCAAGCGGTGTTTCGCAAATCTCGGGGAGTGTCGGCGCCGCCGTTCCCTTGATCGCGGCAACCTCAAATCCGGCGGCCTCGGTATTGGCTTTTACAACCGCATCCACTTCTGCGCTGAACGGGGTGACAACTCCGACCCGCACCGCCCCAAGTGCGCGAAGCGCCGCGTAGTTGGCCTGCGAAGCGCCCAGCAAACGCACGCCCACCTGGTCAGAGACTTCCGAGCACCGGGCCGCCAGCTTGTCCGGCCCGCCCGCCCCTGCATCCGTTGTCAGCCCCACGGCAATTACCCCGGGGTTACAATCCATCAGCTTGGCCGCTTCGTCAGGCAGATCATCCGACACAGTGTCCCCACCAAGGCGAAAGCGCTGCATCTGGTTGGTCACACCGTTCGGCCGCAAAAGCTCCAGCTCCGGCTGCACGACGGTATTCATCGCCGGTGTCATCACGCCGACAATGGCGCGGGGCGCGAGCGTGTCAGTCATGCTGGTTCTCCCTGAGATATCGGTTCAAACCTTCCATGCCACCAATGTAGATTGCGTCACCCACGATGCTGTCCATCTCGTTTGCGACATCAGGCGCACAGTTAAATCGGCTTTCCCAAATGCCCAGGGTCTGATCGGTATGTGATATCGGGATAAATCGATGCGTCGAAACGTATCCTTCGACGGGAAGCGGACTTTCGAGAATGTCGTAAGTATAGAAGTGGTCGATGTCGGAATGCGCAAGCAGGGTCTCGCGAAACACCGTCCCGTCGCGAATCTGCAGGCTGCGAATTGACCCGGTCGCGGTCGGCGCTCCATTTTCCAAAGTGGCCTTATCCACTGCTGGGTTCCAGGCTGCTAACCCGTCAAAATTCCGCACGGCCCGCCAGACCCGGTCGATATTTGCATCTATGATCATACTGCGAAAAACGTGCATCTTTTCCCTTTCAGTGACCCAAGCGAGTGGTAAATCGCGCGAATATCCCTTGTGTCGTTCAACGTAAATGTGAGGGCGCGATCCCATATTGATTGTGCACCAACTTCGCGCCAATCGTCCACGCTCGGGCGGTCTGCGAGGCGAAGACGACAGTCGTGGAACTGGACACTCATGGGCCTTACGCTTTCGCACCACGATCATGTGACACTTTCCTTGGTCGACAGGTTGCTGGTCCGAAAGCGCTGCGTCGAGCGCGCATCGGACCGATGTCCGTTAGATGACCCAATAGCCCACTCCGCTTGCCCGAGGTCAGTCCGACCTCTCGGGATTCTCTGCCCTTATTCGGGAAGGTATTTGTCGGACCACTGCATTGCCGCTGCCCCGGTCTTGATCATGTGATCAATTGCATCTTCGGCCAACCCGATCCGCGCCAGGATTTCGCGCGTGTGGGCCCCATATTTTGGCATGTGCGACGGTACGGTGATACGGCCCTTTTCCGGGCGCACCGCATTTGGCGCCACCAGATCGGTCCAGCGGCCCATCGGATGCCGGTCGTGCCGGATCACGCGGAATGTCGCCTGTGACAGATCAACCTCTCCACCGCTTTCCGGTTGCAGGGCGGCATCGCGGGTTTCGTGCAGCGACCCCAATGGAACAACGGCGCTGGACGAAGCGGCGAATGCTGCTTTCCAAAAGGCCACGGGACGTTCGCGGAAGCGCGATGCCAGGCCAGCCTGCACTTCACACTGCGGCAGATTTGCAAGGTCGGCAAGTTCGGGGATATTCGCCAAAGCCTTCTCTCGCTCGGTTGGGGCGGCGAAGAACATCCAGCCGCCCGCCGCTTTATAGCAATGATAGAACGGCCCCCAGCCCAGCGCCTGACGCCCCGAAGGTTCGTCAAACGACGCCCGCCCGTCATAATCATACATGAACTGGGCCTGAATCAGGTTGCCCGCAGCCGCCAGCGAGGCGTGCGCAATGCCGCCCTCTCCTGTCTGGTCCAGTCGCATCAGCGCCCCGCCAAGCGCCACGCAGGCACAGTACCCGGTCAAAACGTCGATCGTGCCAAAATGCGCGTGCTCTTCCGGCGTTTCCATGCCGCCGCCAAAACGCACCATGACACCGGTGGCCGCCTGGGCCAGATCGTCATAGCCAAGGTGGTTGGACTTCGGCCCGATCTTCGGCCCGCCAAATGCGTCCAGCTGAACCAGGATCAGCTTCGGATTGATGCTTTTTAACCGGTTCGGCGACAACCCCAGCGCATCGCGCTGCGCATCGGTGCCGTTCATGGTGATGACGTCGGATTCAGCGATCAGGCGCGCCAGTGCCTCTTGCCCTTCGTCGCTGCGCAGGTTCAAAAGGATGCTCTTCTTGCCGCGATGCGCGTGCATGCCAAAGACAACCGCATTCCAGGGGTCTACCGACGGATCGACCGGTTGTACCAAAGTGACTTCGGCACCGAACCGTGCAAGGGTCGAGCCGATGGTGGGGCCGGCGATGACATTGGTCAGGTCCAGAACCTTCAGCCCGTCCAGCCAGCCCTGTCCGGCGGTATCAGTGACCGCCGAGGCCCGGGGCGCTTCGGACAGAAGCGCGGCAAGATCGGCGGGCTTGGCCGCGTGCTTGACCGGAGCCTCGGCATCTTCTGCCAGCCACGCGACATTGCCCATCTGGCGCATCCTGCCGTGCACGGGATGTTCGACTTCCAGCACAAGGCCCGAAGCCAGCGCGTGCGGATCATTCAACCATTCCTGTGAGGATCGCTGGGCCGTTGCCGGTGCTTTCGATGCCCCGAACAGCGCCTCCCACTCGTGGGCCGGACGGGTCAGAAAGGCCTCTTTTATCGCGGTGGATACGCGGGCGCGGTCCGAAACGCCGACCGGATAGTTGCGTGTAGACCATTCCGCGGGCCAGTCTTTCTGATCCAGATAGGCGTCAAAATCTGGCAGGCTTTCAACCATATCGCCGAGCCCAAGCGTTCGAAGCGCGCGTTCAGGATGACCCTTGATGCTGCATGCCACAACATAAAAACCCCGGCCATCTGCGCAGGGGTAGGTCCGGTAGAACGGGTCGAGGAATTCCGACAATCCCGAAAACTCCAGATTCAGCGGCAGACCTTCTGCCGCGCGCCGTTCCAGTTCAACCTCGCGCGGGGATTTGTAGCGGTCCGGATAGTCCTCGATTTGCTGACAATTGTAGACCAGCCCTTCCAGGAGGGCCGTGGCCAGCGGAACCTCGATATGATCCCCGCCATTTCTGCCCCGCGCGCGAAGTGCAAACAGCACCGACATGGCGCCAAACGTTGCCCCGTAGGCCGAAGCCAGCCCCAGCGGAGTGAAGGATGGGTTGATCCCCATAAGCCGGCGGTTCAGGCCCATATCCGTGAACTGCCCTGTGCGCGCAGCGATCACTGCCTCCCACGCTGCAATATCGGCCAGTTCCGGATCGGTCGAGGCAAAGCCGGGCATCGATAGTGAAACAATGGCGGGATTTGCCTGCCGCAAGGCGTCCGGTCCCAGACCAAGACGTTTCATCACACCCGGCCGGAAATTGTCGATGACAACATCGGCGCGCTGAACAAGTTGCAGGGCTGTCTGTAGACCGCCTGGCGATTTAAGGTCCAATTCCAGGTTGGACTTTCCACGTGACAGCATATCCGATGCGGGTGATTTCAGGCGCGGTCCGCCCGGAGGATCAATGCGGATCACATCCGCCCCCATATCGGCCAACATCATCCCGACCAGCGGCCCAGCCAGATATTGGCCGAAATCAAGAACCCGAATGTTCGAAAGCGGTCGGTCGCGCATGGTGGTCAGGCCCCTTTGCCGGTGTGGTTGGTTCGACTGCAAATTGGGGAAAGCGTAGTCTTGAATTCTCAGCGGACGTTGTCCTAAATTGCCAAAAAACATCCCAAATCGGACGAAATGCTGGCACTCAAAATCAACGTCCTGCTGTTTGACAAATTTTCCAACATGCTGCTGGCCTGCCTGTTGGAGCCGCTGCGCGTTGTTCGGGATCAGACCGGCGCCGACATCCACTGGTCTATTGTGACGCCTGACGACGATGCAGTTCGCAGCTCCAGTGGTCTGCGTCTTTCGCCGGACGTTACCTTGGTTGACGCGGGCGCCTGCGATCTGTTGATGGTGGTCGGCGGAGACGAGTTCAGGCAAAACGCCTCGAAGCCGGCCAGCAGAAAATGCGTCGCAATGACCAGACAGGCGGAGACGGTCATCGGGGCGGATACCGGGGCGTGGTTTCTTGCTTCCTGGGGATTGCTGGACGGGCGGCGGGCAACCCTGCACTGGCAAACACTGACTGAGTTTTCGGAGGCGTTTCCAAATGTCGAGACCCTGCCGGACAGATTTGTCCGCGACGGTCCGATCTGGACTTGCGGCGGCGCGTCGACGGCCATGGATTTGATGATCGCCCTGATTTCGGAACGATACGGTGACGCGCTGGCGCATGATGCGGCCAGCATGTTCCTGCATGACGGTGCGCGGTTCGATGGGCTTGGACACAGCGCCATGCAACCCAAAGGGTCGGAAAATCTGCGGCGCTGCATTTCCATAATGGCGGAAAATGTCGAGGCTCCGATGCAAATCGTGGACCTCGCGCGGCGGGCCAACCTTTCGGTTCGGTCCATCTCGCGCATCTTTGTCAAAGAGCTTGGGATGCCGCCCCAACGCTATTACCAGTTGATGCGCCTTTCACGCGCCCGCGACCTGGTTGCACACACGAACCTTGTTCTGGAAGAGGTTGCGATGCGCTGTGGCTATTCCTCCGCACAGTCTTTGTCCAAGGCGTTTTCGCGGCAGTTCGGCGTCAGCATCGGATCGACGCGCAAGCACAAGCAAATGTGGTGATCTGCCCGGTACGGTGACGCTACTGCGTCTCGTTGAGAACCGGCTTGATCTCTTCCAGTGCGCGGTCGAACGCATTCAGGGTGTCCGTGACATCATCGTCATTATGCGCGGCCGATGTCACGGCGCTCATCGCGGACATCAGGTCAACGCCGTTGCGGTTCAGAGCATCCTGTAGCCCCGCGACCAGCTTGGGTGCGGGTCCGCGAATGGTCGCGGCGGGTATCCCGTCCATCGACCCTTCGTGCGGCCCGAACCAAAGGTGGAACGTCGAGCTTTCGCCATAGCACAGCCCTTCGATTCCGTGTTTGGAGAACAGCGCGTTCACGCCACTCCGAATATCCGCCGCGATCCTGTCCGCATGGGCCTGGGCCGAACCATCCGCCAAAAGGTCCATCATCACCGATCCGGTTGCGGCAACGATGGGTGCCCCGTTGAAGGTTCCCTGGTGCAGCACAGCCGGGGTATGTCCCCGGGTCGTGACGGACGGGTCGAGCATCGCCATGACCTCGGCTGTGCCGCCGACGGCACCGCCCGGCATACCGCCGGTGACGATCTTGGCCATGGTCGTCAGGTCGGGCGTGGTACCGGCCAGCGCCTGACGCCCACCTGGGGACCAGCGGAAGCCAGTGATGATCTCATCCAGGATCAGCAGGCCGCCATTTCGATGCGCGGCGGATTGGGCGGCTCCCAGAACCGCCTGCGCCATCGGCACTGCACCGTAATTGGCGCCCGAGGCTTCGACAATCACCGCAGCATAGTCCTTGGTGGCGAGCATCCTGTTCAACATGTCCGCATCAGGCGGGCAGATGTCGGTCAGCGCTGCGACGGCTGCGGGAACGCCCAGTGATGGTGGCAAGTCCGATCCCGGTTTTGCCCCCTTCAGAACGTGATCATGCCAGCCATGGTAGTGCCCGTCCACGCGAAGGACCTTGTCACGGCCAGTGAAGGCGCGGGCGATGCGCAGGGCCAGCATCGTTGCTTCGGTTCCGGACGCTGTGAAGCGGACCCGCTCTATTGACGGAATCAGATCGCAGATCTTGCGTGACCAGTCGACCTCGCTCGGGTTGCAGTCAGCCGCAAAGATCGCTTGCGCCGCTTGCCCCTGCAGGGCTTTGACAATTTCGGGGTGGCAATGGCCCATCATCTGGCTGGCCGCACCCATCTTAAAATCGATATATCGATTGCCATCAGCGTCCCACTTATGCGCGCCCAGCGCACGGGTGATATAGATCGGGTTCGGCAAGCGCCAGCGATAGCGGTGTGAGATGCCCCCGGGCATCGATTGTCGGGCTTGCTGAAACAGGTCACTGGATTTGGTCATCTGTCCTTCTTGCCCTTCACCAAATTTGCCCGCCGCGGGCCGAGTGGCCCCGGCTGTCAGCACGTTTCTTTCCAGCAGCGTCGGCCCGCGCGGCCTCAGCCAGATGCCGCGATGTCGAACAATCGACTGCGCCCGCACCAAAGATCGCATCGCGCATGTGACCAGCCACGCCACCCTCCTGCTTTTCAGCCACTCTGGCGACAAGGAAACAATCGGGCAAGACGACTTTTCGGTAACGGGTTCTCCGGCCTTCCGGTGCTGCAGAACGGACCAGGCAGGCTTGGCTTACAAAGCCCTTGGCCACAGAGCCCGATGTGAGGCGCGTGCATCTACGTGGGCGCGAAACGGACAGAGCGTTGCCGATCAGGTGGATGGGAAAACGGCTGTTTTCTTTACCGTTCCATAGACAAAGCTGGTATCGATGGAGGCAATACCGCCAATCGGGTGTATGCGATTGCGGATAAAGTCTTCGTAAGCCTCGAGATCCGAAACAAGAACGCGCAACTGATAGTCCATGGCGCCGGTCAGCACATGGCATTCGAGAACTTCCTCGATCATCCGAATCCGCCCTTCAAAATTCTGTACATCCGTTTCGTTGTGCCGCTCCAGCCGGATACGCACAAAGACGGTAATAGCCATCCCGTATGCGGCGGCGTCCACATCGGCGCTGTATCCCTTGATGATCCCACTGGCCTCAAGGTTCTTGACCCGGCGCAGGCAGGGCGACGGAGAGAGGCTGACCGCATCCGCAAGATCCTGATTGGTCATGCGCCCATCCCGTTGGAGCGCACGGATGATCTGTCTGTCCTTGACGTCCATTTTCCTTCCCACGATTGGCAGATCCTGCCAATTTCGACCTCAATGTTAGTATAATTCGCAACCCTTCACCCAAAGTAAAGGCGCAAACTGGCTTCAACTGGAATCAGGAGTTTGTCATGACCCGTTCAACCGGCTTTGCTACCCGCGCCATCCACCATGCTTACAACCCGTTGGAAAATGACGGCGCGCTGACCCCGCCGCTGCATTTGACCTCCACCTTTTCCTTCGAAACGGCCGAGGCCGGCGGCGAGATGTTCGCAGGTGAACGCCAAGGCCATATCTACAGCCGTATTTCGAACCCCACGTGCGATCTTCTGGAACGCCGGATTGCGGTGCTCGAAGGGGCTGAGGCCGGGCTGGCCCTTTCCAGCGGCATGGGTGCCATTACCGCAGTGCTTTGGACCCTGCTCTCGCCAGGCGACGAAGTTATCGTCGACAAGACACTCTATGGCTGCACCTTTGCGTTCATGCGCCACGGGTTGGCGAAATGGGGCGTCACGATCACGCATGTCGATATGACGGACCCTGAAAACCTGCGTGCCGCTGTGTCGGACAAAACGCGTGTGGTCTATTTCGAAACGCCGGCAAACCCGAATATGCGGCTTGTAGATATTGCCGCCCATGCAAAGATCGCGCACACGGTCGGCGCAAAGATCGTGGTCGACAATACTTATGCCAGCCCATATCTGACCCGACCGATTGAACACGGTGCCGACATCGTTCTGCATTCCGCCACCAAATACCTTGGCGGGCACGGAGACGTGGTTGCTGGCCTGGTTGTAGGCTCGGCGGAACAGATTGCCGAGATCCGCCTGGTCGGGATGAAGGACATGACCGGCGCGGTGATGGCGCCCTTCAACGCGATGCTGATCCTGCGAGGGCTGAAAACCCTGAATTTGCGGATGGACCGTCACTGCGCATCGGCTGAAGTTGTCGCCGAATATCTTGAGGCCCACCCCGCTGTCGGTGACGTATCTTTCCCTGGTCTCAAGAGTTTTGCCCAGCAGGATGTTGCGCAGCGCCAGATGTCGCAGCCCGGAGCCATGATTGCGTTTGAAATCAAATCCGGCCTGTCCGGCGGGATCGAATTCATGAACCGACTGACCATGATCCAGCGCGCAGTCTCGCTGGGTGATGCGGAAACCCTGATCCAGCACCCGGCCTCGATGACCCATTCGACATACACCCCGGAAGAGCGGGCCGAGCATGGAATCAGCGATGGCCTGATCCGCCTGTCAGTCGGGCTTGAAGACGTCGAAGACATCCTTGCAGACCTGGAGCAGGCTTTGCCCTACCCTGCCCGCAGCGCCGCCTGAACCCGGAGACCGCCATGCACATTGATCCCACCCAGTTGAAAATCGTTGAACAACGCCTGCTGTGGTTGTCGCATTGGATGATCCACCATGCCAACCATGTCCGGCCCAAGGTGGATGGGATCAAGATCGGTGGTCATCAGGCCTCGTCCGCCTCGATGGTATCGATCATGACGGCGCTCTATTTCTCGGCCCTGCGGCCGGAGGACAGGGTCGCCGTCAAACCCCACGCGTCGCCGGTCTTTCACGCGATGCAGTACCTCATGGGCAACCAGACCCGCGAGAAAATGGAAAACTTCCGCGGATTTGGCGGTGTTCAGAGCTACCCCAGCCGAACCAAGGATATCGATGACGTAGACTTCTCGACCGGATCAGTGGGCCTGGGTGTCGCAATCACCTCGTTTGCCTCGATCATTCAGGATTACATCAAGGCCAAAAGTTGGGGCGCAGACGCCCCGTTGGGTCGCATGGTTGCACTGGTCGGCGATGCCGAGCTGGACGAAGGCAACATCTACGAGGCGTTGCAGGAAGGGTGGAAGAACGACCTGCGCAACACCTGGTGGATCATCGACTACAATCGCCAGTCACTGGATGGGATCGTACGCGAAGGGCTGTTCGAGCGGATCGAGAAGATCTTTGATGCTTTTGGCTGGGATGTCGTTCGCGTGAAATACGGCGTCCTGCAACGCGCTGCATTCGAAGAGCCCGGAGGGGACCGGTTGCGGAACTGGATCGACGCCTGCCCCAATCAGGACTATTCGGCCCTGACGTTCATGGGAGGTGCGGTGTGGCGCCAGCGCCTGATGGATGATCTGGGTGATCAGGGAGACGTTACGGCGCTTATCGAACGGCGCACGGACGCGGAACTGGCGGCCTTGATGGAAAACCTCGGCGGCAACTGCGTCGAGACCATGTCCCGGACCTTTGCCGCGATCGAACATGATCGCCCGACTTGCTTTCTAGCCTATACGGTAAAGGGCTGGGGCACGCCCATTGCCGGTCACAAGGACAACCACGGCGGGTTGATGAACAACAGTCAGTTTGCCGCGTGGCAGGCCCATATGGGCGTGCTTGAGGGTGAGGAATGGAATCCGCTCGCTGCAGTCGAGAACCCTGAAGCCCTGAAAGACTTCCTGTCCAAAGTGCCATTCTTTGCCAAAGGTCCGCGGCGCTATCTGGATGACAAGCTGGATGTGCCACCAATAGGGATCGACATCAGCCGCGAGATTTCAACCCAGATGGCTTTCGGAAAGATTCTGGACGCCTTGTCCAAGGGCGATAGCCAACTGGCCGAACGCATTGTGACAACGTCGCCTGACGTAACCGGCACCACCAATCTTGGGCCGTGGGTGAACCGTCGCAAGCTTTTCGCACGTTCCGAACAGACCGACGCCTTTGTCGAACATCGTATCCCCTCGACGGCAAAATGGGAGTTCACGCCGGAAGGGCAGCATATCGAGCTCGGGATCGCTGAAATGAACCTGATGCTGTTGCTGGGCGCGGCGGGTCTTTCGCATTCCCTGTTTGGAAAGCGGCTGATCCCGATTGGAACGGTTTATGACCCCTTTGTCTGCCGCGGACTCGATGCATTGAACTATGCCTGCTACCAGGACGCGCGCTTCATACTGGTGGGCACGCCGTCGGGGGTTACACTGGCTCCGGAAGGTGGGGCGCACCAGTCCGTCGGCACCCCCCTGATCGGGATGAGCCAGGATGGGCTGGCCGCATTTGAACCCGCCTTTGCCGACGAGTTGGCGGTGATCATGGAATGGGCCTTCGACTACATCCAGCGCGACGGCGAGGGACAACCGGACGAGCGCACCTGGCTGCGTGATGAAACCGGAGGGTCGATCTACCTGCGCCTGACGACCAACCCGATCGAACAGCCCGGCAAACGCGTGGACGACGAATTCCGTCAGGGTGCGATCGATGGAGCGTATTGGCTACGCAAACCTGGACCCAATTGCGAGGTCGTAATCGCCTATCAGGGGGCAATTGCGCCAGAGGCGATCAAAGCCGCAGGAGCAATTGGTGAAGGCCGCCGGGACATCGGTGTTCTGGCCGTCACGTCCGCCGATCGGTTGAATGCCGGATGGACCGCCGCCCAACGGGCACGGTCACGCGGAAACAAGGCGGCGCTGTCCCACATCGAAGCCCTGATGTCTGACCTTCCGCGTCACTGCAAACTGATCACGGTGATCGACGGGCATCCTGCGACCCTGTCCTGGCTGGGGTCCGTGCATGGACATCCGACGATTCCAATGGGTGTCGAGCACTTCGGTCAGACCGGCACGATCGGCGACCTCTATCGTCACCACGGCATTGACGCCGATGCCATCATCGAAAAGGTGAGCGGATTGACTGATGGTAAACCAATGCACCAACCGAGCATCAGCTTTGTTAGGTACTAACACCCTCTGATCGCAGCGTTTTGCAGGGTGAGGCCCCTTGGTCAAAGACGTCTCACCCCGGCGCGAAATTGCGATCCAAGTATTGCCGGTTTGATTTTGACCAGCTTGCGCCGATCCTTGCAATTCGGACCGGACCTCTGGGTCTTCTTCTTGATCCCGGAAACCATCTCCAATCCGACGGCAACCGGGCTGTTGCTGTTCGGAAATCAATTTGAAAAGGCCAGCCAAATTTTCAACCTGCTATCCGTGACCGAATTCCTTGTCCGCGAAACCATCCACGAGGAAGTCAATCAGGGTCCGAACGCGCCGTGGCAGGAAGGGCATTTCCGGTCGCAGTACGAAGACCCCACCGCCGGCGCTAGGCTCCGCGTGATCCGACAGAACCGGACACAGGCGACCTGTGCGCAAGTCGTCGGATATCAGAAACTCCGGCAACCACGCTATGCCGCGTCCCGCACAGCACGCCGAACGGAGCGCTTCCAGACTATTGCAGGAAAACCCCGACCCGAGCCGCGACATGCCGCCACCCGTTCGTTTGAAGCCCCAATCCGACAGATATTTTGCCGGCCCGAGGCGCAGGCATCTGTGCGCAGTCAAGTCCTCGGGTTCCAGTGGAACTCCGCTCCGCTCAAGATAACCGGGCGCGGCACATGGGATCCGCTGATTGTCCATCAGTTTCCGTGACACGAGGGACGAGTCCGGCAAGATGCCGCTGCGGATTGCGAGATCGAAGCCGTCGCCCACCAGATCAATGATCTTGTCCGTCAGCAACAGCTCGATTTCGACCTCGGGATTAAGCTCCATGAATTCGATCACCAGAGGGACGACATGTAATTGGCCAAGAGCCGCCGAGCTTGTCACACGGATCACACCGCGCAAGTTACCGGCATCATCGGCAATGTCCTCTTCCAAGGCTGTCAGGCGGGCAAGAAGATCCCTCGCTTCCTCTACATATCGTTGTCCGGCCTCCGTCAATGCCATGCGCCGGGTCGAGCGGACAAGAAGCGGCACCCGCAACCTCTGCTCCAACAGGTGCACCCGTTTGCCCACCGCAGACGGGGTGTACCCCAACACTCGGGCCGCGGCCGAAAAACTGCCGTGGTCAACCACGGCCAGAAGGATTTCCAGTTCCGTTTTTTGCGACATTTATTCCAAAAACTATTAAAAGTTGATCCAAGATACCGGATTATCGGCGCAAACTTTCCAAATTATCTATGGTGGAGGCCAATAAACCAAGGAGAAATACCTTGCCCATCGCTTCGAACACCTCCCTTTTTAGCCCGTTCACCCTGCCGAACGGGCGTGTTTTGAAGAACCGGATCGTCAAATCGGCCATGTCGGATTCGCTGGCGGATGGCCGGGGCAACCCGACCGCCGCCCAGATGCGTCTCTATGAACGCTGGGCCGAGGGTGGTTTGGCGGCGTCGATCATCGGTGAAGTGCAGGGGGATCCGCGTTACCCCGAAAAACCGGGTAATCTCGTGCTCGACGAGGCGGCCGATATGGCGGCTTTCAGGGATCTGGCCCGCCGTGGCTCGGTCAACGGGGCGCAGCTTTGGCTGCAACTTGGCCACGCCGGGGCGCTCGCGCATCGACCGATCGGTCATCCCAAAGGCCCAAGCGCTATCGATTTCCCTGATTTCAGCAGTGAAGCCATGTCGCTTGCCGAGATCAGGACCATTCCAGAAAAATTTGCCCGCACAGCCCGTCGGTCTGCCGATCTGGGGTTTGGCGGTGTCCAGATCCATGCAGCGCACGGATTTTTGTTGAGCCAGTTCCTCTCTCCCCTCTTCAACCGTCGAACGGATGCCTATGGTGGCCCGATCCACGCGCGGATGCGGTTGCTGATCGAAACCGTTGAGTCTGTGCGCTCTGCGGTGCCGTCTGATTTCACAGTCGCGGTCAAACTGAGCGCCACTGACCAGCTTGACGGCGGACTGACGGAACAAGACGCGCTCAGGGTGGTTGCCGGGTTGGACGGCAAAGGCGTCGATCTGCTGGACATCAGCGGTGGGACCTATTTTCCCGGCGCGCCATCTAGTTCCGAACGGTCAACCAAAGGTCCCTACTTCCTCGACTTCGCGCGCGCCGCACGGCGGTTGACCAAGACCCCACTCATGGTGACCGGAGGGTTCAAGCATCGATCAGAAGCAGACGCCGCAGTCAAATCAGGGGATGTGGATGCGGTCGGCATGGCACGCGGTTTCATCCTGGACCCTGATTTGCCCAGCACTTGGCAGGCTGGGGAAAGTGACCCGGTCTTCCCTCGCTTCGCCACTTTGCCGTCGGGTGGGATGACCGCATGGTTCACCATGCGAATGACGGATTACGGAGAAGATCGGGACGGGCCGGTGGATAGGGATATTTTCCAGGCTATCGCCGAATATGAAAACCGCGACGATCAGCGTGTAGGGATTTGGAACGAGAAGTTTGTTTGACCCTCCTGCCTCCGAACACGTCGGGCATAATCGACGAGGGCGCAGATACTGTCGTGGCTTCTACGCCGATCTATTCCGAAAAGCGCCAACACCGCAAACCACCGTCTATCCAACAGATGTTTTGGGAACTTCCGCAATGTTGGCTTCGCACCTCTGAAACCAATCAAAAAAAACGGACATTTGTCCCAGGTTTGCTCGACCCTTCAAAGCGCGTGAATGTCGAACGGATCAGAGAAACCTTTGATCTTCGTTCCGCCGAATGTCTTCTCCACATGGGCGCCTTCCAACAGCCCCAGTGTTTCCTGATCTATCAAAATTCGGCTACCGGTTCGCTGGGTTTCCGCTTCAAGACGGGCCGCAAGGTTTACGGTCGATCCGATGCAAGTATACGTCGCCCGGTTGTCCGTGCCGGCATATCCGGCAACAACCTCGCCGGTTGCGATTCCGATGCCGATCTTCAAGGCATCTTTCCCTTCCGCGCGCCGTTCGAGATTTAACATTTCGATCATGTTGTGCATCTCATGCCCCGCCGCCACGGCACTTTGCGCAGAGTTGGGCAGGTGTTGCGGAACCCCGAAAAGCGCCATCAAACCGTCTCCCAGCATCAGGCTGACAATGCCTCCATTGCTGGTCACAGCCTCGAACATCAAAGTGTAGAAGGTATTGAGCAGATCAATGGTTTCCTCCGGCGCGAGGTTTTCCGACAACGTCGTGAAGCCGCGGATATCGCAAAACAAAACCGACGCGTTGGCACGTTTTCCGCCGATGGCAAAGCCAGACGCTTGCAGGTCCTGGGCTACTTCGGTGGTTGCAAAGCGTTCAAGCAGACGTTTCTGTTCGTCCCGCAGTCTTTTCTTTTCGAGGCCACTGGAAACGCGTGCACTGAGAAGCGTCTTGTTGACCGGTTTCGGCAAGTAGTCTTCGGCCCCCAATTCAATGCAGCGCACCACATTGTCGAGCCCTTCGACAGATGAGGTCACAATCACTGGCAGATCGCGCAGGTCGGTGTCCGACTTGATCGCCTCAAGAACCTGGAATCCGTCCATTTCCGGCATTTCAATATCGAGAAGAAGCAGGTCAAAAGGCTGACTGGACAGCATCTCCATTGCAACCCGACCGTTTTCCGCCACCGAAGCCTGGTGACCCAAAAGCTCGACATTCCGGGACAACAGCAAGCGATTGACCTTGTTGTCGTCGACAATGAGCAGATGTCCGGGGGCGTCAGTCATCAACCAAGCTCCGAAGCGCCGCTGCTGCGGAGTTAAGGGCCGCCTCCAACGCGTTCGCATCCGTAAGATCGCCGGCCACGGGCGGCTTTCCAAGCTCGACTTTCCTGGCCAGTTCAGCAAGCGCCGTTGCACCAAATGTGTTTGCATTGGATTTGATGGAATGTGCGGCCCGACGGTATCTGTCGGCATCGGCCGCACCCGCAGCTGCTTTCAATTCGCTAATCATTCCGGGGGCTTCGTCGAGAAAGGTGTTCACAAGCTCGGCAGCAAAGTCTTCGCCTGTCGCGTCTTTGAGTTCCATGAAGATTTCATGATCAATTGGGTTATCTGTCATGGATCACCTTCTTGTTCGGGGGGAGTTCAAAAGGGCTTCAATTAAAACGGGGACTCGGATCGGTTTGGTGATGTAATCATCCATACCGGCGTCCAGACACATCTCGCGATCGCCCTGCATCGCGTTCGCAGTCATGGCAATTATGCGAGGACGGCTGCCATCGGGGAACGCCTTGTTGATCCGGCGGGACGCCTCCAACCCGTCCATTTCGGGCATCTGCACATCCATGAACACGACGTCGTATGTTTGCCGGTTCACGCTTTCAACGGCCTCAGCGCCGTTGCTGGCCAAATCCGCACGATACCCCATCTGCTCCAACAGGCGGAGGGCGAGTTTCTGGTTCACCAAATTGTCTTCCGCCAGCAATATGCGCAGGGGGTGGCGCTTTGCCATATCGGGGTCTGTTTGGGGTTTGTCCGGGGGTTTGGCCACTTTCAGTTGCACCTTTTGGGTCGCAAACAATGTGACCAACGTATCGAATAGCTGCGATTGACGTAATGGTTTGGCAAGGTTGGCGGCAAACAACCCATCCTCAAGATCCATGTCGCGCTGGCCGAGTGAACTGAATAGGATCATCGGCAGTGCCGGCTGCTTTGTGCGGATCTTTCCTGCAAGTTCCTCACCATCCATTTCCGGCATATGCATGTCGAGGATGGCCAGATCGAACCGGTCGGTGTTACCGAGCAGGCCCAGCGCTTCGGACGGAGTTTCACACGTCGTGGTTTGGGTGCCCCACTTCTCGGTTTGGAGAGCCAGGATTTTGCGATTGGTGGCGTTGTCGTCCACCATCAGAATGCGTTTGCCCTCAAGCTCGGGCTGAACGCCAACCAGATTGCGAGATGATGACTTCACTGGTTTCGCCGCTTTGGCCCGGATCTTGAACACAAAGGTAGAACCACGCCCTTCGCCTTTGCTTTCCGCCCACATTGTCCCGCCCATAAGCTCTGCAAGACGCTTGGAGATCGCAAGACCCAGACCAGTGCCACCATATTTGCGGGTCGTTGAACTGTCTGCCTGGCTGAAAGATTGAAACAGACGGCGCATGCCCTTGTCAGACAGGCCTATTCCGGTGTCGCGAACTTTGAACGTGAGTTCCAGCGCGCCCTGCTCCTTGGCTGTTCGCTCAACGGACAGAACCACTTCGCCGCTTTCTGTGAACTTCACGGCGTTAGACAGAAGGTTCAGCAGAATTTGCCGCAGTCGGGTCAAGTCGGCGCTGATCGCCGGGGGCAGAGCGTCGTCGAACTCATAGGCCAAATCGAGCTGTTTTTCGGCAGCTTTGCCGCTGATTAAATCCAGCGCGCTTTCTATGCATTCACGCAAATCGAACGGATGGTTCTCGATATCCATTTGCCCGGCCTCGATTTTTGAGAAATCGAGAATTTCGTTGATGATACCCAATAGCGCATCGCCGCTGTCGCGGATCGTATTGGCATAATCGCTCTGCTCCGCATCCAACTCGGTATCCATCAAAAGCCCGCTCATCCCGATCACGGCGTTCATCGGAGTTCGGATTTCGTGGGACATGGTGGCCAGGAAGGCGCTTTTGGCTTCGTTGGCCTCTTCCGCGGCCTTGCGCGCTTCTTCAGCTTCTCGGAATAGGCGCACATTCTCAATTGCTATGACAGCCTGGTCGGCGAAAGACTCCGCCATGGCGATATCGTCATCCGAAAATGGCTTTTTCGTTTTCCTGATGAACACAAGGCCACCCAGGCAGGTGCCGGCACGCATCAACGGAACACCCAGGTAAGCCTCTGTTCCGTTTTCCTTATGCAGTTTTTTCGCCAATCTCGGCAGTTCATGTGATGAAAAATCGGAAACATGCCGTGTTCTTCCCGACATTAATACCGATGACTGGAAATTGTCTTGTGGATCAAGCGGGTGACGGGACTGTCCGAAGTCGCGTATCAACCCGAGCGGTGAAGCCACGGCCACTTGCCACCAGGATGACTCATCGGCCAAGGTTGCAATCGCCATATCACACGAAACAAGCCGGGTCGCGGACTCTACGATCATTTCAAAAACAGGCGTTGTATCCGTAGGCGATTGGCTGATCACCCTTAGTACATCAGCACTCGCCGTTTGACGCGCGAGCGCAGTTTGCGTGTCATTGAACAATTGAGAATTCTGGATCGCGATAATCGCCTGCGACGCGAATGTCTCCATTTGCTTGATTTGCTTTTCGTCAAAAGCAGAAGCCGTTCGGCTGCCCATGCTGATGACACCAATTGTGGCACCGTCACGTATCAGAGGCACGGAAAGAACGGATCGATACCCTTCGAGGTTCGACTTCAGAACCGGATCATAAAGAGGGTCTGCCTGCGTATCCTCGACATAGTCGGCCTGTCCACGAAGAAGTGCACGCGCGGTCGCCGATGAGTTCCCCGGTTCAAATGGGTGCGCCTTCAGAAACTCGGTAAATCCGTCTGACAGGTTGTGCCCCGCAAAGAAATGATACTTCCCGTCCTCTGGTTTCTTCAAGGCGACGAAGGCATCCTGAAGACGGCAGATACGGGACGAAACTGCCAGCAACGCTTCCAGCACGGGTTCCAATGCGTCAGGAGATCTGGAAATCACCTCGAGAACTTCAGTCGTGGCAGTCTGGTACTGCAAGGCCTCTTCGACTTCTGCGGTGCGCGCCTGCACTTCCTCGAAAAGCTGCGTGTTGTTGATGGCGATCAGTGCCTGAGACGCAAAGGTTTCCAAAAGGCTGATCTTTTTGTCGTTAAACGCCGAAGCCTGCCGGTGCGCCATGACGATGACCCCAAGCGTCAGACCGTTTTTGACAAGCGGAACGCCCAAAGTGGTCAGGTAATCGCCCATCTCGGCCGCTTGTTTCCATGTGTAAGTCGGATCGTTGCGCGTATCCTCGATGTAGACTGTTTTTCCATGCAACGCCGTTCGCCCTATGCACGAGCCTTCTTCCGGAGCTATGGGGTTGTCTGACAGGAACTTCAGAAACGCATCGCTCACGTTGTGGGACATGACCACCCGGTACAGCCCGTCGTCTGGGTCCCGCATCGCGAAGAATGCATATTCAGGCGAACATATGCGCGAAGAGACCTCGAGGATGGCATCCAGCACCGGCGGCAGATCATTGGGCGAGCGGGAGATGACATCCAGCACTTCTGACGTGGCTGTCTGGTACTTCAGTGTCTCTTCCACTTCGGCCGTACGTGCCTGAACTTCTTCGAACAACTGGGTATTGTTGATCGCAATCACGGCCTGGGCCGCAAAAGTCTCTAATAGAGAGATCTGCTTTGAATTGAATGGCGCGACCTTGTCGTGGCAGAGCACGATCACGCCGACCACCACTTTGCCCTTGATCAGCGGGACGCCTAACAGCGAACGGTACTTTCCGATGCGAGCTGCCTCTTTCCATGCGTATTCGTCAGCTTCCGTGTCCTTGTAATAGACTGTTTCCCCTCGGGCTGCTGTTTGGCCAATTCCGCTCCCGTGACCGGCCGGAACAGGGTTGGCCTTCATGAACTTCATGAAAACACTGTCAAAATCGAGCATGATGTCCGTGTGGTAAAGATTGTCTTCCGGATTGAGGATCGAAATCGCTGCGTATTTTGGTTCGCAGATCCGGCTTGCGACCTTCAGGATTTCCTCAAGTACCGGCTCCAACTCGTTCGGAGAGCGCGATATGACCGACAACACGTCTGACGTGGCGGTCTGGTATTCCAGCGCTTGCTCTACTTCCGCAGTGCGTTTCTCAACCTCGCGGAATAGGTTCGCGTTTGTGATGGCGATAATGGCCTGGTCTGCGAAAGTTTGAAGCAATTGAATCTGTTTCTTGGAAAACCCGGAAACTTCCGGCGACCCGAGCGATAATACGCCCACGACCTTGCCGTTCTTGACCAACGGCACCCCAAGCAGTGATTTGTATTCACCGACGCCGCTTTCTTCCATCCATGTGTAGGACGGGTCCGCTTCGACATCTTCGATATAGATTGTGCATTTGGACAGAATGGCCCGCCCGCTTACACCGCTCTCACTGGGCGAAATAGGGTGTGATTTGACGTAGTCCGCAAAAGCCGTGTCCTGAGTGAGCGTCGAGTGAACGTGAAATAGTCCGTCGTCCGGATTCAACATCGCAACATAGGCATCCTGCAATTCGCAGATGCGCGACGCCTCTTTGAGGATGGCATCGAGAACGGGGGACAACTCGTTTGGCGACGCCGAAATAACCCGCAGCACTTCAGATGTGGACGTCTGGTATTCCAGCGCTTGCGTAACTTCTGCCGTGCGGTCCTGGACCTCCCGAAACTGGCGAACATTCTCCATTGCTATCACAGCCTGGGCCGCAAAGGTCTGGACCAGAGCGACGTCGTCATCTGAGAACGGTGCAACTTCACGGCGATAGAGCACGATCACCCCAAGTCCGGTGCCGCCTTTCATCAACGGAACCGCAAGAACCGAGCGGGCTCCTTCGATCTCGACCATTTGAACCCGTTTCGGGTCGCGGTCCCGGTAATAAAGCGGATCATCGGCGATGTTGTCCCGACGAATGACCTGCCCATCGACCATGGGCCTGATTGCGATCAGTTCCGTACGTGTCAAAGGCTCGGTGAATTCCCTGAGCGCTTCATCAAAATCGGTTCTCGCGCCAATATTGGCCGGGATCGTCGCAAGCCCGCGTTCGTGATCAGCGACACACAAGAAGGCCAGCGGTGCCTTGCACAAACGGCTGGCATTTTCGAGAATGCTGTGGAAGACCGGCTTGTCGTCGTCGCGGCTGCGACTGATGACTTCAAGGATTTCTCGCGACGCTTTCTCCCGCTCAAGCCGTTCCTGAACTTCGCGAAACTGGCGCGTGTTCTCGATGGCAATCACCGCGTGTCTGGCGAATTCATCGATTAGGTGAACGTCAGGGTCGGCGAATGGGCGCACCTCGCGGCGGCTGACCGCGATGGCCCCGATGGCCTGCCCCCCCTGCATCAACGGAACTGCAACGCGGGACCGAATGCCTTCTACCTCAACCATCGCAACCGCCGTTGGATTGCCCGAGCGATAGTAATCTGTGTCAGCTATATCGTCGACGCGAACTACCTGACCTGTTCTTATCGCGATAGCGGCTGTAAACGAACCTTCGAGAGGCCACTCCGTTCCTATTTCAGCCCCTTCTTTTTGGTGACCCCAAGCCGCCACGAGCCTTCCGCAGGTTCCAGCAGAGTTTACCAGAATGAGTGCGGCCTGATCCGCACCACAAACCTGAGTGGCCTGCTGAAGAACCACCTCAAAGACCCGCGCATCGTCGTCCCGGCTTTTGCTGATCACTGTCAGAACTTCCCGCGTCGCCGTTTGGCGTTCCAACTGAGTGTGCAGCTCTGTCATTTGGCGTGTATTGTCGATGGCGATGACAGCCTGAGCTGCAAAGCTCTCGACCAAAGCAATCTCGTCATCGGTGAAAGGGCGTACTTCGCGCCGATAAATCCCGATGACGCCAACCGGGTCGCCGTCCACTGAAATCAGAGGGACTGTCAGAAACGAGCGGACACCTTCTTCATCAACCAACTGACGGCGCCAAGGGTCCCCGTTAATGTAATGGTCTGTCAGGCGTAAATCGACGTTGTGAATAACCCGCGCTTCCCGCACAGACTCGGCAATCTGAAGATTTGAGTCCAACGACCAGCGATCTACACCGACCTCGTACGTGGCCAATTGATCGCCGTAATGGGCGGCGTATTCTAGATGCGTTCCCGCTTCATTCAAAAGGCTCAGCGTCGCGACATCGGTTTCACACAGCCGGGCGGTGTTTTCGAGGATCGTTTGAAAGACCGGAGCTTCATCCTCCCGAGAACGGCTAATTACCTCAAGCACTTCGCGCGTGGCGCCCTCGCGCGCCAGACGGGTCTGCAATTCGCGGAATTGGCGAACATTCTCGATTGCGATCACGGCTTGCGCGGCGAATGTTTCCACCAGCCGAACCTGATCATCGGTGTATGGGCGCACTTCGTTTCGCGCCAACATCAAACACCCGATTGCCGAGCCATCCAGTTTCAATGGAACAAACAGATTGCTGCGGCATCCATGTGTGTCGACAATCAGCTTAAAACGCTCATCACCGGACTTGTGAAAGTCGGTATCTCCCATATCGACAACGCGTTTGGTCTCGCCGCTGAGAATGGTATCGGTCACAAGGGAATTGCCCGGCTCCATGGTGTACTTACCGTCGAGCCAGAGCTGTTGAATGTCCGGGTGCAGATTAACGCTGGCCACCAGTTGCTGAAGGGCATCCCCTTCTCGCCCCAGAACCAGACCGGCGAAGAAAGCGTCGCAGAGATCTTTTGCCAGCGTTACAATCAGATCGCAGACCGGTTGCACGTCATCCTTGGTCTCGGAGATTGCCTGCATAACCCGCGCAGTCGCTTCGAACCGCGCCTGCTGATCAGCGACGCTGAACCCCTCAATTTGCGCGGATGACGACGCAGGACCTGCCGTCTCTCCTGATGGTCTTTTTTCACCCACGTGAGGTTAAGCTCCCCAGTCAACTCATGAAAAGTACCAGGTTCGAGTTTAGAGAGCATGAGATAGAAGTCACTGAGTTTTCTTCGCGGGTCCCGGAATCAGCGTTGCCCCGCAAACAGCCCAAGGGCACATGATCTGATCATTTCAGATGAGCCGTGCCAAAACACACATGACGAAGCGAGCTGCCGTCGGCACCTTTTTCAGGTGTTCTGTTAGCACTTCATTGAAAAATCTGGATTCAACAAAGAAAGCGTTTGGGACTTGTCGATGCGTGTGCTCGACATGCGCGCGTTGAATTGTGTTGGCAACAGCGATCCCATCATCTTCGGGAGAAAGGTATTCCGTCGTTCGCGCCTATCGCAAACTGATCCGCACGAGCCTCAGGCGGAGGCGACGTCCTTCATTTGGATGAGCTGAATGAGATTTCCGCACGTGTCATCAAAAACAGCCATGTGAACTGCCCCCGCATCCATCGGTTCGGTGACGAAATCCACGCCCAGATTTTTCAGCCTCTTGTACTCAGCATCAAGGTCCTGGACCTGAAATGAATGTGCGGCGATGCCGTCTGCAACAAGGGCTGCTTTGTAAGGCCCCACCGCCGGGTGGTCGCTTGGTTCAAGCAGCAACTCAGTCCCTTCGGGATCTTCCTTTGATACGACCGTCAACCAACGGTTTTCGCCCAATGAGATATTGTGCTTGACCTTGAACCCCAGGGTTTCAGTGTAAAACTTCTCAGCTTTGTCTTGGTCATCAACAAATATGCTGGTTACGTAGATTTTCATGTCTTGGATCCATTTGGTTTGTAATTTGTAAGCCATGATGCGGCCGCGATGTGCTCATCGCTCACGCGCAAGGAGTGCGTTTTTGTCCGACCCTTCCATTCAACTTCGATCAAGCCTGCCTTCTCCAACACCGCCAGATGCTGGGAAACCGTCTGCCGGGACAACGCAACACCATCCTCCGCAACCGATGCGGCGCAAACTTCGAACAGCGACTGGGCAGGTTGCCTGCTCAGACGGTCGATGATGCGGCGGCGGGTGCTGTCGGAAAGTGCCTTGAAGATTAGGTCGAGCTGATCATCTTTCATGGCTTCAATATGCAGCAACATTACTGCATGTTTCTTGCGCCGAAAGAGACGTTCACGAGTCCTGCGAAGATGCCAGAAATGGGCGCGCCAGGACTATTTTTCATACAACTTGACACATGACGGGCGGATGACTAAGTCGACAACCGCCTGAGGCATACCGCCTCGTGCAACGGAGATTTTATGAAAGAGACCCGGGCCTAACGCCCGTTCCTGGCGACCCAAATTCAGGAACACCAACATTGATAGGCACACTCACGCGCGATGCTGAGTGAACCTGTTTCTGTGCTTTCGTAAGATCGAGACATCCCAATGAATATATCAAAGCACGAACAGCGTGTTTTGCACGAGCTCGCCCTTGGCGGGTCGATCCATCATGAGCGCCTGGAAAACGGCAAAATCCACGACGTCATTTGTTACACGCGCGACGGTCATGTCTTGACCGACTGCAGCCTTGGCGTCTTCAAGCGCCTTTTGAAGCGCCGCTTCATTCGTTCGAAAAACGGCAGTCCTTACCGCGCATCCGCGTTGGGGATCAAATCCGTGCGTGCGCAAATGAACCAAAGATAGGAAAGAAAAATGAACCATATGAAAATCGAAGTCATCGGGCTTTTTACCCAAGTTCAAGTTTGTTCCGACAAACAAGCAGACACCGTACTCCTGAGCTTTTGACCCTGTCGCAATTCTGGATGCAGCTTGAGTTGAGGCCCGGAACCGCAAAGCTGCTCAATGGCAAGGCCATTGCGGTCGCACTGATCATGCAGCCGGAGATGACAAAGTAATCTTTGGTTAGGCTCTGTAGTCTGCACATACCCTTCGCCATCCATTTGGCGGAGGGTTCATTGAGCTGCACAATGCTCGATCTTCTTTAGGGAAATACGTCTTCCACCTCGGCTATTGGCCTAAACTCGGTGCAGGGAACTGGCAAAATCTTGCCGGGGAGTTGGCAACCCTCTTTTCATTTCGGATTGGATCACCGTAAAAGCCTCGAAAGTCTTCGAACAGGCAAAGAAGCGACTTGCACACCAGCGCCCGCAAAACGAATACGAACCGGCCGATTTTGCTCGGCACTGCCCGAACCGCGATTGCGTTGGGGCTTTTCATTCTTGTTTCTGCCTGTGCCCAAAACCCATCCGAAAGGGAACTCAATCCGGAACGTCAATCGATGGCGTTGCGAGAGGTTTCAAAAAAGCAGGCCCGGGGGCAAAGGGTGTGGTGCGTACCCTATGCACGAAACCTCAGCGGCATCGAAATTCGCGGCAACGCCAAGGACTGGTGGGGCAAGGCGCACAATATTTTTCAGCGGGGCAATGAACCGGTTGTCGGTGCGGTGATGTCGTTTCGGGCTACCCGAGGAATGCCGTTGGGCCATGTGGCTGTCGTGTCCGATATTGTCACCGAGCGGGAAGTTATCGTGAACCACGCGAACTGGCACCGCAATAAGGTATCATTGAAAATGGGCGTCAGGGACGTATCCAAAAACAATGACTGGACGCTGGTCCGGGTCGAAAGTCAGCCGGGCCGGTATGGCAGTTTCTACCCGGTGAACGGATTCATATATCCGATCGCCACCAAGTAGCCCAACCTAATTTCTCTTCTCGTTCGCCGTAAACCCGTAGAATACCCCGCGCGCAATTCTCATCCCGGTCGTTAAGCGCGGTCACTGACCGTCCTCGCACAGAAGACGAACGGTTGCGTCGTTCGACATCTCGAAAAATGCAAAGCTTGATTTGAAAAACCCGTTTCGGTCCGGCAATAGCAATTGGTAAGTTTTCACCCGAACGGCGTTACCAGAAGGCAACCAGACAAAACTTCGCCGACATTTATTGAGCTTTGATCTCCGACAATGGGAGGTTACCGTGGCCAAAGCTTTGGGCCAAAGATGCAAAGCTTTGGGCGAAATGCAAAGCTTTGGGAGCACCTACACCTGTGTAGGGATCCCCATAGCACTGCATTGCCATCATTGATTTTGTTCAGAAAATTTGGGTGTCTTCGCCCATAATTCCGCGCGACGTTTGCGCATAACTTTGCACAATTTGCCCAAAAGTTGGCGCGGTTCACGATACACGCTCAACTGGCGATTGTCGTAACTCGACTCTATCAACTTATACGCGCCGAAGATCAATCAAGGGTAGATTGTTATAGGAGCAATTCAAACCATAGTCGAGTCAGCTTTGAATTCGCTAAGCTGATTTTCTTGCAACCATATCTCTAGCAGTTGCAAAGTCATAAGCCTCCGGACTTGGCCCATCTTTTCTCAACCGAAGGAGTCTTTCTTTTCCTTCTGTCAGGCTCGGAATATGGCCCGCCTGGATCGGCCAGATGACATAGCTTGGCTCACAAACATGTTCAAACCACTCCGCCCTGCGATCAAGAAATTGACCATGGACGGTCTTGTGAACAAAGTGTTTCAAGTATTCAAAGTTCTGCCAAGTTGACAGTGTCGCCAGAGCGACGTGTGGCCGACCAAACAATGCACCCGTATCGTTTTCCGGGAGATCATAGCCTTCTCCTTGAAGGCGCCAGATAAAGCCCTTGGATCGATCTGCGACCGCGTTCAGACGATCTGAGTTGTCCTCGAACCCAGCAATACGGGGATCGCCTGGAGGGTGTAGCAAGTACCCCATGTTCATTTGTGCAATATGTTCCACAGAATATCTCCGCCGCTGAAAGTGGCTATTACAGTCACCAGCAGTTCTGACTCTGTCCAGTGATATTAGATCTATGGCATACAAACCGGCACGTAGGTTCAAGGCCGACGCTGATCGCTCAATTCGTCCTCTGCGGTTTATTCATTTGTCAAATAGCGAACGAATTGATCGTTCTCGGATTGCCGCTGACGCCGGCTTCTTCAGGCGTTCCCAAACCAAAATGCCCCGTCCCTGCTTCCCCCCGAAAACGACCTTTTTCGCCGTCAATTCCAAACACTCGCCGATTGGGGCCATGGTTCGCAATTTGTCCTGCCCGGCCCAAGATGCTTCGGTCTCAGCATGCACCCAAAAAAACGCTTCCAGAACGCGCGCCCAACAACTGACCTGGCAATACCAGGTGCAACACGGACGACGCGCGTACCAATGCCGCCTGATCAGTCAGTTGCAAAGCAATAAAACAGGCCCGCCCCGCCAGAACGCGGCAGATGCTCTTCTCCGCATCCACGCGAGCCGTGCGATGAGTTCCAGGACACCATGTTTCGAGCGTCATTGAGACCGATACGATCATGATGCCCAACAATCGCAGACCCGTCCTCGCTATTGGAAGTCCAGTTACTGCAAGTCGTGTCACCACCTGCCGTCGAGAAGTATCCCGCAGAATCGGAGCCGGTCAGAATGTCATGTTTATTCGGCTGACTGCCACGCCCATTGACGGGGTTACCATTTTCGTCGAGCGCGCTCTGTAGACTAATGTTCACGCTTTCGCTGTGCAGGTCTTCAACATTGTTGGCGATGAGCTCTCCATTGGCATTGTGCCAGGGGCCCGATCCGATCCGGTCGCGTGCAGAAATGCCATTGGTGATTGTCATCGGGTCGGTGCTGCGATCAATGGACATTGAGGTGCTCAGATAGGCCGCAAATGTTTTGGAAGAACCGGCCGCGGAAGCGAGTGTATTGCAATGGGCATCGGCGCCTTCGAGGCCGCCTAGATTAGCCCCGTCCCCCTTGCCCACACTAGTGATGAAAAACGACATCTCCTCACCCGCCGATTGCGCCTGTGCAGCCGTTGCGAAACAGCAGATTAAGAGTGCAGCAACCCCATGGGCAGTTGTTCGTTTGGTGAACTTCAACATTTGTGTCTCCCTTCGTGCTGTGTAATCACTGATGCTAATCGCAAGCTCCGTTTGGGTCCACGGAATAGCGCTCACGAATTAGGGAACATGGCAGCGCAGCAAATAAAATAAAGAACGCGTGACCTCCTAACGACAACGCGCATCAATATGCCTGATCAGAGAGACTGAGAACACGAAAAATCTGCACGGGGTTACCGATCAGCCCCGCTTGTGTGGTCCAATTTGATTGTTTGTGCATGATTGGCCTTTGGTCCATCTGAACGATGGTTTCCGGGGCCGGTGGTTTA
>NZ_JBQFRB010000002.1:0-619554 GCF_056537185.1 Ruegeria sp. CG4 | reverse complement strand
TAAACCACCGGCCCCGGAAACCATCGTTCAGATGGACCAAAGGCCAATCATGCACAAACAATCAAATTGGACCACACAAGCGGGGCTGATCACCGTTCAATTCACCCTTCAGCAGGGAAAAGCGCAAAGACCATCACTTGACCACAAAATGGTCAGTTGACGCGGGAACTGTTTAGCGTGAAGTCGCGCACCAGTATCAATTTGGATTAACGGAATATTACATGTCCTCTCTGAAAGGCATCGATTACCGACTTTGGTTTGCCATAATTCTTACAGCGCTGTTGCCGACCCTTTATTCAACTGTGCGAATTTATTTCCTGAACAGCCTGCCGGATACGTGGAGCGTAAGCATTGCGGCTCAAGCCGCATGGCTGAATCTTGCATATGAAGTGGTTCAGGAAGCACTCTTGCTGCCGCTCTACTACGTCTTTGGGAAGGTCATTGCGGATCGTGCGGCCTTGCGTGAAAGGGTCGGCGATGCCTTTCTTGTCGCTCTCCTTTCCTACGGGCTTTTGACAATCGCGATCCTGCTTGGCTCGGATTGGTTAACACGCGCGATGTCGCAACAACCTGAGCTTCAGGTAAAAACGGCAGAATATGTGCGCCTCGAGGCATTGGGCATAATGGTCGGCGTCCTGAATGACATCTGCATCATCGTCGTTGTCGCATTGTCGTGGTCGCGTGTCCTCATTGCTCTGGTGGCGGCACGAGCAATGCTGACCATCCTCTTTGACAGTGTCTTCGTGGGACAATTTGATTTTTCGCTCGACCTCGGGGTTCAGGGCGTCGCTCTAACGAATATCGCGGTTGGTGCTTTGTTGTTTATGCCGTCCATCGCAATTCTCGCACGAGCCGGAGTTCTCGGCATTCCTCATCTTGGACGCGTCGAGGGTTGGAAAAGGGACTGGTTTTGCGTCGCGATCCGTTCTGGTCTGGAGGCGGGCGTCCGAAACCTTGCCTTCTCACTCATGATCCTGAAACTGGTAAACGAGGTCAACGAAGCGGGTCTGTTCTGGGTGACCAACAACTTCATTTGGGGCTGGCTTCTGTTGCCGGTCCTCACCCTCGGGACATTGATCCGGCAAGACGTTGGAAATCACCAAGGCAAGATCGATGGGCGTTTGGCGGGATATTTCTGGCTTACCGTGATCATAGTTGGCCTGTGGCTTGTTACGATCCCAGCATGGCGCTGGTTCATTGCTAATGCGATGGGGTCGGATGAGGCTGGAAAGGTAGTGTATCTCGCGCTGGTTTTCCTGGGTTTCTATGTCGTCTTCGCTTTGAACCATGTTCTTGACAGCTACTTGTATGGGATGGGCAGAACGGACCTGATGCTCTATCAATCCCTGTTCGTCAGCGTGATCTACTATGGCGGGGCCTTTGTCGCGTACCTGGCAGGTGAGTTCGTCCCTGATCTCACCAAAATAGCTTTTCTCTTTGGCGGCGGAATAGCGATGGATAGCTTGGTAACACTCTGGCAGTTTTGGCGCGCGGGGTATTTCGGGCGTTCAACGTGCGCAGAGCCCGATCTCGTCTTGCAGAAAGGATGATTGCGGCTTTTTGCTCGCCGGGGATTTCCGAAGGAAGTCTGCAATTCGTCCACTTCTTGGCATTTGTGGTTTGCCAAAAGCACCGCCCTCCACTTGTCGAACGGGAAACAGTGCAGGGAAGCGAAACTTATCAATTGATGGAGCACATGAATGACTGATCAGCCCCGCTTGTGTGGTCCAATTTGATTGTTAGTGCATGACATTCCCGGACGTTGATGCGTTTGAGGAACGGACTGCCATCGCTGAATACGATGGTGGTTGCACCCGTAAAGCGGCGGAAGATCTGGCGGCTCGGGCTCAGGGGTTCCGCGATGCGGAAGCCTATTGGCAGTGGTTGGCTGACTATGTCGTTAACCGAAGACCCCCCTGACAACTAACCCTCGGCGACCCACAACGGGTTGCCGGGGGTGTCCGCTTTGTTTTCTTTTTTGCCGAAGTCGATGTTGGTCGTAGGTGGCGGAATGAACGTAATGCGGACCCAAGTAACAGTGTCTAATAAATAGCCAAGTCCCTGATCAATTGCGGTCAGTTAACCAGTTTACTAGTCATCGGCCCTTCAAATCTCAAGTTTTTTTACGGAGAGATTCAAGCGCTGACTTTAGGATTTCTGAGTTCTCAGCCCGTTCTTCTGACGTCATTAAGTTCGGGTCGAAAACCAATCGAAAGTTTGGCTTTTCATGAGAGACTTTTTCTAGGTGGGGTCTCGATCTTATTTGACCCAGGACGCGGTAGGTCATTACGGGTTGAGCCACGCCCTTGACTTGGATTGCACCGACCTCTTCGGTTTCTATTTCGTGGTTTACGTGCGCCCTGGTTTCGTAAGAGATGTAAATCTCTCCTTCCTCTGCCTGATGCTCTAACCTTGAGGCTACGTTCACGGCACCACCAATGATGGTGTAATCCATACGGTCGTCACTTCCAAAATTTCCAACCGTGCAGAAGCCTGTATTGATGCCAATACGGCATTGTAGTTGTTGTCTTATTCCTTGCCTCCTCCATTCAGCCTGCAACTCTGCCAACTTGTCTCGCATCGCAATTGCCATTCTCACGCAAGCCAAAGCATCTTCGCGCACTCCTTTACTCTCCGGGTCACCAAAGAAGACAAGGATCGCGTCACCGATAAACTTGTCTATCGTCGCGCCGTAGCTCAAAGCGACTGCTGCCATTTCGGTCAGGTAACTGTTCAGAAGTTCCGTTAAGTCTTCAGACTCCATCTGATCCGTAAGTTCCGTGAATCCAGCCACATCCGAGAAGAACACACTCAGCTTTTTTCGTTTACTGGCGAGTTTGACTTCCTGGCGCCCGGAAAAGATCGATTTGTAAACTTGCGGTGATAAGTACTTAGCAAGCTTCCCTGACAACGCTTCAAGCTCTTGGTTTTTTCGGTTTACCTCTTCGGCCGCAATGCGCTGCTTTTCAGCCAATGCATTCAGTTCCCGCTCATTACGATCACTCAATCGCATCATTCGTCGTGTCGTCCGAAGCAGTTTCCTGTATTCTTCAACGAGGTTCTTTATTGAGTTTCGCGTCTCTTCATTTGGGAATTGTCCGCTGCTCAAAGTTGCTTCCGCGACTTCCAACGCTTCTCTCTCCTTGGCAAAAAGGTCGTCGATAGTCATTGATCAGACAACTTTTTTAGCGAAAACTTGGCGTGTTTAAGATCTTCTCCGAACTCCTCGCCAAGCTCTTCCATGGTTTCGTCTTCAGGATCATGAAACCAGTAAACTTCGACTTTCTTTCCCATTTCTGCAGCGGAATCCAAAAGCTCCATTATCATCATGATGGCTTTAGCGCTGGAGGAGTTGAAATAGATAAGTTCAAAGTCAAAACGACAGGCGGTATTTGAACCTTCGGAAAGCCAGTTTTTTAGGGAATCAAACAATGGATTGAAAAAGGTCGTAACATCCTCTGGATAGGATTCTCCAATAAGCCTGAGGTGACCAGCATCAAAATCAAATGCCACGGCCGGAGTGCGGTTTGTCGCCGGGATTTTAATGTTCTGCATTCTACCCTCTTAAACCGTGGCTTTGAGCGCGAAGAATGCGTGCTGGTCATCAACTCGCATAAAATCGAACTCGATAGGCTTTGACGCTCGACGCGCAATTTCAATTAACCCGATACCCGCACTGTTGCTGACACTATCGGCTTCGGCTCGTAGTTGGTCCTTGTACGCGACCTTTAGCTCTTCTCGGTTCATATCGCGGAGCTCTGATAGCCGGTTCCGCATGGTGTCGACATCGTTCAACAGGATCAGGTTTCCCGCGTGAACGACATAGCTGCCAGCTTCGTTTCCGATGGTCAGTATACCGTAACTTATGTCCAGTACCGCTGTTTCACCGTCAGCAGGCAACTTTTCAACGGAATATCTGATGATATTCTGCATCTGCTCTACAAAAACTGCGAATACACTGCGAAGCGTTTTGGTGTCCGCATCTTCAGATACCAACTTCTGCTTTAACGCATCGCCGACGCCGCTAAGAATGCTCTCGGTTACATAACCGCTGTAGGCGAAAACAACGCCCTGTTTTCGCAGGTTAGCACGTAGTTCGTAGACTTCGCTGGCAAGCATCTGTTCTCCTTGATCATGCTTGGACGGCACCAAGTTCAGCCCAGGTCTTGATATCATAAGATACACATTTATGCATTTTTAGGGTATCAATTGTGCAGGCTTATCAGCGGGGAGGTTAGCATGATTAGGCTAATATGTGTGGTCGCCCTTATACTTTCGTCAGGACCGGCTGTAGCGGCCGACATTCCGACCGAGGTGAAAGCAAAGCTCCAATCCGCCATGATTGCGCATGTCGATGGCGTGATGGTCGATGGTGCTTACACTTATCTGGACACAACAACCAATGCGATTGAAACTGTATACCCTGCAAATGTTCACCCCATGGTTATTCCGGCAGGAAGCGATTACTTCGTCTGCTCTGAAATGATAACCGAAGGTGGCGACACCGTGACCGCAGACTTTCTGGTGCGGGAAATTTCCGGGGACTACAAGGTTGTTCAGATGATCGTCAATAATCGTGGAGCTCTTCAGGCCGCGATGAAGAACATCGGGAACTAGATGCCAAACACTGTAGAGGCGTTCAGTGCGTAATCTCAGGGCCTTCTTAAGTCGCCGCATCTTCCTAAAGCACATTCTCGCGACCCTCTTGATTGGGGGTGTATTTAATGCCGTAGTGCTTCTTTTTTATTATGACTTCAAAAGACAAGCTCAAACGGACCAGGTCGCAGCGGAAATGGCAACGATTGCAAACCGTATTGCGAGGCCGCTGGCTGAGTTGGTTGAAGCACGAAACTTTACACAAGCGACGAGCCTGCTGGCCGTCTATTCTGGTTTTCCTTATGTGATTTGCGCCGAACAGAAGCTGGAGAAAAGCTCCAAAACCTTGGCCTCCTGGCCTGCCATAGGTTGTGACAGGATAAAAAAAACCGGTTTGGATATCGTCGTTTCCGTCCCGACAGCAGCAGGGTCGACAATGATGTTGGCACGAATTGATCAGGAGATTCTGAACAAAGAGTTGCAGACTGAAGTTGGAGTTGTGGTTCTTTTGGGAATTTTCGGAGGCCTTGCGCTGATATTAGCAGGTGCTGGTGCATTTTTATGGCTTATCAACAGACCTCTCGGTCAAATGTTGAAAGCTATTGAAAAGTTCGAACTATACGATGATCCGCAGAGGGTCCCGTACCAGTCAGAAGATGAGATTGGTAAAGTTGTTCAAAGCTACAACTCAATGCTGGAGCGGGAGGTCGAACGCGTCAACGCGATCCGTGAAGCGCACCATCAGATCGTCGACAGTGTAAACTATGCCACGCGAATTCAGCAGGGGTTGTTGCCTACTGCAAGTCAGTGTCAGAGCGCCTTCGCCGATTTTGCGGTCAAATGGGAACCTCGCGACTTGGTCGGCGGGGACATCTACTGGATCAGGTCGGAAGGACAGATTTCGACGCTTGCCGTAATTGACTGTACCGGTCACGGCGTACCAGGAGGCTTCATGACCATGCTGGCGATCGCTACTCTCGAGCGGCTTTACTATGAAAACGACAGGCTCAGTCCCGCTTCGGCCTTATCGAAACTGAGCGATTTAACTCGCACCCTCCTAAACCAGGACACTGAAAACTCGACTTCAAACGACGGTATGGACGCAGCAATTTGCCAGATCGACTCAAGCAAAGGGATAGCCAAGTTCGCAGGGGCACACATGTCTTTGTTGGTTAAGTCGGTGGCCAACGTTGATCGCATCCGAGGTGATAAACATAGTATCGGGTATGCGGACACCCCAAGAGGGCCAAAATTTATCGAGCACGTAATCCACTTAGATCAAATTGTTGATCTGATTATCTCTACCGATGGCCTGATCGACCAATTGGGTGGCGAAAAGCGCTTAGCCTTTGGAGTTCAAAGGTTAATGTCGATAGTTAAGCAAGACAGTTGGTCGAACTCGGCAGAGCTTTTGGCGGCCATCGAAGATGCTTTCCAAGATTACAGGAAGAATGAAGAGCGCATGGATGATTTGACGGTGATTGCTTTTCGTCCGTTGCAAGATACAAGTTAGGGTGCTTTTTATGAGGTGAACTGGGTAGCTGCTTATGGGAAAAAACTGTGGTCTGCCCAGTTTCTGACGAAAAAGGATTGCTTGGCCTGCAGGTGAGAGAGGAAAAGTCGGTTTTTTCATAGTGTAAGCCGCCAGCACCGGCGACCACTCGTCAGCACCCGGGCTAGTCGTCAGCGGTCCAGTCTTACGGACGCCGTCAGAGCCAGTCAGCGGTCTTGTAAACTGTCCCGCCAGCGGCCTCTCTATCGGCCAAACTGCCCCGTGCTCACCCTCGAAATGCCCCATGCTGATCCGCTGACGCTCCATTCCGCCCGTCGCTTCGCTCAGCAAAATGCCCCCGAAACCGCCCCAGTTCCGGTCACCGGTTGGAAAAGCTCTTAGGTTTCATCGGTGGGCAAGGTTTCCTACCACCCCAGCCAGGTCATTCAGACATGGAACAACAGCAGGCTCTGGGGGCTAAACCCTCCGAGAAATGCCCCCGTTTATGCCCCAGTGGTTTCGGGTGTTCTGACACCCCCTGTCTCCTCCTCTTTCCTAACCTCTAGTAGGGGCTCTATGGGGTGGGGAATAGGTACAAATAATGAATAGAAACCGGAGGAGTGAGAGACCCGAGTATCCCCGTTCCTGATCCATAATACACAGAGGAGGAGGTTATGGGGAAGATAGAGGGCCCATGGCACTCGCGGCCAATCGACGTTCACCGCTGGTCGGATCATCCAGAGGTGGCAGAGTTGGTCGACCGCATCTGGGACGGCTGGCGCTGAATGGGGTTGGAGAGGCATCTAGTCATGTCAGGTTCGAGCCCAATGCGTACGAGCGAACGAAAAAACCTAGTGGACTACTCCAAGTTCGTAATAGTCATAGCCGTCGGGAGGATTGTCGTCCCATGGCGTGACAATCTTGAACCCTAGCCGGTCATACAAGCTCCTAGCCGGAAGTTGGCGCTCCCCAGTTGTCAGCCTTACGCTGCTGTAGCCGTGCAACTCAGCTAGGTCGATCACTCTCCTGCAAAGAGCTGATGCAATCCCACTACTCCTGAATTGCGGCTCAACAAACATGGACTTTAGTTCGCAATGCTTGTCGTCCATTCGATAAATCGCCACAGTTCCAGCGGCTTTCCCATCCAAGTATGCAATGAGCACGTCTCCTTGCGGGGGGCAGTACTCGGTCGGAATTTTCGGTGAGGCCTTAAAGAACCACGACCCACGATAGTAGGCCTCGATGGTTTGAAGATCGTCAGAATAAAGAGATTTGTTTGCTTCATACAGGCCCCGCATTAGGGCTGCGGCATCATCAACTTCCTTCTGTGTACGCGCTTCGACGATGTTCAATTGCTTCGCTTCCAGCAAAGGATGATTGGATTGATACTAACACAAATTCACTGCCCCGATCAAAACAAGTAAGTGCCCGCTCTGTCCGCATTTCGGTTGTTCGCCTATCGGTTAATCCCACACATTTATTTCTGCAGCGTCAATTTTGAGCTTCGAACGGCACCACCTCCCGCCCAGTCCGTTCTTCATGTTCCGCCAGCCGTTGAAGATACCCCTCTGACCGGGCCGTCTGCCGCCAGATGATGTAGTCTTTGACGTGGTCAGCGTTCGGGTCGGGTTGTTCGTCCAGCCCGTAGAACTTGTTCGATGTGGGTAACGGTGCACCAGCCACTCCAGTAGACGCCTCGGCCATCACCCGCTTCAGTTCGCCCACTCGGGTGTAATCGACGATAAAACTGTCATGCACCGAAAGAACTGGAACGGCCCGATCGCAGAAGTGCCGATAGACACGTTCCGCTATCAGACTGTCGAGGTGCATCAACCGGATACCTTGATCCGCGAACAGGTAGTCTTTGATGTGAGGGGTCTTTTCCAGGAAGCCAGCCAGTAGTGCATCCAGTTGCTCGTTCGTCAGTGTCTTGCCTGCGTGGCCGGTTGGGTATCCGTCTCGAAACGCCCGGAAGGCGGCATCCCTGGAACCGGCGTTGATCGCTGTCAGTACAAGCCGCTTGATAAATTGACGCTGCAGCACAGAAGGCAGCCATGCACCCAGTATGTCGGGCAATTCATAGGGATCGCCATCAAGATCTTTTCCTGCTCGAAGGCTGAGCAACGAGACATGGAGACTGCGGAAGTCCACTTCGACGACTGGCGTATCATTGATGAAGATCTTCGACCTCCAGTCACTATTGATCTGCTGCCACCAACCACCATGAAAGCGCCCATTCAGGTTGACGTTCGAACGGCTGAATATCCTGCGGGTGAGCTTATGATGATGGTCGGTGGTGACATCATCGACTCTTGGCTCATCCAAAACAGGGATATCAATGAAAGCGTCACCAATAACTTGGTTATAGCGCTCAAGCTCAGCCCGCATTCTAATGATCTCGTCGGTATCCTCGTACTCGACCAGTGCCTCTGCTTTGTCGCCTCTAAGAATGATGATTTCTTCACCTTCGACCCGCCCAACGTCATCTCGTCGGAATGCCACTTCGGCGAACCATCCCTGCAGGACCTCGGAGGCTCGTATCCTTGTTGTTCTGTTCCCCCGGGCCAGAGGACCCGAGTAGCTGCCCTTGGCAACATCCAATAGTCCTGCCTCAATCAGGGTGTGAATGATCTTGATGATCTTCTTGGATATATGGATCGCGTTATAGCGAGAAGACGTGTCCCAGTAGTTCGAGGACATGGAGACGCCGATAGACAGTTCCGGGTCTTCCAGCCAGGCAACATACAGGTCCAGAACCAGCACCCGGAGTTGATGTCTGAATGCAGTCTTCGGCTTCGGTCCGGAGGTCTTATCGCTCGGCAGGTAGTCGTCCCAGATGCGGTCGATCAACTCTGCCACCTCTGGATGATCCGACCAGCGGTGAACGTCGATCGGTCGCGAGTGCCATGGGTTCTCTATCTCCCCCATAACCTCCTCCTCCCTCTGTGTACTATGGATCAGGAACGAGGATACTCGGGTCTCTCTATCCTCCGGTTTCTATTCATTGCTAATACCTATTCCCCACCCCCATAGAACCCCGCTAGAGGTTAGGAAAGAGGAGGAGGCAGGGGGAGTCAGAACACCCGAAACCACTGGGGCATAAACGGGGGCATTTTCCGTAGCAAACGGGTGCCACGGGTATCGAAGTAACGATGTTCCGATCAACTGGCTGGGGTGGTAGGATTCGAACCTACGATACACGGTACCAAAAACCGCTGCCTTACCACTTGGCTACACCCCAACGGTGAGCGGCTGTCTACGATTGTTGGTGGCGGTGTTCAAGGGCTTTCCTGCAAAAATCTCGGTTGCCCCAGAAATTTTTTCAAGCCGTCATTTTGTTTCAATCAAGACCGCCCCGGTGCGATGTCCGGTCGCGACCAATTCGTGCGCCGCCGGGCACTCGTCCATAGAAAATACCTGTTGGATTGGGCAATTCAAGGCACCTGCCTCAAGTGCGGTATGGAGTTTTTCGACTGCAGCAGAACGGGAGGCCATGGGTAATAGATAAACCAGGATGGTCTCCAGCGTAACCGCTTTGAACATCAGGGGGTAGAAGGGCAGAACGGGAAGCATTTCCTTGGCGGACCCAAAAGTGTTGATCCGTCCGTTTTCAGCGATGACTGCCGTGTTCGTCTCGACGTTCCGGCCAAACTCGACATCGACGATTCGGGCGATCGGGCGCCCGTTGTTGGCTTGCAGAATTTGATCCGCGAGGTCCGGGGCATTGTAGTCCAGAACCGCATCTGCTCCGGCCTGCAAAACCCTTTCGAAACTGCCCGGACCGGACGTGGCGATGACATGGGCGCCGCCCCACTTTGCCAGTTGAACGGCCAGATAGCCGACCGTGCCAGCGCCGCCGTGAATCAGCAGGCTTTGCCCTGCGATGTCACCGCCAGAGAATACGGCGTGGCATGCTGTCAGGCCCGGAATGCCCAGTACGGCTCCGGTTTCGAAAGACACGGAATCGGGCAGCGGCACGGCTTGCTCGGCCGGCAGCGTGATCTCAGTGGCGGCTGTGCCGAACGGCCGCTGCCACTGGCCGTTCCAGAGCCAGACGCGTTGACCGATCCTTGAGGTTGGGACTCCTTCACCAACCGCCGCAACAACACCGGACCCGTCGCTGTGCGGGATGATCACCGGGAACGGCGGCTTGGTCACGCCGGGTCTGCTTCCGGCGCGGGCTTTGACATCCGAAGGATTGACGCCTGAAAACGCCAGATCGACTGTGACTTCTCCGATCCCCGGAGCGGTTGAGGGCACATCCTGTACTTTCAGAACGTCGCCTGCGGAACCAAAGGCGCTATAAGTGACGGCTTTCATGGTCATCCCTTCTTGTTTCGCAGCAACAGTAGCCGGGACGGCGTGATTTGCCAGCCCCAGTAAAGGATTGGGAGCGACAGCTACGGTGGATTCCTTGTTTTGCCGCAGGCCAGTTGCAATTGAATTTCAGTTGCACAAAGTGTTGATTAAGATAATGAAATAACTAATAAAAAATGGAAATCGCATTGAAAATGGGGATTTTAGGGATTAGCTGTCGGACATCCGCAAGACACGTGCCAAGGAGGCTCAGAAATGCAACTGAATTCCAAAGTTTCAGACGCCCTGAACCGTCAGATCAACAATGAGCTTCACGCCTCGTATTCTTATCTTGCGATGGCCGCTTATTTCGAATCCCAAGATCTGCCAGGCTTTGCACAGTGGTTCAAAAGCCAGTCGGCAGAGGAAAACGCGCACGCTATGCGTATCTTCGAGTTTCTGGCCAAGCGCGGGGGGCGCATTGAGGTTGACGGGATTGCCAAACCCCAGGTGGATTTCGGCTCGCCGGTTGATGTGCTGGAAGCGGCGCTGGCGCAGGAAAAAACTGTAACAGGTCAGATTAATGCGTTGTTCGAACTGGCGCAGGAAGTCAGGGAGTTCAGCACCCAGAACATGTTGAATTGGTTTCTGGACGAGCAGATCGAGGAAGAGGACCTGATAGGTCAGGTGCTGGACAAGGCAAAGGCAGCCAACGGTGATCGCTGGCACCTTTTGATGCTGGATCAGGAGCTTGGCGCTCGCGGCGTTGGCGACGCGGAATAGACGTCGGCGAAAGGGTTATTCCCGGATTTCTGCTGGATCGACGCCCCACAGGTTGCCTTTCAGCGTCCAGCCGCGATAGCCACCGGCTGAGACGCGGCACCAGTCAACCGTGCAGGTTCCAAGACGGGCCACGACGCCCGCTTCGAAATGAGCGCTGACCTGTGAGGCAGGGTCGGGACTGGAATAGACCGGCAGCATGTCGCTTTCGATCAGAACGGTCCGTACGCCTGACAACAGGGCATAGTGGACCCAACCTCCGGCGCCGTCGCGATCCTGAACCTTGCGCCAGTTTCCGTATTCGGCAGTGATCTGCAACGGCATCCCGCGCCGTTTGAACACCCAATCGATTCGATGGGTCAGCGATGGCCCGCGGCGCACATTCCCTTCAGCGGCTTTCATCGACACATAACGTGGCAACGGTAGGTTGGTGACGGGGCCGCGTTTGTCCTGCGCGCTGGCCGCCAATGTGCCGAACACGATCAGAAATACAGACAGGATCGCCAGAACCGGGCGTTTTACCGATAGAAAACCACTCACCGAATGCCTGCTCTTATACCTGTTCAACGGGTTTCGAAAAAAGGTCGACTCAATGGCCGTGGGGTTCTTGTGCCCCGCCTTATCCTGCGCCACGATGACATGGCGCGCGCACGTTTGCAAAGCAGTGGGAGGGCGAAAGTGCCAAGAGAACGTCTGAGTGTTGTCGTTACGCGACGGTTGCCAGAGGCAGTGGAAACCAGATTGAGCGAGCTGTTCGATGTGCGCCTGCGGGACGATGATACACCCATGACCCGCGACGAACTTGTCGCGGCCGTGAAGGAGGCGGATGTCCTTGTCCCGACGGTCACGGATACCATTGACGGCGGACTGCTGGGGCAGGCGGGTGAAAACCTGCGGCTGATCGCAAATTATGGCGCCGGCGTCGACAATATCGATGTCGCGACGGCGCGGCAGCGTGGGATACTGGTCTCGAACACCCCCGGTGTTCTGACTGATGATACCGCGGATATGACAATGGCGCTGATATTGGCCGTCACACGCCGTATCCCCGAGGGGCTGGCGATCATGCAAAAGGGCGATTGGACGGGATGGGCGCCCACGGCATTCCTTGGGGGGCGGATCGGCGGTCGCCGGCTTGGCATCCTCGGCATGGGCCGAATCGGTCAGGCTGTCGCGCGCCGTGCCGCCGCGTTCGGAATGCAGGTTCATTACCACAACCGCCGAAGGCTGCGCCCCGAAATCGAAGAGGAACTTGAGGCGACCTATTGGGAGAGCTTGGACCAGATGGTGTCGCGGATGGATGTCATCTCGGTCAACTGCCCGTCGACCCCGTCAAGCTTTCATCTGATGAACGCACGTCGTCTGAAACTGATGAAACCGTCGGCCGTTCTTGTGAACACGTCGCGCGGTGAAGTGGTCGATGAAAATGCGCTGACCCGCATGATCCGTTCGGGCGAAATCGCTGGGGCAGGGTTGGATGTCTACGAACATGGAACCGACGTCAATCCGCGCCTGAGGCAGCTGCCCAATGTTGTCCTGTTGCCGCACATGGGGTCCGCCACGCTGGAGGGGCGGATTGAGATGGGCGAGAAGGTCATCATCAATATTAAAACCTTCGAGGACGGGCATCGCCCGCCGGATCAGGTGGTGCCATCAATGCTTTGACAAAATAACGCCCTGGTCGGAAAGGCCGGGGCGATCGTGTATTTCATCATCATTAGATTGAGAGGACGCTATGAAACGTGGAATGATTTCAGGACTGCTTCTGTCTGTGGCTGTCTCGACCACTTCGGTATTCGCTCAGGAAACTGCGGACGCGGTGTCGCCCGAGGCGGCGACCGAAGGTGAGGCGCAGGCGCTGACCGCTGAGGTGATCGCAGCGCTTGAAGCGAAGATGGCCGGGGCCCCGGTTGAAGCGCAAGACTGGATGGTGACCGCGGCCAACCCGCTTGCGGTCGAGGCGGGCGCACGGGTGCTGCGCGACGGGGGAACGGCGGCGGACGCGATGGTTGCCGTTCAGGTCGTCCTGGGATTGGTCGAGCCGCAATCGTCAGGTCTGGGCGGTGGCGCCTTTCTGGTCTGGTACGATGCGGCCAGCGGTCAGCTGACCACTCTGGACGGGCGTGAAACTGCACCGCTCGCGGCAAGACCCACGCTGTTTCAGGACGAAAACGGAGAGCCGCTGAAGTTCTTCGATGCCGTTGTCGGCGGCCTTTCTGTGGGAACGCCCGGCACGCCTGCCTTGCTCGAAGAAGCGCATCGGCGCTGGGGGCGCAGCTCATGGCCCTCGTTGTTCAAGGACGGTATCGCGCTGGCCGATGACGGATTTCTGGTGTCGCCCCGGTTGGCGGCTTTGGTCGCGAACGACGCCGAGCGTCTGGCGCGCTTCCCAGCAACGGCCGAATATTTCCTGCCCGGTGGGGCGCCTTTGGAACAGGGACAGCGGCTGACAAATCCGGCATATGCCGAAACGCTTCGCACCTTGGCAAGTGAAGGCTCAGCCGGATTCTACGGTGGCGATATTGCTGCGGGCATCGTGAACACAGTTCGCTCGGCGCCGGGCAATCCGGGTGTGTTGTCCGGGATCGACCTCGCGCTCTATCAGGTGGTCGAGCGCGCGCCGGTTTGCGCGGCCTACCGGGCCTATGAGGTCTGCGGCATGGGCCCGCCATCATCAGGTGCTCTGACGGTCGGGCAAATTCTGGGAATGCTGGACGGTTACGATCTGGCTGGTCTGGGACCGGAAAATCCCGAAGCGTGGCGATTGATCGGTGACGCCTCAAGACTGGCATTTGCCGATCGCGGTCGCTACATGGCTGACAGCGATTTCGTCCCGGTGCCGACCGCCGGTCTGGTGGACCCGGACTATCTTTCCCAGCGCGGTTCGCTGCTGAACCAGGAAGGTACCCTGACCGAGGCAACACCCGGCAAGCCCGAGTTCGACCACGCCCAAAACCTGGCGGATGATGTTTCTCTGGAGCTGCCGTCGACGTCGCATATCTCGATCGTTGACCGGTATGGGAATGTGCTGTCAATGACGACGACAATCGAAAACGGCTTTGGCTCGCGGCTGATGACAAACGGCTTCCTGCTGAACAATGAACTGACGGATTTCTCGTTCCGAACGCACAAGGACGGCGTCCCGATTGCCAACCGCCTTGAACCCGGCAAACGCCCCCGCTCGTCGATGAGCCCGACCATCGTCATGCAGGACGGTGCTCCGGTGCTGGCCATAGGCTCGCCTGGCGGCAGCCGCATCATCGGGTATGTCGCCAAATCGATCATCGCCTGGGCCGATTGGGGCATGGATGTGCAGCAGGCCGTGTCCTTGCCGCATCTGGTCAACCGTTTTGGGACCTATGATGTCGAGTTGGGCACCGGTGCAGAAGGTTTCCTGGATGCCCTGACCGAGCTGGGTTTCGAAGTGAATGCCCGGGATCTGACCTCGGGCCTGCATGCCATCGAAATCGGAGAGGTTCTGAGCGGTGGCGCAGACCCGCGTCGAGAAGGTATCGCGCTGGGTGAATAGCCGGGCGGCAGAAAGGAAAGACCATGGTGCAGGCAAACGCTTTGCCCCGGAATGAGGACGGGATTGCAACCGCAATCGGTATCCTGAAACAGACATTCGGGGACCGGCTGCAAACGGGTGATGCCATCCGCGAGCAGCATGGGCATACGACGACCTGGATAGAAAACCAGCCGCCGGACGCGGTGGTCTTTCCACACTCAACCACAGAAGTCTCGGATATCGTCAGCACCTGTGCCCTTCACAAAGTGCCGGTGATTGCATTTGGAACCGGCACTTCGCTGGAAGGGCACGTGAACGCGCCCGCAGGTGGGGTTTGCGTTGATCTGAGCCAGATGAACAAGATACTGGCGGTCAATGCCGGTGATCTGGACTGTCTTGTGCAACCCGGTGTCACGCGTGAGGATCTGAATACGTATCTGCGGGATCAGGGCCTGTTTTTTCCCATCGACCCGGGGGCGAATGCCTCGCTGGGCGGGATGGCTGCGACCCGCGCGTCAGGCACAAATGCCGTCCGCTACGGCACGATGAAGGACAATATACTCAGCCTCGAGGCCGTGATGCCGGATGGGCGGATCATTCGCACTGGTCACAGGGCCAAAAAATCCTCGGCCGGATATGACCTGACCCGGCTGCTGATCGGGGCCGAGGGCACCTTGGGCATCATCACCGAACTGACGCTGCGCCTTCAGGGCATCCCTGAGGCGATCAGTTCAGCCCGGTGTTCCTTTCCCTCCGTCGATGCGGCCTGTCAGGCCGTCATGATGACCATCCAATACGGCATCCCCGTGGCCCGGATCGAATTGCTGGACGAGTTGTCGGTCAAGGCGGCCAATGCCTATTCCGGCCTGGCTCTCCCTGAAACACCGCTCTTGCTGCTCGAGTTTCACGGGTCCGAATCCGGTGCCATCGAACAGGCCGAAACATTCGGACACATCGCGGATGAGTTTGGCGGGACCGATTTCGCCGCAACCTCGACCACGGAAGAACGTAACAGGCTTTGGCAGGCCCGCCACGACATGTACTGGGCGTGTCTGCAATTGCGACCCGGCACAAGTGGTATTTCGACCGATGTCTGCGTCCCGATCTCGCGTCTCTCCGAATGTGTGACTGCCACGCAGGCCAAAGCGGCCGAGCTGGGCCTGGTCGCGCCGATGGTAGGGCATGTCGGGGACGGCAACTTCCACACTCTGTTGTTGATCGACATGGACAATACAGCCGAGGTGTCCAATGCTGAACAATTCGTCGGCTGGCTGAATGATCTGGCCATCTCTTTGGACGGAACTTGCACGGGTGAACATGGCATCGGGCAAGGCAAGCGACCCTACCTTCATCGAGAGCTTGGGGCCGCGTTGGATTACATGGCCGCAATCAAATCTGCTTTGGATCCGGACAATATCATGAACCCGGGCAAGATATTGTGAGCGGCCCTGCCGCTTCATCTTTTCCCAAATACTCAAATTAAACGATCTTCAGCTGACCGAACTTCTGTTGTTCGTGCACTAAGGTCGGTTTTGTCCGTTTTTGCGTCGGATGGACTTTGCGGACAGATGCGCCATTCGTCATAAACCATGCCAAACAGATTCATTCCGGAGAGCGGGCATATGAAAACCCAAGTCAAAGCACTGGTCGTTGGCGGCGGCGCCGTCGGCACCTCGATTGCGTATCATCTGGCCAAGGCGGGCTGGGACGATGTGATGCTGATCGAGCGGGACGAATTGACGTCCGGATCGACATGGCATGCCGCCGGTCTGCTGCCGCTGTTCAACATGTCTTATGCGACAACTCACATCCACAAATACTCGGTCGATTTCTACAAGACGCTCGAGGAGGAAACCGGCTTGAACGCAGGTTTCGCCGTGGTCGGCAACCTGCGCATGGCGCAAACGCAAGAGCGTATGGACGAATACATGCTCTATGCGTCCACAGCCGAAACCTGCGACGTCGCCTACGAGTGGCTGACACCCGAGCAGATCAAGGAACGCTGGCCGCTGATCGAGACCTCGGACCTGAAGGGCGCGATCTATCACACCGAGGACGGTTACATTAACCCCGCCGACGTGACACAGGCGATGGCCAAGGGCGCCCGTCAGCGTGGCGTTGATATCGTGCGCAAGATGCAGGCCGATGCGTTCCACTGGAACGGCACCCACTGGGAAGTCACCTGCACCAAGATGGTGGAAAAGGGTGGCAACCTTGTCGAAAGCGACGAGAAGCTCGTGATCACAGCCGAGCATGTCGTGACCGCATCGGGCAACCACGCACAGCGCACTGCCAAGATGCTGGGCATCAAGATGCCTGCCATCCCGGTTGAGCACACATTCATCGTCATGGACAAAGACCCCGAACTGGTCAAATGGCGCGAAGCAGGCAACCCGGAACACCCCGTTGTGCGTGACGCCGACAACGAGTCCTACGCGCGTGAAGAGCGTGGCGGCTGGATTCTGGGGATCTATGAACACGGCGCACCCGCGCGCTTTGAGCACGGTGTACCAGACAGCTTCCGTGCCGACCTGTTCCCGCTGGATCTGGACCGGATCGCGGATCAGTACATGGCAATGGCCGAACGTGTGCCTTCCTGTGCCGAGTCCGGCCTGAAGGACGACTTCAACGGCCCGATCTGCTATACCCCCGACGGCAACCCGCTGGTTGGTCCGGCACCAGGCCTGCGCAACATGTGGCTGGCCGAAGGTTTCTCGTTCGGGATCACCGCCGCGGGCGGCACCGGCTATTATCTGGCTCAGATGATGGTCGATGGCGAAGCTGAGATCGACATGGCCTCGCTGGACCCCAAGCGGTATTCGTCCAACTGGATGACCACCGAGTTCGCAGCGCGCAAGAACGAAGAGTGTTATGAGCACGTCTACATCCTGCACCACCCGGATGAAGAGCGTGAAGCCTGCCGTCCGCTGCGTACCGTTCCGGCCTATGATCGGCAGAAAGCACGTGGCGCACAGTTCGGATGGGTCAACGGGTGGGAACGCCCGAACTATTTCGGCCCCGTCGATGCACCTGACAACTTCGACAAGGAAAGCCGCTCGTTCCGCCGTGGTGGCTGGTGGCAACATGCCGTCGAAGAAGCCAAGGCGATCCGCGAAGGCGTTGGCCTGATCGACGCGTCGGCCTTCACCAAACATGTCGTCAAAGGCCCCGGTGCAACCCAATTCTTGGATTGGTTCACCTGTAACAAGCTACCCAAGGTCGGTCGTATCAACCTGACCTACGCGCTGACCTCGCACGGCACCACCCGCACCGAATACACCATCGTCCGCAATGGCGAGAACAACTACTACATCGTCTCTGCCGGTGCCTGGACCGAGTACGACGCCGACTACCTGCGCAAGGCGGCCGAGGACAAGATGGAGGAGTTCGGTTACATCGAGATCCAGGACGTGACCACCCAGTGGGGCGTCTTCGCCATCGCCGGACCCAAGTCGCGTGACGTTCTGAAAGAGGTCATCAAGGATGCCGACCCGGAAACCGCACTGTCCAACAAGCGCTTCCCGTGGTTGTCGGCCCGTCAGATCGAATTGGGTATGTGCCCGGTCAACGCGATCCGTGTGGCCTATACCGGTGAGCTGGGCTGGGAACTGCACCACCCGATCGAGATGCAGAACTACCTGTTCGACCTGCTGGAAAAAGCTGGTGAGAAGCACGGTATGAAGCTGGTCGGAGCCCGCGCTCAGAACTGGCTGCGTCAGGAGAAATCCTATCGCGCCTTCGGCACCGAACTGGGGCGCGATGCAACCCCGCTGGAAGCCGATCTGCCGCGTTTTGTCGACCTGTCCAAGGACTTCTACGGCAAGGCCAAGCTGGAAGAGACCGGCGTGCGCGTGAAATGCTGCACCCTGCTGATCGACGGCCCGGACGATGCCGACCCGTGGGGCCGCGAGGCGCTGTACACGCCGGAAGGTGAGCGCGTGGGTCGTCTGACCTCGGGTGGATATTCGGTGGCCTTTGAGAAATCCATCGGCATGGGCTATGTGAAGCCCGAGCTGGCGGTCGAAGGCACCAAGCTGCAGGTTAAAATTCAGGACAAGCTGTGGGATGCGGTCGTGACCTGCGACAGCCCCTACGATCCGAAAAACGAAACCATCCGCAAGGACGGTTAAGTAAGAACCACGGGCGGTGCACCTGAAGTGCGCCGCCTTTTGCGCTGGGCTTATAGGGTAACTTATTGCTACTTATTGGAAAGTTCGTCGAAACATTCCAATGCCTTGGCCGCGTACATCATGGATGGTCCACCGCCCATCTGGATGGCCATTGAAAGCACGTCCGAGACTTCGTCGCGTGAAGCCCCGGCTTTCACAAGGGCTTCTGTGTGCAACGAAATGCAGGGTTCACAGCGCACGGCGATCGACATCCCAAGCGCGATGAATTCCTTGATCTTGTAGTCTAACGCACCGCCTTCTTTGACGGACTTTCCCAACGCGCCGAAGGCGCGCGCCGTGTCGGGAATCGCCCCATTCAGGTTGTGCAAACCGCTTCGGGTTTCAGACAGTTTTGTCGTCCAGGTCATTGACGTTCTCCGTTATATACAAAAAACGGAATATATCGAAGGTCACCACTAGACTTTGATCTTGATCAGTTGCCGCGTTTATTCGCAATGAAGGCTAGATTATTTGCAGGTAACTCCACTCTTTCGACAACACTCAATCCTTGCCCTTCCATGAATTCAGCGATGTCATCATCGTTTTTGTACCCGATTTCAGGGTCTTGCTGGAATAGGGCGTCATGAAAGCGTCGGTCACCGTCGCTGGTCAGGGTACCGGAACGCTTGAACGGGCCATAAAGGACAAAACGCCCATTTACGCACAGCGCCCGGGCGACTTCCGTCAGAAGCGTCTTTGTTTCGTCCCAACTGATAAGGTGAAGCAGGTTGATCAGGACCACAAGGTCGAGCTCTGCAAACTGCTTGTGCCAGCCCTCGGTTGTGGCATCCAGATGCGCGGCCTTCGATACGTTGGCCAGGGCCGTTGTATAGGCGTCGATGCTGGCGCGGCGAACAGGATCAATTTCGGTCGGTTGCCAATTGACTTCGGGCAGGACGGTCGCAAAGGCACTGACATGCTGGCCTGTGCCACTGGCAATCTCAAGCGCGGAACCTGAACGCAGTGCCCATTGCAGCAACAGGTCGCAAAGAACACCGCTGTTCCGGCCTGCGGCCGGAGCAACCAATTTTCCGCCGGCCTCCGGCGTCGCAACGCTCGCGTTCGAGGGCAACTTGCGGCGGGTCATGCGTTAAACCTCGCCGGGCTCAAAGCGGCGACTGTTTCCTGATCCAGTTCGGGGGCGGCGCCTGTTGTCAGATCCGCGACAAGCTGTGATGCAGCGGGTGCGGTCTGAAACCCGTAACCGCCCTGACCGACGGACCAGACGAACGAGGGGTCGCCGGGATCAGGCCCCAGAACCAGAGTTCCGTCCGGGGCAAAACTGCGCAATCCCGCCCAGTTCGCCAAAACCCGGTTGACAGGTTCCGTGACCATCGCTTCATACCGGGCCAACCCTTCAGCCAGAACCATGTCATCGGCATAGGCATCGTGGGGGGCGACGGGATCAGTCTCGCTAGGGGACACGATCAGATTTCCCGCGTCCGGCTTTGCATACCAGCTGTCGCCGGCACCCAGCATCATGGGCCAGCCGCGCACGTCATATCCGCCCGGCGCAGGAATGCGGGCCATCGATCTGCGATACGGCGTGATGCCGAGCGGTGCGATCCCGGCCAGTTCCGCGATTTCATTAGCCCATGCGCCAGCGGCATTGACCAGCATCCGGGCTTGATAAACCTGATCTGCCTTTATTTCCCAGTGCCGGGGCTTGCTGATTGCATTGACCTTGCGCCTGGTCAGAATTTGGCCGCCGTTCTTTCGTATGGTTCGGGCAAAATCCTGCAACAACCGGTCCGTGTCGATGTCAAACGCGGCATGACCAACTGCCGCGAAGGCCAGCGTGTCCGGGTCCAGGATCGGGACACGGGCCAAGGCGTCTTCCGTGGAAATCGGCGCCACGCTCAGGTTTTCGGCATCTTTCCTGAATTCTTCGGCCTGATGGGGTGCCGCAACCAGCATGATCCCCCGAGGTGTCAGATATCCGCCGTTATCGGATTGCAGAAACTGCGCACCGGCCCTGTTCAACGCGACCACCGACGGTGGCCCATAGCTTTCTTCGAACAGGGCAGCCGACCGACCCGAAGCGTGATACCCCAGCGCGTCTTCTGCTTCCAGCACGGTGACAGAGCCAAATTGCGACAGGCGTGCGCCTGCGCTCAGACCGGCGATGCCGCCGCCAATGATCAGAAAATCAATCAACTCGTTTTATCCGTCTGAATCGATGTTTATGGAACACAACCCGTGAAGCGGGGTCAGGTCATTCAAGCAGGCTTGAATTTGCGCTTCAACCCATTCAAACAGTGGGCAATCAGATAAAGGGAGGGCAGGGTGAACGCCGCAGATTTACACCCGATGGCCACGGGACATATTCCGTCCTACGTGACACAGGCAGACGGAAGCGATTTTCTTTTCACTTTCATGCTGGTTTTTACTGTTGTCGTGATTGTTTTGCTTGGGGTTGCATATTTCACCCTGCATTCGATTCCCGAGAAAATTGCACACCAGTCCAACCATCCGCAATTTCAGCTGGTGGGTATTCTGGCGCTGCTGGCGTTGTTCACTCATAACGGTCTGTTCTGGGTCGCGGCGATCCTTGTGGCCGGGTTTCAGTTCCCGGATTTTGCTGCACCCCTGCGTGGAATTGCCGATGCCATCCGGTCCCTGGCGCCGCAGCGCGCGCCGGAACCACCCGCGCCACAACCGGCACAAGAACCGCAGCAGGAGCACTAAGTCATGCTTGAGACATTGATGTGTGCGCTGGTCACGGTGCTGCCGGATTATCTGTTTCGACGCTATGTTCAGGGCAAGCGGATCGGACATGAGATCACACTGTTCACCATGTGGTACGAACTGCGCTGGGGTCTGACCACCTGTGCCATTCTGGCGCTGACCGTGATCACCACGCTGTTTTATTTTCATCCCGCCAGCAGCACGGCGGCGTCCTATTTCCGCACTGTCACCATCCTGCCGCAACTGGGCGGGCGCGTGTCCGAGGTTTACGTTCGTAACAACGAACAGGTCACGGCCGGGCAACCGATCTTCCGGATCGAGGATCTGGCCCAGACCGCGCAGGTCGAGGCGGCGCATGCTGAAATCGCGCAGGTTCAGGCCTCGCTGAAAGTCGCGCAAACCGATCTGGCCGAGGCGGAAGCCGGGATTGCCGGCGCAAAGGCCGCGCTTGATCAGGCGCTGGAGGATCTTGAGCGCAATACAACCCTGCGCGACGAAGGGTCAAGCGCTGTGCGTCTGGCCGAAATCGACCGCCTTGAAAACCTGGTGGTCGAGCGTGAAGCCCAAGTGACAGCAGCCCAATCCCGGCGCGCTGCCGTCGTTCAGCAGATCGAAGAGTTGATTCCCGCGCAACTGGCCAGTGCCAATGCACAACTGGACGCTGCCCTGACCGACCTGGACAAAACCGTCATCAATGCGGGGGTCACGGGCCGTGTCGAACAGTTCGGATTGCAGGTCGGCGACTATGTCAGCCCGCTGCTGCGCCCGGCTGGTATTCTGGTTCCGTCCTCGTCCGGTCATGACCGGTTCCAGGCGGCCTTCAATCAGCTGTCCGCACAGGTCATCAAGCCCGGCATGATCGGAGAGCTTGGCTGCATGACCAAACCGTTTACGGTGATCCCGATGGTTGTGGTCGAGGTGCAGGACGTGATCCCCTCGGGTCAGATCCGCCCCTCGGACGAATTGCGCGATGTGCAGACCAATACGGTGCCCGGGTCGATCCTTGTCTATCTCGAACCGCTGTACAAAGGCATGGCGGACGACATTCCGGCGGGCAGCAATTGTCTGGCAAATGTGTACACGGACAACCACGAGCGGCTGGAGCATGAAGACCTGGGTTTCTGGGAGGCTGCGTTTCTGCATGTCGTCGACACGATCGGTGTCGTCCACGCGGCTGGCCTGCGCCTGCGCCTGATCCTGATGCCGGTCAACACGCTGGTTCTGAGCGGGCATTGAGCAATCTGCTTGCCGGTTAACACGCAACGGCCGGTCTTGCGGCAGCGGTTCGCAAGCACGCTGGCGAACGACAGCCAGTATGGATAGGGCTTTGCTTGGGGCGATGGGGAACAGTCGCCAACTGAAATCAGGTCCTGCTGTATTCTGGCGATCTGCCGTGCCGTAGCTGCCAAGGAAACAAAAAAGGGTTGGCCCGAGGGCCAACCCTAATGTTTCAATCTTACAGTGTTTACTGCGGAATCTCGCCTTCCAGACCTTCGACATAGAAGTTCATACCGGCCAGTGTACCGTCATCGGCCACTTCACCTTCGGCCAGCCAGTCGCTGCCGTCCTGCTTTTTCAGCGGGCCGGTGAACGGGTGGTAGCTGCCGTCAGCAATGGCTGCCTTCATGGCCAGCGCTTCCTCTTTCACGTCAGCAGGCACTGCGTCCGAGATTTCGCCAATCTCAACCATGCCTTCCTTGATGCCGTCCCAGGTGTTCACGGTTTGCCACGATCCATCCATAACGGCCTGGGTGCGCGCGATGTAGTAAGGCGCCCAGTTGTCGATGATCGAGGATACGCGTGGCTTCGGGGCGTATTCGCTCATGTCCGAGGCCTGACCGAACGTGATGACATTGCCTGCCTCTTGCGCGGCCGCCTGCGGCGCGGTCGAGTCGGTATGCTGCAGGATCACGTCCGCACCCTGTTCGATCAGAACAGTGGCCGCGTCGGCCTCTTTCGCCGGGTCGAACCAAGTGTAGGCCCAGACGATTTTGAAATCGACATCCGGGTTCACCTTCTTGGCGTGGATGTAGGCTGAGTTGATGCCGCGGATCACTTCGGGGATTGGGTACGAGCCGATGTAACCGACGATGTTCGACTGGGTCATTTTCCCGGCGATGTGGCCCTGAACGGCGCGGCCTTCATAAAAGCGTGCCGAATAGACCGAGACGTTGTCGGCAGTCTTGTAGCCGGTTGCGTGCTCGAACTTCACGTTCGGGAATTTCTTGGCCACGTTGATGGTCGGGTCCATGTAGCCGAACGAGGTGGTAAAGATCAGGTCAGCACCTTCCAGCGCCATCTGAGTCATCACACGTTCGGCGTCCGGGCCTTCGGGCACCGATTCAACAAACACGGTTTCGACCTTGTCGCCGAAATGCTCCTCAACGGCCAGACGGCCCTTGTTGTGTTCATAGGTCCAGCCGCCGTCGCCCACGGGGCCGACATAAACAAACCCGACCTTGGTTTTGTCTTCGGCCATAGCGCTTGTCGCCAGACCCAGCGCCATGGCGGCGCTTGTCAGAAGTGTTGTGAATTTCATTTAGTTACTCCCCAAGTTGGTTCAGTTGGCCCCGTCTAGTGCGAGGCATGGAAGGTCCGGCCCAGTGAGGCAGGTGCGCTGCTCTTGTCGGCCGAAAGGATCACAAGCACAAGGATCGTGATGATGTATGGCGACATTGCCAGATACTCGACTGGAATGGCAACGCCCGCTGCCTGCAGATTAAGCTGCAACACTGTGATTCCGCCAAACAAATAAGCACCCAACAATGCACGCCACGGCTTCCAGCTTGCGAACACGACCAGAGCCAGAGCAATCCAGCCAACACCGGCGGTCATGCCCTCGGTCCACTGCGGAACACGGATCAGGCTGATGTACGCGCCGCCAAGTCCGGCACAGGCTCCGCCGAACAGGATCGCCATGATGCGGATCTTGATGACCTTGTAGCCCAGGGCGTGCGCCGCATCGTGGTTTTCACCCACCGCGCGCAGGATCAGACCAACACGGGTGTATTTCAGCGTGGCCCAGACGGCGGCCGTCAGAGCGATGCCGACATATAGGATCGGATCGTGCTGGAACAGGATCGGGCCAATGACCGGGATATCGCTCAGAACAGGGATATGGATGTCGCCCATGCTGGGCGGTTTGATCCCTACATAGCTCTGTCCCATCAATGCACTGAACCCAAGACCGAACAGCGTCAGCGCGAGGCCACTGGCGACCTGATTGGCCAGCGCCACCTGCGTCAGCAGGACGAACAGAAGGGACAGAACGGCGCCACCGATAGCAGCCGCGATGAATCCCAGCCAAGGCGAGCCGGTTTCGACCGAGATTGCAAAACCGCTGATCGCGCCCACAATCATCATGCCTTCGACGCCAAGGTTCAGAACGCCAGCCTTTTCGACGACAAGCTCTCCGATCGCGGCCAGAAGCAGGGGGGTTGCGGCCACCATCAGCGAGGCGACCAGAAGTACGGGATTGATTTCACCAAGGTCCATGGGTCACGCCACCTCGCTACGGGCCGCACGGATGCGGTAGTTTGTCAGAAGATCGAAAGCCAGCAGGAAGAACAGAAGCATCCCCTGGAACACCTGAATGGCTGCGGCCGGCAGGCCCATCTGAGACTGGGCGATTTCGCCGCCAATATAGGTCAGCGCCATCAGGCCACCGGCCAGCAGGATACCCACCGGGTGCAGGCGGCCCAAAAAGGCCACGATGATCGCAGTAAAGCCGTAGCCCACGTTGAAATCGATGCTGACGACACCGGCCGGTCCCGAGACCTCGAACATGCCTGCCAGCCCGGCCAGCATGCCCGACAGGCCCAGGCAGAACAGGATCAGACGAGCAGGGTTTACACCGGCGAATTTCGCGGCGCGTGGAGCCTCACCTGTCAGGCGGATGTGAAAACCCAGCATGTGACGGTTCAGCAGCACATAGGCAAAGATCACCGCGATCAAGGCGGTCACGACACCCCAGTGCATCCCCGATCCCGCGATCAGTTCGGCATTATGCGCGCTTTCATAGGATTGCAGGTTGCGCGAGCCGGGAAAGCCGAACCCTTCGGGATTCTTCAGCAGGCCAAGAGAAACCGAGGCCAGCATCTGCTCGGCCACATAGACCAGCATCAGCGAAACAAGGATTTCGTTGGTGCCAAAGCGCACTTTCAAAAAGGCCGGGATCATCGCCCACAGCCAGCCGCCAAACGCACCGGCGATCACCATTATCGGGAAGATGTACCAGCCCTCCAATGGGTAGAACGCAAGTCCCGCAGCAGCGCCGAATATGGCGCCCATGATATACTGGCCCTCGGCACCGATATTCCAGATGCCGGCCCGGAAACCCAGCGAAAGGCCAATCGCGATCAGCACCAGCGGCGCGCCTTTCACCAGCAGTTGCGGCCGGTAGTAGAAGGAAAACTCACCGAACAATGGCTCCCAAAAGATGGTGCCGATTGCCTGCAGCGGGTTCTTGCCCAAAATAGCGAACAAAAGCCCGCCAAACACCATCGTTGCCAGCACGGCCACAAGAGGGGTCGCATAAGACCACGCCTTGGACGGTTGCGGCCGTTTCTCCAACACAATCACCTGCTCATCCCTCCAAGTTCTTCATCTTTTTGAAAATACTCCCGCCGGAGGCGGTCAATCTGTCTACACATGCGCCACCTCCATGCCATGCGCGCCGCCCATCATCAGGCCGATCTCATCCACGGTCAGACCTGTGGTCGTGCGTGGCGCGCTCAGGCGTCCTTCATTCAACGCGGCAAAACTGTCCGAGATCTCCATCAGCTCATCCAGATCCTGGCTGATGCAAATGACGGCAGTACCCTTGGCTGCAAGATCCAGAATGGCCTGTCGGATTGAGGCCGCTGCGGCCGCATCCACACCCCAAGTGGGCTGGTTCACCACCAGAACGTCGGGGTTTTGCAACACTTCGCGTCCGATAACGAATTTCTGCAGGTTGCCGCCGGACAGAGACCGGGCCGCATTTTCCGGCCCGGGCGTGCGGACATCAAAGGCCTTGATGATCTTTTCGGCGAAACTCTTCGTCTCGGCCCATTTCAGAAACCCGTTGTTCTCCAGCCCTTCGCGGACCGAACCGGTCAGCAGGGCATTTTCGGTAAGGCTCATATCCGGAGCGGCCGCATGACCCAACCGCTCCTCGGGGGCGGTCAGAACGCCCAGCTTTCGCCGTGCGGTCGGCCCCAATTTGCCAATCGGCTGTCCATTGAACTTGATCGCGTCGGCTGTTGTCTGAATTTCTCCGGACAACACGCCAAGCAATTCATCCTGCCCATTGCCCGCAACACCCCCGATGCCCAGAACCTCGCCCTTGCGGACGGTCATATGGACATTCTTCAGCGCGGTTCCGAACTCAGAAGGCGAGGGCACTGACAATCCGCTGACATCCAGCGCAACGTCCCCGAACTCTCGCCCCGATCGTTCCGGCGTTTGCAGGGTCGAACCGACCATCATCTCGGCCATGTCCCGCGCCGAGGTCTCGGACGGAACGCATTCGCCCACATTCTTGCCCAGACGCAGGATCGTGGCGTGATCACACAGCGTGCGGATTTCTTCCAATTTGTGCGAGATATACAGGATCGAGGTGCCTTCGGACCGCAATTTGTTCAGCGTCTCGAACAGGATATCAACCTCCTGCGGCGTCAGAACCGAGGTCGGCTCATCCATGATCAAGAGCTTGGGCTCCTGCAACAGACAGCGGATGATCTCGACCCTCTGACGTTCGCCCGCAGACAGATCACCAACCGTGCGATACGGGTCCAGCGGCAGACCGTAGGTTTCGGACACTTGCCGGATACGCGAGGCCAGATCGCCCATGGGTGGCGGGTTCTCCATCCCCAATGCGATGTTCTCGGCCACATTCAGTGCGTCGAACAGCGAGAAATGCTGGAACACCATCGCGATCCCGTCGGCCCGTGCGGCACGGGGCTCCGGCGGCGCAAAGGATTGGCCGCGCAACAGCATCGTGCCGCTGTCGGGCTTCACCAGCCCGTAGATCATCTTTACCAGCGTGGATTTGCCGGCGCCGTTTTCACCCAGCAGGGCGTGAACTTCGCCTTCGCCGATGTCAAAGGACACCTGATCATTGGCCACGACGCCGGGATAGGCTTTGGTCAGCCCCTGCAAGCTTAACAATGGAGTGGTCACGCGCTCAGGTCCTTTTTCAACTCGTTCTGCCGGGCAGGGCGCAAAAGCTGCGCCGCGACGCCAACGGCAATCATCTGCGGGTGTTTGCCCAGGCCGGTGTCACCGATTGGACAGGTGATCCGGCTGATCCGTTCGGGCGAATGCCCAAGGGCTGCCAGCCGCGATCGGAATCGCGCCCATTTCGTAGCCGAGCCGATCAGCCCGGCAAAGCGGAAATCGTGCAAAAGCAGCCTGTTGCAAAGCTCCAGGTCCAGATTGTGCGAGTAGGTCAGGACCAAATGCTCTGCGTCTCGCGGTGCATGGCGAACCAGTTCCGCTGGCTTGGCGGCCGGAACAGCGGTTACACCCGGCGGCACCGTTTCTGGGAACCGCTCAGGCCCGGTATCGACCCAGGTGATTGCCAGATCGGGCAGAGGGGACAGGACATCGACCAGGGCACGGCCCACATGGCCGGCGCCCCAGATCCACAGATTGCGGGCCGGTGTGTGAACTGGCTCGACCATCCAGCCGTCTAACAACTGAGCTTCGGGTTCGACACCCTGACCCCGGGCTTGCGCCAGCATCCGTTTGACCGACAGCGGCATCGCGCCTGTCGAAACCGGGCGAGCGATGATATTGTCATCCAGCCCTTCCACCGCAACAAGATCATAGATCTCGCTGAGCAGCATCACAGCACCACCGCAGCACTGGCCCAGATCGGGGCCAAGCGCATGTTGCGTCAGGCGGGACGAAACGGCTTGTGTTCTTGCGGCTTCCGCCGCCTGAAATTCCAAAGTGCCGCCTCCGATCGTGCCGGACTGCCCGTCTTTCCAGACAAGCATTGCGGCCCCGACCTCGCGCGGGGACGACCCCTTGATCCCGGCGATAACCACCCGGACCACCTTGCCGTGGGTATTGACCGCCTCCCTCAAAGCCTCCCGATCAAATCCCATCAGATGCCTCCCTTCATCCTTTGGACGCCGCGCCAGACCTCTTCAGCCGTGGCGGGCGCATCCAATGCCGGATAGCTGTCCCCGCAAGCTGCCACCGCATTTGACAGTGCCAGCCAGGCAGAGATTCCCAGCATGAAGGGCGGCTCTCCGACCGCTTTCGACCGATAGATCGTGTCCTCGCGGTTTTCGCCATCCCAGAGCGCGACATTGAATATGTCGGGCCGGTCGGAACAGGCCGGAATCTTGTACGTCGACGGCGCATGGGTGCGCAGATTGCCCTTGCCGTCCCAAACCAGTTCCTCGGTTGTCAGCCAGCCTGCGCCCTGAACATACCCGCCTTCGACCTGCCCGATGTCCAGCGCCGGGTTCAGCGACGCACCTGCGTCATGCAGGATATCCGTGCGCAGGATGCGGTTTTCACCGGTCAGCGTGTCGACAGCGACCTCGGTGATCGAGGCACCGTAGGCAAAGTAAAAGAACGGACGGCCACGGCCCTTGATCCGGTCCCACTCGATCTTGGGTGTTTTGTAGAACCCGGTCGCCGACAGGCTGATGCGGCCCTGATAGGCCAGCGCGGCGGCTTCAGCGAAGGTATAGCGTTCCTCACCGACCAGGACATGTCCGTCCGAGAACGTCACCGCCGACGGATCGGCCTGATGCCGTTCGGCCAGATAATCGGCCATCCGGTCTCGGATCGTGTCGCAGGCCGCTTTTACCGCCATACCGTTCAGATCACTGCCCGAGGATGCCGCTGTCGCCGAAGTGTTAGGCACCTTGGCGGTATCGGTTGCGGTGATCTTCACCATCTCGAGCGGAATGCCAAAGCGCGAGGCCGCAACTTGCGCGACCTTCTGAAACAGGCCCTGGCCCATTTCGGTACCACCATGGTTCAGGTGGACAGAGCCGTCCTGATACACATGCACCAGCGCACCCGCCTGGTTCAGGTGGGTCAGCGTGAAGGAAATACCGAACTTGACCGGGGCAAAAGCGATGCCCTTCTTGATCACTCTGTTCTCGGCGTTCCACTTCTCGATGGCCGCCTTGCGTGACGCGTAATCGCTGGTTTTCAGCAGCTTTTCGGTCATTCCGTGCAGTTCGAAATCGCTGACTTCCATCCCGTAGGGCGTGGTGTTGCCGCCTGCGGGCAAGGGGCGCACGGGGGCGTCCCCCATCTCAACAGCGCCGCGGCTGGTCAGGTCTTCGTGCGGATCGGGATGGCCCAGAGGTTTTTCCGCAGGCTCAGCGTCCGCGACAGCATGAGCCGGTTCGTAATAATTCCGGCGGCGCAGTTCGACCGGGTCCAAGCCCAATTCATAAGCTGCGTGATCCATGACGCGTTCGATACCAACCATACCCTGCGGCCCGCCAAAGCCGCGATAAGCGGTGGCGGATTGGGTGTTGGTTTTCAGCCGGTGGCTTTCGATCCGCGCATTGGGCAACAGATAGGCGTTGTCGGAATGCAGCATCGCACGGTCGGCGACAGGCAGGGACAGGTCCTGCGCCCAGCCGCAAATGGCATATTGCAGGAAGGAAACACCCTGAATGTGCCCGTTTTCATCGAAACCGGCCTTGTATGCGATACGGAAGGCGTGGCGTTTGCCGGTGATGATCATGTCATCGTCGCGGTCATAGCGCATCTTGCAGGCCTTGCCGGTGGCGCGGGCGGCCACGGCACAGGATACGGCCAGAGCGTTGCCCTGACTTTCCTTTCCGCCAAAACCTCCGCCCATACGGCGGGTCTCAACACGAACGGCATGCATAGGAACACCCAAGGCATCCGCCACTTTGTGCTGAATCTCGGTCGGGTGTTGGGTCGAGCTGTGCACCAGCATATCCGCGCCTTCATTCGGCACGGCCAGCGCGGCCTGGCCTTCCAGATAGAAATGCTCCTGCCCGCCGATCTCGAACGTGCCTTCGATGACATGCGCGGCCCCGGCGATGGCGGCATCAGCGTCACCTTTGGCATAAATACGGGGACCATCTTCGAACCGGCTGTCCGCGGCCAAAGCCTCTTCGACCGTCAGGATCGGGGTTTCTTCGGCGTAGTCGATTTTGCCCAGCCGGGCTGCCTTGCGCGCGGCCAGATGGCTGGTGGCGATAACAAGGAAAACGGGCTGGCCAATGTAGTGGATCGTGCCATCCGACAGCAAGGGCTCGTCATGGATCGACGGAGAGACATCGTTTACAAACGGCAGGTCGTCGGCGGTCATGACCATGACGACCCCATCGGCAGCTTTCACCGCTGACAGATCCATCGACGTGATCGTACCCTTGGCAATCGGGCTCAATCCAAAGGCCAGATGCAGAGAACCTTTTGGTGTGGGAATGTCATCCACATAGCGCGCGGTTCCAGAGACATGCAGCGGCGCCGCGTCATGGGGGAGGGGTTTGGTCACGCTCATGCGGACACCTCCAATACGTTGGTCACCTCGCCCTGATCTTCGAGGAAATACCTCTCAAGCATCGCTTTTGCGGTCTCCAATCGGTAGGTGGCCGAGGCGCGCATATCCGTCATCGGCGTGAAGTCGTTGGCAAAGGCCGGGATCGCGGCTTGAACGGTTTCGTTTGTCCAGGGTTTACCCGTCAGTGCCGCTTCGACATTGGAGGCGCGCTTTGGAATGCCAGCCATGCCGCCGAACGCGATACGCGCATCAGCGACGACACCGTCTGCCACAATGATGTTGAAACACCCGCACACGGCCGAGATATCCTGATCGAACCGTTTGCTGAGCTTGTAGGCTTTCAAGCGATCATCCTGGCGCGGGAAACTGACCGCCTCGACGAATTCGCCCGGCGTGCGGTCCTGCATGCCGTAGTCGATGAAGAACTCTTCCAGCGGGATCGACCGGCGTGTATTACCCTTGCGCAGATGCAGTGTTGCACCCAAGGCAATCAGGGCAGGCGGGTTGTCCCCGATGGGCGAGCCGTTGGCGATGTTGCCACCGACGGTGGCCGCGTGGCGCACCTGAACACTGGCGTAACGGCGGATCATCTCGGCGTAGGAGGGATGCAGGTCGGCCAACGCCTCACCCATGCGGTTCATGTCGACCATCGCACCAAAACGGATTTCATCATCCGTGATGGTGATTTCTTTCAGGTCGTCGCAACGGTTCAGGAATATCACCGGGTCGAGATCCCGCAGTTGTTTCGTGACCCAAAGCCCAACATCGGTCGCGCCGGCAACCAGGGTGGCGTCAGGATGCTGAGCATAAACTGCCGCCAGTTCATCCGTTGACCCCGGCAGCATGGGCGATGTCACCCGCGTCGCCACCGGCTTGTCCTTGACCCAAACCGGAACCGGTTGCGCCTCGGCCGCTGCAGCCGCGCGTATGATTGGTGCGTATCCCGTGCACCGGCACAGGTTTCCGGCAAGCTGTGTGTCGTGATCCGTGGCACCATTGGCGTGACTTGCCACCATCGACATGACAAAGCCGGGGGTGCAAAAGCCGCACTGCGACCCGTGCAGATCAACCATCGCCTGCTGAACAGGATGGGACTCGCCATTCGGGCCGCTGGCACCTTCGACGGTGCGCACCGCTTTGCCGTGTAGTTGAGGCAGGAACAGAATGCAGGAGTTCAGCGCCTTGTGGCCACCCTCATCCGTCACCATGACGGTGCAGGCCCCGCAATCGCCTTCGTTGCAGCCCTCCTTGGTGCCGGTCAGGCCACGATCTTCGCGCAGCCAGTCCAGCAGGGTCGCTGTCGGATTGACATCCGCCAGCTCCACTGTCTCTCCGTTCAGAAGAAACGTGATATTCATACGAGAAACCCGTCGCGTTACCCAGTTGCGCCCGTTAGGCCCTCCTTCGATGCGACGTAGAAAGAGTGGCGGGCGGATAGCTTGCCGTCAGATGTTAGAAACAGCGCGCCTTGTCTGGCAAGAAAAACTGCCTGTATGATACACCATTAGGCACCCGCGACTTGTGAGTGTCGCTTTTTCATAACGGTCAGTCGCTTGTTATTAAAGCGCTTTTTGGTAGAAGGGGCCTGCCATCCCCGAAGCACCTTCTGAAAAAGCCGAATAATCGCCGCCGATTTTTTCGGCATTTCAAAGCTGCGGTTCCTGCTTTTGCAACTCCGCCGGGTGGGATAGCGTAGACGGCATGAGCAGTTCCCCTCGATTCATTCACCTCCGCGTTCACACAGAATACTCTCTTCTCGAGGGCGCCGTGCGGCTGAAAAAGCTGCCCGCCCTGTGCGAGAAGATGGAGATGCCTGCCGTTGCCGTGACGGACACCAATTCCATGTTCTCCGCGCTCGAGTTTTCGGTAACGGCCAGCGGTGCCGGTGTGCAGCCGATAATGGGTTGCCAGGTGGACCTGACCTATGTGCAGGCGCAACCCGGCGAAAAACCCAAGTCGCCCGCGCCGCTGGTGCTGCTGGCGCAGTCCGAGGTTGGATATGAGAACCTGATGAAGCTCAGCTCCTGCCTTTATGTGGACAAGGGCGGGCAGCTTCCGCAGGTGACCTTGGATGAACTGGCCGACAGGTCAGACGGTCTGATCTGCCTGTCCGGCGGTCCCGACGGGCCGGTCGGGCGGTTGCTGCAACAGGGGCAGCGCCCGGCGGCAGAGGCTTTGGTTGACCGATTGGCCGCGATGTTTCCGGACCGGCTTTATATTGAATTGCAACGCCACCCGGGCGAGCATGGCCAGCCCGAAGCGGAACGTCTGACCGAGCGTGGCCATGTCGAGATGGCCTATTCTAAAAACCTGCCGCTGGTCGCCACCAATGACGTCTATTTCCCGACCTCGGATATGTATGAGGCGCATGATGCGCTGATCTGTATCTCGGAAGGGGCTTATGTCGACCAGCAGGAAGGCCGCCGCCGTCTGACCGCGCAGCATTATTTCAAGTCGCAGCAGGAAATGGTGACGCTGTTTGCCGATCTGCCCGAGGCGATCGAGAACACGGTCGAGATCGCGCAACGCTGTGCCTTCATGGCCTATCGCCGGGATCCGATCCTGCCGAAATTCGCAGATGACGAGGTTGCCGAACTGCGTCGCATCGCAAATGAGGGTCTGCAGAAACGTCTGGCCGTAATTCCGCATGCCGTGACGCCTGAGGAGTATCAGGAACGGCTGGATTTCGAACTGGGCATCATCGAAGGGATGGGTTTCCCAGGTTACTTCCTGATCGTTGCGGACTTTATTCAATGGGCAAAGGACCACGACATTCCGGTTGGGCCGGGGCGGGGGTCGGGCGCGGGATCGCTGGTGGCCTATGCGCTGACGATTACCGACCTTGACCCGCTGCGCTATTCACTTCTGTTCGAACGCTTTCTGAACCCCGAGCGGGTCTCGATGCCTGACTTCGATATCGACTTCTGCATGGACCGCCGTGAAGAGGTGATCCGCTACGTGCAGCAGAAATACGGGCGCGACAAGGTGGGGCAGATCATCACCTTCGGCGCGTTGCTGTCCAAGGCCGCCGTGCGCGATATCGGGCGGGTGTTGCAGATGCCCTACGGCCAGGTGGACCGCCTGTCCAAGATGATCCCGGTTGAAGGCGTTAAACCCGTTTCCATCGAAAAGGCGCTGAAGGACGAGCCGCGCCTGCGCGAAGAAGCGCGCAACGAAGAGGTCGTGGACCGTCTTCTGACTTACGGCCAGCAGGTCGAAGGGCTGCTGCGGAACGCCTCGACCCACGCGGCGGGTGTCGTGATCGGGGACCGCCCGCTAGACGCGCTGGTGCCGCTTTATCAGGATCCGCGGTCCGATATGCCGGCAACCCAGTTCAACATGAAATGGGTGGAACAGGCCGGGCTGGTGAAGTTCGACTTTCTGGGTCTGAAGACGCTGACCGTGATCCAGAACGCGATGGATCTGATCTTCAAATCCGGGCGGCCCCTGCATGTAGCGGCGGATGGTACGGAGCTCTATGAACCCGCCGAGGGGGCGGAAAACCAGATCAACGCCATTCCGCTGGATGACGAGGCCACGTATAAACTCTATTCGGCGGCCAAGACGGTGGCGGTGTTTCAGGTGGAATCCTCGGGCATGATGGATGCGCTCAAGCGCATGAAACCGACCTGCATCGAGGATATCGTGGCCCTTGTAGCGCTGTACCGCCCGGGCCCGATGGAAAACATCCCAACCTATTGCGAGGTCAAGAACGGGCTGCGCGAGATCACGTCTGTTCATCCTCTGATCGATCATATCCTCGAGGAAACGCAGGGCATCATCGTCTATCAGGAACAGGTGATGCAGATCGCGCAAGTCATGGCCGGGTACAGCCTTGGTGGCGCGGACCTGCTGCGCCGCGCGATGGGTAAGAAGATCAAAGAGGCGATGGATGCCGAGCGCCCCAAATTCGAAAAGGGCGCGGGCGAGAATGGCGTGGATGCCAAGAAAGCCTCCGAAGTCTTCGACCTGCTTGAGAAATTTGCGAATTACGGCTTCAACAAATCCCACGCCGCCGCCTATGCGGTAGTCAGCTACCAGACTGGCTGGCTGAAGGCGAACCACCCGGTCGAGTTCATGGCGGGCGTCATGAACTGCGATATTCACCTTACCGACAAGCTGGCCGTCTATTTCGAAGAAGTCCGCAAAGGGCTTGAGCTTCCTTATGTCCCGCCCTGTGTAAACCGCTCGCTGGCGACGTTCGACGTTGTGAACGGAGAGCTGGTTTACGCGCTGGGCGCGCTCAAGAACGTAGGCGTCGAGGCGATGAACCTTGTTGTCGAAGGGCGTGGGGACAAGCCGTTTGTGAACCTCTTTGACTTTGCCCGCCGGGTCGATTTGAAGAAGGTCGGTAAACGTCCACTGGAAATGATGGCGCGGGCGGGGGCCTTTGATCAGCTCGACAAGAACCGCCGCCGCGTCTTCGAAAGCCTTGAGCAACTGGTGCAGTACTCGGCGGCGATCCACGACCAGAAGAACTCGAACCAGGTGTCGCTGTTTGGTGAGGCCGGGGATGATCTGCCCGAACCGCGCCTTTCCGCGACGCCCGACTGGTTGCCGGCAGAACGCTTGAGCGAAGAGTTCAAGGCAATCGGCTTCTATCTTTCAGGCCACCCACTGGACGATTACATGCCTGCGCTGAAGCGCAAGCAGATTTTGACACTGGACGAAGTGACCGAAAAGGCGCGTTCCGGCCCTTTGATTGCCAAGATGGCCGGTGTCGTCGCAGGACGACAGGAGCGCAAGTCAGCGCGCGGCAACCGCTTTGCCTTTGCACAGCTTTCTGATCCGACTGGAGCTTATGAGGTCACGCTGTTCTCGGATACGTTGGAGAAATGCCGGGAATTTCTTGAAACCGGCGCGCAGGTGGTTCTCACCGCCGAGGCGACGATGGAGTCGGATCAGTTGAAACTGCTCGGGCGATCCGTTGGACCAGTGGACTCGGTGGTGGCCGAGGCGGGCGCAACCGGACTGCGCATCTTCGTGGATCAGCCGCAGGTTCTGCCCACCGTCGCCAGGGTTTTGGAAGACGCTGCCGGTGCAGCCAAGGGCGCGGCGAAGGGGCCGATCCATCTGTGTCTGCTTGACCCGGGCTTGCCTGGGGATGTGGAAATGGATCTGGGGCAGGATTTTCCGATCAACCCGCAGATCAAAGGCGCGATCAAATCGCTGGATGGCGTGATGTCGGTCGAGGAAATCTGACGTCCAACGGCTTGTTGCCAGAAGATTGCCACCAAGCTAGGCTGGAATTCTACCTATATTCATTTGGGTTAAGTCATGGGAGGACGCCAAATGGGGATTTCAGGAAGACGTCTGGGAATACTGGTCGCTGCTGCTGTGGCGTCACTGGCATTGTTGCTCGCAACTCAAGCTTTGGCGGATAAGGACAAGCAGGAAGACGCGCTCAAAGGCGCTTTGATCGGCGCGGGCGTTGGTGCTTTGGTCGGCGATGGCAAGGGGGCCGCTGCCGGGGCTGTTGTCGGGGCCATCATCGGCGCCAATAAAAAGTGACCACCGATCCCAAAATAGGATCGATGCCCAATTTGAGAGGACTTGCCATGCGTTTTCACGGGTTCAAACTGATTTCGATGGTCGCTTTTATCGCCGCGCCGGGAATTGCGCTGGCCGATGACGAAGCGGACCAGATGATGCAGGAGGCGCTGCCGCTGATGTACCATACCTGCGCATCAGTCATCGAAGAGGCAGACGGGAATGACGAGTACGTCCTGGACGTGGTCGGAAAGATGACGGCCCTGTCTCTGTACAATCGCCAGATCGACATCGAACAATACGCCGCGTCCGAGGAGGACAAAGCCAAGATGCGCGAAAACTTCCTGGCCGCGCTGACCGAAGGATGCACCGGGGACGAGGATGCGCTGCTGGGCGGTGTTGTGGACAGTGCGGTGAAATCGACGCTGGGACTGTAACCCCTTAGTAATGCGGCGGGCGCTCGTCGCCGAATACGACACCGCCGGATCCTTCCTGCGCGCGCTCAGCCTCACGTTGCAACAGCATCTCAACTCTGCGGGTCAGGCGTTCAATCTCGGTTTGTTGCCGCGTGACAACCGCGTTCAGGTCTTCGACTGTACGGGTCAGGTGGGCGATCTGTTCTTCCAGATGCTGCATGGGTGACTCCTGTCTCTGGGGCAGGTCATAGCGACCCTGTGACGCCGTGGCCAGAGAAAGCGCGCCTTGCCCCGAAACAGACCATGGGATAGACCGCGCGCGGAACAAGAAAACTCCCAAGGACGCCCCACATGGCCAAGCCCAAGAAACAGCCCCGCCCCAAGGCCGAGACGCCGAAAGGGTTCCGCGACTATTTCGGCCAGGAAGTCACGCAGCGCACCGAGATGCTGCGGGCTATTGCGGACGTCTATCATCGGTACGGGTTTGACGCCCTCGAAAGCAGCGCAGTGGAAACTGTCGAGGCGCTGGGCAAATTCCTGCCCGACGTGGACCGCCCGAACGAAGGCGTGTTTGCGTGGCAGGAAGTGGACGAGAACGACAAGGGCGACTGGATGGCCCTGCGGTATGACCTAACCGCGCCCCTGGCCCGCGTTTATGCCCAGCACCGCAACGACTTGCCAACGCCTTATCGCCGTTACGCGATGGGGCCTGTCTGGCGGAACGAGAAGCCGGGGCCGGGGCGGTATCGCCAGTTTTATCAGTGCGATGCGGATACGGTGGGTACGGCCTCGATGGCGGCCGATGCTGAGATTTGCGCCATGCTGTCGGACACTCTGGAAACCGTCGGCATTCCCCGCGGCGACTATCTAGTGCGCGTCAACAACCGCAAGGTCTTGAACGGCGTGCTTGAGGCGATGGGTCTGGGTGAAGACGTAGCTGCCCGCGACAACGTTCTGCGCACCATCGACAAATTTGACAAGGTGGGCGAGCAGGGCGTGCGTGAGTTGCTGACCAAAGGTCGCCTGGACGCCTCGGGAGCGTTCATCGACGGTGTGGGGCTGAGCGATGATCAGGCCGAGCCCGTGATTGCGTTCCTGACCTCGAAAGCGGCGGATACCGTCGGCACGCTGGCCAACCTGCGTACCGCTGTAGGTAACAGCAAGATCGGCGCGGACGGAATTGCCGAACTGGAGCAGATTGGCGCTCTGCTCGATGCAGGTGGGTACGGATCGGATCGGATCGAGATCGATCCTTCGGTCGTGCGCGGTTTGGGCTACTATACCGGTCCGGTTTACGAGGCCGAACTGACCTTCGAGATTTTCGACGAGAAAGGCCGCAAGCGGCAGTTCGGGTCAGTCTCAGGTGGTGGACGTTATGACGATCTGGTCAAACGCTTCACTGGGCAGGAAGTGCCCGCGACTGGCATCTCCATCGGGGTTGACCGCCTGTTGGCCGCCCTGCGCGAAAAGGGCCGGATCGCCGCGCGGGCCACCGGCCCTGTGGTTGTCACCGTCATGGATCGTGACCGGATGGCCGACTACCAGGCGATGGTGGCCGAGCTGCGCAACGCAGGCATCCGGGCTGAGGTCTATTTGGGCAACCCCAAAAACTTTGGCAATCAGCTGAAATATGCGGACAAGCGGAACTCTCCGATTGCAGTGATCGAAGGCGGTGACGAAAAGGCGGGTGGCATCGTGCAGATCAAGGACCTTATCCTGGGCGCGAAGATTGCCGAAAGCGCCACGCTCGAGGAATGGAAAGAACGCCCCAGCCAGTTCGAAGTGCCGCGCGGCGATCTGGTCGCCAAGGTGCGTGAAATTCTGAACAGTCAGGACTGACGCATGCCCAACCGCTCTCAGATTCAGGCCCGCGCCGCGATGATGCGCGTCCGGTTCGAGGCCGCCGGGGCGCAGGTGGTCGATCCGCCTTTGCTGCAATCGGCAGACTTGCTGCTGGATCTCTACGGCGAGGACATCCGGGCCCGGGCCTATGTGACCTCGGACGCGCTGCGCGGCGAACAGATGCTGCGCCCGGATTTCACCCTGCCCGTGGTGCAGATGCACATGAGCGAAGGTGCCGAACCCGCGCGCTACACCTATTCGGGCGAGGTTTTCCGGCGTCAGGAACACGATCTGGATCGCGCAAACGAATACATTCAAGTCGGGTACGAGGTTTTTGATCGCGACGATCCCGCCGGAGCGGACGCCGAGGTGTTCTCGCTTTTTGCGCTGCAGCTTCGTGGTCTGCCCCTGCGCGCAGCCACTGGCGATATCGGTATCCTGACCGCAGCCGTTCAGGGCTTGAGCACGACGGAACGGCGTAAGGCCGCGTTGATGCGGCACCTGTGGCGACCCCGCCGGTTCCGTGTTCTTCTGGACCGGTTTGCCGGACGCAAACCCGCTCCGGCGGGCCGGGACGCTTTGTTGGACGCGTCCGATCCGATGACATTTGAATCCCCCATGATCGGCAAGCGGCGCTCATCGGAAATCGAAGCCCGCATCGCGGCACTGCGCGAAGACCGCGAGACGCCTCCGATTTCGGACAGCGAACTGGCCGGTCTGGAGACGCTGCTGAATGTCCGCGAAACGATGCCTTTCGCGCTTGAGCGCTTGCGCGATGTGGCCGTTGATCTGCCGCAGATCACCCCTGCGCTGGATCGGCTCGAGGCGCGGATTGCCTCGCTTCAGGCGCGTGGGGTCGACGTGGAACGGCTGGATTTCGAAGCCGCCTATGGCCGGACATCCATGGAGTATTACGACGGGTTCGTATTTGGCTTCTACGCCGAAGGCCGTCCCGATCTGCCGCCCATCGCAACCGGCGGACGCTACGACGCGCTGACCCGGCAACTGGGCAACGGCGCGGAAATTCCCGCAGTGGGTGGTGTCCTGCGCCCCGACCTGATGCTCGAGATCGAGGAGGGTGCAAGATGAGCCTGAAACTGGGCGTTCCCTCGAAGGGCCGGCTGATGGAAAAGACCTTCGCCTGGTTTGAAAAGCGTGGCATCACCCTGTCGCGCAGTGGATCAGACCGCGAGTATTCGGGTAAGGTCGAGGGGATCGACAACGTATCGCTGATCCTGCTGTCGGCGGGGGAGATTCCGCGGGAACTTGCAGCAGGGCGGATCCATCTGGGCGTGACGGGAACGGACCTTGTCCACGAAAAACTGCCCCGCTGGGAACAACAGGTCGAAGAGATCGCGCCATTGGGGTTCGGAAATGCCGATCTGATCATTGCGACACCTGCCTGTTGGGTCGATGTGGACACGTTGGACGATCTGGATGCTGCAGCGGCGGCGTTCCGCAAGGTGCACGGCCACCGGCTGCGCATTGCCACCAAATATCATCGGCTGGTGCGTGAATTCCTGACCGAGGCGGGCGTGGCCGACTATACTCTGGTCGACAGCCAGGGCGCGACCGAAGGCACGGTGGTGAATGAAACCGCCGAGGCAATCGCGGACATAACGTCAACCGGGGAAACCCTGAGAGCCAACCATCTGAAAATCCTGTCGGATGGCCTGATACTGCAGTCGCAGGCGACACTTTGGTGCAGCCGCGTCGCGAGCTATGACGCTGACGACAAGGCCGTTCTGTCCGATCTGCTGGACCGGCTGGGCTAATTACAGCACACCAATCTCGGCCAGCGCGCGGTTCAGATCATCGGGCAGGGCATCGTCCTGCTCGCGTCCCTGTGGCAGATCGGCCGGAGTATCCTCGGGTTTCAGATAGCGCCAGCCCTGAAACGGGCGTTTCAGCGCGGTCTGCGTACGGTGTATCTCGGGGTCCAGCACGATGGCACAGCGGCGGATGCCGTCTTCGCCGCGTACCTCGTCCAGCCGCAGGATGCGTTGGCGGCACTGGATGACGCCCTTGATCACCCAATAGATTGATCCGCCGTTCAGAATTTCGGCCTCACGCTTGGGCCACATACGGGTGACGTGGCGCGGGCAGCCGTCCTCATAAAGCGCTATGCGGCCGTCCTGCCACGCCATCAGCGTGTCGACGCTTTCCGAGCCGACGGAAAGTTTTATGAGATTTACGTACTTATCCACAGCTTTCCCACAGAGTCGTCCCGAAGTGCATCTTTATATTGTAGCCCGTAAGGCGCAGTCATCAAGGTGTTGTGGCAGGGGCAGGGTTTGGGGTAGTCTGGATACCTCTTTCAGTACAGGGAATCACCAATGAGCCGCTTTGCCGCCCCCATCGCCGAGCAGATCTGGGATATGAAATACCGCTTTAAAAAGGCGGATGGTACACCCATCGACAAGACCGTCGAGGATTCCTGGCGGCGCATTGCCCGCGATCTGGCGCAGGTCGAGAACGACCCGGCGCATTGGGAGCAGAAGTTTTACGAGGCGCTGGAAGACTTCAAATACCTGCCAGCGGGCCGTATCACCGCAGGCGCAGGGACAGCGCGGCGTGTGACCCTGTTCAATTGCTTTGTCATGGGAACGGTTCCTGACAGCATGGGCGGCATTTTCGATATGCTGAAAGAGGCCGCGCTGACGATGCAGCAGGGTGGGGGGATCGGCTATGATTTCTCGACCATCCGACCGCGGGGCGCGGATGTGCACGGGGTCGCGGCGGACGCATCCGGTCCGCTGTCATTCATGGATGTGTGGGACGCGATGTGCCGAACCATCATGTCCGCCGGATCGCGCCGAGGGGCGATGATGGCAACCATGCGGTGTGACCATCCGGATATCGAGCAGTTCATCACCGCCAAATCCGACCCGGCCCGTCTGCGCATGTTCAACATGTCGGTGCTGGTGACGGATGCCTTCATGGAGGCGGTCAAGGCGGACGGGCCGTGGGAGCTGGTGTTCGGCGACAAGATCTATCACACCGTTCAGGCGCGCGATCTGTGGAACAAGATCATTCAGGCGACCTATGACTATGCCGAACCGGGTGTGATCTTCATCGACCGGATCAACCAGGCCAACAACCTTAGCTACGTGGAAACCATCGCGGCCACGAACCCGTGTGGCGAACAGCCTCTGCCGCCCTACGGCGCTTGCCTGCTGGGGTCGATCAACCTGGCGCGACTGGTGGCAGAACCGTTCGAACAAGCCGCCCATCTGGACGAGGCGGCGATGCAGGAACTGGTCGCCACGGCGGTTCGGATGATGGACAATGTGGTCGATGCGTCAAAATTCCCGTTGCCTGAACAAGCCGCCGAAGCACAGGCCAAGCGCCGTATCGGCCTGGGTGTGACCGGGCTGGCGGATGCTTTGCTGATGCTGGGCCTGCGTTATGGCTCGGACGAGGCGGCGCGTCAGACCGAGCGCTGGTTGCACGCAATCGCACGCGCCGCGTATCTGGCGTCGGTGGGTTTGGCGAAGGAAAAAGGCGCATTCCCCCTGTTCGATGCCGAGAAATACCTGGCCAGCGGCACAATGCAGAAGATGGATGACGATGTGCGCGACGCAATCCGCGAACACGGTATCCGCAACGCTTTGCTGACGTCGATTGCACCGACCGGAACGATTTCCCTGTACGCCGGGAACGTGTCGTCCGGGATCGAGCCGGTCTTTGCCTATGCCTACACGCGCAAGGTGTTGCAGAAAGACGGATCGCGAACCGAGGAAGAGGTCGTTGATTACGCCGTGCAGATGTGGCGCGACAAGTTCGGTGACGAGGCGTTGCCGGACTATTTCGTGAACGCACAAACTCTGACACCGCTGGATCATGTGAAGATGCAGGCTGCCGCGCAGAAGTGGATCGACAGCTCGATCTCCAAGACCATCAACTGCCCCGAAGACATCAGCTTTGATGCCTTCAAGGATGTGTACATGCAGGCCTGGGATCAGGGCTGCAAGGGCTGCACCACCTATCGCCCGAACGATGTGACCGGATCGGTTCTGACCGTCTCGGAAAGCTCGGACAAGGCACCCGGCGAAAGCGCCGATGCCCCACATGAAGCCGACGGTGGCGATGTCATCTACATGTCCGAACCGCTGGACCGCCCCCAATCGCTGGAAGGTTCAACCTACAAGCTGAAATGGCCGGACAGCGAACACGCGATCTATCTGACGATCAATGACATCGTGATCGCGGGCCGTCGTCGACCGTTCGAGGTATTCATCAACTCTAAGAACATGGAGCATTACGCCTGGACGCTGGCCCTGACCCGCATGATCTCGGCCGTGTTCCGGCGCGGTGGCGACGTGTCCTTCGTGGTCGAGGAACTGAAAGCGGTGTTCGATCCGCGCGGCGGCGCCTGGGTCAAGGGCAAATACATCCCCTCGATTCTGGCGGCGATCGGCGGAGTCATCGAGCAGCACTTGATCAACATTGGCTTTCTGGAAGGCGAAGGCATGGGCTTGAAGTCCGACCCGCAGGCACAGGTGGTGAACATGGATGCCCCGCGCGGAAAGGCCTGCCCTTCATGTGGCCAATTCGACATGGTGATGATCGAAGGTTGCATGACATGCCGGAGCTGCGGGCATTCCAAATGTGACGGATGATGCTTGAGCTGGCTTGTGAACCGCCAGGCAATACGAACCCATTTCGGCGGTTTTGGCACCCATTAACAAGGTCAGTAGCGCCTATTATTCGTAAATCTGAGGCCAAAAAGGGAAATAAGACGCCGGGTCATTAATCGCCGGCGCCTTGGTTTTGTTGGTTCGAGTTTGCTAGTGCGCGCCGAAGCCAGACGATAATTGAAGGCAACAGGCGTCAGAAAGCGAAATTTACTGCGCCGGCCGTCAATGTTTGAGTTGCGCGGAACGAACTTTTTAACGTGCAGACGAACCCAAAACCCAATTTCGGAGGCAGCAGCGGTTGTCCGGGGCAGTTTCACGCAACATGGGCAATAATAATTCTCGCTGAGGTTGCAACAGGCAATACGGCGGAGCTTGGAGCCGCCTCAGCAGGTGTCACGAACTGGTTTTGCGCGCCGTCGGTTGTTTCTGAACAAATGGCGTTCTGATGAAAAAGAGGGTTCGACACATCTCGTGTGTTTGCCTGTGTGGCGGGTTTGCAAGGAAGCATTTGCCGTGTTTCGAAAGTTTGTCACACGACCGCACGCAAGAGACCGTTGTTCATGATGGCCAGCACCTGGTACATCTCTTCCCGAAGCTGCTCATTGCGCCGCTTGTCTTGGAAGCGTTCGACAGAAAGAAACCCTTCTATATCGAATTCCGGATCAATCGTGGCCAATCGTCGAATGGCGCGATTCAACCGCTCTGGGTCGCCTAAATGCAGGGCGGCTGCGGCTCGATATGCGGCTGCGCGCCGGGTCCTTCGTGGGAATGCTGTTGCTGCCTGAAAACAGGCTTCCCAGTCCCCCAAAACATAATGCGCAATGACGCCCACTTCCCGGCAATACTCTGGAAGGAACGGGTCAAGAGCTTCGGCGCGCCTTTGGAAGACCAACCCCTTTTCTCCGTCGCCCAGATAATTGTGAACATTGCCCGCGTGCGCCACTATGTACGCGTGGTTTGGCGTAATCTCGAGCGCGCGCGTATAATGATAAAGCGCATTGTCAAAGTCCTCTTTGTACAGGGACAGTGACCCCATGATCCGATGCACTTCAGCATCATTACAGTCCAGTTCCAAAGCGCGCCGCCCCATTTCCCAGTAGCGGTCTTCGTCCTTTATCCCAAGCCATTCGTCCCGCGTTGCTACAGCACAGGCCAGCCATGCCTGAGCGCGACCGAACGCCGGGTCTTTTTCCAAGGCTCTATTAAGCCACTTAATGGCGGATTCGGCATTCTCGCGTGTGACCCCGCCAATGCGGTGATGGTGAAGCCCTCGCTTCAAGCAATCATAAGCCGCCATGTCTTCCGTAGGTTTTTCCCGGGCAGATTTTTCCGCTTGCCGCTCGACGCGACCCGCGACGGCGGCCGAGATTTTGGCAACCATATCGTCCTGAACATCGAACAATTCGTGCACGTCGCAGTCGTAGTTTTCGGACCAAACCTGCGCACCACGAGCCGCATCAAAAAGATGCGCGGAAATCCTCACGCGGTTTCCCAAAACCCTTACGCCCCCCTCAACCGCATACCGAACACCCGTTTCGTTACATATCGTTTCTGGCGCGCAATCGCGTCCTTCCAACGAGAAGCTGGCATTTCGTGAAATCACGAACAACTCGGTGAAGCGGGAAAGCTCTGTGATAACGTCTTCTGTAAAACCTTCCGCAAAGTACTGCTGCTCTGGATCGATATTGCGGTTCTGGAAGGGAAGAACAATAACACCGTTATCACGTTGCTGAGGCTTGGCAGCCTGTGATTGAGGCAAACCTTTCGTAAGCATGCAACTGTGCAGTCCGAGATCTCCCTCGATCGCATAAAGTTCGATTGCATCTTCAATATTTTTGAAACGCCGGTGACCCATTGGCATGAACCGCACCTGCGCCCCACGTTTGGCTTGTTCGAATACTGCGCTTGAAACCAGAACTCCGCCCGGCTCAGCCTCCGCCTGAATGCGCGCGGCGATATTCACACCGTCTCCCAGAAGATCTTTCCCATCAACAATCACATCGGCAAGATGTATGCCGATCCGCAACTGGAGGCCGATTTCCTGTGCGTTATGAGGGGCCGATAGTTCACGCTGCAATTCAAAGGCCCCTCGGACCGCTGAAACCGGACTGGTGAACTCCGCCAACGCTCCATCACCAGCCCAGCTTATGACCCGAGCACCATGACGCTCCGCCAAATCGCTGACGATATCCCGCAATCGCTTAAGGCGCTTAACTGTGTCCGCTTCAGAGCGTTGCATCAACGCGGAGTATCCGACAACGTCCGTCGCAAGCACTGTGGCAAGACGCCGTTCCATTCTGATCTCCCGGCTAACAAGCTTTAGCAGTATATCATTTTGAAAGACTTAAATCGATTGTTCCCAGTGGGGACCGGAGGAAAATCAGAAAGAATGCTGAATGCCAAAGCGACAGCAAGCGGATTGAAGGCCAATGGCAAAACTTGTTGCTTCCAGCTTATAGGCAAGCTTTGAAAAAGCCTCGGCAAGGGATCTGGCTGTTCGACTTCGTTGAGCCTCGCCTTGCATACCAATCACGCTGCGTCGGTGGCCTCCAAAGCGATTGGCAAACGTCTGTGTCCTAGTTCACAGACCTCTCCTGTGATGGCGGTTAACGTAAGGTCAGACACAGGAGATCGATATGCTTCGTCAGACCTCAAACGCCACGTTTGCACAGACCGCACACACAGCAGGTTTCGTTCGCCCATTAGTTCGTATCCTGCGTCTTTGTACCCAGATGCAGCAGCAAGTGAACCGCTACCATTAACATTCCAGTGAACTCGGAATTGGAACGAAGGTTCTTTGGCAAGTATTCGGGCTGGGGTGGACCCGTACTGATCCCAACACTTCGCTGAATGCGAACTATTTGCCGAAGTCGTGAGTTTTTATCAGCTTGCCTAGATAATCGCGTGTCTCAGCATCCCAAGTGCTCGGATCTTCTCCGTGCGCGATCACCGCGTGAAGTTCCATCAATTTCCATACTTCATCTTCTGTAGAAGCCACGACCTTGCCGGGGCAGGTTTCCATGCCGTCGCAGTCTTTGCAGGCGTACGAAAACGCAGTACTCATTGTGTTTTCCTCCAGTGTAACTCCGCGGTTCGTCTAAAACTCCTCAAACGTAGGAAGGCCGTCATTGAGCTTGATCCACGGTTGTTTGTGAGAAACGAAAATATGGGCCTTGGGCTCTGCAGCGGATGGATCGTCCAAGGTGGAAGCGGCAAACCAAGCGTCCTTACTCCAGTCCTGACCTTCGATCTCCCCCTCGGCTGCATAGGTCAGAGTGGTGCCGCACTGCGGGCAAAAGCCGCGCGTGACACCTGGTGTTTTTTGAACTGTTCGGATTTCGCCCTTTGTTACAGCAAAATCCTCGGACGCCACTTTTGCCCAAGTGACAAAAGCCCCGCCAAGTGCCATTTGACATGATCTGCAATGGCAATGGCCAGACCAGACTGGGGCCGTGTTAATCCGGTAACGAACTGCACCGCAGTAGCAACCACCTTCAAAACCTTGCATTTGGATAGCTCCTTTGTTCGAGAGTTGGCGCGACACGGACGATAGTTTTTTCGCTAAGTCGGCGTGATAGAGTTCGACTGTCTTCACCCAAGCATTGCCAATTCGTCGCCGTTATGCGAGTCAATTGTTCTACCCATATATTAGAAAAACTATCATATGAATTGGTTGAACCTGCCGTCTTTGAACGCCCTCCGCGCCTTTTCTGCCGTGGCAGAAGTGGGCAGCTACACCTTGGCCGCAGAATGCTTGAACGTAACGCAAGCTGCAGTCAGTCAGCAGGTAAAGTCCCTGGAAAAGCACCTGGGCATACCTTTGGTTGAAAAACGTGGCCGAGGTATTTCGTTGACCTCTCAGGGGGAACGTTTGGCTCGTGAGCTCAGTATCGGCTTTGAAATTGTTGGCCGAGGCGTGGAGCGCGTAACAGAGGCAGCAACAAACCGGCCAGTACAGGTCACGATGTCACCAGCCTTCGCCGTGGAGTGGTTACTTCCGCGTATGGCTGAATTTCAACGCGCACACCCGGAAATTACACTTATGCTTAATCCAACGTCACAGTTGGTTGAACCTCGTCCGGGTGGGATCGACATAGCAATTCGATATCATGACAAACGTAGGCCAAGGCCGGATGAAGACCCGGTTCTGATTTCTGACATGATTGTCGTCGCTACGCCGGAATTGGTTGAAGGTAAGGACCTGAACAGTCCGGAATCATTAACGCAGTTTCTGTGGTTGCAAGAATTGGGAACAAACGAAGCGAGCGACTGGTTTACCTTCCACGGTGTCGTTCCAGAGCAGCCTCTCTCAGTCAATCACATGCCGGGTAACCTGATCATGGCTGCCGTTCGTAGGGGCGACGGCATCGCCTACACAGCGCGTGCTTTTTTTCAGGATGATCTTCAGGCAGGCAGAATGGTGGAGTTGTTTTCTGAGCCATTATTTGGCGTCTACTACATCCACACTCTGCCGGATCATCATCGACCTGAGGTAATGCTGTTTCTCAAGTGGCTCCGATCGAAGTCAGAAGTCGTGTCAACAGAGGCGGGTGTTTAGCGGGAAGTGCCAAAAGAAACCAAATGCTCGCCGAAGCTGGTCGTTTGGGCCCTTTTGGAGAGTTCCGCGCCCGCCGCGTATATCCGAATAAGACCAAGAGTATTGGGAACAGGTCCGTATTCCTGCATTGTGATTGAGACAGCATCCGGGAGTGGGCTGTCGCAGCTTCATGTGCGCGGCATGAAAGAATTTGTCGTGTCCAGCGCATTTGGGATTCTCATTCCAAGCCACGATCACGCTATTGAAGCGGGAATTCGCAAGGGCAAGCCGAATAGATTGCGGCCACCCTAAAAAGCGGTGTCAGACACCTGGATGCTTTTTTGTGACCGGGCGCAGAAGGTTTTGATGGCTTCGGTAAATAACCTCATGCGGCGGTTCATACGTCTGTTTTCAGCATGCACCAGAAAAATGCCCCAGTTTTCGATTTTCACTTCAGGTAGCACCTGAACAATGTCGTCTGAGTGTTGCAGATCTCCAAGGATGAAATTGGGAAGGCGGGCTATTCCTAATCCTTGCTTCATGGCGTTCAGCAAGAACGTCCCGCTGTTGGAGTTGAGGTATGGTTGGAACTCAAAGATTTCCGTCTTTCCGGGTGTTGAAAGAAACTCCCATGTTGCGCGGTGGGCTGATCCAAAGAACAACAACTGATGGTCATGGAGATTTCGCAGTTCTTTTGGGGCAGGATGAGTCTCCAGATACCCTCGACTGCAAAACAGTCCATGCCAAACAGAGCCGACACGCGTTGCGAGTAGCTTGGCCTCGGGTTCGTTCGTTATCCGGATTGCCAGATCGAAATTCTCTCGGGACAGATCCACCTGGCGTTCGTCGAAGTTTACGGTGAGCCGGATTTGCGGGTATTTCCGCTTAAAGTCAAAAAGTGCGGGCTGAAGGAATGAAACACCAAACTCCAGCGGAACACTTACACTTAACGGTCCTTCGACCACGGCGGAAGTGCTTGTGAAATCATCCGTGATTTCATCCATATCCTGTACCAGTCGGATTGCTCTCTGAAACAGTTCGCGACCGGTCTCGGTTATTTCCCAGTTTCCACGCTGCCGGTCGATCAGAACAGTTTCATAGCGACCCTCCAGCAGAGAAACCCTTCGGCTGACAGCGGATTTTGCAATTCCAAGGCTCTGGGCAGCCCGCGTTATGCTGCCCGCTTCTATGACTGCAACGAACAGTCGCATGTCTTCCATCTGGCCCACGGCATCGTTCTCCAAATTAGAACAAAGTGGGCTAATATTAGTCTCTGGGTTGAAGAAAATGAACCAGTTAGTCTGAAGCGAAACGATGCGGCACGTCTTAACACGTGGCACGGTTTGCGGCTTGGAAAGGACAGCTCATGGGACTTCTGCAAGAAGGACGTTGGGTAAATCAATGGTACAACACCTCGGATACCGCAGGTCGGTTCGTGCGGCGGGCACCACAGTTCAGGAATTGGGTCACAGCAGACGGCGCGCCCGGACCAAGCGGCGAAGGCGGGTTCAAGGCCGAAGCCGGGCGTTACCATCTTTATGTTTCTCTGGCGTGTCCTTGGGCGCACAGAACGCTGATCTTTCGCACACTCAAGGGACTGGAGAAAATGATCTCGATCTCGGTCGTGCATTGGTACATGGCAGAGAACGGTTGGACATTTCGACCCGGTCCAGGTGCCGTGCCGGATACAATCAACGGCGCAGATTTTCTGCACCAGGTCTATACCGCTGCAAAACCGGACTATTCCGGGCGGGTGACAGTACCGGTTCTCTGGGACAAAAAGACCAAGACCATTGTTTCGAACGAGTCCCCCGAAATAATCCGGATGTTCAACACGGCGTTCGACAGGATCGGAGCAAAGCCGGGGGACTACTATCCAAAGGAGCTGCGCCCCGAGATTGATGCCCTGAATGACCGGATTTACGACACCGTGAACAACGGGGTCTACAAGGCGGGATTTGCCACCACGCAAGATGCCTATGAAGAGGCGGTCGTCCCTTTGTTCGAAACCCTGGACTGGCTGGACGAGCGTTTGGGCAAACAGCGTTACCTGACCGGAAACAAAACTACCGAGGCAGACTGGCGCCTGTTCACGACGCTTGTGCGTTTTGACCCGGTTTATGTGGGTCATTTCAAATGCAACATCCGCCGGATCGCGGATTATCCTAGTCTGTCGGAATATGTACGGGATCTGTACCAACAGCCCGGCGTCGCAGCGACCGTCAACATAGCGCATATCAAGGACCACTATTATGCCAGTCATGAAACGGTGAACCCGTCGCGGGTCATCCCGATAGGTCCCTGTATCGACTACTCCTTACCCCATGATCGCGACAAATTGGATTAAGACATGACAACCACACCACCCATCATCGCCGCTAAGACCCCGGAACGTGTCGAGCTTGAGAAAGGTAAAACCTATTTCTGGTGCCGGTGCGGGCGCTCACAAAAACAGCCCTTCTGCGACGGCAGCCACACCGGAACCGGGATTGCCCCGCTGAAGTTCATGGCAGAAAAGGACGGCCCGGCTGTTTTGTGCCGCTGTAAAGCCAGCGCCAATGCTCCGTTCTGCGACGGCAGCCACACCAGACTGGGTGGCCTGTCCGAGGGCGACCCGGCACCCGAACCGGTGAGCAATGTGCCCAAGGCGACGCCGACCCCCGAAGAGCCAACGGTTGCCCGCATTCATGAACTGGCAAGGGACGGCCTTTCCAAGTTGGGTCACCACGGGGAAATGGGCGCCATGGGCGTGCCGCGCAAAGATTTGCCGCATTGGGACGACATCCAGATTCTGCCCGCGCAGATGGCGCGAAAGCCACTGCTGGATGGCGCCTTGGTATCGACCTCGGTCACAATCGGCCCACGGGCCACCAAGCCGCTGAAACTGGATATCCCGCTATTTGTCTCCGACATGAGCTTTGGGGCCCTGTCTGAGGAGGCAAAGACCGCATTGGCACGTGGCGCCGAACTGGCCGGGACCGGCATCTGTTCCGGAGAGGGTGGCATGTTGCCGGAAGAGCAGGCGGAAAACTCTCGCTACTTCTACGAACTCGCCTCGGCCAGGTTTGGCTGGCGGCCGGAGTTGGTGGAACGCGTACAAGCCTTCCATTTCAAAGGGGGACAGGGCGCGAAAACCGGGACCGGTGGCCACCTGCCTGGCGAAAAGGTGCAGGGAAAAATTGCCGAGGTGCGCGGGCTGGAGCCGGGCCAAAACGCGATTTCGCCTGCGACCTTCACAGATCTGGAAAGCCCGGAAGACTTCCGCAAACTGGCGGACGAGGTGCGGGAACGCTCTGGCGGTATTCCGATTGGCTTCAAATTGTCCGCAAATCACATCGAGGACGACATCGACTTTGCGCTGGCGGCCAGCGCCGATTACATCATTCTGGATGGTCGGGGCGGTGGCACTGGCGCCGCTCCGCTGATTTTCCGTGATCATATTTCGGTACCCACGATCCCGGCGCTTGCACGTGCCCGGGCGCATCTGGATCAAAAAACAGGCCACGAAGTTACACTGGTTGTCACCGGCGGGCTGCGCGTGGCCGAGGATTTCACCAAGGCAATGGCTTTGGGCGCTGATGCAATTGCGGTCAGCAATTCGGCCATGCAGGCCGTTGGCTGTATTGCGGCTCGCATGTGTAATTCCAACAATTGCCCGGTTGGCGTAGCGACGCAGAAACCCGAGCTGCGGAAAAGGTTGGATGTACAAGTCAGCGCGGAGAGGCTTGCGCGCTACTTCGGTGCGAGTGTCGAACTGATGCAAGTATTGGCAAGAGCCTGCGGTCACCCATCGCTGAGCGATTTCAGTCTGCGCGATATCACGACATGGAAACGCAGTGTCTCGGATTTGAGCGGAATTCGCTTTGCCGGTGTGCGGACATAGACAGCGGTTGTGCAGCCGTGGGTCTAACGGTCGGAACATTTGGGCCACACATCCTTGCGGAAAGGAGTAAGCTCATGCTTCATAACCACTATATCCGCACCGAAAACATGCCGGGCGAGATGCAGATCTTGCTCGAGACATATCCGCGCGACAGTTGGGACTCCCATCCCGGCTTCAAAGAGAGAACGCGCCACTGGCTGGGCGCCCATCAGATGTTTCGCCGTCTTGCCGAATTGGTTCGGACCGATGCCGAGCATTTTCTGGACCGAACGGTGTCACCCGACGCGTACGCCGCCCGTTTGTCCTATTATGGCAACGCGCTTGTCGGCAATCTGCACGGCCATCACGGCTGGGAAGATCGCAGTTATTTTCCCGAACTCTCTGCGGCGGACCCACGTTTTGATGCGGGCCTGGAGGTATTGGAAAAGGATCATGCTGATCTTGATCTGGTCCTTGATCAATACACCCGAACAGCCAATCGGGCGATCAAGCTGATCCATCTGGATGAGGCCCAGGCACGTTCAGAGGTCGGAGCGCTGCGCGATACGTCGGAAGTGATCGAGGCCTTTCTGAAACGCCATCTAAGTGATGAAGAAGAGCTTGCGGTGCCTATCATTCTGCACCACCGTCTGAGAGGGTGAAGCTTGAACAATGACGGACCATTCTAAACAGGAAGACCAGTCAAATGCCGAACTGCGCCGCGCCCGAGGGGAATTCGTGCGCGGCGTCAGCGGTTTCCGGCATGCCATCGGCGATACTGATTTTCCCGCAGAACCGGGCAGGTATCACCTGTTTGTCGCGCTCAACTGCCCGTGGTGCCATCGGGTTACACTGGCCCGCAACGTGGTGGGCCTGCAGGGCAGTATTTCGATGGATGTGGTGTTTCCCAACCGAACAGACGAAGAAGACCCTGAAGGCCCGAACCACTGGCAATTCGCACCTGACCTCGTGGCTTCGCTGACTGGAACAACACTTCCGGAATGCACCGCCGAAACCGGCACTGGCCAGGGTTTCAGACTGGTGCGCGACATATATCGGGCAGAAAGTTCTGAAGAAAAATCGGTTCCAATCCTGTACGACAAAAAGTCAAAGCGCATCGTCAACAACGAAAGCGCCGAGATCATTCGCATGCTGGATCGCAATGCGGTCGAACTGGGCAGTTCGCGTGGCAATGATGAACGGCCAGTTCTTTACCCGGATGATCCGGCCATTCGGACAGAAATCGACGAGCTGAACGAGCTGATTTACGTCAATATCAACAACGGTGCCTACAAAGCCGGATTTTCGTCTGATCAAAGCGTATATGCGGCGGCTTTCACCGCCTATTTTGACACTCTGTCACAGCTTGACACCCGCCTTGCCAGCGACGGTCGCATGTTTCTGACCGGCAATCATTTCACCGAAGCAGACCTTCGCCTGTTTCCGACGCTGTATCGACACGACCCGGTCTATTACCTGCGTATGAAGCTCAACGGTGCCCAGATCCTTGACTACCGGAACCTATGGCGCTGGCTTTGCCGCGCGCATTCCGTGCCGGGCGTGGAAAACAGCGGTTCAATTGAACACTGTCGCCAAGGGTATTTTGGTCGAAGCTGGAATGGTGTTGTACCCCTTGGCCCCTCGAAACCAATGCCATACCCCGAGGCCTACAAACATCCGGAACTGGCGGATCATCGCCAAGCGAAGTGATCTTCATTTTGGGCGCGCATGTAACGTTTCAACATCGACGGACCCAAAGTTGCCGTCCCATATGCGATACTAACTGCAGCAGTCATCCCCCAACTGGATTGGCGGACATGGGACCGTCGCGTAAGAGCAGAATACACAGCAATCGCCCTCCAGCGGCTTCAAAACGGCCTTGCATGACTTGCATTCATAGAACCACTGGCAGGAGTCTGTTGGCATTTTCTCGGTTTCGACGTGCCCACATTCAGGGCAAGTCAGAGTACTGTCGAGCACCACGGTTTGTTTCGTCATTGTCTCACATCTTCATGATTAGATAGTCGTTGATCTGAGCCTCTTTGAACACGATGACCCATGCCAGTGCGGTGATCAACGAACTTCCTGCTAGCCACCATTTCAACTGCCCCAAAGCCCTGTTTCGATGAGATAGAAACCACGCAATCGCGACCAGCGCTGTTGAGATGGCGAGAACGTAATAACTTCCCGCAGCAATTTTTCCGAATACCGCCAACCAGCTGCCTCCCAAGCCCAGCAACATCACGGCCATTGGAAGAACACAGCATGTTGCGACGCCCAGAGCGGAAACCGATCCAAGGTAGCTTAGGATCACGTATTTCTTCATCTTTCACTCCGTGGGTATTCAATTTGATCGAGTTGAGGCACCAACTGTCAGATTGTATAACTCCTGTAGCGACTACAGGATCAAGAGGGGTCAATTCACATGATTGCGATAGGAGAGGCTTCCCGGCAAAGCGGTGTCGGAATAGAAACCATCCGCTATTACGAACGCGAAGGTATCGTACCAAGACCCGCGCGAGCTCTGAACAATCGTCGCCTCTATTCACCGAACGATGTCGGAAGACTTCACTTTCTGAAGAAGTGCCGTGACCTGGGGTTTCCGCTTTCAGACGCCAAGGCGCTTTTGGAACTGTCAGAGGGAAGTACCGATGACTGCCAATCAGTCAAAGAATTAGCCGAGGCTCACATTGTCAGTGTTCGTAGCAAGATTGATGAACTCAATCGCCTGGAGCGCGCCTTGAGCGAGCTTACAGCCAATTGTGATAGTGGCAACGTTCACTGCCCGATGCTGCAAAGACTGAGAAAGATGGAAGACACCTGACTTGGCTTCTGGGTCAGAACCTGGGTTTCGAGTAGCCGACAGTTCACGTCAGACCAAGGTCTGTGGTGCGTTAAGAGATTGTAGTTCATAGTCGATTTCACAATGAGAGGAAAAATAGCTGACCTGACAATTGGCAATTGGTCGCTGTCGCGAGTTTTTCTTGCGGCCAGTATTGCCGTGATGGGCACTGCTACCGCGATAGTCGGGGTCTGGGTGTCAAATCGAATTCAGAATGCTGTCGTCCAGAACTCCGCCAACTCTGCCGCGCTTTATATGGAAAGCATCGTTTCCCCCCTCAGTCAGGAATTGGCGCACGGCGACCGAATTTCAGAGCAGGCAAGCCGGGCGCTGGACGAGATATTCATGACCCAGCCAATGCGCGACCGCGTTATTTCCTACAAATTCTGGAAACAAGGAGGTGTCATCGCCCACGCATCGGACACTGCGATAATTGGCAGCCGATTCAGTCCAACCGACGATCTGAAGCAAGCTTGGGGCGGAAAAATCTCCGGCTCTTTTGAAGAGCTTGATCATGCCGAAAGCGCCGCCGAAGCGGCCCTTGGGATACCTTTGCTTGAAGTGTACAGCCCCATTCGCGAGCTTTGGTCCGGTGAAATCATTGCGGTTGCCGAGTTCTACGAAAGGGCTGATCAACTGGAACTGGACCTTGCCAAGGCAAGAAGAACAAGCTGGTTGGTTGTCGGCTCGGCATTTGTGGCCAGCACGATCGTGTTGTTTTCGATTGTTGCAATTGGCGACAACACAATTCAGCGACAGGGGCGTCTTCTGGAAAAGCGCCTTGCAGAAAGCGAACAGATGGCCGAGCAGAACGTACAGTTGCGGTCGCGTGTCGTCGAAGCGTCGGAAAGATATGCCACGCAGACGGATCGGTTTCTCAAGAAGCTTGGTGCCGAACTGCATGATGGTCCCGCTCAGTACCTGTCCCTGGCCGCCCTTCGATTGGAGGCAGCGTTTCCCGAAGGGTCTGCCAAGCCCAAAGAGGCAGAAGAAATTCATCAGTCTTTGCAAAAGTCCCTTGCAGAAATTCGTGCATTGTCGCGGGGGTTGTCGGCTCCGGACATCGACAACCTTACGCTCATTGATGTCGTGAAGAGGGCCGTTGAAGATCACTCGGAACACAGCCCGTTGCGGCCAGAGATTTCGTTTCAGGGTCGCGAGTCGCCGGAATTGTCACTGTCCGACAAGTTGTGTGTTTTTCGGTTTTTGCAGGAAACACTCTCCAATGCAGCAAGATATGCCCCGGATTCCCGATGCACGGTCACCAGTGAAGTGCAAAGTGACCGCATCGTCATTCAGGTCAGCGACGACGGACCCGGGTTTGACACTTCGGACGAAACCGTTTTGCGCGACGATGGTGGGCAGGGATTATTGGGCTTGCGAGATCGGGTCGAGAGCATTGGTGGCAGGTTCAGTGTTTCGTCGCGCCCCGGCAATGGCACCACAATAGCAATGACATTATTTCCCAGAAAGATGAGTGCATTATGACCACATCTGTCGTTATAGCGGATGATCATCCGATTTTCAGGGACGGCCTGCAGCGTACCTTGGATGAGGCCGACGGGTTCGAGGTTCTCGCCGCCGGTTCAAGTGCGGAAGAGGCGATAGCGCTCGTCGGAACGCATCAGCCAGACATCGCCATTCTTGACCTCTCGATGCCGGGAGGCGGGATAAGCGCGACACGCAAGATTGCGGCAATGACAAACCCACCCTTCATTGCGATCCTGACGGTCTCGGAAAACAGCAGTGACGTTGCGGATGCACTGGAAGCCGGAGCCATAGGGTACATTGTCAAGGGCGTGACAGCGAGCGAGTTGACAACTTCTCTGCGCAGCATTGCTGCGGGCGAAGGGTTTGTCTCGCCGGGTCTGGCTTCACGCGTGCTGCTTAAGATCAACAGCGAAAACGGTGCCCGCAAAAACAGAGACATCCTGAATGATCTCACGCATCGCGAGGAGGAAATCCTGCGCCATGTGGCCAAGGGGTTGAGCAACAGGGAAATCGCCGTAGCGCTGGGTCTTCAGGAGAAAACCGTGAAGCACTACATGACGGCGATCCTGTCCAAGCTTCACGCGCGAAATCGGGTGGAGGCCGCTTTGATAGCGCACGATGCTTGGAACAAAGGAGACTAGTCGCCGTGTCTTCGATGACTAAGGCGGTCTCTGCGGATGAGAGACCGCCTGGGGAACTACTTCCCGAGCTTTTGGTTAATTTGCGATTGCCTGCAATCTGCGTCGATCCGAGGCGGTTGCGTTTCTTTCAACAACAGTCCGGTTGAACGGATCTTTCAGTTCATAGCGCCCAAACTCGATCTCTTCTTTCCACCCATTGGCGTAGTTCACTTCGATGTTGTCGCCTTGGCGTTCAATTTTCGTGGGGCGGCTGCCAGATGCGCCGCCTTGGCCACTTGAGCGTACGTTGTTGATTGAGATGCCGTTCGCCAAAGACCGCAGTCGTGAGACGTCGGCACCAGTCGCGGGACGCTCCTCGACGGTTCGGTTCTGCGCATTCTTTCTTTCATAGCGACCGTTTTCGATCTCTTCCTTGGTTCCGTCGGCGTAACGAACTTCGATGCCGCTCGCATTTGTCTCAACCTTCGTTATCCCGGCCGAAGCTATTGGTCTGCCACCGGTCTGAGACCGATCCTTTTTACCGCTGCCCCTGTTGGAGCGCTTTGAGTCATCATCGTCGTCGTCATCATCACGACCGCCTTTGCCTGATCCTGAATTGTCGTCACGATCATCATCCCGGTCGTCGTCTCGATCGTCATCCCTGTCATTGTCGCGATCATCATCCCGGTCGTCGTCGCGACCATCGTCGCGGTCACCCCCACGGCCGCTATTACCCGATCCCGAGTTGCCATCCCGGTCATCGTCGCGATCATCCCCGTCTTTGCCCTTGCCGCTTTTGGCGAACGCGTAGACCGGTTCAAACTGAAGGCGACCGTCGGTGTCAAACTTTGGCACGTAGGGCGTCGCAGCAATCAACGAAGCCAATGCCACTGTGCTTAGAAGTTGACCTAACCTTTTCCGGGCTTTCATTTCCGCCTCCAATGCCGTTTGACGCGATTTTTGATACTGAAGACAGGCTACCCTTGGTCGGGCCTTCCCACATCGGGCTTAGGTCTGACGATTTTCAAGCCGAACGTCTTAGCTAAGATCCTGTGGCCTTTTGAACCACCGTCAGTTTCGGGGCGCATCACAGGGGCGGTTTCCCGATACCAAAGACCCATTTCCTCGAACGGCAGTTACTCTGGCACAGGCGCAACGGACGGCAGGGAAACGGCTTTGAGATAGGCGGCAATCGCCAAACGGTCGTCATCTGTAAGCTGTGATGTGTTCTCGATGACTTCCGCCATTTCACCACCCGCGCTGTCATAGTCCGGTGTGAAACCGGATCTCAGGTATTCCGCTATGTCAGCTTCAGACCAATCAAGCTGGTCGGCGGTCAGGCCGGGGATGCGACCCTTGCCGCTTGGGTTGGGTGCGCCTGCCAGCCACAGATCACGTTGCAGACCACCGAAGGCATTTCGCGGCGTGTGGCATTCAGCGCAGTGTCCCAACGCCTCGACCAGATATCGGCCTCGGGCTTGTTGGTCCGTCAGATCGCCTTCAACCACCCAGCCTGGCTGCAGGTACAAAAGCTTCCATCCGCCCAGCCCGCGTCGAATGCTGAATGGAAAGCCGACCTCATGCGCGTTACTTTCCACGGCGACAGCTGGCAGGGTGCCGAGGAAGGCATGGAGAGACGCAACATCCTCCAAGGTCATGTTGGCATAAGACGTATAAGGAAAAGCCGGGTAATAATGTTGCCCCTCGGGACCCGTGCCATGAAGCAGGGCGTTGGCCAGATCCAGCGCAGACCAGGACCCAATTCCGGCTTCCCGATCACTGGAAATGTTGGGGGCTATGAATGTGCCAAAACCCGTTTCAAACCGACGCCCTCCGGCGAGTTTAAGCTTCTCCTCTCCGGTGGCATCCGGCGCCGCGTGACAGGATGCACATCCGCCTGCATAGAAAACAGCCTCACCTCTGACGAGATCGGCGGTGACATCATTCAGTTGCGCCGGATCCACTCTTTGCGGTCGGGTCAGCAGTACACCGGCCAACCCGACCAAAACTAAGACACCAGCGGCCAATCGCAAGAAACGCCGCACCTTCAGTGCCTCATCAGTTTTCTGGCGCTCTGTATGCCTTGTGACATGCCGTACAGGCTCCGCCCAATTGTCCCATCGCCGCTTTCACGGCTTCCACATCTTGTCCTGCCGCAGCCTGCATCGCAACGGCGGCTTCAGCCATCGCTTGCCCTTTGGCTCCGACGTCGGGAAAGTTTTCCCAGATGGCGGGCAGGGCACGGGTGGCGGGGTCGGACGCATTGTCGGAACCAGCCGGCCACATTGCGGATTGATCGATCTGCGTCAGAACGACAATATTGTTGGCAGCCCGAGTTGCCGCCTCGGCATCGTATTCCACCTCTCCCTTTATCATTCCGCCGAGTGTTTCCAGATTAAAGGCATAAAGCTTCATGATTGAGGTCCGAGCTTTTACAGCTGGGTTCTGACTTTCCTGGGCGATGGCTGTTCCTATTGCGGCTACCGACAAAAGACCTGCCGCGAAAATCGAAATTTTCTTCTTCATGGTATTTCTCCCTGTTCAATACACCGAATGTTAGCTTGAACGAATTTTCTTGTAATTGTTTGTTATTCGTCGTCCCCTGTTAATTTATGAACAACGACAATTGGGATGATATCCGATACGCGCTTGCCGTCTCCAAATACGGATCGTTGAATGCAGCGGCGTCTGCCTTGGGTGTCACACATGCAACGGTCCTGCGCAGAGTGGCCGCGTTCGAACAGCGAAATGGCTGCACTATCTTTCAGAAAAGCCCGTCGGGATATTGCGCGCTCCCCGAGGCCCGAGCAGTTCTTTGTGCCATGGAAGGCGTTGAAGACGCGGTCCTTTCGGTGGAGCGGGCAATTGTGGGTGCAAACCGGTCCCCTGTCGGTCGCGTGCGCATTGCATCCACTGACAGCCTCTGCCAGCTTGTGCTGCCAAAAATACTGACTGATATTTTAAATCTTTACCCCGGCTTGGAACTGACTTTGTTGAGTGGAAACAGCCACCATGATCTGCCCCGGTTGACTGCAGACATTGCCGTGCGCCCATCGGTTCAGCTTGGCGAGGGTCTGGTTGGGGAACGCTCGGGTACATTGTCGTTCGGAGTTTATTATGATGGTTCCCCAGATCTAAAATGGATGAGGCTTGATGGCGCATTAAGCCGCTCTCTCCCGGCTAAATGGATGGCGGAACACGTGAATGCTGACGAAATGACCAACGGAGCAGACAGTTTTCTGGTCCTTCAGCAGATGGCGGCTTCGGGCGTGGGTAAGACCTTTCTGCCCACATTCATTGGCGACGCGGACGCCCGGCTTCGCAGGTCGGACGATGCAGTTCCGGATTTTGAGGTTCCGCTCTGGGTCGCGACACTTGAGGAAATCGCGCACACCCCGAGGTTTGCCGTTGTTCAGCGGGCGTTGGCTGGACGGTTACCCAAAGCTCTGGCACGTTGACATCATGCCGAAAAGAAGTACTGCGGCCATCTATTCGGCAGAACGGCCATACAAAGAACCACCTCGGTTACGCGGGGCTAACGCGCGCCTGTGTGTGAAACTATCATCTCGATAGAACCATGTCCGGTGATGCAATGGACCAGTTAGATGGGCAGGGTGGGCAACGTTGAAACCCGGTCAGAGTTTACGGAACACAAGGAAGCTCGAGCGTAAGGCTTGCGCCACGCGCGGCTTTGTTGATTGAAACCTGCCCACCGTGACGCTGTGCGACGGCGGCAACGATGGACAGGCCCAGCCCGCTGCCTTCGGAGTGCTCCAGTTGTGAAAATCGCCCAAAAGCTGCCTCGCTGTGGTCGGGGTCTAGGCCTTTTCCGTCATCGGCCACAGTCAGCTTCACGACCTTGTCATCGCGGTGCAGTGTAACCGAAATCCGGCTGAGAAGACCGCCGCCGTGCTTCAGCGCGTTGTCCAGAAGGTTTTTGACAGCCTCGTTCAGAAAAACCTGATCGCCCGAAACCATTACGGCTGTATCCGGCATGGCAACTTCGAATTCGATCCCATTCGCCAGGATGTGGACACCCATTTCTGCGCAGGCCTCCTCGACAACCGAACGAAAGTCGAATTCTGCTACCTGTTCCAGATGTGCCGGATATCGGAGCCTTTCGAGGGACAGCAACTGTTCGGCCACAGTGGCCGAGTTTTTGGCAGCGGTCATGAGTTCCTGAATGCGCTGTTCCTTGTCATCCTCCGTTTTTGCATCCCGCAGGGCCTCGGCCATGGACTGGACCGCAGCTGCTGGGTTCCTTAGCTGATGCGCGGCTTCGGAAATGAATGTCTGATGGGCGTTGATGCTGCGTTCAACCTGACCAAAAAGCCGGTTCAGGGTTTTGACGACACCCAGCACTTCGACCGGAACGGGGCGTTTGATTTCACTTAGGTCATCCGGCGATCGCAGGTCGATTGCGTCCTGCAAATCCAGCAAGGGCCGCAGACCGCGCGCCACACCGAACCAGACGACGATTGCAAGAGTGGCGAGCAGGATACCCATGAGGATCCCGGCCCGGATCGACAGCTGATTGGCAAAGGCGTTGCGGTCGGCCATGAGCTGCCAGACCGTAACAGTTGCGTCACCAGCGAGGTTCTCCAAAGTGACGCGTTCCGTCATCCGCAGGACGCGGACCGGTTCATCGCGATAAACAGCTTCGAAGAAAAATGGTTCATAAGGATCCTGATCACCTGCGTCGGTTGAGGTCGGCGGATAGGCATAACCCGTAACGTATATGCCGCCGGGCCCTGTCACGTGATAGAAAACCTCTCCGCCCGACGAGTCGCGGATCATGCTGCGCGTTGAGGGGAGCAAAGCGTCCCCCCCTGAAATGGCGACATCGCGCGAGATTGCGAGACCGGCAGACAGCAGGCTGTCATCAAACAATTCCTGGGCCGTTTTCTGGGCGACCGTAAAGCGCCAAAACCCAAGCAGAACGGCAAGCAAGACCAGAGGTGTCAGGATCAGAAGAAACAATCGCAGCCTGAGCGATCCGTGCCCAATCACTGTTGCACCTCAAGCAGATACCCAAGGCCACGGGCAGTCTTGATCCTTATCCCCAATGGCTGAAGCCGCTTGCGCAGGCGCGACACGTGGGGTTCAACCGCCGAATCCTCGACATCTGCACCGACACCATAAACGTAGTCGTTCAGCTGGCTTTTGGGGACAATTCTGCCGCGTCGTTCCAGCAGGCATTCCAGAACCGCCAATTCCCTGCGCGGAATGTCCAATACCTCTCCCCGCGCACTGGCTTGTCTTGCGGCACGATCGAATTCCAGGCCTCCGATGGTCTCTTTCGCGCCATAGTCAAGCTGCTTGCGGCGTGACAATGCCCGGATTCGGGCCTCCAGTTCGTCCATTTCAAACGGCTTCACCAGATAATCGTCAGCCCCCATGTCCAGGCCAGACACGCGGTCGCTGGTTTCGGAACGCGCCGTCAGCAGTATGACCGGCACGCCATCGCCTCGGTTGCGAAGGGTTCGCAGGATTTCCAGCCCGGACTGCCCCGGCAGATTGATGTCCAGTACCACCAAATCTGCGCCCTCCTGCTCAAGGAAAAGGTCGGCTGCGTCGCCGTCGGTCAGAATATCTGCCGCGTGACCACGATCGCGCAGCCGGTAGGCAATGGCGTTGGCCAGCGTTTCGTTGTCCTCGACAATGACGATCCGCATCGGGTCTCCTGCAAGTTTCGCGCAAGGTTGGCCCCTCATGATTGCCAGATGGGAGGGGGAATCAACCCCGCAGTTCTATTTGCAATCACGGTGGCGCGAGAGCCGTTGGCGTGGTTGTCTGGTCAACAGGGAGGAACCAATGACCATTTCCAGCTTTACCCGTCGCGCCGTCGTGGGGCTGATCGCCGCTGCCGGTATCGCGGCACCCGCCACTGCCGAGGTCGATTTCTCGGGCAAGACCATTGAATGGGTTATACCGTTTTCGGAAACGGGCGGTTCGGCTAAATGGGCCAACTTTTTCGCTCCGCTTCTGTCCGAGGCACTGCCGGGTCAGCCGACTGTGGTTGTGAAATTCATGCCGGGCGCAGGGTCGACCAAGGGCGCGAATTGGTTTCAGGAGCAAAAGCATGATGACGGCACGCTGCTGTTCGGTACGTCGGGATCGACGCAGTTTCCTTATCTGCTGAGCGATCCGCGCGTGCGCTATGAATACAATGATTGGATTCCGGTCATGGCGTCGGGAACCGGTGGTGTTGCCTATCTGAACGCTGAAGATGGCGCCAAGTTTGACGGTTCCGCCAATGCGCTGAAAGATATCAACTTCATCTACGGATCGCAGGGCGCCACCCGGCTGGACCTGGTGCCGCTGCTGGCATGGCAGATGCTGGGCATGAATGTTGAGCCTGTCTTTGGCATCAAGGGTCGCGGTGACGGTCGCCTGATGTTTGAACGTGGCGAGGCCAATATCGACTACCAGACATCGTCCGGCTATCTGGGTGGCTCGGCCCCGTTGGTCGAATCCGATCAGGCCGTGCCGATGATGACATGGGGTGCCCTGGATGCGGATGGCAACATCGTGCGTGACCCGACTTTCCCGGACATGCCGACCTTCAAGGAGGTCTGCGAAGCAACCGAAGGATGCGAAACCAGCGGCGAGGCATGGGATGCCTGGAAAGCCTTCTTTGTAGCCGGTTTTCCGGTTCAGAAGCTTGCGTTTTTGCCCGGTGATACACCTCAGGACGTTGTCGACGCATATACTGCGGCCTTTAAGGCTGTGACCGAGCGCGGCGACTTCGCGGAAATCTCCTCGAAACGCGTTGGCAAATACCCGGTGTTTGTTGGTGACGGCTCAAAAGCGGCCCTGCAAACCGCGACAAGCGTTGACGACAACGCCAAGCAATATGTCCTGAACTGGCTCAAGGAAGCCTATGGCGTCGAGCTCAACTAAGCCGGCCCAATTCAGCGCGCGCCCTCACTACGAGGCGCGCGCTTTCTGAGTTCCATCAAAATCATATGAAAGGCGGCCGCTATGGAGGTTTTCGCCACCGCTCTTCCTGCGCTTGGTGACGCGTGGGGTCTGATCCTGCAACCCATCGTTCTGGGCTACCTGGTGCTTGGTGTCGTCATGGGATTGGCCGTTGGGGTGTTCCCGGGACTTGGCGGAATCGCCGGGCTGTCGCTGCTGTTGCCTTTCATGTTCGGAATGGACCCGATCCTGGGTTTGGCGCTGATGATAGGGATGGTCGCCGTTGTCCCGACATCTGACACTTTTGCGTCGGTTCTGATGGGAATACCCGGCAGTTCCGCATCTCAGGCGACGGTGCTCGATGGTTTTCCGATGGCCAAGAAGGGCGAAGCGGCGCGGGCGCTTTCCGCCGCCTTTGCCTCGTCCCTGTTTGGTGGTCTGGTCGGGGCGACCTTCCTGACCATGTTCATTCTGGTTGCACGACCGATCGTTCTGGCTTTTGGCCTGCCCGAAATGTTGATGATTACCATCCTCGGCCTGTCTATGGTTGCCATTCTGGCCGGTCGCATACCGCTAAAGGGCGTTGCTGCGGCCGGACTTGGCCTGATGGTCGGAACTATTGGTGAGGCCGACGCGGGCGGGTCTCTGCGCATGGCGACTTATGACATCCCGTATCTGACCGACGGTCTGAAACTGGTCATCGTCGGCTTGGGTATCTTTGCGGTACCCGAGATTGTCTCGCTCTTGCGGCAGGACCGGTCGATTGCCGAAGGGGCTTCGCTGGGTGCCGGATGGCTGGACGGTGTCAAGGATTGGTTCGCCAATATCTGGCTGTCGATCCGCTGTTCGATCATCGGTGTGGTTGTCGGCATCATCCCCGGTCTGGGAGGGTCGGTCGTTGACTGGATCGCCTATGGTCATTCGGTGCAATCGACGCCGGACAAAAGCAACTTCGGCAAGGGCGAAGTGCGCGGGGTCATAGGCCCGGAAAGCTCGAACAATGCAAAAGAGGGCGGCGGTCTGGTTCCGACCTTATTGTTCGGTATTCCGGGTTCCGGCTCCATGGCGATCTTCATCGGCGCGGTCGCTCTGCTGGGGTCCGGCGATATCGAAGTCGGTCCGAGCATGCTCAAAGACAATCTCGACATCACCTATTCGATCGTCTGGCTGCTGGCGTTGGCCAATGTTGTGGGGACGATCCTCTGCATCGCGGCCTCGGGCGGGATCGCAAAGCTGACCACGATCCGCTTTACCTATCTTGCACCGTTCCTGTTCATGCTGATCAGCTTTGCGGCCTTTCAGTCCGGTCAGAATTTCGAAGACCTGCTGGCCCTGTTCGTGATAGGTCTGATCGGCATTTTCCTGCGCCGCTTCGACTGGTCGCGCCCGGCCTTCCTGATCGGTTTCGTGCTTTCGAACCCGGTTGAGAAATTCACCAATCAGGCTTTCCAGATCGCCTCGTTCCGCTTCCGCAAGAGCTTAGGTGAGGGCATGGAGTATGTTTTCAGCCCCATCGTGATCGTCCTGATCGTGGTCACAGTCGTTTCGGTCATTCTGGGCATCCGACAGGCCAAGATGATCATGGCCGAGGGCGATGTTCAGGCGGGCACCAAGCGCGCGCCGCTGGTCTTCCTGCTGGTGATCATGGCCTATCTGATCTTTGCACTGGTCAATGCCAACATGATCCCCGACTACAACATGACCGACAAGATCATCCCGCTGGTGATCGGCAGCGTTTCACTGTTCTGCTGCGTGATCCTTTTGCTCCAGATGATGCGTCGGCCCGAGGGGGATGCGATTTTCGCGGACAAAGAAGTAGCGGGTGAGGACGCCAGCGCCCCACACGGTCTGTGGTCCACACTGGCCTGGTTTGCCAGCCTGATCGCGGCAACATGGGTTGTGGGCTTTATCCTTGCCCTGATCGGCTTTCTGATCGCGTTCCTACGTGTGCGCGCCGGGTCAAGCTGGCCGATGACTTTGATCCTGACCGCCAGCGGTGTCGGCTTCATGTGCTTTATGGCGGGCGCTCTGAACCGCGACTTTCCGCCTGGTCTGCTGCAGGACATGCTTGATCTGCCATGGCCGCTGAAATGAGCCGCGCGATGCCCCAGACAGCGATCCCATTTGTCTTCATGCGCGGCGGCACCTCGCGCGGCCCGTATTTCCGGCGTTCTGACCTGCCCGAGAATCTGGATTTGCTGGCCGAGGTTCTGATTGCCGCCCTCGGTGCCGGGCACCCGCTGAATATCGACGGCATAGGCGGCGGCGCGGCAGTTACGACCAAGGTCGCTATGCTGTCGGCCAGCGACGATGACTGGGCGGATGTCGACTATTTCTTTGCCCAGGTGTCGGTTGAAGAAAGGCTGATCGATTTCAAACCTACCTGCGGGAATATTCTGTCCGGGGTCGGCCCGGCGGCGATTGAGATGGGATTGATCACGCCGAAAGGTGGTGAAACCGAAATCCGCATCCGCGCCGTCAATACCGGGGCGCGGGTGGTGGCAAAGGTGCAAACGCCGGCGGGCCATCTGACCTATGATGGCGCAGTTGAAATAGCCGGTGTCCCGGGATCCGCAGCGCCGATACAGCTTGGTTTCATGGGGGTCGTCGGATCATCCACCGGCGCGTTCCTGCCCACCGGTAACCTGCGTGATACGGTCCAGGGGATCGAACTGACCTGCATGGATGTCGCGATGCCGATGGCCATCGCCCGGGCTGCCGATTTTGGTTTGACCGGATATGAAAACGCAGAAGAACTGGACGCAAACCGCGCGTTCTTTGAACGGATGGAGGCCATTCGGATCGAAGCGGGTCAGAGGATGGGAATGGGCGATGTGTCGAAATCCGTGACGCCCAAGTTTGGTATTTTGGCCCCTGCGAAAGATGGGGGTACGATCGCGGTCAGGTACTTCATGCCCTGGAAGACTCATCCAACAATGGCCGTTACGGGCGCGCAATGCATGGCCTCCTGTGCATTGACGCCGGAAACGGTTGCAGCCGGGTTAGTCGAACAAATGGAAACCAGTCCGGCCGAGGTGGTATTGGAGCACGCTTCGGGCAAGATCGACGTCCTTGTGGATTTCTCCAACGAGGGCGGATTTGCCCTGAACTCAGCTGGATTGGTGCGCACCGCACGCAAACTGGCGGATGGTCATGTCTATGTTCCTAGCAGTGTGTGGGATGGGAGTTGATCGGGCAAATCTAAATTGGTATACTTTGGTATACAATTAGGAGGTGTCACGATGGACCACTATTCCGAATGCCTCGACATTGCTCGACAGGAACTCAAACTGGCGCAAGCCGCGCTGCGACGGGACATGACCGAGTATCCGACACCGATTGCGGGCTGCGATGAACAGTTCAATCACCTGCTTGATCAGAGCGAGCGCGTTCGCAACGCATTGGCAGCGCTTGAGGCAGCGCATTTTGTCCCAACTCCAAGAAAGCTCGAAGCCGCGCAGGGTATTGAAAACCGATGAAAGTCCATGTTCTCGATGATTGGTTCGACACATTGCGCGGCTTGCCCTGCTTTTCAAAGCTGGCCGACCATGAGGTCACGGTCTGGACAGATCACGTCGAAGATACGGATACCCTGGCCGCGCGCCTGCAGGACGCCGAAGCGCTGGTCCTGTTCCGGGAGCGCACCAGGGTAACCCGTGAGTTGCTTGAGAAACTTCCCAACTTGCGCCTGATCAGCCAGCGCAGCGTCTATCCGCATGTGGACGTTCAGGCATGTACTGACAACATAGTGCTGTTCTGTTCGAACATGCACGCGGGCACGCCGTCTTACGCTGCTGCTGAACTGACCTGGGCGCTGACCATGGCCGGAATGCGGAACCTGCCGGCGCAAATGGAATCGGTCAAGGCGGGGCGCTGGCAAGCCGGGGTCGGCAAGACACTGCGCGGGCGACAACTGGGCCTTTATGGCTATGGGCGTATCGCCCGGGCCGTGGCGGGCTATGCCGAGGCGTTTGGCATGAGCGTTGTTTGGTGGTCGTCTGAAGATGGCCGTGCCCGTGCAGCGGCCGATGGCGCGACGGTCGCATCCAGCCGACAGGCGTTTTTTTCCGGCAGCGATGTCGTTTCGATCCATGTGCGCCTGAAACCGGACACCCGCGGTATCATCACGGCAGCCGACTTGCGGGCGATGCAGCCCGGTTCGCTGTTTGTGAACACGTCGCGGGCCGGTCTGATCGAACCCGGCGCGCTGTTGAAGGCGCTCAATAACGGCCGCCCCGGAAATGCGGCAATTGACGTGTTTGACACCGAACCGCTGACCGATCCTGACGACCCGTTGCTGTCGCATCCCAACCTGATCGCAACGCCGCATATCGGTTTTGTGACCGAAGATGAGTTTGACCTGCAATTTGCGGATATCTTTGATCAGGTGAACGCCTTTGCCGAAGGCGCTCCGATCCATATGATCAATCCCGAGGTCTGGACCAGCGCAAAATAAGATTGGCCGCGATGGGCGCCCCAATGATCACCAGCACAATCCGCGTCAGGTGATGAGTGATCACGAATCCCAAATCCGCGCCTGAAACAATGGCCAGCACAGTCATCTCGGCCTGACCTCCGGGTGCAAAAGCAAGGAACGCCTCGACAGGGCGACCCAGCCCGAGTGTGGTGACAACAGCCGTAAAACCCGCAGCCAAGATGGCAAGAACAACGACATAGGCAACACCGGCGGCAACGACACGGCGCAATTCGCCCCATGTGACGCCAACGAATTTCACTCCGATCCCGCACCCTATGAAGAACTGCGCAGCCAGAATAGCTTCACGCGGAGGACGGGAGTGGATGAAATCCCCCAAGGACAGAGCAGCGGTCAGGATCATCGGCCCGAGGATGGATGCGCCGAACAGCCCAATTCTCTCTCCGCCTTTCCAGCCGACCAAGGCGGCCAAAACCATGAGCAGAATTTCGTGCACCGGCAGATTGCTTGCGGGCTGCCCGATGGGGTTGGTCAGCTCAGCATCGTAGAACACTATCAGAAACAGCGGTGCCAAAGTGACAATAATTAGAACGCGCGTGCCGTGAATCAGCGACAGGGTGCGTGGATCGGCGCCGGCTTCGGTCCCGAAGATGATCATGTCCTGCAATCCGCCCGGCATTGCTGCGTAGAATGCGGTTTTCTCATCGAACCCCCACACCTTGCGGAAGAACGGAACGCCGACCAGCGCGATCAGAATAATGAAGAAGGGGATTAGCATGATCGATGCCGCCATCTTGGGCAGTTCGGCGAACAGGGCAGGCGTGATCGAGGCGCCAACAGCGACACCCAGAATGGTCCGGGCTGCGACAGAAACCTGACCAAAGCCTTCCATTGGTGCGTGAGCCAGTGCCGCAATCAGGCAAGCGGTCATTGGACCGAACAAAAACGGCAGCGGCAGGTCCAGCGCCCAGAAGATCGCAGTGCCGAACACCGCGAGGCCAAGGGTCATCGACCGCTTCACGAAGAGCGAAGTCTGGTTTCCTGGGGTGGACAAAGGTTGGTTTCCGACGCTGTTGACTCACTATGTATCCAAATGTATACAAATGGACGCAATATGCAAGTGTGAGTGTTATGACTATTCAGGACGACCCATTACAGCCCGGCCCGCAAGGCAGCTCTGCCTATCAGAGATTGCTGGACGAGATCCGCGAAGGGTCGTTGTTGCCTGGTGAACGACTGCGGGAGATTGAGCTGTCCGATCGGCTGGGCGTCAGCCGAACGCCGGTCCGCGAAGCCATCCGTCAACTTGAGGCCGACGGGTTGGTCACGCATGTCCCACGATTGGGCGCGACGGTCCGCAGCCTGGATTACGCCGAGGTCATGGAACTGTACGAGATGCGCGCCGTGCTTGAAGGCACTGCAGCGCGCCTTGCTGCGCGGGCCGCGTCGGACGTGGAACTGGACGAGCTTGAGGTTTTGAATGAGCGTCTGGCCGAGGCGGGAACAGGTCCGGATGCGGCGCGGATCAACCGGATTTTTCACGCAACGCTACTGGATGCGGCCAAGAACCGGTTTCTGGCAAAATCCATGCTGTCCTTGCAAAAGGCTTTGTTGATCCTTGGCCCATCGCAACTGCTGGACAGCGATCGGGCTGAGGCTGCTGTGGCCGAACATCGCCGTATCATGGCCGCCCTCAAAATACGTGACGGGGCGGCGGCCGAGACGGAAATGCGAGCGCATATCCAGGCTGCGCAACGCATGCGCATTCGCGCATTGCAGGAACGAGATCGCACCAGCGATCAAGGCCAATAGGACAACCGGAAATGGCACCTCAAACCGAAGCTTATGATATTGCAGTGATCGGCGGGGGAAATGCCGCCCTCTGCGCCGCGATGACGGCAGCCGAGGCGGGCGCCCGTGTTCTGATCCTGGAGGCTGCGCCGAAACCCTATCGCGGTGGAAACTCGCGCCACACCCGCAACTTTCGCTGTATGCATTCGGGCCCTCTGGGTCCGCTTGTCGAAGCGTATGGCGAGGACGAATACCTGTCCGATCTTTTGAAGGTGACCGACGGACAAACTGACGAGCGTCTCGCGCGGCTGGCGATCCGCACTTCCGAGGAATGCCTGCCATGGATGGAAGAACACGGGGTCCGGTTCCAGCCGTCGCTTTCGGGGACCCTGTCGCTGGCGCGAACAAATGCGTTTTTCATGGGTGGTGGCAAGTCTCTGGTCAATGCGTATTACAGGACAGCGGCAGGGCTGGGTGTTGAAGTGCTGTACGAGGCTGCCGTCACCCATCTGGAACTGAATAGCGACAGGGTCGAATGGGTCGACTATACCCACGAGGGGCAGTCCCACCGCATCGCACCGAAGGCCGTCATTGTCGCCTCGGGCGGGTTTCAGGCCGACACCGATTGGCTGACCCGTGCCTGGGGACCGGCGGCGCAAAACTTCCTGATCCGTGGAACGCCCTATAATCGCGGTGTGGTGCTGGCCGATCTGTTGGATCAGGGTGTCGAGAATGTCGGCGACCCGACCCAATGCCACGCCGTTGCGATCGACGGACGCGCGCCCAAGTTTGACGGTGGCATTGTCACCCGTCTTGACTGCGTGCCGTTCTCCATCGTCGTGAACAAGAACGCCGAGCGGTTCTATGACGAGGGCGAGGATGTCTGGCCCAAGCGTTACGCGATCTGGGGTCGTCTGGTGGCAGCTCAGCCGGAACAGGTGGGCTACGTGATCATCGACGCCAAATCGCTGAACCTGTTCATGCCGTCTGTTTTCCCGCCGCTTCAGGCTGATACTCTGGATGAACTGGCCGACATAATGGACTTGCCTGCCGGAAAGCTGAAGGCAACGGTCGCCGAATTCAATGCCGCCTGTGGCGACGTTAGCGGCTTCCATCCAACCGAGCTGGACGGAGTTTCCACATCCGGCCTGACACCACCAAAGACAAACTGGGCCCGCCCAATCTCGGAACCGCCGTTCTATGGCTACTCGCTGCGCACCGGTGTGACCTTCACCTATCTGGGGCTCAAGGTCGACGAGACGGCACAGTGTTCGACCCCTAACGGCAAGATCAGGAACCTTTGGGCGGCCGGGGAAACCATGGCCGGCTCGATCCTGGGGCAGGGGTATCTGGCCGGGTTCGGCATGACCATTGGAACGGTTTTCGGACGTATCGCAGGACGTGAGGCCGCCGCTTATGCAAACTGAACTGATACAGGAAGCCCGCCGTCAGGCCGAGATTTGCAATGCCTGCCGGTATTGCGAGGGTTACTGCTCGGTTTTCCCGTCATTGCACGCCGAGCACGCGTTCTCGGATGGCGACATCACACAACTTGCCAACCTCTGTCACAATTGCAGGGGTTGCTATTATGCCTGCCAGTACACCGCCCCGCACGAGTTTGATCTGAACCTGCCTGCTGCTTTGGCCGAAGTGCGCCGGGACAGTTGGGAAAGCTTCGCTTGGCCCCAGCCTTTGGCGCGTCGCTTCCACACCCAAGGAGGGGCAATTGCGCTTGCGCTGGTCCTCGGTTTTGCCGCGCTGTTTTGGGCGATCCGGGCAATCGGGTCTTCTGGCGGCGAAGGTTTCTATGCGGTTCTTTCCCACAATGCGATGGTGGCGATCTTTATGCCCGCCTTTCTGCTGCCGCTGTTCAGCGTCGCCATCAGCTTGCGCCGCTATTGGCGTGCGGTTGACGGAAAGTCAGTCCAATGGGCCGATCTGAAAGCGGCGTTCAAACGCGCCGGGACGATGCAGGATCTTGCCGCCGGCCACGGCGAAGGCTGCAATTTCGAAGATGAAGACCGGTTCAGCCACGCCCGCCGACACGTGCATCAGGCGATCATGTATGGGTTCCTGCTTTGCTTTGCCTCAACCTCGGTTGCGACAGCGATGCATTACGGCTTTGGCCTGCATGCACCCTACGGATTCTGGTCATTACCCAAGCTGCTTGGCGTCTCAGGCGGTATCCTGTTGACCATCGGCTGTGGCGGCATGGTCATGTTGAAGCAGAAATCGGATCGTGACCTTGGCGACACCTCCGCGTGGGACGGAGAAATGGGCTTTATCCTGCTGCTGGGGTTTGTTGGCCTCAGCGGCCTTGTCCTCTACGTGCTCGGCTCGACCACAGTGATGCCCGCACTTCTGGCCATCCATCTGGGATCGGTTCTGACCTTCTTCCTGCTGATGCCCTATACCAAGATGGCACATGGGTTCTATCGCCTCGCCGCACTTGTCAGAGATGCACAGAGGAAGCGCGGCACATAAATGGTTCGCACCAGCCGCTGCTTGCGTCCTGGGTGGAAGGTGGAAAGGGTCCGGTCAGCGGGCTCTGGTCCTGAACAGGAGCAGGAACACGAACGCCGATCCGATTGAGGTTGTCACGATCCCGACAGGCAATTCCTGCGGGGCCAGCAACAAACGGCTGATAATATCCGAGCCCGTCAGCAAAGCCGCGCCGACGAGAGCTGCGGTCGGCAGCAGATGGCCATGCAGCGGCCCCGCGATTCCGCGGGCGATGTGAGGGACCATCAGACCGACGAAACCGATGACACCAGCGACCGAGACGAACACCGCCGTTGCCAGCGCCGCAACAAAGAACATGCTGAACCGCAGTCCGCGCACGGGTACGCCGAGGGTTGAGGCAGTAAGATCGCCGGTCAGCAGCGCGTCGAGCCAGCGGCTGCGGTAGAGAGAAAAGCTCAGGATCAAAAGCAGGCCTGCGCAGACCAGCGGAAACGTCTCCCAGCGGGCCAGGCCCAGACCGCCCAGCATCCAGAAAATCACGGAATGCGCGGCGCGGCTGTCGCCTGCAAAAATCAGGTAATTGGTGATGGCCGAGAACAGGAACGAAACCGCAAGCCCGGCCAGGATCAGTTTTTCGGGCGCGCTTGTGCGTAAACCGTGAACCAGCGCCAGCACGATGCCCGACGCCACAAGCCCGCCGCAGAACGCGGCCAACGGCAGGGTCCAAAAGCCCAGCACGTCGCCGGTCACGGTGATCACAAACACGGCGCCGGCCGCCGCACCCGAGGACAGGCCGAACAGGAACGGATCAGCAAGATCGTTGCGCGTTGTGGTTTGCAGGACCACGCCGACGATGCCCAACCCGGCGCCGATTACGGCCGCGAACAGGGCGCGCGGCAGGCGCAAATCAAACACGATCCGGTGCAAAGGCGACATGTCCCCGTCACTCAGACCGGTTCCCAGCAAGACAGCGGTGAACGTGTCGGAAACCGGAATGGATGTGGTGCCGTAGATGGTTGAGATCAGCAAAAGGGCGGCCAGAACGACCGCCCCCAGCAGAAGTGTCAGGCCAAGTCGGCCCATATCAGTTGAGATCCGGATGCATGGCCTGCGCCATTTTCAGGATCGCCTCGATATTTGCCGGTCCGGGGGTCAGTTCCTCGTACCGCAGGCCAATCCAGGCCTCGTTCTTGACGGCATCGGTCTGGGACATCACCGGATGCTCCTGCAGAAATTTGAAGGTATCCTCGGCGCCGTTGCCGGTCTGGTAATCCAGCAGCACCAGAAATTCGGGGTTGGCGGCCGCCACCGTTTCCCACGAGGTGCGGCCCCAGCTTGTATCCATGTCATGGGTCACGTTTTCACCGCCCGCTGCGGAAATCATCGCATCGGGAATGGCAAACTTGCCCGCGGTGAAGGGCGCATCAGCGGGACCATCTAGAAGGAAAACGCGCGGTTTGGGCAGATCGGCGGTCCGGGTTTCGATCTCGGTCAGTTCTTCTTTCCAACCATCAACCAGTTCCTTCGCCTTGTCTTCGACCTGCATGACCTGGCCCAGGCGCAGAACGTCATCAAACAGCAGGTTCATGCTGGCTTCGGGGCGGTCCTTGTCCAGATGCACGCAGCTTTCGGACAGGATCAAGGTCTTGATGCCAAAGGGTTCCAGCGTGTCAGGAGTCACGTCTCCGCCCGGCTTCATCCCGTAATACCAGCCCGCGAAGAACATATCGGGTTCGACGGCCACAAGGTTCTCGACCGTTGGGTATTTGGGCGCAAGCTCGGGAATGTCGCCGCGCAGCGTATCGAATTCCGGGCTGGTCTTGTACCATCCGGTGATGCCGGTCAGCCCGACGATCTTGTCCTGCAGACCCAGCGCAAAGGCCATATCGGTCATGTTCATATCGTGCACGACAATCCGCTCGGGTGCAGTTTCAAAAACCAGCGGCTTGCCGCAATTGTCGACGGCAATTTCTTGTGCCGACGCACCGCCTGCCAGGGCTGTGGCCAGGACCACCGACCAGATCTGTTTCATTCAAAGATGCTCCTAGGGTTAGTTTGAGACCGAGGTTTTTCGGATATCCAGCGCCGGAATCACGCGGCCCTCATGGTGAAAGTACAGGTAGTCGACGCCAAAGGTTTCCCGGACCTGGTCCGAGGTCAGCACATCGGCCACGGGACCAAAGCCCGTGAGCCGCGCGGATTTCATCATGGCCACATGGGTGGCAAACTCAGGGATCATGACGAGGTCGTGGACGATCATGACCACCGTGATGCCCAACTCGGCAACCAGCGACAGCATCCGCCCCTTGGCGTCGGGATCCAGATGGTTTGTCGGTTCGTCCAGAAACAAAAGCGAAGGGTTCTGTGCCAGAGCGCGCGCGATATGCGCGCGTTGACGTTCGCCCCCGGAAAGTACGCCCATTCGTTTTTCCGCCAGATCACTCAGACCTGTCAGGTTCAAAACCCTGTCCAGTTCGGCGGCGTGGCCCTCTTTCGACCGGTCAGCCCGGATCGGGATTTGCCCCAAGGCCACATATTCCCGCAAAGACAATCTGCTATCCGGCAGCTCGTGCTGGCTGACAACAGCGATCATTCGGGCGCGCTGGTTGGCGGGCATGTGTTTCAGGGTGCGCCCATTGATCAAAACGTCGCCCAGCGCCAGTTCGGCTGTGCCGCACAACAGGTTCAGAAGCGTCGTCTTCCCGGCCCCGTTCGGCCCGGCAATTGCAAGGATTGCGCCTTCTTCCAGTTCAAAAGACGCCGCTTGCAGCAGAACATCACCATTCAGCGCATAGTATTCGACGTCACGCACGGCAAGAAATGCAGAGGTCGTCATGAAGGCTCCTCCAAAATCATTCGGGGCAAACGGGAAAGGGTTTTGTCAAAAAGCGCGCTCGGCCTGTCGGACGCGCAGGTCCATCCATCGGCACTGTTCTGATATTGCAATGCGAATTCGGCCAAGGCCGCGATGTCATGCGGGGTCCGGATGTCGCCGAACAGGTATTGGGCTTTGCCGGTGGCCTGAAACCCAACAGTTGTCGGCTGCGCACACCCGGCCATGCAATCGACCGTGCGAATGGCAAACCCGGACGGCAGCGCATCTGACAACGAAGAGCGTATTTTGTCCGCAGACAAATCACCGTTGCATGCCGAACAGATCAGGAGAATATGATCAGTGGCGTCTGACATGGTCCGCTCCACTTGTTGCCAAGCGCGGACAGAAGGTGCTGATCATGTAAACACGTGACTGACGTGCCATCTAAGCCTCCTTCCAGGGCGCCCCGCCCCGGGTTGGTTGAACACTGATGGCAGGTCTCCTGACTCGCGGGTCCTTGCTTGGCCTTCCTTCCCGGCCCATTCGGCCAGTGGGTGTTTGGCGTCGCTCACCGCTTACAGTTGCGGGGGCAGTTACGGACTTGGCCTTCAGGGCCGCACCGTATTCCCTTTTCATCCCTCGGGTCTTCCTTCGGGAACCATCTTCTAGCTAAGTGCCTCAGACCCGGGCATGCGTCAATACAGAATTATTGGCAGGACAATCGGATGGGCTGGGCAGGGCGGTGCTCGAGTTTCACCGCCCGAGGTCCTCGGATTCAGCGTAGGGGTTCAGTTTTCCAGCAATTTTAAGACTTGCTCGCGCTCGGACAGGACCAGCAACAGGGCAAGATCGCCCGGTTCGATCTGATCCAGTATTGTCCTGCTCGCCTCGGTCGGGGAAGGCGCGCTCAGGATCTGCTCATCCCTAAGACCCTTGTCCATTGCCGCCTGCTTAATCAGCTTTGGAATCTCACCAAGGTTGCGTCCCCGCAGATAGCCCTCAAGCTCGGCAGCGACGACCACATCCGGCTGGAACCGCAAGGCCGTTTGCGTGACATCGATGATGTCCTGATTTGACCGGTCCCCGGCATGGCTTAGCAGTATGAAGCGGCGCTTTGCCGGAAGTCCGGACAAAGCCTCGCACACTGCTGCGACCGAATGTGGGTTATGCGCAAAATCGACAAAGACGCGGGCGCCGTTATGTGAAAACTCGTTGCACCGGCCCGGATTGTCCTTGGCGTCTGGCTTGAAACCGGACAATCCAGCGCGAATGGCCTGCATCGGGATATCCAGTGCGCGGGCCAGACACAGCGCAGTCATTGCATTGAGAATATTGTACCTGGCGGCCCCGCCCATAGCGAGCGGTACATCGTGAACCGAAATCACCGGTTGTTCCGAGAAGCCATCGAAGAACACGATCATCTCGTCCCGCAGGAAGGCACAACAATGTCCTTGCTCGCGGGATTGTTGGATCAGTGCGTTTTTCTGGTCCAGCGAGAACCACCAGATCCTGCAGGACGTGTTCAGCGCCTCATCCCGGACAAAGGGGTCATCCGCGTTCAGGGCCAGAACGCCATCTTTCTTAAGGGTGCGATGCACGGCGAACTTGGCCTGCGCCAACTCCGGAACCGTGTTGACGCCGTACTGACCCAGATGATCATTGGCGACATTTGTGACAGCCGCAGCCGAGGCGGCATGGGTTGGAAGACCCCGGCGCAGGATTCCACCACGGGCAACCTCCAGACAGGCGACTTCAAGCCGCCGGTCGCGCAGCAGCATGCGCGCTCCGCCGGGGCCGGAATAATCACCACGGTCGAGGATGTCGTCGCCGACGCGGACAAACTCTGTCGAGGTCAGCCCGGCAACCTTGCCCGCCGCCCGGGCGATCGCCTCAAGCAGCCGGGTCGTTGTGGTCTTGCCATTGGTTCCGGTGATGAAGGCGACGGGGATGTTGTGCAAGGCGTCCCACTCGACTTCATCAGGCGCAGGCAGAGCGTTCCAGGCCCAGGTCTGGCTTCCGACCCCGTGGCCGATCGAAATCTCGTCGTCGTCACACAGGATATCGACGCCCCGCGCCGAGGCCGCCTGGATCAGGGCGATCAGGGCCGGATTTGCCTCTTTGGCCATGACGTCGCGGACGTTGGCGATCATCTTGTCGAAATCGCCGGGTGTTTCCCCGACCAGCGCCGCGGCACAGAAATGCCATGCGGTCTGGACCGCAAAGATCGCTGAATATAGCTGATCCATCGGCGCTGAAATCGCAAGGTTCACGCCGCCGGTGAATACCCGATATGTCAGCTTTTCTTGGTGCCAGCCGAGCGCATCCAGCACGCGACGTGCATGATGCTGCCACAGCTCAATGACACGCGAAGACTGCTCTTGGTCAAAAAAGACGTCCATGATTGCGCCCGGGTGATCCCAGAGCAACCCGGGCCCGGTCAGCCGGCGCGCATCGTCTACCCGAAACGCGCCACTGGTCGCGCTGGGGATGGTCAGCGCGGTCTCAAGCTCTTCAATTCTGTCCATTCCGGTGCCCTCGGCTCAATCCGCGTCTTCGCTGATTTCGCGGGCCAGACGCACGCCGCGCTCGTCTCGGATCAGGGCCTGATCGCTGTCGAACATGTCCTCGAAAGAGGTCTCAACAGGGGCAGGCTTGCCGATTGCTTCAGCTTCAGGTGCGTCGCCATCCGAATTGAAGTAGATGATCTGTTTCCAGCAGCGGGTGGTGTCGTCGCCGAATATCACCAGCAGATCGCCGGGAGCCGCCATTTCAAGACCCGCCGTCACCGCTTCGACCTCATCAGGGATGATTGTGATCGCCTCATCCGGCGTGCCGCCTGCAATCAACGCCTGCCGCAGCATCTGAGGGATCTCGTCATGCCCGCGTCCGCGACGGCGGTCGTCAGCCTTGCAGATGAAGTGGTCAAAATGACCGGCCAGCGCCGCGCCCGCATCCTCGACGTCCTCGTCACGACGGTCACCGGGCATCGATACGACGCACAGCCTGCGGCCCTTGATCTCCAGCTGATCGGCCAGCGCCGCCATTGCCTTCAGGGCGGCGGGGTTGTGGCCATAATCCAGGATTACCTTGAACGGATGTTCGTCATAAACGTTCATCCGCCCCGGTGCCTGGAAATAGCTGGTGTCAAAGGTCCGCAGCCCGTGGCGGATATTGTCCAGATCAACGCCAAAACTATAGGCCATGGCGGCTGCAAACATGGCGTTCTGCACGTTGAATATCGCCTTGCCTTCCAGTGTCGCCGGGATCAGGTGCGACCAGAGCACGGGGATATGCAGACCGTTGTCGTAGATGGTCAGCATGTCACCGTTCATGCCTTTTTCCAGCACGATGGCCTTGCCGCCTTCCTTGATATGTTCTTTCACAAGACTGTGGCCGGGATTGGTCGTGACATAGAAGATCTGACTTGCCCCGGCATAATCCGCCATCTTCAGGCAGTTGATGTCGTCGGCATTCAGAACGGCCGTATCCGTGGCGCTTTCCACCACGACGCGTTTGACCACGGCAAGCTCTTCGACCGTGTTGATGCCACCCAGCCCCAGATGGTCGGCCGATACGTTCAGACAGGCGGCAACGTTCGAGCGTTGATAGCCCAGGCCCGAACGCACCAGCCCGCCACGCGCGGTCTCCATCACGGCGAAATCGACCATCGGATCGCGCAGCACGATCTGGGCCGACTTGGGCCCGGTCATGTCGCCCTTGACGCTCAGCTTGCCATCCACATAGACCCCGTCGGTCGAGGTCATGCCAACGGTCTTGCCGCTGGTTTTCATGATATGGTTCAACATCCGCGATGTTGTGGTTTTCCCGTTGGTTCCCGTGATTGCCGCAATGGGGATGCGTGTCTTGTCCCCGACCGGGAACAGCATGTCGATCACCCGACCGGCAACATCGCGCGGTTGGCCTTCGGACGGAGCTACGTGCATCCGGAATCCGGGGGCTGCGTTCACCTCGACAATCGCGCCGCCGATATCCTTGTAGGACTTGGTGATGTCGTCGATCAGAAAATCGACACCGCCCACATCCAGCCCAACCGCCATGATGGCGCGTTCAGCCATGTCGCGGTTGTCGGGATGAACCACATCGGTCAGGTCGATGGCCGTGCCGCCTGTGGACAGGTTCGCGGTAGAGCGCAAATAGAAAACCTCGCCCTCCGGCAAAACGGTTTCTTCGGTCACACCGGCGTTTTCCATCAGGCGCTTGGCTTGATTGTCGATCTCCAGCATTGTCAGCACTTTTTCGTGCCCGATGCCCCGGCGCGGATCCTGGTTCACGATGGCGACCAGTTCAGCAATCGTATGCTTGCCATCCCCCATCACATGACCTGGGACCCGTTTGGCGACGGCGACCAGCTTGTTGTTGACCACCAGCATCCGGTGATCAAATCCTGTAATGAAGCTTTCAACCAGAATGGCGCGGCTTCGCGAGTGTTCCTTGGCCTCGGCAAAACCGGCCTCGACCTCGGATTCCGAGTTCAGATTGATCGATACTCCGCGGCCGTGATTGGCATTCAGCGGTTTGACCACCACCGGAAATCCGATCCGGCCAGCTGCTTTTGCGGCTTCGCGGGCCGAATAGACCATGCGCTGTTGTGGCACCGGCAGGCCCAGATCGTTCAGCAGATTGTGGGTATCTTCCTTGTCGCAGGAAATCTCGACCGAGATATGTTTGGTCTCGGACGTGATGGTCGCCTGAATACGGCGCTGATACTTGCCATGCCCGAACTGAACCAGCGATCCTTCGTTCAGGCGGATCCATGGAATGTCACGTTCTTCGGCGGCCTTGACCAACGACCCGGTCGAGGGACCGAATTCCTTGCGTTGGGCACGCAGAACAAAGCTGCGCATCTCGTCGTCCCAATCGAAATCGGGATCGAAATCATAGTCCAGGGCTTCCTTGAGGTTTTGCGGCAGCAGGTGCATCAGCAGGCGCATCGCCAGTTTCCCGGCATCAAGTCCCACGTCGCGCTGGCGGTATTCGTAGACCATATTGTACTGGCCGGGTTCGCCCGTGCCCCGCGTCCGGCCAAATGTCACATCCGTGCCGGCCACGTTCTGAACCTCGATGGCGCAATGTTCCAGCACGTGACCCAGCCAGGTGCCTTCATCCTCGCGCAGACGGCGGATAAAGCCGCCGGGCTCGCGGTAGGAACAGCCATGCTCGGCAAGGCCAGGGAGGGCCGCGACCAATGCGTCGATGAATTCGGGGCCTATTCGGGCCGAGGGCCAATCTTCCAACAATCCCAGATCAATGACGTGTCGAATAACCGGAAAACTTGCCCAGACGTTGGGACCGACGAAGACATTGGTAGAGATTATTTTCATAAGGCTCCTCGTTTGTTAATTGTTCATTTCCCCCCCGGAAGCGTCCTCATCGCCGGACAAATCGGGCAAGGTGCAGAACGCCATATGCTCATCTGGCGGAAAAGCCTGGCGAGCCATCAGGTCATAACGGCACCCTTCGCCCAGAACGTCAAGCCGAAGACCCAAAAGGCTCAGTGCTTCGCCCCGGCGTGCATCCCACATTGAGGAGTGCGTCAGATGGCTGGCATCCACGACCGTGACCGTGCCGCTGCCAACAACCTCAAGGACGTTGTCGGGGCCGATAAAGGCGGCGGTGTCCTCGTCAATTCCAAGGCCGATCAGAAAAGGGTTGAAAGATGAGGCGGTTAGAAGGCGCCCCAGCCGGTTGCGCTGGGTAAAATGCTGGTCGATGATCACCGCGTTGGTCAGGCCCATGCCCGGTGCAAGCGTGATGTTGCCTTCGGCGGGGGCCGAGTTGCTGCTGCCTCCGGCGACCATATGTTCGGACATGATCGACGCCCCGGCAGAGGTTCCGGCAACCGGCACGCCCGCCGCATTCCGGCGGCGGATTTTCTGCGCTACCAGCGTTCCGCCGAGAATCGCCGACAGGCGCAACTGGTTGCCACCAGTCATGAAAATGCCGGTCGCCCGGTCCAGCATTCCGGCGTAATCGGGGTTGTCACAGTCGGCGCGGCGCGAGATGGGCAGGAATTCGACCTGCCCCGCGCCAAGCTCGGAAAAGATGCGGTTATAGTCCGGCCCCGTTTCTTCCAGCATCGAGGCGGTCGGGATCACAACGATGTCGGCATCCGCGCCGCCTGACAGCTCCACGAACTTGCGGTGGATCTGCATTTCCTTCACGCGGTCTTCGCCGCCACCAATCGGAATGATGAACCCGCGAGGGGTGTCTGCATCAACGGGTGCAGGGCACATGTCAAGATTACCTTCTTCGTCCTGATGCGGTGCAGCCGCCGGGGCCGCACAGGCGCTTATGTCTGTTCATACATGCCGCGCCGGGCTATTTGGGCGCTGCGGACATGCCATTCCCCCCGCGCCATCACATGCCGTATGCCAAGGTTTTCGTCAAGAACCACCAGATCGGCGTCTTTTCCGGCGCTCAACCGGCCTTTTCCATGCAATTTCAGCAGGTCGGCGACATTTGATGTCAACGGGCGCAGAGCCTCATCCAGAGGTACGCCCATGCCCACCATCTCGGCCAGCGTTTCGGGCAATGTGTCAGACAGGCCAACGCCAAAACGGGTCAGATTGCCATCGTGGTCGAATGCGGGCAGGCAGCCGCCACCATCGGAGCTGATGGTGAAGCGGTCTGTCCGCCCGCCGGCATCACGAAACTGAACATAGGCTTCGGCAGCGGAAATGCCCGGATCGACATGCGCGCAGGGAAAGGCCGTGGCATCAATGAAACAGCCATGACGGGCAAGGGCGACGGCCTGTTCGAACAGCGGCTTGTTGCGGTTGACGTGGGTCGGATTGAAGACCCGGGCCGGAATTTCGCTGGTCTCGATCGCCTGTTCCAGCATCGAAAGTCCGCGCCCGCCATCCCCCATATGGCAATGAACGATCCCGGCCTTGCCTGTCATCAACCCTGCAACATGCGCCTCGCTGGCAATGCGCAGGAACTCGTCCAGTGTCGGCTGGCTGGAGCGATGATCGCTGATCGCCAGTTCACCGACACCGATGACAGGGTCAAGGAACACGATGTCGCCACGGGCGGACCCGGTCAGCGTGGTCAGCGGGACGTGATAACCGCCCGTGTGGCACCAGGCCGAAAGTCCTTCTGCGCGAAGACCGTAGGCCTGCTGCACCAGTGTCTGCGTATTGCGGGTCAGATCGTCGGTCCCCAAAACCCCAACGACCGAGGTGACGCCCGCCCGCGTGAACGAGGACAATACCATCGGCGGCACCCGGCTGGCAGGTCCGGTTTCGCCGCCCCCACCCGTGATGTGGGCATGGCCGTCGATCAGACCGGGCACAACCGGCGCGCCTTCGGCATCCAAGACGTCAAACTGCAATGGCCCGCCCAGATCAGGCAGGTCCCGGCCCAGATAAACGATCTGTCCGGCAGCGACCAAAAGATGACCGATCCCAAAGGGCTCGGGGGTAAAAAGATTGGCATTCCTGATCAGGGTCAGCATATTTGCGGTCCGTCATATACAAAACGAACGTTCTTTATTTGACCCTTTCGCAAAGCTCAAACAATTCCGTGCGATTACCTGTGGATCATGTTCCGCCAGATTCAGTTCAAGAAGGTTTCGATTTTGTCCAGGGTGGCAACATTGACAGCCACCCCATCGGTCTGTGACGCAGCGCGCTTCGCGCCGCGACCGTCCCCCGGAAGATGGGCGCCCGACTGCGCCCTGATTGAATCTACCAGCGCGCCTATCCCAGTGGCGAAACTGTCGCCGGATGTGGCGGCGGGATCGATTGCAATAAAGAACTGGCCGGTCTTGGGTGGGCCACCGGCGGTACCCGAAAACGGCGATGCATGGATGCCCAGTGTGGCTCCGGTCAGCGCGGCGGCCATGACCTCGGTCAGCAATGCAACGCCCACGCCCTTGTAGCCGCCGGACGGCGCCATCGAGCCTTTGAGGCCGACATTGGGGTCGGTTGTCGGGTTGCCATCGGGATCCAGCGCCCAGCCGACAGGAATGGCCTTGCCTTCGCGCGCGTGTTTCATCACTTCGCTTTTGGCGATGGTGCTGGCGCTTTGATCAATCAGCAGCGATGGCTGCCCGTCCGGGCCGGGAACCGCAACCGAGAACGGGTTGGTGCCAACCACAGGTTTCGATCCTCCGGATGGTGCGATCGAAGCGGGGGCGTTGGTAAAGCCCAGACCCACCAGACCGGCCTGCGCCAGCCGATATGTATGATATCCCAGAACACCGCAGTTATAGCTGTTGCGGATTGCAAGCACTGCCACGCCCTGCTCGCGCGCAGCCTTTGTCAGCGCCTCGAACCCGAGATCGATGGCGGAATGTGCAAAACCCGTCGCCGCGTCGACGTTGATGACACCGGGGCGCGGGCGGGTCAGTACGGGCTCGGCCCGACCATCCACCTTGCCGCACTGCACATGCTCACAATAAATCGGGATATAGGCGAGGCCGTGGCTGGCAACGCCATCCGCTTCGGTTGCAGCGGTGGCCACTGCCAGCGGGCGGGCGTTGGCCTCAGTGGTGCCTGCAGCGACAAGCGCGCGAAAGGCCAGATCTTCGATTTCTGCGAGGGTCAGGGTGCGGGTCTCGATCATGGGTTTCTCTTCAGTCATTGTCGGAAAGCCCGGCACCAGCACCCAATAGGCGGGAGGCTTCGGTGGCGGGGGCGTAGGTGCGGTGGGCAAACCTGTTCAGGGTCTCCCAATCCCCTGGGTTGGGGGTGGCGCGGGATTGCTGTGGCGCGATGCTGGTCAAATCACCGCTTGGACGGATTTCAACGCGATCGGCACGATTGGGCAGCGCATCGGAGGTTGAAACAACGGCTCCGTCAGTAACAATCTCAGCGCCATCGCAGGTGATTGCAATACAAGAATCCAGTCGACGTGCGGCATAGGCCGCAAACGGCACCAGAAGCAGTGGGCACTCGACTTGCCGCAATACTATAGGGTCCGACTTCAGAATATGCGCGCTGTCGGACAGGTATGCGCCGTTTGAAAGGGGACACGGACCGCGTTCACTTGACCGGATCGTTTCTTGTTCCAGCAGCCGCACCAGCGCTCCGATACCGTCCAACCCCTGCGTGCAAAGCCAGCGTGTTGCCTTGCCGGCTTCCTCGGCCAGTCCCCAACTGTAGCCCGCGCCGCGTGCGGCCCGTTTGGCCGTGGCCTCAACCTCGTTCAGGGAATAGCTCATTCCACAGCCTCCGGGTAAACCCACAGATCCGCCGTTTGAGGGGTCAATTCCTCGGGGTAGGGCGCGCCTGAATACATGCAGATGCGAACCCATCGGTCTGACCGCGGATCGAAATGGGTTGCTCCGAAAAACGAGAGTTTGGCACGCAACATGTCGATGGGCAGAACATCTGCACTGATCGTATTGTCACGGATTTCGCCGTAGGGCGCGACGCATGACATCTGAGCCCGTCGAACCGTATGCCGGTGTTCCGGGTGTTGCAGCAGAAACTCAGCGATGGGTGCGTTGTCCTGCCAACTGGCAAGCTGCTGGCAGGCAAGTGCCGCATCACGTGCTGGTGCCAGCGGTTGTTCATAGTCCGAGATCGGCTCCTCGAACCGCTCACCCAATCTGGGTTCCAGCTTTTCTTCCGAAACATACCAGGCCCGGGCGCAATTCTGCGGGTTGTCCCAATCAACATCCAGTGCCCAGTCAAAGCTTTTACGGATCAGCGAACGGACCTGTTTGACCGTCATCGCGCCGTCGATCAGATGCGCCTGCGTATTGCCGTCGGCCATGCAGCTTGCCAATCCATCCACAAGCTCGGGGTAGGGTTCCATGATCAGCGAGACGACCAGTTCCTGACCTTCTTCGCTGAGCGTGTTCTCGGACCAGCGCACAAGCCGGTCCCAAGGATGGTTCTGCGTCAGGTCATCCTGTTCCAGATAGTCCGAGATGGCCTTCAGATCAGCGTTCAGAGTCGCCAGTTTTTCAATCTGTATCGGGTGATCCGACCGCCACCATGAAGTCGACAGCTTGCTGCGGTCAAAGATGTTCAGGAATTTTCGAACTTCGTCGCTGGATGCAGTTTCGATGCCGCGCACGCGGGCGATGGCCTCTTCCCGTGCCATGATCCAATTGTTGAACAGGATCGGATGGTTGACGATAAACGGCGCCATTCCCAACCCTGTGGAATTGCCGATACCCAGCCAGCGTGCGATTTGCGGGTCAAGCACCGCAGCCTGTCCATTACCTTTGACATTCGCCATATGCTGTACCAGATCGCGCACAAAAACCCGGGTCAGGTAGACTGACAGCATCTCGATCTGGAACGGACCGCTGACTTCGGAACGATCTGCCGTTATCTCGCGATCCGCCGCGCCGAACTTACCGGAACCGTAAACCGCCGTGGTCCGCATCAGATAGCCGACCTTGTAAATCTGCTCCAGCTCGGGCTGTTGTCCGGCGGCAAGACTGTCGACAACATGGGCCCACAAGCGAACGGACCGGTTGGCCCGGGACAAGGACAATTCGCTTTCGCTGACGCGCCCCGCCTCTTGCAGCGGGACATTCCTTGACAGTCGCGCGATATCCTCGGACGTCGGAACCCCGTCAAACAGTGTGAAAGTGGCATCCCACGCCTCGGCAATTACCCGGTCCGAGCGTTGTTCGGGCGGCAGGTCATGGGCAAACGCGACCAGAGAATACGCGCGCTCGGGACCGCAAGCGGTATAAACCGCATGGCCGACACCGTTGTCATCAATCTCAAAGACCGGGCGAGAGAAAACCCAGGCCTCCTCCGCCATGCGCCGCGTCAGTTGCCGCATGAAGCTGAGGCGACATTGATGCAGCGAGCCCAGGCGGGAAAGGCGCATCACCTTCGCAGGATCACGTCGCGCGATATGAGGGGCCGGGGGTGTCATGCGCGTTGGGGTCCGAAGTTTTCATCAAAGAACCGATACCAGTTGCCGCCCATGATACCGGCAATTTCGTCTTCGCTCATGCCGACGGTACGCAATCCGGTCTCGATGCTGCCGAAATCGCGATTGTCGCGGAACCAGTCCGGCATCGGCGGAAAGCCGGGATTGCTGGCCGAGCCTTCGCCGTAATCGATCTCTTTCGTCCAGCGCCCTACACGCATCCATTCGACCACACTGTCGGGCTGGTCCTGGCACAGATCGGTGCCGATCCCCAGATGCTGAACGCCGTATGTGTCGGCGGTACGCGCGATCATCTCACAGAAACTTTCAATCGTGCATGCGGATTTGTCTTTCAGGTGATGAGGGTAGACCGAAAAGCCGAGCATCCCACCATTTTCCGTCACCGCACGAATAACCTCCGCGCGCTTGTTGCGCAGGGCCGGAGACCATTCGTGCGGATTGGCGTGAGTGATGGCAATGGGACGCTCGGACAGTTCGGCGGCCTCGATGGTCGACCGGTCTGCCGAATGGCTCATGTCGACCACAAGGCCAACGCGGTTCATCTCTTTGATGACCTGTTTGCCCATGCGGGTAATGCCGGTGTCTTCGGCCTCGTAACAGCCGGTCGCCAGAAGGGACTGGTTGTTGTACGTCAGTTGCATGAACCGCGCCCCAAGGTCATGCAGGATTTCCACCAGCCCGATATCGTCCTCGATGGGGCTGGGGTTCTGAAATCCGAAGAACACTGCCGTCCGGCCGGTATCGCGGGCTGTGTCGATGTCGCTGGCCCAACGGCCTTTCATGATCAGGTCCGGATACTGCTCGAACCAGCGGTTCCACTTTTCAAAGTTCAGAACCGTTTCGCGAAAGTTCTCGTGATACGAAATGGTGACGTGGATCGCGTCCACACCACCTTCGCGCAGTTGGCGAAAAATCTTTTCCGACCAGTTGGCGTATTGCAGCCCGTCAATCCGCATCAGACGGGACCCGCGCTGATATAGGCTGTTTTGACGGTGGTGTAGAATTCGGCCGCCGCCTTGCCCTGTTCACGCGGGCCATACGAGCTGTCGCCGCGCCCGCCAAAAGGCACGTGATAGTCGGTTCCGGCGGTGGGCAGGTTGACCGTGACAACACCGGTACGTGCATTGCGGCGGAAGTGCGTGGCGCGGGCCAGCGACTTGGTGACAATGCCCGAGGTCAGGCCAAAATTGGTGTCGTTCACCACGCTAAGCGCTTCGTCATAGCTGCCAACTTTGATGACGCTGGTCAGGGGCGCGAACATTTCCTCTCGGTTGATGCGTAAGTCGTTGGTCGTGTTCAGGAACACGCCGGGGGACATGTAGAACCCGTCATGCGGCATATCGAGCAACTGGCCGCCACAGGCAAGCTCGGCGCCTTCGGATTTGCCAAGCTCCACATAGCTCAGGTTTTCCTTGAGCTGCTGCTGACTGACAACCGGCCCCATCTGCACCCCATCCTGCAGGGCATGGCCGACCTTCATGGCCTTCGCACCGGCCACGAGCTTTTCGACAAACGCATCATGCACACCGGCATGAACGACCAGACGCGAAGACGCAGTGCATTTCTGACCGGTGCCCCCAAAAGCGCCGCCAAGCGCCAGTGTGACGGCCAGATCCAGATCAGCGTCATCCATCACCGCCAGAGCGTTCTTGGACCCCATCTCCATCTGTACCTTGGTCAGGTTCTGGATGGCGGCAGCAGCGATGCCCTTGCCGACCGGAACCGAACCGGTGAACGAGATAGCGTTGACCTTTGGGCTTTCCACCAGTCGTTGGCCAATGGATCGGCCTGAACCCATGACAAGGCTGAACAGACCCTTGGGGATGTCCTGCCGTTCGATGATTTCGGTCAGGGCCACAGCCGAGGCCGGTGTGATGTTCGCGGGCTTCCAGACAACCGCGTTGCCATAACACAGCGCCGGGGCGATCTTCCACGAAGCGGTCGCGGTGGGAAAATTCCACGGGCTGATGATCGCCACGACGCCAACCGCTTCGCGGCGTACGTCAATCTCGACACCCGGCCGGACACTGTCTGCATTTTCACCGATCTGACGCAGGCATTCTGCGGCGTAATAGGTAAAGAACTGGCCTGCGCGATAGACCTCGCCCTTGCCCTCGGCAAGCGGTTTGCCTTCCTCTCGTGATAGCAGCGTGCCCAACTCTTCGGCGCGCGACATCAGCTCATTCCCGATATTCATCAGAACGGCTTGCTTGCGCTCGGGCAGATAGGCCTTCCATTCGGCCTGCGCAACGCGCGCCTGATCCAGTGTCGCGTCCAGCTGGTCCGGGCTGGCCTGCGCGAACATGCCGACCAGATCGCTCAGGTCCGAAGGGTTGCGGTTTTCAATTTCGCTTTCGCCCGCCAGCCATTCGCCGGCGATCAGGTTCAGTTTGGTCACAATGCGCCCCAGAGTCGAAAAACAGGATTTCTGACAGGATGGCTTTTTGCAGCAACATCAGTCAAACTCAAATAAGTTAAGAAAACTTCAGGAATCTTGAACCATGGCAGTCAAGATCGAAACTTTGCGGTGTTTTTGCACCGTTGCCCAAACCGGTCAGCTGAATGAAGCCGCCGACAGGCTTGGGCGGACGCAATCCGCCGTGTCGATGACATTGAAGCAATTTGAGGAACACCTCGGCAAAAAACTGTTCGAGGGCGAGCGCAAGAACCGTCTTTCACCTTTGGGGCAGCAGGTATTCGAGCTTGCACTGAAACAGGTTCGTCAATTCGATCAAACCGTGCAGAACATCGAAGCGGCAGCGGATGCCGAACACGGCCTGTTGCGGATCGTTTCGGTCCCGTCGGTTGCGGCGCTGGTTTTCCCGGCGGCGCTGGCGCATATGACGCAGCGGTTTCCCGGCTTAAAGATCGAACTGCGCGATACGGATACTCAGCAGGTGCTTGATGCGCTGGTCGAGGGCAAGGCTGATATCGGAATTGCCTCGGGCCACCACGCACTGAACGGGTTCCGGGCGATTGCCCTGTTTGAAGACCTGTTCGGATTGGTTTGCGCGTCGGATCATCCGTTGATCAAAGCTGAAGCCGCACCGACAATTGATGACGTCGCATCGGCTCCGTTTATCCGGAACGCATTGTGCGGCCTGATCCGCTCGCCGCGATTTGTGCAGGCCATCGAAAGTGCGGATGTCACCATCCACAACACACACTCGCTTGTAACGATGGTGCGCACAGGCAGATGGGTGACGGTTCTTCCGCAAACCGTTGCCCGGTTCATCCCCGAGGCGACGGCCTTCCGGCCCATTTCGGACCTTGCAGACAAAAGGCAGGTCTATCTTTATGTCAGCGAACGGTCACGGTTTCAGGACATGACTGATGAGATCAGTGCCTTCATTCAGGGCCTTGATCTGGGAGGCGGGCAATGATGACGCGGAAGACATGGTGACTACAAACGCACCACAGTCTTGCAATGGAGACCCCCGCCGATGCCTGCCTGCAGGACCGGCGGAAGTCTCCAATAAAACTCAGGACTTATAGGGGTCAGACAGTGCCGGCAGAACGGTTCCGACGCAATCACCGAACCCGATGACATACCCATCCCCTTTGGCCGCACCTTTCAGAGTCAGTGTGTCACCGTCCTCGATGAAACTGCGTGTCTCTCCGCCGTCCAGCGTAAGTGGTTCCTTCCCACCCCAGCTGAGTTCCAGCAAGGATCCACGTTCGGCTTTTGTCTCGCCCGAAATCGTCCCTGACCCAAGCAGATCACCTGCATTCATCGGACAACCCGATGTGGAGTGATGGGCCAACTGTTGCGCAGCGGAATAGTACATCTCGTTGTAGTTCGTTCGCGCGATGGTGGTGGCTGCCTTGCCTTCGGGCGCCATCGTGACCTCCAGCTCGATGTCATAGAGCATCGGGCCGCAATCCTTGAGGTGATCCAACAATTCGAACTCACGCTCCGGTGTGTCACACCGGAAGGGTTCAAGCGCTGCCTTGGTGACGATCCACGGGCTGATCGAAGTCGCGGTGGCCTTGGCCTGAAACGGGCCCAGCGGCTGGTATTCCCATGCCTGAATATCGCGCGCGGACCAGTCATTCAGCAGGACATAGCCGAAAATATGGTCATCTGCCGTCTGAACCGAGATCGGACCATCGGACGGAGTGCCGACAATTGCCCCCATTTCAAGCTCGATATCGAACCGGCGGCTGGGCAAAAATGTCGGCAGATCCTGATCGGGCGATTTGAGCTGCCCCCAAGGGCGGCGAATATCGGTGCCCGAAACCACCACGGATGAGGCGCGCCCGTTATAACCGATCGGGATATGCAGCCAGTTCGGCGGCAACGCATTTTCGGGGCCACGGAACATTGTCCCGACGTTGAAGGCGTGATTCCGGCCCGCGTAGAAATCGGTGTATTCGCTGACCGCAAAGGGCATGTGCAACTCGGCCTCATCCTGTCGCACCAACAGTGGCTGGACCTTTGCCTGTTCGTCCGACCCGTCGGCCAGCAGGGCGGTCAGCCGATCGCGCAATGCGCCCCAGACGGCCGGGCCTTCCTCCATCACCGGGTTCCAAAAGGGCAAATCGAAAAGCGGCTCGTCACCCAAGTTGATCAGACCTTCGGCCTCGGCAGAGGTGACGTCCAGGATCATGTCTCCGATGGCGACGCCGCAACGGGGTTCTTCACCCTCGGTCGAAAAGACCCCATAGGGCAGGTTGTTCAGCGGAAACGGGTGCGTCGCGTCATTGGCCGAAGCCACCCAGGATTTTTTCAAAGGCATGGTCTGTCCTTTTTGTGTCTTGTGGCGTGATGCCGCCGTTATGCTGTCGGGCGGAGGGATTTCAACCCAAGCAGGATTGCCGCCAGTATCATGAAAATGCCGCCCGCCCGGTCAAGCCAAAGCCGCGCCTGTCCACTGAGCCGTCTGGCCAGCCAGCTTGCGCTGCCGCCATAGGCCGAAAGGAACAGGCCGTCCATGACCAGATAGGTCGCCGACAAAACGGCAAACTGCGGCCAGAACGGGTAGGCGCCGTCGATGAACAACGGGAAAAGGGCGGCAAAGAACACCACGGCCTTCGGGTTTGCCGCAGACGTGATAAACCCTTGCGCCCAAAGTGATTTTCGGCTTGTTCTGACGGCTTTCTGAAGCGTCTTGCGTTCAGCCCGCAGGATGGATCGTGCGCCAAGAAAAACCAGATACGCCACGCCGAGCCATTTGATCACGGTCAGTGCAATGCCCGATGTGGCAATCAGCGTCGCCAGCCCAAGACCCGCCGCCAGCATTTGCAGCAGATTTGCCGTCAGATCCCCCGCTGCCGTGAACAGACCCCGGGAAAAGCCGTTGGCCGCCGAGTTTGACAGCATCAGCAACTGGCTCGGCCCCGGAGTGCTCATCAACAGCAGGACGGTTCCGACATAGGTGATCCAGATGTCCAGGCTCATGGCTGACTACTTCTTTCCAGGCGTTCCATCGAACTTTTTCTCAAGCGAAGTCCAGCAATCGATGTAGTCATCCTGCAAGGGCGCCTTGTTGGCTGCGAAGGGTGTCAGATGCTGCGGGAACCGCGTTTCGAACATGAAGGACATGGTGTTGTCCAGCTTGTCCGGACCCAGGTTGGAATTCGATGCTTTTTCAAAGGCATCCTTGTCGGGTCCATGTGGCAGCATCATGTTGTGCAAGCTCATGCCGCCCGGAACAAAGCCCTGCGGTTTGGCGTCGTACTGACCGTAGATATTGCCCATCAGTTCGGACATGATGTTCTTGTGATACCAGGGCGGGCGGAACGTATCCTCCATCACCATCCAGCGTTCGCGGAACAGAACAAAGTCGATATTGGCCGTGCCGGGTTGCCCGGACGGGGCGGTCAGGACGGTAAAGATCGACGGATCGGGATGGTCGAACAGGATTGCGCCGACAGGGCAGTAATTGCGCAGATCGTATTTGTAGGGCGCGTAGTTTCCATGCCAGGCCACGACGTCCAGCGGGCTGTGCCCGATCTTTGTCGTGTGGAACTGTCCGCACCATTTGATGGTCACCGTCGATGCCGTCTCGCGATCTTCAAAAGCCGCAACGGGTGCCTTGAAATCGCGGGGATTGGCCATGCAGTTCGCGCCGATGGGGCCGCGGCCGGGAAGTTCGAACTTCTGCCCGTAATTTTCGCAGACAAAGCCGCGCGCCGGGCCTTCCAGCACTTCGACCCGATAAACCAGACCGCGCGGCAGGATGGCGATCTCTTTCGGCTCCAGGTCGATGATGCCCAACTCGGTCGCAAAGCGCAGGCGGCCTTCCTGCGGCACGACCAGCAATTCGGAATCGGCGGAATAGAAATAGTCATCCACCATGGACTCGGTGACCAGATAGATATGGCTCGCCATTCCGACTTGCGTGTTTACGTCGCCTGCTGTCGTCATGGTGCGCATTCCGGTCAGCCAGGTCAGCTTTTCCTGAGAATGCGGGACCGCGTCCCAGCGATACTGGCCCAGGCTGATCACATCCGGATCAACACAGGGCGCAGATTTCCAGTGCGGCAGGTCGATCTTTTCGTAACGGTGTGAATGCTTGACCGAAGGGCGGATGCGATAACACCAGGTCCGCTCGGGCGGGTTGGCGGTAAAGGCAGTGCCGCTTAACTGCTCGCCATAAAGGCCATAGTTGCATTTCTGTGGGCTGTTCATGCCCTGCGGCAGCGCACCCGGCAAAGCCTCGGTTTCGAAGTCGTTGCCAAAGCCGGGCATGTAGCCCGCGTGGGTCCCGACCGGAGTGCTGGCCTGGGTCAGTTTGTGTGGATCAGTCGGACGGTTCATCCTGTGTTCCTCCATTTGCTGCTTGTCGGGTAATAGTTGATTTTGTAACTAACAAGTATGGCAAAGCCCGATTCACACAAAAAAGATGACTTTGATCTGCAGGAATTCCTGCCGTTTCTTCTGAACATGGCAGCGGAAGAGGTTTCGCTTGAGTTCCAGCGCATTTACAAAGGGCGGCACGGCATGCTGCGCACCGAATGGCGCGTGCTGTTCCATCTTGGCAATTTCGGGGAAATGACCGCTAAGGAGATCGGCCAAAGGGCCAAGGTGCACAAGACCAAGATCAGCCGGGCGGTTCAGCGGCTGGAACAGCGCCGTTACCTGGCGCGTACCCAAAGCGATACGGACCGCCGGGTCGAGCATCTCAGGCTGACGGACGCCGGCACACGCGTATATCGCGAACTGCGCGACATCGCCGAGCAATATGACGCAAAGCTTGCCAATGCGTTTTCCGATGACGAGGTTATCCTGCTGCGGCAAATGCTTCGGAAGCTGGCGGGAATGGTCTGAGCACTGGTAATTTGCCGTCCCTTACCCCAGATGATCAACAGACTTGATACAGGACTTGAATATGACGGCCCCCGACACCGAAACGGCAAAAGCGGACTCTCTGATCGAATGGCTGGTCGACCGGGGGCTGGAAGGGGCCGGAAAAGAAGAGTTGCTGGACGGGTACTGCGCGCGACTGGTTGATCTGGGCGTGCCCCTCATGCGGTTTCACGCGGCGCAATCTGCCCTGCACCCGGTGTATGGCGGCACAGGATACAGCTGGTATCACGGGCATGGCGGAGACTATCAGAAGTTCGAGTATTCCGAAGAACCCAGCCCGCAATGGCAGCAAAGCCCGCTTTATGCACTGATGACAGAGGACATGCAGAACCTGCGTGAACGGCTGGTTGATCAGAACACGCCCAGCCGTTTTCCGTTGCTCAATGAACTGCGCGAGCAGGGCGCCACGGATTACTACGCAACAGGTGTATCCTTCGAGCGTCCCATGCGCGAGGCCCTGAAAGAGCCGGACACTTCGGTTGACGGAGTGCTGATGTCCTGGACCAGCGACGCGCCCGAGGGGTTCCGCGATCATGATCTGAACCTGATTAATTCCGTCTTGCCCCATCTGGGACTTGCGCTCAAATCGGCGTCCAACAGCCGGATGGCCAGGGATCTGATGCGCGTCTATCTGGGCCGGGACGCGGGGCGCCGGGTGCTGTCAGGGGAAATTCGCCGCGGCTCGCTACAGCAGATCGACGCGGTGATCTGGAACTTCGATCTTGAAGATTTCACCAGCCTGTCCGAGCAATTGCCCGGCCCGGAAATCATCGAAATGCTGAATGACTATCTGGCGGTTGTGGTGGCGGTCGTGCACGAATGCGGTGGCAATATCCTGAAATTCATGGGCGACGGGCTGATGGCCATGTTCGATGTCGGGGAAATCGACGAAGACGCGCGCGCCGCGCTGGCTGCCGTAGCGCTGTTGCAGGATCGAATGGCCGCAAGGAACGCGCAGCGGCAGGCAGAGGGTCTGCGCGTTGTTGGTTACACCCTGGCGCTGCACGCAGGTGAGATCCTCTATGGCAATATCGGAGCGGAAAACCGGCTGGATTTCACCGTGATCGGACCTGCGGTCAATCAGGCCGCCCGCATCTCCGGCATGCACCGGTCTCTGGGGCAGCGAATCCTGATATCAGACGACGTCGCCCGGGCCGCCGAGCCTTGCAGTCACGAGCTTGTATCGTTGGGCCGCTACATGCTGCGCGGTGTGACCGAGCCGAAAGAGCTGTTTACTGTCTACAGGGCCGCCGAATAACGGCGGCCCGTGGGATTGCGCCGGTCGTAAGATGTCATCCTTGTCCGGTCAGGTCCTGCGCCAACATCATGGCGTTGCCGTCCAAGTCGTAGAATGTGGCGGTGCTGACCATCCCCTCGATGGTTTCTGTGTCGCCGTCGAATTTGACCCCGGCCGTTTCCAGCGCGCCCCTTGCCGTTTTGATGTCGCTTACTCCAAATACAGGGACGGTGTTACCGGGCGCGGGTTCGGTCTGCTCGCCCAGCCCCAAGGTTACGCCGTCGGTCTTTGTCTGCATTTCGCTCCAGCCGGCCTCGTCAATGTGATGGATCAGCTCAAACCCAAGCATGTCGCTGTACCATTTGGCGCTGGCGTGACGGTCGCGGACTGAGATCGCAAGCGTGATCGTGTTTTCCAAAGAAACTGGCAGCATCGGTCTTTCCTACTATCTAATAATAAAGTAACTATACTTTATGGACACAAAGTCACTTGTCAAGCTTACGTCGCGGGCATGGTCGCTGAGCATTCTGGCAAAGCTGCACGCGGGCGTTCCGGGGCGGCAGGCACCGTTGATTGCGGCGACGGGGGCAAGTCGCAGTTCGTTTACCCAGAGCCTTGGGCACCTGATCGAGTTAAGGCTTCTTGAGAAAAACCCCGGCCACGGTCATCCACTGCGCCCCGAATTCCGGCTAACGCAGAGCGGTAAAGAAATGGCCGAGGTTGCAAGCAGAATTGTTAAGGCCGTGCCCGACGAAGACGACTTTGCCCTTCTGAGGCGAAGCTGGACCGTGCCGATTCTGGCCGTGACGCAAAAACCCCAGCGCTTTTCTGTCATAAAATCAGATCTGTCCACGATCACCGACCGCGCGCTGTCGAAGTCGCTCTATCTTTTGGAAACGCATGACTGGCTTAGGCGCGACATCGATGTCTCAGGCCGATCGCCCTTTCCGACCTACCTTGCCATCAATCGTGGCATCGAAGTCAACAAGGCGATCGCCCTGGCAAAATGATCAGGATGTTCAAGGCAGCGGTGAAGATGTGCCCCGTCAGAAGTCGATCTCGACCCCCGGCAGGTTCAGTTCTTTCATCATGTCGCGCAGCTCTTGTCGCGCGGCTATGTTCGAGATGTTCAGCTGTTTGACCCCGATATCCTTGAGGTCCAGCAGGGTCAGGCCGCGCGGAAACAGCTCGCGGAAAATCACCCGTTCGGAAAAGCCGGATGCAACCCTGAAACCGATCCTCTGAGAAAGCATCTCGATCGCGCGCTGCATCTTTTCTTTGTTTACCATGCGCTGTGTGCCGACCCGGTTGCGGACCACAACCCAGTCGATGGGTTTCAGCCCTGCCTGCGCCCGCAGCTGACGCGCATTCCACACCATTTCCGAATAGACCGACGGCCCGAGGATCTTTTCACCCTTCGAGTCGATCCGTGCCAACAAGTCGAAGTCGATGAAGCTGTCGTTCAGCGGTGTGATCAACGTGTCGGCCAACGAATGCGCCACCTGGCTGAGGCGCGTGTGCGAGCCGGGGCAGTCGATCAGGATGAAATCGCTGTCGCTTTCCAGTTCAGCAACGGCGGCGGACAGGCGGTGGTCATAGATATTCTCGCCCGGCTTCAGCGTGGCCGCATCGATTTCGGGCAGGTCGTGATGACGCGGGCTGGGCAGGCTCAGGTCCGAACTTCTGAGAAAGTTCAGGCGGTTTTCGAAGTAACGCCCAAGGCTGCGCTGCCGCAGGTCCAGATCCAGTGTGCTGACCTTGTGCCCCAGCCGCGCCAACGCCGTCGCCACATGCATCGAAACGGTCGATTTGCCTGCGCCGCCCTTTTCGTTCCCGACCACAATGATATGTGCCATGCTTGTATTCCCAAGTCCCGCCGTGTTTGCCCACACGTTGTTTGTGGCCACTATATGTTGTGTTTGGTGGGAAGGAAAGAACCTCAAGCGGTGTATTGGCCTATTATTGGCGAGGAAACCGGAAAACAGCGCGGAGCGGGCGGGTTACACCGTGCAACATGACGGGCGGCTTGCGCCGTTTCTCAGGTTTGCCAAAGAAACGATGGGCCAGACAGGCAAAAAACAGCGCGTGTTTGCGAAGGCCGTGACCTGCATTTTCCCATTGGGCTTTCAAGGTCAGTCGATGCCGGTTTCGTGACTTGTATACCTGTGGCACCTGACGGACAGTGCGTCGCAAACAGCTAAGCAATCAGCAAAGGACATCCTGAATGATCGGATATGTTACCATTGGTGTTTCCAACATGGACAAGGCCAAGGAGTTCTATACTGCGCTTTTCGCGGACAAAGGCGCGCAGGTTCTGATCGATGCCGGTCGGATTGCGTTCATCGGCAACGATCCGACTGCACCCATGCTGGCGGTTTGCGAACCCTATGACGGCGAAACCTGCGCGTCAGGAAATGGCAACATGCTGGCCTTTGTCGCCGAATCCAAAGATGCGGTCACCACCATGTATGACAGGGCCATCAGCCTTGGCGCGACGGACGAGGGCGAGCCGGGCCAGCGTGTGCCTGACCGTTTCTACGGCGCATATGTGCGGGACCTGGACGGCAACAAGCTGTGCTTTTACGTGTTCGGATAATCCCAACACGCTCCAAAAAAAGGCCGCCCAATGGGCGGCCTTCTGCATTCGGAACCGGTCAGGCTTAGAAGCCCAGACCTTCGTATTTTTTCTTGAACTTCGACACGCGGCCGCCGGCGTCCATCAGACGCGACGAGCCACCGGTCCACGCGGGGTGCGAGGAGGGGTCGATTTCCAGCGCCAGCTGGTCGCCTTCGGCGCCCCAGGTGGATTTCATCTGAACCACGGTGCCATCGGTCATTTTGACGTTGATGACGTGATAATCGGGATGGATGTCTTTTTTCATCTTTCCGCTCCTTACGCCTCGGCGCCAGCCTTGGGCTTGTAGTTGGTGACTTCTGCGATACGCGCGGACTTACCACGGCGCGAGCGCAGATAGTACAGTTTGGCGCGACGGACGCGGCCACGGCGGACAACGGTGATGCTGTCGATGTTGGTCGAATGCAGCGGGAAAACACGCTCCACGCCTTCGCCAAACGAGATTTTGCGAACGGTGAACGAACCGGCGATGCCGCTGCCACCTTTGCGCGCGATGCAGACGCCTTCGTAGTTCTGCACACGGGTACGCGACCCTTCGGTCACTTTAAAGCCGACACGGATGGTGTCTCCGGCTTTGAAATCGGGGATGTCTTTCCCCAGGGCGGCAATCTGTTCCGCCTCAAGCTGTGCGATCAGGTCCATCGCAGGTACTCCTATCTGCTCGTGGTTGGTCCACGAAGTTTGGGCACGGCCTGAGAGCTCTTGGTCTTCACCGGGTCCTGCGCACAGCCCGCCAGAGGTCAGATCGAATGTTCCTTTGGTCTGGCTTGCCGCATCGCGTCCGGGCCGAAGAAAGCGGGACGTCACGCTTTGAAACAAACCAAAACACCGGAGTCGCATGACGCGGCACCAGATTGCGCTGCTTTAGGCGTTTTGGTGCCCGGGATCAAGCATGAATTGTCAATTTCTGAAGGTGCCCGGTGTGCAAGCGGTAAGTTTCCGCCGTCACGCAATTGTAGCGTTGTCTTATCACGCAGATTTGTCATTCTGAACCCAACAATACGAGCAGATATTTCAGGCAGGTTAGAATAATGCGCTTAGTGGTCTTACTGGCACTCATCGGGCTGACACTTGTATCATGCGGGCGGCGTCCTCCGCCACCACAGGTGGTCGAGCACTTCGAGGTAACGGACCCGAAACCGCCATTGGTTATTCACCCTCGCTTTGGCGATGCGGACCCTCATGAATGGGAGGGGCGGCAACCCGGAAGCTACCCGGTCCATGGGCTGGACGTGTCGCGCTGGCAGGACTCGATCGATTGGCGCACTGCCCGCTCTGCCGGGGTCAGCTTTGTGTTCATCAAGGCCACTGAAGGGGGCGATTTCGCAGACCCGCGCTTCAACGAACACAGGCAGGGCGCGCAGGCAGCGGGTGTGCCGTGGGGCGCGTACCACTATTATTACTTTTGCCGTCCTGCTGCCGAACAGGCCCGCTGGTTTATCCGCAACGTGCCCAAGGGTGCCGATCTGCCCCATGTTCTCGACATGGAATGGACGCCACATTCCAAGACCTGCACTTTGCGGCCCGATGGCAAAACAGTGCGGGCCGAGGCCGAGAAATTCCTGAATATTCTCGAGCGTCACTACGGGCGCAGACCGATCGTCTACACCACCGTGGATTTTTATCAGGACACCAATATCAGTCGCCTGCCCAAAACCGAGTTCTGGTTGCGTTCGGTTGCCGGGCACCCTCGCGACGTTTATCCGAATACGATCTGGCGTTTCTGGCAATACACTGGCACCGGGCTGGTCCCGGGGGTCCAGGGCAAGGTTGATATCAACACATTCAACGGAGAGCCGGAAATCTGGGCCCGCTGGAAGGCTGGAGGCAACTGAGTTTTCTTGGGGGGTGAGATCCGGACGTTTGCTTTTCCGAATTCCGGGTAACAGCAAAAGCACGGATGATCCGGTCAGGCTTGCCCATTTGGGCAGGCCTGTTTTGGTAGCTGTCTTAGCTATTTTCGGGCGAACTGCTTTCGCCTTCTGAAAGCACCAGAAAAGCGCCGAGCCCAAGTAGGACGGCGGGAACAATTGACAAAAAGCTCAGGCCGAAGGCCCATAAAATTCCGACAGCGGACAGGCCCATCAGGCCAGCTCCAACCTGCGCGTTCCTGCCGGCGATGCCTCCGCCCAGAAGGCCGGCGACCGGCAACACCAGCGACATGATGCTGTAGAACTGCGCGGATGACGCGCCTTGTTCATACCCGATGCCGCTGGACAACGAACCGAGGGCGGATGAGGCGCTGTAGCCCACCGCACCGACCAATAAGGCTATAACACCGCCGATAATTCCAAGTATCATTCCAGTTTTCATTGTAATCTCCTGCTTGAAATTGTTGGGTCTGCGACCCTGTTCAAACGCTAAGAGACCAACCGTCTGGCGGGCAATGATTTCGCAATGACAACTTTTGTAATCCGGTCAGATATCGTGTACCGATCGGGCAGGATATCCGTACTTGCAATGACTTGCCACGCGCATGCCGAGGCGGAGACGTTCCCCGCCATGGATGCCGTCAGGCAAGTGCACCCATCAATTCAAAGTCGGTTTGTAGCTTTCAACGGTGCCGCCGCCGATAAGGTGGCTTAACCGGTTCTCGCGTTCCGTGCCGTAACTGTCGCCCAGCCAGAAGACTTCACCATCCGTCAGGTCACGGCGTTCAAAGCCGTGCTTGGCCAGGCAGCGGTCGACGCCGTCGATCTTGCCGTTTTCATAAATGGTGTCCTGATTCATCCCGACAATCGCCGGGCCCAGAACCACGCCAACCAGAATGACACCGGTTGCATAGCCACCGACAACGGCGCTGGTGCCGCCGGCCTCGGCATTGGCCGAGCAACTCTGAACTGCCCTGCGGGCAAAGGCAAGATCGTGGCCGGGCTTTACGGGGATGGACGGTCCGGGATTGGCGGCACAAGCACTCAGAACAAGCAATGCACCAAACAATAACTTTTTCATTTTACAAACTTATTCACTCTTGGGAGGTCGATTCCGACCAGTATTCTCCAAGCTGAGTACCTGCATTTTCGAGCAACCTCAAAGTGAATTGCTTCATTGCTGCTTTCTGCGACTTTCTGGTCACAATCGCCCGGATGAGACGGCCAAAATGGGGGGGGGGGTGATCGCGTTCTTAGATGTCAATGGACCGTGTGCTGAAACCCTGTGAAAAGCCCGGGAGTATCGATTTGAAATGGCAAAAGCACAACATTCCTGTGAATGCTGCAATTCGGTCTTTTTTCCGACCAATTCTTAATAGATAAATACGCATCGGTAACGTGTAGTTTGTTGAAAGGTCGGGCGGGCAAATGAGAACCGGACAAAACGGTCGCAAAGCTATCTTGTGGACACAAACTGAAATCGACGGGCTTGAGGCTGCGCCTCTGGAATCGTTGACGGTAGGTGCGGCATGGTCCTGGCGCGGCGTGGCACGTCGACTGGACGTGGCTGCCGAGATGATGCTGGGCAAGGCAGAAAGCGTCGGCAGCAGAGTTGTTGCTGAAAATGTGTATTCCACTTCGGACATAACCGGTGATGCCTTCGGCTCCGTTGTTCTGACCAACGGCGCACGGCAATTCCTTGCGGAGTTGATTGTCCACGAAGGTGAAGACGCGCCGACGCTGGTTTTTGAACAGGATTTCCCCGAGCGGGATCAGGATTACTGGGTCAGCGAAATCCGGGAAATCGGCCTGCCACTGGACACCATCGATCACAGCAACAGCACAGTGATCGCATTTCCGGCACGGAACGGTATACGGTAATATTCCCCACAATTGGTGCAACGGGCCGGCCGTTTCCCTGCGGGTTGAAAAATCAAAGCCCCGAGACCTGTTGACTCTCCGAAATTCACGGATATAAGCGCGGCTTCATTGGTGTTGGTGGCCCCCGCAAGGGGATGCCTGTCATGGGGGAAACCTCAAGAGGACAACGCCCTTCATAGTGGCCTGAATGGGCCTCGACCTGAACGAAGGAGATCAGCCGTGACCAAACGCACGTCTGCCAAGTACAAAATCGACCGCCGGATGGGCGAAAACATCTGGGGTCGTCCGAAATCCCCGGTCAACCGTCGTGAATACGGCCCCGGCCAGCACGGCCAGCGCCGCAAGGGCAAACTGTCGGACTTCGGTCTGCAGCTGCGCGCCAAGCAGAAGCTGAAAGGCTACTATGGCGACCTGACCGAGAAGCAGTTCCGCCGCATCTACGCCGAAGCCGAGCGTGTCAAAGGCGATACCGGTGAAAACCTGATCGGCCTGCTGGAGCGTCGCCTGGACGCTGTTGTCTATCGCGCCAAGTTCGTGGCGACCGTGTTTGCTGCACGTCAGTTCGTGAACCACGGCCACGTCAAGGTGAACGGCCAGCGCGTCAACATCCCGTCCTACCGTGTCAAGGAAGGCGACGTGATCGAAGTGCGTGACAAGTCCAAGCAACTGGCCGTTGTTCTGGAAGCCGCTGCTCTGGCCGAGCGTGATGTGCCTGACTACATCGACGCCGACCATTCGAAAATGACCGCGACCTTCGTGCGCGCGCCGGGCCTGAGCGATGTGCCTTACCCGGTCGTCATGGAGCCGAACCTGGTCGTCGAATTCTACGCGAAAAACTGATCTTCGCCGATCCCAAGTTTCAAAGGCCGCGCTGTTCTGCGCGGCCTTTTTTTGTTGGGGGCTCTGCCCCCATCGCGGCAGGCCGCGCTTCCCCCGGGATATTTTTGGCCAGATGAAGTGCGGATCAGAGCGGTAGCGGACGCCCCTCGGCAATCGCTTCCATGGCGAAATACGAAGTCACGCTGTCCAGTTCCACCTTTTCGATCAGGCGCTGATAGACCTTGTCGTAAGATGCCATGTCCTGGGTCACCACCTTGAGCTGATAGTCATAGTCGCCGCCGATCCGGTGGAAATCCACCACTTCAGGGATGGTCAGGACGTGGCTGCGAAAAGCCTGCAGCCATTCCGTCGAATGGTGCCGGGTGCGCAGCATGACAAAGACAACTAGGCTGAGCCCCAGCTTTTCACGCGCGATCCGGGCACTGGAACCTCGCAGCACGCCATCGTCGGTCAACGCCTTGAGGCGGCGCCAGCACGCATTCTGCGACAGGCCGACCCGGTCGGCCAACTCGCGTTGCGACAACGAAGCATCCCGTTGCAGCTCTTTCAGAATGCGTGTGTCTATTTGATCTAATTTTGAGGCCATTCCTGATCATATGACACAAAAAAGGAGAAAATGAAGCAAAAATAGGTGAAGTTTTTAGAACAAGGTTCAATCACATTGCTTCCAAAGGAATGGAGCAGATGCAATGACCTTGTCCGAATTTCGAGCAAACCTTCAGACCGCCGCTCAAGATTCATCGCTGCGTGAAGGGCTGATCGGAGAGAACGTGCTGATCCCTGGTCTGCATCGGGACGTACCGCTTGTTTATGCGGATTACGTGGCCTCCGGCCGTGCGTTGCGGCAGGTCGAAAACTTTGTGGCCGGGCATGTGTTGCCGTTCTATGCCAACAGCCATACTGAGGCCTCTTTTTGCGGATCCTATATGACGCGTTTGCGCCGCGAAGCACGCGCAGAGATCGCCCGCATTGTTGGCGCAAGGGGAGAAGACGCGGTGATTTTTACCGGGTCGGGTGCCACTGCGGGTCTCAACCGGCTGGTCAGTTTGCTGGGGATAGAGCAAGCTGACCAGCCGGTTGTCCTGATCGGGCCGTATGAACATCATTCGAATATTCTGCCGTGGCGGGAAAGCAAGGCGCGTGTGATCGAAATTCCCGAAGCCCCAGAGGGTGGCCTTGATCTGGATGCACTGAAAGAGGCGCTGGTTGCAAACCAGGATGCGGATCTGCTGATTGGTTCGTTTTCGGCGGCATCAAACGTGACGGGCATCATCACCAATCCCGATCCGGTCACACGTTTGCTGAAGAAGCATGGCGCTGTGTCGGTCTGGGACTATGCCGGTGGCGGACCTTATCTGCCGATGGATATGGGGCCGGCGGACGCGCGCAAGGATGCGATAGTCGTGTCACCACACAAATTTCCGGGCGGGCCGGGGGGGTCGGGCGTTCTGATCGTGAACAGTCATGCGGTTCAGCGCAGCTGCCCCAGCTGGCCCGGTGGCGGAACGGTCAGTTTCGTGTCGCCCTGGCACCATGATTACAGCGAAGATCTTGCCACCCGGGAAGAGGCCGGAACGCCAAACGTCATCGGAGATATCCGCGCCGCGCTGGCCTTCATCGTCAAGGATGTCGTTGGCGCCGAGGAGATCGCAAAGCGCGAGGCGCTTTACAATCAAATGGCGCTGGACGGCTGGCGTGGCAATCCAAACCTGACATTGCTGGGCGTGGACAACTCGCACCGCCTGCCCATCTTTTCGTTTCTCGTCCGCGACAATTCTGGCCAGCCGGTGCACCAGCAGTTGTTCACTCGCATGCTGAGTGATGTCTATGGCATTCAGGCTCGCGGCGGATGTGCCTGCGCCGGGCCTTATGCGCACCGATTGCTGGGCATAGACCGCGCGACATCCGAGGTGTTGCATGCCGAATTGTCCGCAGGGAAAGAGATGAAGAAACCCGGCTGGGTGCGGCTGAACTTCTCGTACCTGATGACCGAAGAGACGGTTCAGTTCATCATCGACAGTGTTAATGACCTGTCGCACCGGACCGAAGAATTCGCGCCATTCTACGACGCTGATCCGGCAACGGCCCGCTTCCGGGCGGCCTAAGGGAATTGCCGCTTTTCTCAATCCGTTGAGACAGGTATGAGGGGCTCGGATAACGGAGCCCCTCATGACCAAGATTACCCCGCAACCCGGCATCATGGACATCGCGCTGTATCAGGGCGGCCAGTCGCATATCAAAGGCGTGGCGGATGTCATCAAGCTGAGTTCCAACGAAAACCCCTTTGGTCCGGGCCCAAAGGCGATTGAGGCCGTTCGGGAAACTGCTGCCATGCTGCATCGCTATCCCAGCACGGATCATGCCAGCCTGCGCAGTGCAATTGGCGAGCAGAACGGGCTGGATGCGGCGCGGATCATCTGTGGCGTCGGCAGCGACGAAGTTCTTCAGTTCGTGGCGCAGGCCTATGCGGGACCGGGCGATGAGGTGATCCATACCGAGCATGGATTTTCCATGTACCCGATCATCGCCCGTATGGTCGGCGCGGACCCCATCATGGTGGCCGAAACAGATCGCACGGTCGATGTGGATGCCATTCTGGCTGCCGTCACCGAACGCACACGGATCGTTTTTGTCACCAATCCCGGCAATCCGACTTCGACCATGATTTCCGAGGCCGAACTGACGAGATTGGCGGAAAACCTGCCCGAAAGCTGCCTGATGGTGGTTGATGGCGCCTACGCCGAGTTTGTCGATGGGTTTGATGGCGGCGCGGCATTGGTGGACCGTTTTGAAAATGTGATCATGACGCGGACTTTTTCCAAGATCTACGGTCTGGGCGGGCTGCGTGTCGGCTGGGGGTACGCGCAGCAGCCGATCATCGATGTGCTCAACCGGGTCCGCCAGCCCTTCAACCTGTCGCAGACTGCGCTGGCCGCAGCAGAAGCGGCGGTGCGGGACACCGATTACATGACGTTTTGCCAGACCGAGAACGCCCGCCTGCGCGTTTGGTTGTCGGATGAGCTGGCGAAGATCGGCGTTCCGTCAGACCGGTCTTGCACCAATTTCATCCTGGCGCGCTTTGCTGATCAAGCCGAGGCCGAGGCCTGCGACGACTACCTGAAAACCCAGGGTTTGATTGTTCGGCGGGTTGCAGGCTACAACCTGCCGAACGCGCTGCGGATCACCGTTGGCGATGAAGAGGCCTGCCGCCGTGTCGTGGCAGCAATCACCGCGTTCAAAGGGGGCGCAGCATGAGCCAGATATATGACCGTGTGGCGCTGATCGGGCTGGGTCTGATCGCTTCCTCGATGTTCTGGGCCATCAAACGCGCCGGTCTGGCCGGCGAAGTCACGGGCTATGCACGGTCCGAAGCCACCCGTGATACGGCGCGGCGCATCGGGTTGTGCGACCGCGTGTGCGACACGGCGCGCGAGGCCGTTGAAGGGGCCGATCTGGTGGTGCTGTGCGTTCCCGTTGGTGCGATGGAAGCTGTTGCGCAGGACATCGCACCGGTCCTGAAACCCGGCGCCACCGTGACGGATGTCGGTTCGGTCAAGCGCCACGTTATTCAGGCCGTGTCACCGCACGTTCCCGATGGCGTGCATTTCATTCCCGCCCACCCATTGGCCGGAACCGAGCATTCCGGCCCCGAAGCCGGGTTTGCGGAACTGTTCGACAATCGCTGGTGCCTATTGGTGCCGGTGGAAGACGCTGACCCTGAAGCCGTTACCCGGCTGCGTGCCCTGTGGGAGGGGATGGGCTCGAACGTTGATGAAATGGATGCCGACCATCACGATCTGGTTCTGGCCGTGACCTCTCATGCGCCGCACCTGATTGCCTATACGATGGTGGGCGTCGCGGACGATCTGCGGCGGGTCACAGATAGCGAGGTGATCAAGTACTCGGCAGCCGGTTTCCGGGATTTCACCCGGATTGCAGCGTCTGATCCGACTATGTGGCGCGATGTGTTTCTGACCAACAAAGACGCGACGCTGGAAATTCTCGGGCGCTTTACCGAAGAACTTTTTGCCCTGCAACGTGCGATCCGCACCGGGGATGGCGAGCATCTGTTCGATTACTTCACCCGCACCCGCGCGATCCGACGCGGCATCATCGACGCGGGTCAGGATACGGACGCGCCCGACTTTGGACGTGGCAAGGCCCATTCATGACAAAGATCTGGGGGCGCATACTGGTCGGAACTGCGGTGTTGATCGCCACCGCAACCACGGCTGCGCCACCGGAACAATCGCTGTTTCCATTGACACGCCCGGCGGCTTTTTCAGGGGGCGCAGTGATTTCCAAAGCGGCAGCAACCGTTGCGGCGCTGTCAGAGATGCGGCCCCAAACACGTCCGGAATCGCCTCAGGTTTTGGCCGCTGCTGCGCGACCTTCGGATCTGCCGCTGCTGGGACCGGACACGTCACTGATGCCGTACCTGCGGCCCAAAGAGTTGGAGCAACAGGCTTTTCTGAAGAAACGCAAACTGCGCAAGGGGTCTGTTTGCGGTGACATCGCCATTCAGGGCAAAGCGGTGGGCAGGGTGTCGGGCAAGATCAAGGCCTGCGGGATCAAGGATGCGGTCCAGATCACATCAGTTTCGGGTGTCGCGCTCAGCCGCCCGTCGACGATGGATTGCGGCACGGCGATCGCGCTCAACAAATGGGTCGACAAAGCCGTCATTCCCACCTTCAAAAGACGTGGTCCGGTAGTCGAGTTGCAGGTGGCGGCCCATTACGCCTGCCGCACGCGCAACAGCCAAAAAGGTGCCCGGATTTCGGAACACGGCAAGGGGCGTGCCATCGACATCTCGGGTTTCACAATGGCCGATGGTGAGGTTGTGACGGTTTTGAACGGTTGGCGCAAAAACCCCTCGCAAAAGCAGCTGATCAAGGTTTGGCGCGGTGCCTGTGGCCCGTTCGGAACCGTGCTGGGACCAAACTCGGACAGGTATCACCGCGATCATTTCCACCTGGACACGGCGCGGTACCGCAGCGGTACGTTCTGCCGCTAGTTCCGGCGCGCTTGCGATTTCAGGTTCATTGCCAGCAGATCGGTCTGTGCGTGGATGTGATTGAAACTCTCACGGGTCAGAACCTTTTGACCGTTCGCAAAATCAACGACGTGATCATAGGCCTCAAACAGAATATCCCGCAGCTTTTCGTTTTCGGAGGCATCCTTTTTGGGGGTGTATTCCAAATAGACCGGGGGTTTGACTTCGCCCAGGGTTCGCAGTGCGCCTTGCAGGACCTGCAATTCATGCCCTTCGACGTCGATCCAGATTAAACGAAGATCCTGAAGCGATTGGGCTTGGGTCTCGAGAAGTGAATCAACGGTGGTCACATCCACCATGATCGCATTATCCTGCGCCTCTCCGATTTTCGAACCGCCCCGGTTCAGTTCACTTGTGACGAAGGGCAACTGCCCGCTTTTGTCAGATGCGCCAACGCGCAGAATGGTCACTTTATCGTTCAGGTCGTTGATCTGAACGTTCCGGCACAGCAATTCGTGGTTTTCGGGGTCGGGTTCGATTGCAACGACCGAGTTGCAGTGCAGATCCCTGAAGAAATAAACTGTGTGTGTACCGATATTTGCACCGACCTCCAGCACGGAACCGCCTTCCGGGGGCTGGCCCGAACGGGTCAGATATTCGGCCAGTTCACGCACCGGTTCGCGACTGAACTCACCGAATTTCGTCAGGTGTTCTCCAATGACATCATGAGGGTAATAGACCAGGCTGTGATCGTCGAAATTGCGAAAGAACAGAACGTCATCTGTCCACAACTGCCGCAGCAGTTCGCGCCTGATCTTCTTGTGTCCCAGCGCCCAGTTCGAAATCCGATTGGAAATGAGTGTTCTTAGTCCCATTGACCGTTCCCTTAAGCGCTGAATTCTGTTTCGTGTCTGCCCAAGGTATCGCCGGGCATCACCGCAATATCAACCGGGGTGCAGGTCCCAGGGGCAAGGGGCCCAGTGCCACGAAACCGTCGCGGAAATTGAGCTGTAGGTCCAGCGCATTCGGATTTCCGCCCAAACCGGCCATAAAGTTCAGCGCCCGCGTGACCGGGTCAACCGCCTGATCCGGCAAGGCACCGGCGGCGTTGGCCATGGCGATCATGTCGCGCCAGTTTTCCGCTTTGATGGCGATTTCGCCGGTTGGAATGCCCTGCGCGTCAACATCCAGCTCGCCAGCAGCAAACAGGCGCAACTCACCCCATCTGATTTCTGCGAGCCTCAGATCGATGGCTACCGGCTGGGGTCTGCTTTCCTCAAGCGCAGAACGATCCCAGGGCTTGTCAAAAGTGACGGTCATGTCCATCGCCAGCGTTTCAAATGCCTGCGGCAGCGATGTGGCCGACCGCATGAGGTCGCGCAGGTCCATGCCTGGCCGAAAGCCGTCGATCCGGGCGCTGACCTTGTATGCTTCGGGCTGGCCGGACTGTTCCATAACCAGATCAAGGGTTTCACCACCGGCCACCGCAGCAGCTTCGCCTGCGACAATCCACTTGTCTGCAGTCAGGGCCATCTTTTCCAGAACAAGTGCGACACCCGGCTGCAATTGCAACTCTGCCTGCAAATCCGTTGCCTGAACGGTCGCCGTCTGGTCGAAATAGGACAGCCGCTGGGGCGTATCCGCAAAACGCAGCACCTGCCGACCGGGCCAGATCGCAGGGCTTTCGAACTCGATCCAGTCGGCGCTCCAGGCGGTGCCGTTAACCGGATCGGCCAGCCCCGGGTTGTTCAGCCGGGTCACGTGATGCGTCGGATAACCAGCTGTCGCGACCTCGGAAAATTCGGCCTGCCAGCCCAGTTCCTGTTGCTTGTCGAACCAGGCGGTTATCGCGCTGCGCAGCCCGTAACCGGCGATGAACCAATAGGCACTCCAGGCAACGGCAACAAATATGAGTACTCGTATCAGACGGCGCATGACAAATGGCCCTTTTTCCTGCGTCGGATTTGATGTTTATAGGCGCAAACGGGCAAGGACCAGAGTAATGACGATGTGGGTTTTCGGATATGGATCGCTGCTGTGGAATCCTGGGTTTCCGGTGGCGCGCAGCGAACGCGCAACCTTGCAGGGATATGCACGCTCTTTCTGCATGAGTTCCATCCACCACCGCGGCACCGAGGACAACCCGGGTCTGGTGCTGGCGCTGGACGAGCAGACCGACGCCCATTGCAAGGGTCTGGCACTGGCGGTCGAAACGGGGCACGAGGAACGCACCCTGCACGAACTGCGCGAGCGCGAGCTGATTTCCTCGGCCTATGTCGAGAAGATGCTGGATGTGCATCTGGACTGCGGTACAGTGGTGAATGCCGTGACCTATGTGATCGACGAGGCCCATGTGCAGTATTGCGGTGGCATGCCCTTGGAAGAACAGGCTCAGATTATCGCCCATGCCGTCGGCGGGCGCGGTCCGAACACCGAATATCTGTACAATACGACCGAACATCTGGCCGAGATCGGTCTGCGCGATCCCGATCTTGAGTGGTTGTCGCAACGGGTGCGCAGCATTACCGCATAAACCCTTGGCGTCACCGGCGGAAGTTCGCTAGATTCAGCGCAGAGCAGGCAAAAACCGGGAATGACGCGCATGGCGCAGGCACATCAGGGCGCGAGACCCCATTTCTCGCATCCCATCCGACAGATCGTGATGATGTTGATCGCGATTGGCCTGTCAGGGCTGGGTGTGTTCATGGCGCTGCCATACGTGCTGCCGGTGTTTCAGGCGAACCCCTATCTGAACGGGTTCATTCTGCTTGTTTTCGTCATCGGCGTTCTGGCCTGTTTCTATCAGGTGGGGCAGCTGATCGGCTCCGTCCGCTGGATCGAGGCATTTGTCGGCGGTGTCGTGCGCGAGGATGCCCGGACACCGCAGCTGTTGGCACCGCTGGCCTCGCTGCTGCGCGAACGCGGTGCGCGGTCGCAGATCAGTTCCAGTTCAACCCGGTCAATTCTGGATTCCGTCGCCGAACGGGTCGAGGAAGAGCGTGAGATCACACGCTATATCACCAACGTCCTAATTTACCTTGGCCTTCTGGGTACATTCTTTGGCCTTGCCACCACCGTTCCGGCCATAGTCGACACCATCCGCAGCCTGAACCCGCAGGAAGGCGAAGAAGGGTTGGCGGTGTTCAACCGGCTGATGACCGGGCTCGAGGCGCAGTTGCAGGGTATGGGCGTCGCATTTGGATCCTCGCTGCTTGGGTTGGCTGGCTCCTTGATCGTTGGCCTGCTGGAACTCTTTGCCGGGCACGGCCAAAACCGGTTCTATCGCGAGCTTGAGGAATGGCTGTCATCGATCACCCGCGTCGGGTTCGCGGCAAGTGAAGAAGGCGGCGCAGAAATCGCGGTTCTGACGCCGGTTCTGGATGCAATGTCCGAACAGATGAATGCGCTGCAGGATCTGTTTTCCGCGCAGGAAGCTGACCGCGCCGACCTTTCGGCCAAGATGGGTCAGCTGGTTCGAACCATCGGGGACATGAACCAGCGGCAGTCTGAAACCGAAGGTGTGACATCTGCTTTGGAACGCGTGGCCCTTGGTCAGGACGCGCTGCTGGATCACATGCGCGAACATGGCGCCGGCGACGGGATCGACGCCGAAAGCCGGATGCGCCTGCGGTCGATGGACGTGCAGCTGCTGCGTATCCTCGAGGAAATTTCGGCTGGCCGTCAGGAAAGCATGAACGAGATGCGCAAGGATATCGAATTGCTGGTCAGGGCGCTGACCCTGCCCAAGGGCGCCGTGCGCAGCACACCGGAAGGCGAGTAAACCATGGCTCTGTCCCGCCGCACAGGTCAACGCTTCCAGGGTTCGGTCTGGCCCGGCTTTGTGGATGCGATGACCGGGCTGCTGATGGTTCTGACCTTCGTTCTGACCATCTTCATGGTGGTGCAATTCGTCCTGCGCGAGACTATTTCGGGGCAGGAGGATGAGCTGACGGCCCTGTCCGACGAAGTCGCCGCGTTGGCAGGCGCACTGGGGCTGGAAGAGCGTGAAAACAGCCGTTTGCAGGCCCGTCTGGGGGCGCTGAATGCGACCTTGACGCAGGCCGAAGATGACCTGTCACAGGCACAGACCCGGATCACGGATTTCGAGGCTCAGGTCGCGGCTCTGCTGGTTGATCAGGAAGAGGCGCGCGGGGCGATTGCCGATCTTCAATCCCAGCGCGAGGAATTGCTGAGCGAACAGGAGGCCCTGAACCTTGCGCTTGCCCAGCGCCGGGAAGAAATCGACGCGCAGGCCGAAGCTGCCCGTTTGGCTGCCGCCCGCCGGGAAGCGCTGGAAGCGCTCGTTGCCGACCTAGAGGCGAGCGAGGCAACCCAAAGCAGCCGGATCGCTGAACTTGAAGAAACACTGAGCGCGGAAGAGGCCGCGAAACTGGCCGAAGCCGCCGCCGCCGAAAACCTGCGCAACCGTCTTCAGGACGCCGATGCGGAGCTGACGGCGATGACCCTGGCACTTGAGGCGCAGCGCAAGGACGCCGAGGATACTCTGACCTTGCTCGCCGCGGCGCAGGCAGCCAAGGCCGAGCTGGAGCGTCGCTTTGGCGATCTGGATCCGGAAGAATTGAAGGCGCAACTCAAGGCCGCCCTGGCCGCGCAGACCCAGGCGCAAGCGGATGCCGAGGCGCAGAAGACACTGGCAGAAGAGCGGGCAACATTGCTGGCGGTGGCACGTAACACGATTGCGGATGAAAAAGAAATCTCTGCAGAAGCGCAGCGGCAAACGGCGCTTTTGAATCAACAGATGGCTGCACTGCGCGGGCAGCTTGGATCGTTGCAGGCCCTGCTGGATGACTACGAAGAGCGTAACGCTTCAGCCAATATCCGCATCCAGACACTGGGGCAGGACCTGAACGCCGCCCTGGCGCGGGCGGCCTCGGAAGAACGCCGTCGCCGCTTGCTGGAAGAGGCCGAGCGGATACGGCTTGAGGCCGAAGCCGAAGCGCTGTCGGGTCAGAACCAGCAACTGGCGGCGCAGGCCGAAGATCTGCAACGGTACCGGTCCGAGTTTTTCGGGCGCCTGCGCGAGGTTCTTGGGGATCAGGAAGGCGTACGGATCGAAGGCGACCGGTTCGTGTTCTCGTCCGAGGTTCTGTTCGACACCGGCTCGGCCGTCCTTTCCCCGGAAGGGCAATTGGAGGTCGCCAAGGTGGCCAATATCCTGCGCAGCGTGGCGGCGGAAATCCCTGAAGGATTGAATTGGGTCATCCGGGTGGACGGGCACACCGACAACGTGCCGCTGGCCGGAACAGGGCGGTATCAGGACAACTGGGAACTCAGCCAGGGGCGCGCCTTGTCCGTTGTTCGCTACATGGTCGACGCGCTGGGCATCCCGCCAGACCGGCTTGCCGCAAACGGCTTTGGTGAATTCCAGCCCGTCAATCCGTCAGATACGCCCGAAGCCCGCGCCCAGAACCGGCGGATCGAGCTGAAACTGACCGAGCGCTGATCCCTTTACATCACGTCAGCCCATGCACGCGGGCAAACGGATCGTGGGTCTTGTCCTTGTGCCAGGTATACTCACACCACACCGACACCTTTTCGGCTACATCCGTTCCGTGCATCAGGGCAATGGCACCCAGGGCCATATCCATTCCGGCGGAAACGCCGGATGAGGTCAGGAATGGCCCGTCTTCAACCCATCTGGCCCGGGGAACCCACTCCACGTCGGGCCCTTGGGCGCAGACCCACGAAAAAGCCGCCTTGTTGGTCGTGGCGCGTCGGTTGTCCAATACTCCGGCCCTGGCAAGAAGGGCGCTGCCAGTGCATACGCTCAAGGTGAATTCCGCCTTATCCGAACTGTCCGCAATCCAATCCAACAAGCGTGAGTTGTTGACTTCCTTGCGGGTGCCGGCTCCGCCCGGCACAAAAAGAATGTCATAGCCCTGCGCCGCGTCGATCGTCGTGTCGGCAAAGGCCTTCAGCTTTTGATTGCTTTCAACCGGCCCACTGGTTTCCGCGACAAGCTCCAGGGTGAAGTCATCGGTGAGCAGGCCGAACATCTCCATCGGGCCGAACACATCCAGCAACTCAAACCCGGGAAAAATCAAAGCGCCGATTTTGCGCATCCCTGTCTCCTGTCCTTTGAACGAAAATCGCCTGCCAATTTGGGTTGGCAGGCGAAGGCTGTCGTTTCATTCTTCGGGTCAATCTGCCGTTAGCAGCGGAGGTTTGTCGCCCGGAATACGCGGCTGATCGGGGCCGAGGATTTCCAGATCCAGCTCGCCGTCCTTGACGGATACGCGGACCACACCGCCCTTGGCGAGTTTTCCGAACAGCAATTCCTCGGCCAGCGGTTTCTTGATGTGCTCCTGAATAACCCGGCCCAACGGGCGGGCCCCCATCTTGTCGTCATAACCCTTGTCGGCCAGCCATTCGGCTGCGTTGGGGGTCAGATCGATCGAGACGCCGCGATCCAAAAGCTGCGCCTCAAGCTGCAGGACGAACTTCTCGACCACCTGCAGGATAACCTCTTTCGGCAGCGGCGCGAACGAGATCACCGCATCCAGACGGTTGCGGAACTCCGGCGTGAACATGCGCTCGATTGCGGCTGTGTCCTCGCCCTCGCGGCGATCACGGGCAAAACCGATGGCGGCCTTGGCCTGTTCCTGCGCGCCCGCGTTCGAGGTCATGATCAGAACCACGTTGCGAAAGTTCACTGTGCGGCCGTTGTGATCGGTCAGCTCACCGTGGTCCATCACCTGCAACAGGATGTTGAACACGTCCGGGTGCGCTTTCTCGATCTCATCCAGCAGCAGGACGCAATGCGGATGCTGGTCGACGCCGTCGGTCAACAGACCGCCCTGGTCGAACCCGACATAGCCCGGAGGCGCACCGATCAGACGGGAAACCGCATGTTTCTCCATGTATTCGGACATGTCGAACCGCAGCAGTTCCACACCCAGCGTATCGGCCAGCTGTTTCGCAACCTCGGTTTTACCCACACCGGTCGGGCCGGCGAACAGGTAATTGCCGATTGGCTTTTCAGGCTCACGCAAACCCGCGCGTGCCAGTTTGATCGCGCTGGACAGCGCCTCGATGGCTTCGTCCTGACCAAACACCACCCGTTTCAGCGAAGCCTCCAGGTCTTTGAGAACCTCGGCATCATCCTTGGTGACGTTCTTGGGCGGAATGCGGGCGATCTTGGCGACCACCGCTTCGATCTCTTTCACACCGATGGTCTTGCGGCGTTTGCTTTCCGCGACCAGATGCTGGGCCGCGCCGGCCTCGTCGATCACGTCGATCGCCTTGTCGGGCAGTTTGCGGTCATTGATATAGCGCGCCGACAGTTCCACAGCGGTTTTGATCGCATCAGCGGTATATTTGATCTCGTGATGCTTTTCGAAATAGGGTTTCAGACCACGCAGAATTTTCACGCTGTCCTCGACCGAAGGCTCATTCACGTCGATCTTCTGGAACCGGCGGCTGAGCGCACGGTCCTTCTCGAAATGCTGACGGAACTCTTTGTACGTGGTCGAGCCCATGGTACGCAGCTTGCCGCCCTGCAGTGCAGGTTTCAGCAGGTTCGACGCGTCCATCGCGCCGCCCGAAGTGGCGCCGGCACCGATCACGGTGTGAATCTCGTCGATGAACAAGACCGCGTCAGGATGGTCTTCCAACTCGGTCACGACCGCCTTGAGACGCTCCTCGAAATCACCGCGGTATCGGGTTCCGGCCAGCAACGCACCCATGTCGAGCGAGTAGATCGTGGTGTTGGCCAGAACATCCGGCGCTTCACCCGCGACGATCTTATGCGCCAAACCCTCGGCGATGGCGGTTTTGCCTACACCCGGATCACCCACCAGCAGCGGGTTGTTCTTGCGACGGCGGCACAGCACCTGGATGCAGCGCTCGACCTCATCTGCGCGCCCGATCAGCGGATCGACATCTCCGGCCCGCGATTTGGCATTCAGATCGATGCAATACTTGCCCAGCGCGCTTTCCTTTTGTTCGCCTTCACCGGCGCTAGACTGAACCTCTTCCTCAACCTGATCCGCGCCGGAAACGGGGCGGTTTTCACCATAGGCAGGATCCTTGGCCACGCCATGTGCGATGAAGTTCACCGCGTCATAGCGGGTCATGTCCTGCTCCTGCAGGAAATAGGCCGCGTTGCTTTCGCGTTCGGCGAAGATGGCGACCAGAACGTTGGCCCCGGTGACTTCGGTCCGGCCAGAGCTTTGAACGTGAATCGCCGCGCGCTGGATGACACGCTGGAAGGCTGCGGTCGGCACCGCCTCGGATCCGTCAATATCCGTCACCAGATTTGACAGATCCTCGTCGATGAACTCGACAAGGGTACTGCGCAACTCATCCAGATCGACGCTGCACGCCTTCATCACGCGCACCGCATCGGGTTCTTCCAGCAGCGCCAGCAGCAGATGCTCCAGCGTTGCGAATTCATGTCGCCGTTCGTTCGCCGCAGCCAGGGCCGCGTGAATGGCTTGTTCTAATGTGCTCGAGAATGAAGGCACGCGGGTGCTCCTCTGTCTTGGGTCAGAAGGGGGCGCGTTAAAGGTCGGATCCCCATCCCAACCATGTCCTCATACTATTAGAGTTTGGTTGATCGTGGCGCGGCTTCAAGGGTTTTCTTGCTCTTGACAGTCACATTTCGTGTGACCGTGACCGTGACGTGGGGCAAATAGGTCCTAAAACCGGTCTTTTCTAGCCCGAATTTCGGCAAATACTGATACAGGATCGGCATTTTCCATCCCCAGTTGAGTCTTGATCCCAGGATCCATGGCCCGCAGAAACGGATTTGTGGCCTTCTCAAGCGCCAGAGTCGACGGAACGGTTGGCTCGCCGGCAGCCCTTGCACGGTCGATATCCTGCATGCGCTGCTGCAGCGCCGCGTTGTCCGGATCGACAGTGATCGCGAACTTTGCATTGGATTGTGTGTATTCGTGACCGGAACAGACGATCGTCTCGTCGGGCAGGGCGGCCAGTTTGCCAAGCGAAGCCCACATTTGCGCAGGTGTGCCTTCAAACAGACGGCCGCAGCCCAAGGCCATCAGGCTGTCTGCGGTGAACACAGCCGCACTTTCCGGCATATAAAACGCGATATGTCCGACAGTATGGCCCGAGACGTCCAGCACATGAACCGGTTCGCCGCCGATTTCGAAAGTATCGCCTTCGCGCACCTGCAAATCCAGATGCGGCAGGCGGTGGGCGTCAGCGGCGGCTCCGATCACTTTGGCAGAGTGATGTTCGAGGATTCCGGCCAGACCATCCACATGATCCCAGTGGTGATGGGTCAGCAGGACATGAGACAGTTTCCAGTTGCGGGCGTCAAGCGCGGCCAGGATCGGTCCAGGTTCAGGCGCATCGATCAATGCGGTCTGGCCACTGGCCGCATCATGCGCCAGAAAGGCGTAATTGTCGCTGAGGCATGGGATGGTGACGATCTCAAGAGGCATGGCCTTTTGCCCTTTCGTTGCTAGACTGCCGACAGCTAAGCCGATTGACCGGGTGTCCGCAATGCATCTTGATGTGCAGGATCTGAGGAATTTCTACTACCGCAGCACTTTGGGACGTGCCGCGCAGGCGGCGATCCGTGGTCGAATGGTCGAGCTGTGGCCCGAGGCCAAGGGGCAGACTGTTGTCGGGTTCGGATTCGCCGTGCCCTTGCTGCGCCCCTATCTGAAGGATGCGCGGCGCGTGATCGGACTGATGCCCGGCCCGCAGGGTGTGATGCCCTGGCCTGCAGGAATGCCCAACGTCTCGGTCCTGACCGAAGAGACGCTTTGGCCTATCGAAACCGGTCACGTGGACAAGCTGGTGGTGATGCACGGTCTGGAAACCTCTGAGCGGCCCACCCAGTTGCTGGAGGAATGCTGGCGCGTGTTGGGGCCGGGGGGGCGTATCCTGTTTGTCGTGCCCAACAGGGCGGGTCTGTGGTCGCGATCCGACCGGACACCGTTTGGATTTGGTCGCCCGTATTCCGCGTCGCAGCTGGAATCCCAGCTCAAGGCCCATCACTTCGTTCCGGAAACCCATTGCTCGGCTCTTTACATGCCGCCATCCTATCGACGGTTCTGGTTGAAATCCGGCAATCTGATCGAAAAGACAGGGCAACGTCTGCCGACAATTATGGCGGGTGGCGTTCTCATGGTCGAGGCGACCAAGCTTATCCGGCCGCCAAGTGGCACCGTGACCAAAGATGCGGTCAAACGCCCGATCAAGGCGCTGGACGGCCTGCTCAAGCCGGCCTGACAGAACGGGCGATGGACACCCATGTCTGGTGCCTAAATCTGAGGGAAATAGGCCACAGGAATCGCCAAAAGCTGCAATTTGGTAACATTTTTCACCCCTTCAGACGTGTCCAAAGGGTCGCACTTTGCGTAAGTGCATGAAATAAAACAATTTGTGGATAACATCGTAATCACTATACTATATTGCGAGGTTGGAACACCTCTGCTACATCCCCGGTGATTTTGATCCCCGCCCTACAAGGACGGGGTTTCTTCACGCCCCCGGGGTAGCTGCCGCACGCGAATTCGGGGCCCAAAATATCGGAAGGGTGGACGTGTCCGAACCAGCTTCGATTTCCACAGGCATCGCCGAGCGCTATGCCACCGCAATCTTCGAGATTGCCAAAGAGAATAATGACCTCGCAGGTCTGGAAACCGGCATCAATGATCTGGCAGCAGCTTTGGGCGAAAGCGCAGATTTGCGCGACCTGATCGCCTCGCCTCTGGTTTCCCGCGCCGAACAGGAAGGCGCAATCACCGCAATTGCCGCCAAGATGGGGCTGAACTCCATCCTGCAGAACACGCTGGGCCTGATGGCCCAAAAGCGTCGCCTGTTCGTTGTGCCGCAGCTGGTGCAGGTTCTGCGCGACATGCTGGCGGACGAGCGCGGCGAAGTGACCGCCGATGTCGCCTCGGCCAAGGCGCTGACCAAGACGCAAATGGAAAAACTGTCCAAAACGCTGTCCGAGCGTGTGGGCAAGACCGTGACAATCAATGCGACCGTTGATGAAAGCCTCATCGGCGGTCTTGTCGTTAAAGTGGGCTCGAAGATGATCGACAGTTCGATCCGTTCGAAGCTCAACTCCCTACAGAATGCAATGAAAGAGGTCGGATAAATGGGAATCCAAGCTGCAGAGATTTCTGCAATCCTGAAGGACCAGATCAAGAATTTTGGTCAGGAAGCCGAAGTGGCCGAGATCGGCCGCGTGCTGAGCGTCGGTGACGGGATTGCCCGTGTATACGGCCTGGACAATGTGCAAGCCGGTGAGATGGTCGAATTCCCCGGTGGCATCATGGGCATGGCGCTGAACCTGGAAAGCGACAACGTCGGTGTCGTTATCTTCGGTTCCGACCGTGACATCAAAGAAGGTGACACCGTCAAGCGCACCAACTCGATCGTGGACGTTCCGATCGGTGACGAACTTCTGGGTCGCGTTGTTGACGGTCTGGGCAACCCGCTGGACGGCAAGGGCCCGATCAACGCTTCCAAGCGCGGCGTTGCAGACGTGAAAGCCCCGGGCATCATCCCGCGTAAATCGGTGCACGAGCCGATGGCAACCGGTCTGAAATCGGTTGACGCGATGATCCCGATCGGCCGCGGCCAGCGTGAGCTGATCATTGGTGACCGTCAGACCGGCAAAACCGCCGTTGCTCTGGACACCATCCTGAACCAGAAAGTCTACAACGACGCAGCAGGCGACGACGAGTCGAAGAAACTGTACTGCGTATACGTTGCGATCGGCCAAAAGCGTTCGACCGTTGCGCAGCTGGTGAAGAAACTGGAAGAGTCCGGCGCCATCGAATACTCGATCGTTGTGGCCGCAACCGCGTCCGACCCGGCGCCGATGCAGTTCCTGGCACCTTACGCCGCGACCGCGATGGCCGAGTACTTCCGTGACAACGGCCGTCACGCTCTGATCATCTATGATGACCTGTCGAAACAGGCCGTGTCCTATCGTCAGATGTCGCTGCTGCTGCGCCGTCCGCCCGGACGTGAAGCCTATCCTGGTGACGTTTTCTACCTCCACTCCCGCCTGCTGGAGCGTTCGGCGAAGTTGAACGAAGATTTCGGTGCGGGCTCGCTGACCGCTCTGCCGGTTATCGAAACTCAGGGTGGTGACGTTTCGGCGTTTATTCCGACCAACGTAATCTCGATCACCGACGGCCAGATCTTCCTGGAAACCGAATTGTTCTACCAGGGCATCCGTCCTGCCGTGAACACCGGTCTGTCGGTTTCGCGTGTGGGCTCGTCGGCCCAGACCAACGCGATGAAGTCGGTCGCCGGTCCGGTTAAACTGGAACTGGCCCAGTACCGCGAAATGGCTGCGTTCGCGCAGTTCGGTTCCGACCTTGACGCCGCGACCCAACAGCTGCTGAACCGTGGTGCGCGTCTGACCGAACTGATGAAGCAGCCGCAGTACTCGCCGCTGACCAACGCGGAAATCGTCTGCGTCATCTTCGCAGGCACCAACGGCTACCTCGACAAGATCGACGTATCGGATGTTGGCCGCTACGAGGCCGGTCTTCTGGCGCACCTGCGCGGCAAGCACGCCGACCTGCTGAAGTGGATCACCGACGAAGATCCGAAGGTCAAAGGCGACGCGTCCGACAAGATCAAGGCAGCGATCGACGAATACGCCGCAACCTTCGCTTGATAGGGGGTTCCGATGCCTAGTCTGAAGGACCTTAAAAACAGGATCGAGTCGGTCAAATCGACCCGCAAGATCACCAAGGCCATGCAGATGGTCGCGGCAGCAAAACTGCGCCGCGCCCAGGAATCTGCCGAAGCCTCGCGCCCCTATGCCGAGCGGTTCAATGCCGTGATGGCGGGGCTGGCGGCTTCGGTCGGGGGCAGCGACAGCGCCCCCAAGCTGCTCCGGGGTACGGGCAGTGATGATGTCCATCTGCTGGTTGTCATGACAGCTGAACGCGGCCTGTGTGGCGGCTTCAACTCGAACATCGCCAAGCTGGCCCGCCAAAAGGCGGAAGAGCTGCGCCTGAATGGCAAGACGGTCAGAGTTCTGACCGTCGGCAAGAAAGGCCGCGACGCGCTCAAGCGTGATTTTGGCGATCTGTTCGTTGGACATATCGACCTGAGCGAGGTCAAGCGTCTGGGGTATTCCAACGCGCAAGACATCGCCAAGGACGTCCTGTCTCGTTTCGACGGGGGAGAGTTCGACGTTGCCACGATCTTCTACTCGAAGTTCGTCAACGTTGTGACCCAGATCCCGACGGCACAGCAGGTCATTCCCGCCTCGTTCGAGGACGAAGCGGCAGGTGACGACAGCGGTGCCATTTTCGACTACGAGCCCAGCGAAGAGGCCATTCTGGCCGACTTGCTGCCCAAGGGGGTTGCGACCGCGATCTTCTCGGCTCTGCTCGAAAACGGAGCGTCCGAACAGGGGGCACGGATGTCCGCGATGGACAACGCGACACGTAACGCGGGTGAAATGATCGACAAGCTGACGATCCAGTTCAACCGCTCGCGTCAGGCCGTGATCACCAACGAGCTGATTGAAATTATTTCCGGCGCCGAAGCGCTGTAAGAAAACCGGAGACGAAACATGGCGAATGCAAAAGGCAAAGTCACACAGATCATCGGGGCCGTCGTCGACGTGCACTTCGACGATCAGCTGCCTGAAATTCTGAACGCGCTGGAAACCACCAACAACGGCAAGCGCCTGGTGTTGGAAGTTGCTCAGCACCTGGGTGAAAACACTGTCCGCACCATCGCGATGGACGCGACCGAAGGTCTGGTCCGTGGTGAAGAAGTGACCGACACCGGCGCACCGATCTCGGTTCCCGTCGGCAACGCCACTCTGGGCCGCATCCTGAACGTTGTCGGCGAGCCGATCGACGAGAAAGGCCCGGTTGAGGCGACAGAAGCCCGCGCGATCCACCAGCCCGCACCGACCTTTGCGGAACAGTCGACCGAATCCGAAGTTCTGGTCACGGGCATCAAGGTTGTTGACCTGCTGGCCCCCTACGCAAAGGGCGGTAAGATCGGCCTGTTCGGCGGCGCCGGCGTTGGTAAAACCGTTTTGATCATGGAACTGATCAACAACATCGCAAAAGTGCACTCGGGCTTCTCGGTGTTCGCGGGTGTTGGTGAACGGACCCGTGAAGGGAACGACCTGTACCACGAGATGATCGAATCGAACGTTATCAAGCCGGACAACCTGTCGGAATCGCAGGTGGCCCTGGTTTACGGTCAGATGAACGAACCTCCGGGAGCGCGTGCGCGTGTTGCTCTGACCGGTCTGACCCTGGCCGAGCAGTTCCGCGACCAGTCCGGTACCGACGTTCTGTTCTTCGTCGACAACATCTTCCGCTTCACGCAGGCGGGCTCCGAGGTTTCGGCTCTGCTGGGTCGTATTCCTTCGGCGGTGGGCTATCAGCCGACACTTGCGACCGACATGGGTGCCCTGCAGGAACGCATCACCTCGACCAAAGCTGGTTCGATCACCTCGGTTCAGGCGATCTACGTGCCTGCGGACGACCTTACCGACCCCGCGCCGGCAACTTCGTTTGCGCACCTGGACGCGACTACCGTTCTTAACCGTGCGATCTCGGAAAAGGGTATCTACCCGGCGGTTGACCCGCTCGACTCGACCTCGCGTCTGCTCGACCCGGCCATCGTTGGCGAAGAGCACTACAAGGTTGCGACCGACGTTCAGCAGATTCTCCAGCGCTACAAGTCGCTGCAGGACATCATCGCCATCCTCGGCATGGACGAACTGTCGGAAGAAGACAAACTGACCGTGGCCCGCGCCCGTAAGATCGAACGCTTCCTGTCGCAGCCGTTCGACGTGGCCGAAGTCTTCACCGGTTCGCCTGGTGTTCAGGTTCCTCTGGATGTCACCATCTCGTCGTTCAAGGCCGTTGTAGCCGGCGAATACGATCACTTGCCCGAAGCGGCCTTCCTGATGGTCGGCGGCATCGAAGACGTGATCGCCAAGGCCGAGAAGATGGCTGCAGCGGCTGCCTAAGGAGAAACCCTGATGGCAAACACGATGCAATTCGACCTCGTCAGCCCCGAGCGGAGCCTTGCTTCGCTCGCGGTGACGGCGGTCCAGATTCCCGGCGCGGACGGGGACATGACGGCAATGCCCGATCATGCCCCCACCATCACCACACTGCGCCCCGGTCTGCTGAAGGTTGAGGCGCCCGAAGGGTCCAGTGACTATCTGGTCACCGGCGGGTTTGCCCAGATCAACGGCGACAGCTTGTCGGTTCTGGCCGAAAAGGCCATTCCGGTTTCAGAAGTGACCCGTGCGCATATCGACGATCTGATCGCCGAGGCCCGCGAGTCGCACGAAGCGGCAAAAGGTGGCGACGATCAGACCATCGTCGACGACGCAGCCAAACTGCTGGCCGACATGGAAGCGCTTGGAACGCATATGAGCCTGTAGCGCGGGCTTGATCGCTTATGAATTAGAACGGCCTCGCGTTTGCGGGGCCGTTTTTTTGTCGTGCTTTTGCCCGATTGCCGGAATAAGTTGCGGGAATTCAAGAACAACGACGACAGAATGAAAACTTTTCAAACCCATCCGATTGGCATTGATCAAGGCGAGGCCCTGTTGTTTTCCGATTTTGCCAATGGCGGTGAAATGTGGACAGGTGAAGGGGCGCGGGAACGCCGGACGACCGTCGCATTCAGCCAACCGTTTCGCTCGGCACCGATGGTGCAGATCGGCATTTCGCTTTGGGATGTGGACACGTCCTCGGCGCTGCGCGCCGAAATCAAGGCCGAGAACATTACGCCCGAAGGGTTCTGCGCCGTCTTCCGCACCTGGTCGGATACGCGCGTTGCCCGCATCCGCGCCTCGTGGACCGCGATTGGCGAGGTGCCGCACGAGGATGACTGGCATATATCCTGAGCGCACCTTCAGAACGGAAGCCGCGCTCTTGTCGTCAACTGCTCACTTGAAGCCCGTTTCTTACGCGTCGGTGCCTTCGATCATGTCCACGCGTGTTGCGTGGCGGCCACCTTCGAACGCGGCCCCCAAAAACGCGTCCACGATATCCAGCGCCTGACCTTCGCCAATGACGCGCGCGCCCATGGACAGCATGTTGGCATCATTGTGCTGCCGGATCATCCGGGCTGAGAATGTGTCGGAACACACACCGCAACGGATGCCCGGCACCTTGTTGGCTGCCATCATGATGCCCTGACCGGTGCCACACAACAGGATGCCAAGCGCACAATCGCCCGAGGCGACGCGCTCGGCAGCGGCCTTGCCATGCAGGGGATAGTGTGTGCTTTCCGGAGTGGTCGGGCCGATATCCACGACCTCCCATCCGGCGTCCGCGATATGTGCGGCGATTGCCTGGCGCAGTCCGATGGCGGCATGGTCACTGGAAAGGACGACGCGTTTGTTGTCAGTCATGAAAAGGCTGTCCGTTCTAAGATATGCGTGTAAGAAAGGTGGGCCCTGTCCAGGCGTCCCTTTTCCGGTCAGTTCATCTGATACAGGGATTCGTAGATTGGTGTCAGTGTCTTGTCTTCGAACAGCGAAGAAACACTTGTGCCGTTCCAGATGTTCAGGATCGCCTGGGTAAAGATCGGTGCCGTCGGTACGATCCGGATGTTCTTGGCCTTGGCGATTGCGTCGGTGGGCTGGATCGTGTCGGTCAGAACCAGCGACTTCATGACCGAGTTGGTCACACGTTCGACCGCCGGGCCGCTCATGACGCCGTGGGTGATGTAAGAGTGCACCTCTTTCGCACCATTATCCAGCAGCACCTGCGCCGCTTTGCAAAGCGTACCGGCAGTGTCGCACATGTCGTCCACGATCAGGCAGATCTTGTCCTTGACGTCGCCGATTACGGTCATCTCGGCCACTTCACCGGCTTTCTCGCGGCGTTTGTCCACGATCGACAGGGGGGCGTTGATCCGTTTGGCCAGTTCGCGCGCACGGGCCACGCCGCCGACGTCGGGCGACACCACCATGATTTCATCCAGGCTGTCCTTGAACTGGTGTTTCACATCCAGGGCAAAGATCGGCGAGGCATAGAGGTTGTCCACCGGAATATCGAAGAAACCCTGAATCTGGGCCGCGTGCAGGTCCATGGTCAGGACCCGCTCGATTCCGGCACCGGTCAGCATGTTGGCGACCAGCTTGGCAGAGATCGGCGTACGCGCCTTTGTGCGGCGGTCCTGACGGGCATACCCGAAATAGGGGATCACGGCAGTGATCCGCTGGGCCGACGACCGACGCAGCGCGTCGGCGATGATCAGAAGTTCCATCAGGTTGTCATTGGCCGGGTTCGAGGTCGGCTGGATGATGAACATGTCCTCGCCGCGCACATTCTCGAACACCTCGACGAAGATCTCGCCATCATTGAACCGTTCGACCCGCGCATCGACCAGCCCCTGATCGACGCCGCGGTAAAGGCTCATGCGGCGGGCTATGGTTTTGGCAAGCGGAAGGTTGGCGTTCCCAGCGATTAGCTTGGGTTCGTGAAGTGTCGGCATCGGCTGAGGTCCCCGGGCAGCAATGGCAATGTGACAGATTCGTGATGTTGACACCGCTTAGCATGGCCTTACCGTCCCGCAAAGGTAACGCAGCGGAGAAAGTGCACATGACCCAGATTGACTACTATTTTGCGACACTCTCGCCCTATTCCTATCTGGCCGGAACCCGGCTGGAAGAGATCGCGGCAAAGCACGGTGCGACGATCAACTACAAGCCGTTGGACATTATCGCTCTGTTCTCGCGCACTGGTGGGGTTCCGCCGAAGGATCGGCACATCTCTCGCATCGAATACCGGGCTCAGGAATTGCTGCGCCAGTCCAGAAATCTGGGAATGGAATTCAACCTGCAACCCGCGCACTGGCCAACGAATATGGCCCCCTCATCCTACGCCGTGATCGCCGCCGTTCAGGACGGGTCCGGCGATGTCGGGCAGCTTTGCCATTCGATCCTGCGTGCCTGCTGGGCCGAGGAAAAGGACATCGCTCAGGATGATGTGATCCGCGATTGCCTGTCAAAGGCCGGGTTCGATCCCGGACTTGCCGACAGCGGCCTGCTTGTGGGTGCGGAAACCTACGCCGCCAATCTTGAAGAGGCCGTCGATCGCGGCGTGTTCGGCGCGCCGTTTTATATCACCCCGGATGACCAGCGGTTCTGGGGGCAGGACAGGCTGGACGATCTGGACCGGCACCTGTCGACGCTGAAGGCATGACAGGCCGTACCCTGCCGCAAGATGTCTTTGTGCGAACACTGGGCAAGGGCGCGCATCAGATGCTCGCCCTGCATTGCACCATTGCCCATTCCGGCGCCTGGTCGGGCCTTGCAGCTGCGCTGAGCGGGAAGGCAAGCCTGATTGCGCCGGACATGCTGTCACACGGCCGCAGCCCGGATTGGGACGGGCGCGGCGACTTTTTTGACCGGATGACCGAACTGGCGGCCAGCCAGCTGCAAAAACCGATGGATGTGATCGGCCACTCCTTCGGTGCGATGATCGCGTTGCGCCTGGCGGTCGAACACCCCGACCTCGTGCGCCGCGCTATTCTGATCGAGCCGGTCTTTTTTGCCCTGGCAAAGCTGGACGCCCCAGACCTCTACGATCAGCATGAGCGAGATGCAGAACCGTTTGTGTCCGCGCTCGCCGCAGGCAACGCATCGCAGGCAGCCCGCCTGTTCAACCGCATGTGGAGCACACAGGACAGCCCCCGCTGGGCGGATCTGCCGGACCGTACCCGCGCCGCAATGATCCGCGGGGTGCATGTAGTCCCGGCCTCCAACAATGCCCTATACGAGGACGGTGCGGGCCTGTTGCAACCGGGAAAACTGGAACGCGCCCAAATGCCGGTCCGGATCCTCAGCGGATCGCTGACGCACCCAGTCATCCCCGCAATATGCAACAGCCTGCAACGCCGTCTGCCTGCGGCAACCACCGAACTCATCCCGGGGGCAGGGCACATGCTGCCGATTTCCCATCCAAAAGAGACGGCGCGCAGCCTGTCGGAGTTCTTCCGCATTCCGCTAGCCTCTTCTGTCTGAATTTGCTGCGGCGGGGGCGACGCCCCCGACAACCGTCAGAAAAGGGCCAGAAACCGGTCGATCTGTTCCGCACTGATGGACCAGTCGCAGACAAGGCGGCAGGCCAGCATTTCGTCTTCGTCCGCCCCGTCCAGTTCATCACCCCACATGTGATAGACCGCGCCCTTTTCGTGCAATCGACGATGCAGGTGCCTCGGGAAACGGGCGAAAACGATATTGGCTTGCGGCTCGTGCAGGAAATCCGCACCGGCCGCCTGCAATCCTGCCGCCAGCCTTGCGCAATTCGCGTTCGCCTGCCGGGCTGCGCGCAGCCACAGATCATCCCGCAGATAGGCCGCCATCTGCGCGGACAGATAGCGGTGTTTGGAAAACAGATGCGCGCCCCGCTTGCGGCGCAACTCAAATTCCCAGGCTTTGGATTCGTCAAAGAAAACGACGGCCTCGACACCCATCAGCCCGTTCTTGGTGCCGCCAAAGCTTACGGCGTCCACCCCGGCTTTCCACGTCATTTCGGCAGGGGAACAGTTCAGCGCGACCAGAGCATTGGCGAACCGTGCCCCGTCCAGGTGCACCGGCAGGCCGTATTCCCGTGCAACACCGCACAACCCCTGCAATTCGGCGAGCGAATAGACGGACCCGCGCTCGGTCACCTGAGTGATCGATACTGGGCCGCGCTGCGGACCATGTACGCCGCGGGTCTCCTCGCCCAGAATGCTGCTGCGCAATGCCTCTGGCTGCATCTTGTCGCCGCCGGGCACCAGCGTCAGCTTGGCGCCGCTGTAGAACTCGGGCGCGTTGCACTCATCCTCGTGAATGTGGGCGACGGGCGAGCAAAAGACGGTGTCCCAAGGGTTCGCCAGTGTCGCCAGCGCCAGCGAGTTTGCAGCCGTGCCTGTCGCCACCAGGTATACCGCCGCGCCCGGTGCTTCGAAGACGCCCCGGATGCGGTCGCGCACCTCGTTCATCAGAGTGTCGGCGCCATAGGCCATCTGATAGCCCTGATTGGCTTCACTAAGCGCGGTCAGCACTTCAGGATGGACTGGTCCGGAATTGTCAGAGGCGAAAAACATCAGACGGGCTCCTCGATAATATGGTCTTCCCACTCTTCCAGAGGGGTCTCGAATTCGGACACGGTGCGCCCCTGAACGGAAACCCCGGCCGCATGAACGCTGTCCGGCGTCCCCGATATCAAAGGGTGCCAGTCATACAGGGGCTTGCCTTCCCACAGCAGCCGGTAGGCACAGGTCTGCGGCAGCCAATAGGCGTGATCGTCAATATTATCCGGGGTCATCACGATGCATTCCGGCACGAACTGATGGCGGATGTCGTATTGCGTGCAGCGGCAGCTTTCGTCGTCCAGCAGGCGGCAGGCGACGCAGGTCAGGGCGACCTCGCCCGTGTCTTCATCTTCCAGCTTGTTCAGGCAGCATTTACCGCAGCCATCACACAGGGCCTCCCATTCGCGCTCGTTCAGGCGACGCAGGGGCTTACGCTCCCAAAAGCGATGCGACAGGCCACCGCGTTCGATCGGGTCTTTTTTCATTGGCCCGCCAGAATCTCGCGGGCACGGGCACAATCCGCATCCATCTGCGCGACCAGCCCGTCCAGCCTCTCAAACGTCATTTCCGGGCGCAGATAGTCCACCAGCCCCACCGACAATGTGGCCCCGTAAAGATCGCCCGAGAAGTCGAACAGAAAGGTCTCAATATTCGGCACTGCGCCATTGAACATCGGGCGCGTCCCAACAGATGCGGCACCGCGATAGCTGCCCTGATTGGGTCCATCCAGAACGTCAACCAGCACCGCGTAGACGCCGAATTTCGGTGGGTGCAGCCCTTCGATGGACATGTTGGCCGTCGGAAAACCCAGTTCGCGCCCGCGTTGTTCCCCGCCGATGACCTCGCCTTCGATCCGGTGCCAGTGACCCAGCATCGAGGCCGCGTCGCGCGGGCGTCCGTCACTCAGCGCCTGTCGGATCGCGGTGGATGAGACCACATGCTCGGTCCGTTCCATCAGCGGCGCGATGGTGACACCAAACCCCATGTCCCGGCCAAACCGGACCATGTCATCGGCTGTGCCGCTGCGTCCCTTTCCAAAACAGAAATCGGCCCCCACCACCACATGCGCCAGACCCAGGCCTTTGCAAATGACATCGCGCGCGAATTCCTCGGGGGTCAGGCCGGCCAGCGCACTGTTGAAGGGCAGCTCATACAACTTCTGCACCCCCAGCTTTTCCAGCCGATGCGCTCTGCTGTTGCCGCGCATCAGCCGAAAGGGGGGGCTGTCCGGCGCGAAAAACTCGCGCGGATGCGGCTCGAACGTCATGACACCCAAGGGCGCATCCGGCGCGGCTTTGCGCGCCAGTTCGATGACCGACTGATGGCCGATATGAACGCCGTCAAAATTCCCGATCGCCACGCTGGCGCCCCGGTCCTGAGGCTCGACAAACTGAAAATCCCGGATGATGCGCATGGCGTCTGCCTAGCGGGACTGAGAGGCGGGTTCAAGACCTGCCGATAGCAGATCAGACAGAGTTCGCCTCAGTCGAATTTCCGCGAGGGGGCCAGAACCATGGCTTCGCCAACCAAAACCTTTTTGCCTTCGACAGAACAATGGCAGTCCAGCTTGACGCGCCGCTTCGAGAAGTCGATGTCGATGACCTTGACCTCGGCATAAACCATGTCGCCGGGGCGGACCGGAGCCAGAAACTTCAGCGACTGGCCCATGTATACGGTACCGTGACCGGGCAGCTGCTCACCGATTACCGCCGAAATCAGGCCGGCCGTCAGCATCCCATGCGCGATGCGCCCTTCGAAAATCGTGTCGCGGGCATAATCGTCGTCCAGATGAACCGGGTTCCGGTCGGTCGACACCTGGGCAAACATCTCGATGTCCTCGTCCGTCACCACTTTGCGCAGGTGGCGGCTCATGCCCATTTCAATGTCTTCGATACAGATCGTTCCGCGCGGAAGATTGTCCAACATGTTGCCCTCACTTGCAGTTGGCGGAGAAATAAAAAACCGCCCGTAGCCATCGATTGGCAACTTTATTACTTCGCAAGTGCAGAAAATCAAGCCCTATTTTATTACCTCAGACGGCCGATCGAATAGGTTGGGTTTATTTTTTCTTTTTCAATATAGCTGTTTAGCGCATCCGGGTTAGGCTGGTATGACGTTTTTGTCTCGGATGCAGCCAGACCGCCGGATATGAACAGGGAATCAATCCCTTCCCCCATGCCGCCGGCGATGTCCGTATGTGGACCGTCACCGATTGCCAGAATATCGGCATCGGCAATGTCTGCGCCCAGTTCCTGCAGCCTGCGCCGGGCCAGATCGTAAATCGGCGGATGAGGCTTGCCAAAATACAGGCTCTCACCGCCCATTTCGGTGTAAAGGCGGGCCAGAGCCCCTGCACACCATTCCCGCACTTCACCACGATCCACGACAATATCGGGGTTTGCGCAGAGCAGCTTCAGCCCTTTTTGTTTGGCGTACAGAAAATCGGCCCGGTTGACCGCCGGGTCCGCCATGGGGTCGAACGGGCCGCAGCAAACGATCCCTTCGGCCTCATCCAACGGCACCCGCTCGATCTGGATCGGGTGATGCAACAGCTTGAGCGGTTCAAAGAACCCTTCGTCGCGCTCCCATTCGCCCATGAAATAGACTTTCTGACCAACCGTGCCTCGGAACATGGCCGACCGGGCCGAGTCGCCACTGGTGGCGATGGTGTCATAGGCGTCGGCCGGTACGTTGAACTGCGTCAGTTGCACGGCCACACCGGCACGGGGTTTTGGTGAGTTTGTGACCAGAACCACCAAACCACCCGACGCGCGGTAAGACTGCAGCGCGGCAACCGCTTCGGGGAAGGCCGTAATGCCATTGTGCACGCAGCCCCACAGGTCGACGAACAGAGCTTTGTAGCGGTCGGAAACCTCGGCAAGCGATTGGATTATCTGTGTCATGTCAGGCCCCTGTTGACGCGGTGGGAAAGTCATCAAAGCCTATGGCAGAGGAATACCGGTTTGGCCAGTAGGGGCTTTGCCCCCGCCGCCCTTCGGACGTCTCCCCCAGGATACTTTCAGCCAGATGAAGCAGGGGATCCAAACTTCATCTGGCCAAAAATATCCCGGAGCGCGAGGCAGAGCCTCGCAAAAAAACAGGCGCCCGATAAGGGCGCCTGACTTTCCGTAAAGAGTCCGGTGTCAGACCTTGAGGTTCGGGATGATCTGTTTCTTGCGGCTCATGATGCCGGGCAAAACCACGGCATCGCCGTCGACCGAGGCACCAAAGCTTTTTTCGGCAACGGATTTGACCAGATCGTTCGGAACCAACAAGGTGGCTTCTTCGTTCAGGATGTCCACAACGAACAGCAGAACCTGATCCACACCATCTTCCCTGGCGACATCCGCCATCGAGCCTGCCAGGCTGTCCTTGCGGTCCAGAACCACACCGGGCGCGGTGGTTTCAAGAACTGAGACGCGGAATTTGGTGCCGTCGACCTCGTATTCCTTGCTGTCCATGCGGATCAGTTCCGCGTCGGAAAAGGATGAAACGTCCGACTTCGCGGCGAACATGTCGGCAGCGTATTCCGTAATATCCAGCTCAAGCTCGGCGGCGAGCTTTTCCGCGACCGCACGATCGCGCGGTGTTGTGGTCGGCGAGCGGAACTCCAGCGTATCGGACAGGATGCAAGTCAGCGCCGCGCCTTTGATGGCGTCAGGCATCTTGGCCGCGTCATCCCCGATCAGGTCGATCATGATGGTTGCGGTGCAGGCCAGCGGGCGAACGGTTATGTCGATAGGGCCCTTGGTTTCCAGGCCGCCGACCAGCTTGTGGTGATCGATGATGGCGCGGATATCGGCGCCGTTGATACCGGCAGGCAGCTCGGCGGGGTTGTTGGTGTCGACGATGACGACCGGAGCGCCCTCACTCACGTCATCGATGATCCGCGGTTTCGGCAGATCCCAGTGGCGCAGCATGAAGGCAGCTTCGGTATTGGGTTCGCCCAGCAGCACGGGCTCGGCTTTTTCGCCCTTGATTTCGTTCAGATACCAGGCCCACAGAATGGGCGAGCCGGTCGAGTCAGTGTCGGGGGACTTGTGGCCGAAAACCTGAATTGTCATGTCAGTGTCCTGCAGAAATGGGATTTTGCGGGCCTTATAGGGTGGACAGACAGGCTTGTCACCCGGCAGTGCGCCAGATGCGACTGTTCGTCAAACCTGACTGTCAGATCAGAAGGGTGCGCGTGTCAGCGTGAAGCCCGCAAGCTGTAATTGATGCAACAACCCCTGCTGACCGGCCAGATGCCCCGCACCCACGGCGATGACTGCCGTTTGGTTCTTCAGTTCCAGAATGTGCTTCAGCCAGTTGTCGTTGCGCTGGATTAGCAATTGCTGCTCGAACGCCTTCCATTCGGCATCAAATTCTTCCTGCGTCAGATCTGATGCGTCGAACCCCTGCAGCAAGGAAAGCTGGATGATTTCGGCATGTTTTTCTTCCAGATAGGCGTTGGTCATCGTGGCTAGCTGGTCTTCGCTGGCCTCCAGCGCGCCGGCAAGCCGGGCCAGTGACTGGGCCTGTTCTTCGATCGGATGGCTTTCGAACATCGCAATGACATTCTCGACCTGTTCCAGCGAATGCTGCGGGATACCGTGAGTATCGGCGAGTTCGGACAGGCGTGCATCCATGCCGCGGTCTCCGTCCGGGGTCTGGGCGACGCAGGATGGCACGCCCAATGTCAGGCTCAAAAACCAGGGGCGCAACTTGGCGGCGGTCCAGGCGGGAATGCCGCGTTTGGCCAAGGTGGCTGACAGGGCGGCCCAATCCTCGGCCGGCATCAGATCAATCAGAGTCGGCCCCGATGTGATCAGCAAAGGGCTGGGGTCCTTGGCCAGAGCCTGCTCGAACGCTTTCATCTCGGCCTGCGAGGTTTCAAAGAAAAAGGCGTCGGCGTCTTTCAGGAGCGGTTCCAGCCGCTCGACCACGGCGGACATGCGCCGGTCATTGACGTGCAGGGTTCCGATCAGATGCAGTACCGTGTCGCCCCTGACAGCAACCCAGTGGTTGCCTTCGGGAAAGGGGATGCCGTCCAAGGCGTGTTCAAGGCGGGTCGCCATCTCGGGTGTCATATCCGCCCTCAGGTCGCGGCCTTCGCAAGCGGCGTGAAGGCTCGCAGGCAAGATCAGGCACAACAGAATAATCAGAAGGCGCATCGTTTTCCCCGCTTTGACGGCTATCCTATCGGGCGCGACATTGCCTTTCCTTTCGGCGATGCGCAAGCTGAAGGGGGTGGCAACGTCTGGCAATCCCGGCCGAATAGCCTAGCATGGTGAGATGAAGCGCGAACAGGACCTATACCCGCCGATCAAGGCGTTGCTTGAGCGTCAGGGATACACCGTCAAGGGCGAGGTCGGCGCAGCCGATATCGTTGCCGCGCGCGACGGCGATGATCCGGTCATTGTCGAGCTGAAGCTGGGGTTTTCGCTGGCCCTGTTTCATCAGGCGATCGCGCGCCTGAAAGTAACCGATCAGGTCTATGTCGGTGTGCGCAAACCGAAGGGCCGGACCGCAAGGCGGGCGCTGAGGGATAATCTGTCCTTATGCCGCAGGCTGGGTTTGGGCCTGATTACCGTCCGGGAAGATGGCCGGGCCGAGGTGCATTGCGACCCGGGGCCGTACGCGCCTCGCAAGAACAAGGTAAGGGCCGCGCGGTTGTTGCGGGAATTCGACCGGCTGCAGGGCGACCCGAATGTGGGCGGGGCCACGCGGCACGGAATCGTGACCGGGTACCGCCAAGACGCCCTGAAATGTGCGGCCCATCTGGCGGAATGCGGCGCGACCAAGGGATCTGACGTGGCCAGCGCAACCGGAGTTACCGGGGCGACGCGCATCATGCGCGACAATCACTATGGCTGGTTCGAAAAAGTCGAAAAGGGGGTCTACCAATTGTCGGCCTGCGGATCCGAGGGGCTGAAGCATTGGGCCTATAGCTGGGAGCAACAGGGCTGAAGTCCGAAACCGCCCCGCTGGAATCCCTGACGCAAAAAGTTTCTCACATCTTGTTGACTCGGCCTTTCCAACTCCCTAGCTATGCGTCGTTATCACTCGGATGACCCGAGTGCTAACGCCTCGCCATTAGGTGAGGGGAGGATAAACAAACTTTGAGCCCAAGGAGCTGCAAAGATGGCATTGAAACCGCTTCATGACCGTGTGCTGGTCCGTCGCGTTGAAAGCGAAGAGAAAACAGCAGGCGGCCTGATCATTCCTGACAGCGCAAAAGAAAAGCCCAGCGAAGGCGAAGTCGTTGCAACCGGCGAAGGCGCACGCAAGGACAGCGGCGAACTGATCGCAATGGCCGTAAAAGCCGGCGACAAGATCCTGTTCGGCAAATGGTCGGGCACCGAGGTCAACGTCGGCGGCGAAGAGCTGCTGATGATGAAAGAAAGCGACATCATGGGGATCATCGAGTAAGCCCACGCGCTTTCTCTGATCTTCATTTCCAACATATTTCTCAAGGAGAAACGACATGGCTGCAAAGGACGTCAAGTTCGACACCGATGCCCGCAACCGTATGCTGAAGGGTGTGAACATCCTGGCTGACGCGGTTAAAGTGACCCTGGGCCCCAAAGGCCGCAACGTGGTTCTGGACAAATCCTTCGGCGCGCCGCGCATCACCAAAGACGGTGTTTCGGTTGCCAAGGAAATCGAACTGGAAGACAAGTTCGAAAACATGGGCGCGCAGATGGTGAAAGAAGTCGCCAGCCGCACCAATGATGAAGCTGGCGACGGCACCACCACTGCAACCGTTCTGGCACAGGCCATCGTTAAAGAAGGTCTGAAGCAGGTTGCAGCGGGCCTGAACCCGATGGACCTGAAGCGCGGCATCGACCTGGCAACCGCCAAGGTTGTTGAAGGCATCAAGGCCGCTTCGCGCGAAGTCAAGGACTCGGCAGAAGTTGCTCAGGTTGGCACCATCTCGGCCAACGGCGAAGCCGAAATCGGTCAGCAGATCGCAGACGCGATGCAGAAGGTTGGCAACGAAGGCGTTATCACCGTCGAAGAAAACAAAGGTCTGGAAACCGAGACCGACGTTGTCGAAGGTATGCAGTTCGACCGTGGCTACCTGTCGCCCTACTTCGTCACCAACGCAGACAAGATGATCGCAGAACTCGACGACTGCATGATCCTGCTGCACGAAAAGAAACTGTCTTCGCTGCAGCCGATGGTTCCGCTGCTCGAGCAGGTGATCCAGTCGCAAAAGCCGCTGCTGATCATTGCCGAGGACGTTGAAGGCGAAGCGCTGGCAACTCTGGTTGTCAACAAACTGCGCGGCGGCCTGAAAATTGCTGCTGTCAAAGCACCGGGCTTCGGCGACCGCCGCAAAGCCATGCTGCAGGACATCGCAATCCTGACCGGCGGTCAGGTCATCAGCGAAGATCTGGGCATGAAGCTCGAGTCCGTCACCATGGACATGCTGGGCACCGCCAAGAAAATCGAAATCACCAAAGACGAAACCACCATCGTCGACGGTGCTGGCGAGAAAGCCGAGATCGAAGCACGTGTTGCTCAGATCCGCACTCAGATCGAAGAAACCTCGTCGGATTACGACCGTGAGAAGCTGCAAGAGCGCGTTGCCAAACTGGCCGGCGGTGTTGCTGTTATCCGCGTCGGCGGCATGACCGAAGTTGAAGTGAAAGAGCGTAAGGACCGTGTGGACGATGCTCTGAACGCAACACGCGCTGCCGTTCAGGAAGGCGTCGTTGTGGGCGGTGGTGTTGCGCTGGTTCAGGCCGGTAAGGCACTGGAAGCTCTGAAGGGTGCAAACGCTGATCAGGATGCAGGCATCAACATCGTTCGCAAAGCTATCGAAGCGCCGCTGCGCCAGATCGCCGAGAACGCAGGTGTCGACGGTGCGGTTGTTGCAGGCAAAGTTCGCGAATCCTCGGACGCTGCCTTCGGCTTCAACGCGCAGACCGAAGAATATGGCGACATGTTCTCGTTCGGCGTGATCGACCCGGCCAAGGTTGTCCGTACCGCTCTGGAAGACGCGGCATCGGTTGCCGGTCTGCTGGTCACCACCGAAGCGATGGTTGCTGACAAGCCGCAGAAAGACGCACCTGCCGCAGGCGGCATGCCCGACATGGGCGGCATGGGCGGCATGATGTAAGACGTCGAATTCGCTCCGGCGAATTCTGACGGCCCGACAGGCGCCAGGCCACATGGCCAGGCTGCTTCACGGGGACGTACAGTACAAAGGAACGGGGTCGTCTTCGGGCGGCCCCGTTTCGGTTTCGATGGCCGCGATGCGGCCATGCCTCCGGTGGGAGTATTTGGGAAAAGATGAAGCGCCGGGTGTTTGCGGAAAGGACTGTCCAGTTCGCGGCGAACCGGCTATGCGGTTGATATGAGACTGTTCCTGCTGACCACCCTGACCATGTGCGCCTTCGCGGCGAACTCAATCCTGAACCGGCTGGCAATCGACAGCGGGGCCGCCGATCCGGCGGGATTTGCCGTGGTGCGGGTTCTGTCTGGGGCCTTGATGCTGGGCGTGTTGGTCCGGCAACAAGGCGAGTATCTGCCGGTATTTCACAAGCGCAGGGTTATCGGGGCCGGGTCACTGTCCATTTATATGATCGGGTTTTCGATGGCGTACCTGACGCTTGATGCGGGATTGGGGGCGTTGATCCTGTTCGGAGTTGTACAGATTTCCATGTTTGCCTTTGGCGCCGTGACAGGTTCAGGCCCCACCGCGCGCCAGTTGGCCGGAGCGGGGATTGCGCTTTTCGGACTTGGGTATGTGTTGTGGCCATCTGGTGCTGTTCAGGCCGACTTGTCCGGCGCCGCGCTGATGACAGCGGCGGGTGTGGGCTGGGCCGCTTATTCGCTGGCAGGCCGGTCCGAGCCCGACGCATTGCAGGGAACAGCTGCCAATTTCGTGGTTGCCCTGCCGGTCACGTCCGTTGCGTTGTTTTTGTTGGGCGGAGCGTGGCAGATGGCACCCGCTGGGTATGCGCTGGCGATTTTGTCCGGCGCCGTGACTTCGGGGCTGGGTTATGCGCTGTGGTATCGGGTTCTGCCGCAGCTTTTGCCTGCGACTGCGGCCGTGGTGCAACTGAGCGTTCCGATCATCGCCATCGCGGCTGGAATTGCGCTGCTGGGGGAAACGGCAGGTTTGCGTCTGGCTGTTGGAACCGTCGCGGTTCTGGGCGGCATTGCGATGGCCGTATCGCGACGGAAGACCGGCTAGGGGTTTTCACGATCCACGATAAGCCTTATCTGGCGGCTATGAGATTTCTGGTCGTATTGCTTCTTTGCCTCGCTCCATCTTTAGCCAGCGCGAAATGCGTTGTTTTGCTGCATGGGCTTGCGCGCACCAAGGCTTCGTTTTCGGTGATGGAGCAATTGTTTAGCGCCCACGGCTACAAAGTCGTGCGTCCGGATTACCCGTCAACGGATCTGCCCATACCCGAACTGGCCCGGCAAACCGTGCCGGGCGCCCTTGCCGCCTGCGGGGACGAGACCGCAAATGTCGTGGCCCATTCGATGGGCGGGATTCTTCTGCGGTACTGGCTGCAGGACAATACACCGGACAACCTGGGCCGCGTGGTCATGCTGGGCCCGCCAAACCAGGGCAGCCAACTGGTTGATGAACTAGGCTCATGGGAGGTCTTCGGTATGCTCAACGGTCCCGCCGGGTTGGCGCTGGGAACCGGACCGGAGGGTATTCCGGGCCAGTTGCCGCCGGTCGAATTCGATCTTGGCGTAATCGCGGGAGAAAACTCGCTGAACCCTTTGTTTTCGTCGATGATCGAGGGGCGGGATGATGGAAAGGTGTCAGTGCGAACCACCCGTGTCGCGGGTATGGCCGATCACATCGTATTGCCGGTGACCCATACCTTCATGATGAACAACCCCCGGGTCATGGCGCAGGCGCTGCATTTTATCGAGTTTGGCCGCTTTGATCCGCAGATCACCTGGCTCGACGGTGTCATGGATGTCATTGACGAGATCTGTATCGGAGAGGACTGTTCAGAACCTCCGTCGGAGCCGACGCGATGACCGCACTTGAACTGACCTTCACCCGGGCGGATGTTCTTGTGTCGGGTCACGAAGTGACGCGAACCGAACTGGCCGTGGCGGACGGGATCATTCAGTCCTCGGGGGCCGGACGGCAGATCGATGTGTCGGGATACACCATCCTGCCGGGGATCGTCGATCTGCACGGGGACGGGTTTGAGCGTCATCTTGCGCCGCGTCGCGGAGCGATGAAGCAAATGGCCGAAGGTCTGGTGTCGGCCGAGGCGGAACTGGCCGCCAATGGTATTACCACAGCCGTGCTGGCCCAGTTCCATAGCTGGGAGGGCGGCGTGCGCGGCCCGGGATTTGCGGGCCAGGTCTTTGACGCGATTGCCGGGGTCAGGGATATCGTCGTGACGGATCTGTTGCCCCAATTGCGGTTCGAAACCCACATGCTGGACGACTATGCGGACCTGCCCGAGCGTATTGCCCGGTGGCAGGTGCCTTATGTGGTGTTCAATGACCATCTGCCGCATGACCGCCTGGCGCAAGGACGCACACCGCCGCGTCTGACCGGGCAGGCGCTCAAGGCCGGGCGCAGCCCCGAAGCGCATCTCGAAATGCTGCAAGAAATGCATGCCCGGTCAGGGGAAGTACCGGCAGCGCTGGAACGGCTATGCGCCACGCTGTCCGATCGCGGTGTCCGGTTGGGCAGTCATGACGACGCCACGGCCCGGGCCCGGGCAGACTGGCGCGCGCGTGGGGCCCGGATATCAGAGTTTCCCGAAACGCTGGAAGCCGCCGAGGCGGCCCGTGCTGCCGGTGATCACGTCATACTGGGGTCTCCGAACGTGGTGCGGGGCGGCTCGCACAAAGGCAATGCCAGCGCGCTTGACCTGATCACGATGGGGCTGTGCGACGCGCTGGCGTCGGATTACCATTACCCCAGCCCGCGCCGCGCGGCCCTGATGCTTGCCAAAAGCGGCCTGCTGGATCTGGCCGGGGCCTGGGCGCTGGTCTCGTCAGGGCCTGCGCAGGTGCTGGGTCTGACGGATCGCGGCACGCTTGCACCGGGCAAACGGGCCGATTTGGTGATCCTGGAAACCGCCACCAACCGTGTCGCGGCCACTCTGGCGGGTGGGCGCGTCAGCTACATGTCCGGGGACATCGCGGCGCGCCTGGTGGCATAAGCGCGCTGCGTCTCCTCTAGTTCACGAACAGCTTCGACTGAGGCATCGCACGTCGGCGCGATACCCCTCAGCGGATGACCCGGTTGAAATGGCCCATCTTGCGGCCTGCCTTGACGTCGGCCTTGCCGTAGAGATGCAGCGCCACATCCCGTTCGCGGGCCAGATCGGGCACACGGTCCATATCGGCGCCGATCAGGTTCTCCATGACCACGTCGGAATGCCGCTGACCATCCCCCAGAGGCCACCCTGCGACAGCGCGGACATGCTGTTCGAACTGATCCACGGCGCATCCATTCTGGGTCCAATGTCCCGAGTTGTGAACACGCGGGGCGATCTCGTTGACGATAAGACCCTCGGCCGTGACAAACAGTTCAACGCCCATCACCCCGACATAATCCAGCGCGTTCAGAATATTGGCCGCCAGCAGCACGGCATCCGTTCGCTGCGACGGCGACAACCGCGCCGGTACGGTCGTTGTATGCAGGATACCGTCACGGTGGACGTTTTCACCGGGATCGAAACAGGCAACCTGACCGTCCAGACCTCGGGCGGCGATGACGGACACCTCGTGCGAGAAATCCACGAAGCCTTCCAAAATAGCAGGCGCGCCCGCCATATCGGCCAGTGCGGATTCGGCGTCGTCGGGCGCGCGTAGCCGGGCCTGACCTTTGCCGTCATAACCGAAACGGCGGGTCTTCAGAATGGCGGGTGTGCCGATCTCATCAACCGCTGCGCGCAGGCTGTCCAGATCTGTTATTTCGGCGAAGGGTGCCGTTTTGAGGCCCAGTCCCTGCAGAAAGGTCTTCTCGGTCAGCCGATCCTGACTGACCCGCAGGGCTTCGCGGCCCGGGCGAATGGGGCGATGCGCTTCCAGCAGATCCAGTGCCTCGGTCGGGATGTTCTCGAACTCATAGGTGATGACATCCACGTCTTCGGCAAAGGCACGCAGGGCGTCGGCATTGTCATAGGCGGCAGTGGTCACGCGGTCGGCGACGTGGCCAGCAGGTGGGTTCGCGCCCGGCTCATAAACATGGGTGACAAACCCCAGTCGGGCCGCCGCGACCGACAGCATCCGGCCCAGCTGGCCACCGCCCAGAATTCCGATCCGAGCCCCGGTTTGCAATGCTTCAGTCATCGGCAGGCTCCTTGGGGATAGAGGCCGACAGCGCCTCGCGCCAGGCATCCAGCCGTCCGGCCAGTTCGGCATCCTGCAGAGCCAGGATACCAGCAGCCATCAACCCGGCATTGGCACCACCCGCCGATCCGATGGCCATGGTCGCCACCGGAAACCCTTTCGGCATCTGAACGATGGAATAGAGGGAATCGACACCCGACAGGGCCCGCGTCTGAACCGGCACTCCGATCACCGGAACCCGTGTCTTCGAAGCCATCATGCCCGGAAGATGCGCGGCCCCGCCGGCACCCGCAATGATCACCTGCAAGCCGCGCGACACAGCGGTTTTGCCATAGTCCCACAGGCGATCCGGCGTGCGATGGGCCGACACGATGCGCGCCTCGTAGGCAACACCCAGTTCGTCCAGAATATCCGCGGCTTCCTTCATCGTGGGCCAGTCCGATTGGCTGCCCATTATGATGCCTACCTTGATCTCACCCATCCGCATTTTCCCCGGCTTTTCAAAGAGCGCGCACTATAGCCAAATCCACCTGTCTGGCAATGCGTCAGGCGATGATGTCGGGGGTCAGGCGGTCCTCGATCAGCCGGATGATGTCCTTCAGCCGCAGTTTCTGCTTTTTCAGCCGTTTGATGGTCAGCTGGTCCGAGGTACCCGTTGCCTGCAGCGCCTCAATCGCTTCGTCCAGATCGCGGTGCTGACGTCGGAACACCTCAAGTTCAACCCGCAAAACCTCATCAGTTTTCATGGAAAGATCGGTAGGCGCATTCATAGGCGACTCAGTCGTAGTTGTGGTGCTTTCCACACAAGATAGTGTGTCAGGGTTTATCGGGCCAGACCTTGTGGACATCCCTGCATATTCCCATATTCTATTACACGCGGTTGCCGCAACGGGGCCGCACTACCCGTCGCTTTGACATAAAAGGACGAGAAAACGTGTCAAAACTTACTCTTGGCTCATACCCGCATCTTTTGGGGTTCGAGCAGTTGGAACGCCTTCTGGAACGGTCTGCAAAGGCTGGCAACGAAGGATACCCGCCCTACAATATCGAACAGACATCGGATTTTTCGTATCGCATCACCCTGGCCGTGGCTGGGTTCGCGGAAGAAGATCTGTCGATCACCATCGAGGATCGCCAGTTGGTGATCCGGGGCCGTCAACGCGACGACAGCGAGGGGCGTATCTTTTTGCACCGAGGCATTGCGGCGCGTCAGTTTCAGCGCATGTTTGTGCTGGCAGACGGGGTCGAGGTCGGCGAGGCGATCATGGAAAACGGTCTGCTGCACGTGGACCTGACCCGCGCCGTGCCGGAAACCGTGGTGCAGACGATCAACATAAGGAAGGGGTAAGAGCAATGAATACACCGATTGAGATTAACACCGAAGGCGACCGGATCGTGTATGTCAAAGCGGTCGATGTTGCCGATCTTCCCTTGGAAGTGCGAGAGCAGGCTGGTGATCTGGATCAGCTTTATGCGGTTCACGATTCCGACGGACAGCAATTGGCGCTGGTCGCCGACCGGAAACTGGCCTTTGTCCTGGCCCGTGAACATGACTTTTCACCGGTGGCCGTTCACTGAACGGCCCCGCCTCCGGCTGTTTTTAGCGTGACAATGACCGCCATAGCGGCGACATATGCGAACCGGAAGGGCCGGATGCGCCCGTAATTCATATGGTTCGGGGAAAGTGACGCATGAGCTGGTTCGATTTTGACTGGGTAGACGCCTTCAGCGACCGGGCATTTGGCGGAAACGGTTGTGCCGTGGTCCACGGTGGTGCTGTGCTGTCGCAGGAAGTGTGCATGGCCTATGTCCGCGAAACCTCGCTTGTGGAATGCACCTTCACCGGCCCTTCGGAAGTCGCTGATGTGCATGTGCGTTACTTCCTGGCCAGCCGCGAAATCCCATTTGCCGGGCATCCCACCATCGCCACGGTTGCAGCCATGCGGTCGCGCGCGTTGTTCGAAGGCGACAGCCTGACGCTGGAAACCGGGGCCGGGATCGTATCGATCCGCCTGAGCGGCGATGAAATTGAGATGACGCAGGTTGCCCCCCAATTTGGCCAGCGCGTGCCGGCGGAACTTGTTGCCGCCGCGATCGGCCTGCCTGAAAGCGCCATCATATCCCCGCCTCAGTTTGTGTCGACCGGATTGCCGTTCTGCATCACCGTGTTGCGCGATCATGATGCCCTGCGCGCTGCAAAACTGTCCGAAGTGCCTCTGCGCAAGGTGGCCGAGAAAGCAGGTTTTTCGAGCTCAGATATGGCCGAACCCTTCCTAGTGACGCTGAAGGGTGCAACGTCTGCAGGTGACACATTCTCGCGCCTGCTGCTGGCGCCGCCCAGCCCGCCAGAGGATCCGTTCACCGGCTCGGCCACGGGCGCCATGGCGGCTTACCTGTGGAAATACGGCCTGATGCCGAAGGACACCATTGTGGCAGAGCAGGGGCACGACATGGGCCGCCCCGGACAGGCGACTGTCACGCGAGTCGGTCCCCCGGACGCGATGACCGGGATCAGGGTTGCCGGTCGCGGCCATGTCCTGATGCGTGGTCAGGTCGACCTGCCAGAGACTTTGCAATGACCCGTCCCGCGATTGCCGTTTTGCCATACGGCCACCGTCTGGGGCCGAAACTGGCGGCTGTGCCGCTGTCCGAACTCATCTGGCCCGAGGGCTGCCCGGAGCGCCTGACCGGCAAGACCATCGGTGACCTCGAGCGCACCGATCACCTGATCATGTACCCCAACTCTACCGTACATCTGCCGCTGCGTCGGGGCACACGCGCGCGCATTTCGTTGATGATGGGGGAACCTTCGGCCATTCACGCCAAGCACGACCGGATGCTGCGCTGGACCCATCGCCGTTTTTTCCGGGTGTTCACCTTTCACGACATCCTTCTGCAGACCATCCCGAACGCCGTGTTCCTGCCCTACGGCGATACGCAGGTGTTGAACTGGCAGGATCTGAAAATTGAAAAAAACCGCTCCTGTTCCCTCATCGCGTCGGCCAAACGGGATCAGGTTGGGCATGAATTGCGGCACGAACTGATTGACTGGGTCCGGGAAAGTGGCGCGGATGTCGATGTAATGGGCCGGGGTTACAAACCGTTTGAAAACAAGTCCGATGGTCTGGCCCCATACCGGTACTCGGTGGTTATCGAGAACGTCCGGGAACGGAACTACTTCTCGGAAAAGCTGATCGATGCGATCCTGTGTTCGACCGTGCCGATCTACTGGGGATGCCCGAATATCGACGACTTTATGGACACGTCGGGCATGATCCTGTGCGAATCCAAGGCTGAAATTCAGCAGGCGATTGCGGATGCATCGCCAGAGGATTTCACCGCCCGTCTGCCGCATGTGCAGGCCATTCAGGCCAAAGCCGCCGAATTTGGCGCCTTCGAGCGCCGCGCAGTCGAGGCGCTGCGCGCGGAACTGAATTCCGGAAGTTGAGAGAAGAAAACCCCCGGCATAGACCAGGGGCTTCCGTGTTCAGGTTCTGAAACCGGCTCAGGTCGCGGCAATCAGGCCCATGCTTTCCAGTTTCAGCAGTACCTGGTGGGCGCAGTTGTCGACCTCGACATTTTCGGTTTCGACGCGCAGTTCCGGGTTCTGCGGTACATCGTAAGGGTCCGAGATGCCGGTGAATTCCTTGATCTTGCCTTCCCGCGCCAGCTTGTACAGGCCCTTGCGGTCGCGGCGCTCGCATTCCTCGATCGTGGTGGCCACGTGAACCTCGCAGAACGCGCCGAATTGTTCGATCTCTTCGCGAACCGCGCGGCGGGTTGTGGCATAAGGCGCGATCGGCGCGCAGATGGCGATGCCACCGTTCTTGGTGATTTCAGACGCCACATAGCCGATGCGGCGGATGTTCAGGTCGCGGTGCTCTTTCGAGAAGCCCAGTTCCGACGACAGGTTCTTACGCACAATGTCACCGTCCAGCAAAGTCACCGGGCGGCCGCCCATTTCCATCAGCTTGACCATAAGCGCGTTGGCGATGGTGGATTTGCCCGAGCCCGAGAAACCGGTGAAGAACACCGTAAATCCCTGCTGGCTGCGCGGCGGCTTGGTCTTGCGCAGTTCTGCAACGACTTCGGGGAAGCTGAACCATTCGGGGATTTCCAGACCTTCCGCCAGACGGCGGCGCAGTTCGGTGCCCGAGATGTTCAGGATCGTGACCTTGTCCTTGTCCAGGATCTCGTCATTCGGCTCGTACTGAGCACGCTCCTGCACATAGACCATGTGTTTGAAGTCGACCATCTCGACGCCGATTTCGTCCTGAAACTGGCGGAACAGATCCTGCGCGTCGTAGGGGCCATAGAAATCCTCGCCCTGGCTGTTCTTGCCGGGGCCGGCATGGTCGCGGCCCACGATGAAATGGGTGCAGCCGTGGTTGGCGCGGATCAGGCCGTGCCAGACCGCCTCGCGCGGGCCGGCCATGCGCATCGCCAGGTTCAGCAGCGACATCGATGTGGTGGATGCGGGATACTTGTCCAGTACCGCCTCGTAGCAGCGGACACGGGTAAAGTGATCGACATCACCCGGCTTGGTCATGCCGACAACCGGATGGATCAGCAGGTTGGCCTGCGCCTCCTTGGCGGCGCGGAAGGTCAGTTCCTGATGCGCACGGTGCAGCGGGTTGCGGGTCTGGAACGCCACGATGCGGCGCCAGCCCAGCTTGCGGAAATAGGCGCGCAGCTCGTTCGGGGTGTCGCGGCGGGCGCGGAAATCGTAGTGGACCGGTTGCTGAATGCCGACCACGGGGCCGCCCAGATATACTTTGCCGGCCACGTTGTGCAGATAGTTCACAGCCGGGTGCGCATCGTCGTCCGCGCCAAAGACTTTCTCGGCCTCACGCGCCTTGTCGGGCGTCCAGCGGTCGGTCACGGTCATGGTGCCCAGAATGACACCTTCCTGGTCGCGCAGGGCAATGTCCTGACCCAGTTCGATGTTCTCGGCAAAACCTTCGCTGACATCCAGCGTAATCGGCATCGGCCACAGGGTGCCGTCAGCCAGGCGCATGTTTTCCACGACGTTGTCGTAGTCGGCCTCGGACAGGAAACCCTTGAGCGGGTTGAACCCGCCATTCATCAGCAGCTCCAGATCGCAGATCTGGCGCGGGCTCAGGTCCCAGCTTGTCAGATCGGCGGCTTCGACCTTCAGTTTCTGGGCCGAGTCATAGGATACGTACAGTTCGGGGATCGGTGCCAGATTGCTTAACATCGTCATCAGAATACTCTTATTACAGTGTGGTGTTGCCTGTCGTCGCGGCGCATGTGCCCCGATGCAGGCCCGGAGTCCATATACCTTCATGAAACAAAGGACGATATGCGTCGAATTCTCCCGGATTGGAAGGATTTTCCATGTTTGGAATGCATTTGCGATCGTGGTTCTTCAAATTGGCAACAATTCCACCGCATTCAGCGAATGTGTTCCTATGCCGCGACGCTCAGCTCGAGTTCCGATGCACGTTTGACGGTCAGGGCAGGCACCGGGTGGCTCACACCACGCAACTCAAAAAAGTGGATGTCTGAAACGCTGTAATCAAACCCCGCCGCCTGCAAAAGCGTCTCGGACACCAGCAGTTCCGCACCTAGTGCCTTGGTTTCGGCTTCCAACCGGCTGGCCACGTTCACGGCATCCCCGATAATGGTGCGCGAAGCCGAACCGGCAGCGCCGATCTCGCCCAGTACCAGATCGCCCAGATGCAACCCCATGCCGATCCGAACACCCGGTGCGCCTTCGCCCTCAAGCTGACGGTTAAACTGCTGCAGCGCCTGACTGATTTCAGCGGCGGCCTTCAGCCCGGCCCGGGCCGAGCTTGCGGTATCCGGCGTTTCAAACACGGCCAGCAGCCCGTCACCCATGTACTTGTCGACAACACCCCCCTGGGCAGTGATGGGCGGCACGATCGCGTCAAAGAAGCGGTTCAGGAGGAACACAATGTCATACGGCAATTGGCCGGTCGTGCGCGCGGTGAACCCCCGCATGTCCAGAAACAGCACGGCAAGCTGGCGCTCTTTTCCCTGACTGGCATGCGCGCGCCCGCGGCGGCCTTCAGGGCGGAACATGCGGAACACGGTTGCGGGTTCGGTCGGGCGAATCTGACAGGCCAGGCGCGCGCCCTGCGGGGCGTTTACGGCGCTCAGACTGCGTGCCTCGACCGCACTGGGGGACGGAAGATCGTCGGCGCCTTTCTCGACAATTACACGGCAGGTGGTGCAACGCCCCTTGCCGCCGCACAATGCAGTGTGCGGGATGCCGTTGGCCTGAGAAATCTCAAGCAGGGTCATGCCTTTCTCCGCCACTACCTCGGGGCCGTCCACATACCGGACACGCACCGAATGCCTGCGCCGCCACATCTTGCGCCCGAAATAGATCAGCAGCGTCGCCCCAAGGGCCACCCAGAAAACCATTAGCGAGGTGTTCTTGACACCGAACATGGTCTGGAAAGCTTCGGGGGAGGGCCAGTTGTAGTGCTCGATATACTGCTCGCGCAGGTCGTCATCAGCGAAGTCCAACCACAGCCGCCGCCCCTCGGTCAGCAGCCCCGCAAGCGCAAAGGTCGGGATGAAAACGGCCAATCCAATCAGATAAGGCACGGCCCGTGACCACCAACGGGTCAGGCGCAGCCACATATGCAAACCGATGCAGCCATGTATCCAGACCAACAACAGCAACAGGCTTTGCATCCAGATCGCGATGCTGGGCCACATCAGGATGATGATATAGCCCATCTCGTCATTCACATCGAAAATCTCGTGCGCATACCGTGTATGAACAATGTGAGAGATCAGCTGCAGCGGGATCAGCAACCCCAGAACAACCTGTAATCCGGTGCTGAACGGCATGCGCAGGGTTCTGCGCTGGGCAATGGAGTAAAGTGCCAGACCGGCATGGGTGAACAGCGCCGAATAAAGAAGGATTGCCCCGGCATCGTGCCGGGTGACAGCCTGACGCCCATCCTGCATGCCATGCAGGTAGTCCGTGTGAAACAGGCCCAGGCCAATGTTGATGAAATGAAAGAAGGCAAAGGTAAACAGGACAAGACCGCTGCCGATCCGAAGACGGGTAGCCCATCCGCCGCGCCACAGAACGTTACTCAAAGATGCCACCCATATCCGGCCTTTCGTGCCCCCAAAGTCTGATACGGGGTAGGGCGGCGGTCAAGACGGCCATCGGGCGAACGACTGAATTCACCGGGCGTCGCTGGTGAATTCAGCCAATTGCTTATTCCTGTTCGGCCAGGAAACGCTCGGCGTCCAGTGCGGCCATGCAGCCCATTCCGGCGCTGGTGACGGCCTGGCGATAGATATGGTCCGTCAGGTCACCCGCAGCGAAAACACCGGGAACCGAGGTTTCGCTGGACCCCGGTTTGGTCACGACATAGCCACCCATATGGGTTTCCAGCGTGTCCTTGACCAGTTCGTTGGCCGGAGCGTGGCCGATGGCCACGAATACGCCCTTGCATGGAATTTCCGTGATCTCGCCAGTTTTCACGTTCTTCACGCGCACGCCTTCCACGCCCAGCGGAGCATCGGTTCCGATCACCTCGTCCAGTTCATGGAACCACAGCGCCTCGATCTTTTCGTTTTTGAACAGGCGATCCTGCAGGATCTTTTCTGCCCGCAATTCATCCCGGCGGTGAATCAGTGTGACCTTGCTGGCAAAATTGGTCAGGAACAGCGCCTCTTCGACGGCGGTATTGCCGCCACCGATCACCACAATCTCCTGTCCACGATAGAAGAACCCGTCGCAGGTGGCGCAGGCAGATACGCCAAAGCCCTTGAACTTGTCTTCCGAGGGCAGGCCAAGCCACTTGGCGCGGGCGCCAGTGGCAAGAATGACCGCGTCTGCCGAATAAACCGTGCCGCTGTCACCCTTCGCGGTGAACGGGCGCTTGCTGATATCCAGATCGCTGATGATGTCGCCGATGATCTCGCAGCCCATCGCCGCTGCATGTTCCTGCATCTTGATCATCAGATCGGGGCCCTGCACCTCGGTAAAACCGGGATAGTTCTCAACATCGGTTGTGGTGGTCAGCTGGCCGCCGGGCTCGATGCCCTGTACCAGGATCGGCTCCAGCATTGCCCGGCTCGCATAAACGCCGGCCGTGTATCCGGCCGGTCCCGACCCGATGATCAGAACCTTGGTGTGTTTTGTGTCGGCCATGGTACCCCCAACTCGATCTGCCTGATGTGGGCGCTCGGCCCGTTGAGGATGGATATAGCGACCGCTTGATCGGGCTTAAAGCCCCTTCCTGACGGTTCCTGTACGGCAGGCGGGGCAGGCGATGTCGATGAAATTTGCATTACAAATAAACAATATTGCGCGGCGGTGAAATAATATTGCGCATTAGCTGGGCGCTGATATAACAACTGAAAATTCAGGAGCATTCCATGGTCGCCACACGGCTGGATGAGATTGACCGCAAAATTCTGGCGGAATTGCAGGCAGACGGTCGCATGACCAATGTAGAACTGGCCAAACGCGTGGGAATATCGGCCCCGCCGTGTCTGCGCCGGGTGCGCACGCTTGAGGAATCAGGCCTGATCCACGGCTACCACGCCGACGTCAACGCCCGCGAACTTGGGTTCGAAGTGCAGGTCTTTGCCATGGTCGGGCTCGAAAGCCAGGCCGAATCCGAACTCAGCGCGTTCGAAAATCGGTGCCGGGAATGGCCACTGGTCCGCGAATGCCACATGCTGAACGGCGAAGTCGATTTCATCCTGAAATGCGTTGCGCCAGATCTCAGCAGCTTTCAGCAGTTTCTGACAGGCGACTTGCTAACCACGCCGAACGTGGCCAGCGTCAAGACGTCGCTTGTCATCCGCGGCGCAAAAGACGAGCCCGGCGTGCCCTTCGACGTTCTGGAACAACGAATGAACCGGACGGCGTAACCCCCGCGCGTTTTGGATGTGCCGTAACCGGCGGCAGCATTGCGGCGACCGCCAAAGATAAGATCCAACTGAGTATTAGCTGCATTATGCCCCCACTATGCAGTAATCGTTAACATTTCATGCTGATATCGCGTCCACCTCTCCATCTCCGGCGCGCGGCATCAGCAGCGGGCCAAAATCGTTGAGCGACTCGATATGAGCAAACAGGTTCAAATAGATCGACCGCAAAGAGTGGCTGATCATCCGAACAGCATTAACACCTGGATGATAAGACTCAAAAGATAACCCATCAACACTTATCACCGAATGCCGTTTGAGGCAGATATGAAACAGTTCGACCGGAGTGGGCGGCAATGTTTCGATAACGCCCATTCCGTCCTGGAACTCCCGAACCGGTGCCAGAATCGGCGCGCCGCCATGCAGGTGGCGCAAATGGGCCGGGCAGCCCAGCAGCCGGGCCGCTGGTCCGGCGATGACACCGGACATCGGTTTCTGCATCCCGAACGTGTCGGCCATGATCCGGGTCAATGGCCGCGTCCGGCCGCGAGAATCTTCGCGTCCTGGAATCAGCGTGACGGATCCTTTCCACAGCACGGTTTCCGAGGTGCCATCCTGTGTCAGGACCGTATCCCCCGGCATCAGATCTTCGATTGCAATCGGTCCGTGTTCGGTATCGACCAGCGAACCGCGCGTGAAGGCGCAGAACGCATCCTCGAACATGGGCAGCGCCGGTGCGATATGGCGGGTTTGCGAAACTTCACCGTTTTTCAGCAACGTGCTGACCTCGTAGCGCCGCAGCTGCGCCTTTGCCTTTACTGGCGGTTGTTGGGCTTCGCGCAGCATCGCCGACGTTTCGACGGCATTTCTGGCGGCGCGTGCCAGTGAATTTGGAATAGTCATATTTATTCCGTCCCCTCTAAATACCGGTCATGCAGGCCAAACCCTGGGGCAGACCCACCAGATCGGTGTCGTTCTTTGTCTTGAATGAAACGAGAGACCACAGGACGGCAGTCGGAATTCCCGCGCGTCGCGACGCAATATCGCATAACTTTGGTCAACACATTGACCCCCCAGACAAACTCACACAAACGCAAACTGAAATTGTTCACGCACACACGCCCCGTATCAGCGCCACGCAGTATGGTCGTGGCAGCTCGTGCATCGGGCCGGAGCACCCTCCCGTTGCACGTATTAGCCCTTGGAACCGGCAGCATGGTTCCGCGGGCCTTCATGATCAGCGCCGCGCCGCCAGACGGCGCGCAACTCTGACAGATCTGCTGGAAACTCGCTTCCATGGCATGTCAGGGTTTTGATCCCTGATCGCCGCGAAAACAGCGCTTAGAAAGCGTGATCTCGTCTTCATAACTTTGTCCTGCTCAATTATTGGGGCTTAGGCCCGTTTTCCCTTGTGTGAACCATTTGTGACGCTGATTTGCGGCACCGATAAGGCTGATCCGGGATCAATTGAGGACAAATTGAAGGTAAGCGGTTCCCTTTTGTTAACATTGCCGCGCCAATCAAAGGTCAAAACGTATAACTGTTTGACAGCGGACAATAATTTCCGTTCGATTCTGATTGGAATAAACACCACAAATGTGGCGGAAAAGCGGCAAAATTGCCTTAATCTTGTCTAAAACTACAATCTGATCGCGGAAATCAGGCGCCCGTAGTCCGCCTCTTTGGCGTGTGTCGACCGGCGGTAGGAATAGAACCTTTCAGGGTCGGAATAGGTGCAATGCCGTGTCCATTCCGCCTGCCCGATACCCGCCGCCCGCAGCCGGTGCAGGCCAAAGGCGGGCAGGTCGAAATGAAGCCGATCGCCTTGCCCATTTGCGAAAAACCGCATGTTATCGGGCGAGTCTGCGGCAAAGTCATCCAGAAACTCCGGCCCGACCTCATATGCGCGTTGCGAGATCGTGGGGCCGATCACCGCAATGGTGTCTTCGCGGCGCGCGCCCAGGGCCACCATGGCCTCCAACGTGGCTTCCAGCACGCCATCCAGGGCACCGCGCCACCCGGCATGTGCGGCCCCGATCACATTTGCGTTTGGATCAGCAAACAGCACGGGCTGGCAGTCGGCCGTCAGAATCGTCAGGGCCAGCCCGGGCGTCGCGGTCACAACCGCGTCCGCCTTTGGCTTCTCTCCGGTAATTGGGGCATCGACCGTCAGGACGGTCGGGGAATGCACCTGATGCACACCGATCAGCGCGTCGGGGGCAACTGCCATCGCATCGGCCACCCGGCTGCGGTTCACGGTTACAACGTCGGTCTGGTCAGACGACCCGTACCCGCAGTTCAGCCCCGAGAAGATTCCGGATGACGCCCCGCCGCGGCGGCTGAAAAACCCATGTCGGACAGGGGACAGAAGATCAGATGTCAGAATCTCGAGCGTCATGGTTCCAGTCCCGGTGGTGGAGAAGCGTTTGCCGGATAGAGGCCCAGCACTTTGAACAGGTTTCCCATTTCCTCGGGATGCGTCAACCGGCGATGTGCCGAGACCAGCGAATCCAGCGCCGGACCGGTTAATGATTGAGCCAGTCTTTGCGCGCGTGCCGTTATGCCCAGCCGCTCAAGGAAAACGCCCTGTGGGGTCAGGCGCGTGTGGGCACAGCCCGCTGTCCGGCTGGCCGCTGCAAGGGGTTCGAAATCAACATGGGCCGTCAGGTCGGCCTGGCCCGGATCCGTCAGCACGTCTGACCGCTGATGCCCGCGCAGCGCCTGCAACGTGTCGCCCAGCGACCGCCAGTCGCCATAATCCACGATCAGGCCAACGCCTCCGTGCGCGGCAATGCGGCCGGCGATTTCCGTAACGAAGGGGACGGCCGGGGCGCAAATTTCAACCAGATCACCGTCCTGGGTATCCTCCAGCCGCTCGTGCAGGGCGGGCTGTGGCCCCGACGGTCCCAAACCAAAGCTCAGCGCGCCGTGATCCGCGCCGATCAGCCGCTCGCGCCAGCCTTTGCCATCCCGCAGGAATTGCCGGATCGGCAGGGCATCAAAGAACTCATTGGCGACAAGATAGGTCGGAAGGTCCGGCAACATGTCGATCGTATCAATCCAGACTGGCGCATGATCTTTCAGCATCTCAAGCTGAACGGCGCGCAGTGTGGGTGATGCCTCCAGTAACACGACCTGCGCAGCATCGTGAAAACCGGGAATATCCCGTGTGGCGCGCAGGATGTCCGACATCAGGGTTCCGCGACCGGGGCCCAACTCGACCAGCGCAATCCGTGCAGGGCGGCCCTGATCCAGCCAGCTTTGCGCCAGGCACAGGCCGAACATCTCTCCGAACATCTGGCTTATTTCGGGGGCGGTAATGAAATCGCCCTGCACGCCGAGCGGGTCGCGGGTTGTGTAGTATCCCAAATCAGGATGCAGCAGGCATTCGCTCATGTAATCGGCAATGGTCATCGGGCCGTCCTGCCCGATCCGTGCCAGCAGGTGATCGGTCAGGGTCATTGCGCCGCCCGGGCACGCAGGGCAAACCAAAGACCAAGAGCGATCATCGGCAGAGACAACAACTGTCCCATCGTCAGCCCATAGCCGCCCGCATGCCACGCAAGACCCAACGGGTTGCCGGGAGAAACAAACTGCGCATCCGGCTGGCGGAAGAACTCGACTATGAAACGCGACGCGCCGTATCCGGCCAGAAACACGCCCATGATCAGGCCGGGTTTGCGGAACGCCCCGCGACGGTAAACCAGCCACAGCAACAGCGCGCCAAGCAGGATGCCTTCAAGTGCAGCCTCATACAATTGTGAAGGGTGGCGCGCGCACATGCCCGTCACAACGCCGGGGCAGTCCTGCGCGGCCATGCCTGGAAAGATCACAGCCCATGGCGCATCGCTTGGCCGCCCCCAGAGTTCCGCATTGATGAAATTGGCCAGTCGCCCAAGCAACAATCCCGGCGGTACGGTGTGGGCGATCAGATCGGCCAGAGACAGCGCCGGTATATTATGCCGCCTTGCATAAAGATATGCGGCGACAACCACGCCCAGCAATCCGCCGTGAAAGGCCATGCCGCCTTGCCAGACTTTCAGGATATCCAGCGGATGCGACAGGTAGTATCCGGGCTGATAAAACAGCACGAACCCCAGCCGTCCGCCCAGAATGACGCCAAGGATGATCCACGTGACCAGATCCTCCAGCTGTTCCTTGCGCAGAGGCGGCACCTCGCCGGGCCACAGGGCAGGGCGACGCAATGCGGACAGCGCCATCCGCCACGCGATCAGAATGCCGGCGATGTAAGCCAGTGCGTACCATCGCAGCGCGAACTCCATCCCGAACAGCGAGATCGAGAACAATTCGGGCGACAGATCGGGAAAATTCAGAACAGCCTGCATGTGCGTCTCATTGCCCGGGCTTTGCAGGGCAAGTCAACCTTGAGTCCGGCTCATTCTTTACCCATATAGAGGGCAACCGCGAAACCGGAGTTAGAGACATGCAGACCCGCAACAAAATCCTGGACGATGTGTCCCAGCTGATGACCAACGCGATGGGCGTGGCGCAGGGCGCGCGGGAAGAGGCCGAAAACGCGATGAAGTCGATGATCGACCGCTGGCTGGCCGACCGCGATTTCGTTACCCGCGAAGAGTTTGATGCCGTCCGTGCCATGGCCCAGAAAGCGCGCGAAGAAAATGCGGCGCTCGAAGCGCGGATTGCAGCGCTTGAGGCGAAACTGGACAAGTAACGTTCCGTTCGCGCCGCTTTGACCAAGTTTTCAGGACAAAATTTTCTGCCGCGCAATCCGAATTAACGGGTTGTGCGATGCGGTGTATTTTGACGCGTCGCAGAATTTAATCAAGAAAAAGCTGGGCAAAGTGCCAATATTTTGGATGCCGTTGCAGGCTGTCCACAACTTATTGCTGTTATCCCCAAGAATGGGGGTTGTCAGAATATCAACCACATCGCACCATATTTAGTACAGGCCTAAGGGGGAAGCCCGGCTTGTAGAGCAGGCAACTAGCAATGGGGCGCTGCCAGCCCCGAAATGCTAGAGAAGGAGCGAGGTGGCATTATGGCCCTTTCCGAACAGTTTCTAGAAGAAGACCTTCATCCGATTGATATTGTTGAACATCTGGCCGAACACCACGACTGGGATTTTGACCGCATCGGCGATGACCAGATTGCCATGGCCGTCGAAGGCCAGTGGCGGACCTATTCGATCACGCTGGCCTGGTCCAACTATGACGAAACACTGCGGATGGTCTGTTCGTTCGAAATGGAACCGCCGGCCGAACGGGAAATGCAGCTTTACGAGCTGCTCAACAAGATGAACGATCAGTGCTGGGCTGGGGCATTTACCTACTGGGCCAACCAGAAACTGATGGTCTACCGCTATGGTCTGGTGCTGGCGGGCGGCCAGATGGCCAGCGCCGAGCAGATCGATACGATGATCAACGCCGCCGTTCTCAGCGCCGAGCGGTATTACCCGGCGATACAACTGGTCACGTGGGGCAACCGTACCCCGGAAGAGGCCATTCAGGTCGCCATTGCAGAGGCCTACGGCCGCGCGTAAAGCTTTGCCCTGAATCGTTACGTTACGAGAGGGGCAATCATGGATATGTCACGCGTCGCCGATCAGGGGCTTGTGCTTTTGGGATGTGGCAAGATGGGGTCCGCCATGCTCGCCGGATGGCTTGAACATGGTCTTCCCGCATCTTCGGTCTGGGTTATCGACCCTTATCCGTCCGACTGGCTTAAGGCGCAGGGCGTGAACATCAACACACCGTTGCCCGAAGCGCCCGCCGTGGTGCTTGTTGCCGTCAAACCGCAGATGATGGGCGACGCGCTGCCCGCGATCAAGGCGCTGGGCGGTGGCACCAGCCTGTTCATCTCTGTTGCAGCCGGAACTTCTCTGGCCACGTTCGAGGACGTTCTGGGGCAGGGCACCCCGATCATCCGCGCCATGCCGAACACGCCCGCAGCGATCCGCCAGGGCATTACCGCGCTGATCGGCAACGCCAACGCCACAGACGCCGATGCGGATCTGGCCGAATCCCTTCTCACGGCCATCGGGCAGACGGTCCGGCTGGAGAGTGAGGACCAGATGGATGCCGTAACCGGCCTCAGCGGTTCGGGTCCGGCCTATGTGTTCCACCTGATCGAAGCGCTCGCCAAGGCGGGCGAGGCGCATGGCCTGCCGCACGAACTGGCGATGAAGCTGGCCAAATCCACCGTGGCCGGGGCCGGTGCGCTGGCCATGGCCGCCGAGGAAGACCCCGCACAACTGCGCATCAATGTCACCTCGCCCAACGGGACAACGCAGGCCGCGCTTGAGGTTCTGATGCACGAGGAAACCGGGTTCCCGGATCTTCTGCACCGCGCCGTCGGCGCTGCAACCAACCGGTCGAGGGAGCTGTCGCGTGAGTGAGATTTCCTTCGACGACTTTCTCAAGGTCGATATCCGCGTGGGTCAGGTGGTGCGCGCGGAACCATATCCCGAGGCCCGCAAACCCGCGATCAAGATGTGGATCGACTTCGGCGACGAGATCGGCGAGCGCAAAACCTCGGCTCAGGTCACGGCCCACTACGACCCGGCCGGGCTTGTCGGCAAACAGGTGATGGCCGTGATCAACTTTCCGCCGCGCCAGATTGGACGTTTCATGTCCGAAGTTCTGGTGCTTGGCCTGCCGGACGAGAACGGCGAAATCGTTCTTATCGGCCCTGACGGCAAGGTCCCGCTGGGCGGGCGGATGCACTGATGAAGCTCTGGATCACCCGACCGATGACACCCGCCGTCGAAGCCCGCGCCCGCGCCGAGTTCGACGTCCTGATCAGGGCTGAAACCACGCCGCTTGACCACGCTGAAATGCATCGAGCATTGACCGAGTTCGATCTGGTGGTTCCGACGTTGGGTGATCAGTTCTCGGCGCAGATCATCGGTGAGGTGCCCGCACCGCGATGCAAGCTGCTGGCCAATTTCGGCGTGGGTTACAACCATATCGACGTGGATGCGGCACGGTCGGCAGGTATCGCCGTTACCAACACGCCTGGCGCTGTCACGGACGCCACCGCTGACATCGCCATGACCCTTTTGCTGTCCACTGCTCGCCGTGCGGGCGAGGGTGAGCGGCTGGTCCGTTCGGCTGGCTGGCGGGGGTGGCACCCGACCCAGATGCTGGGCCACCACGTGACCGGCAAGCGGGTCGGCATCGTGGGCATGGGCCGTATCGGGCAGGCCATCGCACGGCGCTGTCATTTCGGGTTCGGTATGCAGGTTGCCTATCAGTCCCGAAGCCCAAAGGACGTCGATTTTCCCGCGGACTACATCCCCAAACTGACCGACCTTGCTGCGTCTGTCGATTTCCTGGTGCTTGCCGTCCCCGGCGGCGCGCAAACGAGGCATCTGGTCAACACTCAGGTTCTTGAGGCGATGAAGCCGTCCGGCCTGCTGATCAACATCGCGCGGGGCGAGGTCGTGGACGAGGCGGCCCTGATCGTGGCCCTGCGAGACGGCCGAATCGCGGGCGCGGGTCTGGACGTATACGAATTCGAACCGGACGTCCCTCAGGCCCTTCGTGATATGGAAAACGTGACATTGTTGCCGCATCTGGGCACGGCCACCGAAGAGGTGCGTACCGATATGGGGCAGATGGCGCTGGACAATGTCGCGGCCTTTGTTGCGGGGCGTCCGTTGCCCAACCCGGTTTAGACGCCCACCGCCTCGCGCCAGTGTTTGCGGCACAGCGAAACATAGGTTTCGTTGCCGCCGATCTGCACCTGTGCGCCTTCGGTGATGGCCTGGCCGTTTTCGTCCTGCCGGATCACCATGGTCGCCTTACGTCCGCATCTGCAGATGGTGCGTACCTCGCGCATTTCGTCGGCCAAAGCCAGCAGGGCGGCCGAGCCCGGGAACAGCTTTCCCAGAAAATCGACCCGCAACCCATACGCCAGCACGGGAACATCCAAATCGTCCACCGCGCGGGCCAGTTGCCATACCTGATCCTCGGTCAGAAACTGCGCCTCATCGACGAAGACGCAGGCGATTTTGCCTTTGTTCCGGCGATCTTGGATCATCTGAAAAACGTCGTCTTCCGTTGCGAACACATCCGCTTCGGCGGATATTCCGATGCGAGAAGCGATGCGACCGACACCGGCCCGTCCATCCAGCGCGGCGGTCATCAGATAGGTATCCATGCCCCGCTCGCGATAGTTGTGCGATGCCTGCAGCAACACGGTCGATTTGCCCGCATTCATGGTGGAATAGTTGAAATACAGTTTTGCCATGGGCCGGGTCTAAATCGGGTGAACCAAGGGGGCAAGTCATCAATGGCATTGAGGAAGCGACGTCGCCGTTGCGGTTGCATGGGCCGAGCAGATGCTCTCTGGGGATGGAACCCGCGCGCCCACAACAACGACGCCGTCGGCCAACATATGGCCTAAACAGAGCGGAGCCAAAAATCAGCTCCGCGATCACTCATTACCGGCTTGAAATGCCGCCACTCACTCACAAAATCCCCGCATATCTGAGGGATAGCCAATATATGACATTTCAATTATGAATCGAATATGGGAAATTTCCCCACCCTTTCCCCCAAATGCGGTCGGCTGAAGGGTGATTACAGGTAACAAAGGTAAAACAATGGCAGATATCGGGGCCTATCTGAAAAAGCATACCGAAGCACTGGTCAAAGATGTGGGAATCGAATCTGCCTGTAAGATAACGGGCAAGTCCAAAGCGACACTTGGTCGGTACTATTCAGACAACGCCGAACACAGCGACCGGTTCATGCCGGTGGACGCCGTAGCGCGGCTTGAGACGGTGGCAGGCTTCCCCCACGTTACCTCTGCGCTGGCCGATCTCAATAACATCACATTGTCGTATGACGGCCGGAATTCCGACTCCCCGCGCACCGGCGGCGTGAACTCGGACGTCATCGCCTTAAGTCAGCGTTTTGCGATGCTGATGACCGAATACCAGGCTGCCATCGAAGACGGTATCATCACCGTGAACGAGGCAAAGCGGCTGCTGAGAGAAACCAGTCTGTTGCAGCAGGTGCTGATCGAAATGAAGCTGCATCTGGAAGAAGAAAGCGTCAGCTGAACCGCCGGAACTCGGGTCCGAGATGCGATTTTCGTGAACAGACGCTTGCCCGAATGATTGTGAACTCAGCCGTGCCGCTTCACAATCACAGACCCGACCGAATAACCGGCCCCGAAGGAACAGATCAGGCCGATCTGGCCATCTTCCAGATCGTCCGAGTATTTCGAGAATGCAATGATCGACCCGGCGGATGAGGTGTTAGCGTAATCCTGCAGGATATTGGGCTGCTCACCCGGATCGGGCACGCGGCCCAGAACCTTTTTGCCGATGAAATCGTTCATGGTCTTGTTGGCCTGATGCAGCCACAGCCGTTTCAGATCGTCACTGCCTAGCCCCTCGGCCTCCATGTGATCGGTGATGTGCTGGCTGACCATCGGCAGCACCTCCTTGAACACCTTGCGCCCGTTCTGCATGAACTGCATGTCGCGCCGATCTTCCATCCCGGCCGGTCGGGCGCGGCGCAAAAAGCCGTTGTTGTTGCGGATGTTGTTGGAAAATGCCGTGGCGCAGCGGGTCGAGAGAATCTCGAAATGGGCGCCCGTGGCATCCTCCTGCCGCTCGATAAGCGTGGCGGTTGCAACATCGCCGAAAATGAAGTGGCAATCTCGGTCGCGCCATTCCAGATGGCCCGAGCAGATCTCGGGGTTGACCACCAGCGCCGCCCGGACAGACCCCGACCGGACCATATCCGCAGCCGCCTGAATCCCGAACGTGGCCGAGGAACAGGCGACATTCATGTCAAACCCGAAGCCCGAGATACCAAGCGCCTGCTGTATCTCGATCGCAATGGCAGGATAAGCGCGCTCGTGGTTCGAGGCGGCGCAGATCACCAGATCAATGTCATCCGCCGTGCGACCGGCCTGCGCCATCGCCTTTTTGCAGGCATCCACCGCCATTTCGGTCATAATCCCCGGCTCATCATCGCCGCGCTGCCGCAGAAGCGGGTGCATCACGTCCGGATCCAGAACGCCGGATTTGTCCATCACATAACGGTTTTCGATCCCTGATGCCTTCAGGATGAAATCTTCCGACGAATGCTGCATCGCCTCCATGCGCCCGTCCGCGATGGCCTGCGCGTTCGCGGCGTTCTGTTTGTCGGCATAGGCGTTGAACGCTTCGACAAGCTCGGCATTGGTGATGACATTTTCGGGTGTGAAAACCCCGGAGCCGGTGATGGCAGGCGTATACATGTTCGGTCCTGATTGGTCTGGATCAGCACAAAATGCCGATGCAAGGCGGGCAGATCAAGGTTGGGTGACCTAAGGGAATGCGCGGGAACACGCCGGGTGATGTAACCTCCGGCGTGATTGCTTTTGCTTACCCGACTATGTGAACAACCTGCCCGAGCCAGAAAAAACCCCCGGATTGCTCCGAGGGTTTCGAGTAACATTCAAATGGCGCTGAACCGTGTCAGCCCTGCAGCGACCTGACCTCGACATCACCCTCGGCCTGCGCCTTGATCGCCAGCGCGGCCGCATGGCTTGCGGCAGCGGTGGTGAAATAGGGGATCTTGTCATAGAGCGCGATCGAGCGGATGGCCTTGCTGTCCTCGACCGCCTGCGCGCCTTCGGTGGTGTTCATCAGCAACTGAACTTGACCGTCTTTCAGCATGTCGACCACGTCCGGGCGGCCTTCATAAACCTTGTTGACCACGTCGCAGGGCACGCCCTGTTCAGCCAGCCAGCTTTGCGTGCCCCGGGTTGCGACAAGCGTAAAGCCCTGCGCCACCAGCACCTGCGCCGCTTCAAGCATCGTCCGGCCCTTGTCCGCGTCCTTGATCGAGATGAACGCGCGCCCCGAAGACGGCAGGACCATCCCGGCGCCCATCTGCGCCTTCAGGAAGGCGCGCGGGAAGCTGCGGTCCCAGCCCATCACTTCCCCGGTCGAGCGCATTTCGGGACCCAGGATCGTGTCGACGCCGGGGAAGCGGGCAAAGGGCAGCACCGCCTCTTTAACCGAAAACCACGGCATGTCCGGGTCGGCCAGTGTCATCTGATCGGCGATCTTGGTGTCGTCCACGGTCTTGTAGGCCGGACGCATCGGGAAGTTCGAAAGCTTTTCGCCCGCCATCACCCGCGCCGCGATCGAGGCGATCGCGCTGTCGGTCGCCTTGGCGACAAACGGCACCGTGCGGCTGGCGCGCGGGTTGACCTCGATCAGGAAAATCTCGTCGTCCTTGATCGCGAACTGCACGTTCATCAGGCCGACGACGTTCAGCGCCTTGGCCAGTTTGAACGCCTGTTCCTTGATCTGGCCGATGATCTCTTTCGACAACGAATAAGGCGGCAGCGAACAGGCCGAGTCGCCCGAATGCACACCTGCTTCCTCGATATGCTGCATGATGCCGGCCACATGCACGTCAGTGCCGTCGCACAGGGCATCCACGTCCAGTTCGACCGCACCGGCCAGATAGCTGTCCAGCAGAACCGGGCTGTCGCCTGACACCACAACGGCCTCGTTGATATAGCGTTTCAGCTGATCCATATCGCGCACGATTTCCATCGCGCGGCCACCCAACACGTAGGATGGGCGGATCACCAGTGGGAAGCCGATCTCTTCGGCGATTTCCAGCGCTTGTTCATCGGTCGAAGCGATGCCGTTCTTGGGCTGTTTCAGACCCAGTTCGTTGACCAGCGCCTGGAACCGTTCGCGGTCTTCGGCCAGGTCGATGGCGTCCGGTGTGGTGCCGAGGATCGGAATGCCTTCTGCTTCCAATGCGTTCGCCAGTTTCAGCGGTGTCTGGCCCCCGAATTGAACGATCACACCGTGCAGAGTGCCGTTTTCCTGTTCCTTCGTCAGGATTTCCATGACGTGTTCAAAGGTCAGCGGCTCGAAATACAACCGGTCCGAGGTGTCATAGTCGGTCGAGACCGTCTCGGGGTTGCAGTTGACCATGATGGTCTCATACCCAGCTTCGGTCAGCGCGAAACAGGCGTGACAGCAGCAATAGTCGAACTCAATGCCCTGACCGATCCGGTTCGGGCCACCACCGAGGATGACAACCTTCTTGCGGTCCGACGGACGCGCCTCGCATTCAACCTCACCCATCATCGGGGCTTCGTAGGTCGAGTACATATAGGGCGTCTGTGCTTCGAATTCGGCGGCACAGGTGTCGATACGTTTGAACACAGCGTTCACACCCAGATTGCGGCGGGCGCGGCGGACGTTGGCTTCGTCGCGGCCAGACAGATTGCCCAGACGCGCATCGGTGAAGCCCAGCATTTTCAGCTTGCGGATGCCGTCCTCGGTTACCGGCAGGCCGTCTTTGCGGACCGTGCGCTCGGCCTCGATGATCTCGCGGATACGGGCCAGGAACCACGGGTCAAACTTGGTAACGCCGAAAATCTCGTCATCGGTCAGGCCGTGGCGCATGGCCTGCGCGATGGTGCGAAGGCGGTCGGGCGTCTGCTGACTGATCGCCTTGATGACGTGCGCCTTGTCGTCGCCGCTTTCGACCTCGTCCCACAGGCCGATGCTCAACCCCGGAATTTCGATCTCGTCAAATCCGGTCAGGCCCGATTCCATCGACGCCAGCGCCTTCTGCATCGATTCGTGGATCGTGCGGCCGATGGACATCGCCTCACCCACCGATTTCATCGCGGTGGTCAGATAGGGTTCAGAGCCCGGAAATTTCTCGAAGGCGAATTTCGGGATCTTGGTGACGACATAGTCGATTGTTGGCTCGAACGACGCGGGCGTGACCTTGGTGATGTCGTTGTCCAGTTCGTCCAGTGTATAGCCCACAGCAAGCTTGGCGGCGATCTTGGCAATCGGGAAACCGGTCGCTTTCGAGGCCAGCGCCGAAGACCGCGACACGCGCGGGTTCATCTCGATCACGACCATACGGCCATCTTCAGGGTTGATCGCCCACTGCACGTTCGACCCACCTGTTTCGACGCCGATCTCGCGCAGAACGGCGATCGAGCCGTTACGCATGATCTGGTATTCCTTGTCAGTCAGGGTCAGGGCAGGGGCCACGGTGATCGAGTCACCCGTGTGCACGCCCATCGGGTCTACGTTTTCGATGGAACAGACGATGATGGCGTTGTCGGCGGTGTCGCGCACCACCTCCATCTCGTATTCCTTCCAACCCAGCAGGCTTTCATCGACGAGAATCTGGTTCACCGGCGAAGCATCCATGCCCGAGCGGCAAAAATGGATATAATCCTCGCGGTTATAAGCAACACCACCGCCGGTTCCGCCCAGTGTAAAGGCGGGGCGGATGATCGCAGGCAAGCCGATTTCTTCCAGCTCGTCCAACGCCATCTGTACGCCGGCATCCAGATCGGTGGAGCCGTTCTCGCGCTTGGGTGCGGTCACGATGGTTGCCTTGGGGTTCTCAAGACCCAGCCGGTCCATCGCCTCGCGGAACAGGGCGCGGTCCTCGGCCATTTCGATGGCATTGCGCTTGGCACCGATCATCTCGACCCCGAACTTCTCGAGCACACCCATTTCTTCCAAGGCGAGAGAAGTGTTCAACCCGGTCTGCCCGCCCATCGTGGGCAGCAGGGCGTCGGGGCGCTCTTTCTCGATGATCTTGGCAACCACTTCGGGCGTGATCGGTTCGATATAGGTGGCATCCGCAAGACCGGGATCGGTCATGATCGTAGCGGGGTTCGAGTTCACCAGAATGACCCGGTACCCTTCTTCCCGCAGCGCCTTGCAGGCCTGTGCGCCCGAATAGTCGAATTCGCAGGCCTGTCCGATGACAATGGGGCCGGCCCCGATGATCATGATCGACTGGATGTCGGTTCTTCTGGGCATGGCCTGGTTCCTTCGATTGTCCGCGAGTCAGGACACCCTCCGAGTGCCCAAATTGTCCTGCGTTATAGGGACCGCGCCAAAAGGTTCAAGGGGGATCGGAAACAGGGATGAAATTGCCGCTTTCCCCTCTTTCCCTTACCGCCGTATTCTCTATACCGCGCAGCACGGTAAATTGAGGATGCACGTGCGAATTCGTTTCGATCAGGGGCCAGCCGGACCCGGAACCAGTTTCGACCGGCCAGCCAGAGTGATCCGCGCGGACAAGGCGGAGGACGTGCCCCAGGCGATGGCGGCGCTGGATTCGGCGCGCACTGACGGTGCATGGCTGGCAGGCTACGCCAGTTACGAGCTTGGCTATGTTTTAGAGCCGCGCCTGAACGACCGTCTGCCGGAAGATCGCCGCCTGCCGCTTCTGTGTTTTGGCGTTTATGCCGCGCCCACACAACGTGATCTTCCCCCCGCCGCCGGCGGGGTGACCGGTTTTCAGCCACGCTGGGATGAGGCCCGGTATACCCGCGCCTTTCGACAGGTTCATGACGCGATCGGGGCCGGGGACATTTATCAGGCCAATCTGACCTTTCCGATCCATCTGACGGTCGAAGGCGACAGCGCCGCGCTATACGCGGCCCTTGCTGCAGGCCAGCCTGTCGGCCACGGCGCGTTGATCGAGCAAGACGATCTGCCCGATCTGCTCAGCCGCTCGCCCGAGCTGTTTTTCCGCACCGACGCCGACCGCGGGATCGAAACCCGCCCGATGAAAGGCACCCAGCCGCGCAGCGAGGACATGGCGGAAGACGCCCGCCGCCGCGCATTCCTGTCGACCGACGACAAGAACCGCGCCGAGAACCTGATGATCGTTGATCTGCTGCGCAACGATATCAGCCGCGTCGCCTTGCCCGGATCGGTCCGGGTGCCCGAACTGTTCAAGGTCGAAACCTACGCCACTGTGCATCAGATGGTCTCGCTGGTGCAGGCGCAACTTCATATGGGCGCGGAATTGTCCGATATCCTCACGGCACTTTTTCCCTGTGGCTCGATCACCGGCGCGCCCAAAATCCGCGCGATGGAGATATTGTCCGACCTCGAACTCTGGCCGCGCGACATTTATTGCGGCACAATCGGCTGGGCAGCGCCGGACGGACGGTCGGAATTCAACGTGGCGATCCGGACCCTGATGGTGGAAAACGGCGCGGCCACGCTGAATGTCGGCGGCGGTGTCGTCTGGGACAGCACCGCCCCGTCCGAATATGAGGAAGCGCTATGGAAAGCCCGCTTTGCCCGCCAGCCGAGACTGACTTCCGCCTGATTGAAACACTGGCCTACCGGCCGGGACAGGGGATGATCCGGCTGGATCTTCATCTGAACCGGATGCAGCGCACCGCAAACGCCCTGCACCTGCCGTTTTCCCCGGACGACGCACAATCGGCGCTGCAGACCATAACGGGCGATACCCCGCTGCGGTGTCGTCTGACGATGGACGTGTCGGGCCGTTTCGAGGTGACCACCGGGGTGTTGGCCGACAACCCCGCAGTCTGGCGGATTGCCGTGGCCGAAACACGGCTATCTTCGTCGGATATCTGGTTGCGGCACAAGACCACGCAACGCGAAACCTATGACACCGCCCGGGCCTCGTTGCCTGCTGGAACGGATGAGCTGATTTTCCTGAACGAACTGGACGAGCTGTGCGAGGGCACCATAACGAACCTGTTCATCGAAACCTCGCGGGGCCAGCACCTGACACCGGCACTGACCTGCGGTCTTCTGCCGGGCATTCTGCGGCAGCAGCTTCTGGAAACAGGAAAAACCACTCAGGCGGTCCTTACCCTGGCCGATCTGCGCAACGCCCGGAACCTCTGGGTCGGCAATTCCCTTCGCGGCCTTATCCCGGCTGAACTGGTGCAGCATTGAGCGCGTTTGGCGAATGGGCCCTTCCGCCGACAACCCGCGTCCGGCTCTGGCTGGAGTTCGGATTGTTCTTCGTTGTGGCCCCGGTCCTGATTGCGGTCCTTTTCCCGCCGAACTGGATGTTTCCGATGCTGTTCATCTTCACGGCAATCGGGATCGTTCTGTTGCACAACACGCCCGGCTTTTCATGGGCCGAACTACGCTGGAACTGGCGCAACTGGTCCTGGGCCGAACTGTTGGTGTTCATCTTCGCCATGGCCCTGTTCTGCTCGATCCTGGTGTTGTGGACACGGCAGGACGCAGCGTTCTACCTGCTGCTCCAGCGGCCCGAGTTTCTGGCCATCATCTGGCTCGGGTATCCGCTGGCCTCGGCCCTGCCGCAGGAGCTGCTTTTCCGGCCCCTGTTCTTTCGCCGCTATCACGGGATCCTGCCGGACGGCCGCGCGGCCTATCTACTCAATGCAGCGCTGTTTTCACTGGCGCACCTGATGTACTGGAGCTGGATTGTCGCCCTCATGACCTTCGGCGGCGGGCTGCTGTTCACCTGGGCCTACCGCAAGCGCGGATCGTTTTTCTACGCGGTGCTGCTGCACGCGATTGCGGGCAATATCATATTCGCGGCCGGGCTGGGCGTCTATTTCTACTCGGGCAACGTGCAAAGGCCGTTTTGACGGCGCGACCCGCCTTGACTTTCCAAGCCCGACGGGGTGTATCGGCGCGACGAATTCTGCGCCCGAAGGGATATGATCCATGCACGCCTACCGCAGCCACACCTGCGCCGCTCTGACCGCCGCCAATGTCGGTGAAACCGTCCGCCTGTCCGGCTGGGTGCATCGGGTCCGAGATCACGGCGGCGTGCTGTTCATCGATCTGCGCGACCATTTCGGCGTAACCCAGGTGCTGTGCGACGGCGACAGCGCCGCCTTTGCTGCCCTGGAAAAGGTGCGGTCCGAGTGGTGCATCCGCATCGACGGCACTGTCAAGGCGCGTGATGCCGAACTGGTGAACCCGAAATTGCCGACCGGCGAGATCGAGGTATATGTCCGCGAACTCGAAGTGCTGGGCGCCGCCGAAGAACTGCCGCTGATGGTCTTTGGCGATCAGGAATACCCCGAGGAAACCCGCCTGCGCTATCGCTATCTGGACCTGCGCCGCGAGGCGATGCAGCAGAACATGACCCTGCGCTCGGACGTTGTCGCCTCGATGCGCAAACGTATGTGGGATCAGGGCTTCCGCGAGTATCAAACGCCGATCATCACCGCCTCGTCACCCGAAGGCGCGCGCGACTTCCTGGTGCCCTCGCGCCTGCATCCGGGCAAGTTCTACGCCCTGCCGCAGGCCCCACAGCAGTTCAAGCAGCTGATCATGGTGTCGGGCTTTGACAAGTATTTCCAGATCGCGCCGTGCTTTCGCGACGAAGACCCTCGCGCCGACCGCTCGCCTACCGATTTCTACCAGCTCGACCTCGAGATGTCGTTTGTTGAGCAGCAGGACGTGTTCGATACCATCCAACCCGTTCTGACCGGCGTGTTCGAAGAATTCGGCGGTGGTCGCAAGGTGGATCAGGACTGGCCGCAGATTTCCTACAAGGACTCGGCCCTGTGGTACGGCACCGACAAGCCCGACCTGCGCAATCCTATCAAAATGCAAGTGGTCTCCGACCACTTCCGTGGGTCTGGCTTTGCGATATTCGCGAAGCTGCTCGAGCAGGAAGGCACCGAAATCCGCGCCATCCCTGCGCCGACTGGTGGCAGCCGAAAGTTCTGTGACCGTATGAACGCCTTTGCCCAGAAAGAAGGTCTGCCCGGTATGGGCTACATCTTCTGGCGCGATCAGGGCGAAGGCATGGAGGCCGCTGGCCCGCTGGCCAAGAACATCGGCCCCGAGCGGACTGAGGCGATCCGTCAGCAGTTGGGTCTGGGTGTCGGCGATGCGGCTTTCTTCCTGGGCGGCAAGCCGAAAACCTTTGAAAAGGTTGCAGGCAAAGCGCGCGACGTGATCGGCGAAGAACTGAACCTGACCGAGAAGGACCGTTTTGCCTTTGCCTGGATCGTCGATTTCCCGATCTACGAGCAGGATGAGGAAACCGGTGCGATCGATTTTGAGCACAACCCGTTCTCGATGCCCCAAGGCGGGATGGAGGCGCTGAACGGCAATCCGTTGGACGTGCGCGGCTATCAGTACGATCTGGCCTGCAACGGCTATGAACTGGTTTCGGGCGCGATCCGGAACCACAAACCCGAAATCATGCTGAAGGCCTTTGAACTGGCCGGTTATGGTGAGGACGAAGTCAAATCCCGCTTCGGTGCCCTGTTCAATGCCTTCCATTACGGCGCGCCGCCGCACGGTGGCTGTGCTGCCGGTATCGACCGGATCGTTATGCTGCTGGCCGATGAGGCCAACATCCGCGAGGTCATGATGTTCCCGATGAACCAACGTGCCGAGGATCTGATGATGGACGCCCCGTCCGATCCGACCTCGGATCAGCTTATGGAACTGGGCTTGCGCCTCATTCCGCAGGAGTGATCCGGTAACGCCCGCCTTGCGCGGGCGGTTGCCCTGACGTGCCGTTTCCGGGATCGCGCCATAGGCCCCGCGCATCGATACGCGCTGACCGGTGATGCAATCCCTTAACCCACACGAACGCACCTCATTCGGCGCAAGGCGTGAATTGCCTTTCCCCTCGGCATCCTGGCCTCACCACTCACGCAGGGGTCCGACCGGACGACGATCAGCCGCTCAGCCAGCGGATCGGTCCAGCGGGTTTTCCAGATGCTGCCGGTTGTTTCGAATGCTGCGCGCCGCCGTGCGCGTCTGCCGGTAGGCCCATAGAAACAGCAGCGTGGCCGTGATGAAATACGCCGTGACCATGTCAGATCGCCTCCCGCTGTTGTAAGCGGGACTGAACGATACCGGCCACCTGCGCCGCCCGCGCGGTCACAGGCGCACCCGCAGCCCGGGACGCGGCCAGCTTTTGCGCGGCGTCTGCCAGCACCGTGTCTTCCGCATCGCGGGCCACGCCGGTCAGAAATTGCGCGGCATAGTCCAGTGTCCGGTGGTCGTTTGGCCCGGCCAGAACGTCGGCGATATGGGCCATGTCGTCCTGATAGGCCATCGGATCGGGGCGTATGACCTCATCCTGGATGGCATGCAGTCCGCCGGGGCGGCGATCTTCGGGCAGCAACTCCAGAATGGTGCGCTGGAAACAGGCCAGAGAGTTCAGGGGCTTGTTCAGAAAACCGTCTGCACCGGCCTGCATTGCCAGTTGCTCGGCACAGTCATCGCCGGACAGACCCAATATGACGCCGATCCGGGGCGAGGCCTCGTTAAGTTCGGCAATCAGGTCCGCCCCGGGCCCGTCGGGCAGCCCCATGTCCACCAGAATGACCGATGGGCGATAGATCTTCAGATGACGCCGCGCAGATGTCAGACAGTCCGCCCGCCGGATCCGCGCGCCGCTGTGCAGACACATCAGCCGGATCGCATCGCAGGCATAACGGCTGTCCTCGACAACCAGAATGGTTTGCCCCAAAAGCGGGCGCGTGGCGGTGGGCAAAGGGCGTGTGGCCTCGAAAGGGTTCGAATCGTCCATGGCAGACCTCCTGATCAGCAGATGCCTCACGCTAGGATCTCCTGGCTAACACAGGGTTAATTTTGCACTGCACGCCAGAGGCAAACACTGGCCGTTTCCCGTCGGCTCGTGCTACCAAACCTTCTGACCCGCCAACGGCAGGAGGGCCGTCATGAACATCGTCATTGCCGGAGCCGGCAGCATCGGGTGCTATTGCGGCGCGTTACTGGCCGATGCGGGGCATCAGGTCACCTTGCTGGGTCGCGCCCGAATTCTGGACCCGATCCGGGGGCAGGGCCTGACGGTGACCGATTTCTCGGTCCTGCATCGTCACATCGCGCCGGACAGATTGACCCTGAGCGAAGACCCGGCCTGCCTGTCCCGGGCCGGGATCGTGATTGTGTCGGTCAAAACGGGCGCCACGGCGGATCTGGCGGCGGATATAGCCCGCTTCACACCGACAAGCGCACCGATTGTGTCGTGGCAAAATGGTATGGAAAACGCACGCATCCTGCGCGCAGCCTTGCCGGGGCACGATGTGCGCGCCGGAATGGTGCCATTCAACGTTGTGCCGACAGAACCCGCCTGTTTTCACCGGGCAACCTCCGGCGATATCATAATCGAAAGCGGATCAGGCGCATTGGGCCAGACGCTGGGCAGCGCGGATTTGCCGGTGTCTGAAAGTGACGATATTCAGGCGGTGCAATGGGGCAAACTGGTCATCAACCTCAACAACGCCCTGAATGCCCTGTCCGGCCTGACCCTGCGCGAACAGCTCATGAACCGGGCGTGGCGGCGTTTGATGGCCGATCAGATGGGTGAAGCACTGCGCGTGCTGAAAGCCGCCGGTCATCCCGTCGCGTCGACCACGCCGCTTCCGGCGTGGATGACGCCATATGTTTTGCGTCTGCCAACACCGCTTTTTACCCGGATTGCATCCCGGATGCTGACCATTGACCCCAGCGCACGCACATCCATGGCCTATGACCTGGCGGCAGGCCGGCCGACGGAAATCGACAGTTTGCAGGGCGAGATCGTTCGCATCGCCAATGAAGCTGGCACTTCGGCGCCACTGTGCACAAAGGTACAGGCCCTGATCGAAAGAGCCCCTGCCGAGCCTTTGACACCGGACCGGGTCCGGGCTTGAGACAGCTCAGGAAAACGCCGTCAGCACCCAGAATATCACCGCAGACATTGCCGCTGCCGCAGGCACTGTAATGACCCATGCCGCCACAATGGTCATGAAATGCGACCGGCGTACCAGCTTGCGGCGTTGGTACTCTTCAGGTGCCAGCTGCAACTCGGACGAGCGCCGGCGGTTGGTAACTTTCCGTCGGCGGTCCGAGTGCCACTCGCGGTAGAAGCCAACCCCGAAAACCGCGCCCACAGCGATGTGGGTCGAGCTGACGGGCAGGCCCAGCCAACTGGCGAAGATTACCGTAATGGCTGCCGACAGGGCCACGCAGAATGCGCGCATCGGGTTCAGTTTGGTGATCTGGCTTCCGACCATGCGGATCAGCTTGGGGCCGAACAGGAACAGGCCAAACGAGATGCCGAAGGCCCCAATGACCATCACCCAAGTGGGAATGGACACCTTGGCCGAGAAATCTCCGAACTCTGCCGCGTGCACAATCGCCGCAAGCGGGCCAACCGCGTTGGCGACGTCATTGGCACCGTGGGCAAAACTCAGAAACGTGGCCGAAATGACCAAAGGCAACCCGAAAAGGGTTTTCAGCGATCGGGTGCGGTTTTCAAGACCTTCGGACTTGCGACGCACCCAAGGCACGGTAACCGCCCAGACCAGCAGGGCTGCGGCCAGGCCGATCAGCAGGGCGTATTCCAGATCGATCTTCACGATCCGCTTCAGGCCCTTGACGGACAGATAGGTGGCAAATGCCCCGGCCATGACCGCGACGAGGATCGGAACCCAAAAGCGGGCAGCGGCAATCTTGTCGTCCTGATACTGGATCTTGGCCTTGATCAGCGCCAGGAAACAGGCGGCGATTGCGCCGCCCAGCACCGGCGAAATGACCCAACTGGCGGCAATGGCCCCCATGGTGCCCCAGCTCACCGCGCTCAGCCCGGCGGCCGCAATTCCGGCGCCCATGACGCCGCCGACCACCGAATGAGTCGTGGATACCGGCGCGCCGATCCAGGTGGCCAGGTTGACCCACATGGCCGATGAAATCAGCGCTGCCATCATCGCCCATATGAAGACGTTGTTGTTTTGCACCGACATCGGATCGATGATGCCTTTCGAGATGGTCGAAACCACATCGCCGCCAGCCAGCAAAGCTCCGGCGCTTTCGGCAACGGCGGCGATCAGGATCGCACCGCCCATGGTCAGAGCGTTGGCACCTACCGCAGGGCCCATATTGTTGGCCACGTCATTGGCGCCGATATTGATCGCCATATAGGCCCCGAACCCTGCGGCCGCGACCACTATCAGACTGCCATCGGCCTGACCGAACAGTACCGCTGCGGACAAACCGGCCAGCGCGATGAAGGCCAGCGCGATCCCCGGGGCCAGCAACGGCCGCGCCACATGCGCATTCGCATGCTCGAGCCGTGAAATACGGTGAAGGTCGCTGTCCAGTGCGCGCCAGCGGGATTTGGTCTGCGATTCTGACATCTGTTTGGGCCGTTAAGGATTTGGATGCAGGCCGCTAACGGTTTTCGGCAGGTTGGGCAACCGACATGTCATCAATTTTACGTTTTACTGTTACAAATGCAGCAGCAAATCGCGTAATTCCGGCTCGTTCACACGTTCCGCGGCCACTTTGGGCGACACCCAGCACCGCTGACGCTCATGCGCCTCGGGGTATTGATCCGACAGTTCCGTCACCGGTATGCGGTAGACATTTGTCCGGACCGCCTGGGATGTGCCGTCCTTCAGGATCTTGTCATAGGTGAAATGCCCGATCGGTGTTTTGTCGAAAGAAGTGGCCCGCACGCCGGCCTCTTCCCACGCTTCCTGCAAAGCGGTCTCGGCCCCGTCGAGGCCGTCAATCGGCCAGCCCTTGGGAATGACCCACCTTTTGGTTTCGCGGCTGGTGATCAGCAGAACATCCTCACCGGTTTCGGTTCTGCGTGTGCAAAGCGCGGCAAACTGCACCCGTTCCGGGCGCTGAAACAGAGGTTTGCCGACCTCGTTCCAGAGCTTTTGTAGCTTGTTTTTCATGTGTTCGCGTCAGTTTCCATAACCTACATTAGGCAGATATCATTTAGGAACCTAACGGAGTGTTTTCAACGAGCTTTCATTTCCGGAAAGTGTTGCCGCTCCGACTCTACCACGTGCTCACGCACACCCGGTGGCGGTCACGAAAATTCGCTGAAAATCCCGCGCGGGGCGCTGGCTTCACTTGTGGCGCCTGTTGGCGCGAAGGGTCGGGTCGGCCTGAGTCGGATCTTCCGGCCAGGGGTGTTTGGGATATTGCGCCCGCATATCCTTGCGCACATCCGCATAGGACCCCGCCCAGAAACCCGGCAAATCGCGCGTGATCTGGATCGGACGCTGTGCCGGCGACAGCAGGGTGATCTTCAACGGTTCATCCCCGATGACCGGGTGGCGCGTCACTCCGAACATTTCCTGCAACCGGACCGAGATTTCGGGCACCGCCCCGCCATAGTCGATCGGAATTTTTCGACCCAGCGGCGTCTCGAACGATCCTGGTGCGCGGCGGTCCAGCTCCTGCGTCTGCGTCCAGTCCAGTCGCCCCCGCAGGGCAGGCAACAGATCGAAGCGTTTCCAATCCTCGGCATTGCGCACGCCCGCCAACATCGGCAGTAACCAGCTTTCCAGATCCGCCAGCAGCCCTTCGACCGAGAAGTCCGGCAGGTCCACCCCTCCGGCCCGGACCAGTTCCACCCGGGCGGCAAGCCGGGCGGCGGCCCCGTCCAGGCGCAACCCCAGATCGCGTACACCGTCCAGCATGGCGCGTGACACTCGCTCTTCGGGCACGTCCTTCCAGATCCTGTCGTCCAGAGCGATCGCCCCGAACCTTTCCTGCTGGCGGGCCACGACCCTGCGTTCGCGCCTGGACCAGTCGCAACTGTCGATCCATGCGATCTGATCGATGAACAGGTCGCGGATGTCCCGCTCGGTGATCTGCACCGCCATTCGCACGCGGGCCTCACGCGGGTTTCCGTCCGTATCGATCACCACCAGATAGGGTGCGGCGGCCAGCGTGTCGCCATTGTCCAGCACAACACCCTTGCCGCCTGAAAGGACATAGCGTGGTACGTCCCCCTTGCGCCGCTGACCGACGCGGTCGGGATAGGCCAGCGCCGCCATGGCGGCAGGGGACAATTCACCGGCCCCGCCGGGCTGTGCCCGCAACCGCCTGGTTTCGCCCTTGATGCGCTCCACAACACTCATGTTCACCGGCCAGACCCGATTGCGTTGGAACGCGCGTGGATCTCGTAACGCTTCAAGCCGAAGGGACAGATCGGCTGGCGCGCCCTTCAACGGATCCCGTTCGGCCATCAACGCCGCCAGCGGCGCGGCGTCAGCACCCGCGTGCACCAGCATGTGCCCCAACCGAGGGTGCAGGGGCAGCGCCGCAAGCGCCCGCCCGTGATCAGTGATCCGCCCACGGGCATCCAGCGCACCCAGCATCGCCAACAGTGCCCGCGCTTCTGACATGGCCCCCTCGGGTGGTGGCGTCAGAAATGCCAGATCGCCCGGTTCGGCCCCCCACAATGCAAGCTCCAGCGCCAGCCCGGTCAGATCTGCCGCCTCGATTTCGGCGGGTGGGTAGGCGGCCATGGCGCCATCCTCGCCTTTCGACCACAGCCGATAGCACAGGCCTTCGGCGACACGACCGGCTCGGCCCGCGCGTTGCGTGGCCTCGGCCCGCGTGACCCGTTCGGTCACCAGCCGGGACATGCCCGATCCGGCATCGAACCGCGCCCGTCGCGCCTGTCCCATGTCGACCACCACCCGTATGTCGGGGATGGTCAGAGAGGTTTCGGCAATCGAGGTTGCCAGCACCACCTTGCGCCCCTGATCAACTGGCGCAATTGCGGCGCGCTGGGCGGCAAAGGGCATAGCCCCGAACAAGGGCCGTACCACGCAGTCGCCGGGCAACCGCCCCGACAAAGCCGCCTCGGTCCGCCGGATTTCACCCTCGCCCGGCAGAAACACCAGCATCCCGCCGCCTGCCGCGCGGCTGTCACGCTCGGCCCGCACGACCAGATCGACCAGAGCATCCAGCCGTCGTGCCCGCGCGCTCAAAGGCCGGTCCAGCCAGCGTGTTTCAACCGGGTAGCTGTGCCCTTCTGACGTTACCAGGGGGGCATCCATCAGTTGCCCTACCGGTTCCGCATCCAGTGTCGCCGACATCGCCAGCAGGATCAGGTCGTCCCGCAGCGCAGCCGTGACCTCAAGACACAGGGCCAGACCCAGATCAGCATTCAGGGATCGTTCGTGGAATTCATCGAAAATCACCGCGCCAATACCCGGCAGGTCGGGTTCGGACTGCAGCATCCGGGTCAGAATACCTTCGGTCACAACCTCGATCCGGGTCGTTTTCGAGACTTTGGCATCGCCGCGCACCCGATAGCCCACGGTCTGGCCTGCGCGCTCTCCCAGGGTTTCGGCCATGCGCTCGGCCGCCGCCCGCGCAGCCAGACGCCGGGGTTCCAGCATCACGATCCTGCCATCGCATAGACCGGCGTCGAGCATCGCCAGTGGCACCCGGGTGGTTTTGCCCGCGCCGGGCGGGGCCTGCAACACGGCACGGCCCCGCGCCTTCAGCGCTGAGATCAGATCGGGCAGGGCATCATCTATCGGCAGTCGGGTCATGCCGCCTTATCCCCAATGGCACCGCCAAGGTCCAGAACGCGTGCGCCGAAACCTTGCCGCGGGCACTGGACAAACCCGGGCCCACTCCGTCATCTAGGGCAAATTTCGACGAGGGACCCATCCATGAACACCGCCGAGCTTGGGGACAGAATTCTGCAGGGCGACCGCCGCGCGCTGGCACGCGCCATCACGTTGGTCGAAAGCCGCCGCGCCGATCACCGGGCGCAGGCCGCCGAATTGCTGTCCCATCTGGCAACAGCGGATCGGCAATCGCTGCGCATCGGCCTTTCGGGGACGCCGGGTGTCGGCAAATCCACCTTCATCGAAAGCTTTGGCATGATGCTGACGGGGCAAGGGCTGCGCGTCGCGGTTCTGGCGGTCGACCCCAGTTCGGCCCGCTCGGGCGGCTCGATTCTGGGCGACAAGACCCGGATGGAACGGCTGAGCCGCGAGAAGAACGCTTTTATCCGCCCGTCCCCCAGCCAAAGCCACCTGGGCGGTGTTGCCCGCCGCACGCGCGAGGCGATTGCCCTGTGCGAAGCGGCCGGCTTTGACGTGGTGCTGATCGAAACCGTGGGCGTCGGCCAGTCCGAGACCGTGGTTTCGGAAATGTCCGATCTGTTCCTGCTGCTGCTTGCGCCCGCAGGCGGCGACGAATTGCAGGGCGTCAAGCGCGGCATCATGGAAATGGCCGACATGATTCTGGTCAACAAGGCCGACGGCGACCTGAAGGCCACCGCCACCCGCACCTGCGCCGATTATGCCGGTGCGCTGCGCCTGCTGCGAAAACGTCCGCAGGACCCCGAAGGTTTTCCGAAGGCGATGACCGTCTCGGCGGTCGAGGAACATGGGCTGGCACAGGCCTGGGACGAGATGCAATCCCTCACCCAATGGCGCCGCGACAACGGTCATTGGCACGCGAACCGAGCTGCGCAGGCCCGCTTCTGGTTCGATCAGGAGGTGCGCCATGCCCTTCTGGCGCAGCTTGACGCTCCCGAAATCCGCGCCGAGATGGAGCGGCTGAGCGCCGAGGTTGGATCAGGCGATATCAGCCCCACCGCAGCGGCGGAGCGTATGCTCGGCACCCTATCCGGGCAGTAGGTTCGGGCCGGAATTCCGCCAAAGGTGGTGCGATCCCATCTAATGTTGTATTATATATGAATACTTAACGGGATCCGGGCGCTCGGGCGCTCGTCCCTCAAGGTGGCACATGTTGATGCCGCAGGGCAGGAGCCAGACTGAACAGATCAACGGGAACTGTCGATCATGCCCAATATCAATGGCACCAACGGTGCCGACAACATCGACGTCACCAACAACAACGGCACCCTGAACGGTACGCCGCAGGGGTCGCCGATCGACAATATCCGTGGGCGGCAGGGCAATGACGCCATTAACGTCTCGAACAGCACGGTCGTGGGCGATGTGCGCGGCAATGCCGGAAGCGATGACATTACCATCACGGGCAGCACCATCGGCGGCACGCTGGCGGCCGGCAGCGCAGGCGACACGGTCACCGTCCGAGGGTCGGACGTTTCCAACATCCGCCTGGGCGGCGGCAATGATACGCTCGATTTCCAAAGCACCAATGTGTCCGGCGATATACGCGGTGGCGGTGGAACCGATACGCTGAACCTGCCTGCGGGCACGGTCATCACCGACAACACATTTGGCACCATCACGGTTGTGGCCGGGACAGGTTATTCGTTGTCCAGTGGCACGTTCACCCTGCCATCGGGCAGCACCGTGACCTATTCCACCTTCGAAAACGGAGCCGGTGTTCCCTGCTTTACCCGCGACACGAAAATTCAGACCGAACACGGACCCGTGCCCATCCAGAACCTGCGCACGGGCAACAGACTTCCCACCGGCGGCCACGGGCTGCAGCCCATCCGCTGGATCGGTCGCCGCCGCATGGGCGCAAAGACTCTTGCCGCCAACCCCAAACTCCGGCCCGTCCGGATCCATGCCGGAGCCCTGGGCGGCGGGTTGCCGCAGCAGGATCTGTTGGTCTCCCGGCAGCACCGCATGGTGGTGCGGTCGAAAATCGCCATGCGCATGTTCGGCGCGCCCGAGGTGCTGATCCCCGCAATCAAGCTGACGCAACTGCCGGGTATCCATGTTGATGACACGCTGGCTGAGGTTGAGTATTTTCACCTGCTCTTTGACCGGCACGAGATCATCTTCGCCGAAGACGCCCCCACCGAAAGCCTTTTCACCGGACCCGAAGCGCTCAAGACCCTCAGCGATGCGGCCCGCGAGGAGATTTTCGCCATTTTCCCGGAACTGGCGGACGTGACACATGAGTCGGATCCCGCCCGTTTCATTCCGCGCGGACCGCAACAGGCCCGGCTGGTCGCGCGCCACTTGCGCAACAACAAGCCCCTGCTTCTGAACTCGTGATCCGGGCAGCAAGGATTGCGAATATTGCCCGAAACGGATAGCCCGGTCTGACATCGCGGATTACCTCCGAAGGTGCTGGAAAGAATTCGCAGCATCCGTCTTGACCCTTCCGCCGATTCCCACTACACGCATCCAACCAGTTTTCGGGCGCGACTTCGGGTTGCGCCCCTTGTGATTTGGCCGCAGGCAGTAGCCCGGCCTCCAGAAACAAAGGAAGAAACCATGTCGCGCCGTTGCGAACTGACCGGAAAAGGCCCGATGACTGGCAACAATGTCAGCCACGCCAACAACAAAACCAAGCGTCGCTTTCTGCCGAACCTGAACGACGTTACTCTGCAGTCCGAAACACTGGGCCGTGGCGTCAAGCTGCGCATCTCGGCTGCTGCTCTGCGTTCGGTTGACCACCGCGGTGGTCTGGACGCGTTCCTGGCCAAGGCCAAAGACGATGAGCTGTCGGCAAACGCGCTGAAAGTGAAAAAGGAAATCGCCAAGGCACAAGCCTCGGCCTGATCTTTCTCACAGCGGGAATTTCGGCCCTGCACCGGTCCGGTGCGGGGCCTTTTTCATGGCCCGATTGCAAACTGTTCCCCAAAGGGAAATAGTTTTATTCTCTTTCGTGAAATTGTTCACAGACGCCCATCGGTGACAGGTCTATTGTCTGACTCGCAATTCCGGTGGAGATTGTGGATATGTCGTTAAAATCGTTTTACTTTTTCTCTCTGTTGGCTACCGTTTGCGCCAAAACCTTTGCGGCCTGCACGCGGATGCAGAGACGGGTGAACCATCTTCACACCAGCCTGACCAAAAGCCAAGTCCGTCGTAACGGCGTGGATACCTGACGCGGAGAAAAGGACGCAGGCGAATGCCCTTGTGACGCGCGCGAAAGCGGGCGTATATCGCGGATAAGATGAGATCCGTATTCAAGCAAAATCTGGCTCTGGCCATTTCCCTGCTCGTCATTCTGACCGGGCAGGGGGTGGCTGTATCGCGGGGGATGGACCGCGCCGTTGGTCAGATGGTGCTGTGCACCGGAACCGGCCCGGTTGTCGTCTACATGGACGAAGACGGCCAGCCCACCAAAGCCCCGCATTACTGCCCTGACTACGCCCTGAGCCTTCTGGGGGCGTTGGCGGCGGCGCAACCCGAGTTGCCTGCTGCTCCGCGCCTTTCGCAACCGGCCCCATTGCCGTTGGCCGAAAACCTCGTCGCCCGGACGCTGCCGCGCAAACCGGCCCGCGCGCCTCCTTTTCTGATCTGATTCCAAACCAGTTTTCAGATCAAATCAAAGGAGAGGCACAATGTCCTTCAAATCCACCCTGTTCGCCACCATCGCCACCGTAGCCATGGCCACTACCGCATTTGCCCAGGACCTGATCCTGGTCGAAGACGCCTATGCCAGATCTTCGGGCAAATCGGCCAAGGCGGGCGCAGCTTTCATGATGATCCGGAATGACAGCGGTCAGGATGACCGTCTGATCGGTGTGACGTCGGATGTGGCAGCACGGGTCGAGCTTCATACCCACGAGGTAGACGAAAACGGCGTCGCCAAGATGATGCATGTCGAGGAAGGCTTTGCCATCCCCGCGGGCGAGGTCCACATGCTGAAACGCGGCGGCGATCACGTGATGTTCATGGGCCTGAAGCAGCCGTTCGAACAGGGTGCAACCGTTCCTGTCACCCTGATTTTCGAACAGGCCGGTGAAGTCACGGTCGAGGTCCCGGTCGATCTCGAGCGTCAGGATCAGGGCGGTCACGGCTCGCATTCCAACTGAACCAACGCCTGTCTTCAGGCCGCTCTGCGGCCGTCATCCATGCGTCAGGCCGGGGCTTTAGCCCGGCCTGTTGCCCTTTGGCGGTCCGGGTATGTTTGCTATCTGTTGACGACACGCATGGCGATCCGGTCATGGGCCCGTTTGAACCGGGCCGTCAGCCAGAACATTACGGCGGCAAATGCCAGCGCAGAAAACGCAATAGCCCATCCCAGCGCAACCAACCCGCTGCCGGGCCAGAACATCAGAACCAAACCGATCAGAATGGCGATGATTCCGGAATTGCGCAGGGTCGGCCCTGCCGGGTCCATCTGGTGCATCTGTCGCCACGTCATGACGGATCCGATCCCGACAATCAACACCCAGGCCCCAAGCAGGAAGAAGGCAAGCCGGGCGGTCCCTTCGGGCCATATCAGCAGGATAAGGCCAATCAGCACGGCGCCGATGCCGAACCCGCCAATCAACCCGCGCCGCCCGAACCCCAGCAACGTCAGCCCGCCATCGAGAATCAGCAACAGACCGACCAGTTGCAACAGAACCGTAATGCTGCCGGCCGGCCAGAACAGGGCCGCAAGCCCAAGTGCGGCGGCCATCAGCCCACGCAGCAGAAATGTCCACCAAAGATTGGCGAGCTTGTCACCAAGCGCGTCCCGACCTGTAAATGTGCCGTCTTCCAGAACTTCACCGCTCCGGGTCTGATGTTCCTCCATCGGGGTCTCCTGTCTTCGGGTCTTATTCCAATACGCGTGAACCCGATTGTAACGGATGGCATCAGGTCCGATCCAGCAGCCGATCCACCCACCCGGGCACGATCTGTGTGGCCGGGCCAAATACCGTCTCATCAAAATGGGACGCTCCGGAGGACGGTTCAAGGTTCAGCTCGATCGTCTGCGCCCCGGCGGCCTGCGCCTCGTGCACAAAAGCCGCCGCAGGATAGACCTGACCCGATGTGCCGATGGCGGCAAAGATCGCGGCGTCGGCCAGATGATCATAGATGTCGTCCATGAAATAGGGCATCTCGCCAAACCAGACGACATCGGGGCGGGCGGTTGGATGGTCACAGGCGGGACAACGCTCGCCCACCACCATTTCCGTCGGGGCCTGCCAGCGATGATTGCAGGCTGAACACAATGCGCCGGCCAGAGTGCCATGCATATGGATGACCCCTTTGGCACCGCCCGCCTCATGCAAGCCGTCAACATTCTGGGTCACGATGACCACGTCTCCGCGCCAATCCCGCTGCAGCCGCGCCAAGGCGTCATGCGCCGCGTTTGGCTGCACCTGCGCAGCCTGTTTTCTGCGGGCATTGTAGAACCCGTGGACCAGCGCGGGATCGCGGGCAAAACCCTCGGGCGTGGCCACATCTTCGATGCGGTGCTGCGCCCATAATCCGCCTTCATCGCGAAACGTGCTCAACCCGCTTTCGGCTGAAATCCCGGCTCCGGTCAGAATGACGATCTTTCCCATGTCTCCTCCGCGCGCTAAACCTTGGCTCATGACCCACCGTATCCTGTTTGTCTGTCTCGGCAATATCTGCCGCTCACCCGCGGCCGAGGGCGTGTTCCGCGCCCGTGCCCCGCAGCACGAAACCGACAGCGCCGGCACCATGGGCTGGCACACCGGCAATCCGCCCTATGGCCCGATGCAGACCGCCGCCAACGCTCGGGGCATCGACCTGAGCGACCTGCGCGCGCGGCAGTTCCTGGCGGCCGATTTCAACCGGTTCGACCTGATCATCGGGATGGACGCCAGCAACATCGAAGACATCGAGGCCTTGCGCCCACCGGGGAACCAAACCTCTGTCCGCCTGCTGACAGACTTCGCGCCCCAGACCGGGGCCGACCATGTGCCCGATCCGTACTATACCCGTGATTTTGACGGTGCGCTTGACCTGATCGAAACGGCGGTCGAAGGGCTTGACGCCCACCTGAGGGCTTAGCCGATCACCTTCAGCCGGTCGCTGAGCCACGGCACCTGCTCGATCGCGGGGTCAAGGATATGGCTCCGCATCAGCCTTTGAATCATGCCCGCAATCTCGCGCGGAACCTCGTCGGGCCAGTCCGTGCGGGTGAACAGTGAGATGGTGCGCGAAAACTCTCCGAACGGAGCCGGATAGACTTCAAGCCCGTCATGAAACCGCGCCGCCCGCATGTAGCCCAGCGGCGTGGTGATCGCCCAGCCCAAGCCCCGCGCCACCATTGCCATCAGCGCCAGATGCGAGCCGATCTCGAACCGTTCCTCGAACTCGACCTGCTGCCGCGCCAACTGGCTCTCGATCTGGCGGCTGATCAACTGTTCGCGGGCATACCGCAGGAACGGCAAGTCCCGCAGCGCGGCCTCCACACCTCCGGCGCCTTTTGGGGCCACCAGTATGAACGGATCGCGGACCAGGGGGTACTCGACCACCCCCTCCAGCACCTCGCCACTATGGGCCGAGACCGCCAGATGCAGCCGCTGTTCCTCAAGCGCCTGAAACAGGTCAAGGCTGGACAGCGTGATCAACTTGAATTTCGAACGGGTCAGGCTGTCGGCCAGCAACGTTGCCAGGCGTGGGGTCAGTTCGTTGTCGAAATCATCAATCAGACCGATGGACAGCGTGGCCAGATGCCCCAGGTCCATTACGGAAAGCTCGCTCTGCGCCATCTGCAATTCGGCCAGCACGGCCCTGGTCCGGGCCAGAAAGCTGCGCCCGGCCTGCGTCAGCCGCATCGGTCGCCGCCCATGATCCACAAGCTCGGCCCCCAGCGCGTTTTCCAGATTGCGCAACTGCTGGCTGACCGACGGCTGGCTGAGCCCGGTGATCTCGGCCGCCTGCGCCACCGATCCCGTCCGCGCCAACGCCTCGAACACTTCGAGGCCGCGCAAGCTCAGCCCTTTCATAACCATGCAAAATCCTCTCGCTGCGCCTTTTCTGAGGGGCAGCGGGCGTCAGGTCAAGGATTGCGTCCGGCTTAGCTGCAGATCGCCTGCGCCATCTGGCCGAAGTTCTGATACCGATCCCACAGCGCGTCATCGCGCGCAGTTTTCGACATCTTCAACTCCTGCGCCTTGTGTGGGTCGGTAAACCACTTGGCGACGGTCTTCTGGTCGCTGCGCGTCAATGCCTGATTGGCCACATGCTGAATGCAGCTGCACCGATCCCGCGTCGCCGCCGCCCGGTCGGACGCCAGACATGCCTGTTTGATCTTGGCCGCATACGAAGGGGCCGGAGCCACCGCCGTCAGCGACGCCGCACAGAATGCGATTAAGAGGAACTGTTTCATACTCGAGCCTCGTTTTTTGCCTGCCCGGAGGGATCTGACGCCCCTCTCGGTCTGCGGCGGAGTATGAATTAATCGGGGGTTCGGATCAATCATGCGTTGCGAAAAAGTGATTACCGGGGTCAACCCCGCCACACCCGTAGGCCGGGCTTCAGCCCGGCACCGTTCAAGGCAGGAACGCCATCCACTCTTGAACAGCTTCAATGGACGCTTCGATTGTCTGGAATACTCGGCAGTATGCAATGGCCCCGGCGGCCGGAATGTTCCATCGGATAACCCCTTCTTCGGCAGGATCAGCTTTGTGCGCACCAGACCAGCAGGTATACCAATCCAACCTTCAGCATCGTCCCTCAAGTAAGACACGATTGCCGATGCAGGTGACGGCAGTTTCACTGCAACCCACCGCAGAGCACAGTATTGTCGGCATTCATTTGCCAAGCTCCAATTCTTTCTTGGCTCAGGTTCCGATTGCAGTCGTTCTCCACCTTGACCGCCTTAAAAAACCCGCTAATACGCGGAACATGACAGACCTCGCTCATATCCGCAATTTCTCCATCGTCGCGCATATCGACCATGGCAAATCCACCCTTGCCGACCGGCTCATCCAGGAGACCGGAACGGTGCAGGATCGCGACATGAAGGAACAGCTGCTCGACAGCATGGATATCGAGCGCGAGCGGGGCATCACCATCAAGGCCAACACGGTCCGCATCGACTATACCGCCGACAACGGCGAGCAATACGTGTTGAACCTGATCGACACCCCCGGCCACGTCGACTTCGCCTATGAGGTCTCGCGGTCCATGCGCGCGGTCGAAGGGTCGTTGCTGGTCGTGGACTCGACCCAAGGGGTCGAGGCGCAGACGCTTGCGAACGTCTATCAGGCCATCGACGCCGATCATGAGATCGTTCCGGTGCTGAACAAGATCGACCTGCCCGCGTCCGACTGTGACCGCGTGGCCGAGCAGATCGAGGACGTGATCGGCATCGACGCGACCGACGCCATTCAGGTCAGCGCCAAGACCGGGCAGGGCATCCACGAGACGCTGGAAGCCATCGTGCGTCAGCTGCCCGCGCCGAAGGGTACTCTGGACGCACCGCTCAAGGCGATGCTGGTCGACTCGTGGTACGACGCCTATCTGGGTGTGATCGTTCTGGTCCGCATCATGGACGGCACGTTGAAAAAGGGTATGCGGGTCAAGTTCATGTCGAACGGCACCCTGCACCATGTCGACCGCGTCGGCGTGTTCCGGCCCGAAATGCAGATGATCGACAGCCTTGGCCCCGGCGAGATCGGCTTTCTCACCGCCTCCATCAAGCAGGTCCGCGACACCCGCGTCGGTGACACCATCACCAATGACCGCAATGGCACCGAAGTCGCCCTGCCGGGTTTCAAACCCGCGCAGCCGGTGGTCTTCTGCGGTCTCTTTCCCGTGGACTCGGCCGAATTCGAGGACCTGCGCGACGCGATCGACAAACTGGCGCTGAACGATGCCTCTTTCAGCTTTGAAATGGAAACCTCGGCCGCGCTGGGCTTTGGTTTCCGCTGCGGTTTTCTGGGCCTCTTGCACCTCGAGGTCATCCGCGACCGCATCGAACGCGAATATGATATCGACCTCATCACTACGGCACCGTCGGTGATCTACCACGTCTTCATGAAAGACGGTGAGATGATCGAGCTGCACAACCCCGCCGACATGCCCGACCTGTCCAAGGTCGACCACCTGGAAGAACCGCGCATCAAGGCGACCATTCTGGTGCCCGACGAATACCTCGGCGACGTGCTGAAACTCTGTCAGGACCGCCGCGGCATCCAGATGGACCTGACCTATGCGGGCAGCCGCGCCATGGTCGTCTATGACCTGCCGCTGAACGAGGTCGTCTTCGACTTCTACGACCGCCTGAAATCGGTGACCAAGGGCTATGCCAGCTTCGACTACCAGATGACCGGCTACCGCGAGGACGCACTGGTCAAGATGTCGATCCTTGTGAATGACGAACCGGTCGACGCGCTGTCGACCATGGTTCACCGCGACCGGGCCGAGATGCGGGGTCGGGCGATGTGCGAAAAGCTGAAAGATCTGATCCCGCGCCACATGTTCAAAATCCCGATCCAGGCCGCCATCGGAGGCAAGGTCATCGCGCGCGAGACCCTCTCGGCCCTGCGCAAGGACGTGACCGCGAAATGCTATGGCGGCGACGCCACGCGGAAGCGGAAGCTGCTGGACAAGCAGAAGGCAGGTAAAAAGAAGATGCGCCAGTTCGGGAAAGTCGATATCCCGCAGGAGGCGTTTATCTCGGCGTTGAAGATGGATAGCTAAAGGCTAACAAGCCTCGTAATGATAATAGGAACCAAGTTTTCGTTATAGTGGATGGGGGCTCATCCTAGCCAAAGCGGCAGTGCCTGACTAACGGTTGAGCCTCAAAGATTCAATCGCTTGGCTCACATCTGAGAAATCGACCCGTCTCATTCAAAATTGAAGAAATTCCTACTTTGGTCTATGTTCGAAGTCTAGTTTGTTGGGCATTGAAAACCCATGGATCGAAAAGGGAGAGATCGCTGTCGATACAGTGGTTGTTTTGCTAAGTGAGCTACCGGAGATCGCAGAAACACACTGGAATGAAGAGGGCACGCCTTCGACGTGTATCAAGTTCTGGAAATATTGGGTTTAGATTGCTTGAACATAGCGGGCGGCGACTAGCTCCCATTTTATCAACACTTATTGCGATATTTTCTATCTCAGCGGCATATTTTGCTGGATTTCTTTTAAAACTGGATACGATTGCTATTTCGTTAATAGATTCTAAGTTTATTGCCTCTGAATACATAGTGGTCTCCATCATGGCCGGTATTCTTTTGATAGGTATGCGGCTAATAAATTTTTTTGGATCCGCTGCAAGGAAGCTGATTGCAGAAGGAAAGGATGATGAAGCCACCAAAGTGGAAGTCAATGCTACTATATGGGTGACAGTGATTCTGATTGGCACCTTCTTTGTGGTTGGACATTACCTGTTTTTAGACTTTTTTCGAATGGTCGTGCTTATAGCTAAAGGTTTTTTCTTACTAATAATTATCTGTTTTATCTTAATTCGCGTTTCGAGATTGGATGCGGAATTGAAGGAAAGATATGCAGAACTGAAAGATGGATTTTCTGATGCCAGTGGCTGGAGGAGCTATCTCATTCTTGCATTTTCAGCCATTCCACTAGTGTTCTTACCGGTGCTTCTGGTTTTTCAAAGAAAGTACCTGCTTTCACTCCCTTTATCGTTACCTGCGATTGCCGCGTTTGCCGTTTTCTTTTCTGCCCTGACCGGGGCATCTCGATTTGACTACTTGATTGACCGACCATTTGTTTCGATTTTGATTTCAAACTGCCGTGACGCCGAGAGTTGCGTAATTAATGTTAGGTTGCTCGGTTTGGGCGGCATAGGAGCCTTATATGTAGAAAAAGTTTCAGAGAGAGGGGTAAAATTTTTGATACAAGGTGAAGTCTTTAGTCTAGGTTTGATCCCTTTCGAATCTATTCAAAGTATTTCCAAACCAGAACTTATGAAAATTGATCAATAACTTAATCTGGAACCAGATAGAACTATATTCTTAAAGCACTCTTATTTGTCACATCAATGCAACCCACCCGCCCGGCGGCACCGCCGGGCCGCGCCGACCCGTCCCTATGGGGCGGCGCGTTTGCGCCACCCCTCGGGCCGGCGCTGCCCTCAGCTCTGTTGATCAACCGTTGCAAACGCGTTTGCGCCCCGGGGCTCCGCCCGTTCGCGGCTGAATTCGTCCACTGGACGAATTCCGGGACGCCGCTCACCCCCTCGGACCAACCGCTGCCCTCAATTCCACCGACCACCCGCTGCGCCATACGCGCGATTAATACCCAACCATCTGATCAGAATGTGGTATTGTCTCTCCGGGGGACCGCGTTCAGGTGGACGCATTTCTTGTCCGGAAACTTGCAACGCCCAGGCCTCAGAAACGAGAGGGTATAATGCAAAAGTTCTTTCAGACGACCGCAATCTCTGTCCTTGCCATTGGACTGTTCGCCGCCTCGGCATCCGGGGAAACCTATGATTCCGAGGGCAAGGGGATGGGTATGAATACCAACGAAGTCTACGGCATTTCTGACGGCCACGCGGTGGTGAAGACGCAGACCAATTACGACAGTTTCGAGGTCCCGTCCGGCCATCCGCTGGAAGGGGCGACAGGGGCCTGCTTTGGCGCTTTGCTGATCAATGCGGGCGCGGCCTCGGGCACCGGCAACTGCGTGTTCGACACCGCGTCAGGGGACAAGGCGGTGCTGAGCTGGGTCGCCAAGGGCCTCGGCGCGGATGGCGCGCTGACGGGGGACTGGACCGTGTCGGGTGGCACTGGCGGATGGGGCACCGCTTCGGGGAGCGGCACGTTTTCGTCGCTGACCGATCCGGAAACCAAGACGTTCGTGAACACGATAACCGGCAGTATCACGATGAACTGACTTAACAGTCTAAAGCCATGGTATGGGGCGCGCGGGCAGAGGGTCGCGCGCCCGATCCGCGTGGGCGTTGCCTGAGCGTCAGATGAACCGATCATGAAGTTTCCCTTAGGTAAGTTGTAACCGGCTTTCGCCCTCCCAATCTGTTTTGCAGAGAGAAGGAGAGAGCCCATGACCAGATACATGACCGCCGGAGCCGCCGCTCTGGCCACCACACTCGCCCTTGGAACCGCCGCGCTGGCAGATACCACACCGGATCTGCGCGGCACCTGGGCCGGCAGCTACACCACGGTTTCACCCTCGCGCACCGCCACCGGTGACGTGCCGCGCTTTAACAATGCCGAATGGGTGCTGCATATCGAAAAGCAGCAGGACAACGTGTTCTGGGGACCCAGCAAATGGCGGCGTGCGGCCAGCGAGGACTGGACTGTCTATGACGCCACAGGCTCGGTCAGTCTGGACGGGTCGGGCAAGATCGGCATCGTCGAAAGCTCGGCCGATCCGACGATTGGCGTGAATGCCCTGATCGATGCCCGCTATGAGGATGGCAAGATATATGCGGATTTCCGTAGCCTGCGGAACGGAACGACCTACAGCACTGTTCTGGAACGTCAGGTGAACTGAAGTGTTTCCGGCCCGGTCGGGCTGTAGGGGGTACTGGCTGTCGTTGGCAGCGCGTAATAGGTAATCCCGCCCGGGCCGGAACGCTTCTCAAAAACGGAACCAGCGTCTCCACCAGGAGGGGACAGGCCGGGCGGCAAGCTCGCCGCCCGCGACAGGGTCCAGACCGCCCCGCGCAAGAATGCGGCGTTCCTCGGCGCGGGTCATCTGGATTTCGCGAACCTTCAGCGCGGCCCCGCGCGCGGTGACATAGGTGCCGTCCGGCCCCGGTTCCATCCCCGGAATGTTCCGCCCCGGACCACATTCCGCGGATGCCGCTCAGAAGGTGTTTCCACCCGATCTTTTCATTGTCCTGCAGGTGCCAGATTCGGCTGGCCTCGGTGATCGAGATCAACGCAGCCAGCGGTTTGCCGTGGTGGGTTCGGATGATCACCTCGCGGGGATCCTGGGCGCAGGTGACCAGATCACACAGATGGGCGCGGGCGTGGGAAATGGTGCAGCGTATCGGCGAATCTCCTTTGTACGATTCGAAAGATCGGGGGTCCGATGGTTGTGCAAACCCTGCAATTTCGGCCTAGGGCACTGCACGGGGCCTTCGCACCTGCAGAAATCGCCCAAAATCGGGCCGCTGTTTCATGTCCGGACTTATCCACCCTCAACCCCACGCGGCATCGCGGATTTCAGAGTTGTCCACAACTCTTTCCCGGTGGATACCAACAGGTTATCCCCGTCTAATTTTTATGCTGCAGTGCTATTTTCTTGTCGGTTGATGGTGTGAATGTAACAGTCTGATCACCGCAGCGGTTCTTAGGAACCCAAGCGGGACGCAAGGGCCAAGGGGGCCGCGGTGATGAAGGCAGGTCTTAGGATTTAGCTTTGATCACAATGGCTTACCGGTGGCGGATCGGTTGAGTTGGGCTTTATGTCCGGATCAGATGATCAGCCTCTCAGACGGTTCGTGCGTGCTGCGCCGCGACACTGAGCGTGACGTAGCAGCTTTGGTCCTTTCGGGGGCCGGGCAACTGGATCGAGATGTCTTTCGGGACGGATCGGACCGGCAAGGCGTCAGGGGTGTCCGCAAGGATACATGCAAAGACCGCGTCTGCGCACCTGACGCCTTTTCCTTTTTCGAACCCCGGGTTCATACAGGCTGCCACTACTCACCTGCCAACGAGAGCGGGGTTCTTTTGCTTGAGCAAAAGAACCCCGCATTTGTGTCAGGATATGCAATGCCGCGTCTATGCACCTGTGGGCAACACCCTACATGACCTTATTGAAGTGCGCAACTATATATAGGGTACACTGCTGCCGCCGACGCAATATGCGGAGGACCTTCGCGGTTGTTCAGTATGTGACCATTGAGTTATACGGTCTGTCCGTTGTCCGTAGTGGAACAGTTGTCAGGCGTGTTTCCCGGCGCAGAACAGCTCGTAAACCACTTCCAGTATCCGGCGCGGGCGATCATCTGCCAGGCGGTAATAAATGGCTTTGCCTTCCCGGCGGGGCGTCACAAGGCCTTCCAACCGCAAACGGGAAAGTTGTTGCGATACAGCGGCCTGACGGGCAGACAGCAAAGTCTCCAGCTCGGTCACAGATTTCTCTCCGGACACCAGATGGCACAGGATCATGAGGCGACCTTCGTGACTGATAGCTTTTAGAAAGTTGGACGCTTCTGTGGCGCTGGTCACCATACGGTCCAGGTCTTCAGGGTTCATGTCCTGTGCGAGCTGACGCAGTGCCATTGTTCCGATCCTTTTTGGCCCGATAAAAGGGCAGGTGTTAACCAATTACAGACGCTCAATATGGGCTGTGTAGATACAGTTATTGATCATGCATCACAATATGCACGCATCAAAATACCGTGATGAAAGACATACGCCACCGAAGCCTAACCGCATTTCGATGATTTTCCGGACACCGATCCAAACCACGAGCGCCCTCAAATGCCACTCGACAATTCCAAAAGCAAGAATACCTGACCGATGTCAGCCGACCCCTTGCAGCCCCTCTGTGCCGATACTAAGACTCGTGTAACTTTTCTTCGGGTAGTGTCCCGATCCATAGCAAAGCAGGCAGGTTCCGAATGTTCGATCCCGTAGACACATATATGAACACTCTTGTCCCGATGGTCGTCGAACAGACCAGCCGGGGCGAGCGCGCATACGACATCTTCTCGCGCCTCCTGAAAGAGCGGATCATTTTCATCAACGGTCCGATACACGATGGCATGAGCCACCTGATCGTGGCGCAACTGCTGCACCTTGAGGCGGAAAACCCGAACAAGGAAATCTCGATCTACATCAACTCGCCCGGCGGCGTCGTCACCAGCGGTTTGTCGATTTACGACACAATGCAGTACATCAAGCCGAAATGTTCGACATTGGTGATCGGTCAGGCGGCCTCGATGGGTTCGGTTCTGCTGGCCGGCGGCGAGAAAGGCATGCGCTTTTCGCTGCCCAACAGCCGGATCATGGTGCACCAGCCCAGCGGTGGCTATCAGGGTCAGGCCAGCGATATCATGATCCATGCGGCCGAGACGCAAAAGCTCAAGGATCGCCTGTATGATATCTACGTGCGTCATACCGGACAGACCAAAAAGGCGGTTGAAAAAGCGCTGGATCGTGACAATTTCATGAGCCCGGAAGAAGCCAAGGACTGGGGCCATATCGACGAGATCGTCGAAAACCGCGCCAAGATGGGCGGAGAAGAGGCCTGAGTTCAAAACCTCGCGCGCACTGCGCGAGGTGCGATTTTGAGATTGTAGCGGCCCCGGCGCTGGCCTAAGCTGCGTCAAAAGGCGGCAAGCGCGGCTCGATGGGGTCGCTGGGATGGAGCCCGAAAGGTAGAACATGGCGACGAATTCAGGCGGTGACGGCAAGAACACGCTCTACTGCAGTTTCTGCGGCAAGAGCCAGCATGAGGTGCGCAAACTGATTGCCGGCCCGACCGTGTTCATTTGCGACGAATGCGTCGAGCTGTGCATGGATATCATTCGCGAGGAAACCAAGGCCAGCGGCTTGAAATCTTCGGATGGTGTGCCGACGCCCAAGGATATCTGTGAGGTGCTGGACGATTATGTCATCGGTCAGGCCACTGCCAAACGGGTTCTGTCGGTTGCCGTGCACAACCACTACAAGCGCCTGAATCATGCCCAGAAGGCGGGCAATGATATTGAACTGGCGAAATCGAACATCCTGCTGATCGGCCCCACCGGTTGCGGCAAAACCCTGCTGGCGCAAACGCTGGCACGGATTCTGGATGTGCCATTTACCATGGCGGATGCGACTACGCTGACCGAGGCCGGATATGTGGGTGAGGATGTCGAAAACATCATCCTCAAGCTGCTTCAGGCCAGCGAATACAACGTCGAGCGTGCGCAACGCGGCATTGTCTATATCGACGAAGTCGACAAGATCACGCGCAAGTCAGAAAACCCATCGATCACCCGCGATGTCTCGGGCGAGGGCGTCCAGCAAGCGCTGCTGAAACTGATGGAAGGCACCGTGGCCAGTGTTCCGCCGCAAGGTGGCCGCAAGCATCCGCAGCAGGAGTTCCTGCAAGTGGATACCACGAATATCCTGTTCATCTGCGGTGGTGCGTTTGCCGGCCTCGACAAGATCATCGCGCAGCGCGGCAAGGGTTCGGCCATGGGTTTCGGCGCAGACGTCCGCGAGAATGACGAGCGCGGTGTCGGCGAGATTTTCAAGGATCTTGAGCCGGAAGACCTGCTGAAATTCGGCCTGATCCCGGAATTTGTCGGCCGTCTTCCGGTTCTGGCCACGCTGGAAGATCTGGATGAGGACGCTTTGGTCACCATCCTGACCAAGCCCAAGAACGCCTTGGTCAAGCAGTATCAGCGTCTGTTCGAGCTGGAAGATGCCGAGTTGGCCTTTACCGATGACGCATTGCAGGCAATCGCCAAGAAGGCCATCGAACGCAAGACCGGCGCGCGTGGTTTGCGCTCGATCCTCGAAGACATCCTGCTGGATACCATGTTCGACCTGCCGGGGATGAAAAACGTGACCGAAGTGGTGGTCAACGAAGAGGCCGTGATGTCAGACGCTCAGCCTCTGTTCATCTATGCCGATGCCGGACAGGAATCCGCCTCTGCGGGTTGATCGGACGCGGTTCTGAAAAGTCGGTTGGTTTCGCCCTTTCGAGGGGGGCGCTGCCCCCATCGCGGCAGGCCGCGATTCCCCCGGGATATTTTTAGCCAGATGAATAAAGGATCCCTTGTTCATCTGGCCGCAAGTATCCCGGAGCGCGAGGCAGAGCCTCGCGAAAGCACCGCGGTGCAAACCCCGGATGAACCTTCTTAAGGAGAGCAGTGTGATCAAGCGTATTTCCTCGGGCGGCGAGTTTGAGGCCAAGGTCGGATATTGCCGCGCGGTTGTGGCCGGTGGGTTTGTTCATGTCGCGGGCACGGTCGGGCAGGGCGATACGGTGGCCGAACAATGCCGGTCTGCGTTGGGCATCATCGAAAAGGCACTGGCCGAGGCCGGAGCGGGTTTCGCCGACGTGGTTCGGGTTACGTATATGCTGCCGGACCGGATGGAATTTGCGCCGTGCTGGCCAATCCTGGCCGAAATATTCGGAGAGCACCCTCCGGCAGCGACGATGATCGAGTGTGGCCTGATCGACCCAAAATACAGGATCGAAATAGAAGTAACCGCGGTTTTGCCGGAATGACGCAGTTGCGTTGCGTGGTACTGGACCTTGCCCGGCCTTTGGTCCATACCTTCCTTGACTTAAATGCCGGAGGCAACCGATGGGAATCCTGAACACTCTATTGCGGGCGGTGACCTGGTGGAATGGGGCGACCCTGAACACACGGATTTTCACCTCGCGCAATGGCATCAAGGTTGGCGAAGACAACGAAGGCAATGTTTTTTACCGCAATGCCGATGACAGCAAGCGCTGGGTCATCTTCAATGGCGAGGTCGAGGCCAGCCGGATCGATCCGGATTGGCACGGTTGGCTGCACCGTACCTGGGATGAGCCGCCCACCGACAAGCCGCTTGCGCACAAGTCCTGGGAAAAACCGCATCAGGAAAACCTGACGGGAACAGCTTTGGCATACATGCCTGCCGGATCGTTGCGCCGGGCCGAACCGGTCGAGCGATCCGACTATGAGGCCTGGAGCCCGGAATAGGCGAGGCGAGCGATGTCTACCCATAACATGACCGAAGTCTTGGTCGGCGGTGTTGTACTGGCATGCGCCGTCGCATTTGGCGTTTATGCCAGCCAATCCACCGGCCTGTCGCAAAACCGCACAGGCTATGAACTGGGCGCGTCCTTCCGATCCCTGGAAGGTGTGGGGGTCGGAACAGACGTGCGCTTAGCGGGGGTGAAGATCGGGACTGTAACGGGTGTTGAACTGAACGCCGACACCTATCGTGCCGATACAACCTTCACGATTGCGGATGGTGTCCTGGTGCCGGATGACAGTGCCATCGTGATCTCTTCCGAGGGGTTGCTCGGCGGGAACTTTGTTGAAGTCATGCCCGGCGGTTCGCCCTTCTTTTTTGAACCGGGAGACGTGGTCGAGGATACGCAGGGTGCCGTCAGCCTGATCTCACTGCTGGTCAAGTTTGTGGCAGGAGACGGCAGCGAATGATGCGCGCAGCGCTTTTGGCGCTTGTCCTGTCCGCAACCGGCGCAATGGCCCAGCAAAAAGTGGCGTCGGGGCCGGGTGCCATGCTGCGTGGTCTGGACAAGGTCAGTGGCCAGACCGTTGATGTCGAGTTGCGAAGCGGCGAGACACAGACCATCTTTGGGCTGGATGTCGCTTTGGGCGATTGCAGGTATCCGATTGAAAATCCCACCGGCGATGCGTTTGCCTTCCTGACAATCTGGGAACAGGGCAAGACCGAGCAATTGTTTGACGGCTGGATGATTGCAACCTCGCCCGCGCTGAATGCGCTGGACCATTCCCGTTATGACGTTTGGGTAATCCGCTGTATGACCCCCTGAGGGGTTTGAGAGATTTCGGCGGAAAAATGAGCGCTGGCATTGACCGCCCTTTCCAGAGCCTGCTGGTAGCGCGCGCGCGGGATTTCAATTGCGCCAAGCGAGGCTAGGTGCGCTGTCAGAAACTGCGTATCGAACAATTGAAATCCGGTCTGACTTAATCGGTCCACCAAATAGGCCAGGGCGATCTTCGACGCATCGGTATGGTACGAAAACATGCTTTCGCCAAAAAACGCGGCACCGAGGGCCACGCCATAGACGCCTCCGACCAATCTGTCTTGGGCGTATACTTCCAGCGAATGGGCATGGCCCGAGCGATGAAGCTGCAGATATAGATCACGCAGTTCGGCGTTTATCCAGGTGTCCGCGCGGTCTGCGCAGCCATCGACAACGCCGGCGAAGTCACGATCGATTGAAACCGAATAATCCGCGTTTCGTATGCGACGGGCCAGGCTTCGGGAAATGTGAAACCCATCCAGCGGAAAAACTCCGCGCAGTTTGGGATCAACCCAGAACAGTTCAGCCGCGTCCCGGTGCTCGGCCATCGGAAAGATACCGATGGAATACCCGTGCAGCAGAAGTTCAGGAGACAGGCTCATGATTTTTGGCCGGGCATTGGGTGGGTGTGACCACCCAATGCCGCTGTCTTACTGGGCCATGTTTTGCGCAAGCCAACGCTCCAGCCAGTGAATGTTGTAGTCACCGCTGTGAATGTCGGATTCCTGCAAAAGCGCGTGGAACAGGGGAACCGTGGTGTCGATACCGTCGACGATCAATTCACCCAGCGCTCGTTCCAGCCGCGCCAGCGCTTCGGCCCGGTCACGGCCTTGCACGATCAGCTTGGCAATCAGAGAGTCGTAATAGGGCGGGATCGAATACCCGTCGTAAAGCGCCGAATCCATCCGGACGCCCAGTCCGCCCGGCGCGTGGTACGCTGTGATCTTGCCCGGGCAGGGCGAGAAGTTGGGCAGTTTTTCAGCGTTGATCCGAACTTCGATGGCGTGACCGTTGATCTCCAGATCGTCCTGGCCGAAGGACATCGGCTCACCTGCGGCGACGCGGATTTGCTCGCGCACCAGATCGACGCCAAAGATACCTTCGGTGACGGGATGTTCTACCTGCAGGCGGGTGTTCATCTCGATGAAATAGAACTCGCCTTTCTCATAGAGAAACTCGATGGTCCCGGCGCCGATGTAGTTAATCTTGGCCACCGCATCTGCGCAGACCTTGCCGATCTTGGCGCGTTCTTCCGGGGTGATGCAGGGGCCGGGGGCCTCTTCAAACACCTTCTGGTGGCGACGCTGCAGCGAACAATCGCGCTCGCCCAGATGTACGGCCTTGCCTTTGCCATCGCCGAACACCTGAATCTCGATGTGGCGCGGCGTGGTCAGGTATTTCTCGATATAGACCTCGTCGTTGCCAAAGGCGGCCTTGCCCTCGGCGCGCGCGGTCATGAATGCGCTTTCCATCTCGTCGGCATTCATCGCGACTTTCATGCCGCGCCCGCCGCCACCGGCGGTGGCCTTGATGATGACGGGATAGCCGAATTCCTCGCCTATCTGCTTGGCTGTGGCCAGATCAGGCACTCCGCCATCCGATCCCGGAACGCAGGGCACGCCCAGGGCTTTCATCGTATCCTTGGCGGTGATCTTGTCGCCCATGATGCGGATATGTTCCGCAGTGGGGCCGATGAAGGTAATGCCGTGGTCCTCGACGATCTGCACGAACTCGGCATTCTCGGACAGGAAGCCATAGCCGGGGTGAATGGCCTGCGCGCCGGTGATTTCACAGGCCGATATGATCGCAGGCATCGACAGGTAGCTTTGCGGGCTGGGCGGAGGGCCGATACACACCGATTCGTCCGCCATACGCACATGCATGGCGTCGCTGTCAGCGGTAGAATGCACGGCGACCGTCTTAATCCCCATCTCGCGCGCGGCACGGATCACGCGCAGGGCGATCTCGCCTCGGTTGGCAATCAGGATCTTGTCGAACATGGGCCCGCCTTACTCGATGATGACCAGAGGGGTGCCGAATTCCACAGCGTCGCCATCGCCGACCAGAATACGTTTGACTGTACCCGACTTGGGGGCGTGGATGTGGTTCATGGTCTTCATCGCCTCGACAATCAGCAACGTGTCCCCTTCGGACACGGATGCCCCGACAGAGATGAAAGAGGGTGCACCGGGTTCGGCCTGCATGTAGACAGTGCCAACCATGGGCGACGTCACGGCGCCGGGGTGGCTGGCGGGATCTTCGGCAGCGGCGGGCGCTTCCGCAGGGGCCGGAGCCGCAGCAGCAACGGGGGCGGCTGCGACCGGTGCAGCGGTCGGAACGGTCATCTGAACCGGGGCAGGCACGGCCTGCGACATGCGGCTGACGCGTACGTTCAGGCTGTCTTCCTCGCCATACTCGCGCTTGACCTGCAATTCGGTCAGGTCATTTTCGCGCAATAGTTCGGCCAATGCCTTGATGAACGCCACATCCGCTTCGTGCTTGGTATCTGTCATGAGTGTCCTCGACGGTTCCCCTTTGGCCCGTCTGTTTCGTGCGGGCTTTGGTCTGATTAGGCAGCGTTATAAGCCATGCGATCGGTCATGAAAAGTGCCGTCTCGCCCTTCTAAATTGGGGTTTTATTCGGAAACGTGAGGGGGTGAGGCGCTCATAATGGCATCCCCGACAATTTGGCGACAAGCTCGGGCAGTTTCCGGGCGCCGAACTTTTCCAGAAGCCGCGCGCGGTAGGCCTCGATGGTGCGATAGCTCAGGCCCAGTTCTCCGCCGATCTCCTTGGCGGATAGCCCCCGGCACGACAGGATGGCCACTTCGCGTTCCCGCGCGGTCAACTCGACCAGTGGCCGTTCTTCGGAGATATCGGAAAAGCTCCAGATTCCATGTCGAAACGGGTCATCAGGCGTCAGCGAGCGCCCGCGCGCCCGGCACCAGAACAGATCGCCATTGCGCCGACGCATGACGCGTTCATCCGTGTAGTAGCCCGTATCGCGCATCACCTGCAGACTGCGCGCGCCAATGCGCTCCCAGTCGGCCACAGACGGGTAGAGATGCAGCAGAGGCATGTTGCGATATTCCGCTTCTTCGCCGCCAAAGGTGCGCGCGAATTGCAGATTGCATCGCCGGATGATCCGGTTTTCCAACTCGACAAGGCCGATCGGCGCGTATTCGAATGCAGGGTCGCTCATTTCTGTATCGTGCCGGGATTTGTGGTGAAAATGAAGTGGTATGAAGAAATAGATCGAACGGGGATGTCTGTTGGTGAATATTAAACGAAACGCATGGTGCGGTATAGCTTGTTAATTGTGTAAAGACCGGTTGAAAATACTGCCCTAAACTTCTTTTATTAATAATTTTATCTGAAAACAAATCTGGGATATACAGTAGCGGCAACCGAAGGGAGGGCGCTGCAATTCGGGGTGTATTGACAGGAAGCCGTATCAGGGAACGTCGGCAGATAGCTGGTATGCGCCAGTCCGAACTTGCCCGGCAGGTCGGCATTTCGGCCTCTTACCTGAATCTGATCGAACACAATCGACGCCGGATCGGCGGTAAGCTGTTGGTCGATATAGCGTCAGTTCTGATGGTGGAACCTTCGGTACTGACGCAAGGTATCGAGGCCACGCTGATTTCGGCCCTGCGTGAGGCTGCGGCGGAATCGGTCGGCCATTCCGCCGAAATTGACGGGCTGGAAGAATTTGCCGGACGCTTTCCTGGGTGGGCGAAGGTGCTGGCACAGATGCATCGGCGGGTCGTGTCGCTTGAACGCACAGTCGAAACACTGTCCGATCGCCTGACGCATGACCCGCACCTGGCCGCATCCATGCACGAGGTTCTGTCAACGGCAGCAGCGATTCGATCCACGGCAGCCATTCTGGTCGACACCCGGGATATCGAGGCCGAGTGGCAGGACCGATTTCATCGAAACCTGCATCAGGATGCAGAGCGTCTGGCCGACAGTTCAAAGGCGTTGGTGGCCTATCTGGATGACAACGACTCGGCAAACGATCGCCGGGGTGTCCCACTGGAAGAAGCCGAGGCGTTCTTTTCGGATCATGCGCACCATTTCCCAATGATCGAAGAGAACGGAGCAACCGGCGAAATAGACCTCAACGCGCTTGATTCTGGTGCCGCCAGGGCCGTCACGCGCGATCTTCTGAGGCTCTACGCACAGGACGCACAGGCCCTGCCGCTTGAGCCACTGAAGGCAGCCCTGGCTGATACAGGAACAGATCCGCTGAAACTTGCGGCCCGGTTTTCGGTCGACCACGCCACGGTATTGCGCAGGCTGGCCTTTTTGCCCAAGGACACGCTGACACGCCCGACAGGCCTCGTGATCTGCGACGCCTCGGGAAGCATCCTTTTCTTCAAGCCGGTACAAGGGTTTGCCTTGCCGCGATACGGCGAAGCCTGCCCGCTGTGGCCGTTGTATCAGGCGTTGAACCGGCCATTGGTGCCGATCCGCAGGCGTGTTCTGCAACTTGGCAGAACAGCGGCAGAATTCGAGTGTCATGCGGTGGCCTGGCCGCATAGCATATCGGGTCACGAGGACGGGCCGGATTACCGGTCTGTCATGCTGGTGCAACCGGTCGAGTTTGCCGGAGACACAAGTAATGCAAGTGTCCGCGCCGGTCCCGGCTGCCGTGTGTGCCCAAACCCAGAATGCGGATCGCGCCGCGAACCGTCGATTCTGAGTGAAGGTTTTTGACAGTTTCGTAACATAGCGCTTAATCTGAATGTGACAGGTCGCCAGGCGCGTGGCCGGTCTCGGGGAGGAATTGCAAATATGAGCCGTAAGGTTCTGTTGATTGAGGATGAGCCGAACATTGCTGAGGCCATTCGGTTTTTGCTGACGCGTGAAGGCTGGCAGGTCGAAACCCATGCCGAGGGTACGGATGCGGTTGAAGTGATTCAGGAGGCAAACCCTGATCTGGTGATACTGGACGTGATGTTGCCGGGGAAAAACGGCATGGACATCCTGCGGGATTTACGCGAGCTGGACGAGATGAAAGCTCTGCCGGTCCTGATGCTGACTGCGCGGGGCCAGTCCCGTGACCGCGAGATGGCTGAAAATGCCGGGGTCAGCCGGTTCATGACCAAGCCGTTTTCCAATGCCGAAGTTCTGACAGCGGTGCGGGACCTGCACGCACAGGCCACCCGGACATGAGCCAGAGCGAAGACCATCAGCCGCCAGCGGGGCGGTCTTCGCTGTTTCTTGAACGTCAAGGGTATCGCCGGCGCAGGTTGATGGACGCGGCCCGGTTGCTGCCTGTACTCGGCGGCGCCCTTGTTGCAATCCCGCTGTTATGGCCCTCGGTGGATAACGCCGGGGCCGGCGTGCCATTGTCCTCGGCCATCTATTACATCTTTGCCTGCTGGGGGCTGCTTATTCTGGCCAGTGTGGGATTTGGATATGCGGCCAGGCGTTTGTCCCGGCGCGACGAAACCGAAGCGGATACGGATCAATGGCAACGCTGAACGTCCTGATCCTGGTCTGCCTGGGCTATGTGGTGTTGCTGTTTGGCGTTGCGTTCGCCGCCGACAGAATGGCGGCAGCGGGCAAGGGTAAATGGCTGCGTTCACCGCTGATATATACGCTTTCCCTGTCGATCTACTGCACCGCCTGGACCTTCTACGGTGCGGTCGGAAACGCAGCCCGTTCGGGGCTGGAATTCGTGACCATTTATCTGGGGCCGACTTTGGTGATGATCGGTTGGTGGTGGGGCCTGCGCAAATTGGTCCGGGTCGGACGCAGTCAGCGTGTGACTTCGATCGCGGACCTGATCTCCTCCCGCTACGGCAAGTCCAACACGCTGGCCATCTGTGTGACTATTCTGGCGGTACTGGGCGGCACGCCTTACATCGCGCTGCAACTACAGTCGATAACCCTGTCCTTTTCCATTTTTGCCGAGGCGGACCCCTCGGGCCTCTATCGCGAAGGTTCCAGTGTATTCTGGGTCGCGGCAGGTCTTGCCGTTTTTGCCATCCTGTTCGGCACACGCAACCTGGACGCGAACGAGCGACACCACGGTGTGGTGACGGCCATCGCGTTGGAATCCGTGGTGAAACTGTTCGCCCTGCTTGCCGTCGGTGCGTTTGTGGTCTGGGGCGTTGCGGGTGGGATCTCCCCGATGATGGAGCGTATCGACGCGTCGGATATCGGTCGATGGAACGTGGATGCGGGCCGATGGACCACTTTTGTTTTCCTGTCCGCCGCTGCCTTTGTCTGTCTGCCGCGCATGTTCCAGGTCATGGTGGTGGAAAACGATGACGAAAGTCATCTGCGAACCGCTGCATGGGCATTTCCGCTGTATCTGCTGTTGATGAGTCTGTTTGTCGTTCCGATTGCCGTTGTGGGGCTGGATCTGTTGCCCGAAGGCTCGAACCCGGACCTGTTCGTTCTGACCGTGCCGCTGTCGCAGGGCAATGACTGGCTGGCGATGCTGTCCTTTATCGGCGGGTTCTCCTCGGCCACGTCTATGGTGATCGTGACTGCGATGGCGCTGTCGACCATGGTATCGAACCATATCGTCATGCCAATCTGGCTGAGCACGCAGGAAGGTTCCGGTTCGGTTTCGGGTGACGTGCGCAACGTGGTGTTGATGTCCCGCCGGGTGTCCATCGCAGCCCTGATGGCGCTGGGCTACTTTTACTACCGGCTGTCGGGGGGCGGGGCGGCTTTGGCCTCGATCGGTCTGATTGCTTTTGCGGGTGTATCCCAGATTCTGCCGGCAATGGTCGGCGGCCTGTTCTGGCGCGGTGCCACTCGAACCGGAGCACTTGCCGGGCTCAGCGTTGGGTTCGTCCTCTGGATCTATACCCTGCTTCTGCCGGGAATGGGCGGCGCCATAATGCCTGACAGCGTTGTGCAGAACGGGCTGTTCGGTTGGGGCTGGCTGCGGCCACAGGCGCTGTTCGGGATCGAGGGGATCGACCCGATGGTGCATTCCGTCCTGTGGTCCATGTCGCTGAACACCGTTGCCTTCTGTATCGCCTCGCTGCTGAGCTTTCCCAGCCCGCTTGAACGCCTGCAGGGTGCGCAGTTCGTCAATGTCTTTGATCACTCTGTCGCGCCGGGTGGCTGGACCGGTTCGGTCGCTCAAAGCGAAGATCTGATGATCATGACCCAGCGGATTCTGGGTGCGGGTCCCGCGCAGGAGTTCTTTCAGTCCGAGGCCAGACAACAGGGCGGGCGCGCCGATCTGCCTGAACCGACGCCGGGGTTTCTGGAACGGCTGGAACGCGAGTTGAGCGGTTCGGTTGGTGCCGCTACAGCCCATGCCATGATCGGACAGATCGTTGGCGGTGCATCGGTTTCCGTCGAAGATCTGCTGGCGGTCGCGGACGAATCCGCGGAACTGCTGGAATATTCTAGCAAGCTTGAGGAGAAGTCCGCAGAACTCAGCCGCACGGCGCGGAAACTGCGCGAAGCCAACACGAAGCTGACGCAGATTTCCGAGCAAAAGGACACGTTCCTCAGTCAGGTCAGCCACGAATTGCGTACGCCAATGACCTCGATCCGGGCTTTTTCCGAGATCATGCGTGACACGGACGGGCTGAAGCGCGAGGAACAGACCCGATATGCCGCGATCATTCATGACGAGGCGTTGCGTTTGACGCGTTTGCTGGACGATCTGCTGGATCTGAGTGTTCTTGAAAGTGGCAAGGTCAGTCTGAATATGGGGGACGACACGCTGCGCTCGGTCCTGGATCGAGCGGTCGCCAGCGCGCTTGCGGGAACCGAAAAGACTCTGAGTGTGCGGCGGGTGCGTGGTGCTGAACGGATTCCGCTGCACACGGATCTGGACCGCCTCGCCCAGGTGTTCATCAACCTGATTTCGAACGCTCAGAAATACTGCGACGCGACCGATCCGGAACTGACGATTTCGGCTCATGACATTGGCGGTCAGGTGGTGATTGACTTCGTGGACAATGGCACTGGCATCCCCCCCGAAGCGCGTTCGGTTGTGTTCGAGAAATTTGCCCGCGTAGGGGTCGAAAAGGCCCAGGGGGCGGGGTTGGGTCTGGCGATCTGCCGCGAGATCGTGCAGCGGCTGGGCGGCGAGATCAACTATCTCGCGGGGCAGGGCGGGGCGGCGTTCCGGGTCAGCCTGCCGCTGGCCTACCGGCAGGCTGCGCAATAACGGCCGTCTAAAGACATTCGTAACTTTGGCTGGGTTACACCTGAACCTGGAATTCGGAATAAGGTGGCGAACAGGGCGATGACACAACCCGTCAATGCGGCTTTGGCGCGTAAGCTTGCAATCAGGCCGACCGAACCCGACGACACGCCCCGACCGGTGCTGCGGGCCTTCCGACTGGCACTGGCCAGGGCTGCGGGCGAACAATGGAACCTACCACTAACTGTAATCGGCGCAAAACAGACGACCTGCCCGCAGGACGGGTTGGCTGACCTGATAGGGAAAGACTGGCTTTTGCTGTTGTTTCGGGCGGAAAATGGGGTCATGGCTGCCGTTTGTCTGAACCCCGGCGCTGTGTCCGCGATCGTGCAGGCGCAAGCCTTCGGTGAGGTGCTGCCGGGTGAACCTCAGCCGCGCCCTTTCACTGAAACAGATGCGGCCATGGTGGCACCTCTGATCGAAGATACGCTGGCTCGGTCCGTCGATCTGGTCGCCTTGGCGTCCGATCAGGCGAGCCTGTCGGGGTTTGAGTTTGCTTCCCGCCTGCCGGATACACGGGCCTTGTCACTGGCGTTGGTGGAAGACAGATACCGCCTTTTCGACCTGACTGTGGAGCTGGGCGGAGGGGCGCGGCAAGGTCAGATGTGCTTTCTGCAACCCGAGCCAGCACTGGTTGTGGAAACCGGTGACGCGGCCATTCAGAAAACAGGGCCCCGACTGGATCAGGCGATCGGCGTTTTACGGGCTGAACTGAACTCCGTGATCTGCCGGATGTCGCTGCCCCTGACGACATTGTCGGTATTAAAGGTGGGCGATGTTGTTCCCCTGACCGGCGCAAGGCTGGACCGTACCAGGCTCCTGACAATTGACAAAAGCCCCGTCGCTGTCGGTCGTCTGGGTCAATGTGGGGGAATGCGCGCGGTGCGGCTGAATGAGCAAGGAATTACACCCGTTCCCGCCGATGCAGCAGCGTTGCCATTTCTTGAAAGCAAGCCCGACGAAAAACAGTCGATCCCCAAAGATCCAACCGCACAAGTCGATGCGGTTGAGGCCTCCTCGCCAAGAGACACGCGTTTGCTGACATCAGCCGATGCGGAACTGAATTTTGAGGATGCCGATCAAATGGCCGCCGAGATATCCAAGCTTGCTGGATTGACCGGGCCGGAAACCGACCCGGGCCATAATTTCTGATCAGCTTTTTTCCTGGCGGATGTGATCCAATGCCGGACGCAGGTTTTCCAGCATGTAACCTGCATTGGTTGTGGCGGACAGGATGTCATCCGTGCTCATCCGATCGCATTGCCCCAGCGCCCAGACCACCGAGCATCGCGTGCCTGATGCGCAATAAGCCAGAACCGGCCCGCTGCAGCTTTCCGCCAGTTCACGTTGAAGCGCCACGTTCTCGGGGGTCATGGTCTGGTGTGTCAGTTCCAGAACCTCGTATTCCATCCCTGCATCGCGAACTGCCTGTCCGATGGCGTCAGACTGCATGTTCGCCGGAACTTCGATGTTGGGCCTGTTGCAGATGACTTTGACAAATCCTGCCGCAGCGATAGCTGGCACATCCTCGACCGTGATTTGTGGCGAGACGGCATAGCGGGGGGTGATTGGTCGAATCTCCATTCTGATTGCTTAGGCCGGGTTTGCGGTTCTGTCCAGTTGCGAACCAAGGGTTGGAGCCATCAACATACCCGTGATCATTGCCACCATGAACACAACGCCGCCAACCCCGCCGTAGCTGAGCGACGCAATGGCCGGTCCCGGGCACAATCCGGCCAGCCCCCAGCCGGCCCCGAACAGAACCGATCCCACGATCAGACGGCGATCCAGTTCCGATGACGGTGCGGTCGGAAACTGCCCACCCACCAGAGGTGCGCGGTTGGTCGTCAGCTGCCAGGCAACCAACATAGGCAGAATTGCACCTCCCATCACAAAGGCCAGGGTCGGATCCCAATTGCCGAACACGTCCAGCCAGCCTTGCACCTTGGTGGTGTCCGTCATGCCCGAGATCAGAAGACCCGCGCCGAAAAGGGATCCGGCAATCAGAGAAATCAGAACGCGCATCAGATCACCCCCCAGACGTGCCGCAGCAGGGCAATCGTCAGCCCGCCCGCGGCGATGTAGACAATCGTGGCAACGATTCCACGCGCAGAAAATCGCGAGATGCCGCACACACCGTGCCCGGAGGTGCAGCCGTTCGCGATCCGGGTGCCGACGCCAACCAGAAGGCCGGCGGCTATCACAACCGCGATGTTTCCGGTCAGATGGGTTTCAGCTTGCGGATTCATCAAGGGGCGAAGCAATGCCGGTATGGCGACAACACCGGCGATGAACGCCAAACGCTCGGTCATTCTGCCGCTGCGATCCACCAACCCGCCAAGGATACCGCTGGCGCCCATGATGCGGCCGTTTCCCAACAGATAAACCGCTGCGCCAAGCCCGATCAGAAGGCCTCCGGCGAGGCCCCATATCCAGTCTGCATTCATGTTGTTTTGCCTTCTTCTAAGCGCCTGTACGCGTCAAAGCTTGTTGAGGGGCAGCTTCAGAAACACGTCGCCTTTTTCGTCCGCAGGCGGCATCTGCCCGGCCCGCATATTGACCTGTAGCGATGGCAGGATCAGCCGGGGCATCGCCAGTGTCGCATCCCGCGCATCCCGCATTTCCACGAATTCTTCGATGCTGCGTCCCTGTCCGATATGTACGTTCAGCGCCTTTTGCTCGCCCACCGTCGTTTCCCAGGCAAACTCATCGCGTCCGGGTGCCTTGTAGTCGTGCCCGACGAAAATCCGGGTTTCATCCGGCAAGGACAGGATTTTCTGGATCGAGGCATACAGCATTTCGGAGGAGCCGCCCGGAAAATCGCAACGCGCGGTTCCGAAATCGGGCATGAACAGGGTGTCCCCGACAAAAGCCGCGTCACCGATCACATAGGTCATGCAAGCCGGGGTGTGCCCGGGCGTATGCAGAACGTCGCCCCGCATCTGGCCGATGTGAAAGCTGTCATTTTCCGAGAACAGAGCGTCGAACTGACTGCCGTCGCGTTGGAATTCCGTACCTTCATTGAACACCTTGCCGAACGTGTCCTGCACCGTGACGATCTGGGCGCCTATCCCGATCTTTCCGCCCAACTCCTGCTGCAGATAGGGCGCGGCCGACAGGTGATCCGCATGCACATGGCTTTCCAGAATCCATTCGACTTTCAGTCCGCCGGACCTGACGTATTCGATGATCCGGTCTGCCGAACCCGTGCCGGTCCGCCCCGATGCATGGTCAAAATCCAGCACGCTGTCGATAATTGCGCACGCAGTGCCTTCGGGCTCTTGCACGACATAGGATACGGTGAATGTATCCGGATCGAAAAAGGCTTTCACTACTGGTGTCATGCACACCCCCATTAAACGTATCACATATCATATAGTAAATTCGGAATGTGATGCAATCATCAATTCCTTGTTGATGTCGGTCAAGGCATTCTGACTCGGAACCGCATAAAATTCATGCAGTGCGCGCAAAGTGGCGAAATCTTCCCCGGGAACCGGCGGGAATCCGCAACCTTGGGTGGAAATGTTCTGAAAGTCGCAATACCGTTACTTACTACGCATATCTGCAAGACTGGCACCATTTGGGAGGATGGAAATGTCGAAACAGAATCTCTACTCAGAAGCTGAACAACTGGAGCGTCAATTGCAGGGTGCATGCCTTGAAACACGACTGGCCCTTCAGCCCTCCGTCAGCAAAATGATTGACCGTCTGCATCAGCGGGGGCTGCATGTGCCGTCCCGCCTGAAGCGTCTGGATGCGTCGCTGTGCGAAGACGCCATGGAAGCGCGCTTCGACAACCTGCCAGTCTGAGCTTAGTTAGTCATCCGAACGAGATGCCGAGGATGACCAGCATCAGCCCGATCACCGATAAAAACAATGAGGCGAGGTTCCACGGCAGAACGCTTTGAACAGCCGCGCGCAATTCATCATCCGAAAGACCGGCCTTGCGCGCCTTCATCACGCGCAGAATGCACCAGACCAGCCCGGCCAGCCCCGCCAGCGAAAGAGCGGCACCGCTCCATGTGATGAGTTCGAACATGGGTTTCCACATATTGCCTTTTTCTCAAGCTGCGCTTAGCGGATCAGGCCGGATGGCACAAGCCTGGCCCGCTATTGGGTGCTTGCGGCCCGGACGGCACCGATGTATCCGGCATATTGCCCGATGTCACAGCATCAGACCGCAGCCTCTGGGAGAGACGTAAATGGAAGACATGACCGAAGATCAGGCCACCGCCAACTACCGTGTGACGGCGGGTGAATTGCGCCAGTTCATCGAACGGTTCGAGCGCCTCGATGCCGAAAAAAAAGACATTGCCGAACAGCAAAAAGAGGTGATGGCAGAAGCCAAGGCGCGCGGCTACGACACCAAGGTCATGCGCAAGGTAATCGCGCTGCGCAAACGGGACAAGGACGACATCGCCGAGGAAGAGGCGGTTCTTGAAATGTACAAAGAAGCTTTGGGTATGAGCTAGGCTCAGAACCACGGGGTTCTGTGCTGCCATTCTGCTCGGGTCTTAGGGGGAAGCCAGCGAATTTCGGGCTGTCGCAGCGTTCAGGCGCAGTGTGGGTCTTCAATCCTTGCTAACGCAATTCATCAAACCCAATACGAGGTTCACCCGCGGCGGTAGCACCCCATACCGGATGACTGCTACCCTCGGCCGACCATCAGGGTTTCAGAAAGCGAATGTCCGGCATGGATTGAATTCGGGCCAGGTCCTGTTCGTAAAGCTCGGAAAACGCTTCGACTATATCTGCGCTCCAGCCGGGCAATTCCAACTCCTCTTCAACCTCTTCAGGCGATGCGTGTGTTTCAAATATCCCGGCCAGTGCCTCACGCAGATCACGTTTGTCGGGCTGAGGGTCCTGACGGATCAGCGCCAGAACCTCGCGCTTGCCGGGTTCCGTCAGCAGGGAGGAGAGGAAGGCATATTCGTCCTGCATCACCATACCGTCGTCAAGCCCGGCCATCGCGCGCAGAACATCCCCCCAGATCAGAGGCGTATCCTCGTTGCACCAAAGCGTTATGCCGACCCCGGGTGCAAGATCGCGAATATCTTCTATCGTGCTGAGCCAACTCAGGCAGCTCAGATCGGTGTCGCGAAGGATCTGATCGCGACGGTCTTGCGGAAGTGCTGCCAGGGTTTTCGGAATGAAGCTTGCGGGATTGATCAGTCCGAAAAACAGCTCGACCTGATCATTGGGGAAGGCGTGTTCCAGGATGGCCATGCGTTGCCCGGCCGCAGGATAGAACTGTCCATCCTTTATGGCCTCGACCGGCTCACCGACAAAATCCGGGCTGGTGAATATTGTACGCTGAGTGTTTTCGTCATCCGGCAGTATTTCCATAAGCCGGACAAGCTCATCAGTGGAAACCGGATGCGATCCTATCGCGTTGAACACAGGCCGAAAAACCTGTCGATAGCGCCGTGGTCCAACCAGAGACACCCCATGCGCAGACAGGATGTTCAAATTCGCCTGCAATGAGTTCAGCAGCCGACCATCGTCCGCAAAAGCTCCGCCTGCGTGAATGACAACCTGCATCTTTCCGTTTCAGCCCTTGCGTCCCTATGGTGCCCTGTCGGGTTACAGCCTGCAGCAACCACAGTCAAATTCGCAACGGGGGAACAGAGGTGCAGTTATCAAAACGTTCTGGGATAGATTTCTATGCGGGCAAAATTTGTGGGTTGCAGTCCCTTTCCGGAGAGAGTAATCGGACGCCAGCGCCCCTATAGCTCAGCTGGTAGAGCAACTGATTTGTAATCAGTAGGTCCGCGGTTCGAGTCCGTGTGGGGGCACCACATTCCAAGATAAGGTGCTGCAATATAGTACTTTTAAGTGTGGAGATCAGTGTATCCCCTGATCTATCCCCTAATATTCTGCTGATAGTTATGAGCCCCGGTTTTCTTGCCATCGCTTCCCATGATATGCATTCTTCTGATAAGATTGATGACGGTAAATGTTATTTTTTGTTAGAGTTAGGGCTGTGAAAATGTCCCAAGTTAAGCGGGCAACCCGACCTAGGTTTAATACCTAATAACGATGCTAGGCTCCGACGGCAGCTTTCATGACCAACGGACGTTTATCGAGATTGGGCGACTGACCGAGTTGCGGACATAGCCGCCGTTCGAACCAAGGCAAATCTTCGGTCTGATACTTCGCCAAAAGTGGGAGCATCACGATGTTTTCTATATGCGAAGTAGGCGCCAGCTCGGTGTCAAGCTCGATTGCTCGCAAAAAGTGCGAGTATCCAGCCCCGAAAACACTCCATCTTGCGCGACAAGGACTGTGCGCCAACCCCGTGCTGCTGCACCGAGGATATCGGTGTGAAGAGTGTCACCGCACATCGCGATGCGTTCGGGCGGAATTCCTGGAAGCGTGGCTTCGACCATTTCAAATACTTCCGGAAATGGCTTGCCAAAGAACTTGATGTCTTGAAGGCCCTCATCTGCCAGCAAATGCCCGTAGTGACCGGGCTCCAGTGAGAATCCGAAGTCTCGTGGCGCTGCCAGATCAGCATTTGCGATCACCACTGGGCGCGGGTTCGCCAACAAGCTGTCGCAAAGCATGGATTGTTGAGATTGTTGCCAGATTTCGGTCGAGAGAAACAAGAAACCGTCAGCGCGGTCAAAGTCTGTCTGGTCTGCCTCAAGCCTGATCGTCTCGGATAAGATGTCCGTCAGATCGTCAGACGGAGAGGCGATGCAGCCCCATAGACCGTCGTTCAGGTTTGCCAAGGCTGCGTCGCGGCTGGTTACAATCTCATCTGCGTCAACTTGCATTCCGAGTTTTTGAAACTTGGCAGTCGCGCCCTGGTGATTATAGCTGGCAGCATTGGAAAGAATGCGAATCTGGTGTCCGCCCTCCCTGAGCTCTTTCAAACGAGCTGCCGCGCCGGGAATCGGAGTTTCGCCAACATTTAGAACGCCAAAAGCATCAAAAACAAAGGCGTCTACTTCGTTGCCAATATCCAGAAGTGACTCAATATCCAGAGTGGCCGCGTTGAATGTTGCTTTTGGGAGTCTGGGACGTATGGACTGATAACGCGAAAATATCGAGTTGGCGTCAAGCATGTGTCCAAATGTCCTTTTTTGATGGGCGCCCCCGACAGGTTTGACGCAATACGGAATGTAACATCAACAAAACAAAATGGAAGAAAAAACAACATTTTTAGCAAGTCGCCATTAGCGAGCTCTGAAGCTTTGCGCGTAAAGCTTTGAAAAATATAATTTTTCGACACTTGCGATCAAGTCACCCTTCAACGTTCTATGTGGCTTTGATTGAAAAATGTTGTTTTGTTGTTTTTTGGTGATATGGTTCTGGCAACTTGAAGGGGGATAAATGGCGTCAAAGAAGATCAGACGGAGGGATCTAATCCAGCAGGTCGTGCAAGAGCGTGGCGGTGTCAGTGTGGGGGCCTTAGCGGAAATGCTAGGGGTCTCGACGCAAACCATCCGCCGTGATCTGGACATTTTGTGCGACGGTGAAAACCTGCGACGCGCGCACGGGCGGATCGAGCTGGCTGAAAGCCGTTTGAATACCCCGTTTGATCAGAGAGCCGGAACGAACTTACGTGGCAAACGGTCGGTTTCCGAACTTGTTGCGAGCATGATCCCCAATGGGGCGAACGTGTTCCTTTCAATTGGGTCGACTCCGCTCGAAGTGGCTAAGGCACTGTCCGGCCACCAGGAGTTAACGGTCATCACGAACAACCTGAGTGCCGCGATGGCGCTGAGTAATGAAATCTCAAACCGTATCCTTTTGCCAGGAGGCGAGCTGCGCCTGCCCGATCGTGATTTTATCGGCGAAGAAGCAACCGATTTCTTTGACAGGTTTCGTGCCGAGTTCGCAATATTTGGCGTTGCCGGTGTGGCGCATGATGGTGGGTTGTTAGAATTTCATCCAGCTGAGGTTCGGGTGAGAATGAAAATGCAGCAGCACGCAGCCAAATCGATCCTCGTAATAGACAGCAGTAAATTTGGTCGCATTGCGCCAGCATTGGGCGGCAACATCTCGGATGTCGACGTTGTCGTGTGCGACCGTCCTCCGGGCCCTGAATTTTCCGATCTCGCAGACAGTTTGGGCGAAGCCATTACTTACTCACAAGGAGAGCGCTGAATATGGCAGAACCGTTTGTTCACGTCGACAATATTGCTAAGCGCTGGAATGGGCAGCTTGGCGTCGAGAATATTAATCTTTCGATCCCGCGTGGTTCGTTCGTAGCGCTGCTTGGCCCGTCGGGCTGCGGCAAGTCAACGACGCTGAGATTGCTGTCGGGACTAGAATTGCCGGATGAGGGGCGGATCGTCATTGACGGGCGTGACATCACTACTTCTGCCCCTGCAGAACGCAATCTGTCGATGGTGTTCCAGTCTTATGCATTGTTCCCGCATCTGAGTGTCGCGGAAAACGTTGTTTTTGGCCTCAAGGTGCGAAAAGTCGTCGCGGCGGAACGGCGCGAGAAACTGACTCGGGCGCTCGAGATCACTGGCTTGCTGGGCTATGAGCAGCGTAAGCCGGGGGAATTGTCGGGTGGTCAGCGCCAGCGTGTGGCGCTTGCACGTGCGATCGTGGCAAACCAGCCGCTGTGCCTGATGGATGAGCCGCTTTCGAACCTTGATGCCAAGCTGCGCGCCTCTGTGCGCAAGGACATCAAAAAACTTCAGGTCGATTTGGGCATCACCGTAGTTTACGTCACGCATGACCAAACCGAAGCGATGAGCATGGCCGACATGGTCGTGCTGATGAAAGACGGCCATATCCAGCAGACAGGGTCCCCGGAAGAGCTTTACTACCAGCCTGCTAACACTTTTGTCGCCGAGTTTGTCGGTGCCCCGCCAATGGCGCTGATCAAGTCAGAAGGCGTGCCGGGATTTGAGCGCGCAACGACAATTGGCCTTCGCGCCGAAGCAGTGAAGGTGGTGGAATCGGGCAAGGGCAGGCTGACTTGTAAAGTATCGGAATGCGAATTCCTGGGTTCCGAAACATTCATTGGCCTGTCACATCCTGCTGCCAATGGTCTGACCGTATCCATGCCCGGACTGAAACATATTCCGGCAGGAGAAGATCTGGAGATCAGCTTTGCCGATGAAGACCTGCATTTCTTTGACGACATGGGCAAGCGACTGGCCGGGTAGGTCGAGCAACTGAACTTTGGAAAGACAAGAATAACTGTCATCACTGGGAGGAAAAAATGAACGTTATTAAGAAGATAAGTTTGGCTGCCGTCTCAGCCACCGCGCTGACATCGGCGGCGGCGGCTGAGACGGAACTAACAATGTATTATCCTATCGCGGTTGGCGGCGCGCTGACCGAGGTAGTGGATGGCATCGTTGCCGATTTTGAAGCCGCCAACCCTGACATCAAGGTCAACGCGATCTATTCAGGCAACTATGACGACACGCGCGTTCGTGCCTTGTCCGCACTTGCATCGGGTGAACCGGCTCAGCTGGCGGTGATGTTCTCAATCGATGCCTATGATCTGATCGAGCAGGATCTGATCGTGGCCTACGAAGATATCGACGGGGTTAACCCGGACTGGCTAGAGAGCTTTTATCCTGCATTGATGGCCAATGGCCGGATCGAGGGTAAAACTTGGGGCATTCCATTCCAGCGTTCAACTATCGTTGCCTATTACAACAAGGACCAGTTTCGTGCGGCAGGTCTTGACCCTGAGGCACCGCCCAAGACCTGGGACGAGCTGATTAGCATGGGCAAGGCACTGACCAACGACGAAACCTATGGCCTGATGATCCCATCGACAGGCTATCCCTATTGGATGTTCCAGGCGTTGGCGATCCAGAACGGCAAGGAGGTGATGTCCGATGACGGCCTGACCACCTATTTCGATGACGAAACCGTTGTCGATACGTTGGAATTCTGGCAGTCGCTGTCGCAGGAGCATGGCATCATGCCCACTGGCACCGTTGAATGGGGTACCCTGCGGCAGGCGTTCCTTGAAGGTCAGACCTCGATGATGTGGCATTCGACCGGCAACCTTACGGCTGTGAAGAACAACGCCAGTTTTGACTTTGGCGTCGCCGAGCTTCCGGCCAATGTGCGGCTGGGTTCGCCTACCGGCGGCGGCAACTTCTATGTTTTCAAGGAGACATCGGACGAAGAGCGCGCGGCGGCCATGAAGCTGATCGAATTCATGACCTCGCCCGAGCAAGCGGCAGCGTGGTCCATCGCGACCGGCTATATGGGCGTGTCTCCGGCAGCGTATGAAACCGAGGCGCTTAAATCCTATACAGAAGAGTTCCCACCCGCTCTCGTTGCCCGAAACCAACTGGAAAATGCTGTTGCCGAATTCTCGACCTTTGAAACCGCACGCGTGCGCGAAGGTCTGAACAACGCAATTCAGGCGGCTTTGACCGGCACAAAATCGGCTGAAGACGCGCTGGGGGAAGCCCAGACGGCGGCTGTGCGCCTGCTGCGTGATTACCAGTAACCTCAACTCCCTGGCGTCGGGCAGAGATGCCCGACGCGCCCAACCTTGAGGGTCGCTATATGGCAGAGCATGTGAACATCGAGCGTCGTCGACAGGCCATCTACGGTTGGATCCTGTTGTCACCAGCGGCAATTCTGCTGACGACGTTTGCATTTTATCCTTCGCTTGCGACCTTGTGGTCGAGTTTGTTCAGCCGAGAAACCAGAAGACGCCCCAGCGAATTTGTCGGCGGTGAGAACTATGCTGACCTGTTTGCCGACCCAACCTTTTGGAAAGTTGTTGTGAACAACTTGATCTATGCGGGCGCGACCATCCCTATTTCTATTGCAATTGCGCTTTCGATGGCGCTTTGGGCGAACGCAAAGATCCCGGCTCGCGGGTTTGTACGCACCGCCTATTTCACGCCCACGGTCCTGCCAATGATCGCAGCGGCAAACCTTTGGCTGTTTTTTTATACTCCCGGATTGGGTGTGCTTGACCAGATCGGCGGTCTGTTTGGCCTTCCCTCAATCAACTGGCTGGGACAGCCTGAAACTGCGCTGTGGGCTGTAATCATCGTGACGATCTGGAAAGAGGCTGGGTTTTTCATGATCTTCTATCTGGCGGCCTTGCAGACGATCCCTGAGGACCTCAAGGAAGCTGCCGACATTGAAGGCGCCAGCCGCTGGACCTATACGCGCCGGATCGTGCTGCCGTTGTTGATGCCGACGACGCTATTTATCATGGTCAATGCGTTGATCAACTCTGTGAAATTGATCGATCATTTGTTCATCCTGACCAAGGGCGGGCCCAACGACGCCTCCAAGCTTATCCTTTATTACATCTGGGAAATGGCCTTTGCCTTCTTTGATGCGCCCCACGCAGCGGCAATGACCATCCTGGTGCTTGTCGTGCTTGGCGTGGTTGCCGGCGTCAAGTTCACCATACTCGACAAGCGGACCCACTACCAATGAGCGGATTTTCCAGGCATATCGAATCCTTTGGCGCACTATTGTTGGCCGTGATCTGGATTTCCCCGCTGGTCTTTGCCTTTTGGGCGGCGTTCCACAGCACCTCTGACGCGGTCAACTTTAACATCACGTCGCCATGGACGCTCGACAATTTCCGCACAGCTTGGGAGGGAGCGCCGTGGCTACGCTATTTCATCAACACCTTCCTTTTAGTGACGGTGATCCTTATTGGTCAGTTCTTTGTCACGACGCTGGCAGGATTTGCCTTTGCCCAGGTCCAGTTTCCGGGTCGGGATTTCGTGTTCATCCTCGTGCTGATGCAACTTTTCATCCTGCCTGAAGTGTTGATCGTGGAAAACTATGCAATGGTGTCACGCCTCGGGTTGTTTGACACGATTCTTGGCGTCGGAATGCCCTATATGGCCTCTGCCTTTGGCATTTTCCTAATGCGGCAGGCGTTTAAGGGTGTTCCTATAGAACTGCATGAGGCAGCGCGCGTCGAAGGCTGCGGCTGGTTCGGAATTCTTTGGCGAGTCTATGTGCCCTTGGCGCGCCCGACATATCTTGCTTATGCGTTGGTGTCGGTATCGACCCACTGGAACAACTTCCTCTGGCCGCTCATCGTGACCAACTCGCCCGACACACGACCGCTGACGGTTGGCCTGTCGATCTTTGGCGCACCGGAAAATGGTGTGGATATAAGCGTCATTTCGGCGGCCACGATGATGTCGGTTGCGCCCTTGTTGATCGCGTTCCTCGTGTTCCAGCGTCAATTCGTTCAGGCCTTCCTGCGCGCGGGGATCAAATAGTCATGGCGACATTTCTGCATCTAAGTGACTTGCACGCGGTAGGGCATGGCGATCTGTGTTCAGGCGTGCTTGATACCCGCGCGATCCTGATCGGGGCCATCGACCGATTGATCGATAAAGGCGAGGCTCTTGGCCCGCTCGACGCGGTTTTAGTCACTGGTGACGTCAGCGAAGATGGTAGCCCGGACAGCTACGATTTCGCACGCACTCAACTGGAGCGGTTTGCCCTGCCGATTTACGTTGTTCCTGGAAATCATGATGCGCGCAAGCCAATGCAAGAGGCCTTTTCAGGCCTTGGCATCATGCCGCCGGACGGGCTTGTCGACTGGGCGGATACAGTGGGCGATACGCGTGTTATCGGGCTTGATACGCTGGTCGAAGGACAGGGCGGTGGCAGGCTGCGCCGGGAAAGTCTTGATCTTTTGGAGCGGGAACTCTCTGGGTTTGACGGGCCGGTTGTCGTTATGTTGCACCATCCGCCGTTTAGCATCGGGATTGATTTCATGGATGTTATCGGATTGGAGAACCGTTCCGATCTGGCAGAAATTCTTTCAATGCACTCAGAGGATATCACGGTGCTGGCTGGGCATGTCCACGGCGTTCACATTGGTCGCGTTGGCGGTCACGTTGCCATGACAGCGCCGGGCCTTTGCAGCGGTTTTGCACTGGACCGGCGCGCGGTGGCTCCTGCTGGTTTTTTTTCTGGTCCTACGGGCTGTGCAGTTCTCGAAACCGGAAAGAGCGGTATATGGAGCGTTGTTTCGCTAGACGCTGCCGAGGGACCGTATTCATTCTGAAGTGGCCGGATTGGCCCGGAAACCAAAGACCCGGTGATGATGGATAGCTCACCCATAATTATTGTTTTGAATTTGGCTGCTGCTGCGGCACTTCTGATCTGGGCTGTTCGCCTCGTGCGCACCGGTTTTGAGAGAGCCTTTGGAAGCCAGTTGCGGCTTTGGTTGCGTCGGTCGACGGGAAACCGGTTGGCCGCGACGGGAACCGGAACGCTGACCGCGATCCTGCTGCAAAGTTCCACCGCCGTCGCAATGCTGCTTGCCGGATTCATGGCCGCGGGTTCGGTTGGCAGCACCGCCGGGTTGGCCATTATTCTGGGGGCGGACCTTGGCTCTGCCATCGTAGCGCAGATCATGAATTCCCGGATTGCTTTGCTGACGCCCTTGCTACTTTTGATCGGGGTGCTGATTTTCCTGCGCAGTTCCCGGCGCGGCGTGCGCCAGGTTGGTCGGATCCTGATTGGATTGGCCCTGATTTTTTTGTCGCTTGACCTTATTCGCGATGCCAGCGCGCCGCTGGCAAACAGCGAGGCCGCTTCGGGGGCCTTGATTTACCTGTCTGCTGATCCACTGACGGCCTTTTTGCTGGCGGCGGTTTTTGCCTGGCTGGTGCATTCCAGCGTTGCGGCGATATTGTTGTTTGCAACCCTTGCGGCTCAGGGCGTTATGCCGTTGTCGGCGGCGTTTGCCATGGTCCTTGGGGCCAATCTGGGCGGTGCCTTTATTGCGTTTGTTCTGACCTTGCAGGCCGATGTCTCGGTGCGGCGGGTCGTGTCTAGCAATTTGTTCCTGCGTGGCGGTGGGGCGGGGCTGGTGCTGTTTTTGCTCTACCGGCTTGACGGTGTTGACCTTATTCCCGGGGCCAGCCCCGTTCAGCAGGTTTTGAACCTGCATCTCCTGTTCAACCTTGCGCTTCTTGTTGTCTGTATTCCGTTTCTTGGCCCGATAATGCGTTTGGCGGAGAGTGTTTTCGCTGATGACAATAAAAACAGCACCAAGGCCAACGGACGTACGGCCCTGGATCCTTCGGTTCAGAACCAGCCGGCGCGCGCCTTTGCCTGTGCGCATCGTGAGTTGGTCGAAATGGGCAATAGGATCGAGATCATGGTGCGGGACTCAATGTCACTCTTTGACAATTACGATGATGCCATTGCTCAACAACTGAAGAGGGAAAAAGTCGAAATTGACCGAATGTCACTTGACCTGCGGGTTTATTTGTCAGGAGTCAAAAGCGACAATCCGAAAGAGGACACCGGTACGCGGGCATTTGATCTGTCCGGCGTGGCAGTGAACCTTGAGGCCGGGGCGGATACGATTGCACGGAAAATGGTCGAATTGGCCAAGCGCAAGAGTGCGGAAAACGTGAACTTTTCGGAAGAGGGTTGGCAGGAACTGACCGATTTCTATGACCGTGTGTTGCGCAACGTTCAGCACGGAATCGCGGTACTGATGACCGAGGATGCCGGGGCAGCACGGGAGCTGGTGCAGCAAAAGGAAATGATCCGCGAGATCGAGAGAAAGCTGGAGCGCGCGCATCTTACCCGGCTGCGTGCTGGGGCGTCCGAAACCATCGAAACCAGTGCGATTCACCTTGATCTGTTGCGCGCCCTGAAAATGTTAAACACGGCATTCGCGATGATCGCCTATCCGCTTTTGAAAGAAAGTGGACAGTTGTTGGAAAGCCGATTGGCAAATGGATAGACGGTTTCATAGAGTGATGAAGATACAGTCCTAGTTCAAGACAATCCACTTTCCCGAGCCGGGAAGCGCTGGCAATCAGACGAACAAATGGAATTTGATCAAACTTAAAACAGTTCATCCAATGGGTCAGCTTATTAAGTTGATTGGAAATAATATTGTGTCAGCCAATCACGGTCGCTCAAATTCAAATTGACCGGGGGCGTAACAGAAAAATTTATGAGTGTGTTGAGAGGAAATAGCTAAATATTTGTTTCCCATTGTTTTGTTGCCAAGGCTACGTGGTTGCCACGAAAATTGGGTGAATGATTGGTCAAATGTCTCGCCATCGGTTGTGGTATTCACAATCGCCCTATCGTATGTTCGCAAACTGCTCGGCGTCAAAAAAACTATACCTGCTGTGGGCTGGACGACCGCCATTGTTTGCGATTTTGCCGATGGCGAATTTGTTTACGTCTTGCTTGTTCATGCGATGTGTAGCGAAAGTCGATCCATACCAGACCCGCCCTTAGCGCAGATCGCGGCGAAGGTGCCAGGAGAGCCCGGAATTACCGATGCTGCGTGATGCACGAATGTCCGCATGCACGCCGCACCTGCTTCCGTCTACCGCACGTTCTTCAACAGCGCTTCCGCCGCCAACCTTCCAAATGCGTTCGCCGCTTTGGGGCTTGCGCCCGAAACGAGACGGCGGTCGATGTGGCATGTGGCGTCGGCCTTGGAATTGATGATTTCCACACCGAGAGCGTTCAGCTTTTCGCCGAACTTCCACGGCATATGGCCCGGCATGTAGCCGATCATCGGCGTTTGTTTGTCGACCGCATCAGGAAAGGCCGCGATCTTGTAACCGTTGTAGATGAACGATGGGCCATCGCCCGCAGCAAGCAGGGCGGCCGGTCCGTGGCAGATCGCCAGCGTGAAAAGGTCCCGTTTGTGCGCCCACCGGAGAAGTTTTCCCAGGTCTTCGTTCTCTGGCAGGCCCAACATGGCCCCGTGGCCACCCGGCAGATAGACCCCCACGTAAAGCGCATCATCAGTCATCGTATTCGCCACGAAATCGGCGAGGCTGCCGGGGTTGGCAAAGGCATCGGCATAGTCGCGATACAGCTTCATAACGGCTTCGTCTTCGCGCGGCATGGCCCAGTCTTCAATAACGGCAGGGGCACCCGTGGGTGTGACAATGTCGATCTGGAAACCGGCGGCCAGCAGGTGCAACATCGGCAGGCCCATTTCGACCGGGTGGTTCCCGGTCGAAAATTTCTTGCCATTGGCCATGGTCATGTTGCGCTCTTCGGTGCAGATCATCAGCACGCGCTTGTCACCGCCCCTGTAAGGGTTGGCATAGGCCCCGCCATCATAATCCGTCTTGGATGCCGTCGCGAGTTTCAAGGCAAGGGGTGACGGCTGAAAGGCTCCGTCCTCTGTGGGCGTGGGGGCTGCTTTAAACAGATTTCTTAGAAAGCTCATGTGATTCCGTCCGCGTTCATTTGATTTCTGTCACGATTGCATCGCGCGACTTGCGGACCTTTGGCATCGGCAGCAGCCAATCGCTGGCCTCTTCGCGATAACCCAATGGCATCAAAACGACGGAACGAAGACCACGTTCCCTAAGACCAAGAATTTCGTCAACAGTATCGGGGTCAAACCCTTCCATCGGCGTGCTGTCGACCTCTTGTTCTGCGGCTGCAATGAGGGCAATGCCCAATGCGATATAAGCCTGACGCGCTGCATGGGCATAGTTCACCTCGGCCTCGCGCGGCAAATAGTTGGCTTTCAGATTGTCGTAGTAGCCATGGATCAGAGGCAGGTCGCCTCGGGCCGCAACATTCAATTGCTTGACTGTATCAATACGGTCTTCGGTGTAATTGTCCCAAGCGGCAAACACCAAGAGGTGCGACCCATCTGTGATCTGTGCCTGACCTGACGCCGCTTCGGCGATCTTTGCCCGGATATCGGAGTTTGTGACCACAATCAGCTCAAATGGTTGCGTGCCGCTTGACGTCGGCGCCATGCGAACAGCTTCGACGATGGCATCGACCTTGTCTTGTGGAACGGGTTTGCCAGCTTCCATTTTCTTGGTGGCGTAGCGCCAGTTCAGGTGGTCGTTCAGTGTTTTTGCGGTCACGGTTGTTGATCCCATTGTCAGAGCCCGAGATGATCAGTATATTTTTGTTACTGACTAACTAATGAGAACTGATATTTGCCGCAAGAAGGCACATTTTTGACCCTTAGTTACAAATTGGGAACTGTCATGCTGGACGACAAACAATGCCCCGATTGCAAGCGTATCAACGAGGTCCTGTCACGAGTGGGCGACCGTTGGAGCGTTCTGGTGGTCATCTCGCTGGCTCAATACGGGACCATGCGCTTCAACGAGATAAAGCGAAACCTAGGCATTTCGCAGCGTATGCTGAGCTTGACGCTGAAGGAGTTGGAACGGGATGGGCTTGTGAACCGGACCCAATATCCAACGATCCCGCCCAAGGTCGAATATAATCTGACTCAGATGGGGCAGTCGTTTCGCGAGCCAGTCAGCGCCTTAGGCTATTGGGCATTGGAACACTTGAGCGAGATTGATGCCGCACGGGAAGCGTATGACAAGTCTGACTGAAGCCAGACAATTTCCCGAGAACCACTGTTTTTTGATAGGAGACATTGATGCTCCCGCAGCGAATTGCCCCTTTGTCCGCTACTTTATCTTCGCCCTCTAAGTAGCTCACCGCGCCCCGAACGAATGGCAGGTTTTTCCGCTGCCTAGCAGCGCCGAGAACCACGCAGGCGCAGCGATTTTCGCGCTGCGTGTACGCACAGCACAAAATCACTATGACTGCCTTGGGCTCGGAGCGGTCATCTGAGTGTTTCTGCCGGACGACAGCTTTGCCGCGCTGAGTGATCTTTGCCGTTGTCAATTCCATTCTATGCCACATCGTGATTCAATGTGGCAGGAGGATTGGCCATGTGGCATTTGCCTTGGCTCGACCAAGAGTATCTCAACCACATTAGACACATATTTCCGAAGTTACGCGGGGTTGAGCGTGTCGATGACCATCGCGCTCCTAACGGCATCATCCATGTCATTCGTAACCGCCCACGATGTCCGGGTGCACTATTCAAGTATGGGTCGCATACGACCCACTGAATCGGTTTGTCTTGCGGTCACACTAAAGTGTCTTCAAAGACATCTGATATGTTAAGGTTTGCTAAGGTTTATAAAGGTTGGGTAACGAAGCGCTGCGAAAGATCGCTTATGTGCTGGTTGAACAGCTTCAAAAGAACGTCACCGTCGACTGGCACCTCAAAGAAAGCGCCCGGGCCAAGTTGCGGGTGCTGGTTCGACGCATCTTAAAAAGATACGGATATCCACCTGATCTCGCTCCAGTTGCGATCAACACGGTCCTAAGTCAGGCGGAAACGCTGTTACGATGGGCGTAGAGGTGTAGTTTCGAATCCGTGAGAGTAACCTAGCTCTACCACCACTTTGTTTTTTTGGCGCTCATGTTATGGTTTCCACTGCCGAGCCAGACCGTTCCACACCCTGCCGTTTGGGCCGTGGCGTTCCCATTCCGAGAGGCGTCGCCAGTCTTCCAGGCCGACCACCTTACCGGTCCAGGTTATCGGGCGGTCACCAATTGATTTCCTTTCCCGACAACCGGCAGAAACCGGTAAAAAGGTAGTTTCCCCATTATCTATTGGGTTTTCAGGCGTGCCCTTCTTGCCGGTTCTTGCCGGTTGCGATCGAATGACGTAATCGCCGTTGAAACGTGGTCTTCGTTCCTTTCTGCCGGTTTCTGCCGGTTGTCGGGAAGAGACATACGACCGACTTCAAACTTACGCGCCAGATCTGACCAACGGCCCACGCCTCAAACCTCCAGTTTTGGATTAACTTCGTAGCTGATCGAGGGTCGCCCGCCAGTTTCGGTCTTGACTTCGCGGACCCAATCCGCGTCGATCAGGACTTTCAATGCCGCTCTGACGTGATTGGCGGAACTTAGACCGGAACGACCACGATGGTGGATGTCCCTGACCTTAAAGAGACGAATACCTTCGGTCTGAATGATATCGGCAATAACCTTTGCCCCCTCGACTTCAGGCGACAACTTGGAAGTACCGTATGCCCTGAAAGCATGTTTTCTTAGATAGTCCCCGACAAAGTCACAGGCACGGCCAACATGGTGCGCTTCAATCTGTTCAGGGGATTGGGGGTTGTCTGTTGCCGCCCAATCCAGATGGGCCAGGACATTTGCAATACGCACCACAAGCCCAGGCATCTTCCCAATATGGCTTTTTAACAGGCCAGCTGCATCGACTTCCCATTCTCGACACTGCTTCCTGAATTGATGCAGAATGTTGGCGGCAGCTTCGTTAAAGTGAACGAGGCTTGGACGTTTCCCGCCTTTCTCACAAACTACATGTGGCAACCCACGTAGACGATTGATGGCATCAATCATTTGCTGATCATTCAGCCCCTGCGAAGGACGAGAAAGCGGTACGGGGTCAGGAAAAACCACCATGAACCTCGCGAGCAGTCCGTCATCACTTGTTTTTATCAAAAGATCGGACAGGCGATCCGGCTGAGTACCGCCGACTATTGCAACACTTAGGTGTTCGACAATGATAGGTTCAGGGTTATTTTTACGGTCGATATCATAGCTACGCCCGCCGTATGCTTCCAACCAAAACGGTCGATCGCCACCGCCGTTGTATCTGTCCATGCTAGACAGCCAACCTGACAACTCATCACGTGCCAGCAGCAGGCCACGCCAGGTTGACGACAAGAGGTCAGCGACCTTCTCAGTTGTGATATCGGTAATGCTGATGCGCTCCCGAACAGGAGGATTCCCCGCATCAGCTTCTGGCGGTTTCGCAGGTGGTTCCACACCTTCGATCAAGGCCGTTTTAGCGTCGGATTTCCATTGCGCCAAGGCGAGCGAGGCCAGCTCGTTTTTGGCCTCCCAATCCCCTCGTGCACGGCGATAATCCTCAGACAGTGAACGTTCAATGTCCTTTACGGGATCAAGCACGCTATCCAGTGCAGGGCTTTTACCTGCCGACGGATCACCAACCAGCATAGCCCAAAGAACAGGGGGTTCTTTCCAGCCATCCCACGGGCTTGCCCAACGCGAATTGCCGATGGCCGCGCTGGCGGTCGACAGCAACGTGAGTGACACATAGTCGATCGGTGCATTCTTGGCATCGGCGGCCGATCTGATCCAAGCCGCCCATATGCCGAATATCTCGTCAAGGTCGGCCTCGGACATGACGGGCACTGGTGGTCGCACTGGCTTCGCAATGGTTAGATCGGGATCAGGCCAATCGGCGGCTGCATCAAATGGCACGATATTGGGGTTTAGCTCGTTCATGCCTGGCCGCCTTTCTTTCCGCGCAGAACGTCGTTCCAATCACAACCTTCCGGTGCAGGTAGCAGCGATACCTGCCATCCAAATGACGATGCCCGAGAAGCAAGAGACTGCCCGGCCTCTATGCCTGCTGGATCCCCATCAGTCGCGATTGTAATTTTTCCTGAATAAGGTGGCAGTTTCAGTGCCTTCATCCCAGACGTGCTGAGTGCGGACCAGACGGCTGCTGGACCATTGAGAAGCCCAGACAAGAGCGACAGGCCTGTTTCTATTCCTTCACACACCACAAGCCGCTCTGCTGCCTCTGACAAGACCACAGCGCCACCACCGCACGGCCCCAGCATCAACTTCGGGCTTTTGCTTACCCTCACGCCTTTCTTGTCGAAGAATGTACGGTGAATGGCCCCTGTAGTGACGTTGGCGATCATAGCCATACACCAAGACGTAGTCGGGCTATGAAACAAATCTGGCGCAAACCGTAGCGACGGCGGCAAGGTACAGGTAATACCCCGATCACGCAGGTACGCTTCAGCCTTAGTGCCTTTTATCGGGCGAGCCGCTTCCCAAATTCCTCGGGCCTGTTGAAGTTTGTTGAACTCGTACGCTTTGCGTTTGTACTCAGCCTCAGTCCGCGCTGTGTGATCGACATAAGTGTTGCTAGGCGGTACATCGGATGCGGTCGCAATATCCTTGAAGCGGCAACCGTTCTTGAAGCAGTACAACAGTAACTTGCCTCCCGATTCCGAGATCGAAAGAGCTTGTTGATCGCGGCGGCCTTCAGGCTGGCAAACGGGGCAGGGTGCTGACCCCCTGCCGGCGCGCCAGACACCCCCGAGGCGGAATGTCAGGGTTTCTCCACAAATACGTGAACTGGATTGTATTTCGATAGTCATTTGCTCTGACCTCACCTTGCGCTGAGGGGCCGAACACATTAGATTTCGAGTGTAGTTTTTCTACACCTCTCAACGAAATCACCCGTGTCCAATGTCATCCCCATTGGCGCGGGTTTCGTTTTAGTTGCTCTGGTTTTTGCCTGTGATCCAGGCATCAATTTGATGCGTGTCCACAAACGCAGCGCGACCCAGGGTGTGCTTTGTAATCGCGCCTGCATTGGCCGCACGATCGAAGGTGGACCGGCTCAACGAATACCGTTCAATAGCGTCCTTGAGTCGGATCAGGTTCTTAGGGTTGGTGATTTGGTCTGCCATGTAATTACCTCATGATGGGCAGACGACCAGGAAAGAGCTTCACACAGTGTCGGAAAACGCTTTGGAACACATCCAATTGCAACGGCGCAATGGGTGTTGCATTTTGCAACAATTCTGTTGATATAGCGGGAGGGAGAAAAAAGCAGGTGACCGCTTTTACCGGCGATACCTTGTTTCTTCCAACGCACATACTATTCCGGGCCTTCTGTAGACAGGTTTCGGTTTCAGCAGCGAGGGCGCTTTTCTCGCCAAAGACAGAGCGCCCTTGCTGTGTTTATGCGTTCTCCCGAGGGATACTGACGCAAGCACGTTATCCCTTTGTTGTGTACAGCTCAATATGTTCATTTCGCGAAGCTACGTTCTTGTAATTTAGTATATTTTTGAGAGTAGCCGATGGTTGCACTGCACCAATCTGCCCTCATTTCACACCTCTCAAATTGAAAATGACATCAGCCTTTTTTCCAGTCACATGCGCTGCCCAGCGTTCCGCCAACAAAAGTCTTTGGTCAAAATAGTCGGACCTTTGGTAGGCGCGTGAGACGGTTGACCCAACCTTGTGCCCGATCGCAGTTTCCTTAATTTCATAGTCTGTACTGGTCGCTTCGTCGGCCCAGGTCCTGAAGCTGGCACGGAACCCGTGTGGTCGCGCCTCCAATTCCAGCCGCTCCATATGTCGGGACATACTGGCGTCGCTGATTACGCCTTTTCGGACGCCGGGGAATAAATATCCATCGCGGGTGGCTTCCCGCGCTTTATCAACGATCCGAAGTGCCTCATTGGATAACGGCACCCTAAAGTCATCGGTCTTGCCCCGCGGACCTTTGACCATTTCTGCCGGGATCGTCCAGACATTATTGTCAATCTGGTTCGTCTTTGCGAACCTTATCGGTCGAGATCGCAACCCCGTCAGGATCAAAAGCTGTAAGGCAAGTTGAACCGTGCCACCGCCGTCGAGACTCTGATAGAACGCTGGAACGTCCCGCCAGTTCATCGATGGTATATTCTTCGCCTTATGCACTTGCTTGCCTAGAAGTTCACGGGCGTCTTCGATGGCGTGGCGGTCAACCTCGTATTTCTTGGCGCTGGCGTAGCTCAGACAGGCTTTCAGGCGCGTCAGAGCTTTCCGAGCGACATCCGTCTTGGTGTGCCATATTGGGCGGAGGGCGTCGGCGATAGCGGTGCCGGTGACATCCTCAACTGGCTTTTCACCCAAGGTGGGCAGGATGTGTGTTTTGATTGGGCTGTACCAACGCCCAGCTTTCCCATCGTCTTTCAGCTGCGCTTTGCGGGCTTCGAAGGCTAAAGGCGCAATATTCTTCAACAGTCTCTTTTCGCGGGCCACGGGATCGTTGGCAATCTGGTTGGCGACGGCCTCCGCTTTTTCTGCATTACGAACTTCAATAGGGTTGCCGCCACGCTTGACGATCCCCCGGTAGGCGTCAGCCATTTCGCGAGCTCGTGCCAAAGTCACGCCGGGATAACCGCCCAAACCCATCTCTTTGCGCTTACCCGAGTAGGTGAAGCGAAACACCCATTGGTCCCCTGTAGTAAGTCGATAGAGGTACAGCCCCCCACCGTCACTGTGCTTGCCGGGTCCGGCATTGCGGGCCTTTGCTGCGCTCAACTTGTAGAGTGATCCGGCCATATCCCCTCACAGCAATCTGTATCCCCTGTTTTATCCCCTATTTTCTATGCAGCTTCAAGACGTACTCTGAGGCATAGTGATCGTTAAACTGATAAAGCTTTTTGTTTTTGTTCATAAAAACTAGTCTCACGGAGGAATCTTGACGCATTGTGGTGAATGTGTTCAGTGCCGTGTGGGGGCACCATCTTCCAATATCGAAATGTCCAGTGACATCCATTTAAACCCTGTATGTAAGGGTTTTTATGAGAATGTTTGACCACGCGCATCGCGCTTGGCCCTATCCGTGGTGAGAGAGGCGTTGATAAGTCCGCGCGATCCGATGTTGCAAACATGTACTCCTACCAGGGTCATATCCTGTTTCACCTGGGGCGTTATGAAGAAGCGCTGGACGCAGCCCGGCACTTGGGCACGGTGGTAACAATCAATACTTGGCGGTTGTTTCATCACCTGTTGAGCGTGGACACTTTTTCCGAGATGGGCAGGTCGGAAAATGCGCAAAAGGCTGTCAACGATGCGCTTGAGATCAATCCGAATCTGTCAATTTCCGCGATGCGCAGGCAGTTTGCAGGATCAAAAAACCATCCCGAAAACCGGCGGATCTGGCTGGCAAGCCTGCAAAGGGCGAGAGAGCCCGAGTAAGGCTGAGTTCTTTGTGAGCGATCTTATCCGCATCCCGCACCATACCGATGGCTACGTACGTTAACCCCCGCCCTCCGCATCCAAAGGGGCATACTGTCCTTCCGGCATTCCTACAGTTCGATAGGCTTTGACAAAAGGAAGAATAAGTTCATCGGGTCGCGCAAAACGCCGATACATCCAGACAATATCTGCAATTTTTATGCCTGGGCGGATTCTGTTGAGCCGGTCTCTCGCCGCAATGGCAGCGCTGTGCTGGCCAAGCTCGGCCATTATCGCGACCTCAATCGAAACCGACCACCACAGGTCAGGCTGCGCCCCTTTGCGGTAAGTTTCCAATGCTGTTTCGTAGTTTCCATTCAGGAAATGATACTCGGCGAGCGCCTGAAACCAATTAGGATCTGCCGCATTTGGATCAAGCGCAATGGCGTTTTCGACTAAAGCGGCGCCTAAATCCAAGCGTCCGGACCAAATGAACTCGTAACCGATTTGCCCCTGCAAATACCGGTCTGTCCCAAGTGCAAGCGCGGTCTCGGCTGATGAAAAAAAACCGTCGAGATCGCGTTGGATTTGCAGGGCAAGCGCCAGCAGAAAATGACTACGCGCAGAATAGGGATTCAGTGAAACGGCCGTGCGAGCCGCTTCCTCGGCTCGGGCAATTTTTTCTTCCTGCGTTCCTTCGTACAAACCGGTGAAAAACTTGACGTCAGTCTGAAGCGCCTCGGACAACTGCGCCCAACCCCGCCAGTAGTCAGGTTCCTCTTCCACGACCCGCTCTATACAGGCGCGGACGCGCTCTTGCATGTCGCGCCGGTTCATAAATCCGACACGCAGAAGCGAACATTCGTAAGACGAAAGGTTTTCCGGGGGTTTCGCGCGCGCGCGGCCTGCGTGAATCCGCTTGATGGCACCTCCCGCGTCACCCACAGCAGAGGCGACTTTTTCTGTTATGTGCAATTGAACGTCGAGAATATTGGATGTTGTGAGGCTTTCGTCATACGCATCGGACCAGACCTGAAGGCCTGTCGAAGTATCAATCAGCCGCGCCGTCACGCGCAGGCGATCTGCAACCTGCCGAACCGAACCTTCCAGCACATAGTCCGCTCCGAATTTTTGCCTGATACTGCGCGGGTCGCTTTCACCGGTAACAACGGCATGGGTAGATTGACGCGAAAGAACATTGAGGTCCTGATAGTTCCCCAGTTCAACGATGATGTCTTCGCCTATGCCCACAGCCAATAAATCGTGGGCGTCTGTATTGCTAAGGTTTTGAAATGGCAGAACCGCAACGGTCGGACCCGTTGGCTCTGTTAACAGAGCAGTTTCATCAAAGGTAATGGCATCTGGCGGCTGGTGACCAAAGCCGATCCACCACGTTAACAAGCTTGCAACGCCCAGACCAACCAACACCGATGCACCGGTCACCAATGGAAGCTTGTTTGATCGCCGTTCGGAGGCGGGCGCTTTGTCAGGCATGACGCGGAAAACCCGAACTGGCTCAGCGATGTTCTTTAGGTTTTTCAGTCCGAGATCCTCAAATCCGGCATCTACCTTGCCCATTGCCTGGTGTGCGACACTCTCAGAAACCGCGATACTGCCTGGGTCAGCGAGACCTTCAATGCGCGAGGCAACATTCACCCCGTCTCCATAGAGGTCCCCATCAGCGATCATGACATCACCGAGGTTAATCCCGATCCGAAGTTGCAACTGCGACCCGTTGGCGAGGGTCGGAGCAGCCTCAGCCATTGTCCGCTGGATCTCGACACCACAGTTTACGGCATCGACAACCGAAGCAAATTCGACAAGAGCACCATCCCCCATCAACTTGACGAGGCGCCCGTGATGTCTTGCAATTGCGGGATCAAAAATCTCTGAACGCAGAGTTTTGAGGGCGGACAATACCCCTGCCTCGTCGCTGCCCATCAACGACGAATACCCAACGACATCGGCAGCCATGATCGCGGCGAGTCGGCGCTGCATAGGACCCTCCTGTTCACAGTCTAACGGATGTCACGAAATCTCGACAATGCATGTCTTTCTGGTAGTCCAACCAATTTGGCTGTCATGATTCAGATCAAATGACCTCTGCGCCTCGATGGCTCCTACTCTTTGTAGGTGCAGCGAAATTCAGTTCTCCGCCCCGTACGACCAATTAGGCAAGTCCGCTTGAAGTCTACCTCCGGTAATTGATGCAAGTAGTAGAGAATGACAGCATCGAGCCCGTAGCAGCCGTTTGTCCCGCATCTGCGGGCCGCACTACAGCTAACAACTGCTTTGAGCATCAAACAGTCGGCCTTCTCACTTGGGCTGCAGTTCTGGGGCTGATATCGAAAAAAGTGAAGAACTTGATTGGCAGGTTGTCTGAAATCCAGTCACTTATGTGAAATTTTGAACTCGCGGGGGGACACGCCCGCCTTCGACTTTAAGAACCCTGTGAAGCTGCCCGCCTCACCAAAGCCAAACCATCTGCCGATCTCTGCAACGCTGTCATTGGTCATCGACAGTGCATCCTTCGCCAGCTGAAAATACGGGAAACTCAAGACGTTGAATTTCTCGCCGACATGCACACCGAAGAAAGGGCCCTCGGCTAACGGCAAGATCATGCACAAGCCCATAGACAACCCCACATGAACGAGACGCGTCGGATCATCCATATCCGTTTCTTTCGGGCCAAGACTTCTGAACACCTTTGCCGGATCTACTCCGTTTTTGTTAGACCGTTTCACGAAGGGCGCGACCGTTATCAGCCTGACCAGTGAACCAGCTTTCGAGGCCTTGGGTTTGGAAGGGTGCGATTTTTCATCCAATGGGGCAGCTTAAACAAGCATTGACGCACAAAATTATCATCTTCGAGTGGAACTCCGAAAATGAAGGTCGAACGGACAGTTTTTTGATTGGCCGCGTGCTAATTCGGTAATTCGAAGCAGTGAGGAATTGTTATGATAATACGATTGCCTTCCATTGTGTTTATGCTGTTGACAGCGGTATCTGTGTCGGCGCGAGACGAGCCCGCCCAAACGTTGTTTACCAAAGTCCACACCTTTGACGGCGTGAAAGAGGCGCGGATCGAAAACGCCAACGTCCTGGTGAAAGACAACCTGGTCAAGACCGTCTCGACCGAGGCGATCGACGCGCCGGGCGCAACCGTGATCGACGTCGGCGCGCTGATGCCCGATTTCAAAGATACGTATGTTCACTCGGCATTGATCTGTCCGGATGTCACGACCGTCGCAAAAGGCATGACATGGGAGGATATCGCCCTTGGCCAGACGGCCATGGCGATATTGTACCTATATGAAGGCTTCAACACCGCGCGCGACGCTGGCACCGCGAACGGGGACTGCGCAGCGAGATAGACGTGGTTTTTTTTGAAGGCCCGCGGTACTACAGTTCCGGAGCATGGCTCAGCGCGCGCGGTGGCCATGGGATTTCATGCCTTACAACTCCTCTCCGCGTGACGTGACGACTTGGATCTTCTGAATATGACGGCCATCGTAGCCGGCGCGGATGACGTGCTAATGCGCGTGCGCAACAACTTCAGAATGGGCGCGACGCAGATCAAGGTGCTTCAGACCGGCGGTGTGGCCAGTGCACCGTGAAGTTTAAGATGCCGGATTTGCGTTCCGAACCCGCGCGCCATTCCCGTTGCCGCCTCGACCTGATGGCGAATTAGATTGCTCAAGCTTTAGGAGGGGAGTGACACACGCTGGTGGCCAAAACCCTGCCGATCGGCAAAGCCGGGATGGTCTCCGATGCCGACGCCACGCTCATGTGCAGCTTTCATTGTTCACGCTATCACGTCCGGGTCGCCTGCATGAAATCCACAGGCAATATTAGCCGAGGGTACGGTGTGCAATAGCGCGACATCGTAGCCCATGCGCCATGGGCAAAAGCTTTCGCCCATGTCAGCGTTGAGATCGACCGATCCGCTCATAAGTCGCTCCTCTCCAAATCGTCTCCTGCGGTCACTCCGCTGATCAGCTGATACGACAGCAAATCCGCGATCGTTGCCGGATCGCGAACCAAATGAGCGAGCCTGTTTCGCAAGGAATTCTGAAACTCTCGTGCGTGCGCTTGAATCGAAACTGCCTCTTCCAGCGATACGAAAGAAAACCGCAATGTTTCGCCGGGACCGGCCTGAGCGACCCGGGGTAGATCGACAGGCAGGACCGAACCGATCCGGGGATATCCGCCGGTCGTCTGGCATTCGTTAAGCAGCACGAATGGAGAGCCATCGCCGGTGATTTGTATGTCGCCCGGCACGATGACTTCGGAAAGGACGCTCAGCCCCGCTTCGCTGTGAAAGCCCTCGTCATCCTGAACAAGGCGCACGCCCATACGGTTGCCACGCGCGTCCCTTCGAAATGTCGTCGCCTCAAAGCGCGTGAGTTCTTCAGACGTGAAGAAACCGGTCTGGAGACTGGGAACTATCCGAACTGTGCCGCCTCCGAACCGGTCTTCGGTATCGAGTTTCAACCCCGTCTCGCCTCGCCCATCTGGTCCAACGGCAAACCTGTCGCCGGACTGGATCACCAAACCGATGCCCGCAGCCAGATGGGCGCCTTGAGCCGTCAGAACCGGCGCTGTTGCCAGGCCACCGCCCAAGTGCAGATAACCGTAATTTCCGGTGTCGGTGGCGCCGATTTCCAAGCGGGCGCCTTTAGGCAACAGATGGCTTGCATTCCAAGCGATGCGGGTACCGTCGATGCTGGCCCTCATCGGTGCTCCGGTCAGTGCAAAACGCATATCTTCGGTCGCTTCGAACTGACCGCCGACCCCCGCCATTTCGAGCAGTGCGTGGTCTTGCGATTGCCCGAGCAGAGCAGCCCCTTCGGCCAACGCGAGCCGGTCGGCCGCACCGCCACGCGACAGTCCAAAGGCTAGGTAACCCGGTCTTCCAAGATCCTGCACAGTCAAGCCGGGTCCGGCGCGGTGAACGATCAGCGCGCGACTCATGTGATGACCTCGCATGTGGCACCGCCGTTTTCATCGCCTTGCAGTTTCGCAAGCGTGTCGGGATCGGCGGGTTGAAACAGCACCTCGTCCCCCGGGCGTAAGAGGAATGGTTCCGGAGATTTGGGCCGGAACAGTTGCAACGCAGTCTGGCCAATGTGGCGCCAACCGGTCGGCGTGCTAACCGGAAACAAGACCAGTTGGCGTATAGCAACACAGAGCCCGCCCGCAGGAACCTGATCAGTCAGTTCGGATTGCCGGGGGATGTCCCAGACCGGTGCCAATTCGCCCAGATAAGGCATACCCGGCGCAAAACCGATGGTTTGAACGCGCACAGGCGTGGCGGCAATCGAAGCGATGGCGTCGGCCTCGTTCAGCCCCGCCAGTTTCGCCGCATCGGCAAGTTGAGGAGCGGCTTCGCCGCCGAAAACAGTGGGCACGCGCCAAAGCCTGCGTCCAGAGGGAAGAGGGGCTGCATACCAGTCGCGATCCTGCACCAGCCCTTCCAGCGCTAAGCGCATCGCAGCGTGGTCGTTCGTCAGCGGATCAAAGCGCAGATATGTTGAGACCAGCGACGTCGAGCTCTCTTCCACCCCCGCCCAATCCGCGGCCATGACGGCATCCCGAAAGGCCAAGGCCGCGCGGTTGGCCGTCTCGCCAAGCCCGTCTCCAAAACTGACGACAAAGCCGTCATATCCGGCGGTTCGTATCTGTGGCCAATTCGAATTTTGTGATCTGGGCATCAGGCAGGATTTCTTCATGCAATGACGGGCAGCGTTTTGACACGATATGAAAGGCTTAGCGAGCGCCCCAGAACCGGGTCGGTCAGGCTCATTCTGTAGGCGGGCGCGGGCCGCACGCCGCCAATGGCGGCGAGGGTGCCGCATAACATGGCCTGACCATCGGCGAGGCCTGCGCTCTCAGCTAAGTCGGTCAGTGGTCGGATGCCTTCCAGCGTTCCTTCCTGATAGATTACCCACTGTTCGCCCTCATCAATCTCGCAACGAAGGACCAGTTGGTCGAGATGGGGTGCGACCTCTTCGAAACGCCAAAGCCGATCCGAGACGGGCTTCGGGCATGCCTGTTTCGAGGCCGCGACAGACACAGTTTCAAGGTCGCGATCCGTATGGTCCGACGCCAGCCCCAGAAACAATTGGCCCTCCAGCTTGACAAGCAAAGGTTCAACTTCTCCCGATGTAGCTGCCCCCAGCACCTCAATCTCGGGCGACTGCGCCAGAAGCGAGGTCGAGACCTGATAGAACAGCGGTACCTGACGAGGCGGCGCAACGCCAAGGGCTGCCAACTCGTCGATGTGGTGCTGCACTGCATCCAGGTTGCGCCCCGTCCAACCTGCGACAATCAGTTGATCAATCCGGGCAGGGATCTCTGTTTCGTTCACAGAAAACTGCATCACGGATCAGGCTCCGAGAACCGATGGCAGGTAAAGCGCGATCCCCGGGAAGGCGATCAGCAGTGCCGCCATGATCAGCATCGCTACCACGTAGGGAATGCTGCCCAGCATCACTTCGCTCATCGTACCCGATTTCCGCGCGCCCTGAACAACGTAGAGGTTCAGACCCACAGGCGGCGTGATCAGCGCCATTTCGATCAGCACGATCATAAGTATGCCAAACCATATCGGGTCATAGCCCTGCGCGACGACGAGGGGTACGATGATCGGAATAGTGACGACCATGAGAGAGAGCGTCTCGATAAAGAAACCAAGGACGATATAGATCAGCACGACAACGAGTATCGTGCCAAAGGGCGAGAGGCCCAGCCCGTTCAGGAAGACCTCCAATTCGCGCCCTAGTCCGGCCGAGGCCAGTGTGAAGTTAAGGAAGGATGCCGCGATGACCACCAACATGATCATCGAGGTAATCTTCACCGTGCCCAGGATGCTATCGGTGAACATTTTCACACTGATGCCGCCAAAAAACGCAGCGATCAGAACGGCACCGGCCACACCCACGGCAGCCGCTTCGGTCGGTGTTGCCCAACCCTTGTAGATTGTGCCGATGATGATGGTGAAGAGCAAGATGATCGGGATAAGCTGCAAAAGCGCCCTGAGCATTTCGGGAAAGGGAAACACGCGCCGTGTGCCGCCAAGGTTCGGGCGTATCATGCAGATCAACATGGTGATGGCCATAAATCCGAGGGCGAGCGCGATGCCCGGAATAAGCCCGGCCAGAAACAGACGCGGAATAGATGTTTGCGTCAGAAAGCCATACACGATCAGGTTGATGGACGGCGGGATCATGATCCCCAAAGTTCCCCCCGCCGCGATCGCACCAGAGAAAAGTTTTGGGTCATAACCCAGCTTTTCTGCTTGGGGCATCGCCACGGTGGCGACGGTCGCAGCGGTAGCAACGGACGAGCCGGAGGTCGCCGAGAACATCGTCGCGGTGGCAACATTGGCGTGCACCAGCCCGCCTGGCAGCCAGGAGACCCAGCGGTCGAGGGCGGCATATGTGCGTGTTGCGATGCCGGAACGTACCAGAATCTCGCCCAGCAGCACAAAGAAGGGAATGGCGATGAGCGTGGCGTTGTTCGAGGTCGACCAGACCTGATTGCCGAGCCCCCGAATCAAGGGAAAGGGGCTGAAGAAAGCATCGACGCCGAAACCCAAGAGGAAAAGCACGATGCCAACTGGAATCGACAGGGTCAGAAGTCCCAGGAGTCCGATGGACAGATAGCCGATCATTTCAACGCCTCCTGTTCCTCACCAAAGCAGCCAATGGCGGCCTCGGAGTCTTCGAACCGCCCCTTAACCACCAACAAAACTGCCGCGATCAGCGTGAACCACGAGACGACGGCAAACCAGATCCAGCCAGCGAACCAAGGGGTCTGCACCCAAGCGAGCGGGGTTTCCAAAGGCGTGTTTGCACGAGAGGAATTGGCCAGCGAGCGTGAAAGGACGGGCCAGCACTTGACCGCGATCAATGTCACCGTTCCGGCCATCATGGTCATGGCAAAGAGATCAAATATCGAGCGGCCCATTTTACCGGTGCGTGACCGCAGGATGTCGATGCGTACATGACCAAGTTCAAGAAGCGTGAACGCCATGCCCCAGGACGTAGTAATCGCCATCACATAGCCGGAAATTTCATCGGTGCCGCCAAAGGACGAACCGAACCGGCGCAGGATAACATCTAGAATAACGATACCAGCGCAGGCCAAAAGGACGATCCCGGTTAGGATGGCAATCTGCCTGTTCAGGTTGCGCAGTTTTTCAAGAGCGATCAGTTCCATGTGGCCCCTTTGCTGGGTCAATCTTAGGACGAGAAGGATTATCGGTCGAACTCTCGCAACCACTAATCCGGCGTGTCGGCAAAAAAGGATGGGCGCTCTGCAGGCCCATCCAGAACGTTTTACTTGGCGATCGTCACGCCAACCGTGGCACCTACGCTGGCATTCCAGCGATCGGCCCAATCGCCGCCCGCGCGTTCCGCCCAGTCGGGCAGAACCTCGCCGACCAGCACTTCGCGCGCCTTGGCAAAGTCAGCGTCCGAGACCTCGACCAGCGTCATGCCGCGCGCGTCACCGGCCGGGCACTCGCCATTACCAGTCAGACAGGCGATGTCATTCACCAGTGCATTTTGCGCGGTATCCCATGCCGGGCCTTCGAATTCGGCCGCGACCTGCTCGGTGATCAGCGCCTGCGTGCCGGCATCAAGGCTGTTCCACTTGTCCATGTTCATCGCGGTTACGACACTGTCCCATCCGCCGAGCGGGATTGGCATCAAATGGGTGGATACTTCCCACCAGCCGGCGGAGTAGCCCGAACCTGCACCAGTTACAGCGCAATCAACGACGCCCTTCTGAAGCGCGCCGGGAACTTCTGAGAAGCCGACGTTCACGCCTTCAGCCCCAAGCGCCTCGAGGAACTTGGCTGTCATCCGACCGGATGCGCGGACCTTAAGACCCTTAAGGTCAGCCAGTTCGCCGACCTCGGCGTTACAGAACACCACCTGCGGTGGATAGGGTGCAATGGCCAAAACGTGGCTGTTGAACCGGTCCGCGAAAATGTCCACAACCATTGGACGGGCGGCGTCCACCATGGCTCGAGCCTCGGCGGCGGTCAGGGCGAGAAGAGGCACGTCGAGGCCCTCAAGCTCGGGGGCGTCAGCCACGGCGTAATCGGCCACGGTCATCGCCACGTCATAAACGCCATCACCCAGCAGGCGGAACACGTCGCCTACACCCAAGTTCATCTGATTGTGCGTGGTCAGGTTGACATTGATCGCTCCCCCCGAAGCGGCGGGCAGTGTTTCACCCCAGAACGGTGCTTCATACTGCTTGTGCAGGGGCAGACCGGACCAGCTGCCGACGACGGACAGGTCTTCGGCGAAGACTGGCGACGCCAGTGCCGTAGTGGCGGCAAGAATGGTGGTAATACGTTTCATATTGGTCTCCTTGTTGGTCGGGTTCGTTGTTGTCTGTCAGGTAAACGTCAGGACCGGGATCTCTGCGTCTTCGGCAACATCAGTGATCAGCATGTGCCCTGGTTTGTGCGTGATACAAAGTGGCATGCGGGCCGCTTCGAGTGCCACCTGCGGAGTCACTCCGCAGGCCCAGAACACCGGTACTTCGCCAGGGCCAATCGGTGCGGGGTCGCCCCATTCAGGACGCGAGACGTCGGTGACGCCAATTCCATCAGGATCACCCCAGTAAACCGGCGCTCCATGGGCGAGCGGGAAGCGGCGCGAGATTTCCACAACCTCCCGCACCCGCGACTCGGGTATTGCGCGCATGGAAACGACCATCTTTCCGGAAAATGGTCCGGCAGGCACCGTATCAATGTTCGAGCGGAACATGGGCACGGTCGTATTGTTTTTGATGTGCCAGACGGGCACCCCGGCGCGTATCAGCGAATGTTCGAAGGTGAATGAACAGCCCAGCGCAAAGGCTACCAGATCATCTTGCCAAATATCGCGGATATCTTTTGCCGAACCGGCAAGAATGCCGTCACGATAGATATTGTAGGCGGGCACATCCGTCCTGATATCAATGTCCCGGCCCATGGTGGACATCATTGGGTTGCCAGTGTCGGACACGCCGGTCAAAGGGCAGGGCTTCGGGTTGCGCTGGCAGTACCGCATGAAATCGAGTGCATAGGCCTCTGGCATAATGGCCAGATTTGCTTGCAGATGACCCTGTCCCAGTCCGGCGGTATGCGAGCAATATTGCCCGGAACGTATTGCGCCACGCTGTTCTGTCAGCGTTCGAGATTTCAACAATTCGTAGGTTTTGCTCACAGGTGCCCCTCCGTCGCCGACAAGGTCACAAGTTCAAGCTATAAAATCAAATCGAATAATTTTCTCATTATCGATCAGATATTTTTATCACCACTGTAACCGGTCGCGACGTCCAGCGCCATCATTGCGGCGGTTTCAATAAGATGGCTCTTCGGTTCTCCGAGATAGGAAGCGGTAAACTGGAGCGGAGAAGGCACCCAGCCCGGGTCGAACTCGGTGATGCGCCCGGCGGCGACGTATTCAAGTCCCAACACCCGCGGAAGAACAGCGACGCCGAGATCGGCTTCCACCAGCCGGAAGCAGGCAGAGAGAGAAGAGGAAGGGAACAGCGATACTTCGGGTCCGACACGTTCAAAAAGCATCTCTTTCAATTCGCGATAGGGACGCGTGTTGCGTGCATAGGTCAAAACCGGACGCTTCAGATTCAGGGCGTCTATCCCGTCGCGCCGCGACCCTGCCGCGTACCAGGCCAGATCAAAGCAGGGCAGTTCGATATTATTAACCTTATGCTCCGAAACGGGTCCCAAAAGAATCGCAAGGTCGATTTCGCGGTTCATCAGGCCATCACGCAGGTTTGAGGAAATATCCACGTTAAATTCGATTTCAAGGCGGGGGTAAAACGCGTGCAGCCGCGCCACCAGATTCGGTAACCAGCACTGCGCGATAGTCTCGGATGTGCCAAGGCGTAGACGTCCATCAACCCCCTTGGGGTCGACCACATCTCTCTCGACAAGCTCCGTCAGATGTTCGAATTTTTCCGCATGAGCCAGAAGTAGCTCTCCGCGCTTGGTCAGCCGCATCCCCCCCGAGCGCCTTTCAAACAATTCACAAGCAAGCGCGTCTTCAAGATTCTTGATCCGGGCGGTTGCGGCAGGCTGTGTTAAATTAAGTGCCGACGCCGCCCTTCGCACCCCACCGTGACGCACGACAGCAAGAAATGTCTTGAGTTGATCGATATTGATTCTAGTCATTGCAGCTTTTTCGGTTGATCTCGTCTTGACTAGTCTATCCGAACGAAATCGCATTCAACACATGCCGAATGACAGCATCGATGGATTGGGTCGCGTCACAACAAAGCCCTTCCGCGCAAGCAATACCTCCTGTGGTCAACTGTAGCCACTGCCCAATCCTGCGTTCACCAGGAACATCCGAAACCGTCATTCCTCAAACTGCCCAACGGCGATGTCAGTATCTTTCGGCGAGTGCCAATGTTGCCTCTTGACCGCTTTATCCTGCCCGGCCCCGGCGCGCTCTATCTGTAGCAGACATCCCAAGTGTTGTTCTGGAAAGTTCAACGTTGCGACGGTTCGATCTGACTATTGCGAGCCAATGGCTTATGCCCGCCAAATCGGTGCTTCTGAGCGGCTGCGATCAGGATTATCTCTGCACCGCGACAAGCTGCTCGCCGTACGCACAAGTCATTTCTGCTAGAGCAAAAGCCTTCCGTGCGAAAGACAACTTCGTGTCGCGTCTCGATTGTCGAATCCGGGTGCAGCGAAAGATCGGTTTGGGATCTGACGATCTGCGTACTTTTGAATGTCCGGTCTCGTGAAAGTCGCTGCGGCGCTTAATAGAAGCCGCCGCAGATGCGGGAAAATACTACGCCAGCAAGGTTCCGAAAACGGAATGTCGGCACAGTCCGAATAATGAACATTCGCTAAATTTCGTCGAACGTCCGCATCGAACCCCGAAGCTGACCTTCTGGACCCAAAGCTGCCAAGCTTACTGCAACACGTGTCTATTTTCGTCTAATGAGTGCCTTGCGCCTGATATTGCTGCCTGCGGATTTTCCCTGGAGACACGTTAAATACCCGTTTGAACGCTTTTCTAAAGGAAGGTTCAGATAGATACCCTACGTCAGCTACGATCTGCGAGATTGGTTGATCGGTGGAAATCAATCGTTCCCGAGCCAGATGCATCCTCCAGGTCGCAAGATATTGGATTGCCGGAACACCGACGAGCTCAGTAAAACGTGCAGCGAATGCCGACCTGGACATACCCGCAACCTGCGCAAGGGATTCGACTGTCCAGTTTGCTGCGGGTGCGCGATGTATGGCTACAATGGCGCGGCCAATCTGTTGGTCTCGGGCCGCTTTTAACCAACCGCGATTAGCGTCGGGTGCGCTGTTCAGCCATCGGCGAATGGCCTCGATGACAACCACATCGGCCAAGCGGGTAATCACTGTTTCGCCGCCCGGTCGCAATTCACGCGCCTCTCTTGCAATGAACTGCAAAGTTGCTTGTAACCAGCTCCCTGCGTCCTCTTCCCAAGGATCGATTTTGAGTACGTCGGGAAGCAGGGACATCAACATTCCACTGGCTGCATGATCTATCCTGACAAGGCCATACATGATGCCGGTTTCGACTCCGCCGCCGCCGTATTCCAGCGTTTCATAGAGCTGGGTTACCTTACGTATGGGCAGTTCTTCGAGTGTCAAAAGTGGAGTGTCTTCCGAGCTGAAGAAACCAACCGGTGCACCATTTGTCATCAGAACCAAGTCGCCTTTTTCGACTTCAAACGGCACATCTTCTCCGACCCTCAAAAAGCAACGCCCGTGTGTGATGACGGCAAAGCTCAGTACTTCGGGAATGCCCGGTATAGAAACACCCCAGGGCGCAGACATGCGCGACTGGCAGTAGAATGTGCCTGTCAGCTTCAAAAGATGAAGAATTTCCCCAAGCGGATCGCCAATCGGCTGCGCCAGTGCATCGGGGTCGGGAATGTGAGGGGTATTCTGGTTCATTACACCAGCCTGTTAGAAGCTTCCTCAATTGTCTACATTGTTTGGACGAATGGATAATAGAATAGGATGATGGAGAATACATCATCCTATATTCTTCCCTAAATTCGGGTCATTGACAGACTAACGGAGATGACCGATGACACAGAAATCCATTCTCGTGCTTGGCGCAACAGGTAAGACCGGATCACGTATCGTGAAGCGCCTGGAAGACATGGGCCATGCAGTTCGGCGTGGATCGCGGAATAGCCAAACCCCATTTGATTGGGAACAGCCGCAGACTTGGCCTGCAATCCTGGACGGTGTTTCGGCTGCCTACATTTCCTATTTTCCTGACATCGCATTTCCGGGCGCGGTCGAGCAAGTCGCGACCTTCGCGGCATTGGCCAGGGAAAAGGGACTGCAGCAGCTCGTGCTGTTGACAGGGCGCGGAGAATTCCATGCCGAGCGTGCTGAAGAGGTTGTTCGAAACTCCGGTGTGCCGTTTACGATTGTCCGCGCTGCGTGGTTTGCGCAAAACTACTCTGAAGGTGCATTGCTGGAGCCGGTAATGGCTGGTGTGTTGCCCATGCCCGCTGGTGACGTGCGTGAACCGATTATCGACGTGGACGACATTGCCGACGTCGCTGTCGCCGCCTTGACCGAGGAAGGACACACTGGCGAGCTTTACGAAGTTACAGGGCCGCGTCTTATGACTTTCGCCGAAATGGCAGCCGAGCTTTCGCGGGCAATGGGCACAACTGTGCAATACGTTCCGATTTCGTTTGATGAATTCCACGCGGAAATCATGAATGCAAGCGGTGAGATGATTGCCAACGTCATTACCAACATTGCAAGAGAAACGCTTGATGGCCGCAATTCGAATGTTGCAGACGGTGTTCAACGCGCCTTGGGGAGGGCGCCGCGCGACTTTTCCGATTTTGCAAATGAAGCCGCAAAGTCTGGCGCTTGGACACAGGCTGCATGAGTTGGTCTGACAGCAAAGGAACACAATCATGACGTTTGACGTAAAACGCAGGCTTGTCCTGGGGGTGGCGGGTTTGATCGCAGCCACCTTGGGGCTGATCATCACGCTGGCCCCACTGGGTTTTTACTCCAGCTACGGCATTGTTATTTCGCCGCAGCCGAACCTGATGAGTGAATTGCGCGCACCTGCGGCCAATCTGGTTGCACTTGGCCTTATCATCCTGTCGGGAGCGCTATACCAAAAGATGGCCCAGACAGCAGCTTGGCTTGGAGCCACTGTGTTCTTCGCCTTTGCCGCAGGGCGATTGGTCAGCCTTGCCCTTGACGGACGACCATCGGACAGCATCCTTTCTGCCCTTGGGATAGAGGTGATGCTTGGCCTGATGTGTTTCTGGGTTGCAAGCAAAGGGCGGCAAAAGAAAGTAGGCATGCACTCGTTGTAGTTGCACAAACTTCGGACTTGAGACCCTTGAAAGCTGTCTGTGAGCATTTGGCCATTCGCCGATTCAGAGCGGGTGGCCAACACACGTTAGTACGTCCGCGACATTCTGAACGGTTGCGGCTACTGATGGTGAGTTATGACGTTAAAACCTTCTTCGGGTGATGGTGGCACGAAGTATCGCGCAATACGCCGATAATGGTCTTCCGTTGCTGCAAAGGCATGCTTGCCATCTCTGTTGCGCTGTTGCAACCGACGCAAACAAACCTCATCTGGCAAGTCTAAGAAATGAAGGCGATGCTTCGCGGCTGTGTTTTCCAGAATGCAACGCATCCAATCCCTGTTTTCAATTGTGTTCGCCGGAAAGTCGAGAACGACTGAAACCCCAGCCGTCAGTAATGAAGTCACGTGCCGTCCCATGACCATTCGCAGTTTCAATGCACAATTTACATAATCCTGCAGGGAGTTCATTTGGTCGCCGAACAGGGCGCTGAGCCATTCATCTTCTGAAATGAGCACCGTCCCATCGCTACTCGCAAGTTTCGCAGCCAGACTTGATTTTCCTGAGGCGACTTTACCACAAAGCAAGTGAAGCGTTGGAATAGCATGTGACATAGGGTGAACTCCCGGATTACCTGATAGTCCCCGTGCTCAGTTGGTCAGCCAGTTGATCAAACACCAACCTGATCCTTCTTGCGGTATGCAACTCCGAGTGCGTGGCCAGCCAAATCGGGAACTTAAACGGCTCACGATCAGGGAGCACGCGCTCCACGCCGGGTGTTAAGGCAGCCACGTCATCTGACATTACGCTGATGCCAAAACCTTGGCGCACCAGCTCCCAGGATACAATCCCGCTTTGTGAGCCAATCCGGAAGCTTTTTCGGGTGACCTTAATGCCCGCCGGATCGAGAAAACCGATCATCGTGTCAATGTCGCCAAATCCGACAAAGTCCAACTTAGCGAGTTCGTTTTCATTTTTTGGCCGTCCCACCTGATCAAGGTACGAAGGTGCTGCGTAAAAATGTGCCTTCGCCTCGGCGACAAGCTTTGCGGTCAGATCTGGCTGCGTCGGGCGCACATGTCGGATGGCGATATCAGCCTCACGTCGCTGTATGTCGCGTAAGTCATTGGCTGCAACGACGTCGATCTCAAGTCGCGGTGCCGCAAGCCTGATCTTTTTCAGTATAGGCGGCAGTTGATAGGCAGACATCACATCGGACGCGGTGATCCTGACTTGCCCTTCGACAGTTTGCGACTGGCTTGTCGCGGTAAGAGAAATCCTGCTCGCGACATCCGCCATTTCTCTGACATGCAACAAAAGCTCGGTGCCAGCGGTCGTCAGACTGAGCGATTTGCCAACTCTTTCAAACAGGTTGATCCCGAGTGCCAATTCGAGCGCAGCAACCTGACGGCCGACAGTAGGCTGAGTTTGCTCAAGAACGCGCGCCGCTGCGGAAAACGAGCCTTCTTCAGCTGTCGCAAGAAAGGATCGTACCTGATTCCAGTCGAAATTGATGGCTTTCCAGTTCATGCATTTATGCATAACGCTTCTGCGGCATGTGGCAATTCCATAAATGAGTGTTTGGATGTATGGAATGCGGCAACAACCTTGAAAGAGAGTAATGAAATGGCTGCTTTGTCCAAGGATGCCGCGTTCTGGAGCAAAATCTCGCGAAAGTATGCGGCGGACCCAATCCGGAACGTGGAAGGGTATCTGAACACACTCGAACGTACGAAGTCGTACCTGAAAGCGGAGGACAGCGTACTGGAAATCGGGTGCGGTACGGGTTCAACCGCGCTGTTGCTGGCACCGCATGTGACCCATATCACTGCCTCGGATCTCGCTCCGGGCATGATCGAGATTGCCGATGAGAAGTGCGCTAAGGAAGGATTTGAGAATGTCACTTTCAAGGTGGCCGAAGTTCTTGAGCACAGTCTTGATGAAGGTTCATACGATGCGGTCTTGGCGCATAACCTGCTTCATCTCCTGCCCGATCTGGACCAAGCGCTCGAGCACATTTCCACGCTGACAAAATCCGGTGGGCTTTTCATATCCAAGACCGTCTGCGCGCCTGAGAATGGTGGTTTCAAGTATACGATGATCAGTCGGATTGCGATCCCGATCATGCAGATACTCGGGAAAGCCCCATTTGTGAATTTCGTTTCTGGATCGGTACTTGAGAGGAAAATTGAGCGCGCAGGCTTCGAAATCCTTTATACTTCCAATCAAGCCTCGATGCTGCAAAGTCGTTACATTGTTGCGCAAAAAACTTGAAGCTGCCCTTCTCTCATCTTCGTTGCTGAAAAGATCTTTACGTTGCAAAATCTAACAATTTTCAGCCTCGAATGTTCGAATGGTTCTGACTTTGTTTGCACCTTAAAAAAAGCTACTGCGAGCGGCAAGTTTGTCCGCAAAGTGGACATTCGCTGCGACTGAGCGAATTTCCACTTCGAGTCCTTCGCAGTCATAGCGTGACGTTCCGATTGAGGCTAAAGTGCATTCAGCATTTGAGAAGACATGACACCGCGCCTCGTAGATATCCCAATGCTAGAAACACGGCGCCTACGCCTTCGCGCACCGTTGGCGTCTGATTTTGAGCCATTTGTCGCGTTCCGAATGTCGGAACGGGCGTCCACGGTTGGCGGTCCATTCACGCGCTCAGAGGCCTATGGGCAATTCGGTGAACTGTTTGGCCATTGGGTTTTGCGCGGATTTGGTCGTTGGATCGTGGCCGACCGTGTCTCGGATGAGCCTCTCGGGGTTGTAGGGTTGTGGTTTCCCGAGGGTTGGCCCGAGCCTGAAATCGCTTGGTCTGTGTTCGAAGGCGGTGAGGGTAAGGGCATCGCTTTCGAAGCCTCGCTTGCAGCTCGTGAGTTTGCATATTCAGCTCTCGGCTGGACGACAGCAATCAGCTTGATCCTGGAAGACAATCGCCGGTCATTTGCTTTGGCTCGACGCTTGGGCGCTGAGTTCGAAGCACCTTTTCAACATCCTGTACTGGGCGCGATGCAAATCTGGCGTCATCCCGGGCCAGAAAATTAAGCCTAGCAAAACCTCGATGGTCTTGTCCGGTGAACTTGGGTTGAAGCGGACGGGGGGCTTTCGTACTCACTTTCGCGATTGGCTCGTTCCCGACGTTCAATGGCTTTGCCTATGCTGCCCTGGGCAGTCGTTGGTGCATGTTGCAGTTGTTTCTTGATAAGAGGTCTGCGAGCCCGGAGGCTTTCACCAGTATTTGAGTAAAGGGGTTGGCCATGTTTCGTCCTATTTTGTTCGCGTTCTTGACAGGACTCGCCGCCAACGCGGGCGCGGCGCAAACGCCGCCTTCGGTTGGTGAGGTCGTGAATTGCGACGGTCTTTTCGAAGCTGCTCATACCGGCAATGAAGAAATGATCCGGCAGCTCGCAGCGGCGGGGGCAAATGTCAACGCGAGGGACTCGCGAGGCCGCACACCAGCCCATGTGGCAGCCTTTGCTTCAGAGGATGAGGCATTGCGTGCGCTAGCCGAGGCCAGCGCCGATATGAATGCGCTTGACGGTCAGGCCAGCGACTTGGTCACGATTGCGGCCGTTCCATCAGGCATCAGCGTTGTTCGATGGTGAGTGGTACTTCGTTCAATGGTCACCGTTGAAAGCTGGCGCCAGAGCGGCTGGTTGGTCAGGATCGGCAGCCGAATTCGCAAAGGCATCGCGCGCGGTCAATATGGTGTCCAGCCAGAACACGACGGTGGCAAAAAGACAGTTTCGTCAGTGTGTGCTGGAACTGGAAGAACAAGAGAAACAGGCGATCGCGTTTGAACCGTGTGGTTAGAAAACTGTGTGATCTGATGAAAAGGAGCGAGGCGGGTTTCAGTGGTTTTCCCGACTTTCTTTTTCATTATGAACACACCAATGGCAGCAAGTAACGATGATCGGGCAGCAACACTGATCGAATCCCTCTCCGGTACGTGGTTGAGGCAAGTCTGTTCAACGACGCCGATCTGTCTGGTCGCATCCAGGCGGGTCCTACCTTGCGCCATCAACACCTCAACCTGCTGCAACTTCAAGGTAATCTCTTCGGGCTTCTACCGCTGGTTTGCCGTTCTTGGTCCTCCGTATTCTAAACATAGCGGTGGACCAGTTCAGTTGCGGAGGCTTATATTCACTGTGCCAAAGGGCCTGACACCCAGCTGGAGGTTACAACACTTTTCTCATTCAGTTTGGTCCTCAGAACGGCCACCAAAGTGCTCACTCGCAAGTGCCTTAAAACCCATGATGAACTTGCTCTGAAGATCTCTGTGATACGCAAGTACAACGTTTAGGGGGCGCAGGGTTTCGACCAACTGCAGCGCTTTTATCGTGCCTCCGCTATATGTCGTCGTCGACTCGGGCAGCATTATCAAAAACGAAAATCCGAACTCCTCAGCTACGGCGCTGCGCACGGTTTCAAGAGAATTCGACGCATAGGCTATGTCTGGATAGAGGGCCGCCTCTCTCAGCAAATCTTCGAAATAGGTCCGACTGCCTGGCCCGTCGAACATGACATATGGAATATCGCGCAAGTCAGATAATCGAACCTCTTCATTTTGTGCCAGCGGATGATTTGAAGAAATAATAACTTTCGGCTGCAAAGCGGCCAGTCTGACGATCTCCAGCCCATCCAGTGACCAGCCCCGGTCGTATGTCAGAGCCAGATCAATCTCTCCGTTTCGCAGCGCATCGCCAAGTTCAGCCAGACCATACTCTTGTTGAAACACCTGGACATCCGGATAGGTGTTTTGAAATTTTCGAATGAGCGTCGGAAGGAAAAAGGGTGAAAGGGTCCGAAATGCGCCCAGCCGAAGTTCGCCCGCCGTTTCCGAAAGCAGTGCCTTTGCCTGAGTGCCGACACGTTCAGCCTGCGCTTCAAGTTCCTTGACATGTTCCAGAAACAGGCGCCCCTGAAGCGTGAGCGACAAGCCCCGAGCATGGTGGCGATTGAACAGGACCAACCCGGTGACATCTTCAAGCTTTTGTATCGCCTGCGCGACCGAAGGCTGCGAAATGTTCAGCACACGCGCGGCCTGTGCAATGCCGCCGTATTCGGCGACGGTTCGAAAATAGGTGCATTGGCGCAAAGTGAAGCGAACCATATTTTACCTTCTTAAAGGCCATCTTTTTTAAGTTTTTATATTTTTCAGTTCGAGTGCAACATGAAATCGTCCGAGGATGACAGGCTGTCTTGGCCTGCAAATCGGGGTCACCGCATGATTGAGGAGCCACCTATGTCGTTAGACCAGGCAGTTACTGAATTGTTGAATGCCGCTCATCGGCCGATGGAAGACGCGGTTGCCATGCCTCCTTCTGTCTACACAAGTCAGGATTTCCTGCGCAGTGAGTTGGACAACGTTTTTGGCAAGGACTGGGTCTGCGTTGGACGTTCCAGCCGACTGGCAAATCCCGGTGACTACATAACCCTTGAAGTCGCGGAACAACCCATCGTCGTGCTTCGGGACAAGTCCAAAGAGCTGAAAGCGTTTTCGAATGTCTGTCTGCACCGCATGTCGACGATCGTGGAAGGCGAAGGGAACGCCCGCGTTCTGGTCTGCCCGTATCATGCCTGGACCTACGATCTGGAAGGCAACCTGCGCGGCGCACCGTTCATGAAAGAGACGACGGGTTTTTGCAAAGAAAGCTACAAGCTCCCCAAAATCCGCTGCGAGGAATGGCTGGGCTGGATTTACGTGACCCTGAACCCGGATTCAGCCCCGGTGGCCCAGCAACTGTCCGAACTGGAAGAGATGGTGTCCCAGTACGGCATGGAGAACTATGTCGAGTGCTTCCGCGAGACCCATGTCTGGGACACGAACTGGAAGGTTCTGGCCGAAAACTTCATGGAGAGCTACCACCTGCCTGTGTGTCACGCCCAGACGGTTGGTGGACATTCCAAACTGGAGGAGATGGATTGCCCGCCTGGGCTGAAGCACTTCAATTATCACTGGATCACCAAAGAGGCGTCGCTGCCGATGGGCAACGCCCATCCGAACAACACGCGCCTTGAGGGCGATTGGCGCAAGACCACCGCTCTGCTGACGCTTTACCCAAGTCACCTGATCACTCTGACGCCGGGATACTTCTGGTATCTTTCGCTGCACCCGAAAGGCACGGGCCAGGTCTCGATTGTCTATGGCGGCGGTTTGTCACCCGAATTCATGGCGGACCCGAAGGCGGATGAATATATCGCGACACTGAAGAAGCTGCTGGATGACGTGAATGACGAAGACCGCGGCTGTACGGAAAAAGTGTTCAAGGGTCTGAACTCCGGCGCGGCGCGGGCCGGACATCTCTCTTACCTCGAACGACCGATCTACGACTTCACGCAGTATCTGGCTGAGAAGACGGCCGGGTTCAACCGCGTCTTCGGACAGGAGGCCGCGCAGTAAAATGCAAATGGTTCGAAAGCAGCGGGTTGCTGAGATGGTGGGAATGCTCCATCAGGTCGCGGCCCTGCCAGAGTCGCAAGCGCAGTGCTTGCCCGGATGGTTTTACACGGACCCCGAGTTCTTTGATTTCGAGGTGAAAACATTCCTGAGCAAGGAGTGGCATTGCCTTGGCCGTGCCGACGAAATCCCAAGTGCCGGGGACTACTTTACAGCGCAGCTTTTCGACGAACCCCTGCTGGTCGTTCGCGGGGATGACGAGCAAGTCAGAATCTTGTCGAACCTGTGCCGCCATCGGGGCATGCCGATTGCCGAAGGGTCTGGTTCAACCCGTAAGTTTGTCTGCAGCTACCATGCCTGGAGCTATGCGCGAGACGGTGAGCTTTTGAACGCGCCGCGTATGCGTGACAAAGGCGTCAAAAAGGGCAGTTGCGCCTTACCGGAATTTCGCTGTGAGCAGTGGAACGGCTTTATCTATGTCAATCTGGACGATGATGCAGAGCCGCTGGCGCCGCGCCTTGAGCAACTGGAAGTTCTGCTTGGCAACTATCAGACGGACAGGATGCGCCATGTTGCAACGTTTGAAGAAGACTGGCACACGAACTGGAAGTGCCTTGTCGAGAATTTCATGGAAGCGTACCACCTGTCGGTCGTGCATCCGGAAACGCTGCATCCCTACACGCCGACGGGTTTAAGCCGAAAGGCCTTATCCGACGACACGTTCACGGCTTATTGTGCCAACTACCCATCAAGCGCCGAATCCCGTGGCATGGGCGCGCCAGGTCTGAGCGACGACGAACGCCGCCGCTCAACCTTGTTCAATGTATTCCCCGCTCAGGTGGCCAGCCAGGCCGCGACATTGCTTGTTTCTTTGTCCATCAAGCCTCTGTCCGTGGATTGCATCCGGGTGCGATGGACGATGTCGACCTATGGCGACGAGCTGACCCAGGATGAGTTGGAAGAACGCATCAAGTTATGGCACGAGGTAAATCGCGAGGATCGCGAGAAGCTGGAGAAAATGCAATCGGCGCTCAGTTCGCGCCACGCGCCGTCCGGCCATCTCGCGCCAAGCGACTATGAAGGAACCATATGGGATTTTTACCGTTACCTGTCGCGACAATTCCCTGCATGATAAAAAATGGAGGCCAGTGGATATACCTGTGTCTTTCAACATATCTCGGAACCTGTCGTCGTCGTGGTGGCGATCTCCGAGCAGACGGTCCACATTTGGTGGGCAACTGATCAGGACCCGAGCACCGATTTGATCGCTGATCTGCCCCGTCGGCAACGAACAGGTTGAGCGGGCGCCTATGGCTGTCGCAAATGGCATCAAGCTTGGTATTCAAGCCTCCTTTGGTTCTCCCGATCCGGCGACTAACCTTTATTGCGCGACCATGCTCGTCGCGGCGCGGAGTGACCTGAGATACTTGCGCAGGCTCAGCTGAACGCATGATGCTCGCCTGTTCCTATCGATCTTGACGGCCTTCTCTTTGCTGTTCTCGGCGGCAAGAACGGCCATCCTCCGGGCGAAAACACCGTCTTGTTCCAATGCTTCCACCGGCTGCAATGGGTCTTTTGCAGACCGTCGGATTCCGGATCGTCCCGCCATCCCAAACCGCCGCCATTGATGAAGATAATCTCGGCAAACACGCTTTTGGCATCAACCCGAGGCTTGCCCTGTGACTTCCGGAAATAAGGAGCGAGCTTAGCCATCTGCTCAATGGTCAGCCAATTCAGGTCGCTCATGTCGCGGCTCGGTTTTCGAACCGTGAACCTCCCATCGCAGGAAAAAATACATCCTGACCCTGGTGAGCCATTGCCCTGTTTGCCATCGGGATAATGGTTTCCGACGCAGGCGGGAAGTAGCCCACAGCACCTGAGTGGTTCCGATCCGTGTAATTTCACCCTTAACTGTAATCAATTTGCTGCTCTCACAGGAATTGTTGCCCGCATGCCAGGTAAACGGAAAGGCCAATATGGTTTTCTGGTCTTCGGGTTGAGGGTTTATCTGCCTGAAAGTTGAAATAATTACAGTGGCTTAACTTTCTTCGCGCGGCTTTAGATCAGTACGCACTTTTGAAAGTGAACTATTTTACTTTCGCGAGGGCGATGTTCTGGCAGTGTTGTCGTGTGTGAATTTGTTAGTGTTGTGTGTAGTCAGATGTACTTGGCCAAATTCGAAGAACAGTTCTGTATTGTCAGCGACATCCGCAAGGATGAGTTTTCCCGGAAGTTTTCTTTGCTCGACATGGGCGCGGTACACGCGCAGTGGAAGACAGGCTCGCGGCTGGTCACGCGGATTGGCGACATCTGGAAGCGAAGCGGAAAGGTTTTCTCCGTTCCATATGAAGGTATTGACGCGTATCCATCTTTTCAGTTTGCCGAAGATGGTACTCCGTTTCCGTTGATGGAAGATGTTTTGAAGGCGCTGCCCGTTGAAATGACCCCGTGGCAATGCGCGTTGTGGATGACCTCGCCCAAAAGTGAGCTGGGAGGCGAAGTTCCGGTCAGCTGTATTCAGTCTGGAGATGACCGTGTGGTCGACGTGGCAAGAAGTGCCACCGCAAACCGTCTCAACTAAACGACTGGCTTTCAGGACGTACGGTTAATCAGAGAACTGCTTGCCAGGTTCGAATGTCATTCAAATTGCGGCAAGGCAGTTTGGTCAGCCTCAAAGTCACTCTGTCGCCCTTTTCGCCAAGCCGCGCCCCCAAGGCGGTTTCCGAAGCCTGTGAAGCCATAACCACGAAATCGGCACTTAAGTCTAGACGGGCACTTCCAGATCAGCAGCCGTCAACGCATGAACCTCAGTGTTTTGGAAAATGAACTGCCAAGAGACCTCTCATTGCAAAAAGTGGGATTTGCGGCAACAGGCGCCCTCCGTCGTTCCTTCGACAGACATCCCTGCACGCTAAAATTGTGGTAGGTTGGTCACGAGGACATACTGGCAGGAGGTTTTCCGTTGAAACCGATATCGCTCCGTCTTGCAATCACATTCATGACAATTGCCGTCTCGGCAGGTTCGCTGCCTGATCAAGTTAAGGCGTTGTCATCGGATATCCCCGCTTGGTTGCAAAAGCATGTGGGCACGGGCGATGGCCAAATAGCTCCGATCGTCCTGAAAAGGGCGCGGGATTTGTATCAGGAAAAAGTGCGGCAGGGCGTGGTCAGAAATCCTTGCTACCTTGCAAAGGATGCAACCCGGCCCAGTACCGCGCGAAACGGCAATCCGGGACGTCGGTTTTATGTCATCTGCGAGTCTCGGAGATCTTTCCAGGCCGTCTCGTCCGGCTACGGGAATGGGCGCAAACTGCAGCGCGCCAATTTCTCGAACGGTCGGCAATGCGCGAAGAATTTCAGCAACGCTGAGGGGTCGAAACTAACCGCTGGCGGATCCTACGTGACCGCCGAGACACGAACATCCTTCAAAGGCTATTACAGTCATTCGGGTCAGACGAAACCGTTCTATCGGACGTTTCTTTTGTTTGATGGCGAAGGCGAAACGAGCAACGCACGGGAGCGCGCAATTGGCGGACATCCTGCCGTTTTCCTGAAGTGGCAATGCCGGTTCAAAAATCCGCAAAGCTCTCATGCGGATGATGACGGCTATGTCCCATACGGAAGGCTCGTGAACTATACCGGGGGCCGCAGCAACGGGTGCACGACATGGTCGCAATCCGCCTCGAAAGAGATTCTGGCCCTGGTGGAAGGGAACCCGACAACCCTCTACATCTATCCGGAAGGCAAAGACATTAACGCCGTCGCAAAGGCGGTCAAAAAGGGCAAATCGTTATCTGGGGCGGGGGTTTACTGGAACGCCGCCTGTCTACAGGCAATCGGTGCTCCGAAGTTCTGGCCCAAGCGCAGCCTCCAACCCATCATAAACCAATGGAGGGATTCTTTGCCCAAGCAACCTCCATTGGTGTTGCCGATCTGCAAGTAAGGCGGGCGGGACGAAGGCACCGATACATTGGTTTCGCGGGACAGCGCTGAAGTGCGCGATCCTTTCCCGTTTATTCGATATGGTCCAGTTGGAGCAGGCTCGTCGCTTGACGCCATCCGGTCGGCATGGTCGCCCACTTTGGGCGACCATCACTTACCAATCGCTTTGCTGCGGCGGGAAGTGCGCCGGAGATCGGCGGCTACTCAACCGGCGACCAGTCCGGGCCGGGATCGTAGATGTTGATATCGGCAGTGGCATCGAGGGTCTCGGGGCCGAAATCGGCCTCGTAAACGATACCGTTTTCACCGACCATGAAGGAATGGATGCCTGTTTCTCCGTAATCCGAAGGCACTGCAAGCAAGGCATGTCCGGCCACGAAGCGATCCCCGACAAAGTACGAGTAGGCTCCGCCAGGCGCATTCGCCCCCTGTTCGTGAAGGATGGTGAAGTAATAGCCGAGGAATGGTTCCGCCTCATAGTCGGTCTCACCGTCGCTCCACCCCGAGGCGGCGGCTCGGGCAAGTGCCGCGCCGACAAAGCTGTCGTCTTCGGGCCAGAAAAGTCCGTTTTGCTCGCCCGGGTCGGAAATGATCGTCTGCGCAAATTCCATGACGCCGTCACCGTTGTGATCCACCAGCCGGAATGCCGCCTGTAGGTCGACATAAGCCTCCAGCAAATCAATCACTTCCAGCTCATTCAAGCCGATTTCCCGGGCCGAAAGTTCTTCGATCCCGGCCTCCAGGTCAAAACGCCAGCCGTCTTCCCCGCGCAGGATTGGAATCGGGAAAGGCCAACTGTCTTCACCCAGCAGAAGAACAACCCCATCATCCTCGGGCTGAAAGCGGTACCCTTCGGCGTACATGCCAAGAACTTCCTGCCTTCTTTGCTGGTCTTCTGCCGGATCTCCCGATCCGACCAAATCTTCGGCTTCAGGTCCGAAAATTTCAAGCAACTTACTCTGATCATTTGCTTTCAGAGCATCTGCGAACGCGTCCAGCGCGCTTTGCGGAGTATCAAACCGGGCGCCGTCAGAAAGCGCGACGCCTGCGGTCGCAGCGAGCAAAACAACTGAAAATACCGATATACGCATCTTACCGTCTCCGCTTGCCTTTGGCGGCGTGCCCTCGCTTGGACGCGCTGTGAGTTCTGCTTCCGGACGCCTTTTTCTTCATCGCTTGCCCCCTGGACGCACTGGGTTTGCGCTGCGCCGTTGCGGCCTTCTTCGCCTGCGGTTTTCTGGCTGTCTGCGGTTTTTGTGCGACAGGCCGTTTCGCCGCATCGGGTCGTTTGGTCCGATCAACGGCCTGTTGTTTTGCAGCGGCCTTGTCCCGGTCGACGTTGCCCCGGTTTATCTGCGGCAACGGTTTTTTCCCACCGCTCCGATTTGCCAGAGCACCACCGGCCACGGCCCCTGCACCTGCGCCAGCCGCAACGGCAGCCGCCGCACGGTCGCGGCTGATGTCCGCGGCGCCGGACTCGCGGCTCAGTTTTGACCGCAATTCATCCGTGCGACCCTCGGGGCGGTTGACCGGCAAATTGCCGCGACCCCCTTCTGGTCTTTTGTGATTGGCGATTTTGTCTCGGGCTTGCTGCTGACGGCCAGGATCGGGTTTCCATCCGATATCCGTGCGGTTGCCCAGATCAATGTTGTTGCCGATGTTGACGTTTCCATCGACGTCAATGTCGATGTTCGGGTTTCTGTAAATCGGGCCACCGCCCCAGCCACCGCAGTTCCGGCACCCCCAATAGCCATACCAATCGTCGTCGTCGTCAAAAATCTCGTCGATCAGGGCGACGGTGCCAAATGTCAGCAGGGCCGCGCCTGCAACGTCCCCCACCGACGGTCCCGTATAGACGGTCTCAGGGTTATACTGCGGGACGTATACGGTTTCCGGCTCTGTCGGTGTAATGACAACCGTGTCTTCTTCCGTCACCTCGACAGTTTGCGCGGGCCCGGACACAAGCGCTCCGCTGTCAATCGCCTGGTCCCGCATGACTTGAACCGCATCCAGCACATCATCGGACTGCGCCAGCATGGCCGTTCCCACCGTCTCGGTCCAATCGACATGGGTGGCCATCTGACCGACGACTTCGGGAAACGCTGTCGCCAACACACTGACCGAAGGATCCCAGCCCATGGCTTCAATTTCCGGACCAAGCTCGGAGGCGTCTCGGTCGGCGTTGTCCAGCAAATACCGTTCGGCCTTCACGATCTCCAACGGCTGCGTCGCCGCGACCAAAATCTGTATCAGCAGCGTATCAGGATAAAGAGCGACCGGAGCGACCAGGGTCTGCAACTCAGCATCAGTCAGAAGATCGGACGAAGTGGCCGAGGCGTTTTCCGTCGCAGCAGCGTCATCAGATGCCTCTTGTGCGAACAAGGTCGTAGATGCGCAAATACCGAGCGCAAATATTAGATATCTAAACATATTGCGATCCTTCAATTTCTTGAAGGATCACCCAAGACCGCGATTCTGGCAACCGGGCGGTCTTACAGACATTTGTTGGAGGCGAAACCGTCGCTGGAGGCATCCCCGTGCGCCGGACCCTGCGACCGAAAGCATAGGGAAAATGTCGCAAACTCAACGAGCAAACGTTTGGCAATTGCCCCTTTTGCGGCATTTCGGCGCAAATTCTACCGTGATCGCGCGGTGGGGTGACAGAACCGCTTTGGTTTCCCATTTGCCACCAACCACTTTGTCGGCGAGACAGGCCAATTGATGACCCCCGTGTATGCCTGCGCCAAGTTCTATTCCTGTGTTGTTTTGTTCCAATTTGCGTAATAGGTTTCCGCCGAAATGATTTTGCAGCGGATAATATCGGTGGTCCTGGCAGCAATTCTGGTCTTATTGACCGGGTTCGCAAGTGTTGCCCATGACATGCCGCTGCATTGCAACGATGGACATTGTGACGAAGTTCAGTTTTTGGAGCGATCTCCGCACTTGGTTCGTTTGTCGCCGACCGGCCATCACGAAACGGACGGCGCAGACCATGATGGATGCAATCCTTTCCTCTGCAACTTGATGTTACTTGCCTCCGAGACGTCGGATGCATCACCAGACCAGTTCGAACAGGTATTGAATTGGCAGGTAAGCGAACTTTCGGCGCTGCGTGAGCCGGAACATCCTGACAGACCACCTAACTTCTGAAACGGCACTTCGACGCCGGGTGCACGCGCCTGGTGTTTCTGCTTGGCCGCCGCTCAGCGCGGTCAATATTCTGTTTCATAAAGTCAGGAAGAACCATGAACCGAAAATATCTCGTTATCGGTGTGTGTGCCGTGGCGGTCGCTGCTGCCTCCATTATGCTGCGGCCCGGTACGTCTGAAATTGCCACTCCGTCGTCCCCTGCCGCAGGGGGTGCCTTGGTGGCCGTTCAAATGCCCACGATCGAGGGCAAAGCCGCCATTGGTCAGCGCATCTTCGACGAGGCTTGCGCCGCGTGCCACGGCACCAATGCTGTTGGAATTGAAGGTGCCGGACCGCCACTGATCCATGTTATCTATGAACCCAGCCATCACGCCGACGAATCCTTTCAGCGCGCAGTTGCGACAGGTGTAAGAAGCCATCACTGGTCGTTCGGAGATATGCCGCCGGTCGAAGGCTTAACCCGTGGCGACGTTGCCATGGTTGTCGCCTATATCCGCGAAATCCAGCGGGCCAACGGAATTAACTGAGGAACACTCTATGAAGACGATCACGATCCTTGCTCTGCTTGCCACGCTTGCCACGGGTGCGCTTGCGCATTCCCGCGTGGACACGACGACGCCAGAAAACGGTGCGACGATTGCGGAAGTCCCGTCTGAAATCAGTTTCAACTTTGCGGACGACATCCGTCTGACCCGAGTGGAGATGACCCATCAGGATCTTCATTCGGTCCCGCTCGATATTGGGAACCAGACCAGTTTTGATCGTCTCTTCACCCTCCCGCTTCAGGATATGGGGGCAGGCGCCTATCGCATAGAATGGCGCGGTCTGGGCGTGGACGGCCATGCGATGCAGGGCGAATTTTCCTTTACGGTTGACTGAGGATGCCGGGCGTCTGGGGCATTGCCGCGATCCTGTCAAAACTCCTGCTGTATGTTGGCATTGCAGGATCCAGCGGGCTGGTGATCATGCGCGCCGCCTTTGCTGATCTCCTCTCGTCGCTGAGCGGCCGGATGCGCGTCCATACTGCGTTCTTGGCTGGGCTTGCGATAGTCGCGTCTGTCATTGGGTTCATGCTGCGCGGGGCCGCCCTGACCGGCGGCGCTGATGGGATGAGCGATCCCGAGATGCTGGGGCTTTTGTGGCAAACACCGGTCGGTGATGTTCTGATCTATCGACTGGTCGGCGCGGCCATGATCCTTGTCGGGTTGTTCGTGCCATTTGCCGGTCAATGGATATCCCTTGGCGGCGGTGTGCTGGCGCTGTGGTCGTTTGCACAGATTGGGCATGTACCCGGCCTGGAGCAAAGCGGCGTAAGGCTTCTGCTGCTTTTGCATCTGCTTTGCCTTGCGTTCTGGATCGGCATTCTTGGACCGTTACGGCGCTTGTCGTTACAGCCCGAACGCTTGGACGAGGCAGCAGCGCTGGGGGATCGTTTCGGGCAAGCCGCCTCGGTCTTTGTTCCTGTGCTGATTTTGGCGGGCCTGCTGATGTCCTGGCTTCTGTTGGGTGATCTTCGAAGCCTTTTTGTTTCGGGCTACGGGCAGGCGCTTCTCGTTAAACTGGGGCTGGTGGCGTTGGTGCTTATGATGGCAGCCGCCAACAAGTTTCGGTTTGTTCCTGCCATGCAGGCAGGTGATCGCGACGCAGCGCGGCATCTGGCACGCTCCATCGAAATAGAAACTGCAATCATACTGGTCGTGTTCGCGGCAACAGCTACCCTTACCAGCGTCCTGACCCTTCCGAATTGAGGTTTAAGATGAACCGAAGAGAATTCCTGATCACGACAAGTGCAATGGCATTGGTTCCCGGCGTCGTCATCGCGGCGGCTCCGTTGGACCTGATTGCACAGCCAGTCTCTGCGCAAATCCTGCCGGAAGGCGATCCGGCAACGCCGATGCTTGGCTTCAACGGCAGCACGCCCGGACCGGTCCTTCGCGTTCGTCAGGGCGAGATTTTCGACATCCGTTTTCTCAATCAGATAGACGACGGCTCGGCGGTTCATTGGCACGGGTTGCGGACCGACAATGCGATGGACGGTGTGCCGGGCCTGACACAGGACGTTGTCGAAGCGGGTGCAGAGTTCGCCTATCGCTTTCGCGCGCCGGACGCCGGAACCTTCTGGTATCACTCGCATAACCGGTCCTGGGAACAGGTTGCAAAGGGGCTTTACGGCCCCCTGATCGTCGAGGAACAATCCCCGCCTGATGTGGATCATGACGTGATCGTCATGATTGACGATTGGCGCATTACCGAAGACGGCACGCTCGCCGATGGCTTTGAGAACATGCACGATCAGGCGCATCAGGGTCGGCTTGGCAACTATGCCCGTGTGTTTTTCGAACCGGACGCGTCTGTTCGTCTTGGTGACCGTGTGCGCTTGCGGTTGATCAACGTCGCGACTGACAGGATTTTCCCGATTGAGCTTGAAGGCATTGACGGCAAGACTGTTGCACTGGACGGTATGCCGCTTTCCGATCCGCAAGAGGTTTCTGACCTGGTTTTGGCGCCGGCCCAACGGGTTGATATCATAGCGGATGTCACTTCCGCGGAAACAATCGCATTTGTATTTCCGACCCGGGATGATCCTTACCTGCTGGGCGAAATCCCGGTTGAGGGAGAGAACACGGCGCGACAACCATCAGTGATATCCGCGTTGCCGCCAAACGAGACGGTGCAGCCCGATTTGGACAATGCCGTTTCCCTGACCTTGACCATGGAGGGCGGGGCCATGAGCCAAAGAATGATGCAGGGGCTGATGGAAGAGGGCATCTGGGCGTTCAACGGACAGTCCGGCCTTGCGGACACCCCTTTCCACAGCTTCCAACGCGGACAGACTGCCCGCATTCAACTGGTGAACGATACCCGCTTTCCACATGGTATCCATCTGCACGGGCATCACTTTTTCGAGGTCGAAGCCGACGGTAATTTAGGTGCATTCCGGGATACAACGCTGATTGATCCGGGTGCAACGCGAGACTTCGTTTGCGTGTTCGACAACCCCGGCAAATGGCTGATGCACTGTCACATGCTGGGCCATCAGGCGGCGGGCATGAAAACCTGGGTCGAGGTCGCATGAAACGCGTTCTGATCATCGCAGCCTTTAGCGTTGCAACCGGGGCGATCGCAGGTCACGAACTGGATGGCCGCGATTTGGCTGTCGGTCAGGCCCTTTACGCCGAACATTGCGCGTCCTGTCACGGTGCCAACCTCGAAGGACAACCGAATTGGCAAACGCCAGACGAAAACGGTGTCTTGCCCGCGCCTCCCCATGATGAGACGGGACACACCTGGCATCACGACAACCTTCTTCTTTTTGAATACACCCAATTGGGTGGAGAAAAAGCTTTGGCGGCACGCGATATCAGCGACTTCGCAAGTGGAATGCCCGGGTTTGAAGAAGTAATATCCGACGATGAAATCTGGGATATCTTAGCCTACATTCGATCGACGTGGTCTGAACGTGCGCAGGAAATTCAGGCCTCCAGAAATCCGTCGCACGACTGACACCGCTAATAGCCGGTTAACGCCGACAAACCGCGCCCGGACGGGTGCCACACACAAAGTTCTCAATTTCAGTTGCTTGAAGAAGTGGTGGGCGACCCTGGAATCGAACCAGGCGTGCGTCTCCGCGAGGGAGTTACAGTCCCCTGCCACACCTTGCGGCCTGTCGCCCACTGTCAGGCGTTGCACCTGACGTGGAGGCGTGATTACTAGCGCCTTAAAGGTGCGTCAACAGGAAAATTCCGCTTTGGCGCAGGAAACCGAATTCCCGGCCCGGAGGCCCTTAAAATGAAGAAACCCAAATGGGTCGTCGAAAAGGAACAGGCGCGCAAAGCAGCCGCGTCCGAGACTGTCTGGTTGTTCGGACTGCACGCCGTCCGTGACGCGCTCATGAACCCGAAGCGTCAGAAATTGCGTCTGATCGTGACCCTGAACGCGCAGGCCAAGCTGGCGGAAGCCATTGAATTTGCAGGAATTGAAGCCGAGCTGGTTGATCCACGCAAGTTCACCGCGCCGATCGATCCGGGGTCGGTGCATCAGGGCGCGGCGCTTGAGGTCAAGCCGCTGGACTGGGGTGGGCTGGCCGAAAACTGCATCGGTCGTGAACACCCGCGTGTCATTCTGCTGGACCGGGTCACCGATCCGCACAACGTCGGGGCGATTCTGCGCTCGGCCGAGGTGCTGGGTGCAAGCGCCGTTGTCGGCACACGCCACCATTCGGCGCCGGAAACCGGAGCGCTGGCGAAAACCGCCAGCGGCGCGCTCGAACGCCAGCCCTATCTGCGGGTGCGCAATCTGGCGGACGCAATCGTCGAGCTGCAGAATATGGGGTTTCTGGTGCTGGGGCTGGACGGCGAGGCGGATCAGACCATCGAAACCACGTTGGCCGGCAAGCTGGACCGGCCGGTTGCACTGGTGTTGGGTGCCGAAGGCCCCGGTTTGCGGCAGAAAACCAAGGAAACGGTCGATCATCTGGTGAAAATTGACGCAGCGGGCGGTTTCGGGTCGCTCAACGTCTCAAATGCGGCTGCGATTGCCCTATATGCATCGAGGCACAAATAACAGGAGAGCGTCATTCCCAGCCCGTCGAAAATTGCCACTTGCTGTTACTGCGGCACGCGTGCCGCGCTGGTTCTGCAGGGAAAACAACGTCACGAGCTCAGCTGTTCCAGTTGTGGCGCCCCCCTGCACGACCTCAAGATGTTGCCCAAACGAAAGCTGACGGAAGAAAGGCAAGTGCGTCCTGCCAAATCCAAGGCTCGAACGCCGAAATACAAATACAAGAAACGGAAAAAAGGTGTATTCTCGCGCGTGCTGGATGAAGCCTGGGATGTGATCGAAGATATCTTCGACTGACTTGTTTCTTCGGCGACACGGGTGTTCACAACCGCGTCAAGGGGGGTTTCATGGCGCTGAAAAAGTTGCATTTTGACGGTCTCGAATTCTAAGAACTCAGACCGACGATGCTGACCCGACGTTTCTTCATTGGCGCTATGGCCGCTATCATGTTCGCACCTGCCGTCCAGGCGCAGGATGCGCCGGTCTATTTTGCCACAGATGGTGCCGCAATGGCGGGCTATGATCCCGTGTCCTATTTCGTGGATGACGCACCGGTGCTGGGCCACGCCGAGCATTCGTTGATGTGGAAAGGCGTTGAATGGCATTTCGCATCAGCCGAGAACCAGGAGCGGTTCGAGCGTGATCCGCGTGCCTTTGCGCCTCAGTTCGGCGGATATTGCGCTTATGCTATGGCTCTGGGTCTTCTGTCCAGCACCGACCCAATGGCGTGGAGGGTCGTGGATGGCAGGCTTTATTTGGTGCATTCGCTCGCGATCGAGAAAGTGTGGCAGGAAGACATGGCGCTGAACATTCGCATGGCCGAGGAGCACTGGCCCTCGGTTCTGTACAAGTGACAGGCGAAACTTCGCGTTTTTTTGATCTGTCATCACAAAAATGCGCGCGCCCTCTTTTTTTTGCCGAACTCATGCCTAAATGTCACAGTGACCGCGGAACGGAACTGCCGCGGGTCATTTCACTGTCCCTCGTTCCAACAACTGGCGCTCAGGTCCGACCTGGGCGCTTTTTTCTTTTGAACGCAGCGATTAGGGTGCCCTCATGGCAGATTATTCCGATGAGTTCCTGAAAGGCATCCTGCAACGCACCAAAGTTGTGGCGGTCGTTGGGGTGTCGATGAACCCGGTGCGGCCCAGTTATTACGTGGCGCGATACCTTTCGCTGAAAGGATACCGGGTCATTCCGGTCAATCCGGGGCATGCAGGGAAGCAATTGTTCGGTCAGACCGTTCATGCGTCGCTGTCGGATATTTCCGAACCTGTCGACATGGTGGACATATTTCGCAGATCCGAAGCCGTGCCACCGATTGTGGACGAGGCTTTGCAGGCTTTTCCAAAGCTCAGGACAGTCTGGATGCAGATCGGTGTCGAACATGAAGGCGCGGCGGCAGTCGCGCAGGCCAGAGGTGTCGATGTGGTCATGAACCGATGCCCGAAAATCGAATATCAGCGGCTTTTCGGGGAATTGCGCATGGGCGGGTTTGCCACCGGGATCATATCCTCAAAGCTGTGACCGTCAGCCGCCGCCTGCCGTTTTCAGCCGGGCAACCTGTTCCAGACGCCGCTTTTCCAGAACCTGATCGCGCGGGACCCACTCGTAACGTGTGTCCTCGACCAAAGGTCCCCAGTACAGCACTCCACCATATCGCCACGGGTCCAGTACGATCCCTTCGTACATGGTTTCTCCGCGTCGGCTGATAATGGCGGTCGAGTGGTCGATTCGGAACGGGTTGTCGGCATTGGCGATGGCACGGTGCAGGGTCAGTGTTTCGAACTCTTCCTGCTTCAGGCGCCGTTCAATGTCTTCGGCCCAGTGCCAGCACAATCCGCGCGGACGCAGGCCCTTATTGACCTTTGCGTTATGGATCAGCGGCGGGTCGGTGATCTCATATTCCTCGACCAACTGCGCGGTGTAGCTGTAGGCGACTCGCGCCGCGCGCTGCGCTTCTGCGGGGTCGATATCGGGTCCGAGGCTTTGGATTTCCGCTGCCAGCCTTTGAACCTCGTCCCCGGTGGAACGGGGCGGCGCAGAACAGGCCGCCAGGATGGCAAGCGTCGCCACAAACAACAATGCTCTGATCATCGCGCGCGTTCCCTGATCCGTGGCACCCTGACACAGCACTATAGCGGGCAGGAGCAGCGCACGAAACCCACGCTTAGCCCTTGGGGCGCGCCGCTTTTTCGGCAATGCCGCTGATGCCCTGACGCCGGGCAAGTTCGTTCAGAACGTCATCTAGCGCCACATCACGGGCGGCCAGCATCACCAGCAGGTGATACAGCGCATCCGCCGCCTCGGACGTCAGTCTGGCCCGATCGCCCTTGACGGCTTCGATGATGGCCTCGATGGCCTCTTCGCCGAACTTTTCGGCACACTTTTCGGGGCCCTTGGCAAGCAGTTTGGCGGTCCAGCTCAACTCGGGGTCGGTTCCCTTGCGCGCTTCGATGGTTGCGGCCAGTTCGTGCAGAATGCTCATGTCAGCCTCATCGGGATGCCTGCGGCGGCCATGTGTTCCTTGGCCTCGCGGATGGTGTATTCTCCGAAATGGAAGATCGAAGCCGCCAATACCGCGCTGGCACCGCCTTCGGTCACGCCTTCGACCAGATGATCCAGATTGCCGACCCCGCCCGATGCGATCACCGGTACATCCACCGCGTCCGAGATCGCGCGGGTCAGGGGCAGGTTGAACCCGGATTTGGTGCCGTCACGATCCATCGAGGTCAGCAGGATTTCCCCTGCGCCCTTGGCGACCACGGTTCTTGCAAACTCGACCGCGTCAATGCCGGTTGGTTTGCGCCCCCCGTGGGTAAAGATCTCCCACTTGCCGGGGCTGACGGTTTTGGCATCGATGGCGACCACGATGCACTGGCTGCCGAACTGATCGGCGGCCTCGGCCACAACATCCGGATTCGCCACGGCGGCCGAGTTGAAACTGACCTTGTCGGCACCTGCCAGCAGCAGCGCGCGGACATCTTCCCTGGTGCGGACACCACCGCCCACCGTCAGCGGAACAAAACACTGTTCCGCCGTGCGCTGCACCACATCGAACATGGTGCCCCGGTTTTCATGGGTGGCGTGAATATCCAGAAAGCAGATTTCGTCCGCGCCGGCGGCATCATAGGCCTTGGCCGATTCCACCGGGTCGCCCGCGTCACGCAAGCCGACGAAATTGACGCCCTTAACCACGCGGCCATCGGCAACATCAAGGCAGGGAATGATCCGTGTTTTGAGCATGGCATGTCCTTTGTTGGCGCACCTCTACCGGCAAAGCCCCGCCGATGCCAGACTTGTGATTGCCACATCTCTCGAACCTGTGAAAACTGGTCCCTAATTCATCAGGAGATCAATGAGATGCGTAACCTCTTTTTGACGACCACATTCATATTCACAGGAGCTGTCGCCGCGATGGCTGACGATATCATCAAAGTAGAGACAGCCAAATCCGTGTCCGAGGCGATGGACGCGCTCGAGGCCGCAGTCGGCAATGCGGGCGCCACGGTTTTCGCGCGTGTCGATCACGCAGCGGGCGCCGAGAAGGTGGGTATGACCATCTCGGCAAATCAGGTGCTGATCTTCGGCAATCCGGCGCTGGGCACACCTGCCATGCAGGCCGACCCGCGCGCAGGTCTGTTTCTGCCGCTGAAAGTGCAGGCCTACGAGGACGAAAACGGGCAGGTCTGGCTGGCCTATGAAGACCCGAAAGAGACCATGGACGAACTTGATGCGGTCGAGAAATCCCCGGTCATCGAGAAAATGCGCGGGGCGCTGGCCAAGCTGACATCGGTCGCCGCTCAGTAGTCAGCTCAGGGCGCGAATGGCCTCGTTCAGATCGATCGCGCCGTCATAGAGCGCCCGGCCGGAAATCGCGCCGTTAAGTTCGACCCCGCAATCACGCAACGCGATCAGGTCGTCCAGCGAGCTGACACCGCCCGATGCGATGACTGGGATCGACACGGCGCGGGCCAGCGCCGCTGTGGCCTCGATATTGGGGCCCTGCATCGCTCCGTCGCGGTTGATGTCGGTGTAGATGATCGCGGCAACACCCGCATCCTCGAAGCTTCGGGCAAGATCCGTGACCTGCACATCGGTTTCTTCGGCCCAGCCCTTGGTGGCGACCATGCCATTGCGTGCGTCAATACCGACGGCTACTTGGCCGGGGAACTCTTGTGCCGCTTGACGCACCAGATCGGGGTTCTCGACGGCGACAGTGCCCAGAATGACGCGCGCGAGCCCCTTGTCGAGCCATGTTTCGATTGTTGCCATGTCACGGATGCCGCCACCCAGTTGGGCGGGCACATCACAGGCCTTCAAAATCGCCTCGACCGGAGCGGCATTGACGGGTTCCCCTGCAAAGGCGCCATTCAGATCGACCAGATGCAGCCACTCGCAACCCGCTTCGACGAAGGCGCGGGCTTGCGCGGCAGGGTCTTCGTTGAACACCGTGGCCTTGTCCATTTCACCGCGCAGCAGGCGCACGGCCTGGCCGTCTTTTAGGTCGATGGCGGGGTAGAGGATCATGTCGGGCGGCCCTATATCAATGTTATCCGCGCGGGATATCGCACACACAGAGCAGGGGATGCAACGCGACGCAAAGTCAATCTTGCCCGACGGCGACCGGCGCGCCAGACTGCTTGCAAAACAGGGAGGATATCATGAAGAAATTCGTTCTGGCCGCAGGGTTTGCCGCCTTGGCAAGCAGCGCTTATGCGGCCGATCCGGTTGATGGCATCTGGAAAACCCAGCCCGGTGACACCGGCGGGTATCTGCATGTTTCCATCGGATCGTGCGGAAGTGCCGTCTGCGGCACAATCGACACGGCGTTTGACGCCAACGGCGATGAGCAGCTGGACTACGAGAATTTGGGCAAACAGATTATCTGGGACATGGTTCCGGAAGGGGGCGGGGCCTATGACAACGGCAAGATCTGGGCGCCGGACCGCGACAAGACCTACAACTCGAAAATGACGCTGGACAGCCAGAACCAGCTGACCGTGAAAGGTTGCGTTGCCGGTGGCCTGATCTGCCGTGGGCAAACCTGGACACGCGTGCAATAGGCCGTCACGGAGCCCAGATCAGAAAATTTCCGATCATACGCAGGCCGACATCCTGACTTTTCTCGGGGTGGAACTGCATCCCGACCATCGTGTCACGGCCAATCACGGCCGTGACCTCTTGACCGTAATCCACATAGGCCAACCGTTGCGCCGGGTCCGTCACCCGGAAATGATAGGAGTGCACGAAATAGGCGTGATCGCCTGATTTCACGCCTTCAAACACCGGGTGCGGGCTCTCCAGAACCAAATCGTTCCAGCCCATATGTGGTACTTTCAACGCATGGTCTGACGGCTCGATCCGAACCACGTCGCCCGCGATCCAATCCAAACCATCGGTTTCGCTGTATTCATGGCCTTTCGAGGCCATCAGCTGCATACCGACGCAGATACCCAGAAAAGGGCGGCCCTTTTGTTCGACCGCCTCGACCATCGCGTCATAAATACCCTTATGGCCGCGCAGTTCGGCCGCACAGGCTGGAAACGCACCATCGCCGGGCAGAACCAGCCGATCGGCCCGCGCGACGACATCTGCGTCCGAGGTCACGACGACCTCACCCGCATTCAGTTCACGCGCCATGCGCTGAAACGCCTTTTCAGCGGAATGCAGATTGCCGCTTTCGTAGTCGATAATGGCAGTCAGCATCTACAATGCGCCTTTGGTCGACGGAATCGCATCGGCCTTGCGCGGATCGGTCTCAACCGCCAGCCGAAGGGCACGGGCAACCGCCTTGAAGGCCGCCTCGGCGATATGGTGGCTATTGAAACCGTGTAGCTGGTCGATATGCAGGGTGATGCCACCATGGGTGCTGAGCGCCTGAAAGAACTCGCGCACCAGTTCGGTGTCGAAGGTCCCGATCTTGGGTGTCGGCAAATCCACGTTCCAGATCAGGAACGGACGGCCCGACAGATCCAGCGCACAGCGCACCTGAGCGTCATCCATCGGCAGGTGGCACTCGCCATAGCGGCGGATACCCTTCTTGTCGTCCAATGCCTGCGTCAGCGCCTGACCCAGTGCGATGCCTGTGTCCTCGACCGTGTGATGATCGTCGATGTGATAATCGCCCTTGGCGCGGATCGTCATGTCGATAAGCGAATGGCGCGCCAGTTGGTCCAGCATGTGATCGAAGAAGCCAACGCCGGTCTGGTTGTCATACTGGCCGGTGCCGTCCAGATTGACCTCGACCGTGATCTCGGTCTCGGCGGTCTGACGACTGATCTTTGCGCTGCGCATGGGCGAATTCCTTTTGATACAGGCGCGCTTATAGACGGGGATCGCCGGGCATATCCAGACCAAGCATCACATGCGCGCCAAACTGTTGCAGGGGATTGCGCCCGGGCGCGGCCCATGCCAGCCTGCGCGCAACTCAACAAACAGGGTCAACCCCATGTCCACCTGCGTTTTCATCCAGATCCGCTGTAAACCCGGTTCCACCTACAAGGTCGCCGAAGAAATCGCCCTGCGCGAAATCCATTCCGAGCTTTACTCGACCAGCGGCGAATTCGACCTGCTGCTGAAACTCTATATCCCCGAAACCGAGGATGTGGGGCACTTCATCAACGAAAACCTGCTGGTGATTCCCAATATCGAACGATCCCTGACCACGATGACGTTCAAGGCGTTCTGAACGTTACCCCAGCTCAAACGTCGTGATCCCATAGATACGGTGCAGATCAATTTCCGGCGCGTGGCTGGAATACATGCGGCCGGTTTCGAACACTTTGGTCAACCCCAGTTGTTGCGCCATCGCCATCGCCTGCGAGTTGGGGTTGGGCATGTCGATAAAGACCTCGGCACCCATCTGGTCAGCCGGAAGCGTCATCAGCAGCGACACCAAAAGCGCCTGCGCGATCTCGGGTGTGTCCGCAAACAATGGCCCTATCTTGTACCCTGCCAAACATCGGCGCAGCGTTCCATAGCCTCTGATCCGGCCGCCTTCCTCAAACACTCGCGAGGTGTGATTGGGTGCATCCAGCCAGGCCTGCAGGAACGTGTCGCGCGGGGCAGGAAACAGGCCCCGATCATAAGACTTCAGCTCTTCCGAAAGTGTGTCGATCAGTGATACCTGACCGTGGCCGGAACAGCCCAGGGCGTTGAGGATTTCACCCGCTGTGCCCGAAAAGCGGTAGTTGTCATAAGCCAGCTTAAACCCGAACTTTCGGTAATTGTCCTGCTGTTCGACGACCCCGTCCATGCCCATGTTCCGATGTTCGCAATGCGCCTTGACGGCCTCGGCAACCTGCAGCCCGAAGCCCGATCCGCGATATTCCGGCAGGACGATGTAAAAGCCCAGGAACGAATAGGTGTCGTCGTAATTCACGGCCGAGGCAGACGCGATCATCCTGCCATCCAGAAATCCGCCCTTGAATCCTTCGGGATCGGAGCTGCGGAAGCACACGGCGTCGTGAAGGCCAGGGTTCCAACCTTCGCGGCCGGCCCAATCAACAGCCGTCTGGACCTCATCCGCTGTCAGAGCGCGAATTACGTATTCTGGCATGGCGCATCTCCGTCGTGATTGCGTGCGACCCGAGAATGCCGCAGCAGATAACAAAGAACCAGAAATTTAAGGGAGGTTGGTATCTGGAGCGGGCGAGGCGATTCGAACGCCCGACCCTAACCTTGGCAAGGTTATGCTCTACCCCTGAGCTACGCCCGCATCAGATACATATGTTGGTCCAAAGACCTCTCAATGGAGCGGGCGAGGCGATTCGAACGCCCGACCCTAACCTTGGCAAGGTTATGCTCTACCCCTGAGCTACGCCCGCGCCGTTGAGTGAGGCGTGAAGTATAAATTCTGGCGCAAAGCTGCAAGAGGAAAAACGCATCTTCCGCAAAATTTCTTTTCTGGCGACGGAAATCCGGACCCCATCCGTTCAACTGTCTGAACACGTCAGGAAAGAACGGCGGAGGTGACAGATGAACCCGAAAGAAACCCTGAAACTCTCGGTGCTGGTTGTTTCGATGTTCATGGCGGGCATCGTGGCGCAGGCCGGTGGCGACAAAGGGCAGACCGCCCAACAGATATGGCAGCCTGCATGCCCGGTTGAAGTCGAGGTGCTGGCTGGCTGACCCTAAAGCGCCAGCACGAGGTTGGTGACCGCAGCGACCAGAATGGCGGCAAATGTCAGCAACATTCCCGTCCGGCGCAGAATCACGATCTGAGGTGTGCGCCCGAATCCGTAGGCATGCAGCAATCGCCCGGACAGAATCGCCAAGCCCATCAGGTTGACCAGAACGCCCCCCGCACCTTGAATTTCGGCCATAGCGATCAGCAACAGCGTGAACGGCGCGTATTCGACGCAGTTGGAATGCGTGCGGATGGCCTTGATCAGCGCCTTGTTGCCGCCGTCGCCGACCGAGATTTGCCCCATGAACCGTTGCCGGATGACGTTAAGGCTGAGCGCGAGAAACAGGAGGGCAATCAGCGCGGCGTAGATCGGGGTAATGGTCAGCATGGCGTGGCTCCGCAGGGGCATGAAAAAGGGCCGCGCAGTGTCCTGCGCGGCCCGGCTGACATTAACCTGTTTGTCGGCTTATTCCAGTTCGACCAAAAGGTCCTTTGCGTCAATCTGGCCGCCAGGCTGAATGTGAACCGCTTTGACCACCGCATCGCGTTCGGCATGGATGCCGGTTTCCATCTTCATGGCTTCAATGGTCAGCAGCAGGTCGCCTTCCTTGACCTCCTGACCGGCGGTGACTGAAACGGTCGCGACAACGCCCGGCATCGGCGCGCCGATATGGTTGGGGTTGCCCGCCTCGGCCTTGGGCCGGGCCTGCGTGGTCGAGGTCACCAGACGGTTCGGCACCCTGATGACACGGGGCTGACCATTGAGTTCAAAGAAAACTTTGACCTCGCCCTTTTCATCGGTTTCACCAATCGCCTGACAGCGGATTTCCAGCGTTTTGCCCGGATCGATTTCCGCCGTGATCTCTTCCCCGGGCTCCATGCCGTAGAAGAAGGTGCGCGTGGGCAGGGTGCGGACCGGACCGTAAATCCGGTGGCGGCCCATGTAGTCCAGGAAGACCTTGGGATACATCAGGTATCCGTTCAGATCCTCGTCATCGACCTCTTTGCCTTCCAGTTGCTTGGACAGTTCGGCGCGGGTGGCCTCAAGATCCACGGCGGGCACGTCCTTGCCGGGGCGCTGGGTATTGGGCGCTTCGTCCTTGAGGACCTTCTTGATGATCGTGTCGGGGAACCCGCCCGGAGGCTGACCCAGATTGCCGCGCATCATGTCGACGACAGAATCCGGGAAGGCCACATCCGTTTCGGGGCTTTCCACGTCGGCGCGGGTCAGCCCCTGGCTGACCATCATCAGCGCCATGTCACCGACCACCTTGGAGGACGGCGTCACCTTAACGATGTCCCCGAACATCTGGTTCACGTCGGCATACATCTGCGCCACCTCGTGCCAGCGTTCCTCCAGCCCAAGCGAACGTGCCTGCGCCTTGAGGTTGGTGAACTGGCCGCCGGGCATCTCGTGCAGGTACACTTCTGATGCAGGGGCCTGCAGGCTGGATTCAAAGGCCGCGTACTGGCCGCGAACGGCTTCGAAGTAATCGCTGATCTCGCGGATGGCCTTGATATCCAGTCCGGTGTCACGCTCGGTATGGCGCAGCGCTTCGACAACGGTGCCCAGCGTTGCCTGAGACGTGTTGCCGCTGAAGCTGTCCATCGCGCAATCCACCGCGTCCACGCCCGCCTCGGACGCGGCCAGAATGGTGGCGCTGGCGATTCCGGCAGTATCATGAGTGTGGAAGTGGATCGGCAAACCGACCTCTTCCTTCAGCGCGCGGATCAGGATTTTGGCCGAGGCCGGTTTCAGCAGACCCGCCATGTCCTTGAGGCCCAGAACATGTGCACCGGCGTCGCGCAGTTCCTTGGCCATGCCGACATAGTATTTAAGGTCGTACTTGGCGCGATCGGGGTCCAGAATGTCACCGGTATAGCAGACGGTGCCTTCACAGATCTTGCCATTTTCAACCACCGCATCCATGGCCACGCGCATGTTCTCGACCCAGTTCAGCGAGTCGAATACGCGGAAGACGTCGATATTCTTCGATGCCTGACGCACGAACTCCTGCACCACGTTGTCGGGGTAGTTGGTATAGCCAACCCCGTTCGCGCCGCGCAGAAGCATCTGTGTCATCAGGTTCGGCATCGCCTCGCGCAGGTCACGCAGACGCTGCCACGGGCATTCCTGAAGAAAGCGATAGGCCACGTCAAAGGTCGCGCCGCCCCAGCATTCAACGCTGAACAGTTGCGGCAGGTTCGCCGCATAGGTCGGCGCCACCTTGATCATGTCGATCGACCGCATCCGGGTCGCCAGCAGGGATTGATGGCCGTCCCGCATGGTGGTGTCGGTGATCAGCAGCTGCCGCTGCGCTTTCATCCAGTCGGCCACGGCCTGCGGGCCCTTCTGCTCCAGCAGGTTGCGGGTGCCCATTTTGGGTTCACCCTTCAATGCAGGGGGCTTGGCCTCTTTCAGGTCGGCGCGCGGTTCGGGGCGATCCTTGGTCTCGGGGTGCCCGTTCACGGTAATGTCCGCGATATAGGTCAGAACCTTGGTGCCCCGATCCCGACGGCGTTTGAACTGGAACAGGTCTGGCGTCGTGTCGATGAACTTGGTGGTGTATTCGTTCGACAGGAAGGTCGGGTGCTTCAGCAGGTTGATGACAAAGTCGATATTGGTGCTGACGCCGCGGATGCGGAATTCACGCAGCGCGCGGTCCATCCGATGGATCGCCTTGTCCGGCGTTGGTGCCCAAGCGGTCACCTTGGTCAGCAGCGAGTCGTAGTACCGCGTGATCACTCCGCCCGCATAGGCCGTGCCGCCGTCCAGACGGATACCCATACCCGTGGCCGAGCGATAGGCGGTGATGCGGCCATAATCGGGGATGAAGTTATTCTGCGGGTCCTCGGTGGTGATCCGGGTTTGCAGGGCGTGGCCGTTCAGTTGAACGTCCGACTGGCTGGCGGCCCCGGTCGCCTCGGCCAGCGTCTTGCCCTCGGCGATCAGGATCTGGGCTTGTACGATGTCGATGCCGGTAACTTCCTCGGTGACGGTGTGTTCCACCTGAACGCGCGGGTTGACCTCGATGAAGTAGAACTTGCCGGTTTCCATATCCATCAGGAATTCGACCGTGCCCGCGCATTCATAGTTCACATGGGCACAGATCTTGCGGCCCAGCTCACAGATTTCGGCACGCTGCTCCTCGCTCAGGTAAGGGGCGGGGGCGCGTTCCACGACCTTCTGGTTCCGGCGCTGGACCGAACAGTCGCGTTCGTAGAGATGGTAGATCTCGCCATGCTTGTCGCCCAGAATCTGAACTTCAACATGCCGGGCGCGGGTGATCATCTTTTCCAGATAACCCTCGCCATTGCCGAACGCGGCTTCGGCTTCGCGACGACCTTCCAGGACTTTCTCTTCCAGTTCGTCCTCGGACTCGATCGGACGCATACCGCGCCCGCCGCCGCCCCAGGACGCCTTGAGCATAAGCGGATAGCCGATCTGGGCGGCTTCCTTGCGGATCGCGTCCATGTCATCGCCCAAAACCTCGGTCGCCGGGATCACCGGAACTCCTGCCTCGATGGCGACACGACGGGCACTGGCCTTGTCGCCAAGCGCGCGCATGGTCTCGGCCTTGGGACCGATGAAAGTGATGCCGTTCTGGACGCAGGCATCCACGAAGTCCGGGTTCTCCGATAGCAGGCCATAGCCCGGATGGATCGCATCCGCTCCGCATTCTTTGGCGACACGGATGATCTCGTCTATGCTCAGATAAGCGGCAACCGGCCCCATCCCCTCGCCAATGCGATATGCCTCATCCGCTTTAAAGCGATGCAGGCCAAGCTTGTCCTCCTCGGCAAAGACGGCAACGGTGCGTTTGCCCATCTCGTTGGCCGCGCGCATCACGCGAATAGCAATCTCGCCGCGATTGGCGATCAGGATCTTTTTGAAGTCGGTCATGTCAGGTCCCGGTCTTTATGGTGTGGCCGTGTTCATAGGCGGACAATACGCGCACGTATATCAGTCGTTCTGGGTAGAACCGGCATGTTATCGCTCGCAAACGCCGCCTGTTGGCGCAATCTACTTACACATGCTGCGATGCAGCATCAATATTTGTGATTGCAGATGTCACATTTTGTAAACTTGCGAGGCCCAACTGGCCCATATTGGCCTTCAGATCCTGCCGCAGGATGTCGATGACATGAGCGGGGCCGCGTTCGCCTAACGCCGCCAGACCAAAGAGAAACCCGCGCCCCAGCATGACAAAATCCGCGCCAAGGGCCAGCGCACGAAGGATATCCAGCCCACCTTCAATACCACTGTCAAAGATAATCGGCAGGTCCGTCGCTGCGCGTATGGCCGGTAGCGCATCGATACTGGCGGGCGCGCCGTCAAACTGACGGCCACCGTGATTCGACACCCATATGGCGTCAACGCCCGCCTTTTGCAGCGAAACGGCATCTTCCGGCCGCAGGACGCCTTTGACGACAAATGCACCATCCCAGTTGTCGCGCAGCCAGGATACGTACTCCATGTCCGGCGACGTTCTCAGAAGATACCCGATATGTGCCGTAGGAGGGAGGTTGAGGCTACTGTCCGAATACTTCTCGAGCGTGCGCATTCTGGGTGGTCCCTTACGCAGCATCCCCATGGCCCAGGCCGGGCATCGCGAAATCTGCGCCAGCAGGCGCGGCGTCAGCCTTGGCGGATGTGTCAACCCGGACCGCACCTGCCGTTCGCGCCGAGAAGCAACCGGTACATCCGCAGTCAGCACCAGCGTCCGGAATCCCGCATCGCGCGCGCGGGCCAGCATATCGGTGCGGATGTCGGGATCCCGTGGCGGATACAATTGAAACCAGGCGTTTTCGCCGATGTGGCCGGCCAGATCTTCGGGCATCTGGCTGGCGACCGTAGACAAGGTGTAGGGAATGTTGGCCGTGGCCGCAGCGCGGGCCAGAATGCCTTCGGCATCCGGCCAGACCAACCCCGACATTCCAATGGGGGCGATACCGAACGGCAGGGCGCAGTCGTGATCCAGCAGCTTCTTGCTTGTGTCGAACTCCAGTTCGCCATGCAGGATCGACGGGGTCAGTGTAACCCGGTCCAGCGCTTCGCGGTTGCGCCGGATCAGGGTTTCAGCGCCGGTGCCACTTTCCACAAATTCCCAGACAAAGCGCGGTAACCGACGCCGCGCAAGTCGTTTCAAATCGGCAATGCCGGGATATGCACTGTGCAGGTCCATGAGGATTGATCCGATTTGCCGCGCGATTCGGCAAGTTTTTCAAGCGGCTGTCGAGGACGACGGTTTGATTTTGGCCCCCTTTTTCCGAACTAGGCTGTCCCCGATGTCTGCGCCGAAGGACGCGGAGTTGGCAATCTGCACCTGATTTCGGCCCCGGTCCTTGGCGGTATGGAGCGCTTCATCCGCCGCGCGCGGAAGATCCTGCGGCATGACTTCGTGCACCGGGCAATAGGCGACCCCAAACGAAATCGTAATGCGGGGCAGGGATTTTTCACTATATCTGACCGCAACGGATTAAACCGCCAGCCGTACTTTTTCTGCGCGGGTCAAGGCATCGACGGACCTGCCAATTATCTTCGACAGTGGTATTGAAGGTGAGCTGGACATCCTTCGCGCGCGGGTACGGCGTTAATTCCCCAACCGGCAGCCGCCGATAGGGCGATCAGCATCAGCGTAACGCCTACCATTTTCAGCCGCGAACTTCGCACCGCCCATGTCGCCTGCTTCGTCATATGCTCTCCCACAGCAATGGACCGGGCATCAGAAACAAGCTTTTGCAGAAAGGTAAGATCGCCGGATGTACACAAAGGTTTTGTCTGGAAACCAGTATATTATCTTCTGCGATTTCTTTGTGAACAAGCCGTGAACAAACCCTTTCCCTCTGGCCGCATCCGGCGTAGTTTGGGGGCATGAGCAGTTTTGACGAAATGGACGCCTTCGAGGGCGCATCACTGTCCCAAAAGGCAATGGCCGCGCGTGCCGTGCCTTATCTGGATGATCTCAACCCGGCGCAGCGCGATGCGGTTGAACGGCTTGACGGTCCGGTTCTGATGCTGGCCGGGGCAGGGACCGGCAAGACCAAGGCACTCACGACCCGGATCGCGCACCTGCTGAATACCGGGCGGGCGCGTCCCAACGAGATCTTGTCGGTGACATTCACCAACAAGGCTGCGCGTGAAATGAAAGAGCGTGTCGGCCGCCTGCTCGGCCAGCCCGCCGAAGGGATGCCTTGGCTTGGCACGTTCCATTCGATTTGCGTCAAGCTGCTGCGTCGCCACGCCGAACTTGCGGGGCTGAAATCGAACTTCACGATTCTTGACAGCGACGACCAGTTGCGCCTGCTCAAGCAACTGGTTCAGGCGGCCAATATCGATGACAAGCGCTGGCCTGCGCGGATGCTGGCGGGAATCATCGATGACTGGAAAAACCGTGCACTGACACCCGACAAGATACCTGCTGCTGATGCCGGAGCCTATAATCACAAGGGCGTCGACCTTTACGCCCAGTACCAGACCCGTCTGCGCGAGCTGAACGCGGTGGATTTCGGTGATCTGCTTTTGCACATGGTCACGATCTTTCAGACACATGCGGATGTGCTGGAACAATACCAGCGGTGGTTCCGTTACATTCTGGTGGACGAGTATCAGGACACCAACATCGCCCAGTACTTGTGGCTGCGGTTGCTGGCGGGCGGTCACAAGAACATCTGTTGCGTGGGCGATGATGACCAGTCGATCTATGGCTGGCGCGGGGCCGAGGTGGGCAACATTCTGCGGTTCGAGAAAGACTTCCCCGGTGCCTATGTCGTCCGGCTTGAACAGAACTACCGCTCGACCCCGCATATCCTCGCCGCCGCGTCGAATGTCATTCGCGGCAATGAAAATCGCCTGGGCAAAGAGCTTTGGACCGACGAGCAGGACGGCGAAAAGGTCCGGCTGATCGGCCACTGGGATGGCGAAGAAGAAGCGCGCTGGATTGGCGAGGAAATCGACGCGATGCAGGGCGGCACCCGTGGCGTGCGGCCGATGACCCTTGATGAAATCGCCATTCTCGTGCGCGCCAGCCACCAGATGCGTGCCTTCGAGGACCGTTTTCTGACCATTGGATTGCCCTACAAGGTCATCGGCGGCCCGCGGTTCTATGAGCGAATGGAGATCCGCGATGCCATGGCCTATTTCCGGCTGGTCATCAGCCCCGAAGACGATCTGGCGTTCGAGCGGATCGTGAATACGCCCAAACGTGGCCTCGGCGACAAGGCGCAGCAGACGATTCAGGCGACCGCCCGACAGAATGGCGTCTCTCTGGTCGAAGGCGCGCGGATTGCGGTGGAACAAGGGCTGATCAAAGGCAAGGGCGGCGCGGCCTTGCGCCAGCTTGTCGATGGGCTGGCCCGCTGGAACGCAATGACCCGGGGACCCAGGATCGAGGTTGACGACGATTCCGTCATTGATGATGGCACCGCTCCCACACGCTTTGGCGAACCGGAACATACTCATATCGAACTGGCGCAGATTATCCTCGACGAATCCGGCTATACGGCGCACTGGCAGAACGACAAGAATCCAGATTCCCCGGGGCGGTTGGAAAACCTCAAGGAACTGGTCAACCAGCTGGACAATTTTGAAAACCTGCAGGGCTTTCTGGAACATGTCAGCCTGGTGATGGACAACGAACAGGAATCGGATGGCGCGAAAGTGTCGATCATGACCCTGCATGCCGCCAAAGGTCTGGAATTTCCCGCCGTGTTCCTGCCGGGGTGGGAGGACGGGTTGTTCCCCTCGCAGCGGTCGATGGACGAGGCTGGCCTCAAAGGCCTCGAGGAAGAACGGCGGCTGGCCTATGTCGGCATCACCCGCGCGGAGGAGGTCTGCACGATTTCCTTTGCCGCCAACAGGCGCGTTTTTGGTCAGTGGCAGAATTCGATGCCGTCCCGATTTATCGATGAATTGCCCGAAGTTCATGTGGAGGTTCTGACGCCTCCGGGTCTCTACGGTGGCGGTCAGACCACGGCCGGGATCGAAACCCGCGCCGCCGAAGCAAACGTCTACAACTCACCCGGCTGGAAACGGATGCAGGCGCGGCAGGGTCAGTATGGCATGTCGCAACCGCGCGAAAGCCGCAACACCGTCATCGATGCGACCGCGGTGGCCAGTTTCACGCTGGGCGAACGGGTATTCCACCAGAAATTCGGCTATGGCGCAGTGATCGGTATCGAAGGGGACAAGGTCGAGGTCGATTTTGACAAGGCGGGCATGAAGAAGGTTGTCTCGCGCTTTCTGTCCGCCAAGGATGACGTTCCGTTTTAAAGGCCTTCGACCAGAACCATGTTTGCCGTCGCGGTCTTGTGCCGGATTTTCGCCAGTTCGACGTAGTCGGGATCGTCTTTCCATGCCTTTGCGGCTTCGATCGACGGAAACTCCATAAGGACTATCCCTTCCTCAGCCCAGGTGCCTTCGATCACGTCCACCGGTTTGGATGATACTGTCAGAAGGCGACCTCCGTGCCTGTCAAAGACAGGCATGAACCCTTCAAGGTATTTCTGGTATCCGTCTGGGTCGCGAATTGTGATCTGGGCGATGAAATATGCAGCCATTGGAAACTCCTGAAACTTCGGTTCCGGCTTCACCTTACACACACAAGCACAAACAAAAAACGGCGGTTCCCAGGGAGGAGGAAGGGGAACCGCCGTTCTTTTCAACATCGAGGCAGGGAGGAGGAAGGCCCCGATGTATCCGAACCCGGGTCTGATCCCGGTATGAGGAAGACGCGGCGACACAAGGGAGGAGAATAAGTGTCGCCGCGTGCTTTCAACATCGGGGTAGGGAGGAGGAGAGCCCCGATGTGTCATGTCCCGGCTATCAGGGCCGGTATTTGGGGCGGCAGCATCAGGGAGGAGGAGAGATGCCGCCGCCGAAATGCAGGTCCAAAGGGAGGAGGACGGACCTGATCTCGTTAAACTGTTGTGCGCTTACTGCGCGGTGTAATCCGCAGCGGCCTGCAGGGCCAGTTGACGGATCATCGAGCGTTGCAGGCCCAGATCGGCCAGTTCGCGGTTCGACAGGCCCGACAGCTCGTTAAGTGTCTGGCGGTACAGGCGATAGCGAACAAAACGTGTTTTTACTGCTTCAAACAGTGCCACCAGCCCGGTTGCCGGTGCATTGCCAAGCGCGGAGTGGTTGGTTGCGACTGCCATTTTCAATGCCTCTGACTTGATCGTTTGCCGAAGTGTTCCGGCGTTTGCTTGAGGATGAAAATAGGCAAATGCTGCAGATGCACAATAGCGGGCGTCGTCAATGCCGCTATGCAGCAAACGCATAGATATCAAATTGTTGGGGCAGTCGCGCCCAGGGGTAGCGGGTGCCGTGGGGTCACCTTTGGGGCTTCGGCGGGTGTGCTTTTGGGTGAAGCTCTCCGGCGCATGGGCGTGATGGAGGAATGGAAATGGTGTCCAGGCCGATCGTTCGGCACATGCACATTCACATGTTAAGGGGCCCTTGCATTCCGGATGGGAATTCATGGGCTGCCGGTGTTCTTGCGATGTGTGTGGGGTAATTGCGCCATTCGACACGGTTGATTCGAGGCGGTGTTCGGCAAAATGCCGATTTTTCGCCAACCGATGCAAGGAGAATTCGAATTTTATGGGAAATCATGGGACAGTTTGGGCTGAGCAAATTCTGTGGATATGTTGTGTGTAGTCGACCAAGAGTGTCTATTTATGGTGTCCATTGGTGAATTTTATGTTGATTTTTCGCGTGTGGATTGCGTCCAGAATACGTCAGTGCCCAAAAAACTTGTTGATTTCCATGATTTCCCATGTCATCCCTAATACATCCGATGAGGACGAGGCAGATGGGGCACCAAACGACCCCGACCAAAAACAATCAGGTTTCATACAGGCATCTCGCTTTCATCACTTAACAGATCCGGCGCGCGGGCGAGCAGACATCCCCCCAGGTGGCGCGCGCAGCTGGACATCCCCGCACAGCGGGCGAATGCGGCGGGTTGATCAGTGGCAGCAGATCAACCCGCCGTTTTTCATCAGGGGGGAACGTAAAGATCAAGTGGGGCGCAAGCGAAAGGGACAGTCGTCTTGGCGCGCAGGTTCAGAGGTGAAAGCCACCACAAGGTGGATACGAAGGGCAGGGTTTCGATCCCGGCCTCGTTTCGCCGTGTGCTAGAGGCTTCGGACCCCAACTGGCAACCTGGAGATACCCCCGAACTGGTGATTGTCTACGGGGATCACCGCCGCAAGTTCCTTGAATGTTATACAATGCAGGCGATCGACGAGGTCGACGAAAAGATTAATGCACTGCCGCGCGGGTCGATGCAGCGCAAGATGCTGCAGCGTATGTTCCATGGCCAGTCCTTCCCGACAACGGTCGACGAAACCGGGCGTCTGGTCCTGCCGGCCAAGCTGCGCAACAAGATCGGGCTTGAGAACGAGGCCTTCTTTATCGCCGCCGGCGACACGTTCCAGATCTGGAAGCCCGAAACCTACGAGACCGAAGAACTGGCCGCGGCCGAAGACTGGCTGGACGATCAGCCCGAAGACTTCGATCCTCTGGAGTTCCTAGACGGCGTCGGGGACGCGTAACGGCATGGCCGGTGCCGGGTCCCCTTCCGACAAACCCCATATCCCCGTTTTGCTGCGTCCTTTGCTGGCCGCCGTTGCGCCCGTCTCGGGCGTTTGGCTGGACGGAACCTTTGGTGCGGGCGGGTACACGCGTGCGCTGCTCGAGGCTGGCGCCGACAAGGTTATCGGTGTCGATCGCGATCCTCTGGCTTTTGAGATGGCAGCCGGATGGGCAGGTGATTACGGCGACCGACTGGTGATGCAGCCCGGCGTTTTCTCGCAACTGGATGAATACGCTCAGGATCTGGACGGTGTCGTGCTGGATCTTGGTGTTTCGTCCATGCAACTGGATCAGGCCGAGCGTGGATTTTCGTTCATGAAGGACGGTCCACTGGACATGCGGATGAGTCAGGATGGCGAAAGCGCCGCCGATCTGGTGAATACCGCAACCGAGGCGCAACTGGCCGACATCCTGTTTCACTATGGCGAAGAACGCGCCAGCCGCCGCATCGCCAAAGCGATTGCACGGGCGCGGGCGGATGCGCCGATCACAACGACCCTGCGTCTGGTTGAAATCATCGAATCCTGCCTGCCGCGCCCGAAACCGGGGCAGTCGCACCCGGCGACCCGCAGCTTTCAGGGGCTGCGCATTGCCGTGAACGCCGAATACGAGGAACTGTTTCAGGGCCTCATGGCCGCCGAACGCGCGCTGAAACCGGGCGGGCAACTGGCCGTTGTGACGTTCCATTCCATCGAGGACCGGATGGTCAAGCGGTTCTTCCAGGCGCGCGCAGGGAAAACGGGCCGCGCCAATCGCTATGCGCCCGAGATGGAACAGGAACAGCCGCAATTCACCCTGAAAACCCGCAAAGCCGTCGGCCCGGATGATCAGGAATTGCAGGAAAACCCGCGCGCACGCTCGGCCAAGCTGCGTGTGGCTGTGCGAACCGAGGCGCCTGCAGGGGAAATTGACGCCCGTGCAATCGGCATGCCGCAACTGGGGGGAAGGGCAAGATGAAGAGTGTTCTGTATGTGTTGACTGCTCTGTCCGTGTTCGGACTGGCGTTGTGGGCCTATCAGGAGAATTACCGCACCCAGCAGGTGTTGAAGGAAACGCAAGGTCTGCAACGTGAAATTGGCATGGCGCAGGTTCGGCTGGCCGTGCTTGACGCCGAATGGGCCTATCTGAACCGACCCGACCGGCTGCGCGAACTGGCGGATTTGAACTTTGAACGGCTTGGTCTGCTGCCGCTGCGGGCCGAGCAGTTCGGGCGCGCCGACCAGATCGCCTATGCCGAAGACCCCGACCTGCCGATCGTTGATCCGATCGAACTGCAGGCCATCACAAGCATTCAGGCGCTGGGCGAGGTACAGTTTCCATGACCCGCACGCCTCTGCGCCCACTGGCCCGCATTCTTGACGCCCGCGCCCGGGGCGAAAACCCCAAGGCCATCGAGCGCGAGAACATTCGCCAACGTCACGAGAGCATGAAAGACCGCGCCCGCGCCCGTGCCGAAGGGCGTCTTCTGGTGCTTGGCCTGTTCTTCTTTTGTGCTTTTTCGGTCGTTGGCGTGCGGATGGGAATGCTTGCCACGTCCGAAGCGCAGGAGCCACTGGCCAGCGCCCCCGGTGCGGCCATCGCAATGCAGCGCGCCAATATTGTCGATCGCGACGGGCGCATTCTGGCGACCAATCTGGACACTTATTCGGTCTATGCCCAGCCCCCGCTGATGATCGACCCGGTTGCCGCCGCCGATCAGCTTGTGGCTATCTTCCCCGATCTCGACAAGGATCGTCTGGTCAAGGACTTCACCGGCAACCGCAAGTTTCTGTGGATCAAGAAACGTATCTCGCCCGAGCAAAAGCAGGCGGTGCACGACATCGGCGACCCCGGCATCCTGTTCGGCCCGCGCGAGATGCGGCTGTATCCGAACGGCAGGCTGGCCGCGCATATCCTCGGTGGGTCAGGGTTTGGTCGCGAAGGCGTCAGCGCGGCTGAGGTGATTGGCGTTGCCGGTGTTGAAAAACAGTTTGACGAGTATCTGCGCGATCCGGCCAACGGAAACAAGCCGCTGCAACTGTCGCTGGACCTGACCGTTCAGGCCGCGGTCGAACAGGTGCTTTACGGCGGCATGAAGATCATGAATGCCAAAGGTTCTTCGGCTGTCCTGATGAATGCCCACACGGGCGAGGTGATTTCGGCGGCCTCCCTGCCGTCCTTTGATCCCAATGACCGTCCGCGCCCGCCGACTTCGGGGTTTGATCCCTCGGACAGCCCGCTGTTCAACCGTTATGTTCAGGGCGTCTACGAACTGGGATCGGTCTTCAAGATTTTCACCGCCGCGCAGGCAGTACAGCTTGGGCTGGTGAATTCGAACACCATCATCGACACCTCGGGCCCGATGAAGATCGGGCGCTTTCCGATTGGTGAATTCAACGGCAAGAACTACGGCAAGATCAGTGTGGCGGACGTGATCGTCCACAGTTCGAACCGGGGCACCGGGCGTCTGGCCCTGCAAATTGGCGCACAGCGGCAACAGGATTTCCTTGAATCGCTGGGCATGTTCGAACCCACCCCGTTCGAAATTGTCGAGGCAGCAGGTGGCGCGCCCCTGAAGCCCAAGAAATGGGGCGAATTGAGCACCGTCACCATCTCATATGGTCACGGTCTGTCGACCAGCCCCATGCATCTGGCGGCCGGGTATGCGTCGATAGCCAATGGCGGCCACTATGTCAGCCCCACGATCCTGCGAAAGAACGGTCCGCAATACGGGCCCCGTGTGCTGTCGGAAAATGCGGCGCAGCAGGCCCAGAAGATGTTGCGCAAGGTCGTGACGGACGGGACTGCCAGCTTTGGTGAAGTTGCAGGCTATGATGTCGCGGGCAAAACCGGCACCGCCGACAAGCCAAAACCGCGCGGGGGCTACTATGACGACAAGGTCATCGCCACCTTTGCGACGATCTTCCCGGCCTACGACCCGAAATACGTTCTGATCGTCACGCTCGATGAACCGTCGATCGTGGCCTATGGCGAAAAACGCCGCACGGCAGGCTGGACGGCCGTCCCGGTGGCTGCCGAACTGATCGGCCGGGTCGCACCTTTGCTGGGCCTCAGACCCCGGCTTGAGCCTGAGGCGCGCGCTGCTATAACGCTGACCTCGAACTAGGCCGTCGGACAAGAGGTGGGTCATGGGCGCAAGGTCAAAGAAACTAAGCCAACTGGCCCTGACCGCGCGGGGCGGCGCGAATCCCGACATCACCGGTCTGGCGGTTGACAGCCGCGAGGTCAAAGACGGTTTTCTCTTCGCAGCGCTTCCCGGGACACGCGTTCATGGGGGCGAATTCATCCAGTTCGCTCTGCGCATGGGAGCCGCCGCCATCCTGACCGATGCCATAGGCGCTGAGATCGCGGCCAGCGAACTGGCTGCATCGGACGCGGCCCTGATTGTTGTCGAAGATCCGCGTCAGGCGCTGGCAGGCGCCGCAGCCCTGTGGTTCGGCGCGCAGCCGCAAACCATCGTGGCCGTCACTGGGACCAACGGCAAAACCTCGGTTGCCACGTTTGTCCGCCAGATCTGGACCGAGCTTGGCCACGCCGCCGTGAACCTCGGCACCACCGGTGTCGAAGGCGCATGGACCGCGCCGCTGGCCCACACCACGCCAGAACCTATCACCTTGCATCGCTGTCTGGCGGCGGCAGCGGGGAATGGCGTGACCCACGCCGCGATGGAGGCGTCCTCGCACGGGCTCGAGCAGCGCCGCCTGGACGGTGTGCACCTTTCGGCCGCCGGATTCTCGAACTTCACGCAGGATCATCTGGATTACCACGAAACGTTCGAGGCGTATTTCACCGCGAAAATGGGCCTGTTCGACCGGGTTCTTCCGCAGGATGGAACAGCCGTCGTCAATCTGAGCGATCCCAAGGGGGCCCAGGTGCGCCGGATTGCCGAACAGCGCGGTCAGACCGTCCTGACAGTCGGGCTGGGCGATGCGGACCTTTGCCTGATGAACCAGCGCTTTGACGCGACCGGGCAGGATTTGCGGTTTTCGTGGCAGGGCAAAACGCATCTGACCCGCCTGAACCTGATCGGGGGGTTTCAGGCCGAAAACGTACTGCTGGCCGCCGGGCTGGTCATCGCGGCCGGGGATGAACCCGAGCGTGTGTTCGAAACCCTGCCGTATCTGACAACGGTTCGCGGGCGGATGCAGCTTGCCGCAACCCGCGAAAACGGGGCTGCGGTCTTTGTCGATTACGCCCACACGCCTGACGCAGTCGCCACGGCGCTGAAAGCGATGCGCCCGCATGTCATGGGTCGCCTGATCGCCATCGTCGGCGCGGGCGGGGACCGGGATGCCACCAAGCGCCCGCTGATGGGCAGGGCTGCGGCTGATCACGCTGACATCGTCTTTGTCACCGACGATAACCCGCGCAGCGAAAATCCGGCCACGATCCGTGCCGCCGTCATGGATGGCGCGCCGGAAGCCACCGAAGTGGGTGACCGCGCCGAAGCCATCCTGCGTGGCATCGACGCGCTGCAACCGGGTGACGCGCTGTTGATTGCGGGCAAAGGGCACGAGACGGGCCAGATTGTCGGCGATCAGGTTTTGCCGTTCGACGATGCGGAACAGGCCAGTATCGCCGTGGCCGCACTGGACGGGAGGGTGGCATGACGCTCTGGACAGCGGCTGAGGCTGCCGCGGCAACCGGCGGGCGTGCGACCTCTGACTGGGAAGCAAACGGCGTGTCCATCGACACCCGCACCATCCAGCCGGGCGATCTGTTTGTCGCACTGAAGGCCGCGCGTGACGGGCACGACTTTGTGGCGCAGGCGCTTGAGAAGGGCGCAGGCGCAGCGCTGGTCTCGCGTATTCCCGATGGCGTGCCAGGCGACGCGCCATTGCTGATCGTCGACGATGTTCAGGCGGGGCTCGAAGCGCTGGGGCAGGCCGCACGCGCCCGGACAAATGCGAAAGTGGTTGGTGTGACCGGCAGTGTCGGCAAGACCTCGACCAAGGAAATGCTTGCTACGATCCTGGAAACGCAAGGCAGGACCCATGCCAGCGTCGCCAGTTACAACAACCACTGGGGAGTGCCGTTGACGCTGGCCCGGATGCCGCGCGACACCGAGTTTGCGGTGATCGAGATCGGCATGAACCACCCGGGCGAGATTGCGCCGCTGGCGCGGCAGGCGAAGCCGCATGTGGCGCTGGTGACGACTGTGGCGGCGGTTCACCTCGAAGCCTTCGAGTCGGTAGCTGCTATCGCCCGGGAAAAGGCCGCGATTTTTGAGGGACTGACCGAAGGCGGCGCAGCCATCGTCAATGCGGACATCGAACACGCGCACATCCTGCGGGAATGTGCGCAGAAGCTCGGCCTGAAAACAGTCGAATTTGGCCGCGATGGGAAGGATTTCATTCTGGGAGGCGCGACACAGGAGGTTGATTCGGTTTCCGCGGCGGCAATGGTGGGCGGCAAAACGATCCGTTTTGGCGTCAGGTCCGCTGGTCTGCATTTTGCCATGAACGCATTGGGCGCATTGGCAGCTTGTGTCGAAATGGGTGTGGACCTGGATCAGGCGATCGCTGGACTGGGGCAATGGTCGCCGGTCAAAGGGCGTGGTGTGCGCGAGCAAGTCACATTGGCAGAAGGCGGCAATATCGAACTGCTCGACGACAGCTATAACGCCAACCCCACCTCGATGGAGGCGGCGCTGAATGTACTGGCCGCGTCGCGCGGCTCCCGCCGGATCGCATTTCTGGGCGATATGAAGGAGTTGGGCGCGCAGGAAATCGCCATGCACGCCGGTATGGCTGACCTGCCTGCCATGGGCGAGGTCGATCAGATCCATTGCATCGGCCCGCTGATGCAGTCGTTGCATCAGGCGTTGCCCGCAGAAAAACGGGGATTGTGGTTTGAGACCAGCGCCGAGATGGCCGACCGCCTGCCGGAACTGGTCCGGGATGGAGACACCGTTCTGGCCAAGGGCTCGCTGAGCATGGCGCTGGCCCGTATTGTTGACGGTTTACGCAAAATGGGGCAAGTGGGCGCGCCCGGGTCATGAGCGTTTGCCACCGTGACCACCGCGTGAGAAAGGTATCGCTATGTTGTATTGGCTGACCGGCCTGTCGGACGGAGGAGATTTCTGGAACCTCTTCCGGTATATCACCTTCCGTGCGGGCGGTGCCTTCATGACGGCGCTGATCTTCGGCTTCCTGTTCGGCAAACCGCTGATCAACGTGCTGCGCCGCAAGCAGGGCAAAGGTCAGCCGATCCGCGATGATGGCCCAGAGGGGCATTTTTCCAAGGCCGGAACGCCCACGATGGGTGGGTTGCTGATCGTTGGGGCGCTGGTGACATCGACGCTGATCTGGGCGCGATGGGATAACCCGTATGTCTGGATGGTACTGTTCGTAACCCTGGCTTATGCGGCCATAGGCTTTGCCGACGATTATGCCAAAGTGTCCAAGCAGAACACACAAGGCGTGTCCGGCCGAATGCGCATGGCGCTGGGCATCATCATTGCAGCCCTGGCGGCGCTTTGGGCGACGTTGAATCACCCCGAAATGCTGCAAAGCCAGCTGGCATTGCCGATCTTCAAGGACACGCTGATCAATCTGGGCATCTTTTATATTCCCTTCTCGATCGTGGTGATTGTCGGGGCCGCCAATGCGGTGAACCTGACCGATGGTCTGGACGGTCTGGCGATCATGCCCGCGATGATAGCGGCTTCGACGCTGGGCATCATCGCCTACGCAGTGGGGCGGGTCGACTTCACCGAGTATCTGGATGTGCATTACGTGCCAGGCACAGGTGAGATTTTCATCTTCACCTCGGCGCTCTTTGGGGCGGGGCTTGGGTTCCTGTGGTACAACGCACCGCCTGCCGCCGTGTTCATGGGTGACACCGGATCCCTGGCCTTGGGCGGGGCGCTGGGCGCAATTGCCGTGGCCACCAAACACGAGCTGGTACTGGCCGTTGTCGGCGGGCTGTTCGTGGTCGAGGCGCTGAGCGTGATCATTCAGGTGCTGTATTTCAAACGCACAGGCCGCCGCGTGTTCCTGATGGCGCCGATCCATCACCATTACGAGAAAAAGGGCTGGGCGGAACCCACGATCGTCATCCGCTTCTGGATCATCTCGCTGATCCTGGCGATGATCGGTCTGGCGACGCTCAAGGTCCGCTAACGCTCCCGCCAGGTTCGGCGGACCTGCGGTCCGCCTGCCACCTGTTGGGCCCGGCTCGCGCTGCCGCGCGAGCCTTTCCGGACCCTTGCCTTCGGTCAGGTCTTCTGCGCAGTGTGGCGGCCAATCGAAGGTCGTAGGAAGGGTGGCGGCATGATCCCGGTCAAAGGGTGTTCAGGGCAGAAAGTTGCGGTTCTGGGGCTGGGCCGGTCCGGTCTGACCACGGCGCGTGCGCTGCGGGCGGGTGGGGCCGATGCGATCTGCTGGGATGACAACCCGACGGCGCGTGACATAGCGTCAGGCGAAGGGTTCACCTGTGCCGATCTGCGGCGTCATGGGGCCTTCGATGACATCGCCACTCTGATCGTCTCCCCCGGCATTCCGCATCTCTATCCCGAACCCAACCCGGTCGTGGCGGCCGCGCTTGAGGCCGGTGTGCCGGTCGACAACGATATCGGCCTGTTCTTCCGGTCATTCGCGGATCAGACATGGAACAATTTTGACACCCCGCCACGTGTGATCGCCGTAACCGGGTCGAACGGCAAATCCACCACCGCAGCACTGATTCACCACATCCTGACCGAGGCCGGACGCGAGGCGCAGCTGGCCGGGAATATCGGACGCGGAGTGCTGGATATTGATCCCGGCGGTGATGGTTCGGTCGTGGTGCTTGAGCTTTCCAGCTATCAGACCGAACTTGCCCGTGCGCTGACGCCGGATGTGGCTGTGTTCACCAACCTCTCGCCCGACCATCTGGACCGCCATGGCGGCATGGGCGGGTATTTCGCCGCCAAGCGTCGCCTGTTTGCCGAAGGCGGACCGGATCGCGCGGTCATCGGCGTGGATGAGGCCGAAGGCGCGTTTCTGGCCGGTCAGATGTCCGAAGGCCCTGCCGACGACCGCGTCATCCGGGTATCGGTTGCGCGCAAGCTGACCGGGCCGGGCTGGCAGGTTTTTGCCCGCAAGGGGTTTCTTTCGGAGTACCGCAAGGGGCGCCAGGCCGGATCAATCGACCTGCGTGGGATCAAGGGACTGCCAGGGGCGCATAACCACCAGAACGCCTGCGCCGCATATGCTGCCTGCCGATCAGTGGGGCTTGCGCCAAAAATGATCGAGCAGGCCCTGCACAGCTATCCCGGCCTGCCGCATCGCAGCCAGATCATCGCCGAAGCAAACGATGTGACCTATGTGAACGATTCCAAGGCGACCAATGTGGACAGCGCGGTAAAGGCGCTGAGCGCGTTCCGCAACATCCGCTGGATCTGTGGGGGGCTGGAAAAGGACGGCGGCCTGTCCGGCCTGAACGAGGTGAAGGACCAGGTCCGCAAAGCCTACGTGATCGGGCGCGAGGCCGCAGGATTCGCCATGCAGCTTGAGGTCGAGACCGAAATCTGCACCACGATGGCCATGGCGGTCGAGCGCGCGATGCAGGACGCGCAGCCGGGTGAAACGGTATTGCTGGCTCCGGCAGCGGCCAGTTTCGACCAGTACGACAATTTCGAGCAGCGCGGAGATGACTTCACCGCGCAGGTGCGCCTACGGCTGGACTGAGCCGCGTTTGCAATAGACCGCCGGTTCGGGCAGGCTTGGACCCTGCCTGCTTGAAGACTGTCCCCGGCGGTATTACCTGCGGGTAAATCAATACGAGGTCACGAAAATGTTCAATCGCAAGTCACTTCTGGTCCTTCCCGCCCTTGTTCTGGTGGGGGCCTGCGCCAACTCCGGTGCCAATTACCAACCGGTCATCGATGGCCCTGTGGGTCCGAACTACAATTCGGATCTGGCGCAATGCCAGCAGCTGGCGGCGTCGCAGGCCAGCGTTGACGGCTCGACCGCCGGCAACGCGGCGATCGGCGCAGCGGGTGCTGCCGCCACGACCGCCATCATTCAGGACAGCAGTTCCAACCTGGGCAGGGCCGCCGCCGCCGGCGCGGTGATCGGTGCGGGCGCGGATGTCATCGCGAAAAACCAGAACAAGGAAGTTATCGTGCGCAACTGCATGCGCGGACGCGGGTACAACGTCGTCGGCTAACGCCCCGCGATTGCAGTTCCGGCGGCGTAGCCCGAAGACCACGCCCATTGGAAGTTGTAACCGCCCAGCCAGCCGGTGACATCCACCGCTTCGCCAATCGCATAGAGGCCGGGGACATCCCTGGCCTCCATCGTTCTGGACGACAGGTCGTCGGTGTCAATTCCGCCCAGCGTGACCTCGGCAGTGCGATAGCCTTCCGTGCCGGAAGGCGTCAGTTGCCAGTCGGACAGGGACGCGATCAGGTCGTTCAGCGCGTCATCGGACTGATCCGCCAGATTGCCCTGCATCGGGATGTACTGTTTCAGGTAATCCACCAATCGCGCGGGAAGGTGGCGCGCCAGCTCCGTGGTCAGAGCCTTGCGGCCACCGCTTTGCCGCTGGTCCCGCAGCATGTCGAACAGTGGCAGATCCGGGATCAGGTTCACTCTGATCGTCTCACCTTCGCGCCAATAGGACGACAATTGCAGCACCGATGGTCCGCTGAGGCCGCGATGGGTGAACAACAGCGCCTCGTCAAAACTGGTCCGCGCGTTTGACAACCGTGCGGGCAGGGACACGCCAGACAAGTCCCGGAACTTGCCGTCCGAAAAGGTAAAAGGCACCAGCGCCGCCTGCGTTTCCGTCAGCCTTAGCCCGAACTGCCGGGCAAGGTCATAGGCCAGCCCGGTCGCACCCATCTTGGGGATCGACTTGCCACCCGTGGCCAGCACCAGATTGGCGCAGGTCAGGCTCAGGCGTTTACCTTCACGCTCGACATCCAGTGCAAAGCCGCCTTCGGTCTTGCGCAGGTCCTTCAGTTCGGTTCGGATCCACAGTTCGGCCCCCGCACGCTGCATCTCGTCCAGCAGCATCTGAACGATTTGCTTTGACGACCCGTCACAGAACAGCTGACCCAGAGTTTTTTCATGCCAGGCGATGCCGTGGTGGTTTACCAGATCGATAAAATCCCACTGCGTGTATCGCGCCAGCGCCGATTTGCAGAAATGGGGGTTTCGCGACAGGAAGTTCTGCGGCCCCGCATACATGTTGGTAAAGTTGCAGCGCCCACCGCCCGAGATGCGGATTTTTTCTCCGGCTGCCTTGGCGTGATCGATCACCAGAACACGCCCGCCACAGTGGGCGGCGCACATCATGCCGGCGGCTCCGGCACCAAGGATGATCGTGTCAAAGGTCATGTGCAAGCGCATGGCCCGGTTTTCCCGCAACCGCAAGGGCGAGATGTTTTCCAACGCCCCATTTTCGTTTGTTTCGGCCTTTCCAACAGGCGATCGACACGACGATGACTTGCCTGCCGGTCACAACTTCGAAGTTTTCCCGCGGCGGCACTTGACCTGCACGAGCCTCAAATCCTACGAATTCTTCGGTAAAGTGACTATTTGTCTGCGTTAATAAATTTGGTGGAGGGGCCACATGCCCACGAACGTATATGGTGCCTTTCGGTCTGACAGCACATTGTCCGATGCAGGGGCTTCATCCAGTGTCGTGGGATCCACATTCCAGATATCGGCCTACAGCCAGATCACGATCCAGGACGGCGCAGACGCCACGATTATCGATGGCGACAACATCTCAAACGAGACCGGCAACGACCCGACCCAGACCCTGAACGGAGAGATCATCTTCTGGGATTTCACCGTTTCGGTGACGGACGGCACGAATACCTACCAGATCGGCCTTTTCGACTATGACCTCGATGGGGACGGAAATTCGATCGGGGTCGACAGCGAGGACGGGTATTTTCTGGGCTTTATCGGCGGGACCATTCCGCCCCTGAACACGACGCTGACCATCACCGCCATTATCGACAATGGCCCGGACATCGATGTCGACACTGTTGTCCCTTGCTTTGTGGAAGGGACAAGCATCCAGACGCCTGATGGTCCACGCCTGATCGAGACCTTGCAGCCGGGCGATGTGGTCACGACCCTGGACAATGGGCCCCAGATAATCCGCTGGATCGGTTCGCGCGAACTGGACAGCATCGATCTGAGGGTCAAGCCAAAGCTGCGGCCGGTTCGGATCACAAGGGGCGCGCTTGGGAATGGTCTGCCCAAAGACGACCTGCGAGTGTCCAGGCAGCATCGGATGCTGGTCCGATCCCCGATCGCGGCCAGAATGTTTGCCAAGCACGAGGTTCTGGTGCCTGCGCACGAACTGGTTGGGATGCCTGGTATTTCCATCGAAGAAGACGACCAGCAGGTGACGTATTTTCACATGCTGTTTGATCGGCATGAGGTGATTTTTGCCGAAGGGGCGCCGTCGGAAAGCCTGTTCACAGGACCACAGGCCCTCAAAAGCATAGGTGAAGAGGCCACCGCCGAAATCGCAGAACTTTTTCCCGAGATCATGTCCGAAACCTATGCGCCCGAAATGGCGCGGCTCATCCCGCGAACCGGAGGGCAAACGCGGACTCTGGTCAAGCGGCATCTGAAAAACAGCAAGCCGCTGGTTTCTGAGGCCTGAGGTCCACCCGCACCACAGTCTTGGGGGCACGGAGCCCCTGGTATTCTCGTGATGGGAATTCCGCTGACCGCCCTCATTCCACTGGCCCAAACGCAAAAATCGCGTTAGACTCTCAATCAGATCCCGAAAACGGGACGTGAACGAGGCAGAAAGTGGCGGTATCTCATGACTGAGATGGTGTATGGCGCGGTCCAGGACCAGCGCGGCGAACCGATTCTACCAAAGTGGTGGCGCACGATTGATCGCTGGACGATGTCCTGCGTTCTGATCCTGTTTGTCATCGGGCTTTTGCTGGGGCTTGCCTCATCACCGCCACTTGCGGGGCGCAACGGGTTCGATCCGTTCCACTATGTCGAACGTCAGGCGTTTTTCGGCGGATTGGCGTTGATCGCAATGCTGCTGACCTCGATGATGTCGCCGACATTGGTGCGACGTCTGGCGGTGCTGGGTTTTCTGGCTTCATTTGTGGCTCTGGCCTTTCTGCCCGTCTTCGGCACCGATTTCGGCAAAGGCGCGGTGCGCTGGTATTCGCTGGGGTTTGCCTCGCTGCAGCCGTCCGAGTTTCTGAAACCCGGGTTTGTTGTCGTGGCTGCATGGCTTCTTGCCGCATCACAGGAAATCAACGGCCCGCCGGGGCGGTTGTGGTCTTTCGCGCTGTGCACGGCCATTGTCGGAATGCTGGTGATGCAACCCGATTTCGGGCAGGCGTGCCTGATCCTGTTTGGTTGGGGTGTTATGTACTTTGTGGCAGGCGCACCGATGCTGTTGCTGGTCGGCATGGCTGCATTTGTGGTTCTGGGCGGCATGTTCGCCTATTCGAACTCGGAACACTTCGCCCGCCGTATCGACGGTTTCCTCAACCAGGAGGTCGATCCGACCACCCAGCTGGGCTATGCCACCAACGCCATCCGCGAGGGTGGGCTGTTCGGTGTCGGCGTCGGTGAAGGGCAGGTGAAATGGTCGCTGCCCGACGCGCATACGGATTTCATCATCGCCGTGGCGGCCGAGGAGTATGGCCTGATCCTGGTTCTGATCATCATCGCGCTATACTCACTGATCGTCGTGCGGTCGCTGCTGCGCCTGATGCGCGAGCGAGACATGTTCATCCGTCTGGCCGGAACCGGTCTGGCCTGCATGTTCGGTGTTCAGGCGATGATCAACATGGGCGTTGCCGTCCGCTTGTTGCCCGCCAAGGGCATGACGCTGCCGTTCGTCAGCTACGGCGGTTCATCGCTGATTGCAGGCGGCATTGCGGTCGGCATGCTTTTGGCGTTTACCCGCACCCGCCCACAGGGCGAACTGGGTGATATTCTGCGCGGACGAGGTTGATGAGCAAACCCTACCTTCTGATTGCGGCGGGCGGCACCGGGGGCCACATGTTCCCGGCGCAGGCGCTGGCAGAGGCGATGCTGCAAAAAGGATGGCGCGTGCGCCTGTCCACCGATGCACGTGGCGCCCGGTATACTGGCGCCTTCCCTGACGCGACCGAGATTGTCGAGGCATCTTCGGCCACTTTCGCACGTGGTGGCTTGGCGGCCAAGGCGATGGTCGGGCCCCGGATCGCCGCCGGTGTGACGGGGATGGCGTTTCAGATGATGCGCGACCGCTCGGATGTGGTCGTGGGCTTTGGCGGCTATCCTTCGATTCCGGCGTTGGGTGCGGCGACGATGCTCAAAATCCCCCGCATGATCCATGAACAGAACGGGGTACTGGGCCGTGTGAACCAATTGTTCGCCACCCGTGTTGCACAAGTGGCCTGCGGCGTCTGGCCGACAGATCTGCCCGAAGGTGCACATGGCATCCATACCGGCAACCCGGTTCGCGCTGCTGTTCTGGATCGGGCCGCCGCAGGGTATATCCCGCCGGGTGATTACCCGATGTCGATCCTTGTTATGGGGGGCTCGCAGGGCGCACGCATCCTCAGCGATATGGTGCCCGGAGCCATCGCCGCACTGCCCGAAGATATCCGCAACCATATCCGCGTCTCTCATCAGGCGCGCGACGAAGATGGCGAACGGGTCACTGCGTTCTACGGCGACCACGGCATTCGCGCCGATGTTCGGCCCTTTTTCGACGATGTGCCCCGCCGCATGTCAGATGCCCAACTGGTCATCAGCCGTTCGGGCGCATCCAGCGTCGCCGATATCTCGGTGATCGGCCGCCCCTCGATCCTGATCCCGTTTGCCGCCGCCGCAGGCGACCACCAGACCGCCAATGCGCGCGGACTGGTTCAGGCGGGTGGGGCGATCATGATCCCCGAAAATGCACTTGACGTTGCCTCGCTGACACAGCAAATCACCACGGTTCTGACCAACCCCGAAGCCGCACAGAAAATGGCCCGTGCCGCCTTGTCCGCGGGGGCGCCGGACGCAACCGAGCGACTGACAGCCCTTGTCGAACATCTGGCGCAGAAGGAGACCGCATGACCCCAGCAACCAAACTGCCGCAGGACGTAGGCCCGATCCATTTCGTCGGGATCGGAGGGATCGGGATGTCAGGCATCGCCGAGGTGTTGCTGAACCTTGGCTACCGGGTGCAGGGCTCCGACCTGAAAGCTTCCAAAATCACGGATCGTCTGGCCAGTCTGGGGGCCGAGATATTCGTGGGGCAGCGCGCCGAGAACCTGAAGAACGCCGCTGTTGTCGTTGTCTCGACCGCGATCAAGCCGGGCAATCCCGAACTGGACGAAGCCCGTGCGCAAGGCCTGCCGGTTGTCCGCCGCGCCGACATGCTGGCCGAGCTTATGCGCCTGAAATCCAACATCGCCATCGCCGGAACCCACGGCAAGACCACCACGACCACCATGATGGCCGAGCTTATGGTGGCGGGCGATTTCGACCCGACCGTCATCAATGGCGGCATCATCCACGCCTATGGCTCCAACGCGCGCATGGGGCAGGGCGAATGGATGGTGGTCGAGGCCGACGAATCCGATGGCTCGTTCAACCGACTGCCTGCAACTATCGCTATCGTCACCAATATCGACCCCGAGCATATGGAGCATTGGGGCGATTTCGACACCCTGCGCGACGGGTTCTATGAATTCGTCACGAATCTGCCGTTCTACGGTCTGGCCGTTTGCTGCACGGACCATGCCGAAGTGCAGGCGCTGGTGGGCCGCATCACCGATCGCCGCGTCCGCACTTACGGTTTCAATGCGCAGGCGGATGTGCGGGCAGTGAACCTGACCTACAAGGGCGGTGTGGCGCATTTCGACATCCACCTGCAATACGAAGACAAGGTGATCGAAGGTTGCACCCTGCCGATGCCGGGCGACCACAACGTCTCGAACGCCTTGTCTGCAGTGGCCGTCGCCCGTCATCTGGGCATGAAGGCGTCGGAAATCCGCGAGGCGCTGGCGAATTTCGGCGGCGTCAATCGTCGCTTCACCAAGGTCGGGGAAGTCGACGGTGTCACCATCATCGACGACTACGGCCACCACCCGGTTGAAATCGCTGCCGTGCTAAAGGCGGCCCGTCAGGCCACCGACGGCCGTGTCATCGCCGTGCACCAACCGCACCGTTATTCCCGCCTGTCGAACCTGTTTGATGACTTCTGCACCTGCTTCAACGACGCCGACGTGGTCGCCATCGCCGAGGTGTTCGCGGCAGGGGAAGATCCGATCGAAGGCGCCTCGCGCGATGCTCTGGTGCAAGGCCTGATCCGCCATGGCCACCGCCATTCCCGTGCAATCCTGAGCGAGGACGATCTGGAGCGCCTTGTCCGGGAACAGGCCCGTCCAGGCGACATGGTCGTCTGCCTCGGTGCCGGTACAATCAGCGCCTGGGCCAATGGATTGCCCGAAAGATTGCAGCGAAAACAAGCTGTTTGACCCTCGCGCTCATTTGGCGCACAACCCAAAAGTGTGATATGCTGCGGGCGGCTTCCGCGCGTCCTTGGAGGGGCGAATGGATTATTCGATGATCTTCTCAGCGCTCTGGGTGATCTGCGCCACCATCGTGGCGTTGTTGCCGATGCGGCTGCAATTCCCTCCGGGTATCATTTTGCTGATCTGTGCGCCGGTGCTGATCGTTTGGCTGGGCTACGTACATGGCTGGCTTTGGTCGCTGCTGGCTTTGGGCGGTTTTGTCTCGATGTTCCGCAACCCGATCCGCTATTACTGGCGCAAATGGGCGCGCGGGGAGGTCATGGAATGAACTGGTCCATTGCTCTCGCCGCTCTCTGGGGGGTTGCCGCGAATGTGCTGGCGATGATCCCCAGCAAGGACAATCACTGGACCCGCGCCTATGTCCTGATTGCGTTGGGTATCCCGATTCTGGGATTTGTGACCTATCAGAATGGCCCATGGGTCGGTTTGATCGTACTGGCCGCTGGCATGTCGGTGCTGCGCTGGCCGGTGATTTACCTGACCCGTTGGACAAAGGCGAAAATGCAGGGCATGAAGGCGGCTGACGAATAACCGGCCAACTTCACGAGGTCCGCCATGGCGACGATCACCACATTTGCCTATCTGCCGCTCATTTCCCTTGTTCTTGGTGCCGCCGCAGGGTTCACCGCAGGCCGCTGGATTGGACTGCGCGGTCTGTTGTGGCTGATTGGGCTGGCGTCTGCCGCCGGGCTGGTGCTGATCGTGATGCTGGCCAGCGTTGGAACGGGCGAAGAAGAGCAGGCATTCGGTCCGCTCGTGTGGCTGACCGCCGGCGTGCTTCCGTTTCTATTCGCCGTGATCATGGGCGGGGTCGGCGGGCGCAGCCTGGCTGCGCGTGCAGCCGAATGACAACCCTCCCCGCGACCCGAGGCCGCCTGTCCGAGGCCCGTCCGCTGGCCGACCTCACATGGCTTCGTGTCGGAGGTCCGGCAGATTATTTGTTCCAGCCAGCCGACCTTGACGATCTGCAATCGTTCCTGCGCGACCTTCCGGCGGATGTTCCGGTGTTCCCGATGGGCGTCGGTTCGAACCTGATTGTCCGCGACGGCGGCTTGCGGGCCATGGTGATCCGGCTGGGGCGCGGCTTCAACGGCATCTCGGTCAAGGGAAACACTGTTACCTCAGGCGCGGCGGCACTGGACGCGCATGTGGCGCGCAAGGCGGCGGACGCGGGGGTCGACCTGACCTTCCTGCGAACCATCCCCGGCTCCATCGGTGGTGCGGTGCGAATGAACGCAGGCTGTTACGGCAACTACACGGCGGATGTACTGCGCAAGGCCACCATCGTGACTCGGCAGGGCAGTGTTGTGGACCTGTCGCCCGACCAACTGAACTTCCGCTACCGCCAGACAGATCTGCCCGAAGGCGCGGTTCTGGTCTCGGCCACGTTCGAAGGCCCCCCGGGCGATCCCGAGGACCTTCATGCGCGCATGGCGGCGCAGTTGCAAAAGCGCGACGAGACACAGCCCACCAAGGATCGCAGCGCCGGTTCCACTTTCCGCAACCCTGCCGGTTTCTCCTCCACAGGCCGGGCCGATGACGTCCACGACCTGAAGGCGTGGAAAGTGATCGATGATGCGGGCATGCGCGGCGCGACACGTGGCGGGGCGCAGATGAGTCCAAAGCACTCGAACTTCCTGATTAACACCGGCACCGCCACCGCCGCCGACCTCGAAGGATTGGGCGAGGAGGTGCGAAAAAAGGTTTACGAAACAAGCGGCATCACGCTAGAGTGGGAAATCATGCGGGTCGGTGATCCGCTGACAGAATAAAGCCCCATCCGTCAGACCATAGCAGGCAAATTCAGGCGGCGGATCAAAGGCATAAACAAGATACGGACCACCACATAAGGTCCGGGGACATTGAGGCGCACGAAGTGGGTAAGTCGAGCAGGACAAACCCCAAAGTGGCGGTATTGATGGGCGGCCCCTCGAAGGAACGCGAGGTCTCGCTCAGCAGCGGGCGCGAATGCGCAGCCGCCCTTAGGGAAGAAGGCTTTGAGGTGGTCGAACTGGACGCTGGTCCCGACCTTTACGCGCGTCTTCTGGATATCAAGCCGGATGTGGTTTTCAACGCCCTGCATGGCCGCTGGGGCGAGGATGGCTGTGTGCAGGGGATGCTCGAATGGATGCGTATCCCGTATACACATTCCGGCGTTCTGGCTTCGGCCCTGGCCATGGACAAGCAGCGCAGCAAGGAAGCGTTCCGCGTCGAAGGCCTGCCCATCGCCGAAAGCATCATTGCCCCGAAGGTTGAGGTCGAAGCCGACCACGTCATGCCTGCGCCTTATGTGGTCAAACCCAACAACGAAGGCTCCAGCGTGGGTATCTATCTGGTGCACGAAGGCACCAACGGTCCCCCGAAACTGTCCGACGACATGCCGGATCAGGTAATGGTCGAGCAATATGTGGCGGGGCGCGAACTGACCGTGACCGTGATGGGCGACCGTGCCCTGACCGTAACCGAGATCATGACCGAAGGCTGGTACGACTACGACGCCAAGTACAAGCCCGGTGGCTCGTCGCACGAACTGCCTGCCAAGATTCCGGCTGACATTTTCGACATGTGCATGGACTATGCCGTCCGCGCTCATAAGGTGCTGGGGTGCAAGGGCGTCAGCCGCACCGACTTCCGCTGGGACGATGCACGGGGCGCGGATGGTCTGTTCCTGCTGGAAACCAATACCCAGCCCGGCATGACGCCGACCTCGCTCGCGCCGGAACAGGGCGCCCATCTGGGCATGAGTTTCGGCCAGTTTTGCGCCTGGATGGTGGAGGACGCCTCATGCGACCGTTGACCGCCACCCGCGCACCCGTGATCCATCGCAGCAAGCCTCTGGCCGGACCGGATGCCGATTTCGCCACTGCCGAGCCGAGCCCTCAGGCCAAGCCGAAACTGCAACTGCGCGGCGCCCGTTTTTTTGGTCGCAACGCCCGCCGCTCCGATCCCGCGCCGTCGCGACTCAGCTACCGGTTCCAACGCTGGATGCTGACACCGGGCATCCGGCTGAGCGTTCGTCTGGGCCTGCCGGTTTGCGTTGTTGCGGCGGCGGTCGGGCTCTATTTCGCGTCCGAAGACCGGCGCGAAGCGCTCAGCGCCTATATCGCCGACATCAAGACCTCGGTTCAGGAGCGCCCCGAATTCATGGTCAACCTGATGGCCATCGATGGTGCGGGGCCGGGCCTGTCCGACGACATCCGCGAAGTCGTGCCGTTGGACTTCCCGATCAGTTCCTGGGATCTGGATGTCGAACAGATGCGCGACACCATAACCGGACTGGACCCGGTGAAATCGGCCACCGTCCGCATTCGCCCCGGCGGCATTCTTCAGGTCGATGTGGTCGAGCGTCAGCCGGTCATCGTCTGGCGCACGCGCGACGGGATCGAGTTGTTGGACGAAACTGGTGCCCATGTGGATCAGGTCGCCTCGCGCAAGGATCATGCGGATCTGCCGCTGATCGCGGGTCAGGGGGCGGATCAGCATGTCGGCGAAGCGCTGCGGATACTGACCACGGCGCGCAGCCTCGGTGACCGCGTGCGCGGACTGGTACGCATCGGTGAACGCCGCTGGGACCTGGTCCTGGATCGTGGCCAGCGAATCATGCTGCCAACCGACCGCCCGGTTCGCGCGCTCGAGCGGGTATTGGCGGTGAACGAGGTACAGGACCTTCTGGAACGCGACGTGGCCGTGGTCGACATGCGCCTCGGTCAGCGTCCGACCATCCGAATGACCAAAGCCGCCAGCGAAGACTGGTGGAACACAAAAGTGACAACGAGTAGCGGGCAGTAGCGACAATGATGACCGATCTTTATCAGTCCCAGCGGGCCATGCGGCAGATGCGCAGGCAAGCCATGCAAAGGGGCGTCATCGCCATTCTGGACGTGGGCAGTTCCAAGATCGCCTGTCTGGTGCTGCGATTTGACGGCACTGGCCGGCTGAGCGATGACAACAGCATCGGCTCATTGGCCGGGCAGACCGGGTTCCGTGTCATCGGCGCCGCGACGACCCGCTCGCGCGGAGTGCAGTTCGGCGAAGTCACTGCCATGCAGGAAACCGAACGCGCCATCCGCACTGCCTTGCAGGCGGCACAGAAGATGGCGGACATTCGCGTTGATCACGTCATCGCCAGTTTCTCGGGCGCGAACCCGCGCTCCTACGGTCTGGACGCTCAGGTCGATCTGGAAGGTCAGCTCGTGACCGAAGCCGAGGTCGGACGTGTGCTGAACGCCTGCGACGTGCCCGATTACGGGGCCGGGCGCGAGGTTCTGCATGCCCAGCCGGTGAACTTCGCGCTGGACAACCGGTCCGGCCTGATAGACCCGCGGGGACAAATGGGGCAGAGCCTTGCGGTCGATATGCACATGCTGACCGTTGATGCGGTGGCGATCCAGAACATCGTGCGGTGCATCAAACGTTGCGACCTGGAATTGGCGGGGATAGCGAATTCAGCCTATGTCTCGGGCATCTCGGCGCTGGTCGAGGACGAGCAGGAACTGGGCGCGGCCTGTATCGACATGGGCGGCGGCACGACCAGCGTGTCGATCTTCATGAAGAAACACATGATCTATGCCGATTGCGTGCGCATGGGTGGTGATCACGTGACCTCGGACATTTCCATGGGCCTCGGCGTTCCAGCGGCAGTGGCCGAGCGGATCAAGACGTTCAATGGCGGCGTGCATGCCACAGGAGCCGATGATCGCGATCTGATCGATATCGGTGGCGATACTGGCGACTGGGAACATGACCGTCGCACCGTCAGCCGTGCCGAACTGATCGGAATCATGCGCCCAAGGGTCGAGGAAATTCTCGAAGAAGTCCGTGTGCGGCTGGATGCAGCCGGGTTCGAACACATGCCCAGCCAGCAGATCGTCCTGACCGGCGGCGGCAGCCAGATCATGGGGCTGGACGGCCTCGCCACCCGTATCCTGGGTCAGCGCGTCCGCCTTGGTCGCCCCTTGCGCGTTCACGGCCTGCCGCAATCGGCCACAGGGCCGAGCTTTTCGTCTGCTGTGGGCCTCAGCCTGTTCGCCGCCCATCCGCAGGACGAATGGTGGGATTTCGAGATCCCGGTCGACACCTACGCGGCGCGCCCCTTCAAACGCGCCGTGCGCTGGTTCCGTGACAACTGGTAGAAGGCTGCTTCGGTGGCTGATCGCCCCGTTGCTGTTGCCCGCCGGCGGGGTCGCTCAGACCGCCATCTCTCCCGACGCGTTTCTGGATGCGGTCATCGGCAAGACGGTCACGTTCTACGAGATCCGCAGCGGTCAGCTGGTCGGAACAGAGCAGTTTTTAAGTCGCAACACCTCGGTCTGGCGCGAGAATGGCCTGGGCTGCGTCTATGGTCAGATCACCACGCCAAACGGGCAGATCTGCTTCCTCTATGACAACGACACGGACGGGGTGCCAGTCTGTTGGTGGCCGTTTCTGCACCACGACCGGCTGCTGGTGCGCTTGGCCACCTTCATCGGCGGTGAAATTCAGGAGGTCCGCCGAATAAGCGAGGATAGCCTCAACTGTCCAAGTGTCCCAGTCAGTTGAAAAATCGGCTTGCGGTGCCCGAGAATATCCCTCAAGATATCCACAAGGCCCGACAGAGGCCCGGCGGCAGGACCCGAGCAGGTACCCGCAAAACAAGAATGGACCCGATTGTGACGCATCTTCTGGCTGGCGGCACGAATTGCGTATGCGTTGTGGTGCCATGCGTCCGCTCCGCAACATCTGGCAGATCGCGCGAAATACCGCCTCTGGTTGCCTTATTTCCTCCATATTTTGTGGATTCCTGCGATTTTTGACGTGACGTTTGTGGATATGACCGGTAGAATTAAAGGCGGATAGGTAAGAAAAACACCGCTTTGGCGGGTTATAAGAACAGGCGGACAGAGCATGACATTGAATCTTTCGATGCCCGGGCACGACGAACTGAAGCCTCGGATCACAGTATTTGGCGTGGGCGGTGCAGGCGGCAATGCCGTCAATAACATGATTGAAAAACAGCTGGACGGCGTCGATTTCGTGGTCGCCAACACAGACGCGCAGGCGCTGCAGCAAAGCCAGTCCTCGGCACGGGTACAGCTGGGTGTGAAAGTCACCGAAGGCCTGGGCGCTGGGGCGCGTCCGACTGTTGGCGCAGCTGCCGCCGAAGAAAGCATCGAACAGATCGTCGATCATCTGGCTGGCGCGCATATGTGTTTCATCACCGCTGGCATGGGCGGTGGTACCGGGACAGGCGCGGCTCCGATCATCGCGCAGGCCGCGCGGGAGCTGGGTGTGCTGACCGTAGGCGTCGTAACCAAACCCTTCCAGTTCGAAGGTGCCAAGCGGATGCGTCAGGCTGAAGACGGTGTTGAGGCGCTGCAGAAGGTTGTCGATACGCTGATCATCATCCCGAACCAGAACCTGTTCCGTCTGGCCAATGAAAAGACGACCTTTACCGAGGCGTTCTCGATGGCTGACGACGTTCTGTATCAGGGCGTCAAAGGCGTGACCGACCTGATGGTCCGTCCGGGCCTGATCAACCTCGACTTTGCCGATGTTCGCGCCGTCATGGACGAGATGGGCAAAGCGATGATGGGGACCGGCGAGGCAACCGGCGAAGATCGCGCGGTACAGGCGGCCGAGAAGGCGATTGCCAACCCGCTGCTGGACGAAATCAGCCTCAAGGGTGCCAAGGGCGTGCTGATCAACATCACTGGTTCGCACGACCTGACCCTGTTCGAACTGGACGAAGCCGCCAACCGCATCCGCGAGGAAGTGGACCCCGAAGCCAACATCATCGTCGGTTCGACCCTCGACACCGCGATGGAAGGTGGCATGCGCGTGTCCGTCGTGGCCACCGGGATCGATGCAACCGACAAACAGGCCGAAATTCCGGTTGCGCGTCGTTCGATGTCGGCACCGCTGACCCGCACCGTTTCCGCGGAAGAGCAGGCGCAGGAAGAAGCGCAGACCGTTGCCGCAGAACAGCAGGCACCTGCTGAGGTAAACCCCGAACCTTCGCTGTTCGAAGCGGCTGACGAGCCGGTGCAGTCCCAGCCTCAGTTCCAGCCGCAGGCGGAACAGGATGATGATGACCTGCCGCCGCCCGCCTATCAGCCGCGCGTGGCCGAATTTGAACCGCAGCCCGAGGTTGCGGAACCTGCGCCGGAAAGCTTTGTCGCACCGCGCGCCGCTGCTGCCGGCACTCCGTCCCCCGAGGCCCTGCAGAGACTGCAGGCAGCTGTTCAGAACGTGCCATCGGCAAAACAGCGCATGGCGGCAAGCCGCGCGGACGTCGAAGAAGCAGCCCCCGCACAGCGGGCGGAAGCTCATGACCGGCCCCGTTTCGGCTTCAACAGGCTGATCGACCGCATGACCGGTCATGCAGCCGATACACCCGCTCAACCGGCCCGCCAACAGCCGGTCATGCGCCAGGCTGACGCCACAGCACCTGCCCATGAAGAGGCAGATCCGGATCAGGAACGTATCGAAATTCCGGCCTTCCTGCGCCGTCAGGCCAACTGATCGCGGTAACAAAATGATGACAAAGGGTCGCCGTTTGGCGGCCCTTTTTCGTTTAAAATAAAGTGCTTATTGTAATGTAAGCAGGGTTTTGCCGATCTGTAACATCCATGTTTCAATCGGTTGCAAAGAGTGAGTTGAGCCTTATCGCCGGCTTCCTTAACTGAGTGTCTAACACAGCCCGAGCAGGCTGGACATCACTCACTGAGGTCAGTTTTGCAACACACGCTCAAATCATCGGTCACGTTTACAGGCACCGGGCTGCACAGCGGCAAGCCTGCGACGATGGTCCTGAAGCCGGCAGCCGCCGGTCACGGCATCTGGTTCAAGCGGACGGATATCGAATTGGGCAATGCGCTGATCCCGGCCATCTACGACATGGTGGACCGGACCCCGCTCTGCACCCGTCTGGTGAATGAGGCCGGCGTTTCCGTTTCAACCGTTGAACACATCATGGCGGCCCTTGCCGGTTGCGGCGTGCACAACGCGCTGGTCGAGATTGATGGTCCCGAAGTTCCGATCATGGACGGCTCGTCCATCGAATTCGTGCGTGGCATCATGGCCAAGGGCGTGCGCCGTCAGGCCAGCCCTGTTCTGGCTTACGAAGTGCTCAAACCGGTCACCGTCTCTCGCGAGGGCGCAAGCGCCTCGATCGCTCCGGCAAATGGGCTGATCATCGACTTCCACATCGATTTCGAAGATGACGCGATTGGCAACCAGACCAAGACGCTGGATATGCGCAACGGCTCGTTCGCACGCGAACTCAGCGATTGCCGCACGTTCTGCCGCCGCACCGATGTCGAAGCCATGCGCGAAAACGGCCTGGCGCTGGGTGGTACGCTGGACAACGCAGTTGTTGTTCAGGGCACCGACGTTCTGACACCAGGCGGGTTCCGCCGCGCGGATGAGGCCGTACGCCACAAGATGCTTGATGCCCTGGGCGACCTGTATCTGGCGGGCGGTCCGATTCTGGGCCACTTCACTGGCGACAAGTCCGGTCATTCGATGACCAACACGCTGCTGCGCAAGCTGTTCGAGACGCCCGGCGCCGTGCGCCCCGTGCTGTGCACCCCCGAACAGGCGGCCAGACTGCCCGGTCAGGGCCTGATCTGGGCGGAAATCCCCGAAGTCGCCTGATCTGGGCGGTCCGCGAGATGCGCGGATCAACACTGGCGACATTTCCGACAGAGAGCGTTAAAGACGTTTTGCACCGGAATTTTCTGTGCTAGACCATGGCACAATCCGGGTCAGAACCCGTTAAGCAAGACGACAAGGATGAGCGGAATGGTGGGCAGCAAAGCGGCAGTCAGGTTCGCAGGGGCGATTCTTCTGGCAGCAACTTTAGCAGCGTGCGGCAATGGCGGACTTTTCGGAAGAAGGGGCGCGGACCGCGACCAGAACCTGGAAGGCTTCACGCCCGAACAGATTTACACGCGCGGTGAATACGAACTGTCGCAGAACCGTTCTGACGATGCGGCGTGGTATTTCTCGGAAGTCGAGCGGCTCTATCCCTATTCTGACTGGGCCAAACGGTCGCTGATCATGCAGGCCTTCGCGTTCCATACCGACGAGAACTATGAAGAAAGCCGGGCGGCAGCTCAGCGGTATATCGATTTCTATCCCACGGACGAAGATGCCGCCTATGCCCAGTATCTGCTGGCGTTAAGCTACTATGACCAGATCGACGAAGTGGGCCGCGATCAGGGCCTGACCTTTCAGGCGCTGCAGGCGCTGCGCACGGTGATCGAGGTCTATCCGGACAGTGAATACGCCACCTCTGCGGTGCTGAAATTCGATCTCGCCTTCGACCATCTGGCCGGAAAAGAGATGGAGATCGGACGCTATTACCTGCGTCAGGATCATTTTGCAGCCGCCATCAACCGCTTCCGCGTTGTGGTCGAGGATTTTCAGACCACCTCGCATACCGCCGAAGCGCTGTATCGTCTGGTCGAGGCGTACCTGTCGTTGGGCCTGGTGGATGAGGCGCAGTCGGCCGGTGCGATCCTGGGCTACAACTACCAGTCCTCGGAATGGTACGACAGTGCTTATACCCTGCTGACTTCGCGCGGCCTCAAACTCAAGAGCCGTGGCAACAACTGGCTCAGCCAGGTTTACCGTCAATCGATCAAAGGGCAGTGGTTGTAATCGCCATGACCATAGGGTTGGGACAGTAGGACCCGATGCTACGCGCCCTTGATATTCGCGACATGCTGATCATCGACCGGCTGGAACTGACCTTCCAGCCGGGTCTCAATGCGCTGACCGGTGAAACCGGTGCGGGCAAGTCGATCCTGCTGGATTCGCTGGGCTTTGTTCTGGGCTGGCGCGGTCGCGCCGAACTGGTGCGGCAGGGGGCTACGCAGGGTGAAGTGCTGGCCGAGTTTGAACTGCCCGCCGATCATCCCGCCCATGCCGTTCTGGCCGAGGCCGGGCTGCCCGGCGGCGAAGAACTGATCCTGCGCCGCGTCAACACGGCCGAGGGCCGCAAAACCGCCTGGGTCAATGACCGCCGCTGCTCGGGCGAGGTGCTGCGTGCGCTGTCCGAGACATTGATCGAACTGCACGGCCAGCACGATGACCGCGGCCTGCTGAACCCGCGCGGGCATCGTGTTCTGCTGGACGACTATGCCGGGGCAGGGAACCAGCTTAGCGCCGTCCGAGCGGCCTGGTCACAGATGTCCCGCGCCCGCAAGGCGCTGACCGAGACCGAAGGCACGCTGGCAGCAATGCGCGCTGAAGAAGAGTTTCTGCGCCACGCCGTGTCGGAACTGGATCAGCTTGATCCTCAGCCGGGTGAAGATGCCGAACTCGACGCCCGCCGCCGCATGATGCAGGGGGCCGAACGGATCCGCGACGACGTGGCCCGTGCCTTTGCCCTGTTGGGGGGCGAGGGCGCCGAAGGCGCTTTGGCCGACGCGGTGCGCTGGCTTGAAGGTGTGTCGGACCATGCCGGCGGCCAGCTTGAAGAGCCCATCGCCGCCCTCGGCCGCGCCATGATTGAACTGGGCGAAGCGCAGGATGGCGTCAACGCCTGCCTTCAGGCGCTGGATTTCGATCCGACAGAACTGGAACAGACCGAAGAACGCCTGTTCGCCATCCGCGCGCTGGCCCGCAAACACGACGTCGCGCCGGACGATCTGGGTGCTTTCGCCGACACCCTGCGTGAGCGCCTGAACCGGCTGGACGCCGGAGATGCCGATCTCGCCGACAGGCGTGCCGCTGTCGAGGCCGCGCAGGTCGCCTACGATACCGCCGCAGCCCAACTCAGCAGCACGCGTCAGAATGCGGCGGGCCAACTCGACGCGGCCGTGATGGCTGAACTAGCACCGCTGAAAATGGAACGCGCGGTGTTTCGGACTGAAATCACATCAGCCGATCCCGGCCCTGAAGGCACCGATGGGGTGGCCTTCACCGTCGCCACCAATCCCGGCGCGCCCTCGGGACCGCTGAACAAGATCGCATCCGGCGGTGAACTCAGCCGCTTCCTGCTCGCGCTCAAGGTTTGCCTCAGCGGTGATGACAGCGCCCGCACGATGATCTTCGACGAAATCGACCGGGGTGTCGGCGGTGCCACTGCCGATGCCGTTGGCCGCCGTCTGGCCGCGCTGGCGCAGGGGGGGCAGGTGCTGGTCGTGACGCATTCGCCGCAGGTGGCCGCGCGGGCCGCGCATCACTGGCGTGTGCAGAAACAGGTTGCGGACGGGCAAACCCTGTCCACCGTCATCCCGCTGGCCGACCCGGATCGGGTGGATGAGATTGCCCGCATGGTCGCAGGCGACACTATAACGGACGAAGCCCGCGCCGCCGCACGCGCTTTGCTGCAGGCCTGAGACATATCTGCCGCTTTCCGGTTCTCAATCCGACGCTATCCCACTTTTATAAGGACGCCCCGTGGCTTACTAATGAGGGAACGATGACCTCCGAGGGCAAATGACCCAGTCGACCCGCACCGTTCTGCGCAATCAGCTCAATCAGGCACTGGCCGCGATCAAGGATGCATGGCGGGTGATGCTCCGCCGGGGACCCAGCCAGATTCAGTTCTGGTTCATCGCCCTGGCCATCGGTATCGCGGCGGGTTTCATGGCGCTGGGATTCCGCAAGGCCATCGCCGCACTTCAGGCGTATATCTACAACACCGAAGATATCCTTCTGCTGCACAGCCATGTGGAAAAGCTGCCCTGGGTCCTGATCCTGATCACGCCGATCATCGGTGGCCTTGTTGTCGGTATCATCCTGCACATTTTCACCGATGACGGGCGTGTCCGGTCCGTGGCGGACGTAATGGAAGGTTCTGCTGTCACTGATGGGAGGGTCGAGATCAAGGCCGGTATCGCGTCTTTCCTCGCCTCGCTCATCACGCTCAGCTCGGGCGGCTCGACGGGCCGTGAAGGGCCGGTGGTTCACATGGCGGGCGTCATTTCAACATGGGTCAGCAACCGCATCCACGCGGACGGTATCACCGGTCGCGACCTGCTGGGCTGTGCCGTGGCCGCCGCCGTCTCGGCCAGCTTCAACGCGCCCATTGCGGGTGCGCTTTTCGCGCTCGAAGTGGTTCTGCGCCATTTCGCGGTCCATGCCTTCGCCCCTATCGTTATTGCCTCGGTCGCGGGGACGGTTATCAACCGTCTGGCCTATGGTGACGTCACCGAGTTTGTCCTGGAGACCCCCGGATCGCTGCAATTCTATGTGGAGTTGCCCGCGTTCCTGATCCTCGGGCTGATCTGTGGGTTCGTCTCTCTGCTGCTGATGCGCTCGATCTTCTTTGCCGAGGATATCGGCAACCACATCCAGACCCGCCTGTCTCTGCCGCGCTGGCTGCGGCCGGCGGTATCGGGGGCGATGCTGGGGCTGATGGCGATCTGGTTCCCGCATATCATCGGTGTCGGGTACGAGACCACGATCCGCGCCCTGACCGGCGACCTGCTACTGACCACCGCAATCCTGTTTGCCGTTCTTAAGACCGTTGCGGTCGCCATTACCATGGGCGGCCGCATGGGTGGCGGTGTGTTCTCACCGTCGCTGATGATCGGCGCGCTGACTGGGCTGGCCTTTGGCCTGATCGCCACCGGCCTGCTGCCGGACGTATCGGGGACCCACACGCTCTATGCTTTTGCCGGAATGGGTGCCGTGGCCGCCGCAGTTCTGGGGGCACCCATCTCGACCACGCTGATCGTGTTCGAACTGACCGGAGACTGGCAGATCGGCCTTGCGGTGATGGTCTCGGTTTCGATGTCCACCGCGCTGGCTTCGCGCCTGGTGGACCGGTCCTTCTTCCTGACTCAACTGGAGCGCCGCAACGTGCATCTGGCCGCCGGGCCGCAGGCCTACCTGCTGGCCATGTTGCGCGCTGGCGCCGTGATGCGACCGCTCGGAGATCCGCGCTCGATCACCAGGGATGAGGCGCAGGAGTTGATTGAACAGGGCTTCTGCATTCAGGCCAGCGCCACGCTCGAGGCTGCGATGCCCTATTTCGACCGCGGTGACATCCCCTGCATTCCGGTGGTTCTGATCGAAGACAACGGTGTCGAAACCCCGGTCGGGGCGCTCTATCACATAGATGCGCTCAAGGCGTATAACCGCGCGCTGGCGGCGACAGCGGCCGAGGAGCATTCGTAGCGAGGCCGAAGCCGGCGCGTTGCACTGCGTCTTCTGAAACGGGAGCCGCTTAGCCGGTTGGCGCTTTCCTGGCTTCTTCCTTGATCACGGACCGGACCCAGCGCGCCAGTTTCGACCGGTCGGTTGCAGCGGTCCAGTACATATGCTCTGCCATGCCCGTGTCAAAATCGAAAGGCCGCAGAGCAAGCCTGTCCCTGAACCGGTTGGCCATCCGTGACGGCAACGCAGCCAGCAGGTCGGTGCCCACGATGATTTCGCCAAAGGATATCGCATCACTGCTGACGATCGAACGCCGCAGGCTGATGCCCTGTTCGGCGGCATAACGAACCGGCGCCTGCTGCCAGCCGGGGCGCGGTTCGAAATGGACGAAATTCATCTCCTTGATGTCGTCCAGCCCCAGGACCTCTTTCTTTGCCAGCGGGTGTGACGGATCCATCATGCAGACATGCTGCTCGCGGTTCAGGTATTCTTCGCCGTAAATCCCGCTGTCCGACACTTTCTGCGGCCCGAGGTAGATATCGGCGCTGCCACTCAGCAACAAGTCGCTGGCAAGGCCGTAGTTATAGTTCAGGATCAGCCGGATCGCCGGTGCTTCGCGCCGGAACCGTCGAACGACTTGCGGCAAAACAAGCAACGTTTCGTAACTGGTGATATTGATCCGGATCTCTCCCTCGGACTGCTTCGGATCGAATGCCTCATCGTCGCGAAACTGCTCGGCTTCTTCCAACATGTGCTCCACCCGGTCCATGAGTCGGTGACAATGGTGTGTAGGTGCTATCCCCCCGCCTTGTTTGACGAACAGGGGATCCTGCGCTGCCTTTCTGACACGTTCGATCGTGTAACTGACCGAAGACGGGTTCATGCCCAGCTCGGCCGCGGCCTTTGCGAATGAGCGGTGCGTGTACACCAGCTTCAGCGTACGAAGCGCCGCGAAATCGAGCGAGAGTATTTCTGGCGCTGTGGACATCGGAACCCTGTCTGAGTGTGATTGAAAACTTCAATGCAATGAAACGGATTGATCTGATTGTTCAATCTGACACATCCGGACATCCTTAGGCAAGCAGACCCGTCACGGGATGCATTGCAACAGACCGGAGGATGAACATGACTTTGAAAGTGATCGGAGCCGGATTTGGACGGACAGGAACGGAAAGCCTCAAGCGGGCGCTTGAAGCCCTTGGGCTCGGACCGACACACCACATGTACGAGGTCATGGACAGTGAAACGCAGCGGGAACGTTGGATCGCTTTCGCAAATGGGGCAACACCGGACTGGCCTTCGCTGTTTGAAGGATACAACAGCGCCGTGGACTGGCCATCAGCCGCCTACTGGCGCGAAACGATGGCCTTCTACCCGGATGCCAAAGTGGTGCTGACCCACCGGCCCGCCGAAGACTGGTGGAACAGTTTCACCAATACGATTCAGACAGCGCTGCTAACGGGCACGGATGTCGGCGGTCTGGGAACCAGCGTGATAACCGAAGGGGTTTTCGGAGGAAACATCCAGGACAAGGCGCATGTTCTGTCTGTTTACGAGGACACGATCGCCAGGGTCCGAAACGAAGTGCCTGCGGAACGGCTTATCGACCTGCCGCTTGGCTCCGGCTGGGGGCCTTTGTGCAGGGGGCTGGGCTTGCCAGCACCCGACATCGACTATCCCAACGGCAACACAAAGGCAGGATTCCGGGCGGTCGCATAGCCCTCCCGAATAACCCAGGCCTTGGGAACCGGCGACCCTTGACGCGAAATTGCTGATTTTCCGCATTCCCTGCGAACACTTGGCCAAAATACTCGCTTCTTGCCCTTGTGCCGCACCTGATGCAAACTTAACCGCAAAGGAGGGATGTCTGTTTCTCCGTTGGGTCTGTTTGAAAGCGGACCAGAACGGTGCAGCTGCTTTGGGAGGAGTGTCATGACATCCAAGACTGCGGGTTCCACGCCACCGGACAATCTGACGCCGCCGCCGCAGGCCATGCCCAGGATCAACAAGGTCACTGCGGATGATATCACGGCGTCCCTGAAGGCCGGCTTTTCCGATTTTCTGGCCCGCCCCTTCATGAGTGGCTTTTTTGGCCTGTTCTATGCGGTGTTCGGCATCCTGTTTGTCTGGAGCCTGGTCTGGCTTGGCAAGATCTGGATGATTATTCCAGCGGTCGTCGGCTTCCCCCTGGTAGCGCCATTTGCTGCCGCCGGGCTGTATGAGATGTCCCGCCGGATGCAGAACGACGAGAGTTTCGGCTGGTCTGAAATCCTCACCGTCATGGCCAACCAGCGCAAGCGCGAAATGGGCTGGATGGCCTTTGTCACCCTGTTCATTTTCTGGGTGTGGATTTATCAGGTCCGGCTTTGGCTGGCGATCATCCTACAGAATGCATCTTTCTCGGATTTCGACGGGTTTCTGAACACCGTGTTCTTCACACCGCAGGGCTGGACTTTCCTGGCCGTTGGCACATGCGTCGGCGCATTTCTGTCGGCTGCCTTGTTCTCGGTGACCGTCATCGCCATGCCCATGCTGCTTGACCGGGAAACCAATTTCGTCTCTGCCATGATCACGTCCATTCGCGTCGTCACGGAAAACCCCGTGGTCATGCTTGGCTGGGCGGCGATTATCTCGGTCACTATGCTGTTGTCGCTTGTCCCGGCGTTTCTGGGCCTGATCTTCACCCTGCCGATCCTTGGCCACACAACATGGCATCTCTATCAGCGGGCCGTGCAACCCGCCGAGGGGTGATCCGGCCTGCCATCACTTGGTGCAACTGCCGGCTTCGACTGACTTCTCAACACCGGATGATTCTACAACTGTTCGACTTTCACCGAGTCCAGCGGATAGAACGCCAGATAGCCCTTGATTTCGGCCACCGCCGGGATCGGGTCTTCATAGCTCCACGCGGCGTTTTGGGTTGTCGAGGATTTGTTGACGATCGAGAAATGCGTGGCGTCGCCTTTGTGCGGGCAGTGGGTGACTTTATCCGTCTGGTCCAGAAAGGCCATCGCGACATCGGAGCGTGGGAAATAGATCACCGGATCCAGATTCCCCTCAAGCAACTCCAGCGCACCCGTGGTTTCGCCCAGAATCGCGCCACCTGACCGGACGCTCCATTTTCCGGGCGCCTTGCGGATTGTTATGTGGTCGGTCATGTCTGCTCCTTCTTTTGTCGCGTCAGGGCCTTTCCTCTGCCCAGTCTATGTAACAGCCGGATGTCACACCGGCGCGGTTGCGGCATCCAACCACAGTTGCGCGTCATGGCCCAGCCTTGGCCTGATTTTTTCCGCAACTTCGCGGTGATACCCGTTCAGCCATGCCCGTTCCTGCGGGGACAGCATGTCGGCGACGATCAACCGCCGGTCAATGGGCACAAAGGTCAGCGTGCGCCAGTTCAGCATCGCCCGTTCGGTATCACCACCGGGCAGCGAGGGGGCTTTGTCCACAACCACCAGATTCTCGATCCGGATACCAAAGGCACCTTCCCGGTAGTACCCCGGCTCATTTGACAGGATCATACCGGGTTCCAGCGCAACATGGCTGACCTTCGACAGACGCTGCGGGCCTTCGTGCACGCTCAGATAGGCACCGACGCCGTGGCCCACGCCGTGGTTAAAATCCTGCCCCGCGGACCACAGCGGCGCGCGCGCCACACATTCGATGTCGCGCCCGGACAGCCCGACGGGCCAGCGTAGCATGGACATGGCAATCATGCCTTTCAACACGCGCGTGAAGCAGGCGCTTTCCTCGTCACCGGCGGTGCCGATCGCAACGGTTCGGGTGATGTCCGTGGTGCCGTCCAGATATTGCCCTCCGCTGTCCAGAACCAGAATATGGCCATCCTTCAACAGGCTGTCTGTCTCGGTCGTCACCCGGTAATGCATGACCGCGCCGTTTGGCCCGGTGCCCGCAATGGTGTCGAACGAGATATCCCGCAGTGCCGTGTCCTGCCGTCGGTTTTCCTCCAGCCGGGTGACGACCTGCGTTTCGGTCAGGCTGCCTGGGGGCTGCGCGTCCAACCAGCACAGCGTTTCGATCACCGCAACCGCATCGCGCAGATGGGCCTCGGCGCTGCCCGCGATTTCCGCAACGTTCTTGCACGCTTTGGGCAGGGCGCAGGGGTCGCCCCCCTCGGCCATCCTGTCGCCCAGAGCGTCCGCAACAATCTGCGGCAGTGTCGCCGGATCGACCTGCACCGAACCAGCCAGCCCGCTTATGGCCTGCAAAAACACATCCGGTTCGTGCTGGCGCACCCGCGGCCCCAAATGATCGGCAACATCGGACAGCTTTTTGGCGGCCATGAAAAGGTCCACTCCGCCATCGGCATGCAGAATCGCAAACCCGTGCGCCACCGGGTTGTACCCGATATCCGATCCCCGGATGTTCAGCAGCCACATGATCGAGTCCGGCAGCGTGATCACCGCAGCCGCATGTCCCGCCTTTTGCAGCGCTTCGGCCAGGCGGCTGATCTTGCTTTCGGCGGATTCACCCGCGAATTCAATCGGGTGCGCGCTAACCGGGTTCATCGGTGGCGCAGGCTGGTCCGCCCAGATCCGGTCCACCAGGTTCGGACAGGGGACCAGTTCGATACCGCTGCCTTGAAGATCCTTCTGCGTGCTCGTGATCTGACCCACAGCATGCAGCCAGGGGTCAAACCCGACCTTGCCGCCCTGTGGCAGCTGTTCTTTCAGCCAGGCGGCCAACCCGATATCGGGCCAGGGAACCGGAGTATACACATCCGCAACCTGCGCCTTGACCTGCGTGCGATAGCGCCCGTCGATGAATACACCCGCCACGTCTGTCAGCGCGGCACAGAACCCGGCCGATCCGGTGAACCCGGTCAACCAGGCCAGACGCTCATCGCGCGGCGCAACGTACTCCCCTTGATGCGCATCCGCGCGGGGAATCAGAAATCCGTCCAGCCCTTCCTGAGCCATCTCGCCGCGCAAGGCCGCCAGCCTGGGCGGTCCCTGTTCCGGGCGGGCGGTCACTTCGAATGTCTGGAACATGGGGGCCTCTTGCTTATGTCTTGGTGCGGCGAAAAGTGGGGCGCGCGGCGGCAAATGTCCAGCACATCGCGACGACACTATTCGGTTGCGCCCAGAAAGCCTTTCAGCGTCTCGATATAAGAGTCGTAAACGTCGTTTCCGGGCAGAGGAATGTGATTGGCGGTTTCCAGAATGACAAGCGAAGCGTCGGGAATACCGGCTGCCAGTTTTCGCGCCTCGGACAAGGGGTGGACGGCGCTGTTGCGCCCATGCAGGACCAACGTCGGGCATTGCACTTGCGGCAAAAGATGCAGAACCGACGCGGTGTTTCCGCTGTCGCGCTGATACAGTTTCTGCTCGACGGAATAGAGCGTCTGCATCTCGTTCACAATTTCGCGCACGGTTTCCAAAGGTCCCTCGGGAAAGTAGCTCAGTAGCGAGCCAACCGCATAACCGCTCCCGGGGTCTTTCCAGCCTTCGATGATCAGGTTGCGGATCGAATCCGGCCCCGCCACACCTTCACGATGATCGCGCCCTTCTGCCCAGCCGCCAACAATTGCCAGCCTGCTGACGCGCTCGGGATATTTCGTGGCGAACTGCAGGGCAGAGAAGATGCCGCCGAACTCCGAAACAATGGCAAAGCGATCAAAGCCTGCGGCCTGCGTCACCGCCAGAATGTCTTCGGCAACCCCTTCGTAATTGGCCCGGCAGGGGTCGCCCCAATGGGACTGGTGGCTTTTGTTGTAACGCAACATCGTGAACTTTGCGTCCATCGCACTAATGTAGGTGCGCTCGGAGGCCAGTCGCCATTCTGCCTCAAGATCATAGACGATAGATCCAACCCTCAGAACCGGAGGGCCCTCTCCCGACACGGCAAAGGCAATTGCCTGACCATCGTGACCTCGGGTGTATTTCAGCTGCTGGGTCCTATGTTCGCTGTGTTGTGCAGGTTCTGAGTCGCGGCTGACTTCAGCCGCCATCTGCAGGCCTCGCCGCACGATCGTCCGGATGATCCGCTGCGTCTTGCCATCATCACCCACCGCCTTGCGCGCAGCAGCGATGCGGGCGCTTATGGTCGATTCCGAGACAAACCGACCATGCCAGACCCGCTCGATGATCTCTTCGCGTGCAACCAGCTTGCCAGGGCTTTCAACCAATAACTCCAGCAGATCAAAGACCTGAGGTTCAACCGGAATCGCTTCGCCCCCGCGCAACAGCACGTGGCGGTCAACGTCCAGAATACAATCTGCAAACTCATAGCGCATGGGCTGAATACACTCCGTTTCGATTGGGGCCACAAGGTTCAATGGCATTCCCAAAGGTTTCTCGGGGGTTTCTCAGGATTGTCTTCAAGCGAGAGGGCAGCGCCGTTGCCAAATTAGAGGCAACAAACAGGAGCTTCAGATGATGCCACCCTTCGATATCGCGTTATTGCACCACAAGGCCGTTCGCCACAGGCACAATAATACCCAGCCCCGAATTGCTCCGACTACCGGATCGTCAATCTGGGGCTGGTTGCTTAGGATGCTATGCCGCCCGGCAGGGCGACGTCAACGGATCTAGCTGGCCCGCTTCATTCCCATGACCCGCGCCCGCGCCCGCGGGTCGCTGTCGAACAGAGCCGCCAGCTGCTCGGTCATCGCACCTGCCAACTGCTCGACATCGGTGATCGTCACCGCGCGGTCGTAATAGCGGGTCACGTCGTGACCGATACCGATCGCCAGCAGTTCGACCATCTTGCGCTTTTCGACCATCGCGATCACGTCGCGCAGGTGTTTTTCCAGATAATTCGCAGGGTTAACGCTCAGCGTTGAATCATCAACCGGCGCACCATCCGAGATCACCATCAAAATCTTGCGCTGCTCTCGCCGCGCTAGCATCCGGCGATGTGCCCATTCCAGGGCTTCGCCGTCGATGTTTTCCTTCAATAGGCCTTCTTTCATCATCAGACCCAAATTAGGTCGTGCACGACGCCAAGGGGCGTCCGCACCTTTGTAGATGATGTGGCGCAGGTCGTTCAGACGGCCGGGTTGCTGTGGACGTCCATCGTTCAGCCAGGCCTCACGCGCCTGACCGCCTTTCCATGCCCGTGTGGTAAAGCCCAGAATTTCGACCTTGACGTTGCAGCGCTCCAGCGTCCGCGCCAGAACATCGGCACAGATCGCCGCGATTGAGATCGGACGCCCGCGCATCGAGCCCGAATTGTCCAAAAGCAGCGTCACCACGGTGTCGCGGAACTCGGTGTCTTTTTCGACCTTGAAGCTTAGCGGCGTCGTGGGGTTCGCCACCACCCGCGCCAGACGGCCTGCGTCCAGAATGCCTTCCTCGCGGTCAAACTCCCAGGACCGGTTCTGCTGCGCTTGCAACCGGCGCTGCAGCTTGTTGGCCAAGCGCGAAACCGCCCCTTTCAAAGGCTCCAGCTGCTGATCCAGATAGGCCCGCAGCCGCTCCAACTCGGCGGGTTCCGCCAGATCCTCGGCGGCGATCTCCTCGTCATGGGTGCTCAGGTAAACCTTGTAGTCGGGATCCGCTTCAGACGCGGGCGGCGGGGCAGGCGGCTCCAGCGGGGCCTCGCCTTCGGGCATCTCGGCCTCTTCGCCCATCTCATCCTCGGCCATCTCGTCCATCGAGACCTGCGCCTGAGACTGATCCTGCTGTTCTTCCTGAGTTTGCTCAGGTGTCGCGTCGGCGTCCTGCTCGTCCTGATCGTCCTGCCCGGTGCTGTCGGGGTCGGGCTGTTCCTCGGCGTCGTCTTCGGCCTGATCTTCCTGCTCGTCGTCCAGCTCGTCCGGGTCCTCGCCCAGCTGGTCGCCATAGCCCAGATCCTTGATCATCTGACGAGCAAACCTTGCGAATTCCGCCTGGTCCGACAGAACCTCTTCAAGGTTCTCCAGCACGCCACCCGCCTGTTCTTCGATGAACCCGCGCCACAGGTTCATGATGTTCTCGGCCGCCGGCGGCAGATCCCGCCCGGTCGCCAGATGCCGGATCAGATAGCCCGCGGCCACCGCAAGCGGCGCATCTGCAGGCTGTTTGCACTGGTCATATCCGCGCCGGATCGCCTCGTGGCTGATCTTGACATCGATATTGCTGGCAGTCCCGGGCATGTCCCGTGCGCCCATCGCTTCACAACGGGCAACTTCCATCGCCTCATAAAGATCCCGCGCCATATCGCCCGGAGGCGCATAACGCGCATGGGTCGCATCGTCATGATACCGCCGCTGCAGCGCCAAAGCATCCGCCGTGCCGCGCGCCAGCAACACCTCTTCCCGTGTCATGCGACGAGAGACCTGCGGCAATCGCATCGATTCACCGGACAGGCCCGACGGGTCGACCGTATAGCTCACCGAAAGCTCGGGATCGTCGGCCATCACCTTGGTGGCCTCGGCCAAGGCCTTCTTGAAAGGATCGGCGGGGTTGTCGTTCTTCTGTGCCATGTCCTTAAGCCCTCATCAAAGTGACCAGCCCGGCCTGGAAAACATTAACGGATCCGCCTTCATCTGGCCAAAAATATCCCCGCCGGAGGCATTGCGCCCGAAACGGGCGCAATTCAGGTGCTTACCCCAGGCTCGCACTCGCCGCGCTCTCGGGCAGTTCCTCGTCGAAACAGCGCTGATAGAACTCGGCCACGGTCTGGCGCTCCAACTCATCGCACTTGTTCAGGAACGACAGGCGGAAAGCGTAACCCACATTGCGGAAAATCTCAGCGTTCTGGGCCCAGTTGATCACGGTCCGCGGGCTCATCACCGTGGACAGATCGCCATTCATGAAGGCCGTCCGGGTCAGGTCGGCAACGGTCACCATCTGGCTGACGGTCTTGCGGCCCTCGGCGGTGTTGTAGTGCGGTGCCTTTGACAGCACAATCATGGTCTCGGCATCATGGCTCAGATAGTTCAGGGTCGAAACCAGCGACCAGCGATCCATCTGCGCCTGGTTGATCTGCTGCGTGCCGTGATAGAGGCCGGTGGTATCGCCCAGACCCACGGTGTTGGCCGTCGCGAACAGGCGGAAGTTCGGGTTCGGCGTGATGATCTCGTTCTGGTCCAGCAGGGTCAGCTTGCCGTCATGTTCCAGCACACGCTGGATCACGAACATCACGTCCGCACGGCCCGCATCATATTCGTCGAAGACAATGGCGACGGGGTTGCGCAGCGCCCAGGGCAGGATGCCCTCGTGGAATTCGGTCACCTGTTTGCCGTCGCGCAGCTTGATCGCGTCCTTGCCGATCAGGTCGATCCGGCTGATATGGCTGTCCAGGTTCACACGTACGGCAGGCCAGTTCAGACGCGCGGCGACCTGTTCGATATGGGTCGATTTCCCGGTGCCGTGATAACCTTGGATCATCACGCGGCGATTGTGCGAAAAACCCGCCAGGATTGCTAGCGTGGTTTCGGGGTCGAACTTGTAGGTCGGGTCGATCACCGGAACGCGGTCGCTGCGCTCGGCGAACCCCTTGACCGCCATATTGCTGTCAATTCCAAATACGTCACGGACCGAGATGTCTTCGGTTGGTTTTGCGTTGATATCGATCGATCCGTCAGCCATGCGCCTTGTCCTTATCCTTTGCCCCGCTCTCCGGGTTTGAACCCGTGTGTGGTGCAACATATTGCGGACAAGGGCAAGGGAAAGCCGCCCGTTCCTTTAGCTGGCCGGATGTTTCTTTGAAACTGACCATAAAAGCATTGAACCCAGCTCGGCGGCGGGCATCAAACGGTCCATGGTGCCTGCTACACGTGCGGGCGCGGGTCGAACTGGTCCCGTACAACCAGTTGGAAAATGACCCAATCCGGTCGACCTGGTCCGACAAGCCAAGATCCGAAAGACGCAGGCACTGCGCTGTGAGAACGGTCCGGAAGGCGCCATGGTGAAGCGGGAGGTTGACCGCGCAGAATGAAGTGCAGATCAGCGCAGCGGTCGTCGGCAATCATTCGGCAGAGGTCAGAACAGGCGGTGTGTCAAACCCGTTTCGCCATGCGACAAGGCACAGGACCGGGGCGTCCAATGTCTCCATCGCGTGTGGCTGGTTGCTTTGATGCAGTACCGTGTCGCCTTCGCGCAGGGGTTCGTCGGAGCATCCCTGCCGCTTGAAAACAGCCGACCCGGATACGACCATATACGCCTCTTCCCCCGGATGATGGTGCCATGGATAGTACAGCCCGGCTGGCATATGGACGACCCACAGCCACAACTGCCGCGAGGTGAACGGCCCGCCTTTGCCGATGATGGAATAGCATCCGAAATTTTGCAGGAACCGGTCCCCGATATTGGTGCCCTTGTAGGTTTCACGCCAGACAGCCGCCGGACCGGCGGCAATGATGGCATCCTGCAGATCGCCATAGTGTTGGGATGACAAACCGGTTTCGTTGCGCAGAACGTCACCGCAGGGGCGGTGTAATGGCGTGATCGGCTGCCGTTCGATGTCATCCGGAAACGCCGCAAAGGCCGTCAATTCACGATTGCCGCGATAGGCGTCGCGCGAAAGGCGCAGAAGATTGTCGTACAGGTGATCGTTGCCCATGCGGTGATCAGACGATCGAATCGGACCTTTAGGCTTGTCCACCTGCGACATCGGACAGATATTTCGCTGCGGGCACTTGCTTCATTTGAAATGATTAAGGCGGATGCAGCTGTTGGTTTCGGCCACCATCGGCATGCGGCGGATATCCATCAGGACCGTATCCAGACGCTGATGCGAGGAGGTGCGCAATTCCAGAACCAGATCGAACACACCGTTCACGGAACCAAGCGACTGAACTTCCGGAATTCTCCTGAGTTGGTCGATGATCCGTCTGCTGTCCCCCGGTGCCAGCTTCAAAAGCACAAGTGCATCGACCAGCGCATTTTCAACCAAGCCCCCAAGTTTCACCGTAAACCGCGCGATCGTGCCGTTCGCCTTCAGCTTGTCGATCCTGTTCTGAATTGTGGCTCGCGACACACCCAATTCGCGTGCCAGTTCGGCGGCCGAACAGCGGGCATCCCCGCTCAGAAGGCGCAGCAGTTCCCGATCGATATTGTCCATGCCTTGCATTCGCTTTCGTCAAAATAGCTGTCATATCGCTAAAGATCTATCGAAACGATACCATTCCCTGACTGTTACGCCAATACCGGTGCAGTCATGCTGATCCGCAGTATCAACCATGTCCAAGGACCGCAGCCGTGAAAGTCACCGTTTGCCAATTCGATCCGCGCCCATCACAACTGGACCAGTACCTGTCGGGTCTGGCCGATCATGTCCAAGCTGCCGGAGCAGATTTTTTGCTGCTGCCCGAGATGTGTTTTTTCGACTGGCTAGCGCATGACGCAACGCCGGATGCCGGGCGCTGGGCTGCCTCCGTTGCGGCGCATGACGACAGGATTTCGCAGCTTTCGAAACTGGGCGTTCGCGGCGCGATGGGAACCCGCCCGATTGTCAACGCCGCCGGCAGCCGCCGCAATCAGGCCTATGTCTGGACCGCTGAAACCGACAACGCAGCGCCGGTGCATGAGAAATACTATTTGCCGGATGAACCGGGTTATCATGAGCACAGCTGGTATGATCGCGGACCCAAAAGCTTTGATCTGGCCCGTGTTCTGGGGATGCGCGTCGGCGTTCAGATCTGTACCGAGATGTGGTTCTTTGAATGGGCCCGCCACTATGCGGCCTCGCGTGCCGACCTGTTATGCGTCCCGCGTGCGACGCCGCACGGCTCTGTCGAAAAATGGCTGGCCGGCGGTCAGGCCTCGGCCGTGTGTTCCGGTGCTTATTGCCTGTCGTCCAACCTGTGGGCCCCTGTCGGAGAAGCCCCCGACGCAGGCGGTCTGGCTTGGGTGATCGACCCCGAAGGAAACGTGCTGGCCACCACCGACCCTGACAATCCCTTTGCCACGGTCGAGATTGATCTGGACTTTGCCGCGCAAAGCAAATCGACCTATCCGCGCTACGTTCCGGAATGATTGTTTGACGCGCCAGATCCGTTCTGGTCCTGTCGTCATTGTTTGCGGCAGGGCCAACCGGATGCCGGTCTATTTGAAGTTCCGGCTGTCCTTGATCTGATCCCAGGCCCAGACAACCTCCTGCAGCTGCTCCTCCTGACTGCGGTCGCCGCCGTTCATATCCGGGTGCAGCACCTTGATCAGTTTCTTGTACGCCTTGCGCACCTCGGCCTTTGACCAGCTGTCATTGGCTTCCAGAATCTCGATCGCACGGCGCTCGGTCGGGGGCAGGCGACGCCCGCCGCCGCCTGATGTACGGCCCTTGTTCTGTGTACCGTTGGCGCCCAGCACCTGGTGCGGATCCTCGATGCCCAGCCGGGCCCAGGCGCGCGCCTCGGGGTCGCCCATGGGTTTGGTCTCACGCTCCCACACCTTGTCCTTGGACCGCTGCGCGTTCAGTTCGGCCTCGGTGGTGCCGTCGAAGAAATTCCACTTCTGATTATACTCGCGCACATGCTGCTGGCAGAACCAGAAGAAGTCATCCAGAACGTCCGGCGCTTTTGGCGCCCGAAACTTGCCCGCCTCTTCACAACCCTCGTGATCGCAGATTCGCATCGAGGTCTCAGACGCACCCGACATGCCCCGACGCCCGCGCGGGTTCTTTTTCTTGGCGCTGGAAACGGACATATCGAATCCGAATGGGTCTGATTTCGTCATGCTCTGATCCTTACGAACACATCTTTTCGACTCGGAGGCAGCAGTTTAGTCTAAGCAGCCGAAAGTAGAAGAGGGGGGCGGCAAAAATTTTGCCGATGAGCATAAAAATGAGCGTGACCGAAGAAATCCGATCCCGCCTGCAGGCCGCGTTTGACCCGCGCGAGCTTGAAGTGGTTGATGACAGCGAAAGCCACCGGGGCCATGCCGGATACCAGGACGGGGGCGAGAGCCACTTCAACGTTCGCATCCGCGCCGCCGCGTTTGAAGGCCAGTCCCGCGTTGCCCGCCACCGCGCCGTGCACAAGGCGCTGGGTGATGTGGTTCCGCGCATTCATGCGCTGGCATTGGATATCGGTGTCTGACTGCGCTTAGAACCGCAGCCGGAAGGCGAGACCGACCAGAGGGGCCGTGTCATAGTTCTGACGGCTGATTTCGTTACCGTTCTCGTCCTCCAGCGTCAGTCGGCCGTCGAACTCGGCCCCTGCAAAGACGGTTACTGACACGCCGGGATTCGGGTCATAGCTGAGGGACGCAACCACCGGGATGCTCTGATCTTCACCAATCCCGCTTGGAGCCAGCCCGTTGTCGTCTAGCCGGAAGCGGATTTTCTCGGAACGTGCCGAAAGCGAGAGGCTGAAATCTTCATTCACCGCATAGCTCAATGTCAGCCCCGGCCCTCGCGTAGCTCCGATTCCGGATCCGGTGTTCAAGTTCCAGCGATCATTGATGTCCCAATCCACCAACAACGCGGGAAAGACATCCACACCGCTATCTTCCAGTTGCGAGAAGGCCCCAAATGCCGGGCCGATGGTCAAGCTTTCGCTCATCTGCCATGCGACGCCCGCAAAAACACCATATGTGCGCCCATCCGAAGATGCGGCACCTCTTTGGTAGTCCCATCTGATCTGAGGCGATACGAACACGCTGGCCCTTTGCCCGGCCTGAAACCGAAGCGGGGTTGAAACTCGGATGTCGCGGATATCGTTCCATGGCTGGTTGTCCGCTGCGCTGAAATCGTAATCCAGTTGCCCATAACTTACCGAAACACCAAGCGAAGTACCGCTGTCAAAATTATACAAACCCGTAGCCCGCAGGAACGACCGCGTCGCGCTGAAGTCGCCGCCCTGATCCAGATCGGCGCTGCCCTGATAGGCGGCCAGCCCGTCGATCTGGCTGACCCAGCCTAACCGTTGTTGTGCGACGGCGGGCAACGCGAACTGGCATGCGATGGCGGCAAAAAGACAAAGATAAGCTTTGCGGGGTTTCATCGCGGCACGTGGTCCTTCTGGGTGTCAAAAAAATATCTCTTAACGATACGACCGGAACCCTGAATCGGATGACCGTCTCAGTCCTGTCGGTCAAATCCGTGCCATCAAAAACACACCATTCGAACCGTCTGGTCTTGATGCTTGTTACTTGGAATCTTCGTCGGCTTTTTCGCCGGGTTGCAAGGTCAGGGGCGGCTCATCTACCTCGGCTGAAATAGGTCCCGGGGCCTGAACCGCATCCGGCTCGGGCGCCTTCACCGTATCCGGTCCCGGGATCGGGTGGGCCAGCGGAACGCCTTCGGGCGTTTCTGTCGGGCTCGGGACGGGAACCGGGGCGACCTCAGCCTCGAACGCGCGGCGGAACACCAGCACATTGCGCCAGTGGGTCGTCGATCCGGTCAGGCCCGAGCGTTCCTCGCTGGGCAGCAACTCGGCGCGCTGGTATTCCCAGCCGTCCTGACCCATCTCGTTCAGCAATTGTTCGACCGAATTGGCAAACCGCCCCTCGGGCGTTTTCACGCCCTTGGCCTTGGTGCCTTTTTGCGGGGCGGGGACAACCTTGTATTCGTAGCGCTGCATCAACCGTTCCTGAAATGCCTGTAGCGGACAGGTTATCACGTTGACCGCCGGGCGAAAGAGACGTCGACCCGATGTCGGATTTTAGCCGGCACTGTTGCCCGGTTTCTGCGCTGCCCTGGTCGCCACGGAAAGGCACAACTCGGTCGCGACGGCCATGTCCTGCACCGAAATCCATTCCAGCGGGCCGTGAATGCACTGCATCCCGGTAAAGATATTGGGGCAGGGGGTGCCGAACTCGGTCAGGCGCGACCCGTCGGTGCCGCCCCGGATCGGAACAGATACAGGCTCGATCCCCATGTCGCGGCAGGCGTCGCGGGCCAGATCAACCGGGGTCATGTCCTTTTCCAGCCAATAGCGCATGTTGCGGTACTGCGGAAAAATCTCGCACCCGATCACCGCGCGTGGCTCGGTGGCTTGTACGGCGGCGCAGACCTGCCGCACCAGATCGCCCTGCGCCTGCAATGCGTCCAGCTCGAAGTCGCGCAGGATCAGCTTGATCTCCATCTCGGAGGAGCCGCCATTCATATCGGTAATGTGAATGAACCCTTCGCGGTCATCTGTGACCTCGGGCGTCATCGTCGCCTGCGGCAAAGTCTGCACGATCTTCGCTGCCAGATGGGCTGCGTTGACCATTTTTCCCTTCGCCAGCCCGGGGTGGATCGAGACGCCCTCGATCCGGATCACGGCACGGTCGGCCGAAAAGCTCTCATATTCGATTTCGCCGACTTCCTGACCATCCAGAGTGTATGCGAAATCAGCGCCCAGATCCTTGGGTAGTTGTTCGGTAACACCGCGCCCGATCTCTTCATCGGGGGTAAACGCGATGCGGATCGGCCCGTGCGGAATATCAGGGTTTTCAATCAGATGCCGCGCCATGGTCATCAGGATCGAGACACCCGCCTTGTCATCCGCGCCCAGCAACGTGGTGCCCGATGCAGTAATCAGATCGTGCCCGATCTTTTCGGCGAGATAGGGGTGCTCCTGCGGCGACAGGACCAGATCGGGGTCGTCGGGAAAGGTGATCTCGCCACCATTGTACCCCTTGATCACGCGCGGCTTGACGCCGGCGGCATTGAACTGTGGGGCGGTGTCGACATGGGCCAGAAACCCGATTGTGGGGCCGGGAACAGTTCCGGGGATAGTGGCAACAACAACGCTGTCACCGGTCAATTCAACATCCTGCGCACCGATCTCGGTCAGTTCCTGGCGCAGCAGGTTCAGCATGTTCAGCTGGATGTCCGAACTTGGGGTCGAGGACGACGTCTCATCGCTCTGACTGTCGATCGCCGCATACCGGACCAACCGGTCCTCGAGTTCCTGATCAAATCTTTTCTGCATGTTACCTCACCTCTCTTGCCCGGAAGAAAGGGTGCAATCCGATGAGGAGTCAAGCAGATGCTCAGCCCGAAATCGGGGCAGAGCGGTTAACTTTTTGTTATGTACAAAATGCACACCCTGCGCCATGCGCAGCGTACAAACCCGAAGATTTACGAACCCAGCTTTTTGCTGACCAATTCGTTGACGGCCTTCGGGTTGGCCTTGCCACCGGTCGCCTTCATCACCTGACCGACAAACCATCCGGCCAGTTTCGGGTTCACTTTGGCCTTTTCGACCTGCGCTGGGTTGGCGGCGATGATCTGGTCCAGAGCCGTTTCAATCGCGCCGGTATCTGTCACCTGTTTCATGCCGCGTTCTTCGACGATCTGTGCCGGGTCCCCGCCTTCGGTATAGACGATTTCAAACAGGTCCTTGGCGATTTTGCCCGAGATGGCGTCCGACGAAATCAGGTCGATGATACCGCCCAGCTGCGCTGGCGAAACCGGCGACTCGGTGATGTCGTGATCTTCTTTCTTCAACCGGCCGAACAGCTCGTTGATGACCCAGTTCGCGGCCAGTTTACCGCTGCGTCCCTTGGCGACTTCTTCGAAATACGCTGCCGATTCCACCTCGGCAGTCAGCACCGATGCGTCATAGTCGGTCAGACCGAACTCGCTGATAAAACGCGCTTTTTTGCCGTCCGGCAGTTCCGGAAGGTTGGCGGCGATATCGTCCACCCACGCCTGCTCGATCTCAAGCGGCAGCAGGTCGGGGTCCGGGAAATAGCGGTAATCATGCGCCTCTTCCTTGGACCGCATGGACCGCGTCTCGCCCTTGTCCGGATCGTACAGGCGGGTTTCCTGATCGATCTTGCCACCGGCCTCAACAATTGCGATCTGACGGCGGGCTTCGACCTCAATCGCCTGCTGGATGAAACGCATCGAGTTCATGTTCTTGATCTCGCACCGTGTGCCCAGATGCGAGAAGTCCTGCGTTTCCTGATACTTCTCATACGCGCCCGGCAAGCAGATCGAGACGTTTACGTCCGCCCGCAGGTTGCCGTTCTGCATGTTGCCGTCGCAGGTACCCAGATAGCGCATGATCTGGCGCAGCTTGGCGATATAGGCGGCGGCTTCTTCGGGGCCACGGATGTCGGGTCGCGACACGATCTCCATCAGACAAACACCGGTCCGGTTCAGGTCCACAAAGGACATATGCGGGTCCATGTCGTGGATCGATTTACCCGCATCCTGTTCCATGTGGATACGCTCGATCCGCACCTTGCGCGCGGTGCCATCACCCATCTCGACCAGCACTTCGCCCTCACCCACAATCGGATGATAAAGCTGGGAAATCTGGTATCCCTGCGGCAGATCGGGGTAGAAATAGTTCTTGCGGTCAAAGGCCGATTTCAGATTGATGTCTGCCTTCAGGCCCAGCCCGGTCCGCACCGCCTGTTCCACGCAATACTCGTTGATCACCGGCAGCATGCCCGGCATTGCCGCGTCCACGAAAGCAACGTTTGCGTTCGGTTCAGCCCCGAATTTTGTCGACGCGCCCGAAAACAGTTTGGCATTGGACGAGACCTGCGCATGCACTTCCATCCCGATTACCAGTTCCCAGTCGTGCTTGGCCCCGGCAATGGTCTTGGGTTTGGGCATTTCGTATGTCAGGTCGAGCATGGCGCGCCTCATATCCGCAGAAAGTCTAGGCCAGCGTATTAGGCCCGGCACGTCAGAGGAGCAAGGGGGAATGGCTGTGATTTCCAGTCTTTTGCCGGTTCAGTTCCGTGAAAGTTGCAGGCCCGACGAGGTAAATGTCACGTCCTTGCCGCTGTTGAGTTCCTCGCGAAACAGATCGGCGATGGCCCGCAGTGCGTCCCGGTGTCCGCGCGCAGCGAACCGCTCGGGCGAAGGAACGCGGACCGAGTTGTTGAACCCGGCGGCCGCATGCGCCCAGATCAGCGGATGCAGTTCGGTCAGATGATCGCGGATCAGCCAGTTTGCCGCCTCGCGCAGTTGCGAGCGGACAAGATCGGCTTTTTCGTTCAGGCCCACGCCGTTTTGCACGGTAATGGCGCAATAGGCCGACAGCATGTTGATGGTCTGCTGATCCGGACGACGCTCCAAGATGTCGTGCAGCCCCTCCAGGAAGAACTCGATATCGACCCGAGCGCAGGCTTCCTCATCCAGGGCAATCGCATCGAATTGGACCCAGGTATATCCCCCGGCGCCCCATATTTTTTGCGTTCTGGCGGCGTTGCGCAGGGCCTGAACCTCAAGCTCTTCATAGCTGCCAAACCAGCGCGGCAGCAGATGGCTGCCCATGGCGCGCATGTGACGCTGGTTTTCGGGGTCCAGCGCGATCAGCCGCTCGTACTCGTCTGCTACCCGAACCGACGTGCGGCGTTGACCGGCCAGCAGGGCGCAGCCTGCGGCAGCAACCAACGGGCTGTCTGGCAACGCGGCCTTGCACTTGGGCAGAATAGCCGCCGCCCGGTCAAAATGCGCTGCGCAGCGCGACCGATGCAGCGGTGGCAAGGTCGCATCCAGTGCCGTTCCCCGCCATGCCCAGGCAAGATCGATATGTGCCAGTGCAACGATCAGGGCTATCATCGGGTTGCCGGGGTGTTCCTGCATCACGTCTTCCAGATCGGCGACGCCTCCTAGCAGATCATAGTCTGACAGGGCCTTGCCATCCGACAATGCATGTTCAGCGGCCAGAACCACATCTGAGCGTGCACCGAATGCCAGCAAATCAGCAATCGGCAACCCGTCGGGCGCGGTGTCGCGCGCTGCATCAGCTGCCCGCATTTCCGCGGACAGATCTTCCCACCGGTCCTGCCGGGCCAGATGACGGCCGCGTTCAATAGTGGTGCGTCCCACGAAGTCGCCAGCTTTTAGTTGTGCAACGGGAATGTTAAGCTGCCCCTGATCAGGCAGAGCGGCGGCAACAGCATCTGCTGCCACCTTGTTTGGCGGCGCAATTTGCCGGGAAGGATTTGTGAAACGGGCAAGATGAGCCCTGAATGACCTGAACATGGCGAAACTCGGAACTGTAACAAAAAACGTAACTTACAGCGGAAGTCTGGCCGTAAATCAGCGTCAGTTCAAGTAAATTGCCTGAAACACTTCAGAATCCCGGGTCAATCCGGTCAGTGGCGGCTCATCGTTTCAGAAAACTGTAAAATGATGCCGTTCGACCCGAAAGCCGGCGTTTTCCAAAGTGTTTTCAAAGGCACGGTGCGGCGGGACCGACTCATCCGGCAGCCGGATACGCTTGCCTGATCTCAACATTAAAGAGACGCGAACCGAGAAGTCCCAACGTGTGTCGAAGCGGAAAAAATCGATCTCGTTCAGGTCGATTTCACCTTCGCGCCCGCCCGAATGCCACCTGAGGCAATCCCGGTCCAGCGTCAGCCCGGCGCTGGTGTCTTTCACGATGTCCCAGATGGCCGGCAGCGTGGCAAGCGCCAGCACCCCGACCAGCCATAGTGCGGCGTTGAAAAAGATCACGAGCGATATCAGCCCCGCAAAGACGCCGATCAGGATCAGTACAGTGCGGGGCGCGCGGTTTTGCCGGGTGAAGGTAAAGGGCGTCATGCGTCGAGTATGCGTGACACCATTTCCCCGGTGTCCCGCGACAGGTTTGGGGTATCCTGGATGCGTGTCAGTTGTGCGCGCATCAGGGCCTGACGGTCACTGTCATACCGCTTCCATGTCTGGAAGGCCGAGCACATGCGCGCAGTGGTCTGCGGGTTGACCGGGTCAAGCCGGATCAGCCAGTCCACCAGCAGGGCATAACCTGCGCCGTCGGCCTGATGGAACCCGGCGTGGTTCATTGCCAGCGCGCCCATTACTGCGCGGAACCTGTTGGGATTCTTCCAGTTGAAATCGGCATGTTCGGTCAGTTTGTAGGTGATGTCTGGCGTCGCATCGGGCGCGGCCATCGCGACCTGCAGGCCGAACCATTTGTCCACGACCAGCCGGTCGTGCTGCCACTGCGTGTAAAATCCGGCCAGTTCCGTCTCACCTTTGCCGGCCCGCAACAGACAAGCCAGGGCCGAGAGTTGAAGGGTCATGTTGTTGGCTGCGCCATACTCTTCTTCTGCCTTGGCACCACCGTCCAGGCGCGAAGTCAGCGACAGAGCGGCGCTGCCCAGTGCGCGTTTGCCGGATTGCTCCGCGTCTGGGCTGTAGGGGGCCTGAACCAGGGCTTCGCTGTGCAGGCGGGGCAGCAGGTCCTGCACATGTTGCGCTGTGGCTTGCCGCAATGTCTCGACCGCGCTCCAGATCGCCATTGGATTTGGTGTTTCACCACGGTCGAACAAGGCGGCGGCGAGTTCCGATTGCGTTGGCAGTCCCAGCATCAGGGCGCGGTAAGCCGGATCAAGATCCCGGTTGCGCAGCGCGGCCAGCAACCCGTCCAGATAATCGGAGTCCGGGGTGGCGTCTTCGGATATCATGCGCAGCAGTGTGTCCTGCGCCAGTGAGCGTCCCGCCTGCCAGCGGTTGAACGGGTCGGTGTCATGGGCCAGCAGGAAAGCGCGTTCGGCATTGGTCTGATCGTGTTCCAGGATCACTGGCGCCGAGAAATCACGCAGGATCGACGGCGTTGGCTTGGCGGCCAGACCGGTAAAGGCAAAGCTCTGTTCCGCTTCCGTCAATTCCAGCATTTCAGTTGCGTGCACCTCGTCGCCGTTCGGCCCCAAAAGGCCAACAGCAACGGGGATCACCTGCGGCAACTTCTCGGTCTGACCCGGTGTGGGTTCTGTCCGCTGGCTGAGGGTCAGCGTATAGGTGCCATCGGCCCAGTCCTCTGTTACGGCCACCCGCGGGGTTCCCGACTGGCTGTACCAGCGCTTGAACTGGCTCAGGTCGCGGCCAGCAGTGTCCTCGAACACCTGGATCCAGTCCTCGATGGTGCAGGCCTGCCCGTCATGGCGATCGAAATAGAGGTCGAGCGCCTTGGAATAGGCCTCATCCCCCACCAGCCGTTTCAGCATGCCGATTACCTCGGCGCCTTTTTCGTAGACGGTCGCGGTGTAGAAGTTGTTGATCTCCTGAAAGCTTTCGGGCCGGACGGGGTGCGATAGCGGCCCGTTATCCTCGGGGAACTGCCGTGCGCGCAGGTCTATGGCGTCGTGGATGCGCTTGACCGGGGCCGAGCGCATGTCGGATGTGAACTGCGCATCGCGGAAGACGGTCAGACCCTCTTTCAGGCACAATTGGAACCAGTCGCGGCAGGTGATCCGGTTGCCGGTCCAGTTGTGGAAGTACTCATGCGCGATGATCGCTTCGATCCGTTCGAAATTGGCGTCGGTCGAAGTTTCGGGGCTGGCCAGCACGGCGGAGGAGTTGAAGATGTTCAGCCCCTTGTTCTCCATCGCGCCCATGTTGAAATCATCGACGGCCACGATGTTGAACACATCCAGATCGTATTCGCGGCCATAGACATCTTCGTCCCATTTCATCGACTTCTTCAGCGCTTCCATGCCAAAGGCGCATTTGCCCTCGTCGCCCGGACGAACCCAAAGGTTCAGGTCCACGTCCCGGCCCGACATGGTGGTGAACCGGTCGGGATGGGCGATCAGGTCGCCCGCGACCAGTGCGAACAGATAGGCGGGTTTGGGCCATGGGTCGGTCCATTCGGCCCAGCCTTCGCCTTTGGCCGTGAGGTTGCCATTGGACAGAAGCACGGGCAGGTCGCCATTGATCCGCACGGTGAAGGTCGACATCACATCCGGTCGGTCGGGGTAGAAAGTGATCTTGCGGAACCCCTCGGCCTCGCACTGCGTGCAGTACATGCCGTTCGACATGTAAAGCCCCTCAAGCGCGGTGTTGTTGCCCGGGTCAATCTCGACTTCGGCCTCCCACACGAACGGCGCATCCGGTGCATCCGCAGTCAGGCCCTTGTCGGTGACCTGTGGCGCGATGTCCGCGCCATCAATGGCGGCGCGGATCAGTTTCAGATCCTCGCCGTGCAGGAAAAAGGTTCGGTCCGTTGCTTGGGGATTGGGGTGGAACGCGATGCGCGATGTGACGCGCGTGGCGTGTTCGGCCAGATCAAAGGTCAGATGCACACTGTCCACCAGATAGCCGAAGGGCGTGTAGTCTTTCAGATAGATTGTGGTGGGGGCGGCGTCGCGCATCGGGGGCCTCGCATCGGTTCATGTCTGGCGCGACGTTATGGGTTGCGGCGATGCGCTGCAAGCGGTGCCGGGCACGTAAATCCGGCGTGCTTCTCCTGCGTGCTGACGCCACGCCAATCCGGCTGGTCCGCCGAAAAGCGATGGCGAATATGTTGCCTATCGGAAACTTCCGCTCTAATTGAAGCCGGCATACAGTGGCGTACAATTGCGGGAGATGTCGAATATGAGCAGTAGAGAAGCCCGGAACGGTTTGCAGATCGCCGTTGAACTGGCAGATTTCATCGAAAACCGGGCGCTGCCCGGAACGGGCGTTTCATCCGAGGATTTTTGGTCAGGCCTGTCCCGGATGGTTCAGGAGCTGGGGCCGAAGAACAAAGCGTTGCTGGCAAAGCGGGCCGAGATCCAAGGCCGGGTCGACGGCTGGCATCTGGCCCGAACAGGGCAGGATCATGATGCCGCCGCGTATCAGGCTTTCCTGCGAGAGATTGGATACCTTGTCGAGGAAGGTACCGATTTTCAGATCGAAACCGCCAGGGTCGATCCGGAGATTGCTCTGACACCCGGGCCTCAGCTGGTGGTGCCAATCACCAACGCCCGCTTTGCGCTGAACGCCGCCAACGCGCGATGGGGCAGCCTGTATGATGCGCTTTATGGCACTGACGCGATGGGCGATCTGCCCGAGGGTAAAGGATACGATACCGCTCGGGGCGCCCGCGTGATCGCGTGGGCCAAGGCATTTCTGGATGACGCGGTACCGCTGGAAAATGGCTCGTGGTCCGACGTTTCGCGCCTGAGCGTCGAAGGCGGTGCGCTGGTGCCGGCGCTGGCCGATCCCGCAGGTTTCGTTGGCTTTGGCGGTTCCGCTGACAAGCCTGAGTTCGTGCTGCTGAAGAATAACGGTCTTCACGTGCAGATCATGATCGACCCCTCCAGCAATATTGGTGCCTCCGACCCCGCAGGCGTCGCCGATGTGCGCCTGGAATCGGCGCTGTCCACTATCATGGACTGCGAGGATTCGGTGGCTTGCGTGGATGCCGCCGACAAGGTTGTGGCCTACAGCAACTGGCTGGGTCTGATGAAGGGAGACCTGACCGAAGAGGTTTCGAAAGGTGGCCGGACATTCACCCGAAAGCTGGCTGGCGACGTTGAATACACCGCCGTTGGCGGCGAAACCGCGGCGCTGAAGGGCCGCTCGCTGATGTTGATCCGAAACGTCGGCCATCTGATGACCAACTCCGCAGTTCTGGATGGCGAGGGTAATGAGATCGGCGAGGGGTTGATGGATGCGCTTTGCACCACGCTGATCGCGATGCACGATCTGCGGCGCGAGGGGGGCAACTCGGTCGAAGGGTCGGTTTACGTGGTCAAGCCCAAGATGCACGGGCCGGAAGAAGTGGCGTTCTCGGTCGAAATTTTCGACATGGTCGAGGATATTCTGGGCTTGCCGCGAAACACCGTGAAAATGGGTATCATGGACGAGGAGCGCCGCACATCGGTCAATCTAAAGGAATGTATCCGCGCTGCAAAATCGCGGGTGGCCTTTATCAATACCGGCTTTCTGGACCGCACCGGGGATGAGATTCACACCTCGATGGAGGCCGGCCCGATGCTGCCGAAAGGCGACATCAAGAACACGCCCTGGATTGCGTCCTATGAGGATCGCAACGTTGATATCGGTCTGGCCTGCGGCCTGAAGGGCAAGGCTCAGATCGGAAAGGGCATGTGGGCGATGCCCGACCGGATGGGCGACATGCTGGACCAAAAGATCGGCCACCCGAAATCCGGCGCGACCTGTGCCTGGGTGCCTTCCCCAACCGCCGCTACACTGCACGCGACCCACTATCACAAGGTTGATGTTCTGGCCCGTCAGGACGAACTGGCGGCCGGCGGCGCGCGCGGCACGCTTGAGGATCTGCTGACCGTGCCCCTGCTGGGCGGGCGCAACCTGAGCGAAGAGGAAATCACTCGTGAGGTCGAGAACAACGCGCAAGGCATTCTGGGTTATGTGGTGCGATGGGTCGATCAGGGTGTCGGATGCTCGAAAGTGCCGGACATTCATGACATTGGCCTGATGGAGGACCGCGCGACCTGCCGGATTTCCTCGCAGGCGCTGGCCAACTGGCTGCATCATGATGTGATTGACGAAGGCCAGGTGATGGCCGCAATGCGCAAGATGGCGACCGTGGTCGATCGCCAGAATGCGGATGATCCGGAATATTCTCCCATGGCGCCCGGTTTTGATGGTATCGCCTTTCAGGCGGCTTGCGATCTGGTTTTCAAGGGGCGGGTGCAGCCCTCGGGCTATACCGAGCCGGTTTTGCATGCACGGCGGCTGGAAAAGAAAGCCAGTTTGGGTTGAGTTGCACGGGCGGGAACGAGGGGCTGTCTGCCCCCTCGCGCTCCCCCGAGGATATTTTGGGCCAGATGAAAGGGATCAGGGATGGCTATTTCCTTGCGCAAGGCGCGCACCATCATTCGAAAGTCGTTGGAAAAAGCGCATGAGATGGAGTTGAAGCCACTCTCGGTGGTTGTGTTGGATGCCGGCGGCCACGTCATCGCATTCGAGCGTGAGGACGGCGCGGCCCCGGGGCGCTTTGGAATAGCGCACGGCAAGGCTTATGGGGCGGTCATGTTGGGCATGGCGGGTACTGCGCAGATGCAGCGCGCCGAGGCTCAGGCCTATTTCATGGCGGCGGTAAATGGCGTTTATGGCGGTCAGGTCGTGCCTGTTCCGGGTGGCGTCCTGCTGCGCGACAAAAAGGGTGCCGTAATTGGTGCGGTTGGGGTGACCGGCGATACGTCGGACAACGACGCGGCGGCGGCCCTGGCTGGCATCGAAGCCGCGGGTCTGACGGGCGAGATCTGACACGCAACGTTATGTCGTGGCCGGTGTGGAGGCTGAAGAACCGCCATTAGGAACTTCTTCCCTCTATTAGTGACATTTCTGGAACAGCTTCCTGAATATTGATCGAAAATTGGGAAAAATTGTGCAGTTGTGAACAGGAGCTTGCGCTGAGATGCAGGGTGTGTGCTATTGCACGTCTCATCTGCTGCCGATAGTTTTCAGCTAGATCTGGAAACGTTTTGGAAAACAACAATGTCACGACCCGTGGTTGGTATCATCGGAAACTCGTATCTGATGAACGATCAATACCCGACGCATGCCGGCGGAACGATGAATTCCGATGCGGTGGCGAATGTTTCGGGCTGCCTGCCGATGCTGATCCCGGCAGACCCCAGATATGTATCGGTCGATGAACTGCTTGAGGTCTGCGACGGCTTCCTGCTGACAGGTGGGCGCCCCAATGTTCACCCGGAGGAGTATGGCGAACTGGCCACCGAAGCGCATGGGGAATTCGACCGGGCGCGCGATGCGATAACTTTGCCACTGGTCCGGGCCTGTGTTGAGCGAGGTCAGCCGTTTTTTGGAATTTGCCGTGGGTTTCAGGAAGTCAACGTGGCATTGGGCGGGACGCTATACCCCGAAATCCGTGATCTGCCCGGGCGCATGAACCACCGGATGCCGCCCGACGGCACGCTGGAAGAGAAATTCGCCCTGCGCCATGTCGTGACACTGGCCGAGGGTGGTGTGTTCCACCGCCTGATGGGCGCGACCGAGGTGATGACCAATACGTTGCACGGGCAGGGGATCAAGACAGTCGGCCACAGGATCGAAATCGACGGCCATGCACCGGACGGCACGCCCGAGGCGATCTATGTCAAAGATGCCCCGGGATTTACCCTGTCCGTACAGTGGCATCCGGAATGGGATGCTGTGAATGATCCTGTGTCACGGCCATTGTTCGAAGCATTTGGAGCGGCGGTGCGGGCCTGGGCGACTGGATCGGAAGCTGGACTGTTTCAACAAACCGCGTGACTTGCGCCGGCCCCGCAAAACGGGACCGGTCGGGTTGCATCAAACCACCAGATTGAACTGATTGATCAGCGGCAGAGACCGAGCACGTTCTCCGGTCAGGTCAAAAAGCGCGTTGCCCAGTGCCGGCATTGATGGCGGCGTGCCGGGTTCTCCTGCGCCGCCCAGGTGACGGTTGGTTTCCAGTACGCGCACTTCGACTTCCGGGGCCGTGTGCATACGCATGGCGTCATAGTCGGGGAAGTTGAACTGCTCGACCTCGCCATCGGCAAAGGTTATTGCACCAAAGCAGGCCGCTGACAGGCCGTACATCATGCCGCCGAACATCTGCGCCTTGACGTTATCGGGGTCCAGCGCAATGCCCATATCGCAGGCAATCCAAGCCTTGCTGATGCGGATGCTGCCGTCTTCGTCAACGACTTCGATCACTTGCGCTACCGGAGTGCCGAAGCTGTAGGTGAAGGCGACCCCGCGGCCAACTCCGTCCGGGGTCTGGCCGGTCCAGCCCGACATGTCGCGCACCGCTTCCAGACACCCGGCCGATGGCGCGTGTTCGTTCCTCATCAGCTCCAGCCGGAATTCCAGCGGGTCGCGGCCGGCGGCATGGGCCATTTCATCCATGAAAGTTTCGTGGAAGAACCCGTTGTGGCTGTTGCCGACCGAACGCCAGAAGCCGACGGGAATATCCAGATCGGCGATGTGGCCGCTGATGCGATAGTTCGGCACGGCATATGGCTGGTTGAACAGCCCTTCGACAAGTACCTTGTCGGGGCCGCCGCCGGCGAACCCGGTCACGCGAGACACGGCCTGATGTGTGCAGGATTGCGAGGCGACCCGACCGTCAATCAGGACCGCCTGACCGTCTTTGACCGCACCGCGCATCCGGGCTATTGCGCCGGGACGATAGAAGTCGTGGCGCATGTCCTCTTCCCGGCTCCAGGTCGTCAGAACCGGCGTGTTCGGCATGGCCAAGGCGATTTTTGTGGCGATGACCCCAAAGTCAAACTCCAGCCGACGGCCATAGCCCCCGCCCAGATAGGTGGTATGAACCTCAACAGCATCGGTTTCGAGATTGGCCGCCTCGGCAATTTTGATCTGCATGAAGGTCGGGGCCTGATTGCCGCCCCAGAATTCCAGTTTGTTGCCGGAAAACAGCGCGGCGGCCGTCATCGGTTCCATTGTCGCGTGGGCCAGATAAGGCACGGTGTATTCCGCGGATATCTCGGTGGCGCCGTCCGGCAGAGTGCTGACGTCGCCGTCATCGCGCATGGTCGAGTTCGGGTCGTTCTCGAACGCCTCGCTGATCCTGGCAAAGATTGCCTCTGTCCCGGGCGGATAGGGCGCGTCGCCCCAATCCACGTCAATGGCTTCGACTGCCTGATTGGCCAGCCATGTATTGGTGGCAATGACAGCAACGCCAGTGCCCAGATCGACGATTTTCTCGACCCCCGGCATTGACTTCGCGGCGGTGTCGTCAAAGCCGTTCATCTGGCCACCCAGTTTCGGGTTCATGCGGACCGAGGCGAATTTCATTCCGGGCAGGCGTACATCGATTGCGAATTCGGCGGTGCCGGTCGCCTTTTCGGCAATGTCCAGACGCGGTTGGGGCCGGCCAAGGTAACGCCATTCCGAGGGGTCACGCAGCGGTGCCTCGATCGGGTCGAGCTTGGCCACATCCACGGCCAGTTCGGTGTAGGGTATCTTGTCGCCATTCGGGGCAATCACATGGCCCGAGGCCGTGTTCAGGGCACTGCGGTCCACGCCCAGACGGTCGGCGGCAGCCTGTTTCAGCGTTTCGCGGGCCGAGGCGCCGGCTTCCCGCATCCGCTCGAAGCCGTCCTTCATCGAGGTCGAGCCGCCAGTCACATGCAGGCTGAGCACTTTGCCGATCCCGCCCAAAGCTTCACCCAGATTGTGCTGGAAATCAGAGATGTCGTAGCCCTTGTTCGGCAAGCCTTCACCGATCATAGCCGTGTTGTAATAGGCTTGCGCCGCCGGGCCGTGCAGGACGGTGATCTGGTCCAGATCCACGTCCAGTTCTTCCGCGATCAGTGCGGCCCAGGTGGTTTTCACGCTCTGACCCATCTCGGCCCGGGGTGCAAAGAGGGTAACGCCGTTCTGGTCGATCAGAACGAACGGGTTCAGCGCCGCCTCGCCTTTGCCAGGTTTGAGCGGATTGGCGACCGGGCGGCTGACATAGTAGGCGCCGAACGCCACGCCGCCGACAATTGCGGCTGAACCGATCAGGAACGTGCGGCGGAGGATTTTACCAACAGATGCCATGACTTACGCCTCGTTTATCTTTGAAGCCGCATCGTGAATCGCGGCGCGAATGCGGGGATAGGTGCCACAGCGGCACAGGTTGCCCTGCATCGCCTCGTTGATATCACTGTCGCTTGGGACGGGGTTTTCCGCCAGCAGCGCAGCGGCCTGCATGATCTGGCCCGACTGGCAATAACCGCATTGCGCGACCTGATGATCGACCCAGGCCTGCTGTATGGTGGCCATCGCGTCCGGGGTGCCGATACCTTCTATTGTGGTCACGTCACCCCAAACGTCCGATAGCGCAACCTGGCACGAGCGTACCGCCTCGCCATTAATATGGACGGTGCAGGCCCCGCAGGCTGCCACGCCACAGCCGAATTTGGTCCCGGTCAGGCCGACCTCATCCCGCAAGACCCAAAGCAGGGGGACGTCATCGGGCAGGTCAATCTGATGCTGTTTTCCATTGATCTTAAGGGCGGTCGCCATGGCGCACCTCTCGTAGCTGTCGCGGTTTCTGACACAATTGATGAAAAGTGTCAGGATGTCAATTGACAAAATAAACAAAAAATGTCACGAATTTGAGCATGACAGAAGCAGTTGGCGATATACGGCAAAAAGCGATCCTGGACTCGGCCTTTCAGGCGTTTGCAACGTACGGATTTCGCAAGACATCAATGGACGACATAGCGCGGGGCGCGGGGATGTCCCGACCGGCCGTGTATCTGCACTACAAGAACAAAGAAGCGATCGTCAGAAAGCTGACCGAACTCTACTATGCGGAAAAAAGCGCAGCGGTTGCTGCCGCACTGGCGTCGCCCGGTTCCGTGCCGGACGTGTTGAAGCGAGCAATACGGGCGCAGACCGAAGGAATGGCAGCCATTCTGGCGCTGCCGCACGGGCTTGAACTGCTGGATAACACCAAGTCCATGTCTTCCGAGATCATCTCGGAGGGGGAGGCCATGCTGGCGGGGCTTTACGCAGACTGGCTGTCACACCAACAACAAGCTGGGCGCGTTCGGTTGTTCGCCGACGCCGTTGAAACCGGCCGGACCATTTCAGCGACGCTCAAGGGATTGAAACTGACCGGAGCGGGTGCCGAGGTTTACGAACAACAGGTAGGCCAGGTGGCTGACCTGTTTGGCGCCGGGCTAGAGGTCAGGTGACGCGCTGGCGAATTTTGTATTCCGGCGCGTCCCACAATCTGTTCTGCATGATATCTGCAAGAATTTCGACCGCGCGTTCGACATCCTGTTCATCGATGTAGAGCGGCGTGAAGCCAAAGCGCATAATGTCCGGGGCCCGGAAATCTCCGATCACGCCGCGCACGATCAGGGCCTGCATCGCGGCATAGCCCTCGGTGAAATGGAATGAGACCTGACTGCCGCGCAGGTTCGGATCTCGCGGGCTGGCCAGATGCAGACCAGGGCAGGTGGCTTCGACGCGCGCAACGAAAAGCTCGGTCAGTTCGATGGACTTGGCCCGCACGTCGTTCATTTCTGCCAGATCCCAGACATCCATTGCTAATGCAAGCGCGCTCATCTGAATGACCGGGGGGGTGCCGACCCGCATTCTTTCGATCCCGCTGCCCGGACGGTAATCCAGATCAAAGGCAAATGGCGCTTCGTGACCCAGCCAGCCGGACAGTGCGGGCCTGACGCTGTCAGCCAGACGTGGTGCGACATAGATAAAGGCAGGTGCGCCCGGACCACCGTTGAGGTATTTGTATGTGCAGCCCACTGCAAAATCTGCGTTGCAGCCCGACAGGTCAACGGGAATTGCGCCCGCAGAATGGGCCAGGTCCCAGACCGTAACTGTGCCGTTCGAATGCGCCTGTTCCGTCAGCGCCTTCATGTCGTGCATGCGTCCCGAGCGATAGTCCACTTCCGTCAGCATCAGAACGGCAACGTCTTCGGTAATGTTCGCGGCCACGTCCTCAGGGGCGACCACACGCAATTCATAATCCGGTCCGAGTGAGCGCAGAAGCCCGTCCGCCATGTAAAGGTCCGAGGGGAAGTTTCCGTTGTCCGACAGAACAACCTTGCGGTTGGGGCACAGCTCCAGCGCGGACGCCACGGCCTGATATACCTTGATCGACAATGTGTCGCCGACCACAACGCTGCCGGGTTCGGCCCCGATCAGCCGCCCGATACGATCACCCAGCCCGGTCGGCATTCCCATCCAGCCTGCCTTGTTCCAGCCGGTGATCAGCATTTGCCCCCATTCGTTGGCCATCATGTCCTGCACACGTGCGCCCGCCGCCTTGGGCAAAGGACCGAGCGAATTGCCATCCAGATAAATCACGCCCTCGGGCAGGTCGAACATGGCTTTGGTTGCGGCAAAATCGGTCATTCAGTGCTCATCTCATTGTGCTTCGGATCAGTGTTTCCACGGGCCTATCTGATCGGATACCGCCTGTCCATCGATGCGACATCCTGAGCTTTGCCATTTTGGCCCGAAAGCGGTAGGACGTCGTTCAGAAGCGACATGATCGCGCGTGTCGTCAATCACAGGAAATGTGCGTGCAACGGATTGATGTACCACCCGTCTGGCTTTTGGGATTCGCCGTGCTCGCGTGGCTGCAGGGACGTCATCTGTCGTTGGATCTGTCGCTGGAAAGCGGCCTGACCGATCTTTTGAGTGGCATCCTGATCGGAGGGGGCATCCTTCTGGCCGTGTTGGCCATCGTCGAATTCCGCCGCCACAAAACCACCGTCATTCCGCACGAAACACCGACCGCGATGGTACGCTCGGGCATCTACAAGCGCAGCCGCAATCCGATTTATCTGGGGGATGTTCTGATCCTGGCCGGTCTGATTCTGCGTTTTGATGCAGTGCTTTCTCTGGTTTTGGTGCCGGTCTTTGTCTGGGTCCTGGAACGCCGTTTTATCCTGCCGGAAGAAGACCGCCTGCGCCGGACATTCCGCGCCGATTTTGCCCGTTATGAACGGGAAACACGGCGGTGGATATGAGTGGGTTGCGGCGATGATCCAACGTCAAAAATGCTGCGCTTGCGAAATAATGTTGCGCAGGATACATGTTTGCTTATCAAACAATACCGACCACCTGCTCAGATTGAGTCAAAATTAGGGGGATAGCACCGGTGAAAATAGGCACACCGAAGGAAAGACTGGACGGAGAGAACCGGGTTGCGATGACGCCGGACTCTGCCGTGCAATTGCAGAAGCTGGGCTATGAGTGCCTGATCGAGAAGGGCGCGGGTGCCGCTGCCGGGTTCTCGGATGCGGCCTATGAGGCTGCGGGTGTCGAGGTGGTCAAGACCGCGGCGGCGCTTTGGAAGGCGGCTGATATCGTCGCCAAGGTGCGCCAACCGACCGATGTGGAATTGAAGCGGCTGACCAAGGGCAAGACGCTGATCTCGTTCTTCAACCCTGCGGGCAACGAAGAAGGCATGGAACTGGCCAAATCCAAGGGCGCAAACGTGATCGCCATGGAAATGGTGCCGCGTATTTCGCGCGCGCAGAAGATGGACGCGCTGTCGTCGATGGCCAATATCGCGGGTTACCGCGCCGTGATCGAGGCGGGCAACAACTTTGGTCGCTTTTTCACCGGTCAGGTGACGGCGGCAGGTAAAGTGCCGCCTGCAAAGGTGCTGATCGTTGGCGCCGGTGTGGCCGGTCTGGCGGCCATCGGGACCTCGACCTCGCTGGGCGCGATCACCTATGCGTTCGACGTGCGCCCGGAAGTGGCCGAGCAGGTCGAGTCCATGGGTGCTGAATTCGTCTATCTGGACTTTGAAGAAGACCAGCAGGACGGCGCGGCCACCGGCGGTTATGCCTCGGTCCAGTCCGAAGAGTTCCGCAACGCGCAGCTGGCCAAGTTCCGCGAACTTGCGCCCGAGATGGACATCGTCATCACCACGGCGCTGATCCCGAACCGCGAAGCGCCCGAGCTTTGGACCAAGGACATGGTTGAAAGCATGAAGCCCGGCTCGGTGATCGTCGATCTGGCGGCGGAAAAGGGCGGCAACTGCAAGCTGACCGTGGCGGACGAGAAGATCGTGACCGACAATGGCGTGACCATTATCGGATATACCGACTTCCCCAGCCGGATGGCAGCACAGTCCTCGTCTTTGTATGCGACCAACATCCGTCACATGATGACCGACCTGACGCCCGAAAAGGACGGTCAGATCAATCACGACATGGAAGATGACGTCATTCGCGGCTCGACTGTGACCTATGAGGGCGAGATTACCTTCCCGCCGCCGCCGCCGAAAGTGCAGGCGATTGCGGCGCAGAAGAAACCGGAAGTCAAGGAACTGACCCCGGAAGAGAAGAAGGCGCAGGAGATTGCGGCCTTCAAGGCGCAGACCAAGCAGCAGTTCACACTGCTGGGTGTTGGTGGTGCGCTGATGTTGCTGGTGGGGCTGATCGCTCCGGCCAGTTTCATGCAGCACTTCATCGTCTTTGTGCTGGCGATCTTTGTGGGCTTCCAGGTGATCTGGAATGTTTCGCACAGCTTGCACACTCCGCTGATGGCGATCACCAACGCGATCTCGTCGATCATCATCGTTGGGGCCTTGATGCAGATCGGATCAGGATCGTTCCTGGTCATTCTGCTGGCGGCGCTGTCCGTCTTCATGGCCGGGATCAACATCTTCGGTGGCTTCCTCGTAACCCGGCGCATGCTTGCCATGTTCCAGAAATCTTAAGGAGGCCGGGCACATGGAATTTGGCTTCACTACTGCTGCCTATGTTGTTGCGGCTGTTTTGTTCATCCTTTCGCTCGGCGGTCTGTCGAACCAGGAAAGCGCCAAGCGCGCGGTCTGGTATGGCATCGTCGGTATGGCGCTGGCGGTCTTCGCCACGCTGGTTGGTCCCGGTTCGGGACTGTGGCTGCTGTCGCTGCTGCTGATCGCCGGTGGCGGTTTCATCGGCCAATACGTGGCGCAGCGCGTGCAGATGACCGAGATGCCGCAGCTTGTCGCAGCTATGCACTCGCTGGTGGGTCTTGCGGCTGTGTTCGTCGGCTTCAACGCTCATTTCGAAATCGGTAACGTGGCGCAGGTCATGGCGATTGCCGACAGTGCGTCTCAGGCGGATCTTTCCGATCTGGGCGCATTTGCTAAGCTGATCGCCAAGAAGACCGCGGCGGAACTGGCAATCCTGCATGTCGAATTGTACCTCGGCATCTTCATCGGTGCGATTACCTTTACCGGTTCGGTTGTCGCCTATGGCAAGCTGGCGGGTAAGGTGACGAGCGCCGCAACTAAACTGCCCGGCGGTCATGCGCTGAACGCGGCGGCTGCCGGTCTCTCGCTGATCTGCCTGATCTGGTACACCTCGTCGGGTGGCCTGTTCCCGCTGATCCTGATGACGCTGGCGGCGCTGTTCATTGGTTACCACCTGATCATGGGCATCGGAGGCGCCGACATGCCGGTGGTTGTGTCGATGCTGAACAGCTACTCGGGCTGGGCCGCTGCGGCGATCGGCTTCTCGCTGGGCAACGACCTGCTGATCGTGGTCGGCGCGCTGGTGGGCTCGTCCGGTGCGATCCTGTCCTACATCATGTGTAAGGCGATGAACCGTCACTTTGTCAGCGTGATCCTGGGCGGCTTCGGTGGCCCGCAGGGCGAGCAGATGGCGGTCGAGGGCGAGCAGGTGGCGATCGACGCAGATGGAGTTGCGGCCGCGCTGAACGACGCTGACAGCGTGATCATCATCCCGGGCTACGGTATGGCCGTCGCGCAGGCGCAGCAGTCCGTTTCTGAACTGGTCCGCAAGCTGCGCGCCAAGGGCAAAGAGGTGCGTTTTGCGATCCACCCCGTAGCCGGTCGTCTGCCGGGCCATATGAACGTTCTGTTGGCCGAAGCGAAGGTGCCGTATGACATCGTTCTGGAAATGGACGAGATCAACGATGACTTCCCGGACACGGATGTGGCCATCGTGATCGGTTCGAATGACATCGTGAACCCTGCGGCGCAGGAAGACCCCAACAGCCCCATTGCCGGCATGCCGGTTCTGGAATGCTGGAAGGCCAAGCAGGTGTTCGTGTCCAAGCGTGGTCAGGGTACTGGCTATTCGGGCATCGAAAACCCGCTGTTCTTCAAGGAAAACACCCGCATGTTCTATGGCGACGCCAAGGCGAGCCTGGACAAGCTGCTGCCCATGATCGACTGATCGGCAGGCTGAACAATATTGCAAAGGGCGCCAGACGGCGCCCTTTTCTTTTTTTGATATGCAGGAGGCTTTGCCTCCTGACCTCCAGGATATTTTTGGCCAGATGAAGCAAGCGGGGCGTGCTAGGCTGGGTAGGACAGGTTGTTGACAGGAGGGCGTTGATGGAAAAGGTGAACGGCATCGGCGGTGTGTTTTTCCGCGCGCGTAATCCGAAAGCGTTGTCCGCGTGGTACGAGACACATCTTGGGGTCAATCACTACGATCCTGTCCCCTGGAAACAGCGCGAGGGGTACACGGTGTTTGCGCCTTTCGACCAGGAGACCGAATATTTCGGCCGGTCAGAGCAACAGTGGATGATCAACTTCCGCGTCGATGATCTGGCAGCGTTAATCGCGCAGCTTGAGGCAGCAGGCATCCAGGTCGAAACCCGCGATGAGTGGGACAGTGAGGTCGGGAAGTTCGCTCGTATTTGCGACCCTGAAGGCAATCCGATCGAGCTCTGGCAGCCAAATCAATAGGATAGCTCCACTGTATGCGGTGGTATTCACGTAACTATATGAAATAAAACAATAATTGATGTATTTTGAATGCGGGGTATAGTGGCCCGGAGTCAGGGAGCTAAGAATGACGCCCATCCAGGATCATCCGCTGCGCTATGCGCTGGCCAATGAATTGCACGCGCGCCCGTTTCCGGTGGCGAAAACGCCCTGTACGGTGGTGTTTCTGGCCATCAAGAAGCCCGTTGCGGCGGTAGCGCGGGATCGTGATGAAGATGTTGCGCATTTGACGGATCTGCTGAACCGCCACGGAGCACCGCATCCGCAGCCCGGGGCCACGCATTATGCCGGACAGATCGGGCGTCACTGGCTCAAATGGGAGCAGCACGCTGAATTCGTCACGTATACGGCCATTGCGCAGAATGTCAGTGACCGCCCGTTCAATCCGGCGGACTTCGAAATTTTTCCGCCCGACTGGCTGATGGCAAGCCCCGGTCAGCGCGTAACTTCGGCGATGCTGCGGGTGGTGGAATGCAAGGATGATGACACCGTGAAGCCGATGCTTGCGGATTGGTTCGAACCGGAAAGCCTGGCGGTGGCCCGCGTTTTGGACGACGCCGCCATTTGCGCCAGCGATTTTCGCATCGACCCGGCTGGGCATATGCGCTTTGCCGTTTTTGTCCGTGACGGCACCAATCAGCGCCGGACTGGCCGTATCATTCAGCGTCTGTGTGAAATCGAGACCTATAAGGCAATGTCCATGCTGGGCTTTGCGCGCGTGAAACAGCTGATGCCGCGCATAGGCGAACTGGACGGGAAGCTGACGGAGTTGATGAGGCAGATGACTGTCAGTTCGTCCAAGCCGGATGAATTATTGCCGCAACTGCTGTCCACGTCGATCGAACTGGAAACCCTGTCGGCCCAATCCTCTTTTCGCTTTGGAGCGTCGGGCGCCTATGAAGCCATTGTCAACCAGCGGATCGAAATCCTGCGCGAGGAGCGGTTCGAGGGCGGCCAGTCTTTTGCCGATTTCATGATGCGCCGCTATGACCCGGCAATGCGCACCGTGAAGTCGGCCGAGCGCCGCCTGCAAGCCTTGTCGGACCGGGCTATCCGCGCCGGCGACCTGCTGCGGACGCGGGTGGATGTGGAACGAAGTGCTCAGAACCAGGCGCTGCTGGAAAGCATGGATCGTCGCGCAGATCTGGCGTTGCGACTTCAGCACACGGTAGAAGGCTTGTCGGTTGTTGCAATCAGCTATTATGCGGTGTCTTTGGTCAGCTATCTTTTGTATCCGCTGACGAGCGCGGGCATCAGCAAGGGAATGCTGACGGCTGCCGTGACATTGCCGGTTGTCGCGGGCGTTTGGGTGGGTGTTCGCCATATCCGCAAGCGGCTGTCCTAGATCACGTTTGCCAAAATCCAACAGGCCTGTAGAACGGGGCCGGCAGGTTTGTCCGGCAAGAGGGGTTTTTCGTGATCGGAATAGTGGTCGCATGGCGCGCTGTCGCGGCCATGTTCATCCTGAACGGTGCCTTGTTCGGCATCTGGGCATCGCGCATCCCCGCGGTGCGTGACAGGCTGGAACTGACGCACGAGGCGTTGGGTTACGGCTTGCTGTTCATGGCGGCAGGGGCAGTGTGTTCATTTCCAGTGACGGGGCGTCTGACCGACCGCTTCGGAGCCGTCGTCATCACGCGTGTGATTGCCGTTCTCTACACGCTTTCGCTGATCCTTCTGGCGTTGGCAGGCGGGTTCTGGGCGCTGGCTGTTTTTCTGTTCATCTTTGGGGCATTCCACGGGTCGATGGACGTGGCGATGAACGCCTGGGCGGCCGAGGTAGAACAGGCTTACGATAAACCCGTCATGTCCTCGTTTCACGCAATGTGGAGCCTTGGGGCCGGGCTGGGGGCGCTCAGCGGTTACGTGGCGGTCCAGATGGGGCTGACCGTGATCACTCATTTCCTGCTGGCGGGTGGGATTGTCGTAGGGTTTGCGCTTGCCCTGTCATGGGTGCGCTGGACGTCAAAACTGTCAGAGAGCGAGGGCGGCGCCGTTTTTGCATGGCCGTCCGGTGCTTTGGTTCTTGTTGGAATTACGGCCCTGTGTGGTGCGTTGGGCGAGGGAGCGGTCGCGGACTGGAGCGCGGTCTACCTGCGCGATGTCACGGAAGCGACCGAAGGTGTTGCAGCGTTGGGTTATGCGGTGTTTTCGGTTGCCATGGTTGCGCTCAGACTGGCGGGTGGGGTGTTCATAGCCCGGTTCGGGCCGGTCAGTATCGCAAGGTTCGGCGGTGTCTGTGCGGCCATCGGGGTGTTTTGCGTGATATCCGCTGCGGCGACCTCGCTGGCTTTGTTCGGCTTTGCTTTGATGGGGATCGGTTATGCCGTCATCATGCCTCTGGCATTCAGTCGCGCCGCGAATGACCCGCTGGTGCCCCCCGGACAGGCAATTGCCAGTGTTGCAACGCTTGGATATGGCGGGTTGCTGATCGGGCCGCCATTGATCGGGTTTCTGGCCGAATTGTTTGGCCTGAGAATGGCGTTTTCGGTGCTGATACCGCTGGCGGTACTGATCGTCGTGTTGGCCGGCGCGCTGAAACGCGCCGGCTGACTTGGTTCAACGTCCGCGAATACGCGGGTCCAGAGCGTCGCGCAGACCGTCACCCAGATAGTTGACGCTTAGCACCGTCAGCGAGATCGCAAGACCGGGCCAGAACACGCGTTCGGGGTATTGCTGCAGATAGTCGACACCGTCAAACAGCAACCGGCCCCAGGTCGGGAAGTCCGGCGGAAAGCCCAGGCCCAGGAAGGACAGTGCGCTTTCGGTGATGATCGCGGTGGCGATGCCCAGCGTGGCGGAGACCATGATCGGGGACAGCACATTGGGCAGGATGTGCCGCGTGATGATCTGTCCGTTGCTTGTCCCGATCGAGCGCGCGGCCAGAACGAACTCCCGCTCCTTGATCGCCAGAACATCTCCGCGCACGATCCGCGCCGTCGGCATCCATGATGTGACGCCGATTGCGGCGACGATCAGGATGAAGATCCCGCGCTCCAGCCCGAATGCCGCCGACAGCGGTTCGCGGAACAGCAGCATCATGACTAGAAGCAATGGCAGCAGGGGCAGGGCCAGGAACAGATCGGTCAGGCGCATCAACGGCCCGTCCAGCCGTTTGAAGAACCCGGCCAGAACGCCGATGAAAGATCCCAGGAACAACGCCAGCAACATCGCGGTGATGCCCACGGAGACCGAGGTTTGCCCGCCTGACATCATACGGGCCAGAATGTCTCGGCCCAACTGGTCTGTTCCAAACGGATGCGACCAGCTTGGCCCCTGATTGCGGGACCGGATGTCGATCTGTGTCGGGTCGATGCTCCACAGATAAGGACCAATGTAGACGCCGGCCACGATGAAGATAAACAGGATGGCCCCGATCATCGCGCCCTTGTGGGTCTTGAATTGATCCCAGACATCGCGCCACTGGCTGCGGGGCGGGGTGGCCAGTTCCTCCAGCACGTCTGCCGTTGGCAGAGCGGTCGAGGCCGGGGCAAGCCCTTCGTCCGGAACCAGAGAATCCGTGCGATCATGATCAGTCATAGCGAATCCTCGGGTCCAGAATGCCATACAGGACGTCTGCGATCAGGTTGAACAGCACGATCAGGACGGCGAAGATGAAGGTCAGGGTCTGCACCATCGGCAGGTCATTGGCCTGAATGGCCCCAATCAGCAATTGGCCGATGCCGTTCACCTTGAAGACCTGCTCGGTAATGATGGCACCGCCGAAGATGGCCGGAATGCCCAGAGCAATCACGGTGACAACCGGAATCATCGAGTTGCGCAGCACGTGGACCATCACGACGGTGTATTCGCTGAGGCCCTTGGCGCGGGCGGTGCGGACGTAGTCCTGGTTGAGGTTATCCAGCATCGAGGCGCGCATGAACCGGCTGAGTTGTGCGGTGATCTGAAGCGCCAGAACCATGACAGGCATGATCATCTGCTTCAGCTGCACGACAAAACTGTCCCAGCTATCGACCACATGTGTTGTGTCATAGATTGACGGGAACCAGCCAAGTTGGACTGAGAAGATCACGATCACCAGCACGCCCGAGAAGAAGGGCGGGACCGAGAAGCCGACCATCGACACGAATGTGCCCATCTGATCGAACCAGGAATACTGGCGGTACGCGGAATAGATGCCGATGGGCAGCGCGATCAGGATGGCGACCACATAGGCGGTGCCGACGACCCACAGGGTCTGCGGGATACGCTGAACGACGATGTCCATGACGGGCGAGCGGGTCTGCCACGAAATCACACGCAGATCGCCTTCGGAGAAGGTCGTGCCGAACATCGAGTCGATCAGCACCTGCGGTTCAATCCAGAAGAACTGCACGATCCATTTCCAGAACCGGATATGCATCGGCTGCCCGAGGCCAAGCGCCTCGCGCATCTTCTCTTTGACTTCGGGAGGGACGGTAAGCGGAACCTGCGCCATGGGATCGCCGGGTGCGAGTTCAAGCAGCAGGAAGATGACGAGACTGATGAACAGGAGCGTCGGAACGGCCAGAATCAGTCGTCTGATGGTGAAGTTGAGCATCAAAAGGCGCCTTTATTGTGCGTCTTCTTGTTGGAGTGGTGTGCAAATGACCGCGCCCCGATACAGATCGGGGCGCAGCTTTGCAACTTGAAGTTTAGGATCCGGTCTTGCGGTACCAGTCCGCTGCGTTCCACAGCTCGCTGTCCCAAACATTCAGGATCACGCCACCCAGGGTGTTTGCGTGTGCCGACAGACGGCCACGGTGCACCAGCGGGATCATACCGCCGTTTTCAACCATGATGTCGTTCAGACGACGGGCGATTTTTGCACGCTCTTCCGCACCGGCGGTTTCGGCCAGCTGACCATGCAGCTTGTCGAATTCTTCGTTGCAGAAGCGGCTTATGTTTTCGCCCTGCCACTGCGATTCCGGCTTGGGTGCCTTGTCGCACAGGCCGTTGCCCAGATAGGACTGAGGGTCGGTGCCGTTGAAGGTGTTGGCGTACATTTCAACGTCCGCATAGAACTTCTGGAAGGTGTCGGGCGAACCCGGGTCACCGCCGAAGAAGACCGACGCGTTGATGTTGCGCAGCTCAGTTTCGATACCGATCTGGCTCCACCATTCCTTGATCAGCGCCTGGAAGTCCTGACGGACGGCGTTGGTCGAGGTCTGGTAGACGATCTTCAGCGGAACGCCGTCTTTTTCACGCACGCCGTCGCCATCAGAGTCTACGATACCCGCGTCATCCAGCAGCTTCTTCGCACCTTCGATGTCCTGCGTGTCACAGGAAAAGGTGTCCGAATTCACGGCAGCCGGGGCCGGAACCCAGTTACAGGTGACCTGACCGGCCTGACCATAGCCGATTTCCACCAGCAGCGGACGGTCGATTGCCAGAGACATCGCCTTGTAAACCGCAGGATCCTGCAGGAACGGGTGCGGATGCGCAGCAGTCGAACGCTCGCCTTCCGGCAGATCGGGCGACGGGTTGGTCTGGTTCAGCATGATGCGCTCGACCAGCGGGCCGAAGCCTGCGACCGGAGTGCCCTTGCCGCCTTCCTGCATCTGCTGGATCACCTCGGGTGCCAGCTGCAGGTTCCAGGCATAGTCAAACTCGCCGGTTTCCATCACCGCGCGGCCCGCCGCAGTTGCGTCACCGCCACCTTTGAAGGTCAGCGTCGCAAAGGCAGGTTTTGCCGGATCACGGTAGTTGTCGTTGGCCTTCATGGTGATCACGTCGTTCGGCTTGAACTCGGTGACGACAAACGGGCCGGTGCCGATCGGGTTAAAGTTCTGCTCGGTGCATTCGGGGGCTTTCGCGCCCAGGCAGTCGGCAAACTGTGCGGCCTGAATGATCGGGCTTTCGCCGCCGACAAACGGACCATAAGGGAACGGGGTCGGTGCATCGAACGTGACCTTTACGGTCAGGTCGTCCACGGCTTCGACCGATGTGACGCCTTCGAATTTGGTCACCTGCGCGCAGCCACCTTCGGGGTGCATGCAGTAGTCAGCGGTGAATTTCACGTCCGCAGAAGTGAACGGACTACCATCCGACCAGGTGATTCCCGGTGCGATTTTCCAGGTGATCGAGGTCAGATCTTCGCTGACACCGCCGTTTTCAACGGTTGGAATTTCCGATGCCAGATAAGGCACCATGTTGCCGTCCTGGTCGTAGCGGGCGAGCGGTTCGATCACCAGCGAGGCCGACTCCACATCCTTGGTGCCACCCGAAAGGAACGGGTTCAGGATCGACGGTGCCTGCCAGTAAATGATGCTGACATTGCCGTCCGATCCGCGCTCGGCAAAGGCCATCGGGGCCATCGCTGTGCTTGCAATCGCACCAAGCAAAAGGGTTTTGATTTTCATCATACACTCCATGTTGGACACATTCGTGTCTCGATTATCTCCGCAAGGCCTGCGGGTTTGGCGTTGCCGTGTGGGATTGTAAGGCGCTGAAAAGAAACATGTATGCAAGCCACGCTTCGCGAATTCCGCCATCTCCCAAAAACGGTTACGCGGCGTATCGAAACAGAGTTTTGGAAAATTGCAAGCCTTGCCTTAAGGAAAACCTGCAATGCGTTTGACTTTTCCCTTCCTGCCGCCTTAGCGTTTGGCATTCAAAAATAACAAGCCGCCAAGGGGAGCGTGCGCGTGCTGGATCAGCCTATTGCCCAGATCAAGAATCTCAGGGTCGAATTTCAGACCAAGGATGGTCCGGTGGTCGGGGTCGAAGATGTCTCGTTTTCGGTCAATCCCGGCGAAACCGTATGTATCGTTGGTGAATCGGGGTCGGGGAAATCGGTCTCGTCTCTGTCGCTGATGCGGTTGGTGGAATTCGGCGGCGGTGAGATCGCGGGTGGGCAACTGCTGTTTGACCGGCGCGACAAGACCGAAATGGACCTGTCTGGGGCCGATCAGAATCTGATGAAACAGATTCGCGGCAACGAGATCGGAATGATCTTTCAGGAGCCGATGACAGCGCTGAACCCCGTTTTTACCGTCGGCCGGCAGTTGACCGAAGGGTTGCGGATCCACAAGAACCTGTCCAAGTCGCAGGCCGAGGACCGCGCGCTGGAACTGCTGCGTCAGGTCCGCATTCCAGAACCCGAACGGCGACTGAAGCAATACCCGCACGAATTGTCCGGCGGCATGCGCCAGCGGGTGGTGATCGCCATGGCCATGGCCTGCGAGCCGCGCCTGCTGATCGCGGATGAACCCACCACAGCGCTGGACGTGACCATTCAGGCCGAGATCCTCGCACTGATGGACCGGCTCAAGCGGGAAACCGGCACGGCGGTGATGTTCATCACGCATGACATGGCGGTTGTGGCGCAGATGGCCGACCGCGTCGTGGTCATGTTCCGCGGCAACAAGGTCGAAGAGGGCACGGTCAAGGAAATCTTCGAGAATCCGCAGCACGATTACACCAAGGCGCTGCTGGCCGCTGTTCCGAAACTGGGCGAAATGCAGGGAAAATCGGCCCCTGAACCGATGAAGCTGCTGGGTGTCGAAGGGCAGAACATCGCGCCAATCCCCGGCACTGAAGAAGTTCTGCTGTCCGTCAAGAACCTGACCACCCGGTTCCCCGTCAAGGGGGGGCTGCTGCGTCGCACGATTTCCAATGTGCACGCGGTCGAAGACGTTTCGTTCACCCTGAACAAGGGCCAGACGCTGAGCCTTGTGGGCGAATCAGGGTGCGGCAAATCTTCGGCGGGTCGGTCGATCCTGCGGCTGGTCGAGCCGATGGCAGGTGAGGTCAATCTGGATGGCCTTGATATCATGAAACTGGATTCTGCGGGTCTGCGCAAAGCGCGGCTGGATATGCAGATGATATTTCAGGACCCGTTCGCCTCGCTCAATCCGCAGATGCAGCTGATCGATCAGGTGGCCGAACCGATGCGCAACTACGGTGTCGCGTCAGGCTCGGAGTTGCAGGACCGTGTGGCGCAACTGTTCGACAAGGTACAGTTGCCGCGCAGTTTCATGCGCCGTTTCCCGCACGAGATGTCGGGTGGTCAGCGGCAGCGGATCGCGATTGCCCGAGCGCTGGCGCTGAACCCCAAGCTGATCGTCGCGGACGAGGCGGTATCGGCGCTTGACGTATCGGTCCAGGCGCAGGTTCTGAACCTGATGATGGAGCTTCAGTCGGAACTTGGCCTCAGCTATTTGTTCATCAGCCACGACATGGCCGTGGTCGAGCGAGTCAGCCACCATGTCGGCGTCATGTATCTGGGCCGCATTGTCGAACTTGGGCCGCGCGCCCGGGTGTTCGAGAACCCGCAGCATGCCTATACTCAGGCGCTGATGAAGGCCGTTCCGATTGCCGATCCGAACCAGCGGAAATCGGAAAAGGATCTGAATTTCAAGCCGATCCCGTCGCCAATTCATCCAATCGGCTATAAACCCGAACCTTCAGAATACCGCGAGGTCGAGCCGGGTCACTTCGTCCTAACCACGGATAGCGGTTACTGATCCCCATGCCGCACCGCCTGACGCCGCTAGAGATCATGACGCACCTGATCTCGTTCCCGACGGTGAGCCGTGAGACCAACTTGCCTCTGGTTGACTGGGTCGAAGCCTACCTGGCCAGCCACGGCATCACGTCGCATCGCTGGCCCGATCCGAACCAGCCACACAAAGCCGCCCTGCTGGCCCATATTGGCCCCTGGCAGGAAGGGGCGGTTGTCCTGTCCGGCCATACCGATGTCGTGCCCGTTGACGGGCAGCCATGGGACAGCGACCCTTTCACTGTTGTTGAAAGAGACGGCAAATATTTCGGACGCGGAACCTGCGACATGAAGGGCTTTGACGCACTGGCCATCTGGGCATTGGTCGAGGCGCAATACGCGGATCTCAAACGACCTCTGCAACTGGCGCTGAGCTTTGATGAGGAGGTTGGCTGCACCGGAGCCCCGCCGATGATCGAAGCCATGCAGGAGTTTCTGCCCAAAGGATCCGCGGTGATCGTGGGCGAGCCGTCGATGATGCAGGCCGTCACGGGCCACAAAGGCAGCTTCGGGTATGATACACATGTTGTCGGGTTTGAGGTCCACAGCTCGATCATGCATACCGGGGTCAACGCGATCATGTCGGCGGCGCCGCTGATCGATTGGGCCAACGATCGTAATGCCGAGAATATGGCTGCCGAACCGAGTGATGTCGCCGCGATATTCGACCCGCCCTGGACCACCTGCCATGTCGGGATGATCGAAGGGGGCACGGCGCACAATATCACTGCCAAGGACTGCCGGTTCATGATGGATTTCCGAGTGGTGCCCGGTGAACAGGCATCGCACTGGAGAACGGACTATCTGGAGCAGGTGCGGCAGATCGAAGCCCGGATGCAGCAGGTCCACTCGGAAGCGCGCATCGACGTGGCCGAGGATTTTGCAGTACCGGCGCTGGTGCCTGAGCCCGATGGAGAGGCCGAGGCCTTGGTGCGATCCCTGACGGGGGACAATGCCTCGCATGTTGTCAGCTACGGGACTGAAGCGGGGCAGTTTCAGGAAGCGGGCTATTCAGCGGTTATTTGCGGCCCCGGCGATATTGCACAGGCCCATCAGCCAAACGAGTTCATAACGATTGCACAGTTCAATGAAGGTCACAGATTTATGGAGCGGCTGGTAAACAAGCTCGGGGCCTGAGATTTGTGGCCACTTGGTCGATATTGAAACTCTTGTCACAGGAGGATGAAAATGCCCGTCAAAAACAGGCTAGCCGAAATGCATGGCGAGATCACCAAATGGCGCCGCCATCTGCATGCCAATCCAGAATTGATGTATGACGTCCACGAAACGGCCGCCTTTGTAACAGAGCGCCTGAAAGCGTTTGGCGTAGATGAGATTACGCCCGGTATCGGCAAAACAGGCGTTGTTGGCGTGATCCGGGGGCGGACCGACACGAAGGGCCGTGTGGTGGGCCTGCGCGCCGATATGGATGCGCTGCCCATCGAAGAGGCAACCGGGCTCGACTATGCCTCGACCGTGCCGGGTAAGATGCATGCCTGCGGGCATGACGGCCATACCTCGATGCTGCTGGGGGCGGCACAGTATCTGGCTGAGACCCGGAATTTTGATGGCACCGTTGTTCTGATTTTCCAGCCCGCCGAAGAAGGCGGCGCGGGCGGATTGGCGATGTGTCAGGATGGCCTGATGGAACGATGGGGCATTCAGGAAGTATACGGCATGCACAATATGCCTGGCCTTCCGGTGGGAGAGTTCGCCATTCGACCCGGTGCCTTGCTGGCCTCGTCTGACGAATTCGAGATTGTTGTGATGGGCAAGGGCGGGCACGCCGCCGCGCCGCATGATGCGGTGGACACAACACTTGTCGCATCTCATATTGTCGTGGCTTTGCAGTCGGTTGTGTCGCGCACCGTCGATCCGATCAAGCGTGTGGTGCTGACGGTTGGCACCTTCGTGACTGATAGTGTCGCATCAAACGTGATCGCGCATACGGTGCGGTTGCAAGGCACGGTGCGAACGCTGGATCCCGAGTATCGCGCAATCGCGGAAGAGCGGGTGCGCCGGATCGCCGAGGACACGGCCTCGGCCTTTGGTGCAACGGCAAATGTGATCTGGACGCCGGGGTACCCGGCGACTGTCAATACCGATGCGGAAACAGGCTATGCGGCCGAAGCTGCGGCGGCTGTTGCCGGCAAGGTGAATGATAGCGTCGATCCGATCATGCCGTCGGAAGATTTCGCCTACATGCTTGAAGAACGGCCGGGCGCCTACATCTTTGTTGGCAATGGGGACACCGCCATGTGCCACCATCCTGAATATAACTTTGATGACGAAGCCATACCCGCAGGCTGCAGTTGGTACGCGGAAGTGGTGGAACGACGAATGCCCGTCGCATGACACACAGGGGAGAATGACATGCCTATCAAGAACCGCCTTGCCGAGATGCAGGAAGAAATCACCGCTTGGCGACGGGATCTTCATGAAAATCCGGAAATACTGTTCGAAACGCATCGCACCAGCGCGGTGGTCGCCGACAAGCTGAAGGAATTCGGCTGTGACGAGATTGTAACCGGCATCGGGCGAACCGGCGTTGTTGGCGTGATCAAGGGCAAGTCGGATACCAAAGGCAAGGTCATTGGACTTCGGGCGGATATGGATGCGCTACCGATCCATGAGGCGACCGGGCTGGACTATGCATCGAAAACTCCGGGTGCCATGCATGCCTGTGGCCATGACGGGCATACGGCGATGTTGTTGGGGGCCGCAAAATATCTGGCTGAAACCCGCAATTTCGATGGAACGGTTGTGGTCATCTTCCAACCTGCCGAAGAAGGCGGCGGCGGCGGGCGCGAGATGTGCGAAGATGGCATGATGGATCGCTGGAATATTCAGGAAGTCTATGGAATGCACAACTGGCCTGGTAAGCCCGTAGGGTCGTTTGCGATCCGTCCGGGTGCGTTCTTTGCAGCTACTGACCAGTTCGACATCACGTTCGAAGGCCTTGGCGGCCACGCGGCCAAACCACATGAAACTGTTGATACGACCGTCCTGGCCGCCAATGCAGTTTTGGCGTTGCAGACCATCGCTTCGCGTAATGCCGATCCGGTCGATCAGATTGTGGTATCCGTAACCTCGTTCGAAACCTCCTCCAAGGCTTTCAACGTGATCCCTCAGACGGTTCAGATCAAGGGAACCGTGCGCACCATGAGCAATGCTATGCGGGATCTGGCTGAGCGCCGGATCAACGAAATCTGCAACGGCGTTGCCGCGACTTACGGTGGGAACGCTGATGTGACCTATATCCGGGGCTATCCGGTTATGGTGAACAGCGACGAGCAGACCGATTTTGCGGCGGACGTGGCGCGTTCAGTCTCAGGCGCTTGCGAGGAGGCACCTCTGGTCATGGGCGGCGAGGATTTTGCCTTTATGCTGGAAGAACGTCCGGGCGCTTATATTCTGGTTGGCAACGGCGACACGGCGATGGTGCATCACCCGCAATACAACTTCAATGATGAGGCCATTCCGGCAGGATGCAGTTGGTGGGCCGAGATTGTCGAGCAAAGGATGCCGGCCGCCTGACGGCAAAGGCGATGGGGGCACTGCCCCCGTCGCGCCTATGGCGCGCCTCCCCCGGGATATTTTTAGCCAGATGAAGCGTGGACCCCACGGGCGATCACGTGAGAGAAAGATGCGTGCAGAGTGTATCTGTGACGTCGTCCAGCGCCGATTTTTGAGTGTTCACGCAGGTTTTCACGGCGCTTTGGGCTTCCGCTAATGCCACTTTGTCGCTCAGCCAAGTGGCGACGGCGGTGGCAAGGTCTTGTGCTGTCCGCACCTCGATTGTGCCGCCACTTTCGATCAGAGGCGCAAATGTTTCGGCAAAGTTGAAATACCCCGGCCCGGTAATGACGGCCGCGCCGGCCTGTGCCGGTTCAAACGGATTGTGACCGCCGATTTCCTTGAGCGAGCCGCCCAAAAATACGATCGGACACAAGGCATACCAGGTTCCAGTTTCGCCGAGGGTATCGGCGACGTAGACCTGCGTGTCTGCCGTGATTGGCATGTCGGCAGAGCGCAGCGACATGGAAAGGCCGGCCTGCTGGATCAATGTACCGACATCTTCGCGCCGTTCAGGATGGCGGGGGATCAGCAGGAGTAGCAGGTCGGGCCAGCTTTCCAGCAATTGCGCGTGGGCCGCCAGCACGATTTCCTCTTCTCCGGCGTGGGTGGAACTGGCGATCCAGACCGGCCGCCCGGCAATCTGGCTGCGGATGCTGGTCAGCGTTTCCTTGTTCACGGGCAGGGGGTCGGACATCGACTTGAGGTTGGTCCCGGGCTTGACCCGGTCAGCTTGGGCCCCCATGGCCAGCAGGTTGGCCGCCGCCTTGTCGTTCTGAGTCAAAAACAAGCGAAACTGTTCAAGGATGAACCGTGCTGTTCGCGGACGCTTTTTCCAGCCAGCGACCGATTTATCCGACAGTCGGGCATTGAGCAGGGCAAGCGGCATTCCCAGGTGCGAGGCCTCGACAATCAGGTGCGGCCAGATTTCGCTTTCGACGAAGATCCCGGCATCGGGCTTCCAATGGGCGAGAAACCGTCCGACGGGGCCGCCGGTGTCCAGCGGCGGGTACTGGTGGCGCGTTCTGGGCGGAAGGCGCTTTTCGATAAGGGCCGCCGAGGTCGGAGTGCCGGATGTGATAAGGAAATGCGCATCTGGCAGCTTTTCCGCAAGCCGATTGATCAGGCTGAGAACGGACAGGCTTTCTCCGACGCTGGCGGCGTGAAACCAGACCAGGCGGCCATCTGGACGGGGCTGGCTTGCGTGGCCGAGGCGTTCCTGTTGCCGTGCCTGGGGAACCCCTGCAGCCTGCAGCTTGTTGCGCACGGTACGCCAGACAAGCGGTGCGGCAATTGAGGTCAGGCCGCAATACAATCGATAAAGCAGTGTCTGGCCGTTCCGGCGCGGCATGTCAGCCGCCTGTGTGGCTCATATGGCGGCTCATCCGGCCATCTACCGCCTGACGGGAATAGTCGAAATCATGCCCCTTGGGTTTGAGGTTGATCGCAGCGCGGATCGCGTCTTCGAGCGGTTGTTCCGTATCCGGATGATCCCGCAGCGGATCGCGCAGATCGGCCATGTCTTCCTGGCCCAGGCACATGTACAGCTCGCCCGTGCAGGTCAGCCGCACGCGGTTGCAGCTTTCGCAGAAATTGTGGCTGAGCGGCGTGATGAAGCCGATCTTCTGCCCCGTTTCCTCGAGCCGGACATAGCGCGCAGGGCCGCCGGTCCGCTCGGCCAGATCGGTGACCCGGTAGTGGTTTTCATATTCGGCCCGTACATCCTTGAGTGACCAGTACTGATCCAGACGATCTTCGTTGCCGATGTCGCCCATCGGCATTACTTCGATCCAGGTCAGGTCCATGTCACGCTCAGCGCACCATTGCGTGATGCGCGGCAGTTCTTCCTCGTTGAAGCCTTTCAGAGCCACAGCATTGATCTTGATCCGCAATCCGGCTTTTTGTGCGGCATCAATGCCGTTCAGCACCTGTTTCAGGCGGCCCCACCGGGTGATGCGCGCGAATTTGTCGTCATCCAGCGTATCCAGCGACACGTTGATCCTGCGCACACCTGCGGCATACAGATCCTCGGAAAAACGGTTTAGCTGTGATCCGTTGGTTGTCAGCGTCAGCTCTTTCAGCGCGCCGCTGTCCAGATGCCGGGTCATGGCGTTGAAAAAGCTCATGATGTTACGGCGCACCAGTGGTTCCCCGCCGGTTATGCGCAGCTTTTCGACGCCCAGCCGGACAAATGTCGAACACATGCGATCCAGCTCCTCGAGAGTCAGCAGGTCCTTTTTGGGCAGGAACGTCATGTTTTCGGACATGCAATAGACGCAGCGGAAATCGCAGCGATCCGTGACGGAAACACGGAGATAGGTGATGGCGCGCGCAAACGGGTCGATAAGTGGAGCTGTCATGCGACATAGGTAAAGCTGCGGCCTGCCCACGACAAGGGTGAAGTTTCCTTTGCGCTGGCATAGATGGGCACAGGTCGATAGGTTGTGGCCATGAGATATGCGGTTTTGGTGTTTTGCGCTTTGCTGGCGGGATGTGACGCGGTTCGGTCAACGACGGACCGGGTCTTTGGCGGTGGCGATGGTGTTGCCGAACCGGATGCTGCGACTGCCGGGGAAGCGATCGAACCGGAACCTGTTGCCGCCACTGCGGCTGGTTGGATCGGCGCCAGAACGACCGTCGCCGCGCTGGGTGATCCCACGACGCCGGGACGCTGGATGGAAACCCCTCTGGTCGAGACCGAGTTTACGGGGCGCGTTCTGGTCCCAAGTACGGGGGCGCAGGCCTATATTGCGCTGGTACCGGCGCCGGGACCTGAAAGCGGGGGCAGCCGCCTGTCGCTGGATGCAATGCGGGCACTTTTGTTGCCGCTCGACGCTCTGGTCGAGCTCGAGGTTTATTCCAACTGATCTTTCAGGTATTTGCCGGCCTCGCGGCGGGCAAAGGGCTTCATCTGGCTGCCATGCGCGGACAGAAATGCAATGACGCGGGACGGATCGTGTTTGGACAGTTCGCGCAGCCACCAGGCGACAGATTTCTGAATGAACCAGTCACGATCGGGAACATAACCCGCAGCCCAACCCAGAATACGGTCGCGGCGCTGCAGATCGTCGGGTTTGGGGTGGTTCTGCTTGGTCCAGGGCAGGGTGGCGACCAGCGCAGCCCTGCGGGTCCACATGTGGTCTGAGGCGGTCCAGAGCTCCACCTGATCCAGCCGTTCGGGATCTGCTGTAAGGCGCTTTTGCATTGCCATGCAGGCGTGATCGGCCACCGCCCAGGCGTCAAAATCCGGCAACCAGCTGTGCAGCAGTTCCCAGACCGCCTGATCTGGCCGGATACGGGCCTGCGTCAGCAGCTTGGCAGCAGCAAGACGAGCCTCGTGAATGTTGCTCTGCCACAGAGCGTCCGCCACTTCTACGCGAGCAGAAACATCCAGCTCTTGCCGCCACGACTTGGTGAGGTCGTTCAAAACCGGATTGGCGACCCCCAGGTAAGGACGCTCGACCTTGTGATAGGCCGCCATCTGATCGGCGCGCTCGGGGTCGGCATGAGCCTTGATCTGGTTGAGATAGCTATCCGGCATCGCCGCCCTTTTCCAAGGCACGAGTGAGGTGGCCGTCAATCGTGGAGTGGTTCTTGTCGACCCAATAGGCACGGATGTCTTCGTCGGATTTTCCGTCGACCCACTTTTGCATCGTGTCGCGGTCCGATTGGAATTCCATGAACGGAACCGCGTAGCCACAGGATGTCTGCACCATGTCGAGGCTGAGGTCATAGATCTGCCGCGCGCTGCGATGATTGGGGAACCGGGCGGCCAGTTCGTCCCAGCCATCGTCGCCGACATGCAGGGTATGTGCAGTGCCATAGGTGCGCAGGATCAGAGGGCGCGTGGTGAAGGAACACCACATCAGCGTCATGCGGTTGGTCTGCAGCAAATGACCGGCGGTTTCGTTGCCACTTCCGGTCAGGTTCATCCAAACGATCCGGTTGGGCCCAAGAACACGTAAGGAATCCATGCCCTTGGGCGAGATATTGACGCGACCTTCAGGCCCTGCGGTGCCGACAAAGAACATGTGCTGGTCTTCGATGAACTTGCGTTGGGCGGCGTCCAGTTCCGGGAATTGTTTGGACATGGTTCACTCCACCGTTACGGATTTGGCCAGGTTGCGCGGCTGATCCACATCAGTGCCCTTTGCGACAGCGGTGTGATAGGCCAGCAACTGGGCCGGCACCGAATACAGGATTGGCGCCAGGCTTGTATGGACATGCGGCATGCGGATCGTGTTCCAGACGCCGTCTTCCGCGTCGGTAATGCCGTCATCGTCCGAGATGAGAATGACCTTGCCCTTGCGTGCCATGACCTCCTGCATGTTCGAAACCGTCTTGTCGAAAACGGCGTCGCGCGGGGCCATGACAACCACCGGCATATGCTTGTCGATCAGGGCGATGGGCCCGTGTTTCAATTCACCCGAGGCATAACCTTCCGCATGGATATAGCTGATTTCCTTGAGCTTCAGCGCCCCCTCCATGGCCAGTGGATACATCAGCCCCCGGCCCAGAAACAACACATCGCGCGCCTCGGACAGGCGCTGGGCGGATTTGCGGATGGCGTGGCTTTGATCCAGCGCCGCGTTCAGGATTGTGGGCAGACCGCGCAGAGCTGCGGCGTGATCGGCCAGTTCTTCGTCGCTAAGCGTGCGCCGGTCGGCGGCAGCCTTGAGCGCAAGCATCAGCAACACGCTCAACTGACACGTGAACGCCTTCGTCGATGCCACGCCGATTTCCACGCCGGCGTGGATCGGCAGGGCGATGTCACTTTCGCGGGCAATCGAGCTTTCGGGGACATTGACGACCGAAACGATCTTGTCCGCCTTGCCCTCGCAATAGCGCAGCGCGGCCAATGTGTCGGCCGTTTCGCCTGACTGACTGACGAACAGGGCCAGTGTGCGATCAGTGATCGGTGGCTCGCGGTAGCGGAACTCGCTGGCGATATCGACTTCGACCGGCATTTTGGCCAGTTGTTCGAACCAGTATTTTGCGGTCAGGCAGGCATAGAAGGCTGTGCCGCAGGCCACCATGGTCAACCGATCCAGTTTCGTGAAATCCAGATCCGCATCGGGCAACACGACCCGGTCGCCACCGGTCGGCAGATAGGACCGGATCGCCTCGGCCACCACGACCGGCTGTTCGGCGATTTCCTTTGCCATATAATGTTTGTGTCCGCCCTTGTCGGTTCGGGTGTGATCCAGTTTGATCCGGCGCGTTTCCCGGTTGGCTAGGTCACCCTTTTCATTGCGGATTTCCAGCGACGTGCGGGTCAGGACGGCGCGGTCGCCTTCCTCGAGATATGTGATCCTGTCTGTCAGCGGGGCCAGCGCAATGGCGTCCGAGCCAACGAACATCTCGCCATCGCCATGACCAATCGCCAGCGGAGAGCCTTTGCGGGCGGCAATGATCAGGTCATCCTCTCCGTCGAACAGGAATGCCAGGGCAAAGGCACCTTCCAGCCGGTCGATCGTTTTAAAGGCGGCTTGAACCGCGTTCAGACCGGTTTTCATGTAGTGTTCGGTCATCAGGGCGACGGTTTCAGTATCGGTTTCAGTCTGGAAATCGATCCCGTTTTCTGCCAGCTCAGCACGCAATTCGCGGTAGTTTTCGACGATGCCGTTATGGACAACGGCCACCGGGCCCGCCCTGTGCGGGTGGGCGTTGGTGACCGAAGGCGCGCCATGCGTGGCCCAGCGGGTGTGGCCGATACCCGATTTTCCGGGCAAGGGGTCGTGCACCAGCAGATCGCTTAGGTTGACCAGCTTGCCCACGGCCCGCCGACGCCCCAGTGCGCCGTTGTTGACCGTTGCAATCCCCGCACTGTCATAACCGCGATATTCCAGCCGCTTCAGCGCCTCGACCAGAATCGGGGCGGCTTCGTGCTGTCCCAGTACGCCAACAATACCACACATAATTTAGGCTCCTTTGTCGCGGCGAGCCTTCTTCGCCGTTAACATTTCAAACAATTTACGCGCATAACCCGGTTTGTTTTCCTGGCGTGAACGAGCCACGGCCAGTGCGTCGGGATCGACATTCCTAGTGACCACCGTGCCGGTCGCCGTCATTGCGCCGTCGCCCAGCGTGACCGGTGCCACCAACATGGTGTTGGAGCCGATGAAGACACCGTCACCAATCGTCGTGCGGTGCTTCATGACGCCGTCATAGTTGCAGGTGATGGTTCCGGCGCCGATATTGGTTCTGGCCCCGACCGAGGCATCGCCGACATAGCTGAGGTGATTGACCTTGGCACCTTCACCGATTTCTGCATTCTTGATTTCGACGAAATTACCGATCCGCGCATCTTCGGCCAATTCGGCGCCTGGACGCAGGCGGGCATAGGGGCCGACGATGGCACCGCGGCTGACATGGCACCCTTCAAGATGCGAAAAGGCGCGGATCGTTGCGCCGCTTTCCACGGTAACGCCGGGGCCAAAAACCACATTTGGTTCAATCACGGTATCGCGCCCGATCACTGTGTCAGCAGCCAGGTACACGGTCTGCGGGTCCATCAGCGTGACGCCCAGATCCATCAGTTCTGCACGAGCGCGGGTTTGAAAAACGGCATCCGCCGCCGCCAGATCGGCGCGGGAATTGACGCCCAGTGTCTGGGCCTCATCACAGGCAACAGCAGTGACTTTCAGTCCGCGATTTCCTGCGATTTCAACAACATCGGTAAGGTAGTACTCGCCGGATGCATTGCCATTCCCGACCGCGTCGATCAGCGAGAACAGGGTCTGAGCATCGCAGGCCAAAAGGCCCGAATTGCAGAAGGTGATCGCGCGCTCCTCCTCGGAGGCGTCCTTGAATTCAACGATCCGTTCCAGTGTGTCGCCCTTCATGACCAGTCGGCCATAACGGGCGGGATCGGCCGCCTCGAACCCCAGAATGACCAGATCGTTCTCGGCCCGCGCGGCTACCATCCGTTCCAGAGTGTCCGGTTGCAGAAAGGGTGTGTCGCCATACAGAACCACGATGTCGCCGGAAAACCCGTCCAACGCGCCGCGTGCCTGCGCGACCGCGTGGGCGGTACCCAGTTGCTCCTCCTGCATGGCGATATGCACGTCTTCATCCTCGGCCCGCGCGGCTTTGGCGACCGCCTCGGACCCGTGCCCGGTGACGATGACAGTGCGTTCGGGGGACAGAATTGCGCCGGCGCGCATGGCGTGAACCAGCATCGGGGCCTGCGCGATGGGATGCAGAACTTTTGGTATCTCCGAATTCATCCTGGTGCCTTTTCCGGCGGCGAGGATGACAAGGGCAGTGGTCATGAAATCGTTTTCTCTTTGTGTTTTGTTGTCGTCCGTTTTATCCGCTGGTTTCAAAGGCGCAAGCGGTTCGCCCATCAAACTAGATTGCCGTTTGCAACATCTCATGGCGGGTTTCTGCCGAGCAAGGAGGCAAAATGCGTACGGTGATCTTCGATCTGGACGGCACTTTGGCGGATACTTCAGGCGATTTACTGGCGGCGGCAAATCATTGTTTTCGTGAAATGGGGCACGGCGATGTTCTGACGCGGGAACAGGACGCCGGTGTTGCCTTGCGTGGCGGACGCATGATGCTGAGCCACGGGCTGAAACGGGTCGGAGCGTATGACGAGGCAACAGTGCTGGCGTATTATCCAATTCTGCTCGAGGCCTATTCGGAAGCCATTGACATCCACACCAAATTCTACCCCGGCGCGCTTGAGGCAGTCGATACGTTGAAAACCACAGGGTACGGTGTGGGTATCTGCACCAACAAACCCGAGGCTCTGGCCGATCTGCTTTTGACGCGTCTTGGGGTGCGGGATCGTTTCGCCTCGCTGGTTGGGGCCGATACGCTGGCGGTGCGAAAGCCCGATCCTGAACCCCTACGCGAGGCCGCGCGCCGCGCCGGAGGGCACCCCGACCAGTGCGTTCTGATTGGAGACTCGGATACCGACCACAACACGGCACGCGCCGCCGGGGTGCCGTCGGTCCTGGTGACGTTCGGGCCTTCCGGCGAAGATATGGCCGCGTTGGAACCGGACGCCCTGCTGCATCATTACAATGATCTGCCCGACGTCGTGAATGACCTGATTGGCGTGACGGCGTAAGCTCTTGACCGGAACCTTTTGCAGGATCAGAACAGGCACATGACCGAAACATTCTCTGGCAGCTTCACGCAGCAGGAACCCATCCCCGAAGACGCAATCGAAGCCGCACTGGCCGTCCTCCGGCACGGTCGGCTGCATCGCTATAACGTGGTGCCCGGGGAACTGGGCGAGACTGCATTGCTGGAACAGGAATTTGCCGCGCAGACCGGCGCGAAATACTGTCTCGCCGTGTCCTCGGGGGGGTATGCGCTGGCGACCGCCTTACGGGCCGTCGGGGTTCAGCCGGGTGATCCGGTTCTGACGAATGCCTTCACGCTGGCTCCGGTGCCGGGGTCAATCGCCTCGGTCGGTGCCCGCCCGGTGTTTGTCGGGGTGACGGAAAGCCTGACGATCGATCTGGACGATCTGGAAGGAAAGTTGGGTCAGGCACGCGTTCTGATGCTAAGCCATATGCGCGGACATCTGTGCGACATGGACCGGCTGATGCAGATGTGTGATGCGGCCGGTGTCACGGTGATCGAGGACTGCGCCCACACGATGGGCGCGGCATGGCGGGGGCAATTGTCGGGCCGTCAGGGCGCCATCGGGTGCTATTCCTGTCAGACCTACAAGCATGTCAATTCCGGTGAAGGCGGGCTGCTGATCACCAATGATGAGGAACTGGCCGCCAAGGCCACGATGCTGTCAGGATCCTACATGCTGTATGAACGGCACTTGGCCGCCCCGGGGCCGGAGGTTTTCGAGCGCATCAAATACACCACGCCTAACGTTTCTGGCCGCATGGATAATCTGCGGGCCGCGATTCTGCGCCCGCAACTGCGGGATCTCGACCGTCAGGTGCAGCGCTGGAACGAACGTTACAGAGAAGTTGAGGCAGGTTTGCGCCAAACGCCCGGGTTGACGATTGTCGAACGCCCTGAGGCCGAGACCTATGTCGGGTCTTCGATCCAGTTTCTGCTGCTGGACTGGCCCCCTGACCGCATCGCAGAGGTCATTGCTCGCTGTGCCGCGCGAGGGGTGGAACTGAAGTGGTTTGGCGGGGCGGAACCGGCCGGTTTTACCTCGCGCTATGACAGCTGGCGCTATGCGGAAAGCACCCGGATGCCAGCGAGTGACCGTATCCTGGATGGCATCATGGACATGCGGGTGCCTTTGACGTTTTCCCTTGAAGACTGTCGCGTCATTGCACGGATTATCCGATCCGAAGTCGGTGCAGTCTATCAGGCGCAATCCGATTGAGTGCGCCTGCGGCGCACGCTCGATTTCTCAAACAAACCGCCGCCTGCCAACAGGCGGCGGTTTTTTCGTTTTGGCAGATCGTGAAACCGTAACGTTGACCGGCCGGATGCAAGCTGGTATGTCGTTATTGAACAAGTGTTCATTAAACCGGCAAGGGAGGCCCCGGATGTTCACCGCAACAATGCAATTTGATCTGGGCGAAGATGTGAATGCCCTGCGCGATATGGTGCATCGCTGGGCGCAGGAGCGGGTCAAACCGATGGCCGCCGAGATTGATTCCTTGAACGCGTTTCCGAATAATCTGTGGACGGAAATGGGGGAACTGGGCCTGCTGGGCATTACCGTGCCCGAGGAATACGGCGGAGCCGGAATGTCCTATCTGGCGCACACGGTCGCGGTCGAGGAAATCGCCCGCGCGTCCGCTTCGGTATCTTTGTCTTACGGCGCCCATTCGAACCTGTGTGTGAACCAGATCAAGCTGAACGGCAACGCCGAGCAGAAACAGAAATACCTGCCACGCCTGATTTCCGGTGAGCATGTCGGCGCGTTGGCGATGTCCGAGCCTTCGGCCGGATCCGATGTTGTGTCGATGAAGCTGCGGGCCGAGAAACGGAACGATCATTATCGGCTGAATGGCAACAAATACTGGATCACCAACGGCCCGGATGCCGATACGCTGGTTGTCTACGCCAAGACCGACCCGGATGCAGGGTCCAAGGGCATCACCGCCTTTCTGATCGAAAAGGAGATGACCGGGTTTTCGACCTCACCCCATTTCGACAAGCTGGGGATGCGCGGGTCGAATACCGCCGAACTGATCTTCGAAGATGTCGAAGTGCCCTTCGAGAATGTTCTGGGCGAGGAGGGCAAAGGCGTTGCGGTGCTGATGTCCGGGTTGGATTACGAACGCGTCGTTCTTGCGGGGATTGGAACCGGTATCATGGCGGCCTGTCTGGATGAGGTCATGCCTTATCTGGCCGAGCGCAAGCAGTTTGGCAAACCAATCGGTACCTTTCAGCTGATGCAGGGCAAGATCGCCGATATGTACACCGCGATGAACTCGGCCAGAGCTTATATCTACGAGGTCGCAAAGGCCTGTGACCGGGGCGACGTGACCCGTCAGGACGCGGCGGCTTGCTGCCTCTATGCGTCGGAGCAGGCCATGACGCAGGCTCATCAGGCGGTGCAGGCAATGGGCGGGGCCGGGTTCCTGTCCGACGCTGCGGTCAGCCGCATCTTCCGGGATGCAAAGCTGATGGAGATTGGTGCCGGGACCAGCGAAATCCGTCGGATGCTGATCGGGCGCGAAATGATGAACAAGATGCTCTGAGATAATTCGCCCCGCAGGCCAATGGACCAGCGGGGCGGGATTGCGAACGGATCAGAAGCGATGGACGTAGGACACACCGACCAGCCACGGATCGATTTCGGCTTTGCCGATTTTGGCGCCATCCAGCGTGACGTCCGAGTCGATGTCGAACCAGCGCACGTTCAGCCGCACCGAGCCTTGTTCGGTGACCATGTAGTCCAGTCCGGCCTGCAGCGAGACGCCAAGGGAATTGTCGATGTCGAGATCGCCCAAGGCGGACTTTTCGTCAAAGAAGATCGTGTAGTTCAGACCGGCACCAACATAGGGCTTCCAGGCGCTGTTGGTCGGGAAGTGATAGTTAAGGGACAGGGTCGGCGGCAATTGCTTGGTGCTGGCGGCATCAATGCCACCCAGCGCGATGGTGTGGCTGAACGGGGTTGCGGCCAGAAGTTCAATACCAAGATTGTCGCGGACGAAGTACTCGGCGGTAAAGATCGGGCGGGTGCTGGACCCGACTTCGGCATCCAGTGTGGCCAGAGTGCCATTGTCGGATTTCGGGTCGAGGTAGCCGACACCGATACCCACGGTCCAGTCCCCTTGCGATTGTGCAAAAGCCGGCGCGGCCAGCGCAACCAGTGCAGTAGACAAGGTCAAAGCGGCGAGTTTCTTGGTCATATTCATGCCTTTGGTTATGTTGATAAGGCTGTGGTGCCGGATCAAAGGCTGGCGGACTCTGATCTGAGTCAAATCCGTGTCGAAATGCCAAATGAGGTAGCGGCGGTAAAGCGCAGTAAAACAATGGAAAAAACCCATGCGTCCCACTGAGGTCATACCGGGTTTGCGCGCCGATCACAGCTGGGATTGTCCGGCGCAATTGAACATGGCCCGGCAGTGCTTGGCGCAGGCCCCGGACAAATTGGCGTTGCTGGATCTGACCGGAGAAGAAACCTCATCCGTGACATACGGGCAACTCAGCGCTCTGGCGGACGGTTTGGCGCGGGCGCTGTTGCGCCGGGTGCGGACCGGGGACAGGGTTGGTGTGTTGCTGGGGCAGTCTGTCTGGTGCGCTGCGGCACATCTGGCAATCTGGAAAATCGGTGCCATTTCAGTGCCGCTGTTCAAGCTGTTCCGCCGCGATGCTCTGTCCTCGCGGGTCGGGGATTCCGGGGCTCGGATTGTGCTGACCGACGCCGTAGGGGCCGCGCTGCTGGGCGATCTGGCCGAACCTTTGCTGGCACACCAGATCGGAGAACCAGGTGATCCGGTGCCTTTTGCCGATACGGGCCCCGAAGACCCTGCGGTTCTAATCTATACGTCTGGTACAACAGGGACTCCGAAAGGGGCTTTGCACGGGCATCGGGTGTTGACCGGCCATCTGCCGGGCGTGTCGATAAGCCACAATCATCTGCGGGACGGTGATTGCCTTTGGACACCTGCGGACTGGGCATGGATTGGCGGACTGTTCGACGTGTTGATGCCGGGGTTGGCATTGGGAATTCCGGTGGTTGCCGCGCGGCTTGAGAAGTTTTCGCCCGAAGGGTGCGCCGACGTGATTTCGCGGGGTGGAGTACGGAACGTCTTCTTCCCGCCGACCGCGCTGCGGATGCTGAAAGCGGCGGATCAGAACATTCCCGGCCTGCGCTCTGTCGCCTCGGGAGGAGAGCCTTTGGGCGCGGAAATGCTGGCCTGGGGGGAAAAGGCGTTTGGCCTGACCATCAACGAATTCTACGGTCAGACCGAATGCAACATGGTCGTGTCTTCCTGCGCCGAGGACTATCCGGTTCGTCCCGGATGCATCGGCAAACCGGTGCCTGGGCATGAGGTCGCGGTGATTGACGAGTATGGTGTTCCGACGGACGAGGAAGGCGACGTAGCGATCAGGCAGGGGTCGGCCTCAATGATGCTGGAGTACTGGAACCGGCCCCAGGCCACGACCGAGAAGTTTCGCGGCGATTGGCTTATCACTGGCGACCGCGGCGTGTGGGAGGGGGAATACCTGCGTTTTGTCGGCCGCGAAGATGACGTGATCACTTCGGCTGGCTACCGCATTGGCCCCGCCGAGATCGAAGACTGCCTGCTGACCCATCCGGCGGTAGCGACCGTGGGCGTAGTCGGCAAGCCTGACCCGCTGCGGACCGAGATCGTCAAGGCTTATGTCGTGCTGAAACCCGGCGCCGAGGCGTCGGGGGCCGAGTTGCAGGATTGGGTCAAAGACCGTCTGGCGCATTACTCCTATCCGCGCGAGGTAGCGTTTTTGGAAGAATTGCCGATGACGGTGACGGGGAAGGTTATTCGGAAAGAGTTGAAGCACTTGGCTGCAGAGGAAACAAACAATTGATTGGGCTTTTTCGACGACTGGCTGGCCTAAAGTGCCCGAATTGTTGTGAACCGCTTCCGCTATGGGTGTCTTGGATGCTTGCGGGGAGTGTTGATATTGTTGAAGGCCATTTGCCCGCAGGTAAATGCGCGAAATGTAACAGCGTTCTAAGAGTTAGGCTTGGTAACGCACTGAGCTTTTTCTTGGTTTCATTTATCTTGATGTTTGTCCCGATTTTCTTCCTAATTTCGCAGGGAATACTAGATGTGCTGGCAGACAATATAACGTCATTTGCATCTTTCGTTTCATCGGGCGTCGCCAAGTTCATTCCCTTTCTGATTTATGTGTTCTTTGTTGCAATGCCGCTGAGTAATCAAATGCTGAAATTAGAGGTCAAGGTATGAAACTCACATCCAAAGCCATGCCCACCTCCGAGGGCTTCAAGCAAAACCGCGCTGCTCATCTCGAGGCATTGGCACAAATCTCCGCTGCTGCGGAAGCGGCCCGTATGGGGGGCGGTGAAAAGTCCCGTGCACGGCATGAATCTCGGGGCAAGATGCTGCCGCGCCGCCGGGTGGCGAACTTGCTCGATCCGGGCTCTCCGTTCCTTGAAATCGGCGCAACGGCGGCCCATGGCATGTATGGAGATGCTGCGCCGTCTGCCGGGGCCATTGCGGGCATTGGCCGGGTGCAGGGGCGCGAGGTCATGGTGGTGTGCAACGATGCCACGGTGAAGGGCGGCACCTACTACCCGATGACGGTCAAGAAACACCTTCGCGCGCAGGAGATCGCCGAGGAAAATCATCTGCCCTGCATCTATCTGGTCGACAGTGGCGGCGCGAACCTGCCCAATCAGGATGAGGTCTTTCCCGACCGCGACCACTTCGGTCGCATCTTCTACAATCAGGCGCGGATGAGCGCGAAGGGGATCCCTCAGATTGCGGTGGTCATGGGGTCGTGCACGGCGGGTGGCGCCTATGTGCCTGCGATGTCGGACGTAACGATCATCGTGAAGGAGCAAGGGACGATCTTTCTGGCCGGGCCGCCTCTGGTCAAGGCCGCAACAGGCGAGGTGGTCAGTTCCGAGGATCTGGGCGGTGGTGACGTTCATACACGCCTTTCCGGCGTAGCCGACTATTTGGCCGAGGATGATGCCCATGCGCTGGCGCTGGCGCGCCGGGCCGTCGCATCGCTGAACCTGCGCAAGCCGCAGACCGTGGATTGGGCGAACCCGGAGGATCCCGCTTATGATCCTGAAGAGATTCTGGGTGTGGTCCCCGCCGATCTGCGCACGCCCTATGACATTCGCGAGGTAATCGCGCGGCTGGTGGATGGCTCGCGCTTTGACGAGTTCAAACCGCGGTTCGGGGAAACGCTGGTGACAGGGTTCGCCCATGTCAAAGGCTGCCCCGTCGGGATCATCGCCAATAACGGGGTGCTGTTTTCAGAGGCAGCCCAGAAGGGCGCGCATTTCGTTGAACTCTGTTCACAACGCAAAATCCCTCTGGTTTTCCTGCAAAACATCACCGGCTTCATGGTCGGGCGGAAATACGAGAACGAAGGCATCGCACGGCACGGGGCCAAGATGGTGACTGCCGTGGCGACGACCTCGGTGCCGAAGATCACGATGCTTGTCGGTGGCTCGTTTGGGGCAGGGAACTATGGCATGGCGGGCCGCGCCTACCAGCCACGCTTCCTTTGGACCTGGCCGAACTCGCGCATCTCGGTCATGGGTGGCGAGCAGGCCGCAGGTGTTCTGGCCACCGTCAAACGCGACGGGATCGAGCGGCAGGGCGGCACATGGTCGGCCGAAGAAGAGGCCGAGTTCAAGCGGCCCACGCTGGACATGTTCGAGGAGCAGTCGCATCCGCTTTATGCCTCGGCGCGGTTGTGGGACGACGGCATCATCGACCCGCGCAAAAGCCGCGATGTGCTGGCCCTCTCGCTGAGCGCTGCGTTGAATGCCCCGATCGAGGAGACGCGTTTCGGCGTGTTCAGGATGTGATGGCAGAGAAGTTTCTGCGAAAATTCTTGGGAAGAAATCCTTCGTCGAGGGATTTTTGTTCAGAGAGGAACTGGGCTTGTGTTCACTAAAATTCTGATTGCCAACCGGGGTGAGATTGCCTGCCGAGTGATGGAAACCGCGCAAAAGCTGGGCGTTTCCTGCGTTGCCGTCTATTCGGACGCCGATATCGGGTCCAAGCACGTCCAGATGGCCGATGAGGCTGTGCATATCGGTGGCGCGGCCCCTGCGGACAGCTACCTTAAAGGGAACGTGATCATCGAGGCGGCGTTAAAAACCGGCGTGCAAGCGATCCATCCCGGCTATGGGTTCTTGTCCGAAAACCCCGATTTCGTGGATGCAGTCGAAGCTGCCGGTCTGACGTTCATAGGACCGTCCGCCGATGCGATCCGCAAGATGGGATTGAAGGATGCCGCGAAGGTTCTGATGGAGGAGGCCGGTGTGCCGGTTGTTCCCGGCTATCACGGCGAAAACCAGGACCCGGAACACCTTGCCGGCGCGGCCGATGCGATTGGCTACCCGGTTCTGATCAAAGCGGTTGCCGGTGGCGGCGGCAAAGGCATGCGGCTAGTCGAAAAGCCGCAGGACTTCAACGCCGCGCTGGACAGCGCGCGCAGCGAGGCTAGGACGGCGTTTGGCAATGACGCGGTTCTGGTCGAGAAATTCGTCGCCAAACCCCGCCATATCGAAGTGCAGGTGTTCGGCGACGGAACCCATGCCGTGCATTTGTTCGAAAGGGACTGCTCGTTACAGCGGCGCCATCAGAAGGTCATCGAGGAAGCGCCAGCGCCTGGGATGACGTCCGAGATGCGCGAGGCGATGGGGCAGGCAGGTGTCCGGGCCGCCGAAGCGATCGGCTACAAGGGCGCAGGCACCGTTGAGTTTATTGTCGATGCCTCGGAGGGGCTGCGCCCGGACCGGTTCTGGTTCATGGAAATGAACACACGTTTGCAGGTTGAGCATCCGGTCACCGAAGCGATCACTGGCGTTGATCTGGTCGAATGGCAATTGCGGGTCGCGTCCGGGGAAAAGCTGCCCGCCGGTCAGGAACAACTGTCGATCAGCGGGCATGCCTTCGAGGCGCGGCTTTACGCTGAAGACGTACCAAAAGGGTTTCTGCCCGCGACCGGACAGCTTTCTCATCTTCGGTTTCCAGATGATTGCCGCGCCGACAGTGGTGTGCGTGCCGGTGACATAATCAGCCCGTGGTACGATCCGATGATTGCCAAAGTCATCGTACATGGACCAACCCGATCGGTGGCGCTGGAGCAATTGCACCGGGCGTTGCAGCAAACCGAGGTCGCTGGAACGGTCACGAACCTTGCATTTCTGGGCGCGCTGACACGGCATGCAGGATTTGCAGCAGGAGACGTCGATACCGGGTTGATTGGCCGGGAGTTGCCGGGGCTGACTTCGGAAACTGAACCCTCTGCCGGACATTCCGTGGCCGCCGCTATGGCGGCGCTGGGTCTCGTCAACACAGATGACGAGACCGGTTTCACGCTGTGGGAGCCGCTGCGTCGTGCGGTCCACCTGCAGCACCGGGGCGATGTCATCGATCTGGATGTGCAGGTCGATGGGCGTGACCGGCAACTGTGGTATGTAAACCAGAAACAGATCGAGGCACGGCGGCGCGATGGCCTCTGGCGTCTGGACGGTCAGCCCATACCTCGCGTTGCCATCAACGGAGCCGTCATCACGGTTTTTGACGATTACGGCCACGCGTTTGAACTAATCGATCCGCTTGATCGCGATACGACGGCATCCGGCAACACAAACGTGATCGAGGCGCCCATGCCCGGTCTGGTCAAGGCCGTGTTCGCCGAGGCTGGTCAGTCCGTATCGGAGGGCGACCGCTTGGCCATTCTGGAAGCTATGAAAATGGAGCACGCCTTGCTGGCCGCACGTGACGGCATCGTTGCCGAAGTTCTGGCCGCTCCCGGATCGCAGGTCGAAGCCGGCGCCGCGCTTGTTCGGCTGGAAGAGGAGTAGCCTATCCCTGTGATGCATCGCATGCCATTGTCGGGGCAGGTTCAGCCGTTGATCGGAACAACACAGGAGAGGCGCAGGAATGGGTGACAGAGTCGAAATCTTTGAGGTCGGGCCCCGGGACGGTCTGCAGAATGAACAGCGCCAGATCCCCGTGGCCGAGAAAGTGGCGCTGGTGAATCGCCTGAGCGATGCCGGCTTCAATCGCATCGAAGTTGCGAGTTTTGTGTCGCCGAAATGGGTGCCGCAAATGGCAGACAGTGCAGCGGTTTTGGCAGGCATTACCCGCGCGGCTGGCGTTCGCTACGCTGCCTTGACGCCGAATATGCGCGGCTATGAGGACGCTATTGCCGCACATGCGGACGAAATCGCCATATTCGCGTCGGCATCCGAAGGGTTTTCGAAGGCAAACATTAATGCGTCTATTGCGGAATCCATCGCGCGGTTCGAGCCGATTCTGGAGGAAGCGCGCCATATCGACTTGCCGGTGCGCGGGTATATTTCCTGCGTGACCGACTGCCCCTATGACGGACCGACAGCGCCGGAGAAAGTCGCCGAAGTGGCTGATGTGCTGTTTTCGCACGGCTGCTATGAGATTTCATTGGGCGATACCATCGGGCAGGGCACGCCCGACAAGATCGCGCGCATGATCCTTGCTGTTCGCGAGCAGGTGCCGGTCACAAGGTTGGCGGGGCATTTTCATGACACGAATGGCCGGGCGATGGATAATATCGATGCCGCTCTGGCACTCGGGGTGCGTGTCTTCGATGCGGCGGTCGGCGGTTTGGGCGGCTGCCCATACGCGCCGGGGGCGGCGGGGAACGTGGCGACCGAGGCGGTTGCGGCGCATCTTGAACGGTTGGGCTATGACACGGGACTGGACGCCGCGATCCTGCAGGAAGCGGCAGAGATGGCCCGTTCGATGCGGGGCACTTGAGTGCCGGTTTTGATGTGTCTGTCCGGTTTGCCGGGTGTTGGCAAAACGACAATTGCCCGAATGGTTGCGGAGCGGACAGGTGCGTTGTGGCTTTGGATTGATCAGATCGAAACCGCCATGCGGTCGTCGCATATGAAGGTCGATGATCTTGCAGATGGCGGCTATGTCGCAGCACAAGCCGTTGCCACTGGTGCCTTGCAGCAGGGGTTTGATGTGATAGCCGATTGTGTGAACCCGATCAGCCTGACGCGAAACGCTTGGCGCAGTGTTTCGGAGAGAGCCCGGGCGCGGCATCTTGATGTGGAATTCTGGTGCTCAGACAAGACCGAACATCGAAAACGTGTCGAAAAGCGCGTGGTCGAGTTGCGCAATTGGTCACCGCCGACATGGCAGGCTGTTGAGATGCGCAGATACGACCCGTTTCCAAATCCCGATATCAGGATCGACACAGCGCAGACAGATCCGGCCGAGGCGGCGACCTTGTTGGCGGCTGCGATCCGTGAAGACCCACAGGAGAAAAACGATGTTTGAAACGATCGATATTGCAGTTTATCAGCGTGGTGTCGCCAGGTTGACCCTGAACCGCCCCGAAAAGCACAACGCCATGTCGGCGCAAATGATTGCGGAACTGACCAGCGCGGCAGCGGCGCTGGGCAAGGATGAAAACGTGCGCTTGGTTGTTCTGACCGGGGCAGGAAAGAGCTTTTGCGCCGGGGGCGACCTTGGTTGGATGCAGGACCAGATGGCAGCGGATCCCGCCACACGGTTCACCGAAGCACGCAAGCTGGCCGAAATGCTGAACGCCCTGAATACCCTGCCCAAGCCGTTGATTGGCGCCTTGCAGGGCAACGCGTTCGGGGGCGGTGTGGGCATGGCGGCCGTCTGCGATATTGCGATCGGTGTGAACAGCCTGAAGATGGGCCTGACGGAAACCCGCCTAGGTCTGATCCCGGCAACGATCGGGCCATACGTCGTTGCTCGCATGGGCGAAGCGCGAGCGCGCCGTGTCTTCATGTCCGCGCGCCTGTTTGATGCGAGCGAGGCTGTGGATCTTGGGCTGCTGGCTGAGACTGTGCCCGCCGAAGGTCTGGAGGACGCGGTGGAAGCCCATGTGGAACCTTATCTGTCCTGCGCGCCCGGGGCTGTCGCGTCCGCCAAAAGCCTTGTTCAGGCGTTGGGCCCGAAAATCGACGATGCCGTGATTGATCACACGATCAACGCCCTTGTCCAAAGGTGGGAAACACAAGAGGCGCAAGAGGGAATCAGTGCGTTCTTCGAGAAACGAAAACCTGCATGGAATAGTAAGGTTTAGCAGCATCTTCCCGTTTGTTGGATAAAGCGAAATCCGGGCGGTGTATCGGGGTCAGGCATGCAGATTAATACGGCATTCGCCGCCTGTGCTTGGTTGACCCTCTGACCCCGCGCGGATAGAGAATGTCCAGTCAACACGCCAATTGACGGCGCGCCCGGGACCGGACGCGCAGGAAAGGAGCCACTCGTGGAAGAGCTGTTGCGGGAGTATCTCCCGATCCTGGTGTTTCTGGCCGTCGCCGTAGGCCTTGGAATCGTCCTTATTCTTGCGGCTGTGGTGCTTGCTGTTCGCAATCCTGATCCTGAAAAAGTCAGCGCATATGAATGTGGCTTCAATGCCTTCGACGATGCGCGGATGAAATTCGACGTCCGATTCTATCTGGTCTCGATTCTCTTCATCATCTTCGATCTGGAAATCGCCTTCCTGTTTCCGTGGGCCGTGGGCTTCCGCGACATCAGCGATGTGGGTTTCTGGTCCATGATGGTATTCCTGGCGGTGCTGACGATCGGCTTTGCCTATGAATGGAAGAAGGGGGCCCTGGAATGGGAGTGATGACGGGCGCAAACACCGCCGGCGTCGACAAGGAAGTCGCCACCCAGGCCCTCAATGCCGAGCTGCAGGACAAGGGCTTCCTGCTGACCTCGAGCGAAGACATCATCAACTGGGCGCGTACCGGGTCGCTGCACTGGATGACATTCGGTCTGGCCTGCTGCGCGGTTGAGATGATGCACACCTCGATGCCGCGCTACGATGCCGAACGGTTTGGCATTGCTCCGCGCGCTTCTCCGCGTCAGTCCGACGTGATGATCGTCGCGGGGACGCTGACCAACAAGATGGCACCGGCGCTGCGCAAGGTGTATGACCAGATGCCGGAACCACGTTACGTGATCTCGATGGGGTCCTGCGCCAATGGCGGTGGGTACTATCACTATTCCTATTCTGTTGTTCGCGGCTGTGACCGGATTGTTCCTGTGGACATCTACGTACCGGGCTGCCCTCCGACGGCTGAGGCCCTGCTTTACGGTCTGATGCAGTTGCAGCGCAAAATCCGCCGCACCGGCACCATCGTACGCTGAGGAGTGAGCTGATGAGCGAAGCACTCAAGGAACTCGGCACGCAGTTAGAGCTGAAACGGGCTGATTGCGTTTTGTCCTGGGATGTCACCCACGGCGAGCTGAACGTTGATGTGGCCCCGTCGAACCTTGTGGAATTTGTCGAATTCCTGACGTCCGATCCGAACTGCAAGTTTTCGACGCTGGTGGACATCACCGGCGTGGACTATCCGGAACGGGCCAAGCGCTTCGACGTGGTGTACCACTTCCTGTCGATGTACCAGAATCAGCGCATCCGCCTGCGGGTCTCGATCCGCGAGGAAGACATGGTGCCCTCGATCGTGGGCGTTCACCCCTCGGCCAACTGGTTCGAGCGTGAGGTGTTCGACATGTTCGGCATACTGTTCTCGGGCCATCCGGACCTGCGGCGCATCCTGACCGATTATGGCTTCCGCGGCTATCCGCTGCGCAAGGATTTCCCGACCACTGGCTATACAGAAGTCCGCTATGACGAAGCGCAGAAGCGCGTGGTCTACGAACCCGTGTCGCTGGTTCAGGAATATCGTCAATTCGATTTCATGTCCCCATGGGAAGGTGCGAACTACATTCTGCCAGGGGACGAAAAACAGGAGACGTAATCATGGAGTTCTTGATCTGGATTATCGTGGTGGTTGCAACGGTCATTCCGATGACCAAGCTGTTGCCGCATTTCGGGATCAACAAGAACTGGGCGTTCGCTTGCGTGATTTCGCCAGTGGTCATTGTCCTTTTGTGGATGATGGCCATGAAGCTGCAAGAGATGGAGCGACGCTGACATGATGGGCGAACTGATCGTTTTGGGCGCCTTGGGCGTCTTGCTTGCAGGGGCCGCGGCGAAAGCGGCCGAAGCCGAAAAGGTCCGGGTCCGGGCTGAGGCGAAAAAGAAGAAACGAGGGCGTTGATGGACGGCTCAAGATACGATGACGGCAGCACGGACGCGCTGAGCGGAGAACAAAAGATCCGCAACTTCAACATCAACTTCGGCCCGCAACACCCTGCGGCGCACGGAGTTCTGCGTTTGGTGCTTGAGCTCGACGGCGAGATCGTCGAACGCTGCGACCCGCATATCGGCCTGCTGCACCGTGGCACCGAAAAGCTGATGGAAAGCCGGACGTATCTGCAGAACCTGCCGTATTTCGACCGTCTGGACTATGTGGCCCCGATGAACCAGGAGCACGCCTGGTGTCTGGCCATCGAAAAGCTGACCGGTGTGGAAGTGCCACGTCGCGGCTCGCTGATCCGGGTTCTGTATTCCGAGATCGGGCGCATCCTGAACCACCTGCTGAACGTGACCACGCAGGCGATGGATGTTGGCGCGCTGACCCCGCCGCTGTGGGGCTTTGAAGAGCGCGAAAAGCTGATGGTGTTCTATGAGCGTGCCTGTGGTGCGCGTCTGCACGCCGCCTATTTCCGCCCCGGCGGTGTACATCAGGATCTGCCGCCGGAATTGCTGGACGATATCGAAGCGTGGAGCCATGAGTTCCCCTCAGTTCTCGATGACATTGACGGCCTGCTGACCGAAAATCGCATCTTCAAACAGCGCAACGCCGATATTGGTGTGGTGACCGAGGATGACATCCAGAAATACGGTTTCTCGGGCGTGATGGTGCGCGGATCGGGCCTCGCTTGGGATTTGCGCCGCGCGCAGCCCTATGAGTGCTATGACGAGTTCGAATTCCAGATCCCCGTTGGCAAGAACGGCGACTGCTATGACCGTTATCTCTGCCGCATGGAAGAGATGCGCCAGTCGCTGCACATCATCCGTCAGGCCATCTCGAAAATCCGTGATTGCCCCGGCGATGTTCTGGCGCGCGGCAAGATCACCCCGCCGAAACGCTCGGACATGAAGACCTCGATGGAAAGCCTGATCCATCACTTCAAACTGTATACCGAAGGTTTCCACGTCCCCGCCGGTGAGGTCTACGCTGCAGTCGAGGCCCCCAAGGGCGAGTTCGGCGTCTATCTGGTCGCCGACGGCACCAACAAACCCTACCGCGCCAAACTGCGCGCACCGGGGTTCCTGCATCTGCAAGCCATGGACCACGTCGCCAAGGGCCATCAACTGGCCGACGTCGCCGCCATCATTGGCACTATGGACGTCGTATTTGGAGAGATTGACCGCTAATGCTCCGCCGTCTTCACCCCGAACAACCCGAAAGCTTTGCCTTCACTGCTGCGAACCAGCAATGGGCCGAAGCGCAGATCACAAAGTACCCCGAGGGGCGTCAGGCCAGCGCGGTGATCCCGTTGCTGTGGCGTGCGCAGGAACAAGAGGGCTGGCTGAGCCGTCCGGCGATTGAATCCGTCGCCGATATGCTGGGTATGGCCTATATTCGTGTGCTTGAGGTTGCGTCTTTCTACTTCATGTTCCAGCTGCAACCGGTTGGATCTGTGGCGCATATTCAGGTTTGCGGCACCACGTCCTGCATGATTTGTGGCGCCGAGGATCTGATTGCGGTCTGCAAAGAAAAGATCGCCGCCAAGCCGCATGAACTGTCCGCCGATGGCAAGCTGAGCTGGGAAGAGGTCGAATGCCTCGGCTCCTGCACCAATGCTCCGATGGCGCAGATCGGTAAGGATTACTATGAGGATCTGACCGCCGAGAGCTTTGGCCAGATCATTGACGATCTGGCGGCGGGCAAGGTTCCGACGCCGGGTCCGCAGAACGGGCGCTATGCGGCGGAACCGCTGAAAGGGCTGACCAGCCTGACCGAGTATGACAGTGGCCGAACGCAGTATAACGCCAGCGTCGCATTGGCGACGGATCTGGGTGATACAGTCAAGCGGATCGACGGAACCGAAGTGCCGATCCTGACGCCCTGGCTGGGCAAGGATGGCAAGGCTGCTGCGACCAAGGCGGCTCCCAACCCTCCCAAAGCACCTGCGCCGGCTAAGCCTGCAGTGAAACAAGCGGCTGAGGCGAAGGCCAAGGAAAATGCGCCTGAAACGCTGTCGGCTGCGCGGGATGGCAAGGCAGATGATCTCAAGCTGCTGAAAGGCGTTGGGCCGAAGCTGGAGCAAACGCTGAACGAGCTGGGTTTCTACCACTTTGACCAGATCGCCGCCTGGACACCTGATCAGGTGGCTTGGGTCGACGCGCGTTTGAAGTTCAAGGGCCGGATCGAACGGGATGGCTGGATCGAGCAGGCGGGCAAGCTGGCGGCTGGTGAAGAAACCGAGTTTGCGAAACGTGCCAAGAAAGACGGCACATACGAAGAGTGATAGCGGGTGCCCATCCGGGGCATCAATGTGTGATGGACAAGGACAAAGAACAGGCCATAGCCCGAAAGGGCCGACATATCGGTATCGTCATCGCAGTTACGATGACGATTTGGCTTGCCATGAACTTGTTTGTCGGCCCCGCGTTGGGATTGACGGCGCGACACGCGCTGCTGTTTGATTTTGCTGCGTTGGCGGCATTCATCTATGCGGGCGTGAACATTTTTCAACTCTGGCGCATGCGTCAGGAAAGCTGAAGGTAACGAATGATGCTGAAGGATCAGGACAGGATCTTTACCAACATCTACGGGATGCATGAGCGCACGCTGAAAGGCGCGCAAGCCCGGGGGCATTGGGACGGCACCGCTGGCCTGATCGAGAAGGGGCGCGACTGGATCATCCAGACCATGAAGGACTCGGGCCTGCGTGGTCGTGGTGGTGCGGGCTTTCCGACCGGTCTGAAATGGTCGTTCATGCCAAAGGAAAGCGATGGGCGCCCGGCCTATCTGGTTGTGAACGCAGATGAATCCGAGCCCGGCACATGCAAGGACCGCGAGATCATGCGCCACGATCCGCATACGCTGATTGAAGGCTGCCTGATCGCGTCCTTCGCAATGAACGCGCACACCTGCTACATCTACCTGCGTGGCGAATATATCCGCGAGCGTGAGGCTTTGCAGGCGGCGATTGATGAGGCCTATGACGCTGGCTTGCTGGGAAAGAACGCCGCTGGTTCGGGCTGGGATTTCGACTTGTTCCTGCATCACGGTGCCGGCGCCTATATCTGCGGTGAAGAAACCGCCCTGATCGAAAGCCTTGAGGGCAAGAAGGGTATGCCGCGGATGAAACCTCCGTTCCCGGCAGGTGCGGGTCTTTACGGCTGTCCGACCACGGTGAACAACGTGGAATCGATTGCTGTGGTGCCGACGATACTGCGCCGTGGGGCCGACTGGTTCGCGGGCTTCGGCCGCCAGAACAACGCAGGCACCAAGCTGTTTGCGATCTCTGGCCATGTGAACAACCCCTGCGTGGTTGAAGAGGCCATGTCGATCCCGTTCGAACAGCTGATCGAAACCCATTGCGGCGGCATTCGCGGCGGCTGGAACAATCTTCTGGCGGTGATCCCGGGCGGTTCGTCCGTTCCCTGTGTGCGCGGTGAGAACATGCGCGATGCGATCATGGATTTCGATCACCTGCGCAACGATCTGGGATCTGGCCTGGGCACGGCGGCCGTGATTGTGATGGACAAGTCCACCGACATCATCAAGGCGATCTGGCGTCTGTCAAAGTTTTACAAGCACGAAAGCTGCGGTCAGTGCACGCCCTGCCGCGAAGGTACCGGCTGGATGATGCGCGTCATGGACCGCCTGGTCCGAGGCGAGGCGGAACTGGAAGAGATCGATATGCTGTTCGACGTGACCAAACAGGTCGAAGGTCACACGATCTGCGCCCTTGGCGACGCGGCGGCCTGGCCGATCCAGGGCCTGATCCGCAACTTCCGTGAAGAAATCGAGGATCGCATCAAGGCTCAGAAATCGGGCCGCATGGGTGCGATGGCTGCGGAGTGAACTCAATGGAAATCTATGCCGAATATTCCCACGCAATCGCCGCATTGGTGATTTTCACCCTGGTTGTTCTGTTTCTGTCACCGTTCACCGCGCTGGCCAAACAGGGAAAAGGGCTGGCTCCGGGGGCGACACCGGATCAGGATTATTCGGACAAGGCTTACCGCCTGAACCGGGCCTATCTGAATGGTACCGAGACGCTGCCTGCGTTTCTGGCTGTTACAGTGGCCGCAATATTGATGGGTGTCAGCCCGTTCTGGGTCAACCTTTTTGCATCGGTGGCGTTGGTTGCCAGACTGGTCATGTTGTTCGTCCATATTCGCGGCGTCGGCAAACCCAACAGCGGTTTGCGTTCCGTGCTGTACGTCGTGGCATGGGCCTGCATGTTCCTTACCGGTCTCATGGCATTGGTGGCGGCGTTCTGATGTCGACAGGTGCACGCGAAAATACGACCCGCAAGCTAAGGGCTGCATCGATGCTGACAGTGGCGGTTGCGGCTTTGTCGCTTGTGACGGCATGCGGCCTCGTCAAACCTCCGGATGACCGGGTCACGTTCGATGGCAAATCCTTCCGGGCCAAGGCGAAAGCGGTAAACAAAAAGGCCATGCCGGCCGAGTTCACCGTGACCGTGAAAGGTGTTTCCGCGTCGTTGGACGGAGCGCTCGAAGCCGGCCGTTATGAAGGTACCAAGTTCTGTATTCAGAACTTCGGATCGTCCAGAATCGCCTGGAAAGTCGGACCTGATACGGAACCCCAGAATCTGCGCATCGCGGATGACAAACTGACATTTGCAGGAACCTGCCAGAGACCATGAAGCAGGGTTTTGCATATCGCGGCGGATTGACCGGGCAGCTATTGCTTAGCGCCCGGAGAAAACATCGTTGTGGACCTTCCATACCGAACGGAAGGATCACGCTCGGCGCGAAGGCAGTTGCTCTGATTTCAGTATTAACCTTCCCGATAGTGGCAGAGGCCAAGCCGCCTTTGAGGGATGTCAAAGAGATCGACAACGAACTCTACTACATCGCCATCGCAAACGAGATTTCGGAGTACTGCCCGTCGATCAGCGGGCGCCGGATGAAAGCGATCGGAGTGATGTGGGGATTGCGATCCAAAGCGAACAAACTGGGGTACTCGGATCAGGAAATCCGCGCCTATGTGGACTCGGATTCCGAAAAGGACCGGATGCGCGCCAAGGGCGAGGCGTATCTGTCCCAGAACGGTGTGTCTTATGACAACCCCAAGTCCTTCTGCTCACTGGGGCAGACGGAAATCGAAAGAAACAGCGCCATTGGCGTGTATTTGAGGGCGAACTAGAGAATGTCTGACCTCCGCAAGATCAATATCGACGGGCAGGATATCGAAGTCGATGGTGCGATGACCCTGATCCAGGCCTGTGAACAGGCCGGAGTCGAAGTGCCGCGCTTCTGCTATCACGAGCGCCTGTCGATTGCCGGAAACTGCCGGATGTGTCTGGTCGAGGTTGTTGGCGGCCCGCCCAAACCTGCGGCTTCCTGCGCGATGCAGGTGCGCGATCTGCGCCCGGGGCCGGAAGGACAGCCGCCGGTGGTCAAGACGAACTCGCCCATGGTCAAGAAGGCCCGCGAAGGGGTGATGGAGTTCCTGCTGATCAACCACCCGCTGGATTGCCCGATCTGCGATCAGGGTGGTGAGTGTGATCTGCAGGATCAGGCGATGGCTTATGGTCTGTCGGGCACGCGCTTCAAGGAAGCCAAGCGGGCGGTGGATGATCTGGATCTTGGACCGCTGGTCGGCACCGCGATGACGCGCTGCATCAGTTGTACCCGCTGCGTACGCTTCACCACCGAAGTCGCCGGGATCACCCAGATGGGCCAGACCGGGCGTGGTGAGGATGCCGAGATCACTTCGTACCTGAACCAGACGCTGAATTCGAACCTGCAGGGCAACATTATCGATCTGTGCCCGGTCGGGGCGCTGACGTCGAAGCCGTACGCCTTTACCGCGCGTCCGTGGGAACTGACCAAGACCGAAAGCGTCGACGTGATGGACGCTCTGGGTTCGAACATCCGCGTCGATACCAAGGGGCGCGAAGTGATGCGTTTCCTGCCGCGCAACCATGATGGCGTGAACGAAGAATGGATCAGCGATAAAACCCGCTTCGTCTGGGACGGCCTGCGCCGTCAGCGTCTGGACAAGCCTTATGTGCGCGAGAACGGCAAGCTGCGCCCGGCCTCTTGGTCTGAGGCGCTGACCAAGGCCGCCGAGGCGCTGAAAGGGGCCGAGAAACCGGCTGGGATCGTCGGTGATCTGGCTCCGGTCGAGGCTGCGTTTGCTCTGAAACAGATGATCGAAGGGCAGGGTGGTGTTGTTGAATGCCGCACCGACGGGGCCAAACTGCCTGCGGGCAATCGTGCGGCCTATGCCGGGACTGCGGCGATCGAGGATATTGACGCTGCCGAACGCATTCTGCTGATCGGCACAAACCCGCGTGACGAGGCTCCGGTTCTGAACGCCCGGATCCGCAGGGCCTGGGCGCACGGGGCCGAGGTTGCACTGGTAGGTCCCGCTGTGGACCTGACCTATGAGTATCACCATGTGGGTGATGACCGCACGGCGCTGCAAAAGGTCGTGGACATGGGTGGCGACGATACGATCAAGGGCAAACGCTCGCTGGTCATTGTTGGCCAAGGTGCGTTGCAAGAGGCGGACGGCGCCGCCGTTCTGGCCGCCGCACAAACCATTGCTGCAAACACGGAAAGCGGTCTGATCGTTCTGCATACCGCCGCCTCGCGCGTAGGTGCGATGGATGTGGATGCGACCAACGAAAGTGGCATGGATGCCGTTTCAGCGGCGGACGTGATCTACAACCTCGGCGCGGACGAGGTCGAGATCGGTGAGGGCGCCTTCGTGATCTATCAGGGCAGCCATGGTGATCGCGGCGCGCATCGCGCCGACGTGATCCTGCCGGGTGCCGCTTATACCGAGGAAAACGGCCTGTTCGTGAACACCGAAGGCCGCCCGCAACTGGCCATGCGCGCCGGGTTCGCGCCCGGTGAGGCGAAAGAGAACTGGGCGATCCTGCGGGCCTTGTCGGCTGAGTTGGGCGCAACTATGCCCTACGACTCGCTGGCGCAACTGCGCACCGCGCTTGTCGAAGCGGTTCCGCACCTGGCCCAGATCGATCAGGTGGTCGAAAATGAAGTTCAGCCGCTGGATGCCGGCCCGTTGGGCACGGCGACCTTCCGAAACGCGGTCAAGGATTTCTACCTGACCAACCCGATTGCGCGGGCCTCGCAGCTGATGGCCGAGCTTTCGGCGCAGGCGCAGGCACGCAAGGCCGAGAAGATCGCGGCGGAATGAACCAGAGCTGTTTCATATCGCAGGCAAACGCGACTGCCGGGCGGCAGTACGCTGCGCCTGATTTGTGTGTGAAACCCAAGATTAAGGGTGGCGCATGGGCGGCGTATGCTGTTTACACCAACGCGCCGACCCAGCCGCAGTTTGCGCAGGCACGTGGCCTTTGCATCGTTCGCGGAAAACGGAATACCCACGGTGTGAGGACCAATGGCTGATTTCTTTAACACCCCAGGCGGAATAGCCATCATCATTCTGGCGCAAGTACTTGCCGTCGTTGCCTTTGTGATGATTTCGCTGTTGTTCCTTGTCTACGGCGACCGCAAGATCTGGGCTGCTGTCCAGATGCGCCGCGGCCCCAACGTGGTCGGCGTCTATGGTCTTCTGCAATCGGTGGCTGACGCGCTGAAATATGTGGTGAAAGAGGTCGTGATCCCGGCAGGCGCTGACCGCACGGTTTTCATCCTTGCGCCGCTGACGTCCTTCGTTCTGGCGATGATCGCCTGGGCGGTGATCCCGTTCAACGATGGCTGGGTTCTGTCGGATATCAACGTCGCCATCCTTTACGTCTTCGCCGTGTCTTCGTTGGAAGTTTATGGCGTGATCATGGGCGGTTGGGCGTCGAACTCAAAGTACCCGTTCCTGGGCTCGCTGCGGTCCGCCGCGCAGATGATCTCCTATGAGGTCTCGATCGGCCTAATCATTATCGGCATCATCATTTCGACCGGTTCGATGAATTTCGGTGATATCGTTCGGGCGCAGGATGGCTCGTTCGGCTTCTTCAGCTGGTACTGGCTGCCGCATTTCCCGATGGTGTTCCTGTTCTTCATCTCGGCGCTGGCCGAAACCAACCGCCCGCCCTTCGACCTGCCGGAAGCGGAATCGGAACTGGTTGCCGGTTATCAGGTCGAATATTCGGCAACGCCCTTCCTACTGTTCATGGCGGGAGAGTACATCGCCATCTTCCTGATGTGCGCGCTGACTTCGCTGTTGTTCTTCGGCGGCTGGCTGTCTCCGATCCCGGGCCTGCCGGACGGCGTGCTGTGGATGGTCGCCAAGATGGCGTTCTTCTTCTTCATCTTCGCGATGGTCAAAGCGATCACGCCCCGCTACCGCTATGACCAACTGATGCGGCTGGGCTGGAAAGTGTTTCTGCCATTCTCGCTGGTCTGGGTGGTATTCGTGGCCTTCGCGGCGAAATTCGACTGGTTCTGGGGCGCGTTTGCCCGTTGGAGCGTAGGAGGCTGATATGGCAAACATCGACTACACCCGCGCTGCCAAGTATTTCCTGCTGCAGGATTTCTGGGTCGGTATGAAACTGGGGCTGAAGTACTTCTTCGCGCCCAAGGCCACCTTGAACTATCCGCATGAAAAGGGCCCTCTGTCGCCACGTTTCCGGGGGGAACACGCTCTGCGCCGCTATCCGAATGGCGAAGAACGCTGCATTGCCTGCAAACTGTGCGAAGCAATCTGCCCGGCGCAGGCCATCACCATCGATGCCGAACCGCGCGAGGACGGCAGCCGCCGCACGACACGCTATGACATCGACATGACCAAGTGCATCTATTGCGGCTTCTGCCAAGAGGCCTGCCCGGTCGATGCAATCGTCGAAGGCCCGAACTTCGAATTCGCCACCGAAACCCGGGAAGAGCTGTTCTACGACAAGGAAAAACTCCTGTCGAACGGTGAACGCTGGGAAGCCGAAATCGCCCGCAATCTGGAAATGGACGCGCCGTACAGATGAGTGACAGCCCGACAAATCCGTTCGAGCTGATGATGAAGCAGGCTCAGGACATGGCCAAGGCGATGAACCCGGCGATGGAGAATTTCTCGCCCAAGGGGTTCGAGGCGCTTTGGCCGACCATGCCGAAAGAGGTCATGGAGATGATGTTCGGCAATACCGTCAACAAGGACGGGCTGGATGCCAAGACCCGCCTGCTGCTGACGCTGGCCGGGCTGACCTGTCAGGGCGCTCAGGCGGACTCGGCAGTGCGTCAGACCGTGCGCCACGCGCTTGAGGCGGGTGCCAAGAAACAAGAGATCGTTGAAACGATCGGTCAGATGTCGGTCTTTGCCGGCATCCCGGCCATGACCCGCGCGCTGGATCTGGCGCAAGAGGTCATGGGCGATAACGAGGATGAGGATCAATGACCGTCTTTGCCTTCTATCTGTTTGCCATCAGCGCCATTACCGGCGGGCTGTTCACGGTGATCAGCCGTCAGCCGGTACACTCGGTGCTGTGGCTGATCCTGTCCTTCCTGTCCGCAGCGGGGCTGTTCGTGCTGCTGGGGGCCGAGTTCGTGGCGATGCTGCTAATCATCGTCTATGTCGGCGCGGTCGCGGTGCTGTTCCTGTTCGTGGTGATGATGCTGGATGTGGACTTTGCCGAGTTGAAGGCCGAGATGGCGCGCTATATGCCGCTGGCCCTGCTGATCGGTCTGGTCATTCTGATGCAATTCGTCATGGCCTTCGGGGCGTGGGACAGCGCGCAGGGCATTGAGGCCAATCTGGCGCAGCCGGTCCCGGCAGACCGTCACAACACCGAGGCGCTGGGCGTCATTCTTTACGATCAATATTTCCTTTTGTTCCAACTGGCGGGCCTGATCCTGCTAGTGGCCATGATCGGCGCCATTGTTTTGACGCTGCGGCACCGTCAGGACATCAAGCGTCAGGACATCGTCGGCCAGATGATGCGCGACCCGGCCAAGGCGATGGAGTTGAAGGACGTGAAACCGGGGCAGGGGCTTTAAGACGATGATCGGACTTGAACACTATCTTACGGTCGCGGCGACGCTGTTCGTCATCGGCATCTTCGGTCTCTTCCTGAACCGCAAGAACGTCATCATCCTGCTGATGAGCATCGAGTTGATGCTGCTGGCGGTAAATATCAACCTCGTGGCGTTTTCCAGCTTTCTCGGCGATATGGTCGGGCAGGTGTTTACGCTGTTCGTACTGACCGTTGCGGCGGCCGAGGCGGCGATTGGTCTGGCCATTCTGGTCTGTTTCTTCCGCAACCGTGGCACCATCGCGGTTGAAGACGTCAATATGATGAAGGGGTAAGAGAATATGGAAACCACCATCCTCTTTGCCCCGTTGGTGGGCGCGCTGATCTGCGGGTTCGGCTGGCGGTTCATTGGCGAGAAAGCCGCCATGTGGACCGCGACGGGCCTGCTGTTTCTGGCCTGTCTGCTGTCGTGGATTGTTTTCTTCACCTTTGACGGTGTGACCCAGCAGATCGAGATCATGCGCTGGATCGAAAGCGGATCGCTGTCGACAAGCTGGGCCATCCGTCTGGACCGGTTGACCGCGATCATGCTGATCGTGGTGACGACGGTTTCGGCGCTCGTGCACCTCTATTCCTTTGGCTACATGGATCACGATCCGCAATGGCGCGAGGGTGAAAGCTATAAGCCGCGTTTCTTTGCTTATCTGTCGTTCTTTACCTTCGCCATGCTGATGCTGGTGACGGCGGACAATCTGGTTCAGATGTTCTTTGGCTGGGAAGGCGTGGGCGTCGCATCCTATCTGCTGATCGGGTTCTATTATCGCAAATCCAGCGCCAATGCGGCCGCGATGAAAGCCTTTATCGTCAACCGAGTGGGTGACTTTGGCTTTGCGCTGGGGATTTTCGCGCTGTTTTTCCTGACCGACAGCATCAACTTCTCGGACATCTTTGCATCAGCTCCGGCTTTGGCCGAAGAAAAGCTGCATTTCCTGTGGGGTGAGTGGACTGCGATCGAAGTGATCTGTGTCCTGCTGTTCATCGGCGCGATGGGCAAGTCGGCGCAGTTGATCCTGCACACCTGGTTGCCGGACGCGATGGAAGGCCCGACGCCGGTGTCGGCGCTGATCCATGCCGCGACCATGGTGACGGCGGGTGTGTTCCTGGTCTGCCGCATGTCGCCGCTGATGGAGTTCGCGCCGGGTGCGACCGGGTTCATCACCTTCCTTGGGGCCTCGACCGCATTCTTCGCGGCGACCGTGGGTCTGGTGCAGACTGACATCAAACGCGTTATCGCCTATTCGACCTGTTCGCAGCTGGGCTACATGTTCGTGGCCGCTGGCGTCGGCATGTATTCTGCGGCCATGTTCCACCTGCTGACTCACGCGTTCTTCAAGGCGCTGCTGTTCCTTGGGGCGGGTTCGGTGATCCACGCGATGCATCACGAGCAGGAAATGACCGAATATGGCGGATTGCGGAAAAAGATCCCTTATACCTTCTGGGCCATGATGATCGGCACGCTGGCCATCACGGGTGTGGGCATTCCGCTGACCACCTTCGGCTTTGCCGGCTTCCTGTCCAAGGACGCCATCATCGAAAGCGCCTATGCGGGCGGTACGGGTTATGCCTTCTGGATGCTGGTCATTGCGGCGATGTTCACCTCGTTCTACAGCTGGCGTCTGATCTTCCTGACCTTCTATGGCGACCCGCGCGGCGACAAGCATACTCATGATCACGCGCATGAAAGCCCGATGACAATGCTGGTGCCGCTTGGGATTCTGTCACTTGGTGCGGTTTTTGCCGGGATGCTCTGGTACAGCCCCTTCTTTGGGCATACCGACAAGGTCGGCAAGTTCTACGGCATCCCCGTGGCCGAAGCCTCGGAGCATGCGGGAGGTCACGACGCCGAAACGCATTCCGAGCATGTGGCTGACGGGACCGCCGAGGAGCATCACGGTGACGAAGCTGAAGAAGCTCATGCGGATTCAGCGCACGCGGATGAAGGGCATGGCGAAGATGCCGCTCATGGTGACAAGGACGCAAAAGGCGGCGATCACCACTATGTCTTTGCCGGAGAACCAGGTGAGGGCGCTTTGTATATCGCACCGGACAATCACGTTCTGGACGACGCGCATGCGGCGCCGATATGGGTCAAGTTTTCGCCTTTCGTCGCAATGCTGCTGGGCTTTGTCGTCGCCTACTGGTTCTACATCGTGAACACCTCGCTGCCTGCGCGGCTGGCGGCGAACCAGCGTCCGCTGTACCTGTTCCTGCTGAACAAATGGTACTTTGACGAGATCTACGACGCGATCTTCGTCAAGCCCACCGTGGCGCTTGGCCGGTTCCTGTGGAAACGCGGCGATGGCAACACCATCGACGGCTTCCTGAACGGGGTTGCCATGGGCGTAGTTCCCTTCTTTACCCGCCTCGCAGGCAAGGCGCAGACGGGGTACATCTTTACTTACGCCTTCTGGATGGTTCTGGGCATCGCAGCCCTGATCACCTGGATGTCGATTGGCGGGGGCGCACACTAATGGATAATATCCTCTCCATCGTCACCTTCATCCCCGCAGCGGCCGCCGGTATTCTGGCGCTGTTCCTGCAAGGCGATGATGCCGCGGCACAGCGCAATGCGAAATGGATCGCACTGCTGGCGACCACTGTCACCTTCCTGGTGTCGATCGGCATCTATACCGGCTTTGATCCGTCCAACACCGGCTTCCAGATGGTGGAAGAGGGTGAATGGCTGATGGGCCTGAAATACAAGATGGGCGTGGACGGCATCAGCGTGTTGTTCGTGCTGCTGACCACCTTCATCATGCCGCTGACCATTCTGGCCAGCTGGAATGTGACGACCCGCGTCAAGGAATACATGGTCGCCTTCCTGATGCTGGAAACCCTGATGCTGGGCGTGTTCATGGCGCTGGATCTGGTGCTGTTCTACCTGTTCTTCGAGGCAGGTCTGATCCCGATGTTCCTGATCATCGGCATCTGGGGTGGCAAGGATCGCATCTACGCCAGCTTCAAGTTCTTCCTCTACACCTTCCTCGGTTCGGTACTGATGCTGGTGGCGATGGTCGCGATGTATTCGGATGCTGGAACCACGGATATCGAGGCGCTGATGACGCATCAGTTCTCGTCCGAAGGGTTCAGTGTTCTGGGCATCTACATTGTCGGCGGAATGCAGACGCTGATGTTCCTGGCATTCTTTGCATCATTTGCCGTGAAGATGCCGATGTGGCCGGTCCACACCTGGCTGCCGGACGCGCACGTGCAGGCCCCGACTGCGGGCTCGGTCGTGCTGGCGGCGATCCTGCTGAAGATGGGCGGCTACGGTTTCCTGCGGTTCAGCCTGCCGATGTTCCCCGTGGGCTCGGCGGTGATGACCGATCTGGTGCTGTGGATGTCGGCCATCGCGGTTGTCTACACCTCGCTGGTTGCGCTGGTGCAGGAGGACATGAAGAAGCTGATCGCCTATTCGTCCGTCGCGCATATGGGATTTGTGACTATGGGGATTTTCGCGGCGAACCAGCAGGGTATTGACGGCGCGATCTTCCAGATGCTCAGCCACGGATTCATATCGGCGGCGCTCTTCCTTTGCGTTGGAGTAATCTATGACCGGATGCACACCCGCGACATCGAAGCGTACGGAGGTCTGGTGATCCGGATGCCCGCCTATGCGCTGGTCTTCATGCTGTTCACCATGGCCAATGTCGGCTTGCCGGGCACCTCCGGGTTCATTGGCGAATTCCTGACCTTGATGGGCGCATTCCAGGTCAACACCTGGGTGACTGCGGTTGCTGCAAGCGGTGTAATCTTCTCGGCCGGATATGCGCTGTGGCTGTATCGCCGTGTTGTCTTTGGCGACCTGATCAAGGAAAGCCTGAAGGCAATGACAGACATGAGCTCGCGCGAGCGGCTGATCTTTGCGCCGCTGATCGTGATGACCATCCTGCTGGGTGTCTACCCGTCGCTGGTGACAGATGTGATCGGCCAATCGACCGCTGCATTGATTTCGAACTATGACACGGCTCTGGCCGCGGCTGAGGCCGCGACCCAGACGGCCGCCTCGCATTAAGGGAGCTTTGGAGACATGATCCAGGCTGATCTGACAATAATCCTGCCGGAAATCGTTCTGGCCGTGTATGCGATGGCTGCTCTGATCGGGGCTGTCTATACGACGAAAGACGGGCTGGCGCCGGTTCTGGTCTGGGCGACGGCAGGTCTGATGGCGCTGCTGTCCTTCTGGATTGCCACAAATGGCGACGGCACCAATGTCGCGTTCAACGGCATGTTCGTGGATGACGGGTTCTCGCGCTTTGCCAAGGTTGCAATCCTGTTGTCGGCCGCCGCCGTTCTGGTGATGAGCCAGGATTACATGACCCGCCGCGGTCTGCTGCGGTTTGAATACCCCTTGCTGGTGGCCTTGGCCGCTGTTGGCATGATGATGATGGTCAGTGCCGGCGACCTGATGTCCCTTTACATGGGATTGGAACTGCAATCGCTGTCGCTTTATGTGGTGGCCGCCCTGCGTCGTGACAGTGCAAAGTCGACCGAAGCCGGTCTGAAATACTTCGTTCTGGGCGCGCTGAGTTCGGGCTTGCTGCTCTACGGTGCGTCGCTGGTCTATGGTTTCACCGGCACCACGCTGTTCTCGGGCATTATCCAGACGGTTCACCACGGCGACGTCTCGATTGGCCTTCTGTTTGGTCTGATCTTCCTGATCTCGGGGCTTGCGTTCAAAGTGTCCGCCGTGCCGTTCCACATGTGGACACCGGACGTTTACGAAGGGTCGCCCACGCCGATTACGGCCTTCTTTGCCACCGCGCCGAAAGTGGCGGCGATGGCGCTGTTTGCCCGACTGATGCATGACGCCTTTGGTGGTGTGGTGAAAGACTGGCAGCAGGTGATTGTGCTGCTTTCGGTTCTGTCGATGCTGCTGGGTGCGGTTGCCGCGATTGGACAGCGCAACATCAAGCGACTGATGGCGTTTTCATCAATCGCCCATATGGGTTACGCGATGATCGGCCTGGCTGCAGGTACGGAAATGGGCGTCAAGGCGATGCTGATGTATCTGGCAATCTATGTGACCATGAACATCGGCACGTTTGCCTTCATCCTGATGATGGAGCGTGACGGCAAACCGGTCACTGACATTGACGCTCTGCGCCAATACTCCAAGCGTGATCCGGGCAAAGCACTGGCCGTTCTGATCCTGATGTTCAGCCTGGCCGGGGTGCCGCCGATGCTGGGCTTCTTCGCCAAGTTCGGCGTCTGGCAGGCCGGTGTCGGCGCGGGGTTGACCGGGTTGGTCATTGTGTCGGCCATCGCTTCGGTCATTGGTGCCTTCTATTATCTGCGGATCGTGTTCTACATGTACTTCGGTGAAGAGAATGAAGAACCGATCGAGACACATTCCACACCGGTTCTGTGGGTCGCTCTGATGGGGTCGGCGGCACTCATGCTGATCGGCGTGTTCTACCAGTTCGGGATCGAGGGGGCGGCTGCGGCTGCGGCGGCGACACTTGTCAACTGATCTTCTCTTTCGCAACATTCAGGAGGCTCGGTCTTGTGACCGGGCCTTTTTGACATGAGCGGTTGGCCCGCCGGATACGGCCTGCATGTTGTGCAGGAGGTGGACAGCACCCTGAACGAAGCGGCCCGGATCGCTCCGACTGCGCAGGGACCTGTCTGGATCATGGCCCATCGCCAGACGGCGGCGCGGGGCAGACGGGGACGGGTTTGGGCCAATCCGAAAGGTAATCTGGCGGCGACCTTGCTGATGCGCCCACAGGGCAACCCGGAACAATCCGCCCTGCGGAGCTTTGTGGCTGCTCTGGCCCTGTTCGATGCATGCGTCGCTGTTTCAGGCCGGGCGACCGGTTTGTCGTTGAAATGGCCCAATGACGTTCTGCTGAACGGCGGTAAACTGGCCGGCATATTGCTGGAAAGCACCGGCCACGGGCGCGAGGTGTCGCATCTGGCGATCGGCATCGGCGTCAACCTGACCGAAGCTCCGGGAGCGGATATGGTCGAACCGGGCGCTGTTCGGCCCGTATCGTTGTTGTCGGAAACAGGGGCGCAGGTGTCGCCCGAAGATTTCCTGACGGAACTTGCCTCTGCCTATGCGCGGTACGAGACGCAGTTCGCCACATTTGGGTTTGATCCGATCCGAAAGGCATGGCTGTCCCGTGCGGCCCGGTTGGGCGAGGTTATTACCGCCCGGACCGCAGCGTCAGAAACGGTTGGAACCTTCGAAACTGTAGACGCGACAGGAAACCTTGTCTTAAACACCGCGAAAGGCCGGGTGAGCATTCCTGCGGCCGATGTGTTTTTCTGAGGGAGGCGTACATGCTTCTGGCTATCGACTGCGGCAACACGAATACCGTTTTCTCGATCTGGGATGGCGAGAAGTTCCTGTGCACCCTGCGCACATCGACCCATCACGCCCGTACGGCTGATGCGTATTTCACCTGGTACTCGACCTTGGTGAAACACTATGGGATCGAAGCGGAAATCACCGATGTCATCATCGCTTCGACCGTACCGCGTGTGGTGTTCAACCTGCGGGTTTTTGCGGACCGTTTCTTTGATTGCCGCCCGCTGGTCGTGGGCCGGCCGGACTGTCTGCTGCCCGTGCCCCCACGCGTGGATGAGGGGACAGTTCCGGGGCCGGACAGGCTGGCCAATGCCGTCGGTGCCTTTGATCGGCATGGCGGCAATGTCGTTGTGGTGGACTTCGGCACTGCGACCAATTTCGACGTGGTGGCCGCAGATGGTGCCTATGTCGGCGGCATCATCGCCCCCGGCGTGAACCTGAGTCTTGAGGCATTGCATCAGGGCGCGGCGGCATTGCCGCATATCGACATAACCCGCCCGGAAAAAGTGATCGGGACAAATACGGTTGGCTGTATCCAGTCCGGCGTGTATTGGGGCTATTCCGGGCTGATCGAAGGGCTGATTTCCCGGATCAAGGCTGAATACGGAATGCCGATGAAAGTCGTTGGAACCGGTGGGCTTGCGCCTCTGTTCGATCAGGCCGACGTGGGGTTCGACGCAATCGAGGATGATCTGACGATGCACGGTCTGACTGTGATACATCGCTACAACAAGGAAAACGGCTCGGCATGAGCAGCGAAAGATTGATCTATTTGCCGCTGGGCGGCGCGGGCGAGATTGGCATGAACGCCTATGTCTACGGGTATGGCAAACCGGGGCAGGAACGGCTGATCCTTGTGGATCTGGGCGTGACGTTTCCGGATATGGATACCACCCCGGGCGTTGACCTGATCCATGCCGATATCTCATGGCTGCGGGATCGTGCGGACCGGCTGGACGCGGTATTCGTGACCCACGCGCACGAAGACCATGTTGGTGCGGTTGCGCATTGTTATGACGCGCTGAACGCGCCGATCTATGCGCGGGCCTTCACCGCCAATATCGCGCGCCGCAAGATGGAGGAATACGGCCATCCGGAGGACGCGGTGCGCACAGCGTCTGCCTGGCCCGAACAGATTCAGGTGGGTCCGTTTACGGTCGGATTTTTGCCGGTCTCACACTCCATCCCCGAAAGTGCGGCGCTGGTGATCGACACCCCGGCTGGCCGGATCGTGCATACGGGCGATTTCAAACTGGATGCCAACCCTGTTGTCGGCGAAGCCTTCGATCCCGATCTGTGGGCCGAAGTAGCCAATCCCGGCGTCAAGGCGCTGGTCTGTGACAGTACAAACGTATTCTCTGCCCATCCCGGACGCTCGGAAAGTGAAGTCGGGCCGGAAATCACACGACTGGTCGAAGAGGCCGACGGAATGGTCGTCGCGACCACATTCGCCTCAAACGTCGCGCGGGTCAAAACCCTGGCCGAGGCCGGTCAACGGGCCGGGCGGTCTGTTGTTCTGTTGGGGCGCGCCATGCGCCGCATGATTGAGGCCGCGACGGAAACCGGCATCCTTTCGGACTTCCCCCGCGTCGTCAGCGCCGAAGAGGCGGTGGATATGCCGCGTCAGAACCTCATGCTGATCGTGACCGGCAGCCAGGGTGAACGCCGCGCCGCAAGCGCACAGCTGGCGCGTGGCAAGTATCGCGGACTTGAGTTGAAAGACGGCGACCTGTTTCTGTTTTCCTCCAAAACCATTCCCGGCAACGAGCGGGGCGTGATTTTCATCATGAACCAGCTGAGCGAAAAGGGCGTGGACGTGGTGGACGACAGTTCGGGTCTGTATCACGTTTCAGGCCACGCCAACCGCCCTGACCTTGAGCGGGTGCACGAGTTGATGAACCCAAAGATGGTCATCCCGATGCACGGTGAACACCGGCATCTGCGCGAACATGCGAAACTGGCCGAGGCGGGCGGCCGAACCGGTATGCTGGCCGTGAACGGGACAATGCTGGACTTGACCGGGGATACGCCCGAGGTTGCGGACTACGTGGAAACCGGTCGAACCTATCTGGACGGAACCGTCAAGATTGGCGCACTGGATGGGGTTGTGCGGGACCGGATTCGTATGGCGCTGAATGGCCACGTGACTGTGACGGTTATTCTGGATGAAGAAGATGAACCGCTGGGCGAGCCCTGGTGTGACACCATGGGTCTGCCGGAGCTTGGGTCGTCACGCGCGGCGCTGGTCGAGGTGCTGGAGGAGGACCTGAACCAGTTCCTGATGCGGGCCGAGGCCAAAACCCTGCGCGATGATGACAAGCTGGAAGAAGCGATGCGACGGATCGTACGTCAGAGCACAAAAACAGAGATCGGGAAAAAGCCCGAAGTTACCGTTGTCATCAGCCGGATGAAATAAGCGGACGGGTCAGTCTGCTTCGGGCATGGGATAGCCCTTGAGACGCAGAAACAGGCTGGCCTCTTCATTGTTCAGGAAAAACGGCACAGAGGCCGGGGGTGATGTGTCCGCGACCCGTGCAGCGATCTCGGCCAGAACAACTTCGGTGATGAAGGGCAGGTCAAAATCACGCGCCTGATCCAGCCTGACCCATTGCAGGTGCGACAGCTCGTCCGAGGCATGGCTGAAATCGTCCAGATCGCCTTGTACCTCATCGGCATCAACCAGAAAGAACCGCGCATCAAAGCGACGGGGGCGGCCCGGCGGCGTCAGTGCGCGAAACACGAACTGCAGGCCTTGCGCAGAGGGCCGAAAACCCATCTCGGCAAAGCCCTGCCAGTCTTCGGGGATGTCTCCCGGCCAGGTGCCCGGTTGCCCCAGGATCAGGCCGGTTTCTTCCCACAACTCGCGGATCGCGGCGGAAGCCAGCGCATTCTGCAAATTTGTCTCTGCCCGCTCGGCCAGACGGCCGTGGCACTTTGAAGTCAGCGGCGTGGCAAGCGGAACATCACCATCCGCGGCATCGACTGCACCGCCAGGAAAAACGAACTTGTTTGGCATGAAAGCCGCTTTGGCCCCACGCTGGCCCATCAGAATTGACGGCTCGGTCATTCTGTCCCGCAGGACAATTACGGTTGCCGCGTTGCGAATTGCAGTTTTGTCTGTGGTCATGCCTGTCCGTCACCGGGCCCGTTCGAACCCATGCATCCGCCGCGCCCACTGATAGGCCACGACGGCCCCCTTCATCCTGGGCAGCAAGGCAAGGGTCAGAACCGTACAGCCAATGGCGAAAACCAGGGCCATCGTCAGCGGATCAGGGCGCCAGTGCACATATGAGACGTGCAGCGCGGGCGCGAGCAAGTGGCCTACAATCAGAATGGTCAGGTATGCAGGGCCGTCATCCGCCCGGTGGTGGTGCAGTTCCTGCCCGCAATTGCTGCAGTTGTCGTTGACCTTGAGGTAGCTGTGCAGCAGCTTGCCTTCTCCGCATTTCGGGCAACGGCAACGAAAGCCTTTGACCAGTGCGGGCCAGGTCTCACGATCCTGAGGAGTTGTGGTGTCGATCGTATGATCCGTCATGATGAAAACTCGCGCATTCGAATGTCGCATATATTGCGCATCTTTGGGTCTGCTTGAAAGGGGGGTGCGTCGCAATGACCGCATCCGGCGAAAAATGGTCTGAAAAATTTTTTGGTTTCCTGCGACGGAAATCTGCGGCTGTCCCGTTTTAAGACCATAAGCAGCGGCAATGGGGTCGCGCGAAAAAAGGAAACACGACATGCACAGCGCAAAGTTCATTTCGGCAATTGTTGTTGCGGCAGTTGCGATTACAGGCACAACGGCTTTGGCCGCAGGGTCGAAAAACCGGGAACCGGTGTCGTTTCAGGAACTGGATGCGAATGGTGACGGGCAGGTTACGAAAGACGAAATGCTGGCCCATCGAAATCAGCGATTTACCGATGCGGATGCCAACGGGGACGGCCAGTTGAGCGTCGAAGAGATGCAGGCGGCGGCGCAGAAAAAGACCAGCGACCGCATTGCAAGTATGTTTGAAGAACACGACGCCAATAACGATGGTTTCCTGACCACGGATGAGTTGCCGAAACCGCGCCGGGCTGACAAGATGTTTGACCGGATCGATGCGAATGATGACGGAACGATTTCGGAGCAGGAATTTGCGGATGCAAAAGACAGAATGGGGCGGCACCACAAGAAGCGTGGCAAGGCCGACTCTGACGACAGCTGATGCGGGATGGAGGATCTGACCTCCTCAACGCAAGACGTTCGCGGCGGGACTTGCGCCGCGGACGCAATCGGCGACGATGCGTTGCTGGAGCGGTTTGCCACTGGCGACGCGACGGCGGCGCGTGTTTTGACCGACCGGCTTGGCCCGCGCTGTTTTTCCGTCGCCCTGCGGATGCTGGGCAACCGCGCCGAAGCCGAAGATGTCACGCAGGACGCGATGATGCGCCTTTGGCAGATGGCGCCGGATTGGATGCCGGGGCAGGCAAAGGTTTCAACGTGGCTGTATCGCGTGGTGCTGAACCTGTGCGTTGACTTGCGCCGCAAGAAACAGCCTGACAGGCTGGCCGAAGGTGTCGATCCCGAGGATGCCAGCGCAAGCGTGGTTGAACGCATGCAGGACGAGGCCCGAAAAGACGCGCTCCAATCCGCCCTGTCTCATCTGCCCGAACGGCAGCGACAGGCAGTTGTATTGCGGCATATCGAAGAGCTGCCCAACCCCGAGATTGCCGGGATCATGGGCATTTCTGTAGAAGCGGTCGAAAGCCTGACGGCACGCGGAAAACGCGCCTTGGCGGGATATCTTGCCGGGCGCCGGGACGAACTGGGGTATGACGATGGCTGATGATGATACCGAGCTGAATCAACTGTTTGCGCAGGCCAGAGCCGGGCGTCGATACCTGCCGGACGATCTGGCGGTTCGGATTATGACGGACGCAGAACAAGTTCGACTGGATCGGATTGCCAAACCTGTCCCGCCGGGGCGCAGCACGTGGCAACGCCTTCTGGACGGTATCGGTGGTTGGCAGGGCCTTGGCGGGCTGGTCGCGGCCAGTGCGGCGGGTGTCTGGATCGGGTTCTCGGCTCCGGCCTTTCTGCCGGACCCGGCGACGTATCTGTTCTCGCAGGATGCAACCTATGAAGTGGCGGACCTGGATGCAGTGTTCCTGGAGGATACGGAATGACCGAAACACCCAAGCCAAAACGCCGTTGGATGCCGATACTTCTGGCTGCGTCCCTGGCCCTTAACTTGCTGATTGTCGGTGTCGCTTTGGGGACCTTCATGAGGGTCAAGGGTAGCGACCATGCCAAGGCGCCGCCGGGGTTCGGATCGGCCCTTTACCGGGCATTGCCCAAATCGGACCGAACCGCGATGCGGTCAGATCTGTCCGGTTTGCGCAAAGAGGGATCGCGGCACAGGTCCAAGGATTTCGCAGTTCTCAGCCAGGCCTTGCGGACCGTGCCATTTGATCCGGCCGCCGTCGAAGTTTTGCTGACGCAGCAGGCGCGGGCTTCGGCGGAATTGCAGGGTGCCCTGCAAGGGCAGTGGCTGGCGCGTGTCATCGCAATGAGCGATGCAGAACGGGCAGTGTATGCCGACCGGCTGGACGAGGTGACAAAACGCGGTCGGCACTGGCACAAGAAAAAGGACTAAAGCGCGCTGAAACCGGTGTTACGCCGCGCTTTGCCGGGTGCTGATCTGGTTGCGACCGGCTTTTTTCGCAGCATAAAGAGCTTTGTCTGCGGATTTGATCAAACTGTCCAGAAGCGCGTGTTCGGTTTGATATTGCGGGTAAGGGGGCCGAAACACGTTCAGGCCTATGCTGGTCGTGACTTGGGTGAACCCGTTCTGGTCCGGCAGCGAAAAGGGCCTTTCGCGGATCGATCTGCACATCGCATCTGCCAGTTTCAATGCCTGCGCATTGGTCGCGTCAGGCACCCCGATCAAAAACTCCTCACCTCCGAAACGGGCGACAAAACCGCGGGGGCCAAGCGCATTTCGCATGCGTCTGGCCGCTTCGGTCAAAACATGGTCTCCGGCGGCATGACCATACCGGTCATTGATTGCCTTAAAGTGATCAAGGTCGGCCAGCATCAGAGCGCACCCACGGCCGGTGTGCCGGGATTGCCGGACGATATGGCCAACGGCCTGCATCGCAAACCGGCGGTTGTTTAGACCTGTCAGCGGGTCGACCCATGAGTCAGCAAGTCCGCGACGCAATGAGGCGCGCATCTGATCGGTGCGGGACTTGCGGGCAATCAGACTGTCCAGTCGCAGCGCAATCTCACGTGCGCAGAAGTCGCCCAGGCAAACTGCGTCGGCCCCACGATCCAGCGCTTCGGCTGCATTGGGCGCGTGTTCTTTGTCCAGAACGCCGATCAGGACGGTGTGTCGTGTGGCGCTGCGCGATCTCAGGTCTGCCAGAACGTTGAGGGAAGAGGGCGCGGTGTTCAGGTCCACGACAATTGCATCCGGAACAGGCCCTGACAGGATGTCTTTCAGGTTGGATTGGGTGTGTTTGGAAAGGCAATGATGTGTCTGCTGCTGCAGAGCCCGGCACCACGACGCACCTATGCGGTGGGACGGGGCCAGAATTGCGACCCGCGATGGCGCGGTTGGTGCGATCAATGTGGCGGGAGGTTCGGCAAAGCCGATGGGAAGCGTATCTTCCTTGAACTGAAGGTCCTGCACGTCCGCGCGCATGCGCAGCAGGCTGCGAACCCGCGCCATCAGAAAATTGTCCTTGAACGGATGGGCCAGTACGTCGTCCAGCCCGGCAGACAGCGCCTCAAGTCGGGCCGACTTGTCATTCTGCGGGGCGATGGCAACCACGGGGATGTCTCCAAGATCCGGAATGTTCTGAATCAACCGCTTTACATCTGCGGCGGTTCCATCTGCCAGCGCGAGCGCCGTCAGCACCAGATCCGGCCGCACACGGCGCAATAGGGGTGTCAGGCCCTCAAGCTTCTCACCCTGAACGACGTGATACCACGCCGCAGTCAGCTGAACCTTCAGCATGATGCGATTGGTCGAGGCCCCGTCTAGGACAAGGATCGTTCCTTGCACGGACATATTCGTTCACCGTTGATTGCATGTGCTGCCAAAGTGTTTATGAGTCTGGTTAACAAACCCTTTCCAAGTTCTGATCCGAGGCTTGAATATGGCAATCTCCGGCAATTCGGCGGAAACTCTGGCGCTGAATGTGCTGACCTGGCTTGTCGGTAACGAGGAACTTCTACCGGTGTTTCTGGGTTCGACCGGTGCATCGGTCGGCGATCTGCGCGCCCGCGCTGGCGAGCCGGATTTCATGGCGTCGGTTCTTGAGTTTCTGATGCTTGACGATTCGTGGGTGATCGCTTTTTGTGATGCCAATTCGGTCCCTTATGACTTGCCGGGTCAGGCGCGCGCCGCGTTGTCCGGCGAAGCCGATGTTCACTGGACCTGAGACGACTTTTTTGCAGGAGCCCCAATGCCAATAAACGCCATCGTGTTCGACAAGGACGGTACCTTGTTTGACTTTGCAAACACCTGGGGCACATTTGGGCGCAGTCTGCTGCTGCGTCTGTCATCGGGTGACAAATCAAAGGCGGAGGAACTTGCGCTGGTGATCGGGTTTGATCCCGAGAAGGGGACCTATTCGGATGACAGCATCGTAATTGCCGCAAGCGTTGTGGAAATTGCAGAAGCGCTTCTTCCCTATTTGCCCGAGATGACCTGCGAGGCCCTGATCGAGTTGATCGACGAGGAATCCGCCGCGGCCCCACAGGCACCGGCCGTTCCGCTTGTGCCTTTTCTGGAACAGCTACGGGAAGCCGGCTTCAAGCTGGGCGTTGCCACCAATGACAGTGAAAGACCCGCGCTGGAGCATCTGTCATCCGTTGGAATCCGGGATCATTTCGACTTTGTCGCGGGATATGACAGCGGCCACGGCTGCAAACCGGGACCGGGCCAGTTGCTGGCATTTGCCGCACAAGTGTGTGTGGACCCGGCGAATGTGGTCATGGTTGGCGACAGCCTGCATGACCTGCAGGCAGGCCGCGCCGCCGGCATGACCACCATCGGGGTTTTGACCGGTCTTGCAGGCCCTGAAACGCTCGCGCCGATGGCCGATGTTGTATTGCCGGATATCGGACATATTCCTGCTTGGCTGGCGGAAAATCGGTCGATCTGAGCGGATTTCGGCGGTTTGGAATAAGAAACCGACACAACCTGTCGCAGACAGAGCGGCCATGTTCCAGACTTCGGGGCTTTTTGATAAAAAGCCTCGGAGGAACAAATGGCCGACAGCAATACGCGCAGACGCAGAAGTGGTGGACGTTCGGGAGCCGCAGCTCGCCGGGGCAGCGCAGTCATCGATCAGATGCCGTGGAACCCACCCGTCAATATCGACAGACCCACCGAGCCGCTGGATCAGGCCGGGATCGAGGCGATCCACGAGGGTGCGATGCGAATTCTCGAAGAGATCGGTATCGAGTTCTACAACAAAGAGGCGCTGGACATTCTGCGCGAAGCAGGATGTACCATCAACGGCGACAATGTGCGCATGGGGCGCGACTTTGTCATGGAAATGATCGCCAAAGCGCCGTCAAGCTTTACCATCACGCCTAGAAACCCGGACAAAACGATCGAAGTCGGCGGCAAGACCATGCTGTTCGGGAACGTCTCTTCGCCGCCGAACTACTGGGATATGGAGATCGGCACCAAGGTTTCGGGGAATCGCGAGATGTGCCGGAACCTGCTGAAGCTGACGCAGTACTTCAACTGTATCCATTTTGCTGGCGGCTATCCGGTCGAGCCGGTGGATATTCACGCCAGTGTGCGACATCTGGACGTGCTGTATGACAAGCTGACCCTGACCGACAAGGCCATGCACGCCTATTCGCTGGGTAAGGAGCGCGTGGAAGATGTCATGGAAATGGTGCGCATCGCCAGCGGCCTCAGCCATGAGGAGTTCGAGTCGAAGCCGCGGATGTACACCAACATCAACTCGACATCACCTCTCAAGCACGATTTCCCGATGATTGATGGCTGTCTGCGACTGGCCCGTCGGGGGCAGGCGATTGTGGTGACGCCATTTACCCTGGCCGGGGCCATGGCGCCCGTGACCATGGCCGGGGCAGTCGCGCAGTCGCTGGCCGAAGCACTGTGTGCCATTGCGTTGTTTCAGTATGTACGTCCTGGTATTCCCTGTGTGATCGGAACCTTCACCTCAAATGTAGACATGAAGTCCGGCGCTCCGGCCTTCGGGACGCCGGAGTACATGCGGTCGACGCAAATGACCGGGCAGATGGCACGTTTCTACGGACTGCCGATGCGCTCATCAGGTGTTTGTGCTGCAAACGTCCCGGATGGGCAGGCGATATGGGAGACATCGAACTCGCTGTGGGCAGCGGTGCAGTCGGGAACGAACATGGTCTACCATGCAGCAGGCTGGCTTGAGGGCGGCCTTATCGCGAGCCCTGAAAAATTCATCATGGATTGCGAGATTCTGCAGCAAATCCAAAGATATATGCAGCCAGAAATCTGCGCCACAGGGCCGGACGAGATCGCGCTGGATGCGATCAGAGCGGTTGGTAACGACGGGCATTTCTTTGGTATCCAGCACACACAGGACCGGTACTCGACCGCGTTCTACCAGCCGTTTCTGAGTGACTGGAAGAACTATGAAGGCTGGGCGGCGGCCGGAGGCATCTGGACAGCCGAGCGCGCGCATCACATGTTCAAGGAAATCATCACAAGCTTTGAACCGCCTGCATTGGATGAGGGCATTCGCGAAGAATTGGCCGACTTTGTCGCGCGGCGCAAATCGGAAGGTGGCGCGCCCACGGATTTCTAGGAATTCGAATGGCTGCAATATTTCCGGTTTCGCAGCGGGTATTGGGTATTTGTTAAGGATTGTCCGGCCAGATTGAACGCGAAATCAATCCGGGGCAATTGATGCATGGTCTGATCAACCGGGCGGTACAGTCCTTCGTATGCGCGACCTATGGGCAGGCATGCTGGCTGCGCGTTGCCGCGGCGGCTGAACTCGGGTTTGTCGAGTTCGAAGCGATGCTTGTCTATGATGCGGACACCTCGTTGCGGGTTTTGGATGCGCTATGTGCAGACCGGAACCGGGCGCGCACCGAAATGCTTGAAGACCTTGGGACATATCTTGTCTCGCATCCGAATACCGAAGGGTTGCGGCGTTTGCTGCGTTTTGGCGGCGTGACTTATGTTGAGTTTCTGCATTCCCTGGACGACTTGTCCGACCGGGTCAGGCTGGCTGTATCCGACCTGTCTCTGCCCGCGCTTGAATTGCGTGAACTGTCCGGTGCTGAATACCAGTTGCACTGTTTTCCGGGCTTGCCGGGATACTCCAGTGTCATGGTCGGAGTTTTGCGAGCCATGGCGGATGACTACGGCGCTTTGGTGATGCTGTCCCATGACGGCGTACAGGGGGACGCTGATGTCATTACAATTGCCCTGGTGGAGAGTTCCTTTGCCGAAGGGCGTCAATTTGAACTTGGGGCGCGAAGACCATGATGGATGGGCGGGGTCTGGGCGTCTTGCTTGAATCTCTTTGCCCGATGTTCTTGTTGTTGGACAATGACGGGCGGATTGTTCAGGTCGGACCGACGCTGCAAAAACTGAGGCCGGAACGCGCAATGGCCGGGCAGAATTTTCTGGACTTGTTTCAACTGGTCCGCCCCCGGACTGTGTCGACCGTTCCCGTTCTGATGTCCATGGCGGGTGCAAAGCTGCACCTGCGGTTTCATGATGAACCACGCACGGCTTTGAAAGGGCTGATAACCCCGCTGCCGGATCAAGGTGGCACGGTGATCAACCTTTCGTTTGGTATTTCGATCCTAGATGCTGTTCGCGACTACGCGCTGACCAGCGCAGATTTTTCCGGTGCTGACCTTGCGATTGAGCTTCTTTATCTGGTCGAGGCCAAATCCGCAGCGATGGAGGCATCGCGATCATTGAACCAGCGTCTGCAGGACGCCAGGGTGGCGGCGGAAGAACAGGCCTTTACCGATACGTTGACCGGCCTGAAAAACCGTCGCGCGATGGATCACATGCTAGGCCAGATGGCATCGACGCAAACCGATTTTGCCCTGATGCACCTTGATCTGGACTTCTTCAAATCGGTGAATGACAGGCTGGGTCACGCGGCCGGTGACTTTGTTCTGCAAGAGGCCGCGCGGATTATGGTCGAAGAGACCCGCAGCGATGATGCAGTCGTCAGAATGGGTGGGGATGAGTTTGTTATTGTTTTCAGGAACCTGACGGATGAAAAGAAGCTGTCGGCGATTGCGGGCCGTTTAATCGGCAGGCTTCGCGAGCCGATGAATTTCGATCAGAATCCCTGTCGGATTTCAGCCAGCATTGGAACGGCGATTTCCACACAGTTTGACATCCTCAAGCCCGCCGAAATACTGCATGCCGCCGACCTGGCCTTGTACGAGGCCAAGCGAAACGGCAGGTCCCGTCACCACCTTTTTTCCGACATTGCCAGCTCGGTCCAGCGCAAGCACATGGTTAAACCACGATAGCTGAGCTTAGACTCAGCTTCTTTGGCTGTGCGTCGGACAGCAGTTGTTCGGCAAATGTGCGTTGAGACGGAAACGGTGCAGATTTTTTGTGTGTGAAAGTCCTGTTAAGCTATGCATTCGCGGGTCAGAACATCCGCGATATGAGACTGAATTTCAGGCAGCTCTCCGATCACGGGCAATGTAACACCTTGGAAACCGGCTTGCTGCAATTGTTCCGGAACGTCCTGCAGAACATGACCACCCGTGCAGGCGAAAAACGGAAGGCACAGCGCGTGTTCGCCCAACCCTGCTGCGGCTTCGGCAATGGATGGCGGTTCCTCGACAAATCCGACACGGACAGAGCGGAAGGGCAAATGCGCCCTCAACTGATCTGCAAATCTAGCTGTCACGGCAGAAGGGTTACGGCTGCGTCCGGAACCATGGGCTGCAATCACCAAGTCCGTCGCGCCGGTTTCCCAGTTCTTCCTTGACATCGTCGCAAGTAGCGACCTGGCGGTCAGTTCGGGCAAGTCCGGATCAATGCCCAGAGGGTCCAGAATACGGGCACTGCGATCCCCAATCCGCTTCGGCAGGGCACTGGTTACAAACCAGCCCTTGGCCATGAACAGGGGGTAAATCACGGCATCTTCGGGCAGCTCGTCCAACTGCGATTCGAATGCCCCCGGAGCAGCCAATGTCGCCGATCGGACCGTGACGTCCTGCGCCAGCCTGTCGACCTGATCAGCAAACGCCGCCAGCGCGGCCTCGGCCGGGGCCGGGTCCGATGGCTGGCCATGAGCGACGATAAGAGCATGAGGCATTGCCGGGTCTCCTGTGTGATATCGCGATAGGTGTTTTCCGGGTGCAGATTGTCAATGCCGGATCACCCTAAAAGGGTCAGCCACATCCAGACTGTCAGGATCGAAACCGCCGTGCCAATCAGAACCGACGACGCGGCAACGCGTTTGGCGCGACCATACATATTTGCAAAGATATACGCGTTGAAGCCCGGTGCCATCGCAGCATTCAGAACGCCTGAGCGGAACAGATCCTGCGGCAGGCCAACCGCTGAGCCGAACAGCCAGACAAGCCCCGGATGCAGGGCCAGAGAAATGCAGCACACAAATCCGATTGTACGAAAGTCACCTTCGGGTTTGTATTTTACCAGCACCCCGCCCAAAGCGAAAAGCGCGCCGGGCAGCGCGGCGCGGGTGATCAGCCCCAAAGCTTCGTCCACGACCGCCGGAACTGCAAGCCCGGACAGATTAACCACAAAGCCAAGTGCAATCCCAAGAATCAGCGCGTTGCGGAACATGGCCGTGAGAACGGAACGGGCCATATGCGCACCACCGTTCCCACGGTTGCGGATGATCTCCATGACCGTGATGCCAACCCCGTAACAGAAGGGCGAATGAAACGCGATGATGGCGTAGTTGCCAGTCAGGTTCTCGGGGCCATATGCGCGTTCTGTGATTGGCAGGCCCAACAGCACCGAGTTCGAAAACAGACAGCAAAATCCGATGGCGACGCAATCCTCCCACTCGCGGCCAAAGATCAGACGTGCGCCAAAAAGTCCGGCAGTAAAGCACAAAGCGGCGGCGGTATAGAAACTGACCAACAACCGGGGATCAAAGCTGGCGCTCAGGTCAAGGTGGGCAATTGCCAGAAACAGCAGGCAGGGGATGGCAAACCCTTGGGTGAACTTCATCAACCCGTCGATGTGGATTTCCTTGAAGTAACCCAATCGGGTCGACGCATAGCCTGCACCAATCACCAGAAAGACCGGCAGAATGACGTTGATCAGGCTTTGCAGCATGCTAGCGCCCCGCCTGCGAGATCGGGGATGGCCCGAAGGGCGATATCGCAGGCGCCGGTAACAGGGTCAGAGCGCCTGCCGGATCACCATGCCGTCAAAAGCAGGCGTAATGTGATCGGGGGTTTCCGTATCAACCGTTTCATAATCCAGATCGATATGCATGTTGGTCAGAATGGCGCGCTGTGGTTGCAGCATTTTGATCCAGCCCAGGGTCTTTTCCAGGTGGGCATGTGTCGGATGCGGCGACCGGCGCAAGGCGTCGATAACAAGGCAATCCAGACCCAGCATGTCGGTCCATGCATCGTCGTAAATCTCTGCGACATCAGGCAGATAGGCCAGTTTTCCCAATCGGAACCCCAGCGAGTCGATCGAGCCGTGATTGACCTTGAACGGATGAAACGGGATCGGGCCGCCGGGGCCGTCCACCTCGAAAGGGCCATCTATGGATTTGAGGTCCAGAATAGGCGGGTAAGGAGAGCCTTCGGGCTGGATGAACGCATACCCGAACCGGCCCAGAAGGGCGTTCTGCGTGTCGCCATCCGCCCATACCGGAACCCGGGTGCGCATGTTGAACACGATCATCCGCAAATCATCGATGCCGTGCACATGATCGGCGTGTGAATGGGTGTAGACCACGCCATCCAGCCGCCCGGTTCCCGAATCCAGCAGTTGGCTGCGCATATCCGGCGACGTATCGATCAGGACCGAAGTCGTACCCTCGGGGCCGTCCCGTTCGACCAGCATGGAACAGCGGCGGCGAACATTTTTTGGGTTTTCAGGGTCGCAATCACCCCAATGGCCGCCCAGCCGGGGCACACCGCCCGACGATCCGCAGCCCAGGATGGTGCAGCGCAGTTCGGTCATGCAGCCGCCTGTGATGTCGCCGCCTTGGTGAACAGACGGTCAAAATTGGCCTGTGTGCGCGCCGCGAACTCGGTGTAGTCCATGCCGAAAACCTCGGCACCTTTGCGGGCGGTGTGGGCGGTATAGGCCGGTTCATTGCGCCTGCCCCTGTACGGCGGCGGAGCGAGATAGGGCGCATCGGTTTCGACCAGAATACGGTCGACCGGGGCGCCGGCGAAAATGTCACGCAACTCCTGGCTTTTGGGAAATGCCGCGATGCCGGACATCGACAGATAGAACCCCAGATCCAGCGCCGCCTTGGCCAGTTCGGCGGACGAAGAAAAGCAATGCATCACGCAGGAATAGGGCGCATTGCGGTATTCCTCGGACAAGATCCGGGCCATGTCGTCATCTGCGGCGCGCGCGTGGATGATCAGGGGCAGATTGGTGCGCTGCGCGGCTTCGATATGAATACGCAGTGACTTCTTCTGAACCTCGGCGCTTTCGGCGGTGTAATGATAATCGAGCCCGGTTTCGCCGATGCCAACGAATTTCGGATGGTGCGAGAGGGCGACAAGTTGGTCGACACTTGCCAGAGGTTCGTCCGCCGCACTCATGGGGTGCGTTCCTGCAGCGTAAAACACCGGAGCGTGTGCTTCGGCAATCGCGCGCACGGTGGCCTCGTTTCGCAGCCGGGTACAGATCGTAACCATACGGGTCACGCCCGCTTCGGCAGCGCGTGAGATGATTTCGTCAAGTTGCCCGTCGAAATCGGGGAAATCCAGATGGCAATGGCTGTCGGTGATCGTAGGGGTAGTGCTCATCTGCTCTGACCGGCGGTTTCCTGTATCTTGAACACCGTATCTAGGACCAGAGCGGCAGGGTCAAGGTTCACCGCCTGTCCATGACGTGCGCGTGCCGTGATCATTGCCGCGGCTTCGGACCATTGCCGCGCCTGATGCGGTGATCCTGACAATCGCGACAGTGTTTGCGCCTCATTCGGGGCGGCTTCGGGACTTGGCGGTTCGCCTTTTGCGCCGGTCAGCGCCAGTCGGGACAGGGCCAAATCAATCAGGGTCAGCAACAGATCGAACCGGTCTGCCGCACCCCGTTGTGCGGCGGCTTCGGCCAAAGCAAGGGCGCGCTGCCGGTCAAGCCTGGGCAGGGTGCCCAGAATGCCGATCAGTTCGGCATAGATCTCCAGCCCGCCCAGATTGATCAGGCGAACCGCGTCCCCGACCGACCCTGCGGACAGCGCCGCCAGATGGTCGGGTTGTGCCGGCAGTTCAGCCCCGGTCTGCGTCAGCGCCGCCTGCATGTCTTCGGGTCCCAACGGAGACAGGCGCAATGTTCGGCATCGGGACCGGATCGTCGGCAGCAGCCGCGATGGCTGATGGGAAACCAGCAGCAACGTTGTCCGCGCCGGAGGCTCTTCCAGCATTTTCAGCAACGCGTTTGCCGCGCTGACATTCATTTCATCCGCCGAATCCACAATCACCACGCGCCGACCGCCATCCGCAGAGGACAGGCCAAAGAACCGACCGAGTTTGCGGATGTCGTCGACCACGATCTCATTGCGCAGCCGACCCTGATCGTTCAGCGACCGGGTGATTGTCGCAAGGCCTGGTTCCGCTCCGGCCAACATGCGATGCACGACAGGATGTTCGGGGTCGATATCCAGCGTTTGCGGGGCAGGGGGGGTGCCAAACAACCCGCCATCATCTGCTGGCGGTGTTGCAAGCAAAAACCGGGCAATACGCCACGCCAGTGTTGCCTTACCAATCCCACGCGGACCGGTCAGCAACCAGCCATGGTGCAAACGATCAGAAGTATAGGCAGACAGAAAGGCCTGTTCAGCCTCGTCCTGACCAAAAAGGCGGGCTGTTTCGCGCGGGTGCGGTGCACCGGGCGCCTGATCCGGTAAAGTGATGTCGTCGCTCATCGTTCGTCTATGGCAAGGCTTGCATGACGATTTCTGTCACATCCTGCGCGACACTGTCCATGTTTCGGTTACCATCCACGACGCGAAAACGGGTAGCATATTCATCCGCCAGCGCAAGAAAACCTGCGCGCATCTGTTGTTGCAGGGCCGGGCCAAAATCTTCGAACCGCTCTTCGGTGCCCTGCCGCCCTTTGGCGCGGGACAGGCCGGTATTGGGGTCCATGTCGATCAGCAGTGTCAGATCCGGCTCGCGCGCGATCATCAAGCTGTGCAGTTGGTCTACCAGGCCCCGCAGATCGCCACGGGACATGCCCTGATACATGCGCGTGCTGTCGGCAAAACGGTCGCAGATCACCACCTTTCCCGCAGCCAAGGCGGGTTCGATGGTGCGCTCAAGATGATCGCGCCGGGCTGCTGTGAACAGCAGGATTTCAGTTTCGGCCGACCATCGGTCGGGGTCCCCTTCAAGCACCAGTTTCCGGATTTCTTCCGCCCCGGCTGAGCCGCCGGGTTCGCGGGTCAGGACAACCTCGTGACCAGCTTCGCGCAGGCGTTCTGCAAGCCTGCGCGCCTGAGTCGATTTGCCTGATCCGTCAATCCCTTCAAAAGTGACAAACAATCCGCGCCGCGTCACATTGCACCCAGCGGGCCGTTGATCACGTCCTTCAGAACAATTCCGCCCACTGTCATCATGCGAACCACAAAGCCACCGAGGGGCACGTTTTCGGATGCAACCAGCGGGCGGCGGATTTCCGGCAGACCTTCAGGTTTGATCACCAGTTCCGCCAGTTGCTGCCCCTTTGCGACGGGCGCATTGATCGGGCCGTCATAAACCACTTCGGCCTGCACGTCCTGATCACCCAGAACCGGGAACAGCAGGGTCAGATCGCCCTCGGGGACCAATCCCACCGTCTTCTGTGCGCCCATCCACAATTTGGCTTCGGCTATCGGCGTTTCCGGGTTGGCAACCGTCCTCTCGACAAAATTTCGAAACGACCAGTTAACCACGGCCTCAGCCTCCTCTGCGCGGCGGGCCGTGCTGTCGAGGCCGGACAGAACAAAGATCACACGCCGATCACCCTGCTTGGCCGAACCGACCAGACCATAGCCCGCCTCCTGAGTGTGCCCGGTTTTCAACCCGTCCGCGCCAATATCCAGTTTCAGAAGAGGGTTGCGGTTGCGTGCATTCGAAGGTGCGCGGCCGTCGAATTCAAATTCCTCTTCGGCGAACAAAGGATAGTATTCCGGAAAATCGGCAATGAGGCGGTCCGCAAGAACGGCAAGGTCATGTACGGACATCATATGCCCGGCAGCGGGCCAGCCGTTGGAATTGGCGAAGTTCGACGTGTTCATGCCCATCTGCTTGGCGCGTTGGGTCATGTAGCGGGCAAATCCGGCTTCGGTTCCATCCGGGCTGAGCGCTTCGGCGATGACGACGCAAGCATCGTTGCCAGAAAGAACGATGATACCGCGCAGCAGATCTTCGACCCGCACGCGGTCCTGCGTATTCAGGAACATGGTCGAGCCGCCATAGCTCATCGCGTGTTCCGACACCGGCAGTTTTTCATCCAGCGTCAGGCGCCCGTCCCGCAGCGCCTCAAACGCAACATAGAGCGTCATCAGCTTGGACATCGATGCCGGTGGCAGCGGCAGGTCTGCTTCCTTGGAAAGCAGAACCGTGCCCGTCGTCTGGTCGATGACATAAGCGGCACGCGCGGTCGTATCATAGGCGCTTGCAGGCAGGGCCAGTACGGCAAGCCCAAGCGTTAAGACAAATGTTCGCAGAGAGGATAGCACGTAGGGGCCCTCCTTGATTCTAGTTGCTTGTGGTGAACGCGTCGGTGAACCCCAGGTCCCGGACATCGCCAAGCAGGGCTTTGCGTTCCGACCGGGTCATGGCAGGGCCAACCAGGACGCGCCAAACCGTGTTTTCAGCGGTTTTCAGTTCCCGAACTTCGGCTGCCATTCCGTTCCGCCGGATTTTTTCTGCCGCACTGTTGGCGTTCTTTTCAACGCTGTACGTGCCGATCTGGATGTAGGGTTTGGTCAAGGACGAAACCTTCGCAGTGCCGGTTGTCGCGGCCACCGGAGTAGGTTCCGCCGCATCAATCGCTGCTTCTGCACCGGCAATCGGGTCCAGAGGCGTCTGTGTTATTTCGTCAGGATCTTTCTTTTGCCACCATTTTCGCTTGGCGGGCTTTTCGGTGGGTGCCTGCACCGGAGCGTCGGACAGCCCGGGGGTCGAAGCCGCCTGAACCGATGCATCCGCAGTGCTTTCGGTGGCTTCGGCGGCAACTTCAGACCCGGTTTCGGCTGTTGCGACAGCCGCGGCTGCTCCGGCAGTGGCGGCTGCGGCAGGGGCCTTCTTTTGCCACCACTTCCGTTTTGCCGGTTTTTCGGGTTGCGTTTCCGCGGTTTCCGAAACTTCCTTGGTTTCTTCCGAAGCGTCGGTCGCGTCAGCGACAGCCTGATCCTCCGAGGCGGCCTCTGCCGGTGCCTCGTCCGTTTCCGCGGGCGCTTCTTCAACTGTTTCGCGCCGCAGCGCCACTACGTAGATGCTGGTAGGCGCGCCAGCCAGAAGGCCAAGTTTTTCAGCGGCCGCCGATGAAACCTGCAGGGCTGGGCCCGGCAAATCACGTTCGCGGCGAAACAGGGCGCCTGTCACTGACTTATTGTTAGATTTGTTCTTGATCACAACGCGTTCAGGTTGTGCAGCGTCTGGGTGTGCGACCCATATTCCACCCAGTGACGGACGACCATCCCAAAGACCCGCTTCGGTCACTTCAAAGACATCCGGGGCTTCGACATCGCGTTGCGAGCCGCTTGCAACCTGCGGTAGCAGTTCGATTTTCCCATCGTTATCCGATGCGCTTGTGTCCCCATCCGGCGAAGCGCCGGAATTTAACAACGCCTCGTCACAGCCGGACAGTAACCCCAAAGTCACAGCCAGAACCGCAAATCCCAGCGGTTTTGCGCGTGTCCCAATCGCTCGATTCATCGCGTATTCCCTTGCCTGAAGGGGCTTGGTTCGCCGTGCCCCGACGCCGATCTGCCAGTTCTGTTTTGCTGGCATTATTTGGTCTTTCCAGCAGATCATAACCCGCGCGTGATGCCATGGAAAGACCACTGCTTGGGCTTCGGCAAGATTTCCCTCTTTTGACTTGCCACCGTTTCAACTTGGCCTTAGACCCTGCTTTCGACGGGGAGGTGGCAGAGTGGTCGAATGCGGCGGTCTTGAAAACCGCCAGTAGCCGCAAAAGTTATCGCAAAGAACGTATGTGTTACGTCAACATATTTGCATAAAGCAAAAACACCTCAGGGGCTGTCCTGCGGTCTGGCGTTGAACTGCTACACATTCTGCTACCAAACCTGCTGCAACTTTTTGCGGATCGTGCTAGGCTGGATTTGCCCTGACCGTTCTCATTTGTCACTAACTCACTGGTTTGGTTTGGTATGCGGTGAATCCCGTCACTTCGGTGGCGGGATTTTTCATTATCAATAAAAAATCTGGTAATTACTCGCCCTGCTTTTTCAGCCACGCGTCCAGTGCCGCTTCGATCACTGCTGTGCGATCCGCCTTGACCGGTTGCTTATCCTGCCACATTTTGAGCCGGTCCAGCAGGTTTTCGTCCAGCCGGATGTTGATTGGTTTTTTGGCCATGTCGGCACGTCCTTTCGTGTAGATACAAAAATCTACATAAATCTACGCTCGCCCTCCCCTTGCAAGTGTATCTACACGTATCTGCATGCAGCATATGCAAACGAAAGGCACAAACCAATGACCACCAGTTTTACCCGTAAAATCGGCACCAACCGCAACAAGTCTAGGTTGTGTCTTGAAGGTTCGCATCTGACCGCTGCTGGCTTCCAGCGTGGCGATGCGAGGTAACTCGTGCCGACCGACAACGGTTTCGACATCGTGCGTGGCGATCAGATCGACGGCATTCGTGTCCGCAAGATCGCGGGAACGGACGCGCGGCCCATTTTTGACATAATCGGTCTTTCCGGCTTCCCGGCGATCCGCCGCTTGCCGTCGGTATCCGCTCAATCCATCTGCAGGATTGGCATATTTTCCCTACCAGGTAAGATAGCACCATATTTACACGAGGGAATTTAGCCGTGCCGTGGGGTGATTTAGTCGAGCTGCTAGGCGGTTCAGCCATCATTCTGGCCGTACTCGCCGTGTTCTGGAAGGGCGACGACTGTATCTCACCGGAGTTTCGCGACGATCTGGCCGCTTGGCTCATTTTGCTCAAACCACCACCCGGTAACAGCCCTGTTGCTCAGTCAGTCTTGGCGATGTTTGAGAAAGTGTTTGGCGAACGACATTGGAGTTGGAAGTGCTTTAGTAGATCGTTTTTGGTTTCGACGGTATTTTCTTGCTCAATACTATTTTTTCAACTCATGCAGATAGACGAAGCACGCATGGGAATGGAAAATTTTTACAATAATTTTTCGCTTAATCTTAGCTGGTGGATACCGGCCACCGCTACACCAATCATACTATTCAACGCGTTTTCTGACATCTTTGCGCTGTATGTAACAAGAAGAGTTTTGGTGCTTTGTGCGGTTGAACAGAGAGTCAAGTTTTTGTCGGCTGTTGTTATTGACTATCTGTTTACGTCAATAATCATCGGCTTTACGTGTCTCCTTTTTTTGTTACCGGTTGCACTTTTAACTGATGCCACCTTTCCGATGCATGCATTTACGCTCCCACTTGTTTTCCTCGGTGCGGCCATATCATTACCTGCGTATTTGTTCGGGTTGATTTCAATTGGCAGCAATGAAGTTGAGTACTTCTTTTCTGTTCTTTACAGAACATTCGTTTTCACAGCCTTCATCACCAGTTTCTGGCTATGGGCCGCAGCGTTGGGAACACTTCTGATACGCCTTTTGGCCCGTTCTGGCCCGATCTTCAGCGCACTACAATACGCCTTGCCGATTGAAGAAAAACCGATCCGTTCGATGGGCATTGTCGGCTTTTTGGTATTTTTCCTCTACCTGCTGATCACGATAGCGGTGCGGTCGGTTTGAAATACTGTAAGTCTTTTGGCCAAAAATCTGTCTTGACCGATTTGGAACAAAATTAGAACATGAGCCATGCGCAAGTGGCCACGAACGATTCCGTATGACCTGAAATGTCGGCTGGAACAGTTGCGTGAATATCGCAGCACGCCAAGCATCCAGACCCAATGGGGTGAAGTGCTGGAATGGCTCAAAAAGCACGGGGTTGAACCGCCAGATCACGCGTTGCCGACCGAACCAGAAATAAAAGGTCCGGTCGGCCACTGGTGACGGAAAACTCTTTATCCCTCACCCGCCCAATAAGACCCGCGTTCAATTGGGGGGACCCTTGTTACAACGCGTGTAGCAGTTTGGGGTATAATCGATACGGCACGGGTCGCGGTTTGGATCAAACACAGGCAGAGCGGCGTGAGTTAGGCCGTCGGTTGCTCTGGTGCGTCACCTAATGCGAGCAACAACAGAATGGCCAATAAGGGCGATCCGACAAGACCAATCAAAAACCAGATCAGTCCAGATCGGTTACGCCGACCCGCCATCGTGATCGGCAGAATGTAGAGCCAGATCACAACGACCGCAAAGATGAGCATAAAGACAAGTTGGATGATAGGTGCGTCCATGGCTTGGTTACTCTCCTACACGCATGATTATCTCGGTCAAAACACCAAGGATGATAGACCCGACCAGATAGGCCGCAATTGGGTTGACCATCAAGTCCATCACGTCGTGGGTCGTTTATGCGTATTCACCGCTGGTCAGCTCTAGACTGTCATAGGACGGTCGAGCAGCTACCGGGTATTTGACACCAAACCCGCTTCAAGTAGACAGCCTTTTTTAAGCCTATGCCTTGGACGGCCTCTGTTGGCACTGATCCTGTGAGTCATGCTCACTGATTGGTTCATCGTCAGTAACAGGTCGTGCGGCTGGTGTAGCCGACTTCAGATCAAAGACCAAACTTTGCTTGGCGAAAAATTTTCTCCACATCGCCTTCTGTTGCGCCGGTAGGATAGGCAACCACCCAAACTCCGTTTCCGTCCTGGGTGTCAGCTACGACGAACGAAACATCCGATGAAATTCGTTCTCCGTTCCAAACAACAATTTTGCCAGCAAAAATGTAACCTTTGTCAAAGTTCGAATACACGCAGCCAGCGCAGGGGGTCCCCACATCCTTGTAGATTTGACGATGTTCGGTGCGTGTGCAAACAACATAACCGTTTGCTTTCAGAGAAGCATTCAGGTCATTCAATACTTCACTACGAGTTTTACCTTCAAAATACTCAAATTTTCCACTTTTATTAGGGTTTTCTATAATTTCGCCATAGTAGTAAATTTCGTCTGTTTGAAATCGATCATTCCACCGAACTTGCGAGGGTTCTGTTGGGTGAACCCATGGGCAGGATTCACAGCCAGCCAACTGAAAAACTAAAATGAAAAGCAAAACATTGAATAATCTTCGCATCGAAAATTCTCCAATTCATTAAGCCAAGTTTAAACCCAGCGAAGAGGAAATCTTTGATGTCGATCAAACGCTGTTGTTACGTCTTTATTTCGTTCGGGGCGTGGCAACCATTCCATCAGGGTGCCGTAGTACGTGTGTTTACGTTCTGTCATAGGTGCTGCTATTCTAGTGTGGCCAGTCGCCGGGGTGGGCTGCTTTGTGCTTCAGACCTTCCAGACCACGCGGCCAGTTCAGGTGCATACATCGGGTGTTGAACTTGGCCAGATCGCGGTCGGCTTCATGCATCCATTCAATCGGCCAGCAATTCCAAATCTGAGCTTTATTCACCTGTTCTTCCAGACCGGCGGCACGTAGCTGGGTCTTGATCCACAGAAAAAGCATCATGCGCCGATCTGAGTCATCCGCTACTGGCGGCAGCTTTCCCCCACACGCGCGTTGGACGTCGGCAGAACTAATGTAGTCCATGGCTGCTCATCCACTCATCGAAGCTGCTGGTACCAGCGGGCGATGCGGTGCCGGATTGGTACTGGGCAGGCTTCGGATTGCGTGCGTCACTGTCGCTGTGACCGTCACGTTGTCGGACACCGGCGTCCCTGAGTGAATTTGCCACCGTACGACGCAATTCGTTCTGAAGTTTGTAGCCGGGATGTGTGACCTTGAACCCGGTCTTGGTCATCTGGAATGTCGGCTCTGTCTGCAATTCGATTGCGAGATACCACAGCTTTTCCATCGCAGCGGCTGCGGTAACGATCAGGATAAGATCAGCCACCGCCCATTCGTGCCGGGTCCGAAAAATCTGGGTGTAATAGTGCTGACCTTTGTCACCGAGTAGATCGGCACCCGGAATGTCGAGCGGTGCGACCGCAACGCTCAGATCGGGCGCACGTGCGTCCCGTAATAGCTGTTCTTGGCTGTCTGAGGCTGCTTTCCGTCCTCTGGCCATAATTCGAAGTAATCCTGTTTTAATCACCCCTGTTTGTAGTCAGTTTATGCTTGAGGTAGTCGCTTTCGCAACTGTCACGAACGCAACCATATAGGCCAGAACTCGGTTCACGTACGTTCAACGATCCCCGGCGCGGTGGAAGCTTTACGTTCTACGCTACCTCACGCCCGCCCACCCATTGGATTGACCGGTGGCACACGTTCACGCATTGATCACGGAACGAACGGTCAACATGATGCTTTGGTGTGACGTGTTGGTTGTGGTGCTGGTGGTGTTGGCACGATGTCGATCTGTTGATCATCGATCATGCCATGGTGGTCAGTGTCGTGTCACGTGTGACCAACTCATAAGGACGTTTGACTGTGTGCCTTGCGTGACGTGTGGCTTATAGCGTGACGGTTATATGATACGTGTGGCTGCTGGTCGTCGGTTGGGTGTTGGTGCGCCCGTTGGTGGTGTCAGCAGTTGTCACTTACGCGTGTGCGACAAACCACTCTGATTCACAAGCGCGATTTATTAGAAAGAAAGGGAAAATAAGATTGCGTATCACACACAAGTGACAAGTGTCGACACGTCAACAGTTGTCACTTACGCGCGTGAATGACAAGTGTTGACGCATCACCAACGATCAACGTGTGCGTATCTGTGCCACGACATCACCACGTCGTTTCTTCTCACCAACGGTTTCACGTGCAAAGTAGAAATGGACGTGTGGATTGACCAACCACTTGGCTGGAACCAGCGATCTGTCGTCAGGGTCGGCCTGTTGAATCCAACCAGCATCGTCCAACGCACGTAGAACAGCGCGGCGATCATGCTCGTTCATACGTTCGAACGCACGTGAAACCCTATATATGTCCCGCACGGTAAATTCATTCAGACCTTTTGACAGGATGTGGCCAGCGATCCAGCGGACCTGAGACATGTGGCCGATCTGGTCCAGCACTTCCATGTACAGGCAATACAGATTCGGCACGAACAGACGGGCATGCAGCATCTGGACCATACGCGCCGTCTCAGCCGCCACTGGTACGCTTATGGGCTGGATGTTCTGATCGGCACACACAAAGCAATGCATCACCAGCAGCCAGCGATAGACGCCGCCTTCCCACTTCGACAGATGTGATTGCATCGGCTCGGGAATGGACTGGTGTTGACGCATGTCGAACAGATCGTCGGTCAGGTCTTCCATTACGATTGCGGCTTCATCGCTCAAATGTACGGGACCTGGTAATTGCATCGTCAGCCGTTCGATGGCCGTTTCGAACCGTTGCCAGTCACCTTCCAGCCGTGGTTTGTTGGTGGCCCTTTTGGCCGGGTTAGCAACGTAGGGGTAGAACCGTTGCAACAGCCCGTCTATGGGCACGTCCTTCATTGCCTGCTGCAAAACGGTCGGCTGGATGCCACCGACGATAGACGCCATCCAGTTCGGAATGTGGATGTTGAGGCCGCGCCCGATCCGGTCGATGGTCCGCGATCCACCATCGTGCAGTTCAAGATACAGGGCGCGATCCGTGGCGGCTTTGCCCTTGCCTTCCAGATGCGCCATCCAGCGGGCCAATTCATCGAAGTGTAGCAGGGTGCCGCGTTTCTGGTGCCGCAGGACTTCAGACAAGGCTTCTGTGGTCGCATCGTACAGGACGTATCTGTGCGACTCCGGGTGCCTTGGTCCGTTCATGTCATCTATCGGTGGCGGTTCGTCACCCTTTTCCAGTTCACGCATCCAGTTTTCGTGCTGCTTCAGTTTGATGGCATATTGCTTGAGCAGGGCCGCATCCGTCGCGGCGTGACGGTTCATGGCGTCCTTCAGTGGCTTTAGTGCGGCCTTGACGGCTGGTGACTTCTTCGCACCGGATCGGGCGATCAGAGCGGACCATATGCAGGGTGGTTCGTGCCAGTTCCGTTCCGCTTGGGCCACAATGTACATCTGACCGTCCACAGCACCTGCTACGGCCCCCATACAGCCGCCAAACAGTAACTGGATGTCCGTTCCCATCGCTTCGGCCTCATAGGCCACCATATCGGCCAGCCATGACGGCGCACTGGTGCGGTAAATCTGTCCGACCGTAAATTCGTCAAACACATCGCCGGGTTCCAGCCAGTGCCACCAGCTTGGGACCATCTGCGGGTGTGTTTCCAGTTTCAGACCGTCCGCATTGTACAGGTCCAGCCCTTTGATCGTGGTGGGCTGCTGGTAGTTGTCCAAAAGGTATCGCACCGTCGTGGCCTGCTCTAGCGTCAATTCCTGATCGTAATACCGGCTGGCGGGCATGTACGCGTCGGTTGGTAGCAGGGTTGTCGTTTGGGGTTTCATGCCGCTACCCCCTCTTTCAGTCTGCGCACCAGCAAGACCGCATTGGCCTTTGCTGCGTCACGTGTCGGGCTTCCCTCGCTCAGCTTCCAGCCAGATGGGCGCAAGTAGTTGGTGCCCACAACCGGCACCAGTTCTTCGGCGGTGGCTTTCCAGCTAATGCCGGGTGGATGGCTTTCCACAATGGTTACACGGGCCGTGCGGCCCGCATAGCCCGTGTCCGTGCTGCTGATCCATTCGATTTGTGATCCGCAGGTACAATTGCTATTGTGTGACATCTGTACTGACATCCTTTCATGGCCCGGTCTGCGCAGCTACGCAGCCGGGTCTTTCTTTCTGCCAGTGAGGGTGTCAGTTCGTCAGTCACCACCCGACGCAAACACTGGCGTTGGTGTTTACAGGCTGGTCACGCAGCGGGACGATCAGTTGCGAGACGGCCAATCATCCAGTGATCACCGATCTGCTCACCAGCCAGCCATTGCAGGATGATTTCCAGCGGGAATAGCGTAGACTTCTTTGCCATGCCGCCGGGGTTCCAATGCGGGATCGCATTGGCGCGGGCTGCTTTATAAACCGTGTCGCGGCTGTTGAACGGAATGTCATCACGGGCCGCGATGTCGTCAGCCTTCAGCCAAGTGATTTTGCCAGTCATGTTGATAATCCTTGTTTACGGAAAAATTTATAAACAACGTTAACGTTGACAAAAAGATTCCGCAACAAGTATATATGTTGCGACAACTGACAGGAATCATAAGCTATGATTTACCGACCAAAAGCCAGCGGCATAACGTTGGCCAATGAAACGTGGATCGTGGATCGCAAGGGCCGTGTGGCCGTCGATCTGTCACAGCCGCGTTACACGTTGGCGTTTGCTGATTTTGCGGACGACGCCACGGACGACCGTACACTGATCAAGCGGTTTGGATTGCTCAACAGCGGTACGCAGCAGACCGAAACGGACTACGCGGCGCAGCGCACACAGTTGCGGACAGTTTCCAGGAATTTGACCCAAGCAGGGTTCTTTGACGCTCTCGTGCCAATCACACAAGGCGATACGACAGCGGCGCAGCACACGCTGGCCGACCTGTTGACGGATGCAATGGGTCACATGGAAGTGGTGATCGATCCCGAGACGTTTACCGCCACACATCAGCCGGTCACGCTGCTGGATCACATGCTGATCAAGGCGCAGCAATTTGCCCAACTGGCCGTTAACGGATCAGTGACCACACGCACCTGCGATCACTGCGGGCGGGCATTTGTTCCTGCCAACCAGCGTCAACACTTTTGCAGCGCGAGTTGCCGCACAATGCACAACAGGGGGACGTCATCATGATCACCAAACGTGAAGGGAAGCGCGGCACGACATACCGCGTTCTGGTCTTCGGCAAGATCAACAAAGTGACCCAAAAGCGGGCCAGCAGGTCTGGCACCGTCAAGACGTACAAAGAAGCCAAACGCCTTGAGACGGCACTACGCGCCGAACTGGAAAACGGCACGGTTAGCCCGTCCAAGGATACGGTCGCCGGGTATCTGGCCAACTGGCAGACGGGCAGGGCGATGAAGGTTGCACCCAAGACGCACCACCGGCAGGGTCAGTTGATCGAAACCATTAACCGCTTTATCGGCCCCGCCAAGGTTGCCGATCTGGAAGCGGACGATCTGGAAGCCTTTTTTTCCACGCTGCTGACCGAAGGGCGATTGGACGGGCAGGGCGGTCTGGCACCGCGCACCGTCCAGCACATTCACCGGCTACTGCACAAGGCGTTCCAAGACGGTCTGCGTAAACGCAAGCTGGCCTATAATCCAGCGGCACTGGCGGACGGCCCAAAGGTGGAAGACGTGCCGATTGTCTTGCCCGACGATGATCAGACGCGGGCCGCTCTGGACGCACTGCGGGGCAATCGTCTGTGGCCGTCCATCTATCTGATGCTGCAAACAGGTCTGCGCCGTGGTGAAGTGCTGGTCTTGAAATGGTCCGACATCGATCTGGATGCCGGACACCTGACCGTGCAGCGGGCCATCAGCCGGGTAAAGGGCGTGACCTACATCAAAGAAGTGAAGCGCAAGGCGTCCCGTCGCCGGATCAAGCTGACCGCAGGCACGGTCGATCTGCTGCGCCAGTGGCAACACCAGCAGCGGGTTGAAGCGGTCAAACGTGGATACCGGAATCCCAACGACTGGATCATGACAAACCTGTCAGGTGTAGTGGTCAATCCTGAAACCTTTACAAGCGCAATCCGCGCGATGGCGGCACGGGTGGGTGTAGAGATGTCACCGCACGTCATGCGCCACCTACATGCAACCGAGATGTTGCGGGCAAATGTCCATCCAAAGATCGCGCAAACTCGGCTGGGTCACAGCCGGATCAGCACGACGATGGACATCTATTCACACGTAATTGACGGGGACGACGACGCTGCGGTCGAAGCCGCAGACGCCGCCATGGATAGGATTATGAATCGCGGCGTTTAGAAAAATTCTGTTATTTGACTGGCTGAGTGTCATTCACTTTCCCGAAGCTTTCGGCAGGGCTGAGAAACAGCTCAATTGATTGGCGTTCAAGTATCTTTTTGCCTTCGAAGCCAATCCATCCCTTCCGACGAGAATCTATGAAGCTTATTTCGAGCTGTTTGAGTAATTCTAAAGCGGTATCAAGTGCATCTTTGCCATGAAATCGACTAGACGGATAGCGCATTTCGACATCGGGTTTAACAATTGAAGCCCAATACTCCGCTAAAAGAATCGCAGCACTTGCTGTCCGATATCCACGAAGCCTTGTTAAACTGATAGTAGAATAAATGGCCGCGGCAAACATGGTCAATGAAACAATTGCAAGTCGAATTGCAGCGGAATCGGTTAATTCACTCAATTTGACAAATTGGGAAATGCCTAGGCCAAGTAAAGACGAACCCGTAATTATGGACATGGCGGAAAGTCGCGAACCGTATTCCGTCGCTTCAACAAGGGGCGAAAGCTTATAGCTAGAAGTGTATGCTGTAACAATCACATTCGCGAAAGCCTCATTTGCATTATGTGTTATCGGTTTGGAATAGTATTCTCTCGCGTAGATTAAGGCGCGATCCCTTGGAGTTGTTCTCGAAGAAGACTTATTGCGGTAAAAAAGCCATAGCGAAAAAGCTTCCCATCTTGCCGCAAAAGTCAAGTAATATCTAGGGAAGATAAGACTTAGGTTTGGTCCAACACACTCTGCAAGATACGATATGGCGTTTATCTCCCTCTGTATGATTTTGATAGCAGGCTTTAGGCCGCCGACTTTCGCAATAATCACTGTTGCAGCATTGCGTCCACAAAATGTTCGAATACAAAAACATTTTGCGACAAGGTACTCAAAAAATTGTTTGTGTGGAAACCTTAAATTTGTTGAGCCACCAGCGGGATCGGGAACCAACAACCCGGAGCTACAAACCTCTTGCGTTATGATCTCCAGTATTTCTTCTTTTGTTGCTTCATGGTTCTTGGCCGCGAAATCAGCCATGCCCGAGCTAACTTCTTGTGAGATGTTTGCCAATACGGATAAATTGAAAAGATTCTCGTAGATATCCGCAATAGACGACTTAACTTCAGACCTGGGAATCGTATTTTTTAACTCATATGCCGCCATCCGCCAAGCAATACACATGGTCAATAACTCGCGAACGGGGCGGGGAAGGCTAATGTAGCGACCTGCATCGGGAGTACCGTATTCTATCCTATCACGCTCCAATTCGGCCTCTTTTCTTTCAAAAGACGCATTAATGTACATCTCGATTAGCAACGCGCCAGTAAGAGGGGTTCCTTGCTCTTGCAGTTTTTCGATGTCGTCCCAGATTGTAGCAACAACAGGAAGCATGGAGGGTCTCGAAATAATTTCCTGGAAATCTGGTTTAGACTTTGCAGCTTCGAAAATTCCCGCGCTTGTGGGTGCTGGGAGGTTGCGGCAAGACTGTTTTATTTGTTCAATAGTCAGTTTCTCCAATGTCCAAACGTCCGAATACGCCTCGCCAGACAAGCCGCTGGTGATCCGCGATTTCAATGTTGAATTAGCCTCTGCCTCGTCAAGAAAGAAGTTAGGTCTACCCGTGAAGATTAGTTTTGCATTTGGGTAGGAAAATGACCAAAGATTCTTGAAATGATTGAACCTATCGAACGCCCTTCCGCTGTTCCTTAGTTCATCAAATCCTTCAAATATTACAACTGCATCTCCTGACTTAATTAAGTTGAGAGTTTGCTCAGGATTTAGGCCATATCTAGAACACCATGTAGAAATAAAGCTCAATGGGTCAGATTCGGATGGGTTCCTGCCGCGAAGTTCAATAAGCAGTGGTACTCTACTGGTGATCTCGCCCGTGTCTAAAAACTTTTCCGCCCATTCACAACAGTACCTCAGCATGGCGGTACTCTTTCCTTGGCCATATTCCCCAGTGATTGCTAGTTGCCTTCTACTATCTTCCTTCTCCCAGTCGCTAAGGACGGTGCTAAGAGGCAACGGGTCGCGCAAGCTTTCTTTCTTTGTGACGCAAAGTTCTACATAAGTCGATGCTAAAGGGATTCCTGTGCCGCCGACGCGTAAACTATCGAAGCTTGAAATCAATCCGCGAGCGTAGCGTGGAAGGTCTAAGGATTTGAGTATCAGGTCTCGGTTCGAGAAAACCTCTACTTCGTGGCCTAGAACACTCAGCCGACCGTTGAATCCTTCGTCTTTTTCGTTCGAAAGATAAGCTCCGTACAGTTTTGTACTTTCGTCAAAGCTCGAGTTTTTGATTATTTCTTCAAACCTGTCGCTGACTGCGCTTTTGCTGGGTGGTGTGTCAAAAACCACTAGAATCAGTGGACTTGCGCGTCTTGAGACACCATGAAATATTTCACCTACCCAACACTTTTGTGCGGCTCTCCAGTGCGAATCCGGAATCTCGGCTTCAGTAAAGCAAGTCACAAACGTGCTTCTTAAAATCTTCCACGTTTCGACGGCCTTAGGGGGAGTTATCTTCTCTTTCGTGGGATCGAAAAATCCACGATCGACTTCTGGGTCGTTGCCATTCGTAATGACAACTTGGAATTGGTTTTTCGCTAAACCAACTAGGCTGGTGTCTTGACCCTTTCTGGCGGCTTCGTAGTCGGATAAGTGTTGGGGAGCTTCCCAATTTCGGATTGCACTCATGGCAAATCGCGAAATTAGGATGCAAACAACTACAGCAAGGAAAAAAACTGCCAAGTTGGTTGCCCACGTATATTCCTTCAGCTGTATCGTTGTGCCTGTAAGTCTTGCAACAGCGTTTAGTATGATTTCTGACCATGGGGTACTAACAAATCCGATGTAAGCGATGAAAATCGAAACCAGTGCGGAGATTGTATAAATTGCGAACCGACCTTTCGACACTCTCATCCGCCAGCGCATCCAAACTACGAACGCAACCGCAGCAAGTGCAAAAAGGATCAGAATGTGGGGAAGATAGGAAGTAAAAGAGTTCATGGCGGTTCCGCTTTTAAGAGTCCTGAAGGGTGTTGCAGTAGATCAATGATTTCAAAAACTTAATATGAATCAAGTTGCCCGTTTGTTCACGGACCTGTCAACCTTTGTCATTCCAAAAACAATAAAGTCGCCGCCACGAAGATCGTCTCGATTCCCCTTACTCACCTGTGCCAACCACCAGATGAGACTGATCTGCTTGGGGTGTTTTTGCTACTGTTTTGCTACGAAATGCGATTGACGATCAGGTTCGACCAGCCTAAACCCCAGCCTTGCACGATCCGGGGAGGTGGCAGAGTGGTCGAATGCGGCGGTCTTGAAAACCGTTGGGCGTGAGAGCGTCCCCAGGGTTCGAATCCCTGTCTCCCCGCCACTCATACCCGTCTCAATCCAGTTGTTTTTTCTGACCCGGAATTGTGCCGCAGTTCCCGCGTTGGCGCTTGCGCTTTCAATCTGGGATGGAGCAAGCGTTGCACTTAGAGCAGAATTCAGGCCTCAGTCTAAGTGCCGCATTTTGTCGGGGTCTCTTTGGGCCGGATTTCCCTGATAACCATCAGTTTACGGGGAATTATCGTGAGATGGGTTCGAATACAGGCATTTTTCGTGTCAGAATTGTATGTTTTTCAGCGGCTTATGTCGCACACATCCCTGGATGTTGGAGCAGGGGATTTTCTTGTGGGAACAGGGAATTGTTTAATCGTTCTTGTCAGAAGAGCTTTGCTTGAGCGGGTCAGGGAGCTTTCGTAGCTTTTACTCATGCAAAGATGATCCCCCAGTATTTCAAAACCAGCCCCGAGATCATCCGCCTTGCTGTGATGCTGTACATCGGTTACCGCTCTCGCTGAGTGGCGCGAACCTGGCGCAGTGTAAAGAGCAGTTCTACTGACCCAGTTGAGACTGGTTCGAAATTGTCTGACAACGTCTCTTACCGGTTCAGGTTCCTTTCACATCACTGGAGAACCGCGCCGCGTTTTCCTTTGCAAAGGCGCTGGCATCCGCGTCGGTATCCCAGAACTGCGGGTTTGCCTTGGGTATCGTCAGCGCGCGCTGCACGGCGGGCCGGGCATCAATACGGTGGAACCACGAATTCAGATGCGGCAAGTCCGACACTCCTACCCGCGCCCAGACATAAGCGCGTGCCCATGGGTACAGCATCATGTCAGCGATGGTGTATTCGTCCGCGGCGATCCATTCACGCCCATCCAGGCGCGTGTTCATCACTTCCATCAAGCGGCGGCTTTCGTCCACGTAGCGGCGGATTGAGAACGGCTCTTCGTGGCCGTTTGGTGCGGCGATGTGCTGGAAGTACATCGCCTGTCCCATCATTGGGCCTATATGGCCGACCTGAAAGAACATCCACTGCATGACCTCTGACCGTTTGACCGGATCCCAAGGCAGGAATTTTCCGTATTTTTCGGCGAGATGCCACAGGATCGCACCGGATTCGAAGATGGCGCGCCTCTCCGAACGATCCTCGATTGTCGGGATCTTTCCATTTGGGTTCAGCGCCAGATAATCCGGCGCCTTCTGTTCCTGCTTGGAAAAATTGATATGTGTCAGGTCGTAGGGGACGCCTGCCTCCTCCAGGAAGATAACCGGCTTGTACCCGTTCATCGTTCCAGCGGTGTAGAGATGGATATCAGGCTGGGACATGTTCAAGCTCGGCAAATGTGGTTTTTAGATGCGCGTCAAATCGAGCGAAATCGGCCTCGATTTCCGGGTCCTTCATAACATCGAATGCAGCAAAAGTCGGAAGGGGTTGCATGGCAAAGAACTTTGCGTTCAGGTGCATCGGCGCTAACAGGTCGTCGACGCTGGAGCCCGCAAAGAAAGGCTCGGACGCATCATCAAACGCTTCTTTTGGGGCGTTGAACGTAACCGACAGCATGTATTTCTTACCGTTTAGTGTGCCCCCGGTACCGTAATTGGCTTTGGGCGCGTCGGTCGTTCGACCGTCACCTGCGCACATGCGGCCATCCATGCCAGCCGTATATACCTCATCCATGTATTTTTTGAATATCCACGGTACCCCCATCCAGTTCACCGGGAACTGCATGATGACTGTATCGGCCCACAGATGCGTCTCGACCTCAGCATTTGCATCATAGCCGTCGGCGACGGTGGTCACACGCACGTCGTGACCCATTGCGGTCAGCGTGTCACGTGCGCGTTTGGCGAGGCTGGCGTTCAACTGTCCGGGGGCGAATTCGTAGGGCTGGGTGCCGTTGACGATCAGGATTTTGCTCATGTCCATATCCTATATGTACTATCTCTGAACCCTTGACTTTCAGCGAGTTCAGAGAGCATTTGATTGCGATGGTGTGATAATTCAACTAGTATACTTTTGGTAACCTAGATGTCTGAGCGAAGGGACGACGATGCGGGCGCGAATTGATGAGGATGCCAAAGGGCGCCGAAAGGTCTCAGAGGCCTGTCAGGAACCATGTGCAATCGAACGCGGTATGCGGATTATTGGCGGAAAGTGGACGGGGTCGATCTTGTGGCACCTTAGAGATGGCCCAGTGCGCTTCAACGATCTGTCGCGCATGATCGGCGGTGCCAGCAAGAAGATGATCACTGAAAGACTACGTCAACTTGAGGGGCAGGGTCTGGTTCGCCGGCAGGTAATGGATACCGCTCCTGTTTCCGTGCAATATTCGGTTACCGAATTTGGCCAGACAGCTCTTGGTTTTCTCGAAGAGCTTCGAAAGTGGAGCGAAGAATTACCTCAGGAGTTGGATCGAACCACCTGATAATATGAGGGAATGAGTCTGTGGGTAGTTTGAAAGCAATCCACCATGCTGCGGTCATTTGTTCGGACTATGAGCAGTCCAAGGCATTTTATTCAGAAACGCTTGGGTTGGAGATAGTTGCGGAAAATTTCCGGGCCGAGCGGCAATCTTGGAAGCTGGACTTGGCTTTGCCGGATGGTACTCAGATTGAGTTGTTTTCCTTTCCCAACCCGCCCAAACGCACGTCCCGCCCCGAGGCGCTGGGTCTGCGGCATCTTGCGTTTGTTGTAGACGATATCGAGAAGTTGAAAGACAGATTGGAACAGAAGGGTGTTCCCGTCGAAGACATCCGTGTCGATGAATATACCGGACGCCGTTTTACCTTTTTCAGTGATCCGGACGATCTTCCTTTGGAATTGTATGAAGCCGCGCCGACTGCGTTGAAGTGATGTTTCCCGTTCTTTAGGCTGAGCAAAGCAGGGAGGAATGCGCATGGAAGTAAAACCTCTCACCGGTGGATTGGGTGCTGAAATCGCCGGGGCGGACATCCGGCATGAAGATCAATTCGACGCGATTAAGTCAGCCTTCGCAAAGTATTCCGTGGTCGTACTGAGGGGCCAAAACGTTAGACCGCAAGAGCATCTGTCCTTTGCGCGAAGGTTCGGCCCGATTAACGTGAACCGCTTTTTCAAACCTGTCGACGGCTATCCCGAGATCGCCACAGTTTTGAAAGAGAAAGATCAGAAAGAGGCTGTGGGAGAGGGCTGGCATACCGACCACTCCTATGATCAGGAACCGGCCATGGGCTCAATTCTGCACGCCTTGGAAGTCCCGCCGCACGGCGGCGACACGCTGTTTGTGTCAATGGCTGCTGCCTATGAGGCTCTGTCGCCCACGATGCGTGGTTTTCTGAATGGCCTGTGGGCGGTGCATTCCTCTCGCCATGTCTTTGGCTCCAGCAACATGGAATCAGAGGCCGCAAAAAGCGGCAGGCTGGGTAATGCCGAAGCTGCCACGCAAGACGCCTTGCACCCCGTTGTCATCACGCATCCGCTTAGTGGCAGGCGTGGGCTGTTCGTCAATCCTGTGTTCACCACCGAAATCAAGGGGTTGAGCGCAGATGAGTCTGCGGCCGTGCTTGGGATGCTCTATGATCATTGCAAGCAGCCCGAATTCCAATGCCGCCTCCGTTGGCAGGCAGGGGATATCGCCATTTGGGATAACCGAGCCACGTGGCACAAGGCAATCAACGACTACCACGGTTTTCGACGCCTTATGCACCGGGTGACGGTTGAAGGGGTTGCCTTGAAGCCGTGAGGCAAGTGGCACAAGGCGGGCCTCTGCGACTCAGTTTGGGCGCGACGACGCTGTGACACCCCCTTCGATTCCCGGTGCACTATTTAAAAAGAAGGGCGATCGGTATCGAAATTTCTGTTTATTTTCTTGTGCATAAAATGCCTGTCGAATTTTCTCTTGTCACAATTGGAACGTTCCACTAATGATTTTGGAACGTTCCAATTGTGGGGTAAGAGGATGAATTGGGCATTTGTCGGAGCGAGCACAATAGCTTCGCAATACATGTTGGACGCGGTGCGCCGGCAGGCAGGCAACAATGTGACCTGGGTCGTCAGTCATTCTCCAGATCGGGTTCAGACCTGGGCCAAGGAACACGGAATTCCCAACGCAACGACGGACGTGGACGCTGCGCTTTCTGACGAGAACATTCAGGCTGTTTATGTTTCCTCGACCAATGAGAAGCACCACGGTCAGGCCATGGCAGCCATTTTGGCTGGTAAGCATGTTCTATGTGAAAAGCCGCTTGGGATGACTCAGGAGGAAGGTGTCGAAATGGTGCGCGCAGCCGAAGCGGCTGGCGTAACTTTTGGTACAAATCACCACCTGCGATGCTCTGGCAGCCATCGTGCCATTCGTGACCTCATTGCAGACGGGCGCGTCGGCGACGTTCTTTCGCTGCGTATACATCACGCGGTACATTTGCCGGGAAACCTACAAGGGTGGCGTATCAACTCAGCAGATGCCGGCGGTGGCGTGATCCCCGACATCGTCGTTCATGATGCGGATGTCACGCGGTTCCTGCTTAATGAGGACCCGGTGTCTGTCGTTGCGCAAATGGCCAGCTCTGGGATGGGGCAGGGGGTCGAAGACTCGTGCATGTCCGTCTGGACGATGCCTTCAGGCGCGATGGTCATGACACATGAAAGTTTTACGCACCCATTTGCAGGTTCGGGCCTGCAAGTGCACGGGACCAAGGGTTCGATTTTTGCGGATGGCGTCATGACGCAGCGCCCAGTTGGGGCAATAAAACTGGTGACAGAAGCCGGAAGCGAAGAAATCCCGTTTTCGGAGCATTCGCTCTACATTCAGGGCGTTTCCGAATTTGTCGCCGCAACAGCGGGTCAGGGCCGTCCAGCTGCGGATGGAACTGATGGAGTGAAATCGCTGTCCGTCGCGCTGAGCGTTCGTGAGGCCGCAGCGTCAGGTAAGCGCATCAACGTAGACTATGGTGGCTTCTGATGACCAAGCTCGTTTCCGTTTCCGAGGCCGTTTCTCGCATTCCTGACAATGCGGTGGTAACCGTTTCGTCGTCCTCGGCATTGGGGTGCCCTGACCTTGTGCTGAAGGCACTTGGAGAGCGGTTTTGCGCGGAGGGGCATCCGCGCAACATTACAACGCTGCACCCTATCGCCGCCGGGGATATGTATGGCGTGAAGGGCATGGATTATCTGGCGCAGGATGGATTGCTAAACCGCGTTCTCGCCGGATCATACCCGTCGGGCCCTTCCAGCCTTGAGATGCCGGAAATCTGGAAAATGATCGTCGAGGATCGGGTCGCCGCATATAACGTGCCTTCGGGAATTCTGTTCGACATGCATCGCGAGGCCGCAGCGCATCGGCCCGGTGTTCTGACGCAGGTCGGGCTTGAGACTTTCGTGGATCCGGTGCGCCAGGGGTGCGCGATGAACGCGCGTGGCGCGGCTGCGCCTATCGTGAACCGGAGAGAGTTCGACGGTCAGACCTGGCTGCACTTTCCGAACATCAACCCGAACGTATGTGTTTTGCGCGCAACAACGGCGGATGAGTTCGGCAACCTGACCTATGAACACGAAGGTGCTTATCTGGGCGGGCTGGAGCAAGCGATCTGTGTACGCAACCACGGTGGGATCGTGATCGCACAGGTTCAACGTGTGACTGCCGCCGGAAGCTTGCGCCCCCATGACGTGCGCGTGCCGGGGCATCTGGTCGATCTGATCGTTGAAGACCCGAAGCAGATGCAAACGACGGAAACGTCGTACGACCCTGCGATCTCTGGCCAGATTATGCGCCCTTGGGACAGCTTTTCGCTGGCCGAGCATGGCGTCGAAAAGGTCATCGCCCGCCGCGCCGCGCAAGAGCTGCGCACAGGCATGAGCGCCAATCTGGGCTTTGGAATCAGCGCCATGGTCCCGCGTGTCTTGTTGGAAGAGGGGCATCCTCAGGCTGTGACATGGGCGATCGAGCAAGGGGCCGTTGGAGGCGTCCCATTGACCGGCTTTGCCTTTGGCTGCGCGTCCAATGCACATGCTTTCGTGCCGTCCCCACAGCAATTCATCTATTTCCAGGGCGGCGGCTTCGACATGTCGTTCCTTTCTTTCCTTGAGGTCGATGTCGAAGGCAATGTGAACGTCTCCAAACTTGGTAAGAAGCCCTATCTGACTGCAGGGTGCGGTGGCTTTGTCGATATTACCGCGCGCGCCAAGAAGATCGTGTTCTCGGGCTGGTTCGAAGCCGGCGCCAAGATTGATCTGGCGGATGACGGTATCCTTGTGAAGGCCCCCGGAAAATTCACCAAGATGGTGGATCAGGTCGAGCATGTCACATTCTCCGGCCGCCGTGCCCGGGAAACCGGTCAGGACGTGCTGTATGTAACCGAGCGCTGCGTTATTCGCCTGTCAGATCAAGGTCTGGTTGCGACGGAAATCATGCCCGGAATTGAGGCGCAACGCGACATTGTCGAAGCTTCGGGCGGTCGCGTCAAAGTCGCGGAGAACGCGGTTCAGATGTCCAAATCTCTGTTCGCAGTTGGCCCGATGGGGATGACGCTGTGAGCAAGCTTGGGTTTCATATCGAGGGTGCGACCGCTGTGCTGACATTGGACAACGTGTCCAAGCTCAATGCTCTGACGGTGGACATGCTGAATGCGCTGGAGGCTCGTCTGCAAGAGGTCGAGCGTGACGCATCCATTCGTGCGCTTGTTCTGACCGGTGCAGGGGAAAAAGCGTTCTGTTGCGGGGCCGATATTGGCGCATGGGGTGGTCTGAGTCCCGCCGAATTCGCGCGCCATTGGGTCCGTGACGGCCATCGGATCTTTGACCGTCTGGCACGGATCGGCAAACCGACGATTGCTGCGATCAATGGCCACGCCTTTGGCGGCGGGCTGGAGCTGGCCAGTTGTTGTGATCTGCGTCTGATGACCCCGCGCGCCACGCTGGCCTTGCCCGAAGCCAAGGTTGGAATCGTGCCGGGCTGGTCCGGGACGCAACGGTTGACCCGGCTGATCCCCGAGGCTGCGGTGAAGGAGATGGCACTCTTCGGGCGCCGTATTGGTGCCGACCGTGCGCTGGCTTTAGGCTATGCGACCGAGGTGATTGACGAGGTTCTGGCGCGCGCGCTTGAGATCACCGCCGATCTTAGCGACCTGTCGCCCCGCGCCACCGAAATCTCGAAAAACATGATCCACGCTGCGGTCGGTGAGGACAGCCATGCTGCGGTCGAAGCCCTCGGCAGTGCAGCAATTGCCGCCTCGGCGGACCGCGAAGAAGGCGTCGCGGCGTTCATGGAAAAACGAAACCCAACATTTTCGGGCCTTTGAAATTATGAAAGACATCGCAATCAACCCTGCCATCCCGTTCGAGCTGCCGCCTCTGTTTGAAGGCCGGCACCTCATCAATGGCATATGGCAGGACAGCGCCTCGGGTGAGACGTTCGAGCGCCGCTCTCCTTCGCACGGCCACATCGTCAGCCGTTCGGCCATGGGGGGTGAGGTTGAGACCCAGGCTGCGATCCAGGCGGCGCGCAAGGCGTTCGACAGCGGTGCCTGGAGCCGTGCTTCGGGCAAGGAACGCGCCTCCGTCTTGCTGAAAGTCGCCGATTTGATCGAGCAGAACGTTGACCGGATTGCCCTGATCGAAACACTGGAAAGCGGCAAGCCGATCAGTCAATCCAAGGGCGAAGTTGGCGGTGCCGCAGATCTGTGGCGCTATGCGGCCTCATTGGCACGCAGCACCCACGGCGACAGTCACAATACTCTTGGCATGGACATGATGGGTGTCGTGTTGAAAGAACCCATCGGTGTCGTGTCGATCATCACACCTTGGAACTTTCCGTTCTGGATCCTCAGCCAGAAACTGCCATTTGCACTGGCCGCAGGCTGTACTGTCGTCGTGAAGCCATCCGAGATGACGCCGTCGACGACCTTGATGCTCGGCGAGTTGCTGGTCGAAGCAGGATTGCCCACCGGTGTCTGCAATATCGTGCTTGGTTATGGCGTTCCCGTCGGGAGCTTGATGTCCGGTCACAAGAGCGTGGATATGGTCAGCTTTACCGGCTCGACAGCCGTGGGCAAGACGATCAGCGCAGTTGCGTCTGGTACGCTCAAAAAGGTCGCGCTCGAGCTTGGGGGCAAAAACCCGCAGGTCATCTTTCCCGATGCCGATCTGGATGCAGCGGCGGATGCCGTTGTGTTTGGCATCTATTTCAATGTCGGCCAGTGCTGCAATTCAAGCAGTCGCATCATTGTGCACGAAGACATCGCCGACGATTTCCGAGGGCGTGTCGTTGCCTTGTCGCGCAAGGTCAAATTTGGCGATCCATTGGACCCGACGACGCAAGTCGGAGCTATCGTAACGCCCGAGCACAACTCAAAGATAGACGCTTATGTCAAACAAGCGAAAGCGTGCGGCGCGACTATAGACTTGGGTGGTAAGCCGCTAGAGGTCGATGGTCTGGGTGATCAGTTCTACCAGCCGACAGTGATTTCTGGCGTCTCGCCAGAAATGCCCATCGCCCGCGATGAGGTATTTGGACCGGTTCTGTCCGTTTTGACCTTCAAAACACTGGACGAAGCAATCGCGCTAACCAATGATAGCGCTTACGGTCTGTCGGCAGGGGTCTGGAGCCAAAACGTTCACACCTGCCTTGAGTTCGCCCGTCGTGCAGAAACGGGAACGGTCTGGACCAACACCTGGATGGACGGATTCCCGGAGGTCGCCTTCGGTGGGTTCAAACAATCCGGGCAGGGGCGGGAAATCGGACGTTACGGGTTCGAGGAATTCTTCGAAGTGAAATCAGTAGTCATGCGCATCGGCAACAGCCGAGCGCCATGGGTTCCGCAAGATTAAGACCGGGCACCGGATTGGTCCCGAATAAGAAGAACGCATTAAGGGAGGAAACAAGAATGCGTAAACTGCTGAAGACAAAATCGCTGTTTGTGGCCGGTCTGCTCTGCACGACCAGCCTTGCGCACGCGGAAGACGTGGAAGTTCTGCACTGGTGGACTTCAGGTGGCGAGGCCGCAGCGTTGAATGTTCTCAAGGAAGACCTGTCCGGGCAGGGAATCGGTTGGACCGATATGCCCGTTGCGGGTGGTGGAGGCGAACAGGCGATGACCGTTCTGAGGGCTCGTGTGACTGCCGGTAACGCGCCGACTGCTGTTCAGGCTTTGGGCTTCGACATTCTGGACTGGGCCAATCAGGGCGCGCTGGCTGATCTGAATGAGGTCGCAGCGAAAGAAGGATGGGATGATGTCGTCCCGGATGCTTTGAAGGCCTTTGCCAAGCATGACGGCAAATGGGTCTCGGCACCAGTCAATGTGCACTCGACCAACTGGGTCTGGGCGAACAAAGCGGTGCTGGACGCCAACGGTATTGCACAGCCCACCAACTGGGACGAATTCGTCGCGGCGGTTGAGGCTTTGAAAGCTGCCGGTGTCACACCGATCGCGCATGGTGGTCAGGCTTGGCAGGATGCGACCATCTTCGATGCTGTGGCGATGTCGACACTTGGGCCCGATGGCTACAAAGCAGCCTTCGTTGACCTGGACGAGGAAACACTTGGTGGCGACGCCATGAAGGAAGCGTTCGACCGTATGGCGTTCATTCGCGACAACGTGGATGAGAATTTCTCGGGCCGCGACTGGAACCTGGCGACTGCAATGGTCATCAACGGTGAAGCCGGTTTCCAGATGATGGGTGACTGGGCCAAAGGCGAATTCCTGAACGCGGGCAAAGTGCCGGGTGAGGACTTTTTGTGCTTCCGATTCCCGGGTACTCAGGATCAGGTCACATTCAATGCTGACCAGTTCATGATGTTCGATCAGGGCGGTTCGGTGTCGGCCGAACAGGCCGCGCTGGCCAGCGCGATCCTTTCACCATCCTTCCAGATTGCTTTCAACAAGGTGAAGGGCTCTGTCCCGGCTCGTACTGACGTGGATGGCAGTGATCTTGATGCTTGCGGCCAACAGGGCATGAAGGATCTGGCAGCAGCGGCTTCGTCGGGCAACTTGTTTGGTTCGATGGCGCACGGCCATGCCGCGCCGGCATCAGTGAAGAATGCGGTCTATGACGTCGTCACAGCCCATTTCAACGGCGAGTATGACAGCGAGACTGCTGTGGTTGAACTGGTTGACGCAGTTTCGATCGCCAAGTGATCTTATCGTGATCCTCCCGATGGGGCGGCGGGTTGGCCGCCCTGTCACCAAGCGGGCGCTAACGCTCCGACCTACAACTACCCGAACGAGGAGGGCGCGCCATGGCTGGTTCAGCCGACGCGGATTTCAAGACACGCCTTCAGAACTGGATTCCCAAGCTGGTCCTGTCCCCATCGATCGCGATGATGACGGTCTTTGTCTACGGTTTCATTCTGTTTTCGGTCTACCTGTCCTTTACTGACAGCCGCATTCTGCCGACCTTTGGTTGGGTCGGGTGGGAAAACTACGACAAGCTGTGGCGGCTCAGCCACTGGGAAACATCGCTGATCAATATGGGCATCTACGCCAGCCTGTATATCGTGATCTGCACCTGCCTCGGGCTGGGTTTGGCAATCTTCCTTGATCAGAAAATCCGCGGCGAGGGGCTGTTGCGCCCGATCTACCTGTATCCGATGGCGCTAAGTTTCATTGTCACGGGTACCGCCTGGAAATGGTTTCTTGACCCGGGTATAGGCCTTGAGAATGTGATGCACACCTGGGGTTGGACCAGCTTCGAGTTCGACTGGATCAAGAACCGGGATTACGCAATCTACACGGTTGTTCTGGCGGCCGTATGGCAGACCAGCGGTTTCGTGATGGCGATGTTCCTGGCCGGGCTGCGAGGCATCGACAACGAAATCCTGCGAGCGGCGCAGATGGATGGGGCGTCGAACTGGAACCTCTATCGCCGGATCATCATCCCGCAACTGCGCCCCGCATTCCTGTCGGCCTTCGTGATCCTCAGCCACCTTGCGATCAAGACCTTTGACCTTGTGATCGCCCTGACCGGGGGTGGGCCCGGTCGTGCTACCGAACTGCCCGCGACCTTTATGTATTCCTACACCTTTACGCGGAACCAGATGGGGATCGGCGCGGCCTCGGCCACGATCATGCTGATGACCATCGCGGCGATCATGATCCCCTATCTTTATGCCGAATTGCGGGAGAAACGCTGATGTCCCAAGCAACTCAGGATACCGCAATCCGCACTGGCCGCGTCACGCGCACCTTGATCTATCTGGTGCTGCTGCTGTTCGGTCTGTTCTACCTGCTACCGCTTTACGTCATGCTGGTAAACTCGGTGAAACCGCTAGAGGAGATCACCGGCGGTGGCATGATGAACCTGCCACAGGTGTTCACGTTGGAGCCTTGGTTCAAGGCATGGTCCTCGGCTCAGATCGGTGTCGATCCTACGGGGTTGAAGCCCTACTTCTGGAACTCGATCAAGATGGTTGTTCCGGCGGTGATCGTTTCGACCATCCTTGGCGCGCTGAACGGCTATGTACTGACCAAGTGGCGCTTCAAATATGACACCATCCTATTCGGTCTGATGCTGTTTGCCTGCTTCATTCCGTTCCAGATCGTGCTGATCCCGATGGCGCGGATGCTGGGTATCATCGGGCTGGCGGGTACCACTTGGGGTCTGGCACTGGTGCACGTGGTCTATGGGATTGGCTTCACCACGCTGTATTTCCGCAACTACTACGCCGTGTTCCCGACCGAGCTTATCCGGGCTGCCCAGATTGATGGGGCCGGGTTCTTCCAGATCTTCTGGCGCATCCTTCTGCCCAGTTCCGGGCCGATCGCAGTGGTGTCGATCATCTGGCAGTTCACCAACATCTGGAATGACTTCCTGTTCGGTGCATCCTTTGCCGATGCCAACAGCCAACCGATGACCGTTGCGCTGAACAACCTCGTGCAGTCTTCCACCGGTGTGAAGGAATACAACGTTCATTTTGCAGGCGCCATTCTGGCCGCCATGCCAACTCTGCTCGTCTACATCGTGGCCGGACGGTACTTCGTCCGCGGCCTGATGGCGGGTTCGGTGAAAGGATAAAGTCCCATGGGATTTCTGGACATAGACAACGCGACCAAATCCTACGGGGCGGTCGAGGTTCTGCACAAGGTCGATATTTCGGTGCAGGAGGGTGAGTTCCTGGTGCTGGTCGGTCCGTCGGGCTGCGGCAAGTCGACCCTGCTGAACATGATCGCGGGGCTGGAAGAGATCACCAGCGGCGAAATCCGTATCAAAGATCAAGTTATGAACGGGGTGCACCCGTCGAACCGCAACATCGCTATGGTTTTCCAAAGCTATGCGCTTTACCCCAACATGACTGTGGGGCAAAACATCACCTTCGGGCTTGAGATGCACGGGGTGCCCAAGCCTGAGCGCGAGAAAGCGATGCAAGAAGTCGCCAAGCTGTTGCAAATCGAGCAATTGCTGGATCGCAAGCCCGGGCAGTTGTCGGGTGGTCAGCGTCAGCGGGTTGCAATGGGTCGCGCGCTGGTGCGAAACCCTGATGTCTTCCTGTTCGATGAGCCGCTTTCGAACCTTGATGCCAAGCTTCGGGTCGACATGCGAACTGAGATCAAGAAGCTGCATCAGAACCTCGGGACCACCATCGTCTACGTGACCCACGACCAGATCGAGGCGATGACTCTTTCAAGCCGCATCGCTGTGATGAACGGCGGCTACGTGCAGCAACTGGGCACGCCGCAGGAAATCTATGACACGCCCTCGAATATCTTCGTCGCGACGTTTATGGGCTCGCCCGCAATGAACGTGGTACCGGCCAAGGTCACGGTATTGAATGGTCGCCCTCACGCAGAGGTCGCCGTTCACGACGGATCTATGGCGCAATTGCCGTTCAGTCAGGACAATCTGGCCGCTTGGGACGGTCGTGATATCCTGCTGGGCATCCGGCCTGAGACGATCACTGACATGGATGGTGCGGACAGAAAGTCGTCGAACATCGCGCAGATGACCAACCGTATCGTGGTGACAGAACCTGCCGGATCGGACACCTTCGTCTCGATGCAATTGGGCGGCCGAGATGTGATCGCGCGCATGCGCTCGGATGCCGAGGTTGCACCGGGACAGGATTTCAACTTTGCGGTGAACATGGAAAAGGCAGTGGCCTTTGATCCGGAAAGCGAGATGCGGATCCTTCCATGAAAAGGGCTGACGTTATAATCATTGGGTCGGGTATCGGGGGGGCAACGCTGGCTGCAGCGTTGGCTCCGTCTGGCCGTCGTATTCTGATCCTTGAAAGGGGAGAGCGGTTGCAGCCCTCACCTCAGGATCGAGACCCAAGGGCGATCTTTGCCAATGGGCACTTCCGCCCCGATGAAACATGGCTGGATGGAGCAGGCAAGCCTTTCAACCCCGGAAACTACTACTGCGTTGGTGGCAATTCCAAGTTCTACGGCGCAGCTTTGATCCGCTATCGGAAAGAGGATTTTGCGCCGCGTCAGCACATGGGGGGGCATTCGCTCGGCTGGCCCATTTCCTACGAAGTGCTGGAGACGGATTACTCCACCGCAGAACAGCTTTACGACGCGCGTGGCACCACTAAAGAAGACCCCACCGAACCGCCGCACAGTAGGGGTTACCCGCACCCACCTGTGCCGGATGAGGTTGATATTGCAGACCTGAGAAACCGGCTAAGCCACGCAGGCCTGACGCCATCCTCAGTACCGTTGGGCGTGGATATCGATACCTGGTTGCAGGCCGGGCAAACGACTTGGGATGCGTTTCCCAATACATGCAGTGGCAAAATGGATGCCGAAACCTGTGCGATCGCCAAGGCAATGAAGCACGGGAATGTCGAACTGTTGACTGGTGCGCGTGTCCGAAAACTAACGGTTGGTGACGATGGTCGCGTTACGAGTGTCGAGGTTGACGGCCACGGTACCCTGCGCGCGCCGGTCATCGCGCTTGCAGCAGGCGCGGTTCAGTCCTCGGTCCTGTTGCTGCAGTCCGCGAATGACAATTGCCCAACCGGTCTTGCCAATCGGTCCGATCAAGTCGGGCGGAATTTTATGAACCACAATTGTTCGGCGGTGCTGGCCCTTCATCCGTTGCGTCGAAACAGAGCAGTCTATCAGAAAACGTTGATGTTTAACGATTATTACAACAGCGACGGGCAGGGTGGTTTGCCATTGGGCAATATTCAGATGCTGGGAAAGATCACCGGGCCGATCCTTTCGTCGCAATCTCACCTACCGGGGCCGATTGCAGCGCTAATCGCCGATCGCAGTTTTGATTTCTATGCCATGTCCGAGGACCTGCCGAACCCGGACAGCCGGGTTACGGTCGAAGGAGACCAGATCACACTGGACTGGAAACGCTCGAATTGGGCAGCGCACGAGGCCCTTGTCGCACGGTTAAAGGCGCATCTGAAACAGGCAGGGTTTCCTGTGATACTTTCTCGACCATTTGATCGGCGCACACCGTCGCATCAATGCGGCACGGCCCGGATGGGCAACGACCCGGATAGCAGTGTCGTCGACACGTTTTGCCGAAGCCACGACCACAAGAACCTATTCATTGTCGACGCTTCTGTCCTTCCGACGTCTGCTGCGGTTAACCCGGCCCTTACGATAGCCGCGCTGGCGCTCAGGGCGGGTCGTCACATTATTGAAACGGAGTTTTCCGTATGACCGGAACAGCATTGGTGACCGGAGGACAGCAGGGTATTGGCCTGGGGGTGGCCCGCGCTTTGATTGCGGCGGGGTACAGGGTCGCGGTGGCCTCTAGATCGGCACCTGAAAAACCGGCTGTGCAGGCGGCTTTGGCCGAGCTTGGCCCAAACGCGATTTATGTGCAGCACGACGTGTCTGACATTGATCACGTACCGGTGTTGCTGGACCAGATCGAAGCCGAGTTGGGGCCGATCACAGCCCTGATCAACAATGCTGGTGTCGGGGCACCGGTACGTGGCGACATGCTGGATCTGACGCCTGAAAACTGGGACTTCGTGCAAAATATCAACCTGCGCGGCGCGTTCTTTCTGGCGCAGGATGTGGCCCGGCGCATGTTGGAGCAGCCGCAAGACACCTATCGTTCGATAACCTTTGTAACCTCAGTCAGTGCCACGATGGTGTCGATTGAACGGGCCGAGTACTGCGTGTCCAAAGCGGCCGCGGCGATGATGGCCCAGCTATTCGCGGTGCGCATGGCCCCCCATGGCATCGGCGTTTTTGAACTGCGACCGGGCATCATCGCGACTGAGATGACGGCGGGCGTGCGCGACAAGTACACCGACCGTATCGAAGGCGGTCTTGTTCCCGCAGCACGCTGGGGTAAGCCCGAGGACATCGGGGCCGTCGTTGTCCCGCTGGTTCAGGGGCAGATGCATTTTGCCAACGGCGCCGCCATCCCGGTGGACGGCGGTCTGTCGATCTCACGTCTTTAACGCAGGGCACATCAGAATGTCTGAAGGATTTGATTTCATTGTTGTCGGAGGCGGCTCGGCAGGTTCGGTTATCGCCGCGCGCCTTTCCGAAGAACCGTCGGCGAAAGTGCTGTTGTTAGAGGCCGGCTCAACCGACCGCCACCCGTTCTTTCACCTGCCCGCCGGGTTTGCAAAAATGACCAAGGGCATCGGCAGCTGGGGTTGGTCCACGGTTCCGCAAAAACAAATGCAGAACAAGGTCTTCAACTATACACAAGCCAAGGTAATCGGCGGCGGATCAGCGATCAACGCGCAGATCTACACACGAGGCGCGGCGCAGGACTACGATGACTGGCGACAGATTGGTTGCGAGGGGTGGAGCTATGCTGACGTGCTGCCCTATTTCAAAAAGTCCGAAGACAATGACACTTATGAAGACGAATTCCACGGCAAGGGCGGACCGCTGGGCGTGTCCATGCCCGCAGCACCTCTGCCAATCTGCGACGCCTATATTAAGGCCGCCGGGGAATTGGGGATTCCTGAAACACGCGATGTGAATGGCGCGAAACAGGATGGCGCGGGGTACTATCAGTTGACCCAGCGCAACGCGCGGCGCTCCTCTGCTGCGATGGCGTTTATTGCACCCAACCGCAGCCGCCCGAACCTGACGGTGCGCACCGGCGCACAAGTCTGCCGCATCATTGTGAACAAGGGCAGGGCGACTGGAGTCGAGATGGTGAACGGGGACAAGATCTCCGCCGCGAAAGAAGTCATTCTTTCCTCGGGTGCCATCGGTTCACCGCGCTTGTTGCAACTATCGGGCATTGGGCCAGCGGATCATTTGGACAGTCTTGGTATCGACGCGGTTTATCATCAACCTCAGGTCGGCGCGAACCTGCAAGACCATTTGGACTTGTACTCGATCTGCGAAGTGACCGGCCCGCACACCTACGACCGTTACGCTAAGCTGCACCTTTCAGCCTTCGCAGGCCTGCAATATCTTTTCACCCGCAAGGGACCGGTCGCGTCCAGTCTGTTTGAAACGGGTGGGTTCTGGTACGCCGATCCGGATGCGCGCTCACCTGACCTTCAAATGCATCTAGGGCTTGGCACCGGAATCGAGGCAGGGGTCGAGGCGATGCCCAATGGTGGAGTTACCCTGAACGCCTGTTTCCTGCGCCCAAGGTCACGCGGAACCGTCCGGTTGCAAAGTTCAGACCCCGCGGTCATGCCGCTGATCGATCCCAACTATCTGGCGGATTCTTATGATCGCGAGATGTCCATTCGGGGTCTAAAGCTGGTGCAGAACATCCTCGCACAGGATGCGCTGAAGCCGTACATCTTGGCCGAACGCTTGCCGGGTCCGGATGTGAAGACCAAGCAGGAGTATTTCGACTTTATCTGCGTGCATTCCAAAACATCGCACCACTGCGCTGGAACCTGCCGAATGGGCAGTGATGCCGAAGCGGTGCTGGATCCGCGTCTGCGCTTCAACGGGATCGAAAGGCTGCGCGTCGCGGACGCGTCGATCATGCCGACGGTCAATTCATCGAATACCAACGCACCGACAATTATGATCGGCGAAAAGGCTGCTGACATGATCAAAAAAGATCAAGGCTTCTGAAAATGATCCGCCACATCGTACTGACCAAATTTCGCCCTGACGTGACCGAAGAGACCGTCGGAGTCATCTACAAGGGCCTCGCAGAAGTATCTGAGGCCCTTCCCGGCGCCAGCGGGTTCACCGGGGGGCGCAGTAAAAGTCCCGAGCAGATCGAACGCGGATACATGCATGGGTTCGTAATCGATTTCGACGATTGGGCGGCGCTGGAGACGTATCAGAACAACGAAACACACAAGGCGTTGGGCGCGCAACTTGTCGAGAACGCCGTAGGCGGTATCGACGGTATTCTGGTTCTGGATTTGGAGGTTTGAAACAATGAAACTGATTTTGCCAAATCCCGAAGGGAAGCTTGAACCCTATGCGCTGACTGGGACGCCATTGGTGCCGCGTGCGCCGCAAGTGCCTCTGACGCGGACGGCCTTTGCAGCAGCACATGTGGTTTCAGACCCGCTGGCAGAACGTAGCCCTTGGGATGGACGCCCGGCCGTTGACTGGGACGCGACCTTGCGTTTTCGTCAGGGGCTTTGGGATCAGGGGCTGGGCCTGGCCGAGGCGATGGATACCGCACAACGCGGTATGGGGGTCGATTGGGAGACCGCGTTGGAATTGATCCAACGCACGATGAAGGCTGCGCAGGCACACCCGTTGTCGCCTCGGGTGGCTTGTGGGGCAGGGACCGATCACTTGCCGCTGAGCGCGTTGAACACAGCGGGTGAAATCCTGTCAGCCTACGAGCATCAGGCCGAGGCGATCGAAGCCGTTGGAGGGCAATTGATCCTAATGGCGTCACGCGCCTTCCCAGCTATCGATGCGGGTCCGGACACCTACCATGATGTTTATCGCACGCTGATCGATGGGGCTGCGGCGCCCATAATTCTCCATTGGTTAGGGGACATGTTCGATCCTGCGCTCAAGGGCTATTGGGGCAGTGCGGATGTTGATACGGCCAGTGACTTTGTGCTGTCCTTGATCAAGGAAAACCCTGCCAAAGTTGACGGAATCAAGATCTCTTTGCTGGACCAAGCGCACGAAGAAGCCTTCCGCGCTCGGCTGCCGGAAGGCGTACGCCTTTATACCGGGGACGATTTTAACTATGCGGACCTAATTGTCGGGGATGGAACACATTTTTCCCATGCTCTTCTTGGGATTTTCGCTGCTATCGCTCCAGCCGCCAGCCAAGCGCTTGAGGCGCTTGCGATGAATGACATGGATCGCTACAGTGCTCTGTTCGCGCCGACGGTGCCACTCAGCCGTGAGATTTTCCGAGCACCAACCCGGTTCTACAAGGCCGGTATTACGTACTTGGCGTGGCTGAACGGGTCGCAGTCCCATTTCATCATGCCGGGTGGCTTCCAATCCAGCCGCGATATCTGCCACTACGCGCAGGTCTTCAGGCTGGCGGATCAGGCCGGTTTGCTCTCGGATCCGGAACTGGCTAAAGCACGGATGACCACGCTTCTCAACCTGCATGGAGTTGAACAATAGCCTAAATGCGCAGACCCACGATCATAGATGTCGCCAACTCGGCGGGCGTTTCCAAGTCGACGGTCAGCCTTGTTTTGCAGGGCAGTCCGCAGGTGAAGCCAGAGACACGCAAGCTGGTTCATGCCGCCATGAAAGAGATTGGGTATGTCTACAACCGGTCGGCGGCAAATCTGCGATCCACGGGAACGGCGCTCATAGGCTTGGTTATCAACGACCTGAACAACCCATTTTTTACTGAGTTTGCGACTTCCTTGCAGATGGCACTGGGGTCCCGAGGCTATGCGGTTGTTGTGGCTAATACAAACGAAGACCCCGAGCTTCAGGATCAGGTGGTGGGCGCGATGCTGGAGCATGGGGTTTCCGCCTTGATCCTATCGCCTGCTTATGGCGATGTCTCAAACACCCTTTCCGCGGTCGAGCGAGCTGGCATCCCTTTGATGCAGGTCTTGCGGCAGGTTGAAAGCGAAACGGCCAGATTTCCCTTTATCGCCCCTGATTACGCAGAGGGGGGGCGCGCGGCAACGCAGTACCTGATCGAAACGGGCGCGCGGAACATCGCCTTCATCGGTGGTCTGGATGGCGCCGAAGTCACTCAGGAAAGACTGTCCGGCTATATCAGAGCAATGAAAGACAACCACTTGCAGCCTGTTGTTAAAACAGGGGAATCCAGCCGATCATTTGGACATAAGGCAACAGTCAGCCTCTTCAAGGAGCAACCGGCGTGCGATGCCGCAGTTTGTTTCAATGATCTTGTTGCTTTTGGGATGATTAATGCCTGCCATGAAGCTCAGGTGAAGATTGGCACGGAGTTTCAGATTGTCGGTTTCGACGACATCAAGGAAGCATCAGAATGCTGGCCAGCTTTATCTACAGTACGTTGCGGCGTATCCGAGTTTGGAGAAAAAGTCGCGGACACTGTTTTGCTGTGGCTGCAGGATGGAGTCGCGCCAGCGCGGCACACGCGCACTTCAACGCGCTTGGTTTTGCGGCAAACCACGAAAGACACAGTATAGCAGAAGGTTATACCGGCCCTTGTCGAGAAGCTCCTAGCGTCTTGTCAGAATAACTTGGGTTGTGGTGGGTAGGGTGCTCTCGTAGCTTTCGCGCATGATTAAACAGTCGCCATTCAATTACTTCAAGACCAGACCAGAGGTCATTCGTTTGGCTGTAATGCTATACGTTCGGTTCCCATTGCCGCTTCAAAACGTGAAAGATCTAGTGCGTGTACAGGGAATTGAGGTGAGCCACGAAACCGTCCGATTTTAGTGGAACAAGTTCGGCCCGATGTTTGCCTCCGAGACCAGGCAAGAGCGAGCCCAGCAACTGCTCGCATTCTCGAAACAGAAGCAGCACGTGGATGAGGTCTTTGTGAAGGTGAATGGCAAGAGACACAACCTTTGGCGGGCCGTTTATCACGAAGGCAAGGTGCTGGAAGCCGCTTTCACCAAACGCCGAAACAAAGCTGCAGCATTGATATTCCTCAAGAAGTTATTGAAGCGCCATAGTTGTGTCGATGAGATCGTGACCGACTGTTTTGCACCCTATTAGGCTGCGCTCAGACAATTGGGTGCTCTCAAAAACAAAGGACGGGCAGGTGGCCCAACAACTGCGTCGAGAAATCACTTCTCCCGTTTCAACGACGCGAACGCGCCATGCAACGTTTCAGGCGCATGCGAAGCTTACAGAAATGCGCCTCCGTCCACTCCTGCATCTATAACCACTTCAACCCGGAAAAATCGCTAGCCAGCCGTGACACCTTCATGCTGACGCGCGCCGCCGCTCTGGCCGAGTGGCGCGAAATTGGCGCGAGATAAAAGACAGTGTCACCGGCTTATCAGAGTCGCGTTCGAATTCGTCTGACAGCTCCGCCACCAGAACAGGTTATAACTCGGAATTGCTCTGCGAATCCTTCTTATTGTTTTGTTTGCTCTGGGGGTGGGGTCTTTCGTAGCCTCTATCGATGATTTGGAAGTCACCATTCATGTGCCTCAACGCCGGTCCCAAGATCGTTCGGCTTCGCGTCATATCAAACGGCCCTCTGAGTACTCGGTGCGCAGGAAAAGCAAAAAGAAGGATCCCTTCGACCAAAACGTGAAGCAGAGTCTGGTCAGCGCATGACAAATGGGTTCGACATTGGCTGGTCTGACGTATTGAGCCAGACAGTTTTGGTCCGGGTATAGTCGTGAATAGCCTCGACGCCCGCCTCCCTACCATAACCGGATTGATTATAGCCACCGAAGGGCGCGATTGGGGATACGGCGCGGTAGGTGTTGATCCAGCAGATTCCCGATTTCAATCGCGATGACACACGATGGGCACGGGCGACATTTTCGGTGAAAACGCCGGACCCAAGCCCAAACTGCGAGTCGTTGGCCAATGCGATGGCTTCATCTTCCGTTTCGAAAGGCAAAAGGGACATCACAGGACCGAACATTTCGACCTTCAGGGTCTCTGTCTCGGCACTTGTGCATTCAACCAGCGTCGGGGCCATGTAGTTTCCTGGCCGGTCCAGTGGCGTACCACCAAAACGGATGCGCGCGCCTTGTTCTGTGGCCTTTGCCAAAGTCGCCTGAATTCTGGCAATCTGGGCGTCGGTACAAAGCGGGCCGATATGGGTGGCTTGTTCCAAAGGATCCCCGATAACGACGCCCTTCATCTTCTCTTCGATCTTTTCGGCCAGGGCATCCAGCACCGGACGATGTATCAGCCCGCGTGACCCAGCCACGCAGCTTTGGCCTGAGGCACCAAAGTTTCCTGCAATCAGGCCGTTTGCCGCGCCATCCAGGTTGGCATCATCAAAAACTATGATCGGAGACTTGCCGCCCAACTCCAACGTGGTTACCGCAAAGTTTTCAGCCGAGTTGCGTACCACGTGGCGTGCTGTCTGCGGACCGCCAGTGAACGCGATCCGGTCGACCTCGGGATGCCGGGTGAGGGGGATCGAACAATTCTCGGCGTCGCCTGTAATGACGGAAACAACACCGGGCGGAAAACCCGCTTCATCGATCAGCCGCGCAAACTCCAGCATTGGAGCGGGTGCAATTTCTGATGCCTTCAGCACGACCGAACACCCTGCCGCGAGAGCCGGTCCAAGCTTGGTTGCGGTCAGGAACATTTGTGCATTCCAGGGCACGATCGCGACCACTACGCCAATGGGTTCGCGCCTGGTAAAGACATGCATATCCGGTTTGTCGATCGGCAGGACCGCACCTTCGATCTTGTCTGCGAGCCCTGCATAGTATCGATAATAATCACCGACATAGGCTGTCTGGCTTGCGGTTTCGGCCAGTAGCTTTCCGCTGTCCTTTGTCTCGAGCTCGCCCAGGAGTTTGGCGTTCTGTTCGATCAGGTCCGCAAGCCTGTACAGGAGTTTGCCGCGTCCGGTTTGCGTCATGTCGCGCCACGCCGGGTCATCAAGGGACCGGCGCGCCGCAGAAATGGCGCGGTTCACGTCATCTTCAGAAGCGCAGGCGAAACTGGACCATTCCTCACCCGTCGCGGGGTTTTGCGAACTCATCACCTGTCCGCGCGATCCTTCGGTCCATTCGCCGTCAATATAGAGCTGAAAGTGTGGTTTCTGGTTCATGATCGAGCCTCACTGAAACTTTGGCATTACGTCGTCAATGAAACGCGCCAGCGATGCGCGCTTGCGCTCGAAGCTCATGCCGCTGTCGATCCAGTACGAATACTCATCATAGCCAAGGTCTTCATAGCGTTTCAGACGATCCGTGACCCCATCCGCGGTGCCGACGGTCAGATCACGAGCCAGGTTTTCCGGGGCCATCATAGCATTGGCCGCCATCTCTTCGTCCGTCAATTCCTGGATCAAGCCCTGTTGGACTGGCCGCTTGTTTTGGAACCAGGCTCCGAAGTAATTGTAGAAGCGGGATAAATCCTTTGCGGCCTGACCCAGGTCAGCATCATCGCGGCCAACATAGGTGTGGTGCAACAGCATGATTTTGGGGCGCGGGCCTTCGTAATTTGTGCAGGCGTCTTCAAAGCGACCCATCAGCGTTTCTATTTCCTCCATGCCCTGCCACAGCGGCGTAACCTGGATGTTAAAGCCGTTCTGTACGCCGAACTCATGGCTGTTTGGATCCCGCGCCGCGATCCAGATGGGCGGTCCGCCGGGTTGTACGGGCTTGGGGGCCGAGGTGGTGGCAGGGAATTGAAAGAACGCTCCGTCATGCGCACAGTCACCGTCCCAAAGCTTGGGCAGAAGGGGGGCGATTTCGCGCATACGCTGGCCGGCTTCCCACGCATCCATGCCGGGCATCATCCGTTCATACTCGTAGGAATAGGCGCCGCGCGCGATGCCCAGCTCAATTCGACCGCCCGTCATAAGGTCGGCCGCTGCCGCTTCGCCGGCCAGCTTTATCGGATGCCAGAATGGCGCAATCACTGTACCGGTGCCAAGCCGCACGTTTTTGGTGTGATGTGCAATATCCACCAGTGACATCAGCGGGTTGGGCGCGATGGTGAAGTCCATGCCATGGTGCTCGCCAGTCCAGACAGCGCGCATTCCGGCCTCATCGGCCATCTTGCACAGATCAATGAACTCTTCATACAGCTTCTCATGGGGCTGATCGGGGCTCAGCCGCTCCATGTGTGCAAAGAGAGAAAACTCCATCATTCAGGTCCTTTCCGAGAGGCTGTGCGTGTCGCCCTGCTGCGCGTTGCCCAGATAAAGCGAGAAGTCGCGGGTTCGGCTTTCCAGTGCATAACGAGACATCATGGTGGCGATTGGAGGCGTCGCGTAAGAAAGGGTCGCCAAATCCTTGATTGCGACCGCCTCGAGATTGCCGTGCCGTGGAAGTTCCGTCGCATTGGCAAGTATGTAGACATGGTGCGTCGTGGCATCGTCATAGACCGAGTAGGCAACGCCCAGACGCGCGTCTATTCCACGAGCGTGCAGGTCTTGCCGAAGGCCGTTTCGCAATTGGCTCCGGTCTGAAAGCGTGACCTGGGGCGGTCTGAAACCAGCATCGTTTTTCTCCAGCAACACATGCCCTTCATGTTCGATGATTGCGCCGCAGACGACCTTTCGCCCTTTGGGTTCAAGCGCACCGCGTTCCAGACCGAGACTGAAATACCGTCCGTTCGCAAAGCCAAGCGCTGGGATTTCGTTGTGGGAATACGCCTCGACCTGCCCGATCAAAACGCAATGGTCGCCTGCCTCGACTACCTGATGGGTCCGGCAGGAGAACGTCGCGACCGCGCCGTCGATCAGTGGAATGCCGCGCGCGTCGAGGGTGTGGCCAGCTTTGGCAAATCGATCACCTTTGAAGCCGGCGAATGTGTTGGACACTTCTTCTTGCCCCTCGGCCAGAATGTTCACTGCAAAATGGTCGCAGGCTGAGAACTCGTTGTATGAAGACAGGCTTTTGCCTGGGCAGACCAAGATTAGCGGCGGGTCAAGCGAAACCGATGTGAAGGAATTTGCCGTGAAGCCCACGGCAGCGCCAGAGGCATTTCGTGTGGTAACGACTGTCACGCCGGTCATGAAGCTGCCAAAAGCGCGCCGGAGGTCACGGGGGTCGAGTTTGGTCATGGTTGCACCTCGCTCAGAAAGCTGGAAATGGCGGCGTTGACCTGAATTGCATGTGTCATCGGCATCATATGTGCCGCCCCGTCAATGACCTGCGCCCGCCCGTTCGGAGTGGCATCTGCCATGTTGCGGGACATTTCGGGGGTGGAGTTCGGCTCCAGACTGCCGGTCAGAAAAAGCGCGGGGCAAGCGAGATTCTCCAACTCGTCGCGCCGCGGACTTTGGCTTTGGGCAAAAACCGTATAGGCCAACTTGTAGGCTGCTGGATCCATGGCCATCAGCCACTCACGACAGGCATCGCGTTCAGGTGAGGCGCCATCGCCGAACCACCGGCGCAACGTGCCCGTCGAATCGGCACGTGTCTCGCCGTCCAGTTCCGAGGCCCGATCGTGTACCGCCTGCGCTGCTTTTGCACTGCGTTCAAAAATGGCGTTCAAAGCCACGACACCACGGACCTGACCCGGTGCTTTGGCGGCAAGTTCCAGCGCGATCATGGCGCCCATCGAGTGGCCGACCAAAACGACCGGCCCTTTCAGACAACCCAGAACATTCAATGCCGCATTGATGTAGCCCGACAGCTCGCCGCCTGAATCACCAAGCGGGCTTTCTCCGTGACCGGGCATATCCGGAGCGGTCAGGCGGCTCGCTGAGGCCAGTGCGTCCAACTGAGCGCCCCAGGCTTCAGCCCGCAGGCCAACGCCATGCAGCAACAGAACGTCCGGTCCTGAGCCAGCTTGAATTGCGGCCAGCCCGCCGACCTCAGACCGCGGCCGGGTTGTCCACGTCATGGCCCAAGTCCTTAAGGTCCTGATAGCGGTCGCCGATGCGGTGATGCGGTCTGCCCGAGGTTGCCGCGCCCAGTACAACGACAATCTCGTCGTCGCGCGGCGCGTCCGGGATCGAGAATTGAATGGTCAGGTAGTGAGAGCGCCGACCGGCATCGTTCTTGTCCATCAATGGCACCATGATCGGCGCATTCGCCGGGCCACGTGTGTTTGTAAACGCCAGATAGGATTTGGCGGCAACCGCCTGCCGGTAATGATTGCCGAACCGCAGAGTATGAATAAGGCCCGAAGCATGCTCGACCTCGCCATTCAGCCCGACGACGGCTGCCTTGCCATAGGCTTCGATTGCGTCACCACTCCCGGCCAATGCAATCATGCGGTCTGTCATCATCTTGCCAAGAACGGGGCCATAGGCCTGGATTTCAGGTTTGAGGTCATCGACGTACCGACCGGCCCATGGATTGGTGACTATTGCAGCCACGGCAAACATGCGCCACGGGGTTTCCACGGGGCGAAACCCTTCGACAAGAACCTCCTCATCGTAGGTTACAATCTTGCGTATCTCTGGCTGCATATTTCCCCTCCTGTCGCGCTGGCAGAGGTTAGAAACGGCCGTGGATTTTGACAAATGATTGAATTATGTGCTTTCACATTAAAAAGACTAATGGCCAGCTTGACCAATGGGAAAATCTCTTCCGCCACTGACGTGGTTCCGATCCTTTGAGGCCGCGGCTCGCACCCTGAGCTTTACGGCGGCTGCAGAAGAAATCGGGCTGACACAATCGGCAGTTAGTCAGCAGGTGAAATCTCTTGAGATGCGATTGGGGACCGCACTTTTTGTCCGGCATCCGCGCAGTCTGGCCCTGACAGATGCCGGGCGAAAACTGTTGCCCGAAGTTGGCAGCGCGCTTGAAATCCTGGCCGCTGCCGCCGGAAGGGCCGATGCCAGCGCACCGGGCGATGTTTTGACGGTGGCGACATCTGTCAGTATCGCACAATGGGTCATCGCCCCACATCTTTCGGACTTCGCCACGCGCCATCCCGAAATTAGCGTGCGGGTGTTAAGTGCAATCTGGCCTGACGATTTTCACACGTCCCAGGCTGACGTTCAGGTCCGGTTTGGGTCAGAAAAACAAGTGGGGCAGGGGTCCGAGCGCTTAAGGCCGGACGGCCTGGTTGCGTTCAAGGCGCCGACACTTGCCGGAGACCCGTTTGACCTTCCCCTGATTGAGGCAGTCGGTACGTCAAGCGGTTGGAATACATGGTTCGAAAAGCAGGAGGTGCGGCGTCAGCCAACCGTTTTTGTCGATACATTCGGCATGGCGCTTCAACTGGCCGTTCATGGCAGCGGGGTCGCTCTGGTCAGCGAATTGCTGGCGAAACACGCGATTGCGTCCGGTCTGGTCGAACGCGCGCATAGCTGCTCTGTCGAATGCAACGAAGGGTATTACCTTTCCGCCGATACCTCCAATCCCGCAGCCGTGTTGTTTCATGACTGGTTGCTTGAGCAGATTTGCGATTGATCAGGCATCGACTACGTATAGTCCGTGCCGTTTTTAGGGTTTCACGAACATTTTTCGTGGTCGTTGGCACAAACACTCTGCAGGCCCGCTTTCCCTAATCAGGATCGACTCGGTGATCGCAAGACCCCAATCATCCATCCAAAGTCCCGGCATAAAATGAAATGTCATGCCAGCTTCGAGGATCGTATTGTCTTCGTCCCGCAGTGAAATCGTGCGTTCGCCCCAATCCGGAGGATAGCTGAGGCCGATGGGATAGCCACACCGAGCACCGCGTTTGATCCCGGCGCGTTCGAGCGGTGCGGCCAGCGCCTTGGCGATGTCACTCGCGCGATTGCCGGGCCTTGCGGCCTCCAGACCCGCCTCCAGTCCTTCAACCAAAGCTTCCTCGGCTCTTTTGAGGTGATCAGGTGGCTGACCCAGAAATACCGATCGACAGAAAGGCGCGTGATAGCGGCGATAGCACCCTGAAAGCTCAAAGAACGTGCATTCACCCGACTTGAAAACATCACCATTCCAGGTCAGATGCGGCGCGGCGGCGTCAGATCCCGACGGCAGAAGTGGCACGATGGCGGCGTAGTCCCCCCAATCATCACCGACGCCGGTAATTGCATCATGATATATCTGCGCGACCAGTTCATTCTTGCGCAACCCGGGTTCAACGCGTTCAAGGACGCCGTCAGTAACAAACTCCGATATTCGGGCCGCCTTGCGCATCAGGGTGATTTCTTCGTCGGATTTCACGGCTCGTTGCCAGTTTACCAAAGCCGTTGCATCAATCACTGTTGCCTCAGGCAATTCAGACGTCAGCGCAATATGGGCTTTGGCCGAATAGTAGTAGTTGTCCAGTTCCACCCCAATTCGGCTAGCGCCATGCCCGCATCTGACAATCAGCTGCGCCAAATCCTGCATCGGATGCCGTGTGGTCGATTGCACGAAATGATCCGCGTATCCGAAAACCCGATCGTCCCCCATCCACACTGTGCGCAGCGCGCCGTTTGTGTCCTGACGGCGTCCCCACCAGATCGGGTCCGCGTCCAGAAAAATCAGGACGCCCTGGTGAACGTAAAAAGACCAACCCTCGTACCCGGTGAGCCACCCGATGTTCGAGGGATCTTCGACAAACAGGCAGTCTATTCCCTTTGCAACCATCGCCTCTCGGGTCTTGGCAAGACGGCGATCATACTCGGCCTGACTGAAGGCTGGATCGGAATGGGTCATAGGCGTCTCCAGTTAGCAACAGACTTTGGTTGACAGAACCCTACCGATCGGCTCACGTCAACGAACCAAAATTGGGGGGGGCATGAAGACCGATATCAATCCACACCGATTGGACCGAAGAAATGCGCTATCTGTGCCGTATCGTTCCAACGTTTCGGCCTGCATGTGGGGCGCCAGCACTGAGGTCGCCGAATGAGGGGGTTCGAGCCAACAGAATTCGCGAATCGTACCAAACGCGCGCAGGCGTTGATGGATGACGCAGGATTGTCCGCGCTGTTGCTTACCACGGAAACTGACGTGCGGTACTTTACCGGATACCTGACCAGGTTCTGGGAAAGCCCGACCCGCCCCTGGTTCCTGATCTTGCCTGCAGCCGGTAAACCTGTCGCCGTTATCCCCTCAATCGGTGCTTCGCTGATGGGGCAGACCTGGATTGATGATATCCGAACGTGGAGTTCACCCGACCTGCAGGACGACGGCATTTCGCTTCTGGCCGATACCCTGATGGAGTTGACGCCAGCCGACGGTCGTATCGGAATGCCCGATGGTCACGAGACCCACGCGCGTATGCCCATGTCGGATATTGAACGTCTGCGTATCAGTCTTGGCTCGCGCCGTGTCACAGGAGACCACGGTATTTTACGCCAACTGCGCACGGTCAAATCCGAGGCAGAGATCACCAAAATCGAAACCGCATGCGGCATAGCCGGTCGGGCATTCGCCCGAGTTCCCGAGATTGCCCGGGTCGGCGTGCCTTTGGATGAGGTTTTTCGTCGTTTCCAGATACTCTGTCTGGAGGAAGGTGCCGACTGGGTGCCGTATCTCGCTGGTGGGGCAGAGCAGGGCGGTTACTCCGACGTGATTTCGCCTGCCTCTTCGTCGCCTTTGGCGATTGGCGATGTACTGATGCTTGACACCGGCCTGGTCCGGGACGGGTATTTCAGCGACTTCGACCGCAACTGGTCTGTGGGCCCTGCAAGTCCGGATGTGAAATCTGCCTACGCCAGGCTGATTGAAGCGTCCGACGCTGCGTTCGAAATCGCGCGGCCCGGCGCGACCGCGGCGGACTTGTTTCATGCCATGAATACGGTGCTGACCAAGGACTCTGAAGGCACGGATGCAGGGCGATTGGGACACGGTTTGGGAATGTCGCTGACCGAATGGCCGTCTCTTATCCCGACGGACCAAACCGTCCTTGAACCTGGTATGGTGCTGACGTTGGAGCCGGGCATTTCGGTTGGTGACAAAATTTTGGTTCACGAAGAAAACATCGTTGTAACAGCCGACGCCCCGCGGTTTATCAGCCCGCGCATCGGGCCGGAGATGATCGAACTATGACCCACGTTCCCTACACACTTGACGAAGACGACCCGCAGGCTTCGCCGCTTGGGTTGATTGTTCTGCAAGTCGACGAAACGATTGAGCCGGAATTCAGTGCGTATTTCTCAGACCGGAAGAACCCGCTTTACATAACGCGAATACCCAGTGGAATCGAGGTAACAACCGAAAGCCTCGCGGAAATGGAGAAAGCCCTGCCGGCGGCGGCGAGGTTGTTGCCAGGCGCGCGACCTTTTCGGGTGGTTGGATATGGCTGCACGTCGGCCAGTTCGGTCATTGGATCAGAGCGTGTGGCAGAGCTTGTAAAGCAGGCGTGCAATACAGACGAAGTGACAAATCCATTGCGTGCCGCCACGGCCTGCGCTGCGGACCTGGGTGTTTCGAAATTCGCGCTGCTTTCTCCCTACATCGAGGAGGTCAACGCACCGCTGCGAAACGCGTTCTCGGAAAACGGAATAACCATGGATGTATTTGGAACCTTCGGGCAGGCCGAAGAGGCAAAGGTTGCGCGGATTTCGGTCCAATCCGTGGTTGAAGCCGCAACTGAACTGGGATCTGATCCGTCGGTTGAAGCCGTCTTCCTTAGCTGCACGAACCTTCGCACCCTTGAAGCTATCCCCGAGATTCGTGAGCGGATCGGCAAGCCGGTTCTTTCGAGTAATCAAAGCCTTGCATGGCATATGCGCCGCCTCAACGGTGTTCACTGAGCGGTAGAGTTAAATTCAAAATGCGGAAATGCGCTATATATTGTTGCCAAGTGCCTACTGCATGGTCTTAACTGCTGCTTACAGATCAATGAAATCCGAAACTCTCGGATAATCATTTGACGAAACAGGGGGTCTTGTGACCGGTACAATGAACGACGCCGCGTTTGTCGAATTCCAACGCGTTCAGAAGTCTTATGATGGCGAGAACCTCGTCGTTAAAGATCTAAATCTTGCGATGCCCAAGGGTGAGTTTCTGACAATGCTCGGGCCGTCAGGTTCGGGTAAGACGACATGTCTTATGATGCTCGCAGGGTTTGAAACCGCCACCCACGGTGAAATCCTGCTTGATGGCAAGCCCATCAACAATATTCCACCGCACAAGCGCGGAATCGGTATGGTTTTCCAGAACTATGCTCTGTTTCCGCACATGACAGTGGCCGAAAATCTTTCGTTCCCGTTGGAGGTCCGCAAACTGGGCAAGTCCGAGCGTGAGGAAAAGGTTCAGCGCGCTTTGGACATGGTCCAGATGGGCCATTTTGGAGGTCGACGTCCGGCTCAGTTGTCCGGTGGCCAACAACAGCGGATCGCGTTGGCGCGCGCCCTGGTTTTCGAACCCGAACTGGTTTTGATGGACGAACCCCTGGGCGCATTGGACAAACAGCTGCGTGAGCATATGCAGTTCGAAATCACGCGCCTTGCGCATGAACTGGGAATCACCACGGTCTACGTTACCCACGACCAGACCGAGGCCCTGACCATGTCCGATCGTGTTGCCGTGTTTGACGATGGCCGCATTCAGCAGCTTGCGCCGCCTGATCAGCTATACGAAGAACCGGAAAACAGCTTTGTTGCGCAATTCATCGGGGAAAACAACACCTTGGAAGGTGTCGTTAAATCGATTGGTGGTGGCACATGTGTTGTCCAACTGGATGATGGCTCTGAAATCGACGCGGTTCCGATCAATGTTCACAAACCGGGTGAACGGACCAAGGTGTCGATCCGGCCTGAGCGGGTAGAATTCAACAAGAATCGCCTGCACGCGGATGCGCATACGCTGAAGGCAACCGTTGAAGAGTTCATTTATATGGGCGACGTTTTCCGGTTCCGGATGTCCGTCGCAGGGAACGATGACTTCATCGTCAAAACCCGGAACGCACCAGACGCAATCCGCCTGTCCCCGGGGCAGGAGATCGAGATTGGTTGGCTGGCTCAGGATTGTCGTGCGCTCGACGCATAGACCAAGTCGCGCGGAACAAGCGCGACCTCACTGAGGGACTGGCTGGTGAATACCCGTGCATCAGCCGACCACACACATAAACGGGAAGAACTGGGAGTTATACATGAAAACAACCAAAACATTGTTGACAGCAGCGGCACTCGGGGTGGTTGCTGGCGGTGCCTTTGCACAGGAAATGACCATCGTTTCCTGGGGCGGGGCCTATTCCAAGTCGCAGCTGAAGGCCTATCACGAGCCCTATTCCGAGAAGACCGGGGTGACCATCCTGAACGATGACAGCTCGAACGAAGCTGTGGCCAAGCTGCGTGCGATGAACGAAGCGGGCAACATCACCTGGGATGTGGTTGACGTGGTCGCTGCGGATGCAATTCGTCTGTGCGATGAAGGGCTTGCGCTTGAAATTGACTTTGACACCCAACTCGCTCCGGCCCCCGATGGCACACCGGCCTCCGAGGATTTCGGCGACCTGCTGGTCAGCGACTGCTTTATCCCGCAGATCGTCTACTCCACCACCTTCGGTTACCGCACCGATCTGGTGGGCGATACGCCACCGACCGACATCTGCGCCGTGTTCGATCTGGAAACCTATCCCGGCAAGCGTTCGCTGGAAAAACGCCCGATCAACAATATGGAATGGGCGCTGCTTTGTGATGGCGTGGCCAAAGATGACGTCTATGACGTCTTGGCCACTGCCGAGGGTCAGGACCAGGCGCTGGCCAAACTGGACACCATCAAAGACAGCGTTGTCTGGTGGTCCGCCGGTGCGGACACACCGCAGTTGCTGGCCGATGGCGAGGTTGTGATGGGTTCGACCTATAACGGCCGTTTGTTCAGCGTGATCGAAGAGCAGAAGCAGCCCGTCGCCATGCTTTGGGACGCGCAGGTGTTCGATCTGGACGGCTGGATCATCCCGGCCGGCCTGAGCGAAGAGCGTCAGCAGCGTGCGCTGGACTACATTATGTTCGCGACCGATACGCAGCGTCTGGCGGATCAGGCCAAGTACATCTCGTACGGCCCGGCACGCGCTTCGTCGGCTCCGTTGGTTGGTCAGCACGCCGATCTGGGTATCGACATGGCACCGCACATGCCGACCGATCCGGAGAACGCCAAGAACACGTTCCTTTACAACTACGAGTTCTGGGCTGACTACCGCGACGATATCGACGCCAAATTCCAGGCGTGGCTGGCGCAATAAGCAGCCGTTGAATTGGTGACACTGTCAGGGGCGGATTCCTGCCCCTGACCCAGAAAAAGCCAAGGGACAACAATGACTGACGCAACCCAAAACGCGGGCCCCATGCTGGCCGCTGATGGAACACCGCTTAAGCAGTCGCTGGCGCGTTCGCTACGACGGCAAAAGCTCCGGGCGTTGATGTTGGTTGCGCCGCTTCTTCTGTTTGTCCTGTTTTCATTCCTTGTTCCCATTGCATCGATGCTGTTCCGGTCGGTTGAAAACAGCATCGTGTCCGACACTCTTCCATTGACTGTTGAGGCCCTGAACAACTGGGACGAACAATCAGGAGAGTTGCCGGGCGAGGATGTGTATGACGCATTCGTGCGCGACATGATTGTTGCGATTGACAACAAAGAGCACACAAAGCTCGGCACGCGTTTGAACTATGAAGAGACTGGTATGTCCTCGATGTTCCGCAAATCCGGGCGTCAGATCAAAAAACTGGATCCTGAAACGGACGGGCCGTTCAAGGAGAAGTTGATCGAGATCCACGACGGCTGGGGGGATCCGCAAACCTGGCGGGTGATGAAAACCCATTCACCGACGATCACCAACGGTTACTTCCTGAATGCCGTCGATATGCGCAGAACGCCGGAAGGGGCGCAGGCCCAACCGGAAGACAAGCAGATCCTCATCAAGCTTTTCGGACGCACGCTGTTCATGTCGCTCGTCATTACGGGTGCCTGTATCTTGCTTGCGTACCCTGTCAGCTATCTATTGGCGACGCTTCCGATGCGGGTGTCGAACCTGTTGATGATCCTGGTGCTGCTGCCATTCTGGACATCCCTTCTGGTTCGGACATCGGCCTGGAAAGTCATGTTGCAACAACAGGGGGTCATAAACGATACACTTGTTTGGTTGGGGCTGGTAGCGGACGACTCTCGACTGATCATCATCAACAACCAGATCGGCACAATCGTCGCGATGACGCATATCTTGCTGCCGTTTATGATCCTGCCAATGTATTCAGTGATGCAGACCATTCCGGCCACTTACACGCGCGCGGCCAAATCCATGGGTGCGACGAACTGGACGACTTTCTGGCGTATCTACTTCCCGCAATCCATTCCGGGGATCGGCGCCGGGTCGATCCTCGTGTTCATTCTGGCGATCGGTTACTACATCACGCCCGAGATCGTGGGCGGGACCAAAGGCGTCTTTATTTCGAACCGGATCGCCTATCACATCTCGTCCTCATTGAACTGGGGGCTTGCCGCGGCCTTGGGTACGATCCTTCTGGGGGTCGTGCTGCTGCTCTACTGGGTCTACGACAAGATCGTGGGCATCGATAACGTGAAGTTGGGATAATCAAGATGGCTGCACTGACACCGATATCCCGCAAACCCATGTCCATGGTTCTGCCCAGTGTCGCACTGGCGGGGGCTTTTGCCGGCATCTTTGTCGGCGCCGGAAATGGCTCGGTTTTTCTTGGCATTCTGGGCGGAGCTGTCCTGATCACGGGGCTGGCCTGGGTCTACATAAATCTTGTTAAGAATGAAAAACTGGCACGGTGGATCAACATCGTCGGATTCGGCGTCATAGGTTTTTTGGTGGCCGGCCTGATGGGCGGCGTCTTGGGTTTGCTCGGCGGCTGGTTTTTCGTCTGGTTTATCTACTGGCTGTACGAGGGGCGCTATCGGCGCAAGCTGTTGCCGTACCTGACAGCGCAACAGGTGTTTTACCACTATCTGTTTCGCGTGATCTGTGGTGCGATCTTCGTCTTCCTGATCACGCCGATCCTTGTGGTGCTGCCGCTGTCGTTCAACGCGCAGGACTTCTTCACCTTTACGCCCGAGATGCTGCGTCTGGACCCGGAAGGCTATTCGCTCAAGCACTATCGGGACTTCTTCACCAACAACGAATGGCAGCGCAGCTTCAAGAACTCGCTCATCATTGCGCCGATTGCGACGGTTATTTCGGTATCGCTGGGAACTCTGGCCGCCATTGGTCTTAGCCAGTCCCACGTTCCCGGGCGCCGCGCGATCATGGGAATTCTGATTTCTCCGATGATTGTCCCGCTGATCATCTCGGCGACGGGCATGTTCTTTTTCTACAGCGATATCGGACGGTTCCTTGAAGGCACGCTGGGCATGAACAAGAACTTCGTGGGCTATCTGAAAGTGATTTTGGCCCACGCCGTGCTGGGTATTCCCTTTGTGATCATAACCGTGACGGCGACTCTGGTCGGTTTTGACCGGTCCCTGACCCGGGCTGCGGCCAATATGGGCGCGGGGCCGGTGCGGACCTTCTTCAAGATCCAGATGCCGCTGATCCTGCCCGGCGTCATCTCGGGTGGTCTGTTTGCCTTCATCACGTCATTCGACGAAGTGGTCGTGGTACTGTTTGTCGGTTCCGCCAGCCAGAAGACCTTGCCGTGGCAGATGTTCACCGGCCTGCGTGAGCAGATCAGCCCGACCATTCTGGCGGTTGCGACAATCCTGGTGGTCTTGTCGATTGCCCTGTTGACCACGGTCGAACTGTTGCGGCGCCGTTCCGAACGGTTGCGGGGTCTTTCGCCCGCTTGACGTAGCAAACAGTCTGATCTATCGATTCACCTGTTCATCTCCGCCGCGATGGCGTCGCGGCGTCTAAGGAGGTGATCGGCTCTCGGACCCCGAGACCGCCTGTCCTGAACGCCGGGACATGTGGCCGGGGATTGCACACCCGGCAAGGATGAGAGACCAAAGATGACTGACATTTCAAACCGCCCCGAGTTCTTCACCTGCCACAATGGTGACAAGGCCCCGTTGCCGTTCAGCAAGGCCGAGTATGACCGCCGTCTTGGCAAGCTGCGCGCGATCATGGCCAAGCGGGATATCCCCGTCGTGCTGCTGACGTCGATGCAGAACATCGCCTACTACTCGGGCTTTCTGTATTGTTCGTTCGGTCGCCCGTATGGCTGCGTTGTGACCCAAGACAACTGCACCACCGTGTCCGCCAATATCGATGCGGGGCAACCGTGGCGCCGGTCGGTTGAAGACAACGTGATCTACACCGACTGGAAGCGCGACAACTACTGGCGTGCTGTTGCAAGTCTGATCGGAAACGCCAAGCGGGTCGGGATCGAAAGCGACCACATGACCATTGCGGCGCGTGAAACTGCCCTGCGCATGCTGGGCGACCCCGAGTTGGTTGATGTCGCGCCCGATACGATGGCGGCCCGTATGGTCAAATCCGCAGAGGAAATTGAACTGATCAAGGGCGGCGCGCGCACTGCGGATGTTGGCGGTGCGGCCATTCACGCGGCCATCCGCGAAGGCGTAACCGAGATCGAAGTTGCAATGGCGGGTCGAGACGCGATGGAAGAGGAAATCGCGCGTGCCTATCCGGATGCCGAATACCGCGACACCTGGGTTTGGTTCCAATCCGGTCTGAACACCGATGGCGCACATAACCCGGTGACAAAACGCGCGCTGCAAAAGGGCGATATCCTGTCCCTGAACACCTTCCCGATGATCTCGGGCTATTATACCGCACTGGAACGGACCCTGTTTCTGGGCGAGCCGGATGCCGACAGCCTGCGCCTTTGGAAGGCAAACGTGGCCGCGCACGAACTTGGCCTTAGCCTGATCAAGCCAGGCGCCACCTGTTCCGGCATCACTGCTGAGATCAACCGGTTCTTTGCCGACGAAGGCCTGCTTCAGTATCGTTCTTTCGGCTATGGCCACTCTTTTGGTGTTCTGAGTCATTACTATGGTCGTGAGGCCGGTCTGGAATTGCGTGAGGACATCGACACTGTGCTGGAACCCGGAATGGTCGTATCGATCGAGCCGATGCTGTGGATTCCCGAAGGCCAGCCCGGTGCGGGCGGTTACCGGGAACACGATATTCTGGTGGTGGGTGAAGACGGGGCCGAAAACATCACCGGTTTCCCATACGGACCGGGTCACAACATTATCGGTGCCTGATGATCAAGGGGGTGGAGCTTTTGCTCCACCCTTTTTGGGATGCGCGCCGAGCAGGCAAACATCGGCAACAATAGTGTTCCGGTTTTCGACGTGTGGAGATTGCCCGAAAGTCGAAATTCCCACGAGATGTAGATTTAGGCAGCCAGACGCGGGCAGGGCGGCCGTCCTTCGGGGAATGCCAAGCCTTCGGAAATCAGTTTCCACCCGCTCTCCAGTCTTCAACCCTTCGCGTGCCAGCCGTTGTCGACATAGGTGGCTGTTCCATTGACGAAACTCGCATCATCCGAGGCGAGGAAAACCACGGTTCTGGCCACTTCTTCAGGGTAGCAAATGCGCCCCTGCGTTGCGGCCATGCCGCTGTCCTCCCATTCTTGGCCTGCGGCGTCCAGTTCAGCAATTTCCTTCAGCCCATGCGCTGTTTCAACAAATCCGGGACAGATCGCGTTGCAGCGTATTCCGGCGTCCCGATACTCGGTCGAGATCGTGCGGGACAGCTGCAGGACGGCGGCCTTGGACATGCAGTAGACGGACTCCAACGCGTACCCCAACTCGGCTGCGATCGACGAAGTGATGACGATCGAACCACCGCCATTGTCGGCCATCTCTTTCACCGCGCGTCTGCAAACAAGAAAAGCAGATTTCACGTTCAGGTCCATCAACCAATCGTATTCTTCTTCCGATGTCTCATGCAGGGATTTTACGATGATCGAGCCTGCATGATTGAACAGCACATCGTATGCCCCGAACTCGGCGACGCAGGCATCAAATGCGGCGTCGATATCACGGGCGCTGGTGACGTCGCAGTGAAAGAACTTAGCTTGGCCGCCCTGATCACGGATCATCTGAGCTGTTTTCTGACCCTCGTCATCGTTGATATCGAAGACCGAAACAGTTGCGCCTTCCTGCGCGAACAACAGGGCCGTAGCACGCCCCATCCCTGTTGCTCCGCCGGTGATGACGGCCGTTTTTCCTTCCAGTCTGGCCCGCTGAACCATCAGTCCCTCCCTTTTTTCAGATACACTCACCCCCGTCGATCACCAACGCGTGGCCCGTCATGAAGGTGGACATGTCAGAGGCCAAGAACACCACCGCATCGGCGATTTCATCGGCCTGCGCCCAACGTCCCATCGGAATGCTGTTCGCGATATAGCTTTCCAGAGCCGGCCGCCCGCCCATCTGGGTTTCAAAGCCAGCGTTGAATGGTGTGTCGACCCAACCGGGGCACAGCGCATTGAACCTGATATTGTCCTTGGCATAGTCCGCAGCCATCTGGCGCACCATCGCCACAACTGCGTGCTTCGTGGTCGCATAGGCAATCATTTCGCGGTCATACTGCACCCCAGAATTGGACGAAGTGATGATGACGCTGCCGCCGCCCTGAGCACGCATCTGCCCGACCACCGCCCGAGCCGCAACGAAATGCGCCCTTACGTTTAACCTCCAGCTTTCATCCATGCCTTCGGGGCTGACCTGTTCCAACGTGCCCTCGACCTGAATACCTGCGTGCGAATGCAGTATGTCCAGTCGGCCTAGTTTTTCGATTGTCGTCCGGAGTGCGCCAACAACAGCGCTGTCATCCGTCATGTCCAGCGCAATGCTCTCGGCGATGCCGCCATTTTCCGTGATTTTTTGGGCGGTCGCTTCGGCCAGTTCACCGACAAGATCGGTTACGACAACATGCGCCCCGCACTCAGCCATCGAGATGGCACTGGCCCTTCCGATGCCTGATCCTGCCCCGGTCACAAAGGCAATGCGACCGTCGAGAGAGGTCTTTTCAGAACGTGTCTTCATAAGCTTAACGGCTGTCATTTCTTCTTGTCTCCCCTCCGCAGAAGGACCTGGGCTGTGATCAAAAGGACCAATGACGCGGCCAGAACCATTGTGCCTATGGCGTTGATCTCTGGCGTGACACCGCGGCGGATTGACGAAAACACGTAGATTGGAAGCGTTGTCTCGGACCCGGCGACAAAGAATGCGATGATGAAATCGTCAAAGCTGAAGGTGAAGCTTAATAGAAACCCGGCCAAAATCGCTGGAAAGATTAATGGCAAGGTGACCTGTCTGAAGGTGCCAAATGGCGTCGCATAGAGATCCGACGACGCCTCGGTCAGGGTGGCGTCCATGCCGGAAAGTCTTGCGCGAACAATGATCACGACCAGTGCCATCGTGAACATGGTGTGCGCCGCAATGAGAGAGCCCATACCCATGTTGAGCTTTGGGGGCTCAGCCCCTTCCGGCCAGAGCGCTGCAATACCCGGGTTCACGAAGTTGAACACGGTGACAAGTGCGATCAGGGTCGCAATTCCGATGACGATGCCGGGGATCATGATGGCCACGTAGATCAAACCGTCGAAGGCCGTGCGCATCGGCCCGCGGATACCTTGCAAACCCACAGCCGCCATTGTTCCGAACAAAGAGGCCAGAGTGGCCGATACAAGTGCCACGATAAGGCTGGTTTCCAACGCATCCATAACGAACGGGTTGTTCAGCGCCTTGCCGTACCACTGCGTGGACAACCCTTGCAGCTGGCTGGCATGGCGTCCGGCATTAAAACTGAACAGCGCTATGACCCCGATTGGGATATAGAGAAACAAGTAAACGCACAGAGCATACAGTCGCATCTTATCCCCCTACATCAACGATACGTCTTCGCGCTGGGTCCCCAGTCGCGAGATTAGGCGCATGTAGATCGTGACCGAGATCAACATGATGAATACCAGCGTCGCCGCCACCGCCGATCCATAAGCCCAGTTGCGCGATTGCAGGAACAGATCGACCAGCGCGTTGCCAACAAAGAACACTTTGCCTCCGCCCAGCAGCGCCGGGATCAGGAATTCCCCCATCAGGAGGATAAACACGAGCAGACAGCCCGTGGCGACGCCGGGTACCGACAGCGGCAAAGTCACTTGCAGGAAGGTCCGCACAGGTGTGGCACCAAGGTCTGAAGAAGCTTCGAGCAGACGCTTGTCCAGCCGGTCGAGACTGACGAAAATCGGAAACACCATCAGCGGAAGGTAGCCATAGATGATGCCAATCAGGACCGCGAAAGGTGTATTGATAAGACGTGGCTTTGCGAACCCGATAAAGTCGATCAGTTCTGGAATGCCGCGACCGCCCAGCAGGAATATCCACGCATAGCTGCGGATCAGGATCGAGGTCCAGAACGGAACGATCACCAGAACCAGCAGGACGGTTTTCCATTTTGGATCAGCCTTGACGGCCAGGAAATACGCCAGTGGATAGGCTATGAACAATGCGGCAATGGTGCCGACCGGGGCCAGCACCATCGTGTTTTTGAACGCCGTCCACCGTGCCGGAAGGTTGGCGTATTGTTCCAGCGTGAAAGCCGGCACATAGCCGCCAGCCGGGCCGCGTTCCCCAATGCTGAAGATAAGAACGACCGTCAACGGCAGCACAAGCATCACCAGGAACCAGGTCCCGGCCGGGGCCAGCAAGAGCCAGTTGCGCGTTCTCGCATTCATGTCGTTCTCATCTCCGGTTTGCGGACTTTAGGCAGATTTGAATCGGGCCATAAGTTCAGCGCGGTTCGGATCGGTCAGCGTTACCGCCGCACCGAATTCAAGCGCGTCCAGAAGTTCCTGCGCCGGATACAGGATCGGGTCATTCTGCAACTCCTCCGGCAACATCGCGATCGATTTCGCATCTGCTGTCGGGTAGCCGTGCGCCAGCACCTCTTTGACGTTCACGGCGGGATCCAGCAGGTAGTTGATCAGCGCATAGGCTGCATCCATGTGGGGCGCCCCTTTCGGGATGGCATAGTAGTCGCTCCACAACTCGCCGCCTTCCTTGCCGAGGATGTACATGATCTCGGGCATGTCGGTGTTCAGCTGTTTGCCGTCGCCAGACCAGGCCATCGCCAGTGTCGCGTCTCCGCTGCGCATGGACGGCTGGATGTCCGATGAAATTGCAAACAGGTGCGGCTTTGCGTCAATGAGCAGTTTCTCGGCGTCGGCCAGCTCTTTCTCGTCGACCGAGTTGAAGGAATAGCCAAAGTACTTGAGCGCGTTCCCGATCGTTGTCAGCTGATAGTCATGTACGATTGTACCGCCAGACAGATCTCCCATCGTCAAATCAAAGAACTCTTTCCAGCTCGACGGCGTGGGCGCACCGTTGAGTTGGCTGGTATTGGCGACAAAACCGGTCGAGCCCCAGTTTTTGGGAACGGCGTAGAGCTTGCCATCGACCGAGCCGGCCTCGGCATAACGCGGGTCATAGGCGGACGCGTCGTAGTTCGGCAGCCGAGATGTATCAAGCGGTTCGATCAGGTCTTCACTGACATAGGTGGTGATGGTGTAGTTGGTCGGGACGTACACGTCCCAGCCGGTTGCCCCGGCCTGAAGCTTGGCCAACATCTCTTCGTTCGACCCAAAGACGTTGACCTGAACATTGGCACCGGTCGCTTCGGCAAAGGCGTCAAAATTGGCGGTGTCGTGGTAGTTCGGCCAGGTGGCGAGAACCACGCGATCCCCAATATCGCCGGATGCCCATGCGGGACCTGGCCGAAGACCCGGCATGGCCGAGCCAAGCACAGCCGTCGCCGCCCCCAGACCCGTCACACCGAGAAAGTGCCGGCGTGTGACCGAACCGCGCTTGTAGCGGTACAGCTCTTCCATGAATTTCTGCTTCGAGATGTGATCCGGTGTTTTTGTCATGAGTTTTCCCCTGTTGGCTGGATCCGTTAGGTTAGTCTCCGGAAAGGATGAGCGCTCCGCTGGCGTTCCAGGACGCAAAGAGCGGCTCATCCACTTTGAACGATCCCTCGTTCAATTCTGACTGGCGTGGCGACAACACCAGGAACTCTCCCAGTGTGTCATGCCTGACCAGGTATTCGGTATGTTCCCCCAGAAAGATGCGATTGAGGACTGTGACCCCAAGGTCGGTTTCTGCCTTTGATGTCCTGCTGAGATGGATTTGTTCAGGCCGAACGCTCAGGCCGACGGCTTCTCCCACATTCAGATTGAACGGGTTCTGTCCCGTGACGGTTTGCCCGGTAACCAGCTGCACATCGGCATTTTGGTTACTTGTTTCAGTGATCGAACCGTTGAAAATGTTGGTCGTGCCAACAAAACCAGCCACATATCGGTTTGCTGGCCGGTCATACAGGTCCTGTGGGCTGCCGACCTGTTCGATCCGGCCGTCGCGCATGATGCAGATCCTGTCACTCATCGACAGCGCTTCTTCCTGATCGTGGGTTACTAGGACAAAGGTGATGCCCAGACGGCGCTGGATGTTTTGCAGTTCGATCTGCATTTCCTTGCGTAATTTCCTGTCCAGCGCGGCCAGCGGTTCATCAAGCAGCAGCAGCTTGGGTTCGTTCACGATTGCCCGGGCAAGTGCTACGCGTTGTTGCTGTCCACCGGACATTTCCCAAATTCGGCGCGCTTCGTACCCTTCGAGCCGAACAATTTCCAATGCCTTGCTGACCTTTTGCGCGATCGTCGCTTTGGGCAGCTTCGGGCGCCGCTGTTTCAGGCCGTATCCAATGTTCTGTGCGACGGTCAGGTGCGGGAACAGTGCGTAATGCTGAAACACCATGTTGACCGGACGCAGATGGGCATCCAGCGAGTTCACCACCTCTCCGTCCAGTAACACTTCGCCTTCCGACGGGCTTTCAAAACCTGCCAGCATTCTAAGCGCCGTTGTCTTGCCGCACCCGGACGGACCCAGAAATGACAGAAACTCTCCTTCTGCGATTTTCAGGTTTAGATCATTGGCCGCCAACACGTCCCCAAACCTTTTGGACACGCCGCGAAGCTCGGCGATTGTGCTTCCTGTCGATCTGTCCGATTGTTGGGTATATTCACCGTTTGGCATTTTTTCGGGACATATCCTCATTTTTGAAATACCACTTGTTTCAGGTAAACGGTAAAAAGTTTGTCGATTCTTGTATATATCACGAATGTGGTATTCAAATTTGAGTAGGAGGCGGCCGTGACAGATTGGTTGACCGAAGCAGGCGCGGTCATAGCTGCTATCGGAACAGACGATTTCTCCCAGACGCTTTCGAAATCTCTGCAGGAAATCAGTGGGTTCGACTATACTGTCATATTTGGGTATCTCGGATCAGCGCGCCCGATCGACCTGTTTGACGATTTCCCAAAATCGAAGCGGAAGATCATGGTTGAGGATTATCAGGAGGGTCCATATCTTCTGGATCCGTTTTACCTGGCCAGCGCAAATTCCATTGATCCAGGTCTGTACCGGTTACGTGATCTGGCACCAGATCGGTTTTATCAGGGTGAGTACTTTCGAAATTACTATGTTCAGACCGGTTTGGCCGAAGAGATTTGCTATGTAGTTGACCTGCCTGACGAGGCAACCGTTTGTGTTTCGTTGATGCGGGCAGAAAAGGCATTTAGCGCCAAGGACTTTCGGGAACTGGGGAAGGCCTGGCCGGTGGTCAGTGAAACCTGCAGGCATCACTGGAACGGATTGGCCGGAGAGTTTGGGCAGAAACCGGCAAATACGCGGCGAAGGGGGCGGGTGCTGAATGTGGACGAGGCATTTGAAAAGTTTGACGAGGGCCTTCTGACGCCTCGCGAAAAGGAGGTTGTCGAGTTTACCCTCAAAGGCCATTCCGCTGACGCCGTTGGCCGAATACTGGGTATTTCTCCGGGAACTGTTCGTATTCACCGCCGGAACATATACTCCAAGCTTAGAATCCGGTCTCAGGGAGAGTTGTTTTCGCGGTTCATCGACGCGCTGTTGGGGCCGGAGGAAAAGTGAAGCCTTCAGTGACGTGCCGCTTGGCGCTTTCCAGAAAGCGTTCCCAGCGGTGGTATGTTTGGCAGGCATAACTATTGCGCTTGCTGGGCCGGAATGGTTCCCGGTTTGTCAAAGCAACTGAGCCACCACATCTTCCGCCGCTCGCAAACCTTCCAGATGGGCGCCACTGACAGAGCATTGTTGGTTGGGATGTGTCGCTTCGCCAGCAAAGTGGACCCATTCTGCATGGGGTTGTCGCAAAACGGCACGTTGGCCATAGCCCCCCGGCTGGGATCCTGCGTAAGACCCAAGCACGTATGGTTCATGTCGCCAGGCGGTTGCGTGTCCCTTGATGAATTTTTCTCTGATGGCCGAGCCGAAGAAACCAACCAGCGTTTCAAGTGCATGTTCGATGGCGCTTTCAGGTCCCGCGTTCTGCAAGTCTTTGGAAAGGCTTCCGGAACTTTCAAAGCTGGTGAGGCCGGTGCTTGAGATGTTGCAAAGAAAGCCGCCACCGCGGGCCACTCCGGACGCGTCGGGTTCCAAGTGGTAGGTCAGCCATGTGTCGGGTTGCACGGGTAATGCACCGGGGTGAAAAAGAAGGCCTGCGTGATTGTAGTCTCCCATTGTAATGAGTTCGAGCGCTGCGCGCCGGTCGGATTCAAGGGGAGGGTCAAAACGGATCACGTCTTCGGCCAGCACCCCGACGGATACTGTTACGACAACGGTGCGCGCTTTGGTTTTGCCAGTCGCCATGGTTACCTGCACACCGTCACTAAGGGCTTCGATTTCTGTGACCGGACTGGACAGTTTGATCGGAAGACCCTGCGCCGTGCACGCGATGAGGTGCCCGAAACCTTCACGGCAAAACCAGTCGTCGCCCCCCTCCCAGGCAATGATGTCTCGCAGGGAAGTGTCCGGCAAATCCCTGGCAAGCGACAGCGCAAAGGTCATGGCTGCCGTAAATGACCAAGGCCCCTTGTCTTCCCAGATGTCAGCCAAAGACCGGTCGGTTGGAACTCCGGTACTTGTTTCAATTTCCGCATCGATGCGCGCCGCTTCAGCTATGTCTTTGTGGATGTCCTCCACTTCGTTCCAAAGGACGGCATCATTTTTCAGGCCGTATGTCATTGCGTTATCCGGGGCTGCATAAAGGTCAAGGCCAAGCGCAAGACCCGGCGCTTTCAGAGCGTTGGCATGTTCGGCGTGCATCCAATGCGCCCCCACGTCGAAAGGGACGCCAAAGATTTCCGTATCCGTGTGGGTGCGCCCACCGACGCGGTTCGATGCCTCGACACAGATAACTGACAGACCTGCCGACATAAGGGCCCGGGTCGCTGCGAGTCCCGCTGCGCCAGCACCCACAACAACGACGTCATAGTCATACGCGTTCACTCTGTTTCCTCCGGCGGGTTGAGTGGCTTGTAGGGTGAATTCAAAGATTGCACTTCGATTGCTCGCCGTTGCGACGCCCAACAATCATCAGAAATTTTCTGAGGTGTGATCCTAATCGCAGGCGTTATCATGCCTCTGTGCATTCATTTGAAAAACCAACCAATTCTGGCACTGAAACCCCCTCGTAACGGGCCAGATCAAGCGGGTCTTCGGCGTCAAACTTGCTGCACCTCCGGTAAATTTCCAGCATCTCGGTAGACATTCTGCCGTTCTGATAAAAGTACATTGCGGCCGCATACCTTGTGGCGCCGGAGCCTTGGATTCCGACTTCCGTCACAAGAAGTTGCTTTTGAAGTTCTGCTTCCGACATAGAACGCGCCCTTGTTCACGTCTTGGGCGCAGCCGACATGGCGGTATTGAGCGACATAACCTCATCTTCACGTGGGGCGGTTTCTGAATTGTAGACGGGCAGTATTTTGCGGAGGTGGTCGTGATGTGACCGGACACCATATTCGAGATCCGAAAGGTAGAAACCCTCGAACGATTCCGAAGCCATGGATTCGTTCGACCAGATCGTCAGTTGAATATCTTCCTCCACGGTTTCGCGATCAATCCGGGCGGCGAGATACCGGGCTGCCCTTTGTTGGCGATCTTCGTGCGGATTTCGATATGTTGCGCTCCGCAGCACAGACTTTTTCGTCGTGATTGGAAACTCCTGATAAAACAACATTGTCTCGGGAGTGACAGCAATTACTGCGTTAGGGAAAATACCGTAGTAGAGCCAGGTTTTGTGTAAGTGTTCAGGCAGGTGGGGCTGTGGCTTAGTGAACTTCTTGTAGTTGCGAACAGCCCATCTACGCCCTTTCGTCGGTGTGAAGCTTGCATCAGAGCGTGAGACACCATCGACATAAGGTTCGTCGGAATAGGTTGAACCGTACAAATCCTGCAGGGCAGGGTGCGCAAGCGGAACGTGGTAGCCTTCGTTGTCCACGTCTCTGATTGATTTCCAATTGACCGGCGTCTCCTCCGTCCAAATCCCATCTGTCGGAACATGATCGGCCATTTTATAGGCTGAGATTTCCTGTTCAATCGGGGCCAGAAGTTCCGCCACAGATGGCTGGGGGCCCGGTTTGAAGCGGATAAACACAAGACCGTGCCAGATTTCCATTTCAAGTTCTTTCAGGCCGAACTTGTGCTTGTCCAGGTCCGGAAAGGACTCTGGCCGGGCGGCACCACGCAGCGTTCCATCAAGATTGTAAACCCAGCCATGAAACGGGCAAACCAAGGCGTTTTCACACTTTCCTTGATCTTTGGGCACGAGCCGTGATCCGCGATGACGGCAAACATTGAGAAACGCTCGAATGTCCGAGTTGTTGTCTCGTACGATCAGTGCGCGCTCGCCGCACATGTCGAAACAAATAAAGCTGCCGGATTCCGGAACGTCCGAAACGTGACATGCTATTTGCCAATGGGTTTTGAACAGATTGCTCTTTTCAAGGTCCAGAAGAGCGGTGCTGTGATAGCACCAGCCCGGCAGTCCACGTCTGTCCCAATTGGCTGGAACTTCGATGTTCCGGGGTTCGTCATGCATCTGTTCAATCCGCGCAGTTTTGACTTGATCAGTCAGTGTTTTGGTCGGTTCGGCCAATCCCAGCCTGCGATCTTGGATTTGAGTTGGATCAGCCATCGTTCGATTGATTGTAGATTTTGCCCAATTTGGGCTGCTCGTCAATCATTTCTGACTGAATAGTCATTCAAAAGTAGATCCCAAATGGTTCCCTGCGACCCAATTGAGGTTGATGAACGCGCGGAAAGTTGGAAAGTTTTCTGTCAATTAAGCGACTTGTCGGCTTTTGATCAAAATTGGATCAGCTTTGCTTGACAGCGGCGATTTCATCAGACTACCGTTTTGAATGGCCAGTCAGATAAATTCATGATGATTGGAGGGGAATGGGGTGCAAGATGAGCAAACCTGTCAAAAGGGGGGGGCTCATACAAACAGTGTTCAGCAGACAAAGTAAGCAAAATTGCTGCAGCCACCACTCAGGGAGAGGAAGCGAAATTATGAACTCAATCAGGAAAGTCGCCGGGGTCACCGTTCTAGCAGTAACGGCTACTGCAATTTCCGGGTCGGTACTTGCACAAGAGCGTGTATTGAAAGTCACAAACTGGGGGGAATACATCGCTGAAGACACGATCGAGAACTTCGAAAAAGAGTACGGCATCAAAGTAATTTACGATCCGTACGACTCGGCTGAAGCAATCGACGCCAAGCTGCTGGCAGGAAACAGCGGCTATGATGTGGTCAGCCATGCAGGCAGTGATACAGCGCGGCCGATTAAGGCCGGCATCGTCGCGGAGCTTGATATGTCGAAGCTGGACAACGTTCAGCACATTGATCCGGCTATCATGGAGCAACTGGCCAGTGAGTGGGACCCGGGCAACAAGCATTTCATTCCATATATGTGGGGAACGCACGGGGTCACTTATAACGAAGAATTGGTGAAAGAGACGTATCCGGACGCGCCCATCGGTTCGATGGACATGGTGTTTGATCCCGTGCACATGAAAGAGCTGTCCAAGTGCGGTGTTTCTTTCCTGGATTCTCCGGGCGATATCATTCCGATGGCTTTGGCGCACATGGGGTTGGATCCGAATTCCACGAACGCAGAAGACTATGAAAAGGTCGGAGAAATGCTGGCCGCAGTCCGCCCGTACATCAAAACCTTCGACAACTACGCGTACCAAAGAATGCCTCAAAAAGAGTTCTGCGTCTCAACCACTTGGGGACCGGATGGCCTTCTTGCGATGTCCGGGGCAGCCGAAGCCGACACTGGGGTTGTGCTGGACTTCTTCCTGCCTGAAGGCGAACGCACCGCGCAGTTGTGGATTGATGGTTGGCTGATCCCGGAAGACGCAGCCAACAAGGAAGACGCGCATCTTTTCTTGAACTACATGATGCGCCCTGAAGTTGCGGCCAATGACAGTAACTTCACCTGGTATGCGACTGCCAACCTGTCAGCCAAGCCAATGGTTGACGAAGCCGTCACATCCAGCCCGGCCGCATTCCCGACGTCTGATCAGGTTGCCAAGATGTACACAACTGCGGTTCTTCCTCCCAAGGTCGAGCGTTTGCAGACCCGTACCTGGACTGACTTCAAAGCCGGTAACTAATCCACTCACACCGGCAAGTGCAGTAGCGAACCTATTTGGATCGCTACTGCACTTCGGATCCATTCAGGCAGACCGCGAGGCCCAAATTGACCGTTTCCAAAGCTGTCAGCGCAGTACCTTGGTTAGACCAAACAGAACAACAACCATTGGTTCAGATCAGAGGTGTGACAAAGAATTACGGTGAAGTAACGGCCGTCGATAACGTCGATCTGGATATCTACAAGGGTGAGTTGTTCTGTCTGCTGGGCGGATCAGGGTGCGGAAAGTCCACTCTGCTGCGAATGCTCGCGGGATTTGAGGAGTTGAACGCCGGCTCAATCATCATTGATGGCGTCGATATGGCTGACGTTCCTGCCTACGAACGCCCAACCAATATGATGTTCCAAAGCTATGCGCTGTTTCCGCATATGACTGTCGAAAAGAACGTATCTTTCGGGTTGGAACAAGACCATGTCCCAAAATTTGACATAGCCGACAGGGTGCACGACATCCTCAAGCTTGTCGAACTGGAAGACTTCAAAAAGAGAAAACCCAAGCAATTGTCAGGCGGGCAACGCCAGCGCGTTGCGCTGGCTCGTGCGTTGGTCAAACGCCCAAAGCTGCTGCTTTTGGATGAGCCTCTGGCTGCGCTTGACAAGAAGCTGCGCAAGCAAACGCAGTTTGAGCTTGCCAATATTCAGGACAAGGTCGGTGTCACGTTTATTGTGGTGACCCACGATCAGGAAGAAGCGATGACGTTGTCGTCGCGCATGGCGGTTATGGATGCTGGGCGGTTCAAGCAGATTGGAACGCCAACAGAAATATACGAGTTTCCCGCGTCTCGCTTTGTCGCCGACTTCATCGGGTCAGCGAATATTTTTGAGGGCAGGGTAACCGAGGAAGGTGCAGATCATGTTCGGGTCGAGACTGAATTCTGCGAGGTTTTCATAGATCACGGTCACTCCGTGAAAGTTGGCAGCAAGATCTGGGTGGCTTTGAGGCCCGAAAAAATCCGTCTTTCGAAATCCGATGAAGTTGCTCCAGGCCCCAACCAGACATCAGCCATCATCGACGACGTGGGTTATTTAGGAGAGACGTCGATCTACAAGGTGAGGCTTCCCAATGGAGAGATATTTGATGTCACCAGGCCCAACCAGTCACGCCCAACGCATGCCACGCAGCGCATTACGTGGGAGGACAAGGTGAATATCAGCTGGGATCCGTCCAGTGCCATGTTGCTCCACTCATGACGGACTTCACGGGAGATAGGCCCGAACCGTTACAGGTTGAACGACAGCCGATGCTTGGCCAATTTATGCGGCGCTTGCAAAGCAAGTGGCGACAGATCGTTACCGTCATACCGTTCTTCTGGCTTCTGGTTTTCTTCCTGGCACCGTTCTTTATTGTCGCCAAAATCAGCTTGGCTGAACTTGCCATTGCAAGCCCTCCATTCACCAGTTTGATCGAGTGGTCGGACAGCGGGATCATGACGATCCGTCTGGTGTTCGACAATTTTATCTACATTTGGGAAGACAGCCTTTATTTTGACACCTACGTCAACTCGCTCAAGATTTCGGTGACATCGACCTTCCTGTGCCTGTTGTTTGGCTACCCCATTGCCTATGCAATCGTTCGATCAGGCCCTGTCGCCAAGCCGCTGTTGCTTTTCGCAATAATCCTGCCGTTCTGGACGTCGTTCCTGCTGCGCGTCTACGCGTGGATGGGATTGCTTGCAGATCAAGGTACAATCAATAACCTGTTGATCGCAATTGGTATAATCGACGAACCGATCCGGATGCTATACACCGAATTCGCTGTCTATATTGGTATCGTCTACACCTACATGCCCTTCATGATCCTGCCGCTCTACGCGAACATGGAAAAGCTGGATGACAGCCTGAATGAGGCTGCAGCGGATCTCGGATCCCGGCCAACGAACACGTTCTTCAAAATCACGTTGCCTTTGACGATGCCCGGCATCATCGCGGGCTCATTGCTGGTCTTCATTCCTGCGACCGGGGAGTACGTTATTCCCGATCTTTTAGGGGGTGGAAACGTACAAATGATTGGCCGGGTTCTCTATAACGAGTTCTCCAGAAACAGTGATTGGCCTGTTGCTGCTGCGGTTGCAATTGTTCTGCTGGTTATTCTGGTGCTGCCCATCATGGTGTTCCAACACTACCAGGGCAAAGCGTCGGAGGAGCAATAGATGTACAGCAAACGCTCCCGATTCCTGACGATCATGCTGACATTGGGTTTGGCATTTTTCTATATCCCGATGATTTTGCTGATCATTTATTCGTTCAACTACTCCAAGCTGGTTCCGGTCTGGGGGGGATGGTCCTTACGATGGTACAAGGAGCTATTTCAATCTGCAGAAGTCTGGAGCGCGGTTTCCCTTAGCCTTCAGATCGCCGTTGTAAACGCAACCTTTGCAACAGCGCTTGGTACGCTTGCAGGTCTTGCGATGGTGCGATTTGGCCGGTTCAAAGGTCGGACTTTGTTTGGCGGCATGTTGGTTGCGCCCTTGGTGATGCCCGAGGTGATAACCGGATTGTCCTTGCTGGTTTTCTTTATTTCTCTGAACCAGCTAATCGGATGGCCCGCCGAGCGCGGGTTCGCGACGATTACGATCGCGCACATAACCTTTTCCATGGCCTATGTGGCCGTAACAATTCAGGCACGCTTGACCGGCGTGGGTCAAACTCTGGAAGAAGCGGCTGCCGATCTGGGGGCCAAGCCTTTCAAAGTCTTGACTGCAATCACCATTCCTCAGCTGACACCGGCCCTTATTTCAGGTTGGCTGCTGGCGTTTACTTTGTCTCTTGATGACCTGGTCATAGCCAGTTTTGTTACAGGTCCGGGTGCAAATACCTTGCCAATCCTAATCTTTTCGCGCATTCGACTGGGCCTCAGGCCGGATATCAATGCGCTTGCGACTATAATGATCCTCGTGATCGCCATTTGCGTCGCTGTCGCTGCTATCGTTATGTTCCGGCAACAGAGGGCGGATCTGCTGGACAGACAAATGGCTGAACGAGAGGAAGGATAAATTGGAGTCGCACGAGCTTCAGAAAAAACGACGCACCGAACCTCCGGAAGTTCGCCGCCTGCAGTTGATAATGGCGGCCATAGACTCGATTTCGAGGCGCGGGTTTTCTGACACAACTCTGAAACACGTGACCGAAGCTGCCAATCTGTCCCATGGGGTTGTGAATTACCATTTCGACAGCAAGGAAGCATTGTATGACGCTGCGCTGGGTTTTCTGGCACAAGAGCACTACGAAAACTGGCTAAGGTATTATGACGACGCGGAACCCACGGCCGCACATCGGCTTGCGGCCATTATCCGCGCGGATTTTGACAAAAGCATCTGCACGCACAAGCGTCTAGCGGTCTGGTTTGCGTTCTGGGGGCAAGCAAAGTACCGTCCTAATTACTTGAAGATTCACAATAAATTTGACAACGAGAGATACGATCGAATTCTGCATCTATGTGGAGAGTTGATCGCCGACGGCGATTACGACGATCTTGAGGCCGAAAAAACTGCCCGAGCTGTTGAGGCGATGTCTGACGGCGCCTGGCTCAGCCTGATGTTGTATCCCAAGGTGGCTGACCGGCGAGAGTTCAGGGATGTTTGTCTGCTTTCGCTGTCGCGGTTCTTTCCAAAACACTTTCCGGTTTAAGCCGCAATACCCTGTAATTGTGCTTCAGCACTTTATCTTCTTCATTTGGGGGTCGTAGAGCGGCTTTAGCGAAGCACTGGCGTCGAATTTCTCGTCGGCAATTTCGATCTGCCAGTGTCCCTCTGCGACGATGTCTGCCGTCAGAGGTTTTTCGGTTTCTGCAAAACCAATCCCGACAGCCGCGCCAAGCGTGTGCCCATACCCGCCAACCTGAATGTACCCGACTTCCTTGCCGTTCAGATAAATCATCTCGTTGCCATACATCAGGGGCTCAGCGTCTTTCAGCAGAAACTGCAGCATTCGGTTTTTGGGTGTGCCTTTTGCTTTTATCGCAGCCAGCGCTTCCCTGCCGATGAAGCCTCCGGGTTTGTCCAGCTTGATGGCAAAACCAAGCCCGGCCTCAATGGGGTTGTCCGTGTTGTCCACATCAATTCCGAAATCACGGTAGGCCTTTTCGAGTCGCAGGGAGTTTAGGGTTTGCATGCCCGCGTTTCGAACCCCCAAGTCACGACCCGCTTCCATTATCAGATCATATGTTTGAACGGCCTGAATGGCAGGCACATGAAGCTCCCAGCCAAGTTCCCCGATAAAGGTCACGCGATAGGCCAGAACAACGGCATACCCGACATCAATCTCTCGGGCCGTCATGAATGGGAAGCCTTCGTCCGACAAATCAGCGCCGGATATTCTGCTCAGAAGATCGCGTGACTTTGGGCCGTGAACGTTGATTTGGCAGCGCGCAGCAGTGATGTCTGTGATGACCACATTCTCATCGTTCAGAATGTGCCGCCGCATGCGCATTTCGGTATGACCTGCCGAGTTTTCGCCGACAATAACCCAGTACTTCCGCTCGGACAGTCGAGTAACCGTAAGGTCGGCCTCAAACCCACCTTGTTCATTCACCCAGGCAGTGTAGACCACGTGGCCAGGTTCAACATCAACCTCATTGCAGGAAAGGCGCGAGAGAAGGGCGCATGCATCTGGACCTTCGACGCTGAAACACGCCATTGATGTCATGTCCATGACGATGACTTCCTCGCGCGCTGCCTTGTGTTCTTCGGCGTGCCATTCAAACCAGTTTTGGCGATACCAACTGTATTTCTCGACCTTGGCCTGTTCCGGTGTCGGGGCAAACCAATCAGGTTGTTCCCAACCACTTCCTTCGCCGAAAAACGCCCCTGCATCCTTCAGGCGGTCATACAGCACGGAACGCTTTACGTTTCTGGCCGTCTTGTAATTCTCATTGTGGTAATGCTGGCCAAAGAGCTTGCCCAGCAGCTCCGGCGTTCTGTCGCGCCGGAACGCCGGTGTGGCCATTTCACGCGAAAAGCGATTGACGTTGATGCCCGTGACATCGATTGGGGGCAAGCCATCCACAATCCAATGGGCCAGAACCATACCGGTACCGGCGCCATTGAGGATGCCCAAAGAGTTCATCCCGCATGCAACCCAGAGGTTGCGAAGTTCCGGTGTCGGGCCAACAAGCGGTGCAAGATCGGGCGTAAAGCTCTCCGGTCCGCAGAACAGTTTCTTGACGCCATAATTCATCGTGTCAGGCACGCGCGAATAGGCTTTTTCAAGGTCGGGGCCAACACGTTCCCAGTCTGGCTCGATCTCTCCGAATTGCCATTCGTCGGGGATACCACCCAGCTTCCACGCCGCAGCACCTGGTTCGAAAAGACCCAACATCATCCCCCCAACTTCTTCGCGGTAATAAGTGTACGTGGAAGGGTCTTCGAGAACGGGCAGATCGCGGGGCAAGCCCGGGATGCTCTCGGTAATCAGGTAGTAGTGCTCAGCCGCTTGAAGGGGCAGGTTGACGCCATGCTTGGCCCCTAACTGGCGGGACCACATGCCACCGCATATCACAACGTTTTCAGCCGTGATGGCGTGACCGTTCGCAGTGCGGATTCCAGTCGCGGTGCCGTTCTCGACCAAAATCTCGTCGACCCGAACACCTTCGAAGAAGCGGGCGCCTCTGCTTCTGGCCCCCTTTGCCAGCGACATTGTCACGTCCACCGGGTTGGCGCGCCCGTCCTCGGGTATCAGGAACGCACCAACGACGTCCGACAGGTCACCAATAGGGAACAAATCCTGCGCTTCTTTTACTGAAATTTCGTGATTGTTTATCCCAAAGCGGCGCATGAAGGCTGCGACACGGCGCATTTCATGCAGGCGTTCTTTGTTGGTCGCAATCTGCAGATATCCAACGTCCCGAAAACCAGTGGAAATACCGGTTTCTTTCTCAAGGTTAGCGTATAGATCGCGTCCATGCGTGTAGATTGCACATTCCGCTTCCGACTTGAGCAGGCCGGCCACGATAAGGCCCGCGGCGTGCCAAGTCGTTCCGGATGTCAGTTGCCCCTGCTCAAGAACCACAACATCGGTATGGCCAAGTTTGGTCAGGTGATAGGCCGTATTCGCGCCAATGGAACCTCCCCCGATGATGACGGTCCGGGCGTGCGTCGGCAGGGTGTCAGCCATGGCGAGAATGTCCTTTCTGGGCGTTCATTTTCTCGCATATCAGTCATGGCGTTCAATGTCTACTGACTGAATGATCATTCAGTAACTGATTTTGAGCATCGCCTTCCTATCTGGAAAAAGGCTTGTCAGGGCAGCGCGATCAGGCTTCACTGTGGCGGTGAACTGTCAATCAGATGCGGGGGAAGCTTATGTCAGACGATATCCTTTACGACCGTCAGGTGATCAACTTCCTGGAAGAGCTTTGGGGGGAGGGGTTCCTTTCGCCAGGAGGCCCCGAGGAAGTCGCTCGGGTTGTTGAGGGGATCGATCTCAAAGGCAAGCATATCCTTGATATTGGTTGTGGATCAGGGGCAATTGCAGTGCTGATGGCGCAGAAGTTCGGTGCGGGGAAAGTGACAGGCATAGATGTGGAGGCTCCCGTCTGCGCGGCGGCGAGAGAGCGAGTGCAGCGGGCCGGGTTGGAAGAAAGAGTCGAAATCCTTCAGGTCACTCCCGGCCCAATGCCTTTCGAAGATGGTACTTTTGATGTCGTGTTCTCAAAAGACTCAATCATCCACATTCCCGACAAGGCCGCGATGGCTGCCGAGGCCTTTCGGGTGTTGAAGCCGGGTGGTCGGTTTGCCGCTTCTGACTGGCTGACCAATCATGACGGGGACATGTCACCTGAGATGGCGCATTATGTGAAGATGGAAGCTTTGGAATTTCAAATGGCGTCGCCTTCCAAGTATCGCGCCGCGATGGAGGCGGCCGGCTTCGAAGGCGTGGAATTGGTCAACCGCAATCCATGGTATGCGGAAGTTTCTGCTGGGGAACTTGCGGATTTGACCGGGCCGAACCGGGCTGGCTGGGAAGCCCGGCATGGTGCCGAGTTTATCGAACACCAAATCGAGATCTGGGACGCGATGCAGCCTGTGCTGAAATCCGGAGAGCACTGCCCGCATCACATCCGAGGCCGAAAGCCAGCATGACCTGACCGCCGCCCAAGTTGTGGCGTCGTGGCCGCTATTCGCCGTAGTCCTTGCTAACCAGCGCCATTCCTGCCTCCATGATGTCGAACATGTCGCCTATCTGGGAAGGGGTGATGATCAGAGGAGGAGAGAACACGGCCATGTTTCCAAATGGTCGCAAAAGCAAACCCAACTCTTCACATGCGTCGTCCAGTTTCTGCCCAAACTTGACGTGTGCTTCATAGCTTTCGACCTTCAGCCCGGGGCGGCATTCGATACACCCCAGAAGACCGTCGCCGCGCACGTCCCCGACGATCGGGAACTTTTCCTTGATCTGGCGCAGGCGTTCTTGAAATTGCGGCGTTACGCGTTGAACGTGCCCAAGAATATCTTCCCGCTCCATGATCTCGATGTTTTTGATTGCTGCAACACAGCTAACCGGGTGCCCTGAATAGGTATAGCCATTGTAGAAGACATCGCCGCCCGGAGCGTCAGAGATGCGTTGCATTACTGCGTCCGAGATGATGCAAGCGCCAAGTGGCAGATACCCGGAGGTCAGGCCTTTTGCGCAGGTTATTATGTCTGGAACGATGCCAAAAACGTCTTCTGATGCGAACCAATGGCCCAGCCTGCCAAAGCCGGTTACGACCTCATCCGAGATGTACAGAATGTCGTTTGCACGGCATATTTCGAGTGTGCGCTTGTGGTAGCCCGGAGGCGGGACAATCACGCCGCCAGAACAGAGGATCGGTTCGGCGATAAAGGCGGCAATATGGTCAGCACCGACCTCGGCAATCAGGTTTTCAAGGTCCGCGACCTTGGCGTCGCACCAGGCATCGACACTCATTCCCTCGGGCCGGTGGTAAGGGTTCACGTCGGGTAGGAAACGCACCAAATCCTGCGCCTTTTCAAAGCTTGTTTCGAAGCGTTCTTTCCCGGTGACCGTTGCAGCCAGAAAAGTCGATCCGTGATAGCCTTTCTCCCGGCCGATCACGATTTTCTTTTCTGGTCGGCCAAGCCGCTTGTTCATGAAAAGCGCGGTTCTGAGCGCGGTATCGACAGCCGTGGATCCGCCGGTTGTAAAGTGCACTGTATTCAGATCGCCTGGAGAGCGCTCGGCGATCATCCGGGCCAAAACGGCCGCGGGTTCGGTCGTAAATGACCAGGGCGACGCGTAGGGCATCGTCATGACCTGCTGCGAAATGGCGTCGGCCATCTCCCGGCGGCCGTAACCGATCTGTGTGCACCACATACCGCCGGGACCATCGATATAGCGCTTTCCGGCAGCGTCCCAAAGGTAGATACCATCCGCCGTGTTGACCCGCATGTACTCATCGGACCCAAAGCCTTCGGTCCCTGCCCAGGGGTGTAGGTGATGGTCGCGATCCCAGGTGACAAGATCGCCATCGGTTGGAGTGTTGCCAAGTGTGTTCACGTCTTCTTCTCCTTCAGGTTCGGGCGGGCGGCGTCACACGTGCGCGCGGCGGTGCGAAAAAGGCTTTGGTGACGGGCGTGAGACGCGCCATTCCGGTATCCCATTTGCCTTCTTGCAGGGTGTAGATTTCCGCCATCAAACTGGATGACCGGCGTGCATCCGGCATACGAACATGCGCCAGCGCGATGTTACGTTTGGCGGTCGGGGACCAAATCCCGGAAGTTATGTGCCCAACTTCTTTTTTGCGTCGGTTGTAGATCAATGACCCTTCCGAGGGTTTGAAGCCTTCGACATCGAAACGCATGAGGAGGCTTCTGGGAGCATCGCGTTTCGACAGCAACGCACGGCGCCCATTGAAGTGGCCTTTCTCGAAGTCGACCAACCGACTCAGGCCGAGTTCGAATGGCGTTTGGCCCCGGTGCAACCGCTCGGTCGCATGAACGGGCTGAAAGTCCACCCCTGCGGTCAGAAATCCCGCCTCGATGCGTGCGATATTGACAGCTTCGTACCCAATGGCGCGCAGCCCCTGATGCAAGCCACCTTTCCAAATTCTGTCCCAGAGATCTTCTGCCTTGTCCCAGTCGCACCAAAGCTCATAGCCGAGGTCGCCGGTAAAGCCCGTCCGTGAAATCATGAGGTCAGGTTCGATCTGGACCAGATCGAATGGCTTTAGCGCGCTAACATCTAGTCCCGCAGCTTCCAACACCGCATAGGACGTCGGACCTTGCAACGAAAGGCCGGTAACGCTGTGAGTTTCATCCCGAACCGCAACATCGAAACCCCATCCCGCGTCCAGCAACCACGTCAGCATCGGTTCCTGACAGCACAAGCGCCAATCGTTGTCGCCGAGATGGAAAAGAGTCCCGTCATCGATGACCATGCCCTCTTCATCGCACCAGGTTGCGTATCCAACGCGGCCCGCTGCGATCTTGCGGACATCACGCGTGACCAGGCGATTGAGCATTGCGGTCGTGTCAGGACCTGTCAGCCTGTATTTGTGCATCGGTGAGATATCGAACACAGAGGCCTGATTGCGCAGCGCGAAATACTCGAACTCGACACTGTCGAGAACTCCGGGGGCAGTGTAACCCGCCCAGTCATACCAGTTTTGAGCGCGATTCTGCTCTTCGAGCTTCTTGTGAAAGGCGGCGGGGATTAAGCCAAGTTTCGGGTCGGTGAAGATGCTCATGGCTGCTCCTCCAGCGCCGCCAGGGCCGCATTGCGACCGGCGAGGCCCATGACATCGCCTCCGGGGTGGGTTCCAGCGCCGCACAGGTACAGCCCCTTGGGACCCATGGAATAGCGGCACATTCCGTTTGCGGGGCGAAGTGTCAGGAGCTGGTCCAGAGACATTTCCGCGTGGTGCCAGTGGCCCCCGGGCGCTCCGGTTGCGCTTTCGATTTGATCCGGTGTTATGACTTGACTGCCTGCGATGTGATCCTTCAGGCCGGGCAGGGCGCGGCCCAGTGTATCTACGGTGATTTGCGCAAGCTGATCTTTCGCGGCTTCAGTCCAGCCGCCTTCTAGGTCGGATGGCGCGTATTGCATTATGGTCGACAACCAGCCTGATCCATCGGCTGTCTGCATCTTGAAGGCTTCGATCACCGGGGCCTTGGACATTTGTCGATATTTTGCTGGATTGAACGCAGCTTCCACGTATTCTGCGGAGGGGGCATAGATCAGACGACTATTTGCCAACCCTTCAGGCAAGCCGGGCAGTGGCATGTTGTCCTTTAATTTTAGGTTGACCTTGGCTGCTGTTCCTCGTGCCCGGATGTTCCGAATGCGCCGCATCGTTTCGATGTCAAAAACAGATGGCCCGGTCATACGGCTTGTTGGCTTAGGTGCGAGGTTGCTCAGCACGAGAGGTGCGGTCAAAGTTTGCCCATCGTTAGTTATGACGCCAGAGACGGCATCCTTGTCCACGAGAACGCGGGAAACCTCGGTTCCCGGCATCAGGACGCACCCCGCCTTTTGCGCTGCTTCAACGATTAAATCTGTCAGCGCAGACACTCCGTCCGCAGGTTGGGTAATGGTGCCCCCGTGACCCATCCGGTAGATCAGGTTGAACACGGTTCCCGAAGATCTTGGACCGGCGGCTGCCCCCCAGATTGCATCAGCAGCAAGCATCCCAGCCGCCGGTCCGTCCGACAAGTCATCAAGGACAATGTCATAGACATTGGACAGAACGACCTGCAGGAAGCGCCGCATTTCCGATTTACCCAGCCTTTTCAGTCCGATGCCCAATTTCGCCAGGCGCAGAACCTCAGCCATTCCGCCCCGCGAAAGCACAGCTTTGTGACCGCCGGGTGGTGGGGCTTCGGCGAGTTGGCGCAACAAGCCGCCATACGTAATCAACTGTTGCGTCAGATCGGACCAGGCTTTGGAGTCCGGGTGCGCTGTCCCGTCACTCCAGCAGACGCCTTCGTCACTGAAGACGATGTGCCGACCATCTTCAGCCAATGAGACCGTGGAGGTCGGTTTCCCGGCCAAAACAGGGTGTTGCAGGTCCAAACCGATGTCACTCAGGGCGCGCGGGCTGAGGTTGTAAAGCGAGTGGGCCAATGTTGGCCCCCCGTCCACGGAGTAGGACGCCATTCCACCAAAACTGTCAGATTTTTCAACGATGCAGACATTCTTGCCGCGCCGACCGAGAAGCGTTCCGGCAATCAACCCGTTGACGCCGCCACCCACGACAATTGCATCAAACTGGTTCATGCGGCATACCCCTTCATTCGGCCATGCCGTGTTTCGTTCCTCAGGATTGCGCGGGCCGCGTTGGCGCCGGGCGCACCCATAACTCCGCCACCCGGATGTGCGGACGAACCGCACAGATACAGCCCCTTGATTGGCAGGCTGTACTGCGACCACCCCGGGACCGGGCGATTGAAGAAAAGCTGGTCAAAGGTCAGTTCGCCTTGGAAAATGTTGCCTTCGGTCAAACCGACCTCGCGTTCGATTTCCAGCGGTGAACGGACTTCCATGTGCACAACGCGCTCGCGAATGTCAGGGCAAGCCACAGCCATCTGGTCCAGTACAGTTTCAGACATTGCCTTGCGCTGTTGGTCGTCCCAGTTGTCTGCCGACCGGACGCCGCCGACTTCCAGATCATATGGGGCGTACTGAACAAACACCGTCATCATATGCGCACCTGTCGGAGCCATCGTTGGGTCGATCTGGCTGGGGATCAGCATGTCAATGTACGGCTTTTCCGACCAGCGCCCCAGCTTCCAATCATCATAAGCCTTTTCCAGTTCAAAGAGGCTCTGCGACACATGCAGATCGCCCCTCAGAAAACTGGTGTGGTCTGGTGCGGCAGGAAAGTTTGGAAAGCGGTCAAGGGCGATGTTGAGTTTCGCCGAAGACCCGCGAATTTTGAAGTTCCGCACCGCTTTGGTGAAGTCATCCGGCAGATCGGCGGTATCAACGTGGTGTAAAATGGTGCGCTTGATATCCATGTTGGATGCGACGACTGGGGCATGGAAAACCTTGCCGTCTTCCAGCGCCACGCCTTCCACGCGTCCATCTTTGCTCAGGATTCTCTCGACCCCTGCACCCGTATGGATCGTACCGCCGTGATCTTTGAAAGACGCCGCAATAGCATTGGAAATCGCGCCCATGCCGCCGCGGGCGAAACCCCAGGCTCCGATGCCACCATCGATATCGCCCATGTAGTGGTGCAGCAAAACATAGGCGGTTCCGGGCGAATACACCCCAAGACCAGTGCCGATAATACCCGATCCAGCCAAATGCGCCTTGATCAGGTCGTTCTCGAAATGCTCATCCAGAAAGTCGCCAATGGACATCGTCCAGAATTTCAGCGTTTCTCCAAGTTCGCGACTTCCCAGTCTGTGGGCCTTCTTGACCAGGTACGCCATTTCACCGAGGTCACGTGGGCGGAGCGAAGCAGGGTCCGGTGCGTCTCGAAGCAGAAACGGGCGGATAAAACGGCATTGCCGCATGATGGCTTGTGAATAGCCGCGATAGGCGTCTGCATCACGTGCAGAATGGCGCGCCATCTCGCGCTTGAGAGCGTTGTGATCGGAGTAATAGGCGAAGTAATCTCCGTCGCGTGTGAAGCTCGCACCACCTTCGTAGGGGATAACCTGAAGCCCGTATTTCGGGAGTTCGAGGTCTCTGGCGATTTCGCGCCGCAAAAGAGAGCAGACATAAGAGCAGTTCGAGTAAGTCCAGCCTTCGTGCAGCGAACGGCTGACTGCTGCGCCACCAATCCAGTCATTCTTTTCGACGATCAAAACACGCATGCCCGCACGGGACAAATAAGCGGCCGCTGTCAATCCGTTATGACCGGCACCGGCCACAATCACGTCGTATCTGTTCTCAGTCGTCAAATTTTTCATCCCTTTCCTCTCCGTTTACAGACCGGACATGATTCCGTAAAGTTTATTTGATCGCTCAAATAAATTTTAGACCATTGACGCGTGTTTTTCGCGCACTGTAGATGGCGGTAATTGTAGGAGGAGCGGCAATTGGTCGACGCAGAGCGGAAACGCCCCCGCAAAGAGCGGAAGGAAAACGCAGATCGCCGCCGCCGGCAGCTGCTGGACGCGGCGTGCCGTTCCATACTGGCGCATGGATTGGCGAAAACGACACTTGCGACGGTCGCGTCCGAAGCCGAGCTGTCTCAGGGCGTTACAGCCTTTTATTTCAAATCAAAGGGAGGCCTTCTGACCGAAGCGCTTCGCGACTTGTACCGACGCTATGAGGAGCACTGGACGACCTCTCTGGAACAGGCAGGGGATAAGCCAACGGAAAAGATAAGGGCACTCATCAAAGCGGACTTCCACCCTGATGCATGTGGTCCGAACGTCCTGCCTTTGTGGTATGCGTTTTGGGGGGAACTCAGATTCCAGCAGCACTATGATGAGGTTGCGGAACACTTTGAAGCGCGGCGGCGCGAAACTTTGTATGCGATCTGGCAAGAATTGCTGGCCGAGGATGATGTTGCCTCTCCGGGTCAAATGACGGAATGGATGGAGACGCTGACGGATGGTTATTGGCAGCGCCTGCATCTTGCGCCGGAAAACCTGAGCCGAGAAGAGGCGGAACAAGCTGCGTGGGGATGCCTCGTGCGCTTGGTTCCGGGCCTGCTGACTGAAACGCCATAGCCACTTTCGGCTGAGAGGCCCCGATGTCATGACGCGAGTGCGGATCTCACAACAGCCGCTGCCGCCCAGGGCTGCGATAGTGCAGGAAGCGCGTGATCTTGCGCGACTTGCCTTGCCAATTGTCATTTCCCTTGCCGCCGCTGCTTTGATTGGCGTTGTGGATACCGTGATGGTGGCCCCATTGGGAACGCTTCCTCTGGCAGCAGTGTCGATAACGGCCTCGGTGCTGATCATCTTTTACTCTGCGCTTTATGGCTTTGTGTCCGCAATTGGCGTGCGAATGGCGGAAGCCTTCGGCAAGTCCAGCGAGGAAGGGCTTGCTTCGGCCACAACTGCCGGGCTTTTGGTTTCTCTGCTCGTCGGGGTTGTCGGTGCGAGCGTAATGATCTGCCTGAAACCGGCTCTTTCCTGGATCGGACAGCCCCCGGAAGTCGTAGGCTTGCTTGGCGGCTACTGGAACGCGATGAGCCTTCTTTTGGTTCCATTCACTGTTTTCTACGCGTTAAAAGCTCTGTTTGACGCCATGAACCAACCTTGGATTGGCGTTGGGCTTGCGTTTCTTGCGGTCGGTTTCAACATTCCTTCGAATTATGTGTTGATCCACGGTGTTGCTGGCTGGCCTGGTCTGGGTCTTGTTGGGGCAGGGATCGCAAGTCTGTTGTCTCAGACAGTGCCTTTGATTGCGGCATTTGTGATTTTGGGCGCAAGGAAACGGAAATGGGACCTTCTGAGGACCGAAGGTTTTGACTGGTCTGAGTTCAAGGCGCAGATCAAAGAAGGGATCGTCATCTCCGTCGGTTACCTGGGGGAGGGGGCCGCTTACGCCGTAGCAGGCCTGATGCTTGGGTGGTTCAGCGCCGCCGCGCTTGCAGCACATCAAATCGTTTCTGCGGTCAGCGACGTTATTTACATGGTGCCGTTGGGCGTTTCGATTGCAATCTCAATACGCGTGGCTCAGGCAATCGGTGCCGGTGATAAGGACAGGCTGAAGCCAATTGTATTAGCGTCGCTTCTGGTCGTTGTGAGTTGGATGACAGTCGTTATCCTGGGTATTTTGGTTGGCCGTATTCCTCTGGCGAACAGCTTGTCAGATGATCCGAATGTCGTTTCTCTCGCGATTTCGATGTTCCTTGTGATCGCCGCAATGCAGATCGCAGATGGCGTTCAGGGGACAATGCTGGGCGCATTTCGGGGCATGATGGACAATCATGTTCCGGTTGCCATTACCCTGATTGCCTATTGGATCGTTGCTTTGCCGCTTGGATATGGATTGGGCTTTTGGCTCGGGTTCGGACCCAACGGTGTTTGGATTGGGTACGGCACGGGCCTCTCACTGGCCGCGATCGCATTGACCTATCGCTTCTTCTCCAAAAACCGTTAACCAGCGCGGTTTTCTGTCTCAAAGACCCAACTTGTCCAGGAGTTTCAGGCGCAGGATTTCTGCTTCGACAAGGGTCTCTCGGGCAAACGAAAAAGGTAGAGGTTTGAGGGGGGTAACCGGAAACTCAAGCTCATCGACTTTGGTCCCGGCCGCCCACCGGGCCAGGACCCGCCCCATTGCGGTGGCGATGGCAACGCCGCGACCGTTGTAACCGAGACCTGTCATTACGCCCGGGGTGAGTTCATGCAGGTGGGGATAGTGATCCCTCGTCAGCGCCACATACCCGCCCCACTCATATTCCCACTGAACTCCGGACAATTGAGGGAAAAGTTCAACGGAAATGCGTTTCAGCCGCTCAATTTGTTTGATGGTGGAATTGTCATGGTAGGTGCCGCGACCGCCCATCAGGAACCGGCCGCCTGCATCTTGCCTGAAGTACAAAAGAAGGCGTCTTGCGTCGGACAAGGCGTTGCCTTCTGGCAGAATTGTTTGGCGGATGTTAGCAGACAAAGGCGACGTCGCCACCTGAACTGATCGAACGGGCAGGACGGATTGCGCCAGGCGCGGATGCAGATCACCAGAATAGGCGTTCGTGCAAATCAGGACCTTGTCCGAAAAGACAGCACCGTTAGGTGTCTCAACCCGAAAGCGGCTGCCCTCCGTCGCGATCCGGTCGGCGGGCGTTTCACCGAAGATTTCCACGCCATTGCGACGGGCCGCTTCGGCCAGTCCAAGTGAATAGTTCAGTGGGTGCAAAACTCCGCTGCGTCGGTCCAGAACTCCACCCAGATAGGCTTCTGTCCCGGTCAGGCGCTGCATTCCGCCTTGATCAAGCTGAACCATGCCGCCGCCGTGATTGTCCCAATCCTCAGCAAGTTTGTGCAATTCGTTGAGTGTTTTGGTCGTATGCGCCGCGCGCAGCCATCCCGGGCGGTTTGCATCGCACTTAATGTCGTGCCGGGCGATCAAATCGAAAACAAGATCGGCGGCGTCACCGGCCATTCGGATCATTCTGTTTCCCCAGAAATCTCCAAACTTGGCCTTGATGCCGGTTGGCCCGTCCTTAAGGCCAACATTGATCTGCCCACCGTTGCGCCCAGACGCGCCCCAGCCGGGGTGTTGGGCGTCGATCAGAATAACTTTGATGCCTTCCTCGGCCAGGTGAAGCGCTGCCGAAAGGCCAGTGAATCCGGCACCAATCACCGTTACGTCTGATTTTCGCTCGCCAGTGAGTTGCGGGTATTCGGTTGAATAGCCTGCCGTTGCTGACCACAGGCTGTTTGCAATGACGGGGTTTTCGTTGCGGATCATCTATTGGCCTCGCGCGCTTGCCTTGCGGGGGGAATTGCATAGGTTTGGCGGGTGACGCCTTTCCGGACAGTATGTGAAGAATGCCGAGACTTTTGAACCAATTCGAACTGAACCCAGCCGTCGACCTCGACGCGTTCGAACAGGCCTGGAACGCGTTTGTCGAACATTTGGTCGCGACGGGTCTGGCAACGAACGGGACCCCATTGTGTAAACGCATTCCTACAAGCGGTTACGATACCGGCGAACAGCGTGACCATTCGCTTATGGCTGTGATCGAGTTCAGGGATCAAATGCAGGCCGACGCGGCCTGGGCTGCCATCGAGGATCGCATTGAGCCACTGGGAGAATTGCATCGCAGCGTCATTTCTATGGTGCACGACCCGGTTTTCACCTTTTGGTCGGAGCTCTAGATCCATGATTGCGAACATTCGTATTGTTTTCAAATCATTTATCTTCATCATTGAATGATTATTCAATCAATGGCATAAACTCTGCAAATGTCAAACAGCCTCTTCCTGTTAAAGCGGGGCTAGGGGGCAAAGCCGATAACGAACTTGAGAAGATGGGAAGCATGCCGGTGAGTCAGACGCCAAGCGATAACACAAAACCGACAGGGCGCCGGCGTACCGAGTCCAAGGAGGTGCGGCGCCAACAGCTGATCAACGCCACAATCGACTCGATCGCACAAAACGGAATTGGTGGAACGACCATGTCCACCGTGACCGAGATTGCCGGCTTGTCGCTGGGCATCGTCAACTTCCACTTCAAAAGCAAACAGAACTTGCTGGAAGAAACGCTGTTGTTTCTTGCAAAGGAACACCATGAACAGTGGTTGGACGCTTTTGACAATGCAGGTTTACCGGCGCCCGAAAAGCTGTTGGCCATCGTCGATGCGCATTTTCACCCGCGGATTTGCTCGCCGAAGAAACTGGCCGTCTGGTTTGCGTTTTTTGGAGAGGCAGGGCGGCGCAAAGTTTACCGCAAACTGATCAATGACATCGATCTGGAGCGTTACAGAATCGCGCTGCGCCTGTGTTCGGAAATTGCTGAGGATGGCGGGTATGACGACATGCCGCCAAGGCAAGTCGCCAATATCCTGGAGGCTCTGTACGACGGAATCTGGTTAGAGCTTTTAACCTATCCGGAGAACTTTCGACGTACCGAAGCCCGGGATCACATCGTCGCCTTCCTGTCCAAGGTCTACCCGGGTCATTTTCGAATGCCAGAGTTCAAGAGCGGCAGTTGAGACAGTGCGGGTCAAATTTCCGGTTTTACAGACAAGACGGGCCTGCGCACAGCGCAGCAAACAAAAGGCAAACGAATGAGCAGGGATCCTCGCTACGACATCCTTTTCGAACCAATACAAATCGGACCAGTCACTGCGCCAAACCGATTCTACCAGGTTCCGCACTGCACAGGCATGGGCTGGCAATACCCGCGTACCCTTGCGGCCATGCGCAAGGTGAAAGCGCAAGGTGGATGGGGGGTCATATGTACGGAATACAACTCGATCCATCCATCATCTGACGACCTGCCGCATCCCTATGCGTCCCTTTGGGATGACAGCGATATTCGGGCGCACGCTTTGATGACGGACGCGGTGCACGAATATGGCAGCCTTGCGGGTGCTGAACTATGGTACGGAGGCGCCAACTCGAACAACCTGTTTTCCCGGTTGCCGAGCATGGACGTCGACAGCCGGCCCAACGTCAAAGGGCATCCGTATCAAACCCGCGCGATGGACAAGCAGGACATCCGGGATTTGCGCCGGTGGCACCGCAAGGCCGCCTTGCGGGCGCGAGACGCGGGCTTTGACATTGTCTATGTCTACGCGACGCACGGATACCTTATCTCGAACTTTTTGCATCCACGGGTGAACACGCGCAGCGACGAATATGGCGGCAACCTGGAAACCAGGGTGCGCCTGACCCGTGAACTGATTCAGGAAACCAAGGACGCCGTTGGGGACCGGTGCGCCGTGGCGGTCCGTTTCTCGGCAGACGAAGAGATCGGCGAGGATGGCCAACCCATCTATGGTGAGCGTCGCGAGATGTTCGAGATGCTGTCTGATCTTCCGGATTTGTGGGATATCAACATCGCAGATTACTCGGTCGAGATGGGCGTTTCCCGTTTTACCAAAGAGGCAGCTCTTGAACCCTACATGCATTGGGTCAAGTCCGTGACGGATAAGCCCGTCGTGACTGTGGGTCGCTTCACGTCACCCGATACAATGGTCTCGCAGGTCAGGCGCGGAATTACGGATTTTATCGGTGCCGCGCGCCCGTCAATCGCTGATCCTTACCTTCCCAGGAAAATCGAAGAAGGACGCCTGTCTGCGATCCGCGAATGCATCGGGTGCAATGTCTGCTATGCCAGCGACACGATTGGCGTGCCAATTCGTTGCACGCAAAACCCGACAATGGGAGAGGAATGGCGCAAGGACTGGCATCCCGAAATCATTCGAAAGAAAGCTTCCGATGCACGCGTTCTGATTGTCGGGGCAGGGGCTGCTGGTCTTGAAGCCGCGCGGGCGCTTGGGGCGCGTGGGTATGATGTCCTGCTGGCAGAGGCTTCTCGTGAAATAGGCGGTAGGGTCGTGCGCGAAGCGGCACTTCCGGGCATGAGCGAGTACATTCGCGTCAGGGACTATCGCGAGCAGCAATTGATCGAAATGCCCAATGTTGAAATCTACCGGGAAAGCCCGCTGACAGTTGACGATATCTTCGCGGTTGAGGCTGACCACGTCGCAATCGCCACGGGCGCGACCTGGCGAAATGATTACCATGATGAGGAACGTTTCGTCCCGGTCGCGGAAGGAGCCGCCTTGAACCGCGTTTACACCCCCGATGACATCATGGATGGAAAGATTCCCGATGGGCCTACTCTCGTTTTTGACAGTGATGGCTACTACATGGCCAGCGTCATTGCCGAGAAAATTAGGGCGCAAGGTCACGCCGTAACGTTTGTCACGCCGTCCGACAGTGTGGCTGATTGGGCTGGAAAAACGTCCGAGCGTTGGCGCATCCGAACGCATTTGCTTCGCCTGGGGATCGAGATCATGCCGTCAAAGACCCTCAGTCAATTCGATGGCGAAATGGCGCATTTGGATTGTCTCTACGGCGGATCAGGTAAAACCTTGCCCGTTGCCAACATTGTGATGGTGACAGCCCGGAAAGCAAATGACGGCTTGTATCGGGAACTGAGCAGTCGGACGAAAACTGCGGAATTGCCATTCAGCCTCCGCCGTATTGGCGATTGCGATGCACCAGCGATTATCGCGGCGGCAGTCTATGCCGGGCATAGATACGCCCAGGAATTGGATAGTTCCGTGGATGTGGACGTCCCGCTCAAACACGATCGTGTCGATGTCGGGCAACAGCTCATTTGACCGCTCGGTGCGGCCATCTCGATAAACACCTTGAAATGCAGGAGAAATCTGTCATGCCAGATGGTTTGGTTATCCGCCCGCTTGAGTTGAAAGACAAGGAAGAGTGGCGCCGCTTGTGGACTGCCTATCTGGAGTTCTACGAGACCACGGTCCCGGAAGAAGTCTACGAGGTCTCTTTCAGCAGGCTGTTGTCGACAGATGCAGGTGAATACAATTGCCTCATTGCTGAACTGGACGGAAAACCGGTTGGATTGACACACTACCTGTTACACAGGTTTATGTGGTCGGTCGAGGATACCTGCTATCTGATGGATCTGTTTGCAGACCCCGAGGTCCGTGGAAAGGGTGTCGGTCGCGCTCTGATCGAGGCTGTTTTTCAAACCGCAAAGCAGCAAGGTGTTCCAACCACTTACTGGACCACTCAGGAGTTCAACTACAAGGGCCGAATGCTATACGACAAAGTGGCAAAACGAACGCCATTCATTGTCTACGAAAAAGACGGATAGTCAGCAGGGCCTTTTCTGAAGGCTTTGGGCTGCGGAGGGCGGGTGTCTTTCACAGCTTCTATTCGTGATCAAACCCAGCGCATTTGCTTGATTCAAGACCAGTGCCGAGATCATTCGCCCAATATTTGGCACGTTTTCTTTGCGTTACACGGCGTTCTTGCTACTGTCGGCTGACAACAAGGTCGATAGGGGGAATATGTCATGAAACGCGCCGAACTGCTTTACTCTGGAATTGATCGTCGGAGCCTGCTTTTGGGCGCGAGCGCCGCAGCCAGCCTCGCGACATTTCCCAAACGCCTCATTGCGCAAGAGCCTTTGAGTGTTGCGGGCATTTACACCGTTCCAGTTGAACAGCAATGGGTCAGCCGCATCCACATTGCGGCGGAAGCGGCGAAAGATGCGGGCCAGATAACTTATGCCTTTACCGAGAACACGGCCAATACCGACTATACCCGGGTCATGCGGGAATACGCCGAAGGCGGCGCCAAGCTGATCGTGGGCGAGATTTTCGGGGTCGAGGCAGAAGCACGGGAGGTGGTTCTGGATTACCCCGATACCGCGTTCCTGTTGGGTTCGTCTTTCCTTGAAGATCCGGCCCATCCCAATCTGGCCGTTTTCGACAACTATATTCAGGACGCTGCCTATCTTACCGGTATCATCGCCGGCGCCATGAGCGAGTCTGGCAATATCGGAATGGTTGGCGGTTTCCCGATACCAGAGGTCAATCGGCTTATGCACGCATTCATGGCAGGCGTGCGCGAAATGAAACCCGACGCGACCTTCCAGGTTTCGTTCATCGGCTCGTGGTTCGATCCGCCCAAAGCGAAAGAGACGGCTTTTGCGATGATCGAAAATGGTGCAGACGTTATGTATGCCGAACGCTTCGGCGTTTCCGATGCGGCGCAGGAGCGCGGCGTTCTGGCAATCGGCAATGTCATCGACACTCAGGCGGACTATCCGGATACGGTGGTTGCCTCGGCGCTCTGGCATTTTGAGCCTACGATGCAAGCAGCTCTCGCGGCGGTCGCCGACGGCAGCTTTACGGCGGCCAATTACGGGCTTTATTCCTACATGAAGGAAGGCGGCTGCTCGCTCGCGCCTCTGGGCACATTCGAGGGCAAGGTGCCTGCCGATGCGATGGCGCTTGTTGCTGAACGAGAGGCTGCAATTCGGGCGGGTACTTATGTTGTGGAAGTGGACGATTCAGAGCCTGTGTCCTCCTGATGTCCAAAGATAGTTCGGCGCAGGAGGTTGTCCTGCGCCTTAATGGCATCACCAAGCGATTTGGCAATTTGACGGCCAATGACTCGGTTGACGTGACGCTTCACCGGGGCGAGGTCATCGCGCTTCTTGGTGAGAACGGCGCTGGCAAGACAACGCTTATGAACATCCTGTTCGGGCACTATACTGCGGACGAAGGAACCGTAGAGGCGTTTGGTCAAGTCCTGCCTGCCGGTGCAACCGGTGCAGCGCTGCGGGCCGGTGTCGGCATGGTGCACCAGCATTTCACGCTTGCCAATAACCTTACTGTTCTCGAAAATATCCTTCTGGGCACTTCTTCCCTTTGGTCGTTGGGCCGTGGCCGCCAGAAGGCGCAGTCACGCGTGATGAAACTGGCCGAAGAATTCGGGCTGGCCGTCGACCCATCGGCCAAGACTGGGCAGTTGTCGGTCGGCGAGCGGCAGCGCGTGGAAATTCTGAAGGCACTGTATCGCGATGCCCGCATCTTGATTTTGGATGAGCCGACAGCGGTGCTGACACCACAGGAAGCTGACGCTCTGTTCGAGACACTGCGCCGCGCCGTCGATCAGGGCCTTTCCGTCATCTTTATTTCCCATAAGTTGCACGAGGTTATGGCAATCTCGGACCGGGTTCTTGTGCTGCGCCATGGCAAGCTGGTCGGGGAAACGCGCACAGATGAAACGACGCCTCATGCCCTTGCTGAGCTTATGGTCGGGGAAGAGATTACCCAACCCGTTCCATCCGAGGCCAAGCCCGGTGCCGTTCTACTAAGCTTGCGCGGTGTCTCTGCGCATCCGCCTGGGCACCGAACCGGCCTTCGAAACATCGATCTGGATCTGCGTGCAGGCCAGATAATGGGCCTTGCCGGTGTGTCCGGAAACGGGCAGGGCGCACTGGCCGATTTGCTGTCGGGCGAAGCCAGGCCAGAAAGCGGAGAGATGTGGCTTGGTCAGGAAAAGGCGCCACCCTGGTCTCCTCGCGCGTCCCTTGCGGCCCGGATCGGGCGCATTCCCGAGGATCGCCACAGCACTGGCAGCATTGCAGATTTCTCGTTGACCGAAAATGCCATCCTCGAAAGCTACAGGAATCCGGGGATCAGCCGAGCAGGTTGGATGCGCTGGGCCGCGGCACAAGCCTTCGCGCAGAAGGTGATCGCGCGATACGATGTGCGTTGTCCCGGTCCGGATACGCGAATTCGTCTGCTTTCGGGCGGCAATATGCAGAAACTCATCCTCGGGCGGGTTCTTGAATCCGATCCGGAAATCATCCTCGCCAACCAGCCCGTGAGAGGGCTTGATATTGGGGCCGTAACCTACGTTCAGGAGCGTCTGATAGCAGCCAGAGATGCGGGCGCGGCGATCCTGCTGATCTCGGAAGACTTGGACGAAATCATGGGGCTTGCGGATGTGATCCGGGTGATGTCCGACGGCCGGCTCTCGCCTGAGTTCCCCCGTGGAACGATAACCCCCGCCGAGCTTGGGCGGTGGATGGCCGGGGAGGGGTTTGAACGTGCGGCTTGAACCGATTTCCAACCCGTCCCTCGCCCGATCCGTGGGATTTCCAGCGGTGGCATTGGGGCTTTCGATCGTTATGGTATCGTTTCTCGTTCTACTTGCAGGGGCCAATCCTTTCGCCACGTTGGGACTGATACTGAAAGGAGCCGCAGGTTCGAAGTTCGCCGCGCTTGAGACCCTGAACCGGGCAACACCTTTGATCTTCACAGGTCTGGCGGTAGCCGTCGCCTTCCGCGCAAAGCTGTGGAACATCGGGGCGGAAGCACAGCTTTACATTGGCGCGCTTGTGACAGTCCTCTTCGGGACGTCGGCGTTGGGCCTGCCGGGGCCGCAACCACTGATACTGGTCGGTCTCGCCTCGATGCTGGGAGGGGCGCTGATGCTGCTGGGCCCGGTCATTCTCAAGACGCGTTTCGGCGTTGATGAAGTGGTGACGACATTGCTGCTCAACTTCATCGTGCTTCTTTTCATCTCGCTTCTGCTGGAGGGACCGCTCAAGGATCCCATGGGGATGGGGTGGCCGAAATCGCCCAGGCTGGATGCAGAAGCGCGCCTTCCTCGGATTGTCGAAGGGCTTCGTCTGCACTGGGGCTTTGCGCTGGCACTGATCTGTGCCGTGGTCGTCTGGGTGATTGAGACCCGGACCACGCTTGGTTACGAAATCCGGGCGGTGGGTCAGAACCCGACGGCTGCCCGTTTTGCGGGTATCCCTGTAAATCTTGTGCTCTTGAAAACCGCGTTTCTTTCGGGCGGGCTTGCGGCTCTGGCAGGTTTTTCGGAAGTCGCGGGGCTCAAGGGGTCCCTTACGCTGGATCTGAGTCCGGGCTTTGGCTACACGGGCATTATCGTCGCCATGCTTGCGCTACTTCACCCTCTTGGCGTCGTTCTTTCGGCGATTTTCGTAGCGGGCGTATTCGTCGGTGCCGACGGTATGAGCCGCGCTGCGAGTGTTCCGACCTATATCGCAGACCTTCTATTGGCGACCGCACTTTTGTTCATGGTCCTCGCCATCTTGCTGACGCGGTTCAGGATCGTGAGGGGCTGATGGAGATCTTCGAAATCCTCCTCTCTGCCAGTTTTTGGGCAGCCGCTGTGCGCATTGCTTCTCCGTTGATCTTTGCGACGATGGGAGAGTTGATCTGCGAACGCGCGGGGGTTCTGAACCTCGGGATCGAAGGAATCATGGTGGCCGGCGCCTTTGCCGGTTGGATGGCGGTCTATGCCGGTACCGGACTGTGGGCCGGTGTTTTCATTGCGATGCTGGCAGGTATGCTTTTCGGGCTTCTGCATGCAACGCTCACGGTGCCGTTTGGGTTGTCGCAGCATGTCGTGGGGCTTGGGATTACGCTTCTGGCGACATCAGCCGCCTACTATGCGTATCGCCTGGCCCTGCCGGAAGTCTCAAGCCCCCCGCGGATCAAACCCTTTCAACCACTTGAGGTTCCGATACTGTCGAAGATACCCGTTCTGGGGCAGGCGCTGTTCAACCAAACCCCGTTAACCTATCTGGCTTTTGTTATCGTTGGCGTAACTGCCTTCGTACTGTACCGGACGCCGCTGGGACTGGCCCTTCGGGCAGCCGGAGAGAATCCCTCTGCTGTAGAGGCTCAGGGCCTTTCCGTTACCGCGCTTAGAATGGGGGCGGTCATCATGGGGTCTGGTCTGATGGCTGTCGGGGGGGCGTTCCTCACGATGTCGGCTTTTGACAGCTTTTTCTTCGAGATGGTCAACGGGCGCGGCTGGATCTGTATCGCATTGGTGGTTTTCGGCGCTTGGCGGCCAGGCAAGGCTTTGTTGGGTGCGCTACTTTTCGCTGCCTTCGATGCCCTGCAAATCCGCCTGCAGCAGACGGGGCTGGGGGCCCTCGTTCCCTACCAGATCTTCTTGATGATCCCTTACATCCTGTCGATCCTGGCATTGATCCTGATGTCGCGTCGTGCCGAAGTGCCAGCGGCGCTGATGATACCCTACAACCGCGGAGAACGCTGATGGCAAGCTTCGATATTCTTGTGAAGGGCGGGAACCTGCCCGACGGAAACGTCGCCGATATCGGAATAACAGGCGACCGTATCACGGCAATGGGGCAGTTGGACGGTGCCAAGGCTGGTACGGTCATCGACGCGACCGGCGACCTGGTCTCGCCGCCCTTTGTCGACCCCCATTTTCATTTGGATGCAACGCTTAGCTATGGCATCCCTCGGATAAACGCATCGGGTACGCTGCTGGAGGGGATCGGCCTTTGGGGCGAACTCAAGCAGGTGACAACGGTCGATGAAATGGTCGACCGTGCGCTTTCATACTGCGACTGGGCGGTCTCTATGGGCCTGCTTGCGATCCGGAGCCATGTGGACACCTGCGATGACAGCCTGAAGGGCGTCGAGGCGATGTTGCATTTGCGCGAAGTCGTTCGGCCTTATCTGGACCTTCAGCTTGTCGCCTTTCCGCAAGACGGTCTGCTGCGTGACCCCACTGCCCATGCCAATACATTGCGGGCGCTCGACATGGGGGTCGATGTCGTCGGCGGTATCCCACATTTTGAGAGGACCATGGCGGATGGTGCTGACTCGGTTCGTATCCTGTGCGAAATCGCCGCTGAACGGGGCCTTCCGGTCGACATGCATTGTGACGAAACCGACGATCCTCATTCTCGGCATATCGAAACATTGGCCTATGAAACGACGCGACTGGGATTGCAGGGGCGGGTGGCAGGGTCTCACCTGACCTCAATGCATTCCATGGACAACTACTATGTCTCAAAGCTGCTTCCTCTGATCGCCGAGGCCGAAATCAGCGCCATTCCGAACCCACTGATCAACATTATGCTTCAGGGTCGGCATGACACTTTCCCGAAACGGCGCGGACTGACCCGGGTGAAGGAAATGCAGGCCGAAGGTATTCGAGTTGGCTGGGGGCAGGATTGTGTGCGCGACCCCTGGTATTCGCTGGGAACCGCAGACATGCTTGACGTTGCTTTCATGGGGTTGCACGTCGCTCAGATGTCGTCTCCAGAAGATATGAGGCGGTGCTTTGACATGGTCACGGTTGAAAATGCTGCAATCCTCGGACTTGAAGACTATGGCCTTTACGAGGGCGCCATGGCCTCGCTGTTGGTTCTGGACGCCGGGGACCCCATTGAAGCTGTCCGCCTGAGACCTGATCGGTTGGCGGTGATCTCAAAGGGAAATGTGGTTTCCAGAAAGCAACGTAACGATAGCCGTCTCGCCCTTCCTGGTCGGCCGAAAAGCGTGCGTAGGCGGCACTAGGGTTTCTGTGACTGTCTCGTCATGATCTTTCTTTGACGGGTAGGGGGCTTTCGAAGCCTCGCTCAATGATTTTGCGATTGGCCTGGACGAACTATGGTCCGGCCTGATCTGCATTCTGGCTTGCGTTCAAGCTACTGTTAATAAAATGAAAAAGAGAAACGCGGAATTTGCGTGAATCCAGTTTGAAACCTCTATCTGTATCGAAGAACCGCAGCTGAAAATCATGAAATAGCTGGGTGTGCCTTGACCCGTTTACCAAGGCGGACCGCAGGAAATGCTGGCGAGTCGGGTCTCTAACCTCATTGATCTTTGTCAATATTGGCAAGGGTCGGAAGTGGTACAATCGGCGATAGCAAAGGGGGTTCCCATGGAAGACTTAGTCCAAATTGGAAGAGCATTTGTTCAGGCCATGCGTGATCGCAGGGGGCTTGTGAGTGTTGACGAAATGTACGCCGAAAACGCCCAGTCGATTGAGGCGGTTGTGCCGCCGGTTCGACAGTTTCGTATCACAAAGGGTCGGGACGCCATCAAGGGAAAGAGAGAGGATTGGCTGGCAGCGCATGAATTCCACGAACTCGATGTAGACGGACCCTATGTGCATCCACCCAACCGCTTTGCAGTGCGATTTAGTGCCGAAGTAACCCAGAAGGCCAAAGGAAAACGTATGACCCTGAGCGAGATCGCTGTCTATTCGGTGGCAGAAGGCAAGATCGTACTGGAAGAGTTCTTCATGTTGCCGAAGTAGGAAGAACAACCGTCATCTAAGTGGCTGCTTTTGTTGGGTTTGTGCGGTCGGCGAGTTTCCTGCCCGCAGTGACATCCTGGAGGGAGATCCGGTATGCAACGCAGAACTTCGACGTATTTCATTGGCGCGGATACAAGCGATGTATCGATACTTGAATGCGCCGATGCTGCCCAACGTCAGCGCGGCCATTTGACTTGCCTTCTGATCGCGGCGCTACCGAACCTGCCTTACTTGAAGTACGGATCCAGCAAATTCGTCGAGGCGGGTTTGCCCGCAAACTGGTTGGAACAATTGGAAGAGAAAAAGGCGGCCTTAAAGTCCCGTGCGCGTGAAGTTGAAGCACTGCTTGCGCGCTCGGGCGCATCGGCGAGCGTCACGGTTTTCATGGGTTCCGGTGCGGACTTTAAGACTCTGGCGGCGCGCCAATCGTACTGCTGTGATGTCGCATACCTGGACCCGGAACTGCGCAATGACCCCGAAGTGTTTCACGAGGTTTGCCATGGCGTCTTGTTCCATTCGCCAGTCGCCATGATGATCAACGGAGACCCATATACCCAACGCGAGCGCATTTTTCTGGCGTGGAACGATAGTCTTGCTGCATCCAGAGCGGCCCATTTGGCTTTACCCTATTTTCTGGAAGCCAAGGAAGTTGTGATTGGTTGTTTCGATCCGCCGCTAGCACATGACCCGGAAAGTCAGGACCCCGGTACGGACATCGCCGCATGGCTCAGACACCACGGCTGTAGCGTGACCGTAGCGCAATTCCCGAGCGGCGGTCTGCCGATCGAACAGTGCATACAGGAACGTGCTAAGGAAGCCGGCTCTGACCTTATTGTCATGGGCGCTTACGGGCACTCATACTTGCGCGAGTCGATTTTTGGTGGAACAACACGGGCCATGCTGCAACAAACCGGTCTTCCGGTTCTATTTGCGCACTGACTGAAGCAAGTGGACGTCCAGTGTTTGTCTGGGTTCGACGGTCAGGTCCAAACACTATGAAAGAATGGGTTCAGTGTATTGAGTTAGGAATTGTCTGATATTGTCCTGTAGTTCCCATCCAGAAACCCCTTCACAATCGACGAGAGTTCGTCCCAGTCCGTGAATTCCCGCACGCCATCTTTCGGATCGATTTTTCGACCCAACAAGACGACGTGTTTAACGATCTCTTTCTCAAAATAACCATAGCTGTCGGGTCTCACCGCGCCTGCGACCAATGCTGACGCATCTGGTTCGAAACTCGTTCGCAACAACATCTCAGTGAGATAGTCGCGGGCTTCCTCGCGCCCCGATGCAAAGGCCGCTTTTAGACCCACAGAAAGCACGAGTGTTTTTCGTTTCACCAACTCGTCTTTGAACGACGCGATAAAAGCTTCGAATGAGGCAGGGTGTCGACGTTCGTGAACAGGAGCCAACAGAACAACGCGATCCACATCGTCCAGTTTTACCTGACCGGGAAGTTGATCGGTATTGATCAGTCTTGTGTCAAAGCCGGATTTCTTCGCGACATTGCTGATAAAATGCGCAATTTTGGCCGTCTGGCCCTCAACAGTGGCAAAGACGAAAAGTACTGTCATTCCGATCCTCCCACAAATCGGTCTGAGAAGCGTTTCAAGTATTATGAATTGGCGTGAGTTCGCCTTTGATCTTAATCAAAGGCGCAAGCTGAGGCTGGCGATTCCAATACATCGAACGTGTTTCTGAAATTTGCATGACGACGCCTTACGCGGGGAAGAATTTCTGCTGTGATGGCTGGTCTTCTCTGCACTACCCAGTGGACGTCCGCGCTATCTCAGGGCAAATAAAAAGATTGCGACGCAAACAGTAACATTGACGGACCACACTGCCAGTTTGACCCGTCGGCGCGCGGACAGGTTTCTAAACGGATCAATCATAGTCAAACCTTTCAGACAGAACCCGATGCGAAGGTGTTCCCCGGGCAACAAGGTGATCTTCGACAGTGTCCATCATGGCAGTGGGGCCGCAGAGCACGAAAAGCCAGTTGTCATAATGTTCTGAAGAAAGCGTTCGGTCCAAGAGGGCGCCGTCGATCCAACCTGTTTCACCGCTCCAGTTCTTCGGGGGCTCGGATAGAACAAATACAGTATCGTCCCTGGTCAGTTCTTCCCGATAAACAATCTGCTCCTCGATCCGGTTTCCATAGATGAACTTGATATCGCGTTGCTCTGCGCTCAGGCGAATTTGGCGCAGTATGCTGAGCAATGGGGCGACGCCGACACCACCTGCGATCAGAACAATGCCTTGTTCAGCGCGTTTGCCGACCGAAAGGTTCCCGTGGGGGCCATCGAGATAGGCCAGCGTATCCGGCGCGATCTGCCCGAGACTGCCTGTGAAATCCCCAAGCTCTTTTATCACGAATGAAACTTCAGGACCTTCACCCGGTGCCGAGCTAATCGAAAACGGATTTTCACGCTGTGAAAAGACGTTGTGCCCCACATTGAGCCAGGCAAACTGGCCCGCTTCAAAGCTGAGGCCCTGGTGACCGACCGGTTTGAGGCGCAATTCCCATTGCTTCGGTGTCAGACGAGTGACCGAGGAAACACGCCACGGTTTCCGCATCTTAAACAAGGGGCGGACAAGATAGACATAAAGCAGAGTACCAACGGCAATGCCGGTCATTGCGAGCCACAGATATGTCAGTGACGGATGCCCACCGTAGCGACCTGCATGGATTGTGTGATGAAGAAGCAAACCGGCCAATGACAGAGCACCGAGACCGTGCAAAAGACGCCATGTTTCGTATTTGTATTCAAGGCTTTTTCGGGCGACCGCCGAGGCGACCAGAACGACGATCAGGAAAAAGGCCCCAATCCCCGAGGATAGCACTGGAAAGTCTGTCGTAATCGTCAGTTGGCGCGATACGTCCCACGGGCGGTGTCCGCCAGAAGGCGTGCCCTGGTAAAGTAGCGGGTGTATCAACGCAAAAACGAGTGCCGCGCGCGCCATCAGCTGATGCATGCGCATGGTCACATCCATGCCCACACCGGACGAAATGAACCTGAAGCGCCCGGAGAGCAGGAACTCTACCAGAATGATTGAAAATCCAATCATTCCCAGCCCGGATGCGAGTTCTTGGTGAAAAGATCGCGGTGGCCAGCCAAGTGACCAGGAAAAGCCCAACGGCGCCAAGATCAGCAGAACATAGATCAGCGCCAGATAGGGCCATTTCATATGGTTTTGCTCCACTGCGCCAGAGTTAGGCCATTCCCGCTGTCTTAAGGGGCTAGGCTAGGCGAGCCCCGGTTGGCGATCAAGCTTCCTGTGATCGGGTGTTTTCCCGTCCGAAAGGCTATGCCTGTTGGAGTGCTGTCATGTTCCGAAATGGTGGCAGAAGACTGGCCGGTCCGAAAGGCCAGGCGGGAAAAAGATGCGAGCATTCCCTTGCGCAAGATCAAGGTCCTTGACCGGGGTTTCTGCGATAATGCGGCGTCCGTATAGCCGGACAAAAGGAGGAGGTTCAGAAATGCTTGAAGACAAAAAGTCCCCGCAACTTTTCACCGGAACGCATCCGCTCTCCGACAACTTTCGACGTGAAATGGAAACCCTGATGTCGCGGTTCTTAGGAGGCGGCTCTCCGTTTTTACCGCTGGAAACGGCTGCGCAGCGCACGGGTCTGCCATCTCTTGATATGTCCGGCGCAATTTCCCCGGCCATTGATGTTCAGGAGACGGATACGGCAATCGTTCTGACGGCGGAATTGCCCGGTCTGGAAGAGGACGATGTTGAAATCGAAATCAAGGATCGCCGCCTCACCCTGCGAGGCCAGAAGAAGATCACACATGATGAGACGGGCGACCTGCGTGTCAGCGAAAGAAGCTATGGCAGCTTTTCACGGGCAATGACGCTGCCGGACAGTGTTGATGTCGAGAATATCTCGGCCACCTTCGACAAGGGTGTTTTGAGCATCAACATGCCGAAAACCGAACCTCGGGATCCCAGCCGCAAGATCAAGGTTTCATCCAAGTAGGTGGCATTTCGGCTGGGGCTTGAAACTGAAGGCCGATCATCGGTCGGCCTTCTTTGATTTGCAATCCAAGGAGTGTGCGGTTTGGTGAAGCTGTTGGCACGGATTTGATGCTTAACTGACAGAGATATCCAATCCTTCCTGGCACCCAAAACGAAGCAATAGGTTTTGTACAGCCGTGTGCTAAAGTACCTCTGCGTGGCCTTTGAAAAGGGGGCTAAAATGCGGAACTCAGACGCGGCTGACACAAGCTCATCGCCGTGCCCCGACGAGGGGGGCGTGCGTGCCCTCCTTGAAAATTTGACCGGACCGTCGCGCGGGAACGTGAGCTGGCTGGCCGACAATGCCCTTACTGTTTCGGTTGGTGAAAGTCGGGCGTTGAGTCTTCGCCCCAAAGACGACATGCCTCCGCACGACAACGATATCGCTACTCTTCAGTGGGCGGACGGTGTCTATTCAATAACTGCGTCGTCTGGGCGTAATGTCTGGGTGAATGGGCGCAAAATATCGTCCGCGAGTCTCGGGCACGGCGACATGATCGAGTTCGGCGAAAAGGGCCCAATGTCCCGGTACAGGTTATGTAGCAAAACCTACCCGGCGCGTCATACGGTCGAAGAAATCCTAAGTGACGCCTACGCTTACGCCCGAACAAGCCGGCGGCCGTTTGCCAAAAGGATGTCCGGCGCGCTGCGCGACAGCGGTCGTCGGCTTGCGTCTCAGACGACAGTTCTGTTCAGGATCACGGTCGTCGCCGCACTTCTTCTGATCGCGGGCCTTGTGTTTCTGCTTTATCAAAACGATCAAAGGTTGGCGGACAGTATCCAACAGGAATCCCGCAAGATCGAAGCGGTTGCGGTGATGCTTGCACAGACACGTGAAGATGCGCTGACCCCGGATGATCTGGCCGCGTTGCGGGATGCCTTTGAAAACCAAGTCACGTCGACCGAGCAGCGTCTCGGAACCCTTGAACAGCGAGCAGGCGCATCGACACGGGTAATTACCGCCTCATCTAAGTCTGTCGCATTCATTCAGGGTGCCTACGGGTTGCGTCATCTGGAAAGCGGGAAGCTCTTGCGGCACATGTTGGGGCCGGACGGAGAAAACCTGAAAACCCCGTTTGGGCAGCCCTGGATCGAACCGGACGGCACGGGCGAACCAGCTGAATTCCAGTTCACGGGAACCGGTTTTCTGCTGGAAGGTGTTCCGCTTATGGCCACCAATCGCCATGTTGCCTTGCCGTGGACGTCCCGCGATCGGGTGGGCGCTTTGAAAAGTGCGGGGTTGGAGGCGGAAATGCTGAGGTTGCTGGCCTATTTGCCAGGTCAACCGGATCCGATTGAGGCCAAGTTGGAGAAGTTCAGCGAAACGGCCGATGTCGCGCTTTTGTCAGTAGCTCCTGATCGGGTTCAGGGGCTGGGCGTGCCATTGGCGGATGAACCGCCAAACGCAGGAGAAGAAGTCTACCTGTTGGGATACCCGACAGGCCTGAAGGCGCTGATTGCGCAGGCGGGGCCGGGCTTTCTTCAAACACTGGAGAAGGAAGGTTCGGTCAATTTCTGGACCGTAGCGTCCCGATTGTCCGAGCAAAGCAAGATTCATCCGCTGGCCAGCCGGGGGATCGTTGCCAGAGCAAGCCCGGGTTCCATCGTTTACGACGCCGAAACCACAACCGGCGGAAGCGGAGGACCCGCCTTGAACCGGCGAGGCGAGGTAGTCGCCATCAACGCCGCGATCCTGCCTGAGTTTGGCGGCTCCAACATTGGCGTTCCGGTTGCGCACCTCAAAGAACTGTTGAGCGAGGCAGAAGGCCTGTAGTCAGTCGCTTGTTCGGAAGCGGGACTTCTGTACAAGGAAAACCGCCGCCAGCGGGACCGTGACAGTTATCAGGGCGGCTGCAATCAGCAGATACCCGAGTTGGCTGTAGTCGGCAGTCGAGGTAACGACACCCGTTTCCGGATTGGTCACCGCGCGTGTAACGACGAATGTTTGGTTCAGGTATTTTGTTCCGAGACTGGCCGCCGACAACGCCATGTTGGTGAACGATGCCATCACCGCAAAAAAGGTCGCTTTCAGTTGGACCGGGGCGTTGCGTGCGATCCAGGCCAGCAACGGGACCATGGCAATTTGCCCAAGAGGCGATTCAACAGCTGTGTCGAGAATGGCAATGAACCTGGCGTCGACGACTCCGCCTGTGTGCGCTGCCGTCCATTCATGAACGCCGTAGTAAAGGGCAAGGTTTGGAAGAGAGAGCAGACCAGCCGCGATCGTAAGCACCACCACCACGTGGGCGATTGAGCGTTTGGCCATGAATGGCCGCAGGACGATCAATCCAAGCAATGCCAGCAAGGACGTCAGCAGAGCCAGGATTGCCAAAAACTGCTCGTCGAACCCCAATTCGTCAATTTCGAACCACGTCAGTCCCGGCCCCGGCAGCGGAACTGCACGGAACACGAAAATGATTATTGCCGTACCGACCAGGGCTTTCGCCTGGGCGGGTTCCAGTTCTTTCAGAAGACGGGACATGAGGTACAGGATCACCGTGAGAGAAACGGTAAACACCACCTCTTGCGCAAACTCGAATTCCGCGGTTCCCAACACAATGCTGAACACAACAAACGCGAGGCCACCAAGCAATATGGACCATTTAACCTCGGTCACCTCATCCGGGGTATGCAGTGGGTGACCTTGACGAAGCCGCTGACGTTGTATCAGTGAGTGCAGCACCACACCGCTGACGGACAGCACAGGGATGATCAACGCAATCAGGTAAACCTGGCCGTAGAGAGCAAGCCGGTCAGACTTTTGCAGATCTTCCGTTCCTGAGAATATCCAGATGTTGACGGCCGCAACCGCTGCAAACCCTGAGATGATCGAAACTCTGCCCAAGGTCTGCATTGTCGTGTGCTGGGCGCGGGTTTCTTCAGGCGTAAACGCAAGGCCGTCCTGGTCGACCTTGGGAACCGCCTCGACCGTCATGGCGTCGGCGACAACATCCTGAATGGCATAGCCGGAAGGCGCCAGAAGCAGGGCGACAACATACCAGTCTTCCAGCGGCATGACGCCGGCCATCCGAGTGGGCGCGGTCACAAGCCCGTACATTGTGAGCAGGGAAAGGGTAATCAGGGACGCGCCAAACAGGATCAACAGGGATTTCCAGCGCCAGAAGAGATCCACGATGTGGCCCAGCGGCATTTTGAGAATCCAGGGAAGACCGGCCCAAAATGCCAGACCTGCGACAAAAGAGGCTGATAAATCGAGGTAATCCTTCAGAAAAAAGGCACCGACAACCGAGGTCAAACCGGAGACGCCAGCCGCGAAGTAGACCATCAAAGGCGGCAGATAGGACCATTGCAACTGCTGAGCCAGATCCACAAAGGTTCTGTGCCACCAATCTGAGAGCTGCGTTCCTGTCGAAGATCGGTCAGTGGTCATATGCCAACCTGGAATTGCTGATGGCCCGTTTGCCTTTGCATTTAGTTAGAGAAATCCAGCTCCGAAAAGCAATGCACTGGTGATCACGCCAAGGATCGGAACGAAAAGAGGCACCCGGAAGTGTTCTTCAGACCCGTTCGGTTTCACCTTCAGAAGGATCAGCGAGACATTGACGAGGACAAAAACCCCCAGAACAATCTGTGATGTGCGCTCCGCCAAGATCCCAATCGGTACGGTTTGGGTCAGTAGAAGGATTGTTGCGACAACGAGCAGTGTGGCAACCACAGGCGTCTGGGTTGCTTTAGGCACAATGGCCAAGGCTTTCGGCAAATGGTCCCTGTCAGCCAGCCCATAGATCACCCGCGATGCCATGATCATCTGGATCAGGACTCCATTAACAGTCGCCACGATCGCAACTGCAGAAAAACCCTGTTTGATCACCTCGGGGGCATTTGCAAAAACAAGTGCAAGCGGCGCAGCAGACGCTGATAGAACATCGATCGGGACAACCAGCAGCACCGTCAGCGATGTCCCAAGATACAGTACCGTCGCCAGTATGAGCGTCAGCAAGATTGCTTTAGGGATGGTGCGAATAGGGTCAATTACTTCTTCGGCGACATTTGCCATGTCCTCAAAACCGACAAATGCAAAAAAAGCGAGAAGAGATGCAGCGAAGATGCCTCGCCACGCTTCAAGCTCAAGTGGAGGGAGCATGGAGCTGACATTATATCCCTGCGGGTCCTGAACCGACATGCCCCAGCCGATCACAAAGAGAAGCCCCGCAATCTCGATGATCGTGATGGCCGCAGCAACAAGCACCGATTCTGTGATCCCCCACAGCGCGATAAGCCCCATAATCAACACAACGCTGACAGTCAGAAGCGGTATTGCCAGACCCGTTAATGCGTGAAGATAGGAGGCTGCGCCTATCGCGACGGCAGAGGCCGAGATAACGCCCGAGGCCGCAACCGCCAGACCGACCAGCATTGCCATCCAGTTTTTCTGAAATCCCGCCTCGACATAGGCTGCCTCTCCTGCGCTGACCGGAAATCGCGTTGCGAGTTCTGCATATGAAAGTGCGGTCAGCGAGACGACGAGTGCTGCTACGACAAACGAAAATGCGGCATACGGGCCGGCTATGTCCGCCGTCGCGCCGACGAGAACATAAATTCCTGCTCCGACCGTTACGCCCAGGCCATAAAGCGTAAGCAACGGTGCTGTAAGGGCCCGTTTGAGTTTCTGTTCTGGCGGTTCAACGGTGCTCATCAGAGTTTATACCGAATGTCTTGCTGGCACGTCGCCAGCGGTGTCGTTGTTGTCACCGTCCGCATTTGGCGGTCCGGCCAGGTCTTGCGATCAAATTCGCGCCGTATTCCTTGCGTCTCAACGTTCAGGCTCTTTGGCGGCCTGTGAAAAAAGAGGGGGCTCGCCACCACTCCTGCCGAGCCCCCGTGTGGAACGTCCACGCTATTCAAATTCCGCTCACTGTCATGTTTGCTTGGGGACAGGTCAGTAAACGTAGATCATGATTAATATTCGTATTTCACTATATGAAGGTTGCAAGTGCATTGATCTGTGTCAATCGGTACGTTCTGCGGGCCTCGGTTGGTTGCTTTGGAAAAGACAGTGATCTCCAGTGACTTTAGAGTTGATATGGTGCTTTGGTTGTGAAGTTCTGGAAATGTGAGGTGCCATTGGTGGCGGTCGCCAAACGTCGAAATAACCGGCCAGCACGAAACAGAATGCTTTCGTTGAATTCCGACTTGGTCACAGGGTCCAAAAAGATTTAACTGATGGATCAGACGAGCCGATTGTGCCAATAAAACAGGTTTGTTAACGTCGTCCCCGCGCCAGGGAGGGCGTGTGTACCTACATGTTGGACTATTCGCATAACGGCTGGCTTGTTGCGGCATCGCTTGCCGTGGCATTGATGGCCGGTTTTACCGGGCTCTATCTGACTCATGGGGCCTCGAAGCTGAACGACCAAAGACGCAAGTTCATCGTCGCTCTGGCTGCGATCATTCTGGGTGGCGGGATCTGGTCCATGCACTTTGTGGCAATGCTGGGTTTGCAACTGCCAATTCTGTTTTATTACGACGCGCTGATCACATTGATTTCAGCTTTGGTGGCAATTCTGATGGTCGGTCTGGCGCTGCTGCTTTTGCACTTCCGTCCCCGGACGGTGCAAACAATGATCGGCGCCGGTGTCATCGTCGGCCTTGGAATTGTGGTGATGCATTACGTGGGCATGTCAGGGATGCAGCTTTGCCGCCCGGTCTACAATGCCTGGGATGTGGCAATTGCAACGCTAGCGTCGGTTGTGCTCTCCGTTGCCGCCATTTGGGTTGCGTACGACAATCGAACCCAGCGCAATATCCTGCTGGGCACGGCCTGTTTTGGCCTGGCTGTATTCACGATGCACTTCGTGGCAACCGGCCTGACCGACTTTGTCGCGACGGACAACGCAGGCGGAGCCGGACCGGCCTTGAACAATCAGGTCCTGGCGATGGGTGTGACTGTTTCGGTGTTTCTGATTTGTGGTGCCTTTCTGCTGACCGGCATTTCGTTTGTCGGCCCCGAGACGGCCACCGGCGCTGCGCCTTCTGTGGAACCCGAACCGGAACCGGCGCCGGTCGTACCGCGTGCAGGTGTTCCGTACGAGCGTGACGGCCAAACCTTCTTTGCCCAGCCCGGAAAAATAGCCGCAATCCGGGCCGAGGGGCATTACACCGTTCTTTATATGGATGCCGATAAGCTTTTCTGCCCCTGGTCGATTACCGAGGCCGAAAGCCGGCTAAAACCAGATGGTTTCCTGCGGGCGCATCGTAGCTATCTTGTCAATCCCGAACATGTCTCAAGCTTTGAGAGGCACAAGGACAACGGCACCTGCTACTTCGACGGGGTTGACGCGTTGGCCAAGGTTCCGGTCAGCCGATCCCGGCTGACGGACATTCGCGAGGCGCTGGGCCTTTAGTCGCAACTCGTGCAGCTCATTCGCATTTCGTGAAACAAGCTGCGCGCCCCGTTTCCACCCGCTGGAATGGCTGACCCCAGTGTTCTTTCCTTACCTCAGGTCCCCCAAGGCATACCGCTCGGACCCAGGGAGGAAAAACATGATACCAGCCGGTTTTGAGTATCACCGGCCAGGCGACATCGCCTCGGCTATTGGCATTTTACAGGAACACGGGGATGAAGCGCGCGTGATCGCGGGCGGGCACAGCCTTATCCCGATGATGAAACTGCGCATGGCCGAGATGGGTCATCTGGTCGATCTGCAAGCCATTGATGAACTGAAAGGCATCGAGATCGGGGCTGATACCGTCTCGCTGGGCGCGATGGTCACTCAGCATGAGTTGATCACGCATGACGGTCTGGCATCGGCCGTTCCCTTGATCCGCGAGGCCGCGTTGCAGATCGCTGATCCTCAGGTGCGTTATATGGGTACCGTTGGCGGCAACGTCGCCAACGGTGATCCGGGCAACGACATGCCTGGCCTGATGCAGTGTCTGAACGCGACGTTCGAACTGTCTGGTCCTGATGGCAACCGCAGCGTGGCAGCCCGCGATTTCTATGAGGCTGCCTATTTCACTGCGCGCGAGGATGAGGAAATACTGACCCGGATTTCGATCCCGGTACCGGGGGTGGGCGTCGGACAGGCGTATGAAAAGCAGAAGCGCAAGATCGGCGACTACGCGACCGCTGCGGCCGCGGTGATGGTTGGCAACGGCCAGGCCTCGGTCGCTATGACCAATCTGGCGGATACGCCCATCTGGTCTGAAGCGGCCAGTACAGCGTTGGCCGGCGGCGACGTCGACGGCTGCGTCGCAGCAATGCTCGAAGCGATTGATCCAGTGGCTGACAATCGCGGCCCCGTCGAATTCAAAAAACACGTGGCGGCCGTGATGCTGCGCCGCGCCATAGACCGTGCGCAAAGCCGCGCGGTCTGAGGGAGGAACACTTATGTCGAAAATGCACGTCAAACTCACCGTGAACGGCAAGCAGGTCGAAGGTCTGGCCGAGCCGCGCACGCTGCTGATCCACTTCCTGCGGGAAGATCTGAAAATCACCGGCCCTCATATCGGGTGCGAGACCAGCCATTGCGGGGCCTGCACCGTGGATGTCGACGGCAAGTCCGTCAAATCCTGCACGACATTCGTGGCGCAGGTGAACGGCGCGGATATCACCACCGTCGAAGGACTGACCAATGACGATGGCAGCCTTGGCGTCTTGCAAGAGATGTTCCGCGAGCATCACGGGCTGCAGTGCGGCTTCTGCACGCCAGGCATGATCACCCGTGCGCATCGTCTGCTGCAAGAAAACCCGAACCCGACCGAGGAAGAAATCCGCTTTGGCATGGCTGGTAACCTGTGCCGCTGCACCGGGTATCAGAACATCGTCAAGGCGATCTCGGCCTCGGCTGACATGCTGAACGCTCAGAAGGAGGCCGCGGAATGAACGATCAAACCATGACCCCCGAAGAACGCACCGCCAATCTCAAAGGGATGGGAAGCTCGCGCAAACGCGTCGAGGATGTGCGCTTCACCCAAGGCAAGGGCAACTATGTCGACGACATCAAGCTGGACGGGATGCTGTTCGGTGCCTTTGTTCGTTCGCCTTACGCGCACGCTCGCGTTGTCAGTGTAAACAAAGACGCCGCGATGGCCGTGCCCGGTGTTGTTGCCGTGTTGACCGCCGAAGATCTGGCACCGCTGGGTCTGCATTGGATGCCGACGCTGGCCGGTGACAAGCAAATGGTGCTGGCTGATGGCAAGGTGCTGTTTCAAGGTCAGGAGGTTGCCTATGTTGTCGCCGAAAACCGCTATATCGCGGCGGACGCGGCTGAGCTGGTCGAGGTTGACTACGAAGAACTGCCCGTCCTGACCGACCCGTTCGAGGCACTGAAATCGGACGTTGTCCTGCGTGAAGACCTTGCGGGTCAGACCGAAGGCGCACACGGGCCGCGCAAGCATCACAACCACATCTTCACCTGGGAGCAAGGCGACAAAGATGCGACTGAAGCCGTTCTAGGTGAGGCCGATGTCGTGGCCGAAGAGATGGTCTATTACCACCGGACCCACCCGTGTCCGCTTGAGACCTGTGGCTGTGTGGCTTCGATGGACAAGGTGACCGGTAAGCTCACGCTCTACGGCACCTTCCAGGCCCCGCACGCGATCAGGACTGTTGTGTCGCTGATCTCGGGTCTGGCCGAGCACAATATCCGGGTCATCAGCCCTGATATCGGTGGTGGCTTTGGTAACAAGGTTGGTGCCTATGCCGGCTATGTCTGCTCGGTCGTCGCCTCGATTGTCACCGGCCAACCGGTGAAATGGGTCGAGAACCGGATGGAAAACCTGATGTCCACCGCCTTTGCCCGCGATTACTGGATGCAGGGCAAGATCGCTGCGACCAAGGATGGCAAGATCACTGGCCTGTGGTGTCACACCACGGCGGATCATGGCGGGTTCGACGCCTGCGCCGACCCGACCAAATTCCCGGCCGGTTTCATGAACATCTGCACCGGGTCGTATGACATCCCCACCGCTTATCTGGCTGTGGATGGTGTCTACACCAACAAGGCACCGGGTGGTGTCGCCTATCGCTGTTCGTTCCGGGTGACCGAGGCCGCCTATTTCATCGAACGGATGATCGAGGTACTGGCCATCAAGCTGAACATGGACGCGGCCGAGCTGCGGCGGATCAACTTCATCAAGGCCGATCAGTTCCCGTATAAGTCGGCACTGGGCTGGGAATATGACTCGGGCGATTATCACACCGCTTGGGACAAGGCGCTGAAGGCCGTGGACTATGAAGGTCTGCGGGCGGAACAGGCGCAACGGATCGAGGATTTCAAGGCTGGCAAGACGCGTAAACTGCTGGGCATCGGCCTGACGCACTTCACTGAGATCGTAGGCGCGGGACCGGTGAAGAACTGCGATATTCTCGGGCTCGGCATGTTCGATTCCTGCGAAATTCGAATCCACCCGACTGGGTCGGCCATCGCGCGGTTGGGGACGATCAGTCAGGGTCAGGGTCATGCCACGACCTTTGCCCAGATCATCGCTAGTGAGATCGGTCTACCTGCAGATGACATCACGTTGGAGGAAGGTGACACGGACACCGCGCCTTATGGTCTTGGGACCTATGGGTCTCGGTCGACACCTGTGGCCGGTGCGGCAACGGCGATGGCCGCCCGCAAAATCCGCGCCAAGGCGCAAATGATCGCGGCTTACTTGCTTGAGGTCCATGATGACGACGTCGAATGGGATGTGGACAGGTTCTCAGTCAAAGGTGCGCCCGAGCGGTTCAAGACCATGAAGGAGATTGCCTTCGCCGCCTACAATCAGGCGATTCCGGGACTGGAACCGGGTCTGGAAGCGGTCAGCTATTATGATCCGCCGAATATGACGTATCCGTTCGGAGCCTATATCTGTGTCATGGAGATCGACGTGGATACCGGCGAATGGGAGGTCCGGCAGTTCTATGCGCTCGACGATTGCGGCACCCGGATCAACCCGATGATCATCGAAGGACAGGTCCATGGTGGCGTGACCGAAGCGCTGGCCATCGCGATGGGTCAGGAAATCGCCTATGATGAGATGGGCAACGTGAAGACTGGCACCTTGATGGACTTCTTCCTGCCCACGGCATGGGAGACGCCCAACTACACCACCGACCACACGGTGACGCCGTCCCCGCATCACCCGATCGGTGCCAAGGGCGTTGGTGAAAGCCCGAATGTCGGCGGTGTGCCCGCGTTCTCGAACGCGGTGCATGATGCATTCCGCCCATTTGGCCTTGTTCAGAGCCACATGCCGCATGACCACTGGCGCATCTGGAAGATCGCCAACGGTCTGGGAATGCACGGCTAACAGGAAAAGCCGCCGCGCTGGAACACGGCGCGGCGGCAATCCGGGAGAATGGCATGAGCTTGCAGGACATTCAGCAGGGCCTCGCCGAGGTGGGCTATGTTGCCGACGACCGTTTGGCGATGGCGTTGCATCTGGCCCAGACGCTTGGGCGCCCTCTGCTCTTGGAAGGACCGGCAGGGGTCGGCAAAACCGAGGTCGCAAAGGCGTTGGCCGCCCAGCGCGCCGCGCGGTTAATCCGGTTGCAATGCTATGAAGGACTGGACGCCAGCCATGCGATTTATGAGTGGAACTACCAGCGCCAGTTGCTGGCCATCCGTGCAAGCGAGGCGCAGGGCGGCACCAGCGAAGCGCAGTTGTTCACCGATGACTACCTGCTCAAACGACCATTGTTGGAAGCAATCAGCGAAGAAGAGCCACCTGTTCTACTGATCGATGAAATCGACCGCGCGGATGAGGAGTTTGAGGCTTACCTGCTTGAGATCCTGTCTGACTTTCAGATCACCATCCCTGAACTCGGCACCATAAAGGCGCGGTCGCGGCCCATCGTGATCCTTACGGCAAACGGGACGCGGGACCTGTCGGACGCGCTGCGGCGTCGGTGCTTGTATAGTTTCCTTGACTACCCATCGCGTGAAACGGAAATGGCGATCCTGAAAGCCCGCATGCCCGAAGTTGAAGGGCTGTTGGCGCGCCAGATTGTTGGCGTCGTGCAGGCGCTGCGCAAAGAAGATTTGGAAAAGACGCCCGGTATTGCCGAAATGTTGGACTGGGCGGCGGCCCTTTCGGGGCTGGGTGTAAACGACATGGCGCAATCCCGAGAAGAGGTTCAGGCGACGCTTGTCTGCCTTCTGAAAACCGCCGCCGACTATGACGCGGCCCCGCCCGAGGTCATGGATCGTTTGATCGGAAAGGTGGCGTGATGCAAGTCACCCGGTTCCCCACTCGCGCATCTGGTTTGGCGGATCGCATGTCCGGTTTTATCGCACATCTGCGTATGAACGGAATGCGTGTTGGACCGGCTGAAACGGGGGACGCATTGGCCGCGCTGGCGGCGGTTGAGGCAACGGATATCAGACAGGCCCAGCGGGCGCTTTGCGTGTTACTGGCCGGCGACGCCGACGATTGGCGGCGCTTCGATGACCTGTTCGAGGCCTATTGGTTCAATACCGGAAAGCAGCGCACGGGAACTGCCCAAACGGCGCATGTGCGGGTTCAATCCGCCAAGCCGATGATCTGGCAGCAGGAAAGCCAGGCTGCTCAGGAAACGGAAACCGGCACGGATCAGGCCACTGCGCCTGATCCCGGCGACGGGGAGGCCGTGGGGAGGAACGGGAAGCTGATTGCAACCCGTACGGCCAACCTGTCGCGTCAGGATTTGCGCGAGCTGATGGACGAAGACGCGCTGCGGCAGGCGGAACAAGCCGCGACTGCCATCGCGCGCGCCATCCGCGACCGCCGTTCGCGTCGGCGGAAACAAGCGCTGCGAGGTGCTTCGCTGGATATGCGCCGGATCCAACGCGCCAGTCTTGCGCGGGGCGGAGAACCTATGGACCTGTATCGCCGCGCTCGTCCACCACGCCCGATGCGGATTGTGGCCTTGTGTGACGTAAGCGGTTCGATGACGGTTTATTCGCGGGTTTTTCTGGCCTTCCTCAAAGGTCTGATCGGCAGTGGCACAGAGGCGGACGCCTATCTTTTCCATACCCGCCTGATGCGCGTCACAGATGCGCTGCGCGACCACGACTCCTTGCGCGCGGCAGGGCGGCTGTCGTTGATGGCCGAAGGGTTTGGCGGCGGCACGGATATTTCGGGCAGTCTTGAGCATTTCCTGAACGGACACGGCGCGCGCGCCTTGAACGGTCGGACCATCGTGCTGATCCTGTCCGATGGGTATTGCAGTTCTGACCCGCACGCGCTGGGCGATGTGCTTGCGCGCATCCGACGTAAAGCGCGGCGGATCGTATGGCTGAACCCCTTGAAAGGCTGGCGTGACTATCAGCCGATTGCTGCCGCGATGCAGGCGGCGGAACCCTATCTGGATGCACATTTGCCAGCCAACACGCTGGAAGCGCTGGCGGCGTTGGAACCGCAGTTTCGTAAGCTGTGAAAGGAGTCTGAAATGGCTAACTTCGACATATTCGACACGATTGAACAGCTGCGCAAAACCGGTGAGGCCTTTTGTGTGGCAACGGTCCTGCGCACGGCGGATGCAACGTCCGCAAAGGCCGGAGGAAAAGCTGCGATCACCAAAGACGGACGCCTTCTTGGGCATCTCGGAGGGGCTTGCGTGCAGCGCGCCGTCCGAACCTCGGCGCGGACGGCGCTGACCACCGGCGAGCCGCAGATGATCCGTGTCAAACCTTCGAACAAGGTGGTGAGCATGACAGACCCCGACGGAGTGCAGACCTTCAAAAGCGGCTGCCCCTCGGGCGGCACTGTCGATCTGTTGGTCGAGCCGTATCAGCACACCCCGCGTCTGGTGATCTTTGGGACGTCTCCGATTGCCACAGCGCTGGCAGCGCATGGGGCGCTGGCCGGCTTTCGCATCTGCCTTGGTGACGAGGCAGAAACAGACGGCGACTACGATAGGTTTACGCTGGAAACCATCGACCATTTGGACATCGAATCGCAGGATTTCGTTGTTGTTGCCTCGCAGGGTCGCGGAGACGCTGACGCCCTGAAAGCGGCGCTGCAAACCGAGGCGGCCCATGTCTCCATGGTGGCCAGCCGCCGAAAGGCTGATGCGCTTACGGCAAAACTCATCGCTCAAGGTTTGGCGCCGGAGCGCGCGGCGCAGCTCAAATCCCCGGCCGGGCTGGATATCCATGCGATTGATCCGCATGAAATCGCCCTGTCGATCCTGGCCGAGATCGTGCTGTGGCGAAACACGAACAAATCCAGAGAGGCATCTGATGATGAAAAACGTGCTTAATCGCCTGCGGCGTTTTTGGCTGGTGCGCCCGGACGTAACGCCGGAAGAGGCTACCGAGACCGCACTTCTGGTCTATCCAAGATGTTGTTGAACAAAGGAAACATGAATGGAACTCAGTGACGAAATCCACATTGCCACCCCGCGCGACGTCGTTTACCGCGCTTTGAACGATCCGGATGTCCTGCGCGAGTGCATTCCAGGCTGCGAGGAACTGATCCAGCATTCGCCAGAGCACCTTGAGGCCAAGGTTGTCCTCAAGATCGGCCCGGTCAAAGCGCGGTTCTCGGGTGAGGTGACGCTGGATACTTCAAATGCACCTGAAGGTTTTTCCCTGACCGGGGAAGGCAAAGGCGGCGCGGCTGGGTTTGCCAAAGGTGGTGCCGACGTAACGCTTACCTCAAATGGGGATGAGACCATTCTTGCATACACCGCTAAAGTTGAAGTCGGCGGAAAGATTGCACAATTGGGTAGTCGATTGATTGCGGGCACCGCGAAAAAGCTCTCGGGCAAGTTTTTTACACGTTTTGGCGAGATTGTCTCGGAGCAATCGGTTTCTTAGAACCAGTATCAGTAGAACTTGGGATTGAGTGGCTGGGAATTGATCATCGTTCAGAGGTGACAAAACCCAGCCCATTTGAGTGCCCATCTGGACGTAACCAAACTTGATGCGGTCAAATCCAGTTGTTCTGCAGTGCGATTCACACTTCAAAGATGCGCGTGAACGACGGAAAGGGCGTGGGTTAACGCCCTTTCGGCGAAATCTATCTCGCTTGGAAAGTCGCTGCCCCTTCGGCTTGCGTCTTCCTGCAAGTTATCGCCGACTTTCTGAATGCGTCCCTCCGCAATCGTGCCCCAAACCGCGATATCCTTGATCTTCATCGGGTCTACGGTCAGGGGGTTCTCAGCCAAAATTGTGAAGTTTGCGAGCTTGCCGGGTTCGATGCTGCCCTGTTCTTCTTCAAGGCGGTGAGAATACGCCGCATTGATCGTGACCCCACGCAGGGCCTGTTCGGCAGAGATCTTTTGGTCGCTGCCGGCAACGCGACCGGAACTCGTGATCCGGTTTACCGCACACCACATCAGGAACAGTGGGTCGCCCGGTGCCATGGGCATGTCAGAGTGCAGCGACCACGAGATAGCTGATTTCTCCAGATCGCCCAGCCGCACCATCTGGTCCGCGCGCTCGGGTCCGAGGCCGGTTTCGCTGTAGCGATCTGATAGCGCGGTGACGTAGTAAGGATTGGCGCTGACGATCGCGCCGAGGCGTTTGATACGCTCGACCTGGTCGGGCGCGCTGACGGCGAAGTGGACAATCACCGTACGATGATCAAAACGCGGGTTGCGTAATAGATTATCTTCCAGCGTGTTCAGAACACGGTCGAGACCGGCATCGCCGTTGACATGCACATGCACCTGATAACCGGCGTCCCAATAGATCCGGAAAGCACGTTCGAAAGCATCCTGATCCATCATCCATTCACCGTGATAGTCACCGATGGCGGGGTCGCGAAGTTGGATTGCGAGGGAATATATGGCGCCGTCAGAGAACAGTTTTACGCTGCCAGTTGCCATGCTGGTCATGCCGCCGTACCAGTCGACCAAAGCCTCGGTTTTGCGGATCACGTCGGTATCCTGATCGTAAGTAGCAACCAGGCTTTTGCCATCGGGGATGAACGTCCATCGGAAGGGCATCGATGGCGCCGACATCACCGCATTGACAGCATCCTGAATGGGCTTTGCAAGAATACCGCCCGGTTCGTTTCCGAAGGTCACACCCTTGGCGTGCATGTAGTCGCGCATGGTCAGCAGGCCGGAACGGAACTTGTCAGGGTTTGCGACCATCGGTGCGATATTCGGCAAAACGGCAAACAAACCCTGTTCCCAGAAGTGACCATCTTCGAAACTGGATTGTGATTTTTCTGTCTCTGACCAGCTGGCGATCAGGTCTTCGGTGACGCCCGCGGCGTTCATCGCGGCTGTATTCAGGATGAACTCATGACAGGATCTGGCCCACGCGAATACCGGCCGCTCGGCGCTGATCGCGTCGAGGTCGGCACGGGTCAGAGGGCCATAGAACGCGGCATGATACCCCCAAGTGAGCAGCGGTTCAGCCGGATCATCCAGCTCGGCCTCGGCTGCCGCAAGGCGCGTCATGAAGTCATCCTTATCTTTCAAGGCAATCGCGGTGCCGTCGGGCAGTTCCCAATCCTCGATGGACAGGATCAGGGAAGACATTGTCAATCCTGCCAGGATCGGATGGTCGTGCTGCGCAATGAAACCGGGAACGATAACGTGGTCGTCGAATGTTGTGTCCAGATCGTACGGTTTATCTCCAAGGATGCCCTTGACCTCGTCCAGCGTTCCGGTTGCAAGGATCCGATCATTTATCACCGCAACGGCCTGAGCTGACGGTTGATCCGGGTCGAGCGTCACGATCTCGCGCGCGGTGAAAATCGTGGCGGTCTCCAAACCCAACATTGCACCGCCAACGTCCGAGAGAGAGGTCGCCTGAGCCATTGTCTGTCCGGCCAAAGCCAGGGCAGTTGAGTTGATCAGGGCGAATTCTAGGAAACGCCTTCTGGAAATATAAGTCATTACGTTCTCCGGAAATCACGTTGCTTAGGAAACAGCGGGTACAAATAACGTCAGCACCCATTTAAGCGTAAGGTACTCAAAAATCACCATGTTCTTTCAGAAACGGTCCGATTTCCTGAAAGAACTCATCGAACCCCGGATGGCCGCGTATCATGCAATGATTGGCTCCGGGCAGTTCAACGAACTCAGCCGTCGGGATTTCCCGGGCTGTCTCACGGCCTTCACTGATGGGTGCCGCCATGTCGCCTTGGGCATGCAACACCAAAGTCGGAACATTCACGCGCTGCGCATCTGTGCGTACGTCCATGTAGCTGTTCATTTCCATGATCCGCAAGGCCGTTTCCGGGCTGGCGGAGATGCGTTGCATTTCGTCGAAACTTGCCCCTTCTTCCGGCGTGGCATCCGGCATGTAGCAAGACGTGAAGAAATGGCGGTACACCGGATTGGGGGAGCCCCAGCCGGCCGATACCATGGCGCGAGATGCTTGATAAAATTGTTCGGCTTCGGCGTCCCCGCGCTTCATGCGCCCGCGCAAATAGCCCCCCAGCAGGATAAGAAATTTCACACGCTCGGGGTGTCTTGCCGCAAATCGAATTGAAAAAGCAGACCCCTGACTGATGCCGAACAGGCCAAAACGATCCAGCCCGGCGGCATCGGCCACGGCAATCATGTCGTCGATCATACGATCTTCTGAAATGTCCTCAACTTCCCAGTCGGAAAGCCCGTTTCCCCGTTGGTCGAACCGGACCAATCGACAGAGTTTGGACATCTCGGACAGGAAATCCCCCCAGACCGGGCTGGTCCACTCATACTCGATGTGATTAAGCCAATTCGGGGCTTTCAGCACAGGTGTACCTTCTCCGGTCGAGGCCCAGGCAAGATTTACGCCATCTGCCGATTTGCAGAACTTCACGCGCTGTTGCAGTGAAATCTCAGGAGCCGCACGCACGGGCGCCGCCTGAGGGGACCATTGCCAGACACGAATGGGGCGAGTGATGTTCTTGACGCGTTGGCCGCCCATGTCGCGAAATGGCGCGTCGACCCGGTCCTGAATCGCCTGATGCACGATATCCGAAACGCACACGCCGCCGGGTTCTGCCAATCCTTCAAGCCGTGCGGCGACGTTCACCCCATCTCCGAAGATGTCGCCGTCGTCGAAAATGACATCGCCCAGATTGATGCCGACACGAAATCGAATTCTCTTGTCGTCCTCCAGTTCGGTTTCCCGAAGGCTCATCGCTTGTTGAATGCTGACGGCGCATTGAACCGCGTCCTGAACGGATTCAAATGAGGCCAGCATGCCGTCTCCGGTCGTTTTGATGATGCTTCCTCGGCGCCGGGTTATTTCCGGATCGATCAATTCGCGCCGATGTTTCTTTTGACGTGACAGAACACCCAACTCGTCCACTTCCATCAAGCGCGAGTACCCGACCATATCGGCCGCCATAATGGCTGAGAGGCGTTGTTCCATGGCAATCCCCCCTCTGCGCCAGCGGTGGTTTGATCGCTGTCAATCAGGTGCCGGCGCGAAACAATGACCCCAGTATAGCCGGAAATCTTCAGGCCGTAACGGCGCTCTCACTTGTAGGCTGTTGATGGGGCTGGTGAAGGTTTGAAGAGATCGTGGAATTTTCCGACTTCACTCGAACTGAATAATGACCGCCTCAAAATCCTCGAAGCTTGTGACCTTGGTGTGATGACCGCGTCCGAACTTGTCTGCCATGTGCCAAACGTCCCCCGGTCCTATATCCCGAAAATTGCCATCGCTTGCGGTAACGCGGATCGTTCCGGCAAGGCACACCAGCCTTTGCGCCACAGGCGTCGGGTGGATCGGTTCGTTCCAACCTGATCGAAGCCGCAGGAACATGGTCTGTTTAACATGCTCCGGCTCGGAGACCTCAATTGCCTTTGCTGGTGGCGCAAAGCTTCGCTCTGCCAGCGGAACTTCGATCTCGGACCAACGGCTTTCGCCTGCGGCGTCGGCATACAGGTTGTAGTACTTCACGATCAAAACCCTTCCGGAAACTTGCCAAAGCCAGGCTGATGGTCAAAATCATCAACCCTAAAGCTGTGAACCAATTGGTAAGATGCTTAAAAAGCCGGCGACGATGTGATCCCATGCCGTACCTGTCGGCTCGGAGTCATATTCCAGGATCGTGCCATCCTCGTTCCGGGTCCGCCACTTAAGTTGGCCTGCACGCTCCAACGTCACGTGATAGGTGTAGGCTGGCAGCGCTTGGTCCAAGGCAGCCATGGTTTGACTGGCCAAAGCGGGCGAATCCATCAGAATCCCCATTTCGGTATTGATGTGGACCGAACGCGGGTCCCAGTTGAACGACCCGACGAACAGATATCGGTCATCCACCGCGAAAGCCTTGGAATGGAGGCCGGATCGGGATTGCGCCCAGTTGATGCCGCGACGTTGGACTTGGTAGGCATCGGGCCTCAGTTCATACAGATCGACCCCGCCGCGCAGCATTGCCCGACGTTTCTTGGCATAGTGGGCGTAGACCGGCGCGACGTCGTTCGAGGCCAATGAGTTGGTGACAACTTTGACCTCGACCCCGCGGTTTTCCAGTTCGGTCATCCATCTCACGCCATTGTTGCGCGGTACAAAATAGGCCGAGATAATGTTCACTTCGCTTTTGGCATTTTCGAAGTAGGGCAGAAGTTGGGATGCGAGAATTGGATCCGAGTTTTCCAGGCCTGCCGCTTTGGACGGCGGGTCCGCATACAATCGGGCAGGAAGCCAATCCAGTGACAGCGCGCCGTCTGCAAAATTCTCTTCGGCTGATCGTCGCAGGGCGGCGCCGTATTGCGTTTGCTTCGCCTCTTCCACCAGCGCGTTGAGCCTGCCTCGTGCATCGCTCAGGCTGAAGGCCTCTGGTTCACCGACAACCACGCGGGCAGGGACGGCAAATTCGCTGTTCCAGTATGCGTCAAAGCTTTTGGAGACTTCTTTTACAACGGGACCTGCGGCCAGAACGTCCAGATCGGCATAGTTCATTTCTTTACGGGCCAGAAAGTACTCGGCTCCGATGTTTCGCCCACCGACAATCGTGAGCACGTTGTCCGCCGTCATGGATTTGTTGTGCATTCGTCGATTGATGCGTTTGAAATCAGTCAGCCCCGCAACGATCAGGCTTTGATCGCGCCAGAACGGATTGAACAGCCGGATTTCGATGTTTTCGTGGTAATCAAGCGCAGCGGTCATCGCGTCGTAGCCTGATGTGTCCATATCATCCAACAGCAACCGGACACGCACCCCCCGATCTGCCGCTTGTAAAAGACTGGCCGCAAAGAGATGCCCGGTCGGATCGTTGTGCAAAAGATAGTATTGGGCGTCGATCGTTTGCTCTGCCGCTGCGGCCATCAATAGCCGTGAGACCAGAGCTTCTTCGCCGTCGCTGATCAGCTTTACACCCGAACGACCGTCTTTTGGGTCTCCGAGACGGTTGACGGTCTGCGCAAGATTGCTGCCCGAGCTTGCAGGAACAGCACTTGATACCGTCTTTTCATAGGTTCGAACCCGGGGAGAGCAAGCAACAAGGCCCAACGTGCAAACGACACAAACCACGATAGCCCATGGTTTCATAGTCTTCCTCCAACCATCCGTTACCAAATGATTACGCATCAGGGCGCGAATGCAAGTTTCTTCTTTGCAGCGTCTGGTTGTTTCGCGTCTGTCGCCGGGCGACGTGTGGTCGGGGCCGCAGTTTGGCGACCATTCAAAGCCACCTATTAGCGTGTTGGATGGGGGGGCGAGATAGGTCGAAGTATGGTGGCAAAGCCTGAATCCGTACCCGTTTTGCCTGAGAATACCCGTTCAGGCGTCGACTGTTCTGATGCTTCCGATCTCGATTTCTCGATTTTGTTTGGACGAGGCAATTGCCGCAAAAACGATGGCCAATGACTTTAGGTTGTTCTTTGCGGATACCGACGGCTCTCGGTCCTCTTCAATCGCACAAAGAAGCTCGCCCATGGTTCCGCGAAACCCGTCGTTGAACCATTGTCCCTTAAGCGCTGGGCGCGCGATGCCCTGCGCTGTCTCAAGCGTCACAGATTGCGATGAAAGATCCGGTCCCCTTGATGTAAGGCTTCCGGTTGTGCCAGCCACATATGTTGTGTCACGCGGGCCAAAAGGAACGCCCCCGTCAAAAATCAGGCTTGCTTGGCCTTGGTCCAAACGCACCAGCGCCTGTGACATCAATGGGACCTTGTTGGCCTGGCCACGTGCCGGTGTCGCGGTTGCAAAGACGCTTTCTGCCCTGTCGCCAACAAGAGACGCAAGAAAGTCGAACCAATGCACACCAAAATCATAAAGGATCAGGTGCTCCATTTCGTCAAACGGCGTACCTGCGGTCCAGCCGTGATCCCAGTGAATTGAAACATGTGCAGACAGAACGTCGCCGATCAATCCAGCTGAAACCGCCTCGCGCATCCAGGACAGGTGCGGGGCCCAGCGACCATTTTGGTTTACCGCGAGTTTCACACCCTGATCATCTGCCAACTTCACAAGGTCATTGCCTAGATCGAGGTCGTTAACAAACGGCTTCTGGCTGAGCACGTGTTTGCCCGCCTGCAAAGCAGCCTTGAGGATTGGCACGCGTTGTTCCGGATGAAGTGTGACGTCGACAACGTCGATTTCATTGTCGGAAAGAAGCGCCTGCCAATCATCTTCGATGCGCGCCGACGGGCAGTATTCGGCAGCCTTTTCTTCGGCTTTCGCGCGCGTCCGGTTCCAGATTGCGGCAATGTCCCAGCCGGCCGTTCGGTAGGCAACCAGATGGCTTACGGAAATTCCGCCCGTACCAATTATTCCGATCCTGGGCCTGTAGTTTTGAGGCACCGGTGGAGAATACGGCAAGTCCGGGGCAGGGACTTCGGGCAACTGGGCTGACTTTAAGGCATACTGGTCGGTTTTGGCACTGTCCTCGCTCATGACAGCAACCGGAGAGTTTGTTTTTCGCGGGCTGAACGGAGCGCGGTATCGACGATCCGCTGTGCTGTCAGACACAGGGCCGGATCAAGCGGCCCTTCGACCCGGGTTCCATTGGACAAGCAGCCAAGGACGTATTCGATGGCATTTCGTTCGCCAGCAGCCAACGGGGTCACCGGTATCTCGTGCCGTTCGGGTTTTGCGCGGGTCTGAACCGTTATGTGGCTGGCATAGTCGGGCGACGAAATGGTGCCGTCGGTGCCGACAAAAACAAACCCGCAAGTGGGTTGCGGCTGCGTTGTCCAAGGATCGGTGAACGTACCCCAGCGCGTTTCCATCTTCGACAGGCCTGTTTCGTAACGGCACACGGCGATTGCATGCTGATCGACCTCGATACCTGGTGTTTCGTCAACCGTGCATGTGACCTCGATCGGTGCACGGCCGCCCATGAACCAGGTTCCAAGCGTCGCGCCGTATCCCAGGTAATCAAGCAGCGAACCGCCGCCTGATGACCGTTTGTACCACCAGGAGTCCGGCTTTTGACGCTCGACTTCCTCGGGGGTTACTTCGACCTTGTCGGCCAGATGGTACAACGGTCCGCGATTTCCGTCATAGAAATGAACCTCACACAAATCGCCGATCATGCCTTCGTCGATCAACCGCTTGGCCGTCACGTGGCTTTCGACCCATCGCAAGGGCCAGTTGATGACCAGCTGATTTCCGGTTTCGTTCATTGCCGTCATCATCCGGCGGGCATCGTCAACGGATGTGGCAAAGGGTTTTTCGACAAAAACATGCATGTCATGAGGAGCCAGCCGTTCCGTGTAGTCCGCATGTTGCGCTGTCGCCACGCATAGAATGGCCATATCGTAAGGACCCGCCGTCATACATGCGTCGAAATCCGTAAATACCCGATCATCGGGAATATCGAATGCCTTCACTGCCGCCTGCATTTTGTCCTGATCCGGATCGAAGATCGCGGCGATTTCGGCGTCAGGATGCTCGTGCACCATCCGAAGCAAATCACCCATATGCATGTGATCGAAACTGACGCCGACGATCCGGAATTTTGCCATTGGAAACCTCCTTTAGCGTGTGCCGGTGATCCTGACATAGAGCGCGGTAACCGCGAGGATGATCAGCCCAAACAGGGCCGTGCGTGCACCTTCCGGCATCTGCATCAATGTTAGCATGGTATCCAGCACACGCAGAATAAGTGCGCCCACAATTGCACCCGCGAAGCTGCCACGCCCCCCAAAGATTGATGTGCCGCCGATCACCGCCGCGGCGACCGAGGGCAACAACAACGGATTTGCCAGGCTCAGTGAGGTTTGACGGATCATGCCGAGATAGAGCAAACCCGCCAGTGCGGCAATAAAGCTGGATAGCACGTAGAGCGCCAGATAGACTTGCCAGGCCCGTACACCGGAGAGTTTGGCGGCCTGTTCGTTGGAACCAAGTGCAAACAGCAACCGGCCAAACCCGGTATAGCGCATCAGCCACAGGATAAAGAGCGCGAACGGGACGAACACGAACAGTCCATTAGGCATTCCTGCGGTTCGACCGGTCCCGATCCATGAAAGGAAAGCGGGAATCTCGGTGCCCGCATTGATGACGAGGCGTTGGTAGACCTGCAGGCATCCGGTGGCGATCAATCCAGTTCCAAGCGTCATGATCAAAGGATGGACACGCACCAGCCCAACCCCGATGCCATTCACAACGCCAACAACAAGGCCTGCGGACAACGCAATCAGGACTGCGGGTGTAACGCCCCATATTGCGCTGAGTGTCGCGCAGACGAAGGCTGACACAGTAGCGACCACTCCGACCGACAGGTCAATTCCTGCGGTCAGCATCGTCAGTACCTGACAAGCGGCAAGCATCGCCAGCGGAATTGCGAACTTGATCAGGTTGCCGACCCAAAAGGTTGAAATCAGCCCGTCCCGACCGGCCCGGAACGGGGTGACGATACCCGGCCGCAAGACCTCGAGCACAGCGATCATCAGGAACAGGAAGACCAATAGGGGGATGATCGGGTTGTCACGAAGATACCGCCCAAAGCGGACCATTGGCAGGTCAGTGGTGTCCATGCTCATCGGCGGGCCCCCCTTAGTGACGCCGCAGTGCCCAGCATGACAACGAGGACCATGATTGTTCCTTCGATAATGGTTGTCACGTTTGGATCGACGGCCAGCAAAGTCAGGATCGTTCGGATGATCCGCAGAATGAAAACGGCGATGATCGGGCCAAGAAGGCCGCCTTTGCCACCACCCAGAACGACACCGCCAAGAACCACCGCTGCGACAGAGGCCATAAGATACGGACCAGGCACCGGCTCTCCTATCCCGGTCAGGGCGGCCAGGCTTAATCCGCCCATGGCGCAAAACAGACCGCATAGGGCGTAGGCGATAACTTTCGTTCTTCCGACCGCAACGCCTGAACGGAAGGCAGCCAGTTCGTCCGACCCGGTTGCATAGATCGAAAGGCCAAGTTTGGAGCGCCGGATCGGCAGCCAGACCACCGCGATGCCGACAGCGATGACGACAAGCGCCTTTGGCAGCCCGTCGAACAGAAAATGCCCTCGGATCGATTGTTCCAGCCAGTCCGCCGTCGCGCCACCGGGTGTTTCAAGGATCAGCAACGCAGCGCCTTCCCAAACAAAAAGCATGGCGAGTGTAACGACGATGTCGGGTACACGCGTCACGACAATCAGTAGCCCGTTGATCAGCCCCATCAAAAGCCCGACACCCAGAACTAGTAGCAGGGCGGGCACACCGGCCATGCGTTCCATCAAAACGGCAGCTGTCACGGCGCATACCGCCATCATCGATGCGACGGACAAATCGATGCCGCCGACGATCACGACGATGGCCATACCGGCGGTTGCAAAAGCAAAGGGCAGGGCGGCTCGGGCGATACTCTCAAGCCCGGACGCGCCGAAAGTGGGTTGTATCACCTTTGTGATGGTCAGAAGAACCACAAGAAGTAAAACAAGCCCCATGACCCAGGAGTGTTTTCGGATGGTCCCGCTCACGCTGCGCCCTCCGCTTCGGTCAGGCCATAAGCCGCGCGCATCAGTGTTTGTTCATCGGCGTCGGCAGCGTTTATCACGTCAACCACCCGCCCGTTGAAGATTACGACCGCACGATCGCAGGCCAGCGGGATTTCTTCCAACTCGGATGTGTAGAACAGAACCGCCGCGCCCTGATCAGCCAACTCGCGAACCAGTGGGTAAATCTGGCGTTTCGTGCGGACATCAATGCCACGAGTCGGGTCGAACAAAAGCAAGGTTTCGACACCGGTCGCCAGCCAGCGACCAATGGTGACTTTCTGCTGGTTGCCACCTGAAAGTCGTTGCACTTCGCCCTGCGCGCGTGTGTCGATCTGCAGCTTTTCGACCGCATAAGCGACCCGGTCCCGCTCGTGACGGAGTTTTATCGGCCCCCAGTTTCTAAGACGTGCCGAGAATGGTAGGGCAATGTTTTCCCTGACGGACCTTTGCGCCATCAAAGCATCAGAACGGTCGCCCGGCACGAAGGTCAGCCCGGCCGCAATGGCGTCGGCGGGGTGGGCGAAATGAACAGGCATTCCGTCCACTTCCATTGACCCTGACGTTGGTCGGTCAAAACCCGCGAGCACCTCGAAAAGCTCATCCTGTCCCTGACCTTCAAGCGCGACTACCCCCAGTACTTCGCCGGGGTACAAGTCGAACGAGACGTCCGAGAAACTGGGCTCGAACGCAAGCGACTGAACGTGCAATCGGGGTGTCTGTGTTTGTGGTCCGTTTGCTTGAAGTATCTGGCGCTGTCCGATGTCTATCTTTTGACCCAACATCAACTCGACAACGCGTTCTTCGACACCGGGTTCTATGTCGAGATCCCCGACGGACATGCCATCCCGCAACACCGTCGCCCGATCGCATAGTTCCGAAATTTCGGTGAAGCGGTGGGAAACATAGATCACCCCCATCCCGTCATTTGCCTTGCGTCGTACGGTTTTCAAAACACGTTCAACCAAATCTGTGGGCAGTGCAGCGGTCATTTCGTCCAGCAGGAGAACGTCAGGTTCAACTGCCAACGCGCGGGCCAGATCGAGAATGCGAAGCGTGGCGAGCGGCAGGTCGCCGATCATTGCCGACAACTTCAGGTCTTTGATCCCAAGTTCCGAAACCCAGTCACGGAACTGATCGACCGGTGTGTCGGTCAGCCTGAGATTGTCGGACACGTCGAGATCAGGAATAAGCGACGGTTCCTGGTAAACAGGCACCAGACCGGAACGGCGCGCCTCGGCCGGGTTTCCGACATGCGCCGGTTTCCCCCGGATCAGCACCTGGCCAGCATCAGGTTTCAGGGCACCCGTTATGATTTTGACAAAAGTCGACTTCCCGGCACCATTTGCCCCCATCAAGGCAACAATCTCGCCTTCGGCGACCGTAAGCTGGGCTTTGGTCAGGGCATGTACGGCGCCAAAACTTTTGGCCACGTCAGACGCGTCGAGTAGTGCTGTGCGGCTCATGGAATTCCTTGAATGCTGGAGATGCACTGTGTGTGCCCTCCGCCCCGCCGGGGGCGGAAGGCCAGTCTGTTGGGATCAGCCTTCGCCGGGTCCCTTGCAGTCGATGATCTGTTCCATCGTGTAGTCAGTCCATCCGGGAACCGTCACGGAAACGGGCCATTCAGGATCCAGATTAGGATTCTGAGCGGCCTTGATCGTTTCGCGGCCAGCATCTGTGGCGTTTTCCCAAAGCACGGGGTCGACAAGGACAGTGTTACTGTCAGGGGCCTCACCGTTCAGGATGTCGACGGCCAAAGCGATGCCCGCACCGCCAACCGAGCCGGGGTTTGTCACCGCTGCGCCATTCAATCCCTCAACCTCGGTCAGGTATTGAACAAAGCCCGCATTGTCCGCTCCGACGATCGGTACCAAAGGTGCGCCGGATTCCGTAAAGGCGTCGACGATTACATTGTCGATGCCGCTGGTCCAGACACCGTCAAAAGGGATGCCCGTGGCAAGGAAATCAAAGATCTGTTGCTTGCCCTGGTCCTGCTGCCATCCGGTGAAAACCTCGTGCACCACGTTGATCTCGGGATGTTCAGCCAGTGCGCGCTTAAAGCCATTGTCGCGGTCCGTATCCGCCGAAACCCCGGCGATACCGCGCATGTAAACGACGTCACCTTTCCCGCCGAGCTGCTCGAACAGCCACTTGGCACCAAGGTAGGCGTATTCTTCCTGATTGTTCGACAGAATGTACGCGCCGTCAGCCGAAACGCCGGCATCCACGGCCACAACGACAATGTCTTGCGCCATTGCCTTTTCAAGCGCCGAGTTCAAGGCGTCAGGATTGGATGGGTTCAGGACAATCGCGTCAACACCCGCTTCGATCAGGTTGTTGATGTCTTCCAGTTGCCCGGCAGAATCTGTGTTGCGATGCGCAACGATCAGGTTTGCGACATCGGCTTCAACCAATGCCTGCGCACGCATGGCGCAGATCATCTGTTCACGCCAGCCGTTACCCTGAACGGTGTTGGACACGCCGATGGTGTATTGCTTGTGCCCGTCCGCAAGCGCCACAGTTGCAAGAGAAGCAGATACTGCTACCGCAGCAACGCCATAAAGTAGGTTTTTCATTTCGTTTTCCTCCCAGTTTTCAATCGGTTCACGTTTGATGTTGTTTTATTTGATGAATGGCGACAGGACATCCCGGGCCAGCAGGAACCCCCGCTTGACCTTTTCGTCTGCGCCTTCGAACAGCCTGTCTTCATGCTCGATGATGATGGGACCGTCGTATCCGACGCGGTAAAGTCCGGAAAAGAAGCCAGACCAGTCCACGTCACCCAGCCCGCAAAGCCGGGGGACTTGCCACCCCATGCCGGTTGACATCACCCCGTTCTCATACAGCCCGTCCTGATCAACCATCACATCCTTGGCGTGGACATGGGCCATGTGAGGGCCGAACTCCTTGATAAAACGCGTCTGATCGATGAATTGCCAAATCAGATGCGAAGGATCGAAATTCATGCCAACCGCATCGCCCCACTGCTCGAATATCCGTCGCCAGATCTTGGGCGAATAGGCGATGTTGTGACCCCCGGGCCATTCGTCATAGCTGAAGATCATCGGGCAGTTCTCAAAACACAGGCGCACGCCAGAGTTTTGTGCGTGCTTGACGATCGGATCGAAAATTTCCGTCGCGCGTTCCCAGTTCGCGTCGAGGTTCAGCGTCCGGACACCGCCCACGAATGTGTTGACGACGTTGATGCCCATCACCCCAGCAGCGGTGATGACCTTCATGAGGTGCCCGATAACTTCTGCCCGATGATCCGCATCGGCATGGAGTGGGTTGGGGTAGTATCCCAGACCGGAAATCTCGACCCCATGACCGCCAAGTTCCGCGATAATCTCATTTCCCTGATCTGCAGAAAGGCCGTCCACGTTGATGTGGCTGGTTCCCGCATAGCGCCGTTGCTCGCCACCTGATGCAGGCCAGCAGGCGACCTCCATCGCTGAAAACCCATTGGCACCGGCCCAGGACGCCACATCGGCCAGTTGAGAGTCTTCGAATGGTGCAGTCAGTAAGCCCAGTTTCATGTCATCGCCCTCAAATCTCGCTCAAATCCACCCAGCGGCTTTCTTTTGCCGATTTCACGACAGCGTCGCAGAACTGCATCTCGTAATGGCCGTCCTCGAATGTGGCCCATGTGCTGCCTTGCTGACGCCCGCCTGCGATGACATCGGCATAGACGGCCCGAAAAAAGTTGAAGAAGGAATCCGCGAAGCCCTCGACATGTCCGGGTGGCAATGTGGCGGCGGCAACCCCGGGGCCGTTCATCAATGTAAAGTCGCGCATCAGGGTTTGGTTCGGCGCGTCGCGGTGCCCAATGAACAGATGGTCAGGAGTTTCGCTGTCCCAGGCGGCGCTGGCCTTCGCCCCGGCGATATCCCATTGCAATGAGTTCTTTCGACCCATGTTCACCTGAGACGTGCTCATCACACCGCGTGCGCCGTTTTCATAACGGATGAGGATCATCGCCGCGTCGTCGGTATCGATAGGGACAGTTTCGGTTTCGCCGGTTCCGCTGGAAAACGTCTCGACCGAGCCGAGAGGTTTCTGGCGTTCCGGAATGAAGGTTGTCAGCTCTGCAAAGACGGAAGCAGCTTTCAACCCGGTGACGAAACTAGTCAGATCAACCCAGTGCGTTCCAATGTCACCGACTGAACGCAGCGCTCCGCCCATTTCGCTTTCTAGCCGCCAGTTCCAGTCATCTGATTTTGCCAGCCAGTCCTGGTGGTAATGCCCTGTTATGAAACGAATATCACCAAGATCGCCTGTTTGAACCATGCCATGAGCCTGCTGGTTCAGCGGGTAAAACCGGATGTTGTAACAAACCGCCGCTACCTTTCCTGACGCATTGGCCAGGTCCACCATTTCAGCGCTTTCGGCGGACGTCATGGCAAGGGGCTTTTCACAGATGACGTGTTTGCCTGCCGCCAGAATCGACTTCACCTGCGGATAATGTGCGTGGTTCGGGGTCGTTACGTGCACCACATCGACGCTTTCATCCGCCAGCAGGTCGTCCAGAGATGTGTAGGCGTGCGTCACGCTGATCGCTCGCGCCCGGTCCCGACCGCGCTCCGGCGATGATCCAAGAACGCCTCTTACGTCCACGCCCAGACGCCGAAGGGCCTGAACGTGCACCGTTCCAATGAATCCGGTCCCGATCACTGCCGCGCCAATTTTTGCGAAGTCACTCATCGTGTGCTCCTGTCAAACAACCGAATACCCTCCGTCCACGGTGAGGCATGTGCCGGTCACAAAAGCCGCGGCATCTGACGCAAGAAACATGGCTGAGCCTGCGATATCTTCCGGTTGACCCCAGCGCGCCAACGGTGTGCGGGCTTCTACCGCTTTTGTGAAATTTGCATCTTCCCTCGCCCGGGCCGATTGTTCGGTCACGATGAACCCCGGTGCGATCGCATTCACCCGAATACCGTCCTTGGCCCAGGCGACTGCCAGCGACTTTGTCAGTTGTTCCACACCGGCTTTTGACGCGCCGTAGGCCGGGTTTTGCGGTGAACCAAATCGCGCATACATCGAGGCCACATTGATGACGCGTCCTTTTGCGGCCGAAAGGGCAGGGTGCAACGCCTCGGCGCAACGAAACGACCCGGTCAGATTGACGTCCAGCACGTGTGAGAAAAAGTCGGGCTCCATCTCCTCGCCGCGTCGTGTGATCGCGGCACAATTGATCAGCACATCAATATGGTTCCGTGCTCCAGCGAATTTGTAGACTTCGACCGTGTTGGTTACATCCAGTTGACTGTAGCCAAACCGGGTTGCGTCCTCTTCGATGCAATCCGGTTCCACGCCGGTAATTTCCACTTCGGCGCCCGCGTCCTGAAATGCTCTGGCAACAGCTGCGCCAATACCGCCCCGGCTGGCGCCAATCACCAGGACCTTTGCCCCAGTAAAGTCGAAGGAGGTCTTCGAAGTCATCAAAGAGCCCGGCTTCCGCTGCTTTTGAATTCGGATGTCATCACTTCCCTCAATCCGCGAGTTTCCTCTGCAATCGATTACATTTTCGAAAAAACCTGCTTTTCAAAAACTGTAATCGATTACATAATCGGCATCACAATAGATTCGAGTCAAGCTGGAAATTTTCTGACTGGTCATGAACAAGAAGCCCAAACCCGCCACGATACAGGATGTTGCCCGTTCCGCGATGGTGTCTACGGCCACGGTCAGTCGTGTTTTATCCAATCCTGGTCTGGTGTCGGAAGCAACGCGTTTGGCAGTACAGGAAGCCATTCATGAGACAGGCTACCGGGTCAACCAGGCCGCCAGAAACCTGCGCATGCAAAGGGCCGGTGCTGTACTGATCCTGGTCCCCAATCTAGGCAAGCCTTTCTACTCGGGCATCTTGGCTGGTATCAGCGAGGGGTTTGCCGGATCGGACTATGCAGTTCTGATTGCAGATACAGAAAGCAACCCATTGAAGGATGAAACTCTTGCCGGGTACTTTCGGGACGGCCGGATCGACGGTGCAATTTCGTTGGACGGCGGGATATCGTCGGCCGCGTTGCAGCAATGCGTCAGGTACGGGGCGGGTGACCGCATTGTCTTTTTGTGTGAATGGGTCGAGGGCGCGTCCTTTCCGGTGATTTCCAGTGATAACGCCGAAGGTGCGCGATTGGCGATCAGGCATCTGCATGATTTGGGCCACAAGAAAATCGCGCATGTGACCGGCCCCGACGGGAATGTTCTGACAACGGCCCGGCGTGAGGGCATGGTCGAAGAACGGACGCGGCTGGGGCTTCCAGCGCAGCCGGAGTGGATCATCAGGGGCGATTTCTCGCTGGAATCCGGACATGAGGCCGCCAGAAGAATACTCGCGATGGATGACCGCCCAACGGCTGTATTCTGCGCGGCGGACATGGTTGCCTTTGGGTTGATCTCTGGGCTGGTCGCAGGCGGGCTGAAGGTGCCCGAAGACATTTCGGTTGTCGGTTTTGACGATATCGAAATGTCAGGTTCTTACGTTCCCGCGCTGACAACAATCCGACAAGACCGGCATCAACTGGGACGCCGTGCAGCCGAGGTGTTGCTGGGCCAGTTGGCGAATACAAGCCGGAACCTTCCGACAAAAACGGCAGTTTCCGTGGAACTTGTCACGCGGGCGAGCACTGCGCCGCCCAGTTGACAGGCCAAAATTCGAGGCGACTTTGCTATGGTCAAGGAAGCTGCGTAAGAACTGCCATGAGCGATGAAAAGAGGGGATATGAGTAAGTCGACCGCATCCAATGGCTCGGATTTCGCTGTTCGGGACTATTCCCTGACCGGTACGAGTACGCGCCAGGCGATAGAGGCCGGTCTGTCGGCCGCCGAGTGGTATCATAGCGAGGTTCCCCGAAAGAAGCTGAAGTCTCTAATGAAGCGTCGGGATGCGCCTGCCATTCGTGACACTGCCATATGGATTGCCTTGCATTTTGTGTTTGCGGCTGGCGGGCTTTACTTTTGGGGTAGCTGGCTTTGCGTGCCTTTCTGGTTTGCTTACGGGGTTGTGTACGGTTCTGCCTGCGACAGCCGTTGGCACGAGTGTGGTCACGGAACAGCGTTTCGAACCCGGTGGATGAACGACGTCGTTTACCACATCGCGTCCTTCCAGATCATGCGAAACCCGGTCAATTGGCGCTGGAGCCACGCGCGGCATCACACCGATACACTTATTGTTGGCCGCGATCCCGAAATAGCGTGGATGCATCCGATCAACCTGATCCTTAAGACGCTTGCATTTGTAGGGATTGTCGAGACCTGGACTTCGCTCAAAGTTCTGATGCGAAATGCCATGGGGAACCTGTCGCAGGAAGAGCGGGACTACATTCCGGAAAGCCAGTGGCCGAAAGCAGTATTCTGGGCACGGGTTCACGTCGCAATCTACGCCTCTGTTTTATTGGTTTCATTGGTATTGTTTGTCTCTGGGGCAGCTTGGAAGTCCCTGATCCCGATACTCCTGATCGGCGGCCCCCGGGTCTATGGATGCTGGCATTTTGTAATGACGGGGCTGCTTCAGCATGGAGGATTGGCCGAGAACGTTCTTGATCACCGGTTGAATTCCCGAACGCTCTACATGAACCCGATCAGCCGTTGGGTTTACTGGAACATGAATTACCACATCGAGCATCATATGTTCCCGATGGTGCCCTATTACTCACTTCCAGCGCTTCATGAGTTGATCAAGGATGACCTGCCGCCGCCGAACACTTCAATTTGGGATGGCTACAAAGAAATGATGGGTTCCGTCATGAAGCAACGCATTGATCCGAACTATGCAATTCGAAAAACACTTCCAACGACGGCGCGACCTTATCGAGAGCATTTGCACATGGCTGTTCCCGAGCGAAAAACGGAAAATGCAAGCGGCGACCGGGAGGGAGTGTAATGCCTTGGGTCGACGCGTGCGCCGTAGACGATGTTGACGAAGAGGACGTCATTCGTTGGGATCACGAGGGTCGTACATACGCAATTTTCCGTAGTCAGGATAATGACTTCTACTGCACTGATGGACTCTGTACACACGAACAGGTGCACTTATCGGACGGCCTGGTGATGGATTATGAGATCGAGTGCCCCAAGCACAACGGGCTATTCGACTACCGCTCGGGCAAAGCTCTACGAGCGCCTGCATGTGAAGACCTTCGCACCCACGAAACCAAAGTGGAACATGGTCGTGTGATGGTTCTGGTGGAATGATGGTTTGGGTGAGGTATCCATTGTGATCAACCTGTCCGCTACTGGTATCCGGCTTTCCTTCGATTTGCAGTTGGGGTTGATCGAGAGCTTTTGCGTAAATGACGGCGGTACCGAGATCTCGCCGCTGCATCGCGCACCTTGGGTCGGAACGGGCGAAGCCATGCCCGAGGGTATTGCGCCTCATCTGGAAAAGCTCGGTGGTGATTTTTTCTGCGCGCCTTTTGGGGCAACCGAGGCCGCGTCGCCGCTGCATGGATGGCCGCCCAATTCACGCTGGGTATTGAAGAAAAAGACCGAAAACTACTTACGAGCCGAGCTCGAAAAAACAGTCTATGGGGCAAGGCTGCAGAAAGAGATCACACTGCGCCCGGGGCATCCATTTGTCTATCAGCGTCATACGTTCATTGGTGGCGACGGGTTGGTGCCGGTAGCCAATCACGCGAACGTATCTTTGCCAAATGGCGGGATCATTCAAACCTCTCGAAAGCAGTGTTGGAGAACACCTCAGACCCCGCTGGAAGTTGATCCGTCATTGGGCCATTCAGCGCTAAAATACCCGGCTGAAAGTGATACTTTGACGTCTTTCCCTGGTATGGGAGACGAATTGGACCTGTCACACTATCCATGGTCTTCGAAAAGCGAAGATTTTGTCGTTGGGCTGGAACCCCCTGAAGTGAAACTGGGGTGGACTGCGGTTATTCGCCCGGTGGAGGGCGACGTTTTCCTGTCACTCAAATCGGCACAGGCTTTGCCGATGACAATGTTGTGGCATTCCAACGGAGGTCGCTACTATGCTCCGTGGTCGGGCAGGCACTTCGCCTGCCTTGGGGTCGAGGAGGGGGCTGCGTCGACCGTTCTGGGCGCTGATGAAAACGGTTTTCCCAATGGTCGTGGAGTCATTCAACTGGACCCCGACGGCCAAGTTGAAATTAGTCATGTCGTCGGCGTGTTTCGTTGGCGTGATGGGGGCGGGGTGAACGCCATTGAGACCCGGAAAGACCAACTCCTGATCCGAAATACGAAAAGCGAGGAGTTCCTTCTGCCGTTTGACCCGCAAGCACTCGGCATTTGATTGGACAAAAGCTGCGCATCCACACTATTGATGCCCGGCATCAAGGGCGCCACTCAATGCTTCTCTCTCGACGTCTGCTTCATAGGGACAGTGCGGCGAGACGGCCTTTTCGACCGAGTGTCGGTATTGACGCCATATGACCGTGCTCTGGCCCGAAATGGCGCTTTGCGCTCGATCGTCCAGATTCTCGCTAGAGTTTGCACGGTATAGGCGGTCGGACGTTGGACAGCGCTTGCCCGAGTAGGGCTCGAAGACGTTAGCGATTATTTCTTGTCTATTTTAGGGTGTTAGGGTGACGCGTCAAAACCGGCGCAGGCAAAGCTCTTTGAATAGCAACCCAGATCGAACAGCGGCGACACACTACGCCCATCACTTCCGGTCAAGTTGACGTTGCTGGGAAGGTTGCCGACCGTGCGTTGGATGCAGTGCGCTTTGGTCGGCAGTTGGCTATCCGCAAATGTCTGACTTCACTGGTGCGAACACGGTGAATGCAAACCCCACGCGTCTATTGCGATGTGTGGCAGTCGGGTTCTGCCAGCGAATGTCGGCTGACCAGCCTTGTATTGATGCAGATTGAATGGCCTTCCGATTTGCCTTCAACCATTGCAGTCAACTCACGCGCGGCCTTGCGACCCATTTCCCGGTGGGGAACATGTACGGTCGTCAAGGCCGGGCTGACGATCTCGGCCAATTCTATGTCATCGAAACCCGTTACCGAAACTTGTTCCGGCACCTGTATTCCAAGTCTTCGGGCCTCGCACAGGGCACCTGCGGCCAGAACATCGTTGCCGCACATGACCACTGTTGGCCTTGGGGTGAGGGCCATCAGTTGCCGAAAGGCTTCAGCGCCCTTGTCAATTTCGTAAGTAGTTTCGATCAAGGTCAAGGCATCGGCGTCGAGGTTGCTCTGTGACATAGCCTGCCTGACACCTTCGACGCGGTTTTGCGCCCGATCGTTTCCTTTTGTCTTGCCCGAAATCATGGCGACCCGCCGGTGTCCTGCCGCAATCACGGTCCGCGCCAGTTCCCCCATAGCATCCTTGTTGCTGAAACCGACGGACGGCCGCTTGGCGTCCGGGTCGTAGGACCAGGCAACAAGTGATGGAACCTGGTGGCGCTCCAGATACTCATAAATATCTGCGTCACGCTCATGTCCGATCAGAAGCAACCCGTCCGCACCGCGGGCGACAAGCGTGCGGATCTGCTCTCTCTCCACCTCGGGGTCGTAAGCGGAACTGGATACCAGAAGGGTATATCCGCTTTCACGAAGCTGGTCCTGAAACTCCTGCAATCCGCGGGCGAAGATTGCGTTGTCCATTGTGGGAATAATCGCACCGATGGTGAAGCTGCGATTCGCAGCCATAACACGGGCTGCAAAATTCGGCGTATAGCCCAACGATTCGACCGCTTGCATGACCCGATGCCGGGTTTGCTCGATTACCCGTTCCGGCGAATTCAGGCATCGCGACACAGTGGCGGTCGAAACGCCTGCCGCCTTTGCAACGTCGTTAAGTGTCGGAGCTGAACGGGTTTTTCCCATGCGGAGCCTGCTGTTGCTTTGGCACCGTCATACCACAAAAAACCGGTCTTGCCATCTGCTGATGTAAGCGCTTGCATTATTAATGTAAGCGCTTACAAATAGAGTTGAGAAAACAATCCGGGGTTTTGCGATGTTCCTTTGGGCTGCCGCTGTCGTCTTTGCCGTATTTTTCACAAATGTGGCGCTGGGCGCATTTGGAGGTGGCGGATTCCTGGGGGATGTCGGTGAGATGCTGGTTCTGTTTGCTGCCTCGATCCTGTTCGTGGCGGCCATTCTCAAGCGAGAGGCTGACCAAGAAAACAACAACGGCAGCTGACGGATTCAATGGGAGGAAGAAAATGACGAATGGCAAGGATGGCCTCAAATCTGCTGAGCGCCGGAATTTTCTGAAGCTGGCTTCAACCGGCTCGTTCACAGCGGCGGTGGTGGCCGGAGCTGGCGGCGTATTGTGGTCTTCGGAGGCCGCAGCGCAAACCGCCAAAGAAGAGAAAGAACGCGAGAACGCAGCCGAGCATGTGATGACCGTCGCCACGGCTTACGTGCTGGGCGCGTCGCGTAGTTATCCGATCATGCAACTGGATCTGAAGGAAAACATCCAGAACGCGACCAACGGCAAGATCTACGTCAAGCTGGCCCCCGGTGGGCAGTTGGGTGCGGGAGGCGCGCTGGTTCAGAAGGTACAGGGCGGCACAATTCAGGCAGCACAGCATTCGCTGTCGAACTTTGCGCCTTTTGCCTCGACCGTCGATCTGATCAACATGCCGTATCTGTGCGGCTCGAACCAGCGGTTCACCAATCTGGTGCATTCCGACACTTGGAAGAACGAAGTGCATCCCAAGGTCGAAGCCGCCGGATTCAAGGCCCTGTTCTACGTTGTGATTGATCCAAGGGTTGTCGCGGTGCGTCAGGGCGGAAACGCCATTCTTACCCCGTCGGACATGAGCGGTGTGAAATTCCGCGTGCCCGGCTCGAAGATGCTGCAGCAATACTATCGGATGGTCGGTGCCAACCCGACACCTGTCGCATGGGGCGAGACGCCATCGGCGATCAAACAGGGCGTGGCCGATGCGCTGGATCCGTCCGTCGGCGCGTTGTATGTCTTTGGCTTCAAAGACATTCTCAGCAACGTCACCTTCACGCAGGCCGTGCCGGACAGTCAGGTCTATTCCTGTAACCTGGAATGGTTCAACTCGCTGCCATCCGATGTGCAGGAGGGCATCATGTGGGGGTCGGAAATGACCAGCCACCAGAACCTGTCCAAAGTACCGTCGGCACGAGCCTATGCCATGGCGGAACTGAACAAGGCAGGCGTGCAATTCCATTCGCTGTCCGATGATCAACTGGCCGAGTGGAAGGATGCCGGTGGCTACCAGCGTTCGGAATGGGATCCGTTCAAGACCGAACTTGCAGGATCGATGGACAATTTCGAAAAACTGGTCGAGGCGGCTGGAACGCAGGGCAAGTACTACGTCCACGACGCATAAGATCCGACGGGCGAGGGGGGCTGACCTCTCTCGCCCGTTTTACCACGTGCAACCAGATGGCGGCGGTCCAAGCGGACCGGCAGGTCTAATGTTGCCAGGGACCGGGGCCGGAAATGACCATATTGCAAAAAATCGACCGAGACGCCGAGCGCTGGCTGCTACTGGTGTTCTACGTGATGCTTGTCATCACCATGGCGATCGAGGTGTTGCGGCGGGAAGTGTTCGCCTTTTCCTCGATCTGGGGCGAAGAGATCGTCCGCTATTCCTTCATATATCTAGCTTGGATCGGCGCGGCGGCGGCCGTCAAGGAACGCGCCCATATCCGCATCGACGTGATCATGCATTACCTGGGGCCACGCCCTAAGGCGGCTTTGTACATCTTCGGCGATTTGGTGATGTTCGTGGTGGCCGTTATCGCGCTCTACTGGTCGTATGAGGCGGTTCATGTCTCGGCCAAGTTCGGTTCGGTCACGGACGGGTTGCGGGTCTCCAAGGTCTGGTTCCTGATGGCTGTGCCGACCGGATTTGCGCTGATGATATGGCGGCTGATCCAATCCCTTTTGCGCGACCTGAAATCCCTTCGCGACGGCACGCCCGTCTTCGAAGGCGACAAGCTGTTTGACTGAGGAGAACTCGAATGCTCTGGAACTCCCTCAATCAGACTGTTGAGCTTGGATGGGATTTTTACCTGCCGGTGATCCTTTTCGTGGGTCTGATCGCTTTGGCGGTTCCGGTCTGGGCCGCCATTGGCACTGCGGCGATTGTCATGCTGATCATGTCGGGCGACCTGCCGCTGAGCGCCATCGGTGAAAGCCTCTTCACCGGTATCGACGCGTTTGCACTGACAGCTGTGCCGCTGTTCATCCTGACCGGCGATGTGCTTGTGCGAACCGGCCTCAGTAAGAAATTTCTGGATGTGGCCGAGGCGCTGACCTGCTGGACGCGCGGCGGTTTCGGATCGGCGACCGTTCTGGTCTGCGGGATGTTTGCGGCGATCTCGGGCTCGGACGCGGCGGGTGCCGCTGCCGTGGGGCGGATGACAATCGCGCGGCTTGTCGAAAGCGGTTACCCCCGACCCTATGCCTGCGCCCTGGTGGCGGCTGGCGCCTGTACCGGCATCCTTATCCCACCTTCAATCGCGTATATCATTATCGGTCTTGTACTGGGCATCTCAGCCTCAACCCTGTTCCTGGCGGCACTTATCCCGGGCCTTGCGATCCTAGTGTCGATCCTGATCACCAACATCATCATGAACCGCCTTTATACCTATGAGACCGGCGGCAACATGGGGTTGGGCGAGTGGATGGGCAATCTGGGTCAATCGTTGAAATCCGGCTGGTATGCCTTCATCGTGCCGGGGATCATTTTCTACGGCATCTTCTCGGGCCGTCTTACCCCGACCGAAGCCGGCGCAACGGCGGTGGTCGTAACCATCGTGATGGGTTTCATACTGGGCACCCTGAAGCTGTCGGATTTTCCGGCGATGCTTGTCAGCTCTGCCAAAGTGAACGGGGTGATCCTGCCGATCATCGCATTTTCAGCCCCGCTGGCCGAGGCGCTGGCAATCATGGGTGTGCCGCAGGGCTTTGTGACCGCCGTAACCGGGCTGACCGATGATCCGGCCATGCTGATCCTGTTGATGATCTGCATCCTGATCGCAGCGGGCTGCGTTATGGAGACGACGCCCAACATCGTGATCCTGGCGCCAATCCTGAAACCCCTGGCCGACAACATCGGCATGAACGAGATCCAGTTCTGCATCATGATGATCACCGCGCTGGGCGTTGGCTTCATCACACCGCCCCTGGGGCTGAACCTCTTTGTCGTCTCCGGCATTACCGGCGAGTCGATCCTGAAAATCGCAGCCCGTGCCGTGCCCTTTGTTCTGACAATGCTGATTGTCGTGCTGCTGATCGCCTATTTCCCGCCGATCTCGACCACTTTGCTTCCTGATATCTACAAGTAGGACCCCCTGGAAATGACCCGTGAATATCTGAAAAAGGCTACCCTGACCCCTAAGTCGGACGCGTCTGAAACTCATAAGATCGTGCAGGGTATCCTCGACGACATTGAGACTGGAGGCGATGCCAAGGCCCTGGAATATGCTGCAAAGTTTGACCAGTACGAGGGCAACGTGCTGCTGACGCCGGAAGAGATCGAGGCCGCTTGTGCACTGGTCCCGGAGAAACTGAAGGCCGATATTCGGTTTTCCCACGACAATGTTCGCCGCTTTGCCCAGCTGCAAAAAGGCACGGTGCATGACGTGGAAATGGAAATCTCGCCCGGTTTCGTTACCGGGCAAAAGGCGATCCCGGTGGATGCGGCCGGATGCTACGTGCCGGGCGGGCGCTACAGCCATATTGCAAGCGCCATCATGACTGTGACCACCGCCAAGGTGGCAGGGTGCAAGCATATCACCGCCTGTTCGCCGCCGCGCCCCGGCGTCGGTGTGGCCCCGGCCATCATTTATGCCGCCCACATCTGCGGCGCGGATAAAATCATGGCAATGGGTGGTGTTCAGGGGGTTGCGGCAATGACATTCGGTCTGTTTGGCTTGCCCAAGGCAAACATCCTGGTGGGCCCCGGAAATCAGTTTGTTGCCGAGGCCAAGCGCATCCTGTTTGGTCGCGTTGGCATCGACATGATCGCAGGCCCGACAGACAGCCTGATCCTGGCTGACGGCACAGCGGACGCCCACATCGTCGCTACCGATCTGGTGAGCCAGGCAGAGCATGGCTACAACTCTCCGGTCTGGCTGGTTACCGACAACCGCGCCCTGGCGGAAGACGTGATGCGGCTGGTACCGGATTACATCAACGACCTGCCCGAGGTGAACCGCGAGAACGCCGCAGCGGCCTGGCGTGACTATGCCGAGGTGATCCTTTGTGCGGATCGAGAAGAAATGGCCGCCTGTTCCGACGAATACGCGCCCGAGCATCTGACAGTGCAGGCCGCGGATCTGGATTGGTGGCTTGAGCGGCTGACCTGCTACGGCTCATTGTTCCTGGGTGAAGAGACTACAGTTTCCTACGGCGACAAGGCCGCAGGGACCAACCATGTGCTGCCGACTTCGCGCGCGGCAAGCTATACTGGCGGGTTGTCGGTTCACAAATACATGAAGATCGTCACCTGGCAGCGCGCAACCCGCGAGGGTTCGAAACCAGTGGCCGAGGCCACCGCGCGGATTGCCCGGCTGGAAGGGATGGAGGGGCACGCGCGTGCCGCCGACGTCCGGTTGGCCAAGTACTTCCCGGACGAAGTCTTTGATCTGACCGCAAATGGCTGACCCGCGTGCCCTGTTTGATCTGACAGGCCGAACTGCCTGCGTAACCGGCGCCAGTTCCGGTTTGGGACGGCAAGCGGCAGTGACGCTCGCTGCCGCCGGAGCGCAGGTTGTGGCGGTCGCACGGCGTGCCGAGGCATTGGAAGGTCTGTGTGCGGAAATCGGGGCTGGCGGTGCCCATGTGGTGGCGGATGTGGCGGACCGCAGCGGGCTGAAGGCGCTGGCAGAAGCGATTTCGGCCCCCTTCGGAATGCCGGATATTCTGGTACATGCGGCCGGGATAAATACACGGCAGCCAGCGGACGAAGTGACGATTGCGGATTGGGATCAGACGCTGGCTTTGAACCTTTCAGCGCCCTTCTTTATCAGCCAGGCATTTGTGCCTGCGATGAAGGAACGGGGGTGGGGGCGGATCGTCAATTTCGCCTCGCTCCAGACCTTTCGGGCTTTTCCCGGTGGCATCGCCTACGGAGCCAGCAAGGGTGGGGTCGGTCAGATGACCCGCGCCATGGCAGAAGCCTGGTCGCCCCACGGCATCACCGCCAACGCGATCGGGCCCGGGTTCTTCCCGACCGAGCTGACACAGGCCGTGTTCAGCGATGAGGCGCGCGCTGCGGGCAATGCGGCGCAAACCTGTATCGGTCGCAATGGCCGGCTTGAGGATATCGACGGACCGCTGTTGTTTCTGTGTTCCGAAGCGTCGGGTTATGTCACCGGGCAAGTCCTGATGGTTGACGGAGGGTTCACGGCAAAATGAAAGCGCTTGTCTATGAAGGAGTTGAGAAGCTTGGCTTTCGCGATGTGCCGATGGCTGCGGCCCAGGCAGGCGAACACCTGATCCGCATCCATGCCTCGGGCATCTGCGGGTCCGACATGCATGCCTATCTGGGTCATGACGCCCGGCGTCCTGCGCCGCTCATATTGGGGCACGAGGCGGCTGGAGTAATCGTCGGCGGGCCGCGTGATGGTCAACGGGTAGCGATCAATCCGTTGGTCACCTGTGAAGAGTGTGCCGCCTGTGTGTCCGGGCGCGAAAACCTCTGCGCCCGCCGCGAGATCATTTCAATGCCCCCGCGCGAGGGGGCCTTTGCGCAGTTCGTGGCAATCCCCGAGCGCAATCTGGTAACGGTGCCGGATGACGTGCCGCTGGAAAAGGCGGCGCTGAGTGAACCGCTGGCCGTAAGCTGGCATGCCGCCCGACTTGCGCTCGAAGCGCTGAATCCACAGATGGAACGCCGCGCGCTTGTCATCGGCGGCGGCGCGATCGGGCTGGCGGCTGCCTTGGCGTTTCGCGCCATGGGTGTGGATGATGTGACGATACAGGAACCCAACGCCGCCCGCCGTGCCTTTCTGACAGAGCGCTGCGGCCAACAGACAATCGACGCGTTTCAGGGCATGGTGCCGCTGGTGGTGGATGCGGTGGGGTATGCTGCCACCCGTGCCGCAGCCTCGGCGATTGCAATGCCGGGCGGAGTAATTGCGCATGTCGGTCTGGGTGAGGATACAGGCGGTCTGGATATCCGCCGCATGACCTTGCAGGAAATCACATTCATCGGCACTTATACCTATACCGCGCAGGATTTCCGTGACACCGCACAGGCAATTTTTGAAGGTCGCTTGGGCCCGCTCGACTGGCCCGAATTGCGCCCGTTGTCTGGCGGCGCTGCCGCCTTTCACGACCTGCGGTCCGGCTTGGTGGCCGCGCCCAAGATTATCCTCGACCCGTGGGCCTGAACGCCTGCGATAAAACGGAGAGAACCCATGTATGACAAAGTCCTGGTTCCCATGGCCCTGGATCACGGAGTTTCCGGCACCACCCTCAGGGCCGCCACGACATTATGCAATCCGGGCGGGCAGATCATCGCTCTGCACGTCTATGAAGCGCCGCATGGCTCAGTCGGCACCTATTTGGACGAAAATGTTGTGCGCGAAGGGTTTGAAACGGCCCGCCGTCAGTTGGCCCAGAAAACGTCAGACCATGACAACGTAACAGCCGAGATCGTGAAGGGCCGTTCGTATCGCGGCATCGTCGAATACGCGGAAAAACACGGCGTCGACTGCATTGTCGTTGGTTCTCACAAGCCCGGCCTCAGCGACTATTTTCTGGGCACAACGGCAGCCCGCGTTGTTCGCCATGCTCCGTGCGCAGTACATGTCTGCCGCACCGCCTGAACCCCGATACTGACACATCCAACCGCGCGTTATGCGCCACAGACAGGACTGATATCCCGGATATGGACATAGACAAAAAGATAACAGACGACCTAGTTGCGAACGATGTTTCGTTCGTGACCACCGTCCCTTGCAAGCAATTGGCGGGCGTGATCGAAGAAATCGACCGGCGCGACGGCATCTATCACATTCCTTCGAACAAGGAAGACGAAGGCATGGGCCTGTGCGCCGGGGCATGGATGGGCGGCAAGCGCCCTGCGATTATCATGCAGAACACCGCCATCGGCGTTACGATCAACACGTTGGCCACCCTGATCCAGTACTACCGGATGCCACTGCCCATGCTGATCTCGTATCGCGGTGAGCTGCGCGAACCCATCGCCTGCCAGGTCGAGATGGCGGTGCACACCAAGGCACTGTTGGCCCAGCTCAATATCCCGACATATCATTTCCACCATCAGTCGGATGTCGAGGAACTGGACGCGATCCTGAAATATACCTTCATGTGCAACAAGCCGGTCGCCATCCTGACCGACGCCAACTTCTGGGGAGGCTACGGCGACCAATGATCCGCTCTGAAATCCTGAAGGAAATCACCCCGATCCTGCGTGATCAGCTGGTTGTCTGCAATATCGGCATCCCCAGCCAGGAACTGCACGCCATCGACGATCAGCCGACCAACTTCTACATGCTGGGCACTATGGGACTGGCCTCGAGCATCGGTCTGGGGCTCGCCCTGTCGCAGCCGAAGCCGGTGATCGTCATCGATGGTGACGGCTCGATCCTGACCAATCTTGGTACTTTGCCGACCATCGCCAACAACGTGGCCGACAACTATATCCTGCTGATCGTGGACAATGGCTCATACGGGTCGACCGGGGATCAGCCGACCTATGCCGGGCAGAAAACGTCCCTGACGAAAATGGCCGAGGCCGCCGGGTGCGAGCGGGTGATCGAATGTGCCGCCCAGGACACGGGCCGTGTGCTGCAAGAGGCACTGGATGCCAAACAGATGACCGTCATCGTCAGCAAATGCGAAAGCGGAAATGCCAAGATGCCGCCGATCACGATGGACCCGGTCGTCATCCGCGACCGCTTCATGAAGGCCGTACAGGCCTGATGGCCGCAGGCACCATCCATAGCGCCGAAGACGCCCGCCGTCTGGCTCGGCGGCGTCTGCCGTGGATGGTGTTCGATTATATCGACGGCTCCGCCGGGGCCGAAACCGGCGCGGCGCGCAACCGTGCCGCATTGGACGCCATAACCTTGCGACCCCGTATCCTGCGCGATGTCAATCAACGGTCGATGGCGTCTCGGGTCTTTGATGTCGAGGCAGACAGGCCCTTCGGTATCGCCCCCATGGGGATGTGCAACCTTGCCGCCCCGGGCGCTGATTTGATGCTTGCGAGGCTTGCGGCGCGCTACAGCGTGCCACATGTCGTATCGACCGTGGCCTCGACGCCGATGGAAGAGATCATTACCGAGGCCGAAGGTAATGCCTGGTTTCAGTTGTATTTCAGCGGAGACGGGACGGGATCTTTCAAACTGGCCGAGCGTGCGAAACAGGCCGGGTATGACGTCCTTGTCCTGACCGTCGATGTCCCCGAGGTCGGCCGTCGCCCGCGCGAATTGCGCCATGGGTTCAAGATGCCGTTCCGCATCGGCCCGCGCCAGTTCATCGACTTCGCACTGCACCCGCACTGGTCATTGAACACCCTTCTGAAGGGCAAGCCTGTGATGGCCAATTTCGAGATGGAAGGCTATGACTTCGATCGTACCGAAAGCCGGGCGCGTGCCACATGGGACACTTTGGTGCAATTGCGCGACCTTTGGCCTGGAAAACTGGTCGTCAAGGGCGTGCTGGACGTCGAAGATGCCCGCAACCTGATGTCGGCAGGCGTGGATGCCATCCAGGTTTCAAGCCATGGCGCGCGGCAGTTGGATTCTGCGCCTGCGCCGATTGACATGCTGGCAAAGATCCGTGCCGATCTTGGGCCAGACTTTCCCGTGTTCTACGACAGCGGCATCCGGTCAGGCGAAGATGTTCTCAAGGCATTGTCGGTCGGGGCGGACTACGTATTTGTCGGAAGGATCCTGCAGTATGCCATTGCGGCCGCGGGTGAATCCGGTTTGGAGCAATTGTGGGACGCGCTTAGCGAAGAACTGAGCATTGCCATGGCGCAGACCGGGAAGACCTCTCTGACCGGCCCCTGACTGCGAGCACTGCGCGCCTGAAACACCCGACAGTCCGGCCGAAATAGCGGTCGCTTACGGCTTGACCTATTTTGCGGAACTGCGACGCTTGGGGTAGGCCGTTGAGTTCAGCTCGGGCCAGTACTGCACCACCTCTTTTGCGGAACTGCGGGATAGAAGGGACTTCATGTCGCGCCCCACACGGAGTGGTTTGATCAGCGCCTTGACAAGATCTCGGGTTCAATTAATTTTATCAACTAAAATAAAAATGGGGATTTGCGTCGAATGTACCTTGGGTTGGATTTGGGAACATCTGGTCTCAGAGGGATTTTGGTAGATGAAAACGGTTTGGTCGTAAGCAGCGCCGAGGTCAGCGTTTCAACTTCGACGCCAAAGTCTGGATGGTCCGAACAGAACCCATCAGATTGGATTGATGCGTGCCAAGAAGTTGTCAGGCAAATCCGCGTCAGCAACGAAAGTGCCTTCGCAATACTGCTGGGTATCGGTCTTAGCGGACATATGCACGGTGCCACCCTTCTGGATAAAGCCGGCAATGTTTTGCGACCATGTATTCTTTGGAACGACACACGGTCCGCTGATGAGGCGAGGATGTTGGATCAGACACCGCAGATGCGCGCCATATCAGGGAATATCGTGTTCCCGGGGTTCACAGCGCCAAAATTGGAATGGGTGCGCTCACATGAGCCGGAGGTATTCGCAAAGACCGCTAAAGTTCTGCTGCCAAAAGACTATTTGCGATTCTGGCTGACGGGCGAATATGTCTCGGATGTGTCAGACAGTGCGGGGACCTCCTGGTTGGATGTTGGCGCTCGGCAATGGTCGGAAACCGCGCTGGCCGCTTGCCACATGCGCACGGACCAAATGCCTTGCTTGGTTGAAGGCAGTGAGCCTGGTGGAGAGTTGAAAGCCGAGTTGCGGCAAGAGTGGGGGCTTTCCGGGCGTGTTGTCGTAGCCGGAGGAGCAGGGGACAACGCCGCATCAGCCTGCGGTATCGGCAGCATTCGGGACGGTGCAGGCTTTGTCTCACTGGGAACCTCCGGCGTTTTGCTTGTTGCCAGGGATACCTATGCGCCCGCACCTGAAACTGCTGTGCACTGCTTTTGCCATGCTATCCCGGACAAGTGGATACAAATGGGGGTTATCCTGTCGGCCACAAACAGCATGAACTGGCTGTCACGGAACCTCGGTAAACCAGTGGAAGAACTGGTTGCGGCGTTGCCTGACGGGGTGACTGGGCCTTCGTCGGTTACGTTCCTTCCCTTCCTGTCCGGCGAACGAACCCCGCACAACGACAGCAAGATCCGGGGCGCATTTCTGGGCGTGGACGTGGCATCCGAACCTGTCGATCTGACCCGGGCGGTGATGGAGGGTGTTGCATTTGCGATGAGAGATTGCCTTGAAGCCCTGAAAAGTACGGGAACAGAACCAAACAGCCTGATGGCCGTAGGAGGGGGCGCGCGGTCGAGGTTTTGGTTGGAAACACTCGCCACCGTTTTGCAGGTGCCGCTGGACGTGCCCAAAGGCAGCGAATTCGGAGCGGCCATGGGCGCCGCGCGCCTTGCCATCTGTGCTGCCAACAACACAAATCCGGCAGATGTCATGACGCCGCCGGAGATCGAGGAAACTATAGAGCCGCGTAGTGACCTGATCGACCTTTATGAAAGCGAATACGGGCGATACCGGCAATACTACAAGGCGCTCGCGCCGTTGGCGGCAAGATGACACCGGACACGGAAAAGCTCTCTCGGGTCGAAACAGCTGTGTTGACGGATGGGGAAATGCGGGCCTCGGTCCTGAATTACGGCGCAATCACGCAAGAGTGGTTGTACAAGGACAGGCCGCTCATTCTGGGGTTCAATGACCTGTCCGCGTACTTCAAAGATACAAGTTATACGGGTGCAATTGTCGGACGCGTCGCGAACCGGATTGGCGGTGCGCGCTTTGATCTGGAAGGCACTGGTTTCGAACTGAGCGCCAATGAAAGTGAAAACACCCTTCATGGTGGAGAGAAGGGACTTTCCAGTCAATTCTGGGATCTCAAGAAGTTGGCGCCAAACGAGGTCTTGCTGAGCTATCTTTCACGCGACGGGGAAAGCGGCTTTCCGGGGGAGGTTAGGTTCGAAGTCCGGATCTCGCTGCAGCTTCCGCGATTGATTTATTCGTTCACAGCCAATCCGGACCGGCCTACGCCCATCAGTCTGACGCAACACAACTACTACACCTTGGGAAGCTCATACGGGGTCGACGCGCACAGGTTGAAACTTGCCTCAAACCGGTATCTGGAAATCGACCATCAAGGAATTCCTTCCGGTCGGGTCTGTTCAACCACGGAAAACGAGTTGGACTTTGAAGAGTCAAAATCGATTGGAAGTATTTCTGCAGGGATCGATCACTACTTTTGCTTCGACCAAAACCGTGATCCAAAGGCTCCGGTAGCGGTATTTTCGGCACCTTCTGGTCTTGCTTTGACAGTCTATTCTGACCAGCCTGGAGCGCAGGTGTATTCAGGGGCGAAGATGGCAAAACCGTTTCGTGGTTCGTCCGGTCTCTGTATTGAGCCATCGGGATACCCCAACGCCCCAAATATCCCGTCGTTTCCGTCGATTATCTGTACACCTGAGAACCCGTACCGTCAGGTGCTTGCCTTAGAGATCTCTGAGGGTTGGCATGAGGGCTAAGTCGTTAATCACAGTTTTCAGCCTGTCCATTTGGGGCGCCGGTGGCATAAGTGCTCAAGAGCTTGGGCCGAGGCCGGAGTTCCTTGATCCTGATTTCGACAGCGTCGAGTTGGGGCGGTTTCTGTTCTACGACCCGATCTTGTCGGGCAACAAGAACATCAGTTGCGCGACCTGTCATCATCCCAGGCTGGGTACGTCAGATGGTCTTTCCCTTGGCATCGGGGAAGGGGGAATAGGGCTGGGTACGGATCGCACGCTGGATCCCCTGAACACGCCCGAACAACGAATTCCGCGAAACTCGCCAGGTCTTTGGAACCTCGGAGCCATTGAGTTCACGACGTTCTTTCATGACGGGCGGCTTGAGACGGACCCGAGCCAAGTCAATGGCATCAGGACGCCGCTGGGAACGCATATGAGGCCCGGCTTCCAGTCGGCACTGGCGGCACAAGCCATGTTTCCAGTTTTGTCGGCGGACGAAATGGGTGGTCATTATTCCGAGAATGACGTCAGCAAAGCGGTGCGACTTGGGTTTTTGACACAACCAGGCGGCGCATGGGATCTGATTGCAGCCCGTGTCGCGGCTGTTCCGGAGTACCGGCAAAGGTTCGATGAGATCACGCCGGGCAAAGAGATCACATTCACGGATATTGCCAACGCAATCGCGGATTTCATCGCGTTCGAGTGGCGCGCGGATAACAGCCCGTTCGATCGCGCGATGAGAGGTGAAGGTGAGTTGTCGGAAAAGGCCACATTCGGCATGAGCCTTTTCTACGGCAAGGCTGAGTGCAGCAACTGCCACTCGGGCTGGTTCCAGACGGATCACCAGTTTCATTCAATCGCGATGCCGCAAATCGGCCCCGGAAAAGCGGCGTGGTTTGAGAGCCACAATCGGGACGACGGGCGTCTCCGCGTGACTGGTCGCGCGGAGGATACATTCGCTTTTCGAACACCCTCACTGCGTAACGTGACGCTGACTGCTCCGTATGGACATAACGGAGCTTTTGCCCGTCTTGAGGACATGGTGCGCCACCATCTGGATCCGGTGACGTCATTGAAAAACTACTCGATTGAAATGGCCCGGTTGCCAGACTTCCCGGGTTCCGAAGATCAAAATCCAATGCTGGACCAGAAAAATGTGGATGCGATTGCCGAAAGTACCAGCTTGCCGAAAATCACCCTGACAGATCAAGAGATTGAGGCGCTGCTGAGCTTTCTGGCAAGCCTTGAACATCCGGCGGAGCGGCTCGGTGTGCCCGATCAGGTCCCCAGCGGCCTGCCCATTGACAAGTAACTAACGCCGAATTCGGAAGATCTGGTTGGCGTGGGTTTCCAGCCACTTGCTTTTCTTTCCATCCGGCCAGATCACACGAATCTGTGCGCGGTCCTCATTCCCCAGGCCAAAATGATGGAACCCGGCTATGCCTCCGGCATGACCGCCGCCAACTGTTATTTCGCGGGTCTGAACACCTTGCGAGGTTCTGAGTTCGACAAACCCTCCTATCGCGGCTCGATTAGATTGGTCCTGAGTAAGATCAACCAACAGCCAATTGCCACCCTGCGAGATGTTCTGGCTGACTTCGAGTGTCGAACCACGGTTGACGACCACCAGATCCAATCTTCCGTCATTGTTCAGATCTGCCATGGCCGCACCGCGAGACTTTGCCATCGACGCCACCCCGGCATCGACTGAGGCTTCGACGAACTGACCTTCCGGGGTTTGCATGAGCAGGTTGTTGGGATCGTTCAGCGCGGCGTCGGGCATTTGCTCGACATTGCCTTTCGCAACGAAGATGTCGTCCTTACCATCGTTGTTGACGTCGCCAAATTGAGCGTGCCACCCGGTCGACGGTCTTCCGTCACCGCCACTATGCGGTCTATGGGCTGTTGTTCCCTTTTCGTAGGTCGCATCGCGCCAGGTCGGGCCGTTGGCGCTTGGGTCGAAAACCTGAAGCTTCTGATCGCCCATGGACGTCAGATAAACTTCGGGAAAGCCGTCGCCGGTCAGATCCCTTGATGCGATCCCCATTCCCCAGATCGAATAAGGTAACCAGCCTTCATCCAGATCATACAACCGCGGGTCGGCTTCCATGGCCCACAATTGCTCTTGTCCACCCCTGACGTAGTAATGGCGGTCATTGCTGACGCGAAGGTCCGCGCGTCCGGTCCGGGCCCAGTCGGAAAACAAAATTGAAAGCGAACAGTGGCCGGGTTCAAGGTGCAGCGGCTGCTGGTAGCCGCTGCCATGGGGGCGGTAGAGGAGGGTAGGTCCGCAAGTTTCAAAAGGGCCGTCGGGATCGAACCGATCAACATAAGTCCCGAATGCCAGCGTCGGCAAGGACTGCCCATCTTCCCAAGTGGCTGAAAAACCTGTGGTCCAGTGGTCTTCCGACAAGAAGCCAAGGTTATCAAAAGGGCCGAACCGACAATTTGGGCGGCCTTTGAGAAGAAGGTCCGGACCAACACGCAAAACCGCCAGATCCATCAGACCGTCGCTGTCTATGTCCAGCGGGTACGCGCCGGTTACGCCGGTCAGGGACAATTCATCAGGCGTCTCGACCTTAAAAGAAATCGTGCCCTGCGAGGTGTTGTGGAACAGTTGCGACCGGTTCGATCCGCCGGCCACGAACAGTTCGGGCAAAGAATCTCCGTTGCAATCGAACACGGCGACACCGCCGCCGACAAAATGCTCCCAGCCGCCATCGTAAATATGTTCCGGCACCTCGATGCCAACGAACTCGGGCACGTTCGGCCCGGCATTTGCAGTGGTGGCAAGAACCACGAGGGCAGCAAACTCAGGACGCATTTGCCGAGAGTTCCTTGACCTTTAGGATCGAAATCTGTTCGATTCCGTATGCTGCGGCGCCTTTGGCCCACATCAAATCGCCCCAATGGTGAACTTTGATGTCCGGCAACGGCGCATCGACATTCACGACGCCGTTTCGGATGCGGGTCATAACCTCGCTTGAACACAGATGCTCAAAGCTTTTTTGCGTGCCCGAGACGATAATGCATTCTGGGTCAAAAAGGTTGATCAGATTGGAAACCCCAAGGCCAAACATCTGACCGGCACGGGCCAACACGGAAGACGCTCTTTCATCTCCAGAGTCGGCCAGATCATGAATGTCGGAAACAGCCTGCATTTCATTGGAATGACCTGTGACCGTCATTTCACGGATCAGGGCATAATCTCCGACATAGGCTTCCAGACATCCACGTTGACCGCATTGGCACAATGCGCCGTCAAGCTGTACCTTGGTGTGCCCGAACTCAGCTCCGCAGCCGCGCTCTCCTCGATATAGCTTTCCGTCCAGTACGATACCCAGACCGACCCCATGTTCGATCGTGACAACAAGGAAGTTGCTCAGCCCCTTGCCAAGTCCGAACAACTGTTCGGCCTTCGCGACAAGGTTAGCGTCGTTATCCACGAAAGCAGGGCAGGACAGCTCTTTTGACAGCAGGCGATTGAAATCGATGTTTCGTTCGGCAATCGAAGATGACCAGTGCACGAAATTTCCCCTGGCATCAACGAGACCAGCCACCCCGATTGAGACGCCAGCAAGGTCGCGAACAGAGGCATCAATCTTTCCGCAAGTCGCCTCGAGAGCCTCGCGGATCGCCAGTACAAAATCCGTCGACGACATTCTGGCGGATTCCAGCGCATACTTGTGTGAAGCCACCTCATTGCCTTGGAAGTCCACCAGAATGACCGAGATCACCTGACGCGCGACCTTGAGCCCTGCGACAAGGTAAGATTGGCCGTCCAATTGCAGCAAAACCCTTGGCCTGCCTCTTTTCCCGGATTTGAGCTGCGCTTCGCTTTGGGTTTCTTTGATCAATCCGGCCGAGATGAGATCTGCCGTCGCCGCCGTTACCGTCGCAGGGCTGGTTTGCAGGGCCGAAGCGATATCGATCCGAGAGACGGATCCTTTTGTTCTGATGTGCTCCAACACCCGCAGCCGGGTTGCATTTCTTTGTTCCAAAGAAACCGGAGAGGCTTTGCTTTTCAGCATCTTGTCCTCGCGAATCTCACCGTTGGCTCAACTTATTTGAATTTCAGTTCGTCTAATAGAGTAAATATTTTACCGGCTGAAATAAATATGCTATTCAAAATTGTGAGAGCCGCGAATCGAGAAGCGATGGCTCGGCATATGGGAGGAAATCATGAAACGAATTCTCAGCTTTTCAGCTGCGGCCACTATGCTGGCCACGGTTGCATTCGCAGAGCCGGTGGTCGGTGTAAGCTGGTCCAACTTTCAGGAAGAGCGTTGGAAGACGGACGAAGCGGCCATCAAATCGGCGCTGGAAGCAGGGGGCGCCGAGTACATTTCGGCAGATGCGCAATCGTCTTCCGCAAAGCAGCTTTCGGATATCGAAAGCCTGATCGCCCAGGGTGTCGACGCCCTTATCATTCTGGCGCAGGATGCACAGGCTATCGGACCGGCGGTTCAGGCGGCAGCTGACGAAGGCATCCCGGTCATTGCTTATGACCGCCTTATCGAGGACGACCGTGCGTTTTATCTGACCTTTGACAACGTCGAGGTTGGCAGAATGCAGGCCCGGGCCGTTTTTGCGGCCATGCCCAAGGGCAACTACGTCATGATCAAAGGTTCGCCGACCGACCCGAACGCTGACTTCCTGCGGGGCGGACAGCAAGAAATCATCGGAGCGGCCGTTGACAGTGGCGATATCGTGATCGTCGGCGAGGCCTATACGGATGGCTGGCTTCCTGCGAATGCACAGCGGAACATGGAGCAGATCCTGACCGCAAATGAAAACAACGTGGATGCGGTTGTCGCTTCGAATGACGGAACTGCAGGCGGTGTTGTTGCGGCCCTGACGGCACAGGGCATGGAAGGCATTCCGGTGTCGGGTCAGGATGGCGACCACGCAGCGCTGAACCGGGTTGCACTGGGCACTCAAACCGTTTCGGTTTGGAAAGATGCCCGTGAATTGGGCAAAGCGGCTGGTGAAATCGCATTGGCGCTGAGCGGTGGCACAAGTCCTGCAGATGTTGAAGGCGCAGTTAGCTGGACTTCGCCAGGTGGCACTGCGATGAACTCTGTCTTCCTGGCGCCGGTACCGATCACCAAAGACAACCTGACTGTCGTGGTGGAAGCCGGATGGATTCCGCTGGAAGACTTGTGCCAGGGCGTCGAAAACGGCCCGGCCCCCTGTAACTAAAACCTAAAGTCCCTGGCCCTTTTGGGGGGCCGGGGACTATTGCTGACTATGAAAGATCGGAAATGACCGAAACTTCGTCTCAGCCGGTACCTGAAAAAGCGAAACCCAGCCTGTTCCAGCAATTGGAACTGGATATGCGGCTTTTGGGAATGATCGGCGCGTTTGTCATCCTGTGCATCGGGTTCAACATCGTCACCGATGGGCGGTTCCTGACACCTCGCAACCTGTTCAACCTGTCAATTCAGACGGTTTCGGTGGCAATCATGGCCTGCGGGATGGTGTTCATAATCGTCACGCGTCACATTGATCTGTCGGTCGGCGCGTTGCTGGCAACGACTTCGGCCGTGATGGCAATGACGCAAACCGAACTTTTGCCACAGATCCTCGGGATGGGTTTGAACAACCCGGCAACCTGGGCGATTACCATAGTCGTGGGGTTGTTTGTCGGCACATTAATCGGTGCTTTTCACGGCTGGATGGTCGGGTACCTGACGATACCGGCCTTCATCGTCACTCTAGGCGGGTTTCTGGTCTGGAGAAATGTGGCGTGGTACTTGACCAGCGGCCAGACCATTGGCCCTCTGGATAGTACGTTCCTGATGTTTGGCGGAACCAACGGAACCTTGGGGGCAACGACAAGCTGGCTGTTTGGCTTGTTTGCCACCGGGATCGCCATCTGGGCCTTGTGGAGCGGCCGTCGCGCAAAAGCCGCGCATGGCTTCCCCGTTAAGCCCGTTTGGGCCGAGGCCACCCTGGCCGGAATAATCGCAATTTCCATCCTTGGCTATGTCTACATCGTCAACAGCTACGCCATTCCGACGCGCCGATTGCAGCGCATGTTCGAAGCGCGCGGAGAGACGATGCCCGAAGGGCTGGTCGTCGGATACGGCATACCGATTTCTGTCCTCATCCTGATCATCGTGGCGGTTACGCTGACCGTCGTGGCGCGAAAAACCCGGTTCGGGCGCTACATCTTTGCCACTGGTGGCAACCCGGATGCGGCAGAGCTTTCGGGCATCAATACACGCCTGCTGACCGTGAAGATATTTGCACTGATGGGCTTTCTGTGCGCTGTTTCGGCCGTGGTCGCCTCGGCGCGCCTTGCAAACCATTCGAACGACATTGGCACGCTGGATGAACTGAGGGTCATTGCCGCTGCTGTCATCGGTGGAACCGCGTTGTCCGGTGGCATCGGCACCATATACGGCGCGATCCTTGGCGCATTGATCATGCAAGCGCTGCAATCTGGCATGGCCATGGTTGGCGTCGATGCACCGTTTCAGAACATCGTGGTCGGCAGCGTTCTTGTACTGGCCGTCTATATCGACATCGTCTACCGCAAGCGACTGGGGGCAAAGTGATGCAAGCTCAGGACACGCAGAAAACACCAACCAATGCTGGCCGCGGATCTGGCGCGCCCCCATTGGTCGAGATGCGCGATATCTCGATCTCCTTCGGCGGGATCAAGGCCGTCGACCATGTGTCAGTCGATCTCTACCCCGGTGAGGTGGTTGGTTTGCTCGGACATAACGGGGCCGGGAAATCCACGTTGATCAAGGTTCTGTCCGGTGCCTATCAAATGGATCAGGGCGAAATTTTGATCGACGGCAAACGTGTCGAGATCGGAAACCCCCGTGATGCCCGCGCGAACAACATCGAAACGATCTACCAAACGCTCGCCTTGGCCGACAATCTGGATGCAACGTCGAACCTTTTCCTGGGGCGCGAGATGACGACGCCTTTCGGGTTGGTCAACGATGCAGCCATGGAGGCCGAGTGCCGCAAGATCATGGCGCAGCTGAACCCCAATTTTCAGAAGTTCAATGACCCGGTTTCCGCGTTGTCGGGGGGGCAAAGACAATCCGTGGCAATTGCCCGGGCCGTCTACTTCAACGCACGTATTCTGATTATGGACGAGCCAACAGCGGCTCTTGGGCCGCATGAAACGCAGATGGTTGCGGATCTGATCCACCAGCTAAAGGCGCAAGGTATCGGTATCTTCCTGATCGATCACGATGTTCATGCCGTTATGGAGCTGTGTGATCGCGCTTCGGTCATGAAGAATGGGAAATTGGTTGGAACGGTCGATATCGCAGAAGTCACCGATGATGACCTTCTGTCGATGATCATTCTCGGCAAGAAGCCAGAACAAAAAGCAGAGTAGGGGGCAGAAATGCCAAGCGGATTTTTTGAAGGGATCGAGCGGATCCGGTTTGAAGGCGTGGACAGCACAAACCCGCTGGCCTTCCGGCACTATGATCCGGACGAGATGGTCATGGGCAAACGCATGGAAGATCATCTGCGGTTTGCAGTCGCCTGGTGGCACTCATTCGCGTGGGAGGGCGGAGACCCCTTCGGTGGTCCTACCTTTGAACGCCCGTGGCATCCTCAGGATGATATGGGGCGGGCTCGTTTGAAGGCAGATATTGCTTTCGAAATGTTCGAAGTTCTTGGCCAGCCCTACTTCTGCTGGCACGACGCCGACATCCGGCCCGAACAGGGAAATTTTGCCGACAACCTGAGAACTCTGGAAGAAATCACGGATTACATTGGCGAAAAGATGCAGGTGTCCGGGACGAAACTGCTTTGGGGCACGGCCAATATGTTCAGCCATCGCCGCTGGATGGCCGGCGCCAGCACCAATCCTGACCCCGACGTTTTTGCCTTTGCGGCGGCAACGGTGAAATCCTGCCTGGACGCGACCCACAAACTCGGTGGTGAAAACTATGTACTTTGGGGCGGGCGCGAAGGGTACGAGACCCTGCTGAACACGGATATGAAAACCGAACTGGACCACATGGGTCGGTTTCTGAATATGGTCGTGGAGTATAAACACAAGATCGGGTTCAAGGGCACCATTCTGGTAGAACCCAAACCACAGGAGCCGTCCAAACACCAATACGACTATGACGCGGCAACCTGTATCGGGTTCCTCAGGAAATACGGTCTGGAGAACGAGGTGAAACTAAATCTTGAGCAGGGGCATGCGATCCTTGCAGGGCACAGCTTTGAGCATGAAATTGCAGTGGCCGCAGCCGAGGGAATGCTGGGCTCGATCGATATGAACCGCAACGACTACCAGTCGGGTTGGGACACTGACCAGTTCCCAAATAACACGCCGGAAGTAGCCTTGGCTTATTATTACATATTGAAGGCCGGCGGCTTTACCACCGGAGGCACAAATTTCGACGCAAAAATCCGACGCCAGTCCATTGATGCAAAAGATCTGGTGGCTGCCCATGTCGGGGGAATGGATATCTGCGCCCGGGGTTTGAAGGCCGCTGCCGCCATGATTGAAGATGGCGGTTTGGAAGCTGAGCTGTCGAAGCGTTACTCGGGCTGGAACACGCCTTCAGCGGCGACGATGCTGGATAGCGGTCTGGAAGAGATTGCTGCGCGCGTTTTGCGTGAGAACATTTATCCGAGGCCGCAATCGGGACATCAGGAAATCCTGGAGAACTATGTAAACAGGTTTGTCTGAACAGGGGCTGCATTCAATAAGCGGGTACTGAGAGATTGACACATTTGGCAGTCCATAGCGCTTGCGGGACCTGTCCAACAAATTGATCCGCAGAACAATTCGACATGCCGACATGTCAGTCAATCTGCCCTGTATCTTTGCATAGCGCCAATGATCGCTGAATAATTGAGCAATTCTGCCGCCGAAGGAAGGGGTGGAGGACTTTCCAATTGTGGTTGAGGTGGGCAGAGCTCAGTTGACTAGTCATGAGCCAAAACCTGACCGTCGTTGTGGTCGAGCAGAACCACGACCGCGCTTTCGCTATAGTTGACGCCTTGAAAGCGTATGGGGATGTAGATGTCTTTGTGATCGGCAATGTTTCGGGCCTGGCGCGCAAGATTGCCACCCACGACCCGGATATTGTGTTGATTGATATCGACAATCCGTCCCGCGATATGCTGGAGGAACTGACGGTCGCGTCCGGCCCGTTGGAGCGCCCGGTTGCGATGTTCGTGTCCGGCGCGGCAGGGGGATTGGCAAGGGCAGCGGTCGAGGCCGGAGTGTCGGCTTATGTCGTGGATGGATTGCAGGCCGACCGCATCAAGCCAGTGATGGATATTGCAATCGCCAGGTTCCAGGTCCTGCGCCAAATTCGCGTGGAACTGGCGGAAACGCGCCGCGCCTTGGAAGAGCGCAAGGTGATTGACAAGGCCAAAGGCTTGATAATGAAGTCCAGAGGCGTGCCGGAAGATGAAGCTTACGCCCTGTTACGAAAGACGGCCATGAATCAAAACCGTCGGGTGGCCGAAGTGGCCGACGCACTGGTGACGGCGTCGGGGTTGTTGTCATGAGAACCGTGACGCTCCCGGTTGCTTATATGCCTTTGGTGGATGCTGCCCCCTTGGTTGTCGCCCGCGAGATGGGCTTTGACCACGCCGAAGGGATCTCGCTGGATCTTCGTCCCGCACCGTCCTGGTCTTCGTTGCGCGACATGTTGGCTTTTGGGCACGTCGATGCTGCACATTTATTATCTCCGATCCCTGTCGCAATAGCACTTGGGCTGGGTGGGATCACGACCCCGATATCCGCTGTTTCCGTTCTGTCGCTGAATGGCAATGTCGTCGGAGTTGGCGCACAACTGGCCCGGAAGTTGGTGGATCAGGGATATGGTTTCGACTTCATCGATGCAAAAGCTGCCGGCGCTGCACTCGCAAAGGCCGCCGACGACACTCTGATCTTCGGGGTGCCGTTTCCATTTTCAATGCATGTCGAGTTGCTGCGATATTGGGTGGCCGGAACCGAGCTGGCTTCAAAAAACGTCGAGATCCGTACTGTTCCTCCACCTTTGATGGCGCAGGCGCTTGCTGCACGAGAGATTGATGCGTTCTGCGTTGGGGAACCCTGGGGGTCGTTTGCTGTCGAGGACCAGTTTGGGGCTTTGCTGTTGCCCGGTCGGGCAATCTGGAATTGCGCGCCGGAAAAGGTGCTGGCCGTCAGAAACGATTGGGCCCAGACCGAACCACATCTTCTGGGCAGCCTTATGCGCGCGGTTTGGCGTGCCGGGCGGTGGTTGTCCAATCCCGACAGCCGTTCTACGGCGTCCGAGATGTTGGCGCGCAAAGCCTATCTGAATGTGTCCCCGGAACTGGTCGATCGCGCCTTGATGGGGGAATTTGCGATCTCTCCAAGTGGAGAACACCGCCATGTTGAGGGGTTTGTAGAGTTTTTTGAAGGCGCGGCAACTTTTCCGTGGCGCAGTCAGGCCAAGTGGATTGCACATCAAATGGCGAAGCGAAACGGCCTTGAAGTTGGTGCTGCCGAACATGCAGCAGCCAAGGTCTTTCGGAGCGACTTGTACCGTCAAGCGATGCATCGATCAGGAATTGAGACCCCGGGTGCGTCCGAGAAACTGGAAGGTGCCTTGCCGGAACCAATGGCAGTTGCATCAGCCAAGGGCAGCCTGATTCTATCTCGGAATGTCTTCTTCGATCGACGTATTTTCGAGCCTTCCGAGTAGGTGTGCACATTTTTTCCGCATTGCAGCATCGCGCAATGCTGCAATGCGGAAAAATTTCAGCCATCCTTCAAAATACAGATGACGCGACCACGTTTTGTCGGCTTACTGAAGCCATCGGCAGGCAACGGAGCCATCCGACAGAATGCGCCCATGTCCATGGGCATCTATCAAGAGCAAAGCCGCTCGACCAACCGCCAACTCCTCCCGGCGGTGTGTGTCGGCGGCTTTTTTTGTGCCCGAAGGCAAACGGGCAGCCACGCGCCCTGATTGGGCCGAACCGAAGGGAAATGTGATGAAGAAACTGTTCTTGAGCTTTGCGGCAACTACCGCGCTTGTTTCTCCCGCTCTGGCCGAACTTGAACTGGAAAAAGATGAACTGACCTTTGGTTTTATCAAGTTGACGGACATGGCACCGTTGGCAGTGGCCTATGAGCAGGGATATTTCCTGGACGAAGGTTTGTTCGTCACGCTTGAGGCACAGGCCAACTGGAAAGTGCTGTTGGACGGTGTGATCGACGGGCAGCTGGACGGCGCGCATATGCTGGCGGGGCAGCCACTGGCTGCGACCATCGGATACGGGACCGAGGCGCATATCATCACGCCATTTTCGATGGATCTGAACGGCAACGGCATCACCGTGTCCAACGAAATCTGGGAAGAGATGAAACCGAATATCCCGGTGATGGAGGATGGTCGCCCGCAGCATCCGATCAGTGCCGAGGCTCTGGCCCCGGTGGTAGAGAAGTACAAATCCGAAGGCAAGCCCTTCAACATGGGCATGGTTTTCCCAGTTTCGACGCACAATTACGAATTACGCTACTGGCTCGCCGCTGGCGGTCTGCACCCCGGCTACTACAGCCCCGAGAACGTAACTGGCCAGATTGGCGCGGATGTGTTCCTGTCCGTAACCCCTCCGCCGCAGATGCCTGCGACGCTCGAGGCTGGTACGATCTATGGTTACTGCGTGGGGGAGCCGTGGAACCAGCAGGCCGTGTTCAAGGGCATCGGCGTTCCGGTCATCACCGACTATGAGCTCTGGAAGAACAACCCCGAAAAAGTTTTTGGCATCACCGCCGAATTTGCGGAGGAGTATCCGAACACCACGCTGGCCGTGACCAAGGCCTTGATCCGCGCCGCCATGTGGTTGGATGAAAACGATAACGCCAACCGCCCCGAGGCCGTCGAAATCCTCAGCCGTCCAGAATATGTCGGCGCGGATTACGACGTTATCGCGAACTCGATGACCGGCACATTTGAATACGAGAAGGGTGACAAGCGCGAAGTTCCTGATTTCAACGTGTTTTTCCGCTACAACGCGACTTACCCGTTCTACTCGGACGCTGTCTGGTACCTGACCCAGATGCGCCGATGGGGTCAGATCGCCGACGCAAAACCGGACAGTTGGTATGACGAGGTCGCCAAGTCCGTCTACAAACCCAAGATCTATCTGGAAGCCGCGCGCCTGCTGGTCGACGAGGGCTTGGCCAATGAGGCTGACTTCCCTTGGAACAGCGACGGTTACAAGGCGCCGACCCCGGTCGAGGATATCATTGACGGCATCGCCTATGACGGCCGCACCCCCAACGCCTACCTCGAAAGTCTGTCCATTGGTCTGAAGGGCGATCAGAAGATCGTCGGTTCGGACGTGCAAGGCTAACCCCGCAACACTGCGCCCGGCTTGGGTCAGGCGCGACGCTCACAAGTGCCCCGCCATCGCAAGGACACATCAGATGACAACGGTCGATCCAGAATTGAATGCAGACGCCGCCCGAGAGGAACGCCGCGCCCGCCGTTTTACCCGTATTAATGCCGCCGACAAATGGTTTCAGGTCCTTGGCCTCAGTTGGGCCACCCCGGTGCTGAAAGCAGCAGCGGGGGACAACCCGCGCGCCCAGATGACCGAGATCTGGCGGTTGCTGGTGGTCCCCCTTCTGTCGATTTGCGCATTTCTGCTGCTGTGGGCGACTTTGGCCCCCAAGGTGCAGACCTCTTTGGGTGCGGTCCCCGGACCGGCTCAGGTTTGGGCGGAAATGGTCAATCTGAACGAGGACGCGCAAGCCAAAGCCACCAAACGCGCCAAGTTCGAGGCGATGGTCGAGAAGCGAAACCAAAAGCTGATCGAAGCGGGCCGCGCGGAAGAGGTCAAGCAGGTCGCTTACACGGGCGCGCCATCCTACTACCAGCAGATCTGGACCTCGATCAAAACCGTGTTCTTCGGGTTTCTGATCGCAACGGTGGTGGCCGTCCCGCTTGGCATTGCGGCGGGTCTGTCGCCAACAGCAAACGCTGCGCTGAACCCGCTGATCCAGATATTCAAACCCGTGTCTCCACTGGCATGGCTGCCGATCGTCACCATGATCGTCTCGGCAGTTTATGTCACCAATGACGGGTGGTTTGCCAAGTCCTTCCTGATCTCGGCCATCACCGTGACCCTGTGTTCGCTGTGGCCAACGCTGATCAACACTTCGCTGGGTGTAGCCTCTATCGACAAGGACCTGGTTAACGTCTCCAAGGTACTGAAAATGAACACCTATACCAAGATCACCAAGCTGGTGCTGCCTTCGGCCCTGCCGTTGATCTTTACCGGTCTGCGCCTGTCGCTTGGTGTTGGCTGGATGGTCTTGATCGCGGCTGAAATGCTGGCGCAGAACCCCGGTCTGGGCAAGTTTGTCTGGGATGAATTCCAGAATGGCTCGTCCAGCTCTCTGGCCAAGATCATGGTTGCGGTTTTCACCATCGGCATCATCGGCTTCTTGCTGGACCGGGTGATGTACGCGCTGCAATCCCTCTTTACCTTTACGAATAACCGGTGATCGAGATGAGCATTCTGAGCTTCAAGAACGCCTCGAAATCCTTTGGTGAAGGCACCGCGCGGACCGTTGTTCTGAAAGGGATCGATCTGGATGTGCAAGAGGGCGAGTTTCTGGTGATCCTCGGCTTTTCGGGTACCGGCAAGACGACCCTGATCAATTTGATGGCCGGCCTTGATATGCCGACCAAGGGAGAGGTCACGTTCAAAGGCACTCCGATCAAGGGGCCGGGCCCGGAACGTGGCGTGATCTTCCAGAACTACTCGCTGATGCCGTGGTTGACGGTCAGCGGCAATGTGGGTTTGGCGGTGGATACGGTCTTTCCTGGCCTAAGCAAGGCCGAGAGAGCCGAGAAAGTGGCGGATTACGTCAAGATGGTTGGACTCAGCCACGCCGCCTCGCGCCGCCCGGCGGAGTTGTCCGGCGGGATGCGCCAGCGGGTTAACGTGGCGCGCGCGCTGTCGATGAACCCCGAAGTTCTGCTGCTGGATGAGCCTTTGTCGGCGCTGGATGCGCTGACCCGCGCCAATCTGGCCGATGAGATCGAACATATCTGGGAAGCCGACAAAAAGACCTGTGTCCTTATCACCAATGATGTGGATGAGGCGATCATCCTGGCCGACCGGATCATCGCTCTGAACCCGGACGGGACTTTGGGGCAGGAGTTCCGCGTGTCGATCCCGCGTCCACGGGATCGGGGCGCGATGAACAACGACGAGACCTTCAAACGTCTGCGTGCAGACGTCACCAAGTATCTCATGGATGTGGGTATCGAGGCCAAAGTCGAAGGTTCGCGCATCCTGCCCGATGTCACGCCAATCCACGGAGTCCCCACTGCTGTTGCCGAGGCACAGAAAGGAATGATCGAGAACCGCTTTCTCGATTTCTCGCAACTGCACAAGGTCTACCCGACGCCCAAAGGTCCGCTGACCGTGGTTGAGAATTTCGATCTGAAGATCGACAAGGGCGAGTTCATCTCACTGATCGGCCACTCCGGCTGTGGCAAGTCCACGGTTCTGACTATGGCTGCCGGGCTAAACGAAATCTCGAAGGGTGCGATCAAGTTGGATGGCCGTCACGTCGAAGGGGCCGATCCCGAGCGCGCCGTGGTGTTCCAGTCGCCCAACCTGTTCCCCTGGCTTAGCGCCAAGGAAAATGTCGCAATTGGCGTCGACAAGGTCTACCCCAAGGCCAGCATGGCCGAGCGGCAAGATGTGGTCGAATACTATCTGGAACGTGTCGGTCTAGCTGACGCGATGGACAAGTCTGCCTCCGATCTGTCGAACGGCATGAAACAACGCGTCGGCATCGCCCGCGCCTTTGCTCTGTCGCCCAAACTATTGCTGTTGGATGAGCCTTTCGGGATGCTCGACAGCCTCACACGCTGGGAATTGCAGGAAGTCCTGATGGAGGTCTGGTCCCGCACAAAGGTGACTGCGATCTGCGTCACCCATGATGTGGACGAGGCGATCCTTCTGGCCGATCGCGTGGTGATGATGACCAATGGTCCGCAAGCGACCATCGGGAAAATCACCGAGGTCGACCTGCCGCGCCCCAGGACCCGTAAGGCATTGTTGGAACACCCTGATTACTACGCCTACCGGCAGGAAGTTCTGGACTTCCTTGAAGAATACGAACACGGCGCCAAGCCGAAATCGCCTGCCCCCAAGGCGATTGCAGCGGAGTGAAACCATGAAACAAAGACTAGTTGTCATAGGCGCAGGCATGGCTTCGGGCCGGGTGCTGGAGCACCTGACCGATGCTGCACCAGATGCGTTCGATATCACCCTGTTCAACGCGGAACCGCGCGGAAACTACAACCGCATCATGCTCAGCCCGGTTCTGTCGGGTGAGAAGACCTATGAAGAGATCGTCACCCATGACGACGCTTGGTACGCCGAGCGAAGGATCACCTGTCGCTTTGGCGAAAAGGTGGTCAGGATCGACCGCGGGATGAAGGTGGTCGAAGGGGCGAACGGCCATGTTCCATACGACAAGCTGTTGATCGCGACGGGGTCGAACCCGTTCATGATCCCTCTGCCTGGGCATGATCTGGATGGCGTGATCGCTTATCGCGATCTGGAAGACACCCGGCAGATGATGGGTATGGGCCCAGGCAACAAGGTCGTTGTGATCGGTGGCGGTTTGCTGGGTCTTGAGGCGGCTGCAGGCATGGCCGCCCACGGAGTGGACGTCACCGTGGTGCACATCATGGGCCATCTGATGGAACGCCAGTTGGATGAGGCCGCCGGCTATCTGCTGAAGAAATCGCTTGAGGATAAAGGCATAAAGATCTGTCTGCAGGCGAACTCCAAGGAAATCATTGGGCAAGGCGGTAAGGTTCGCGCGCTTTTGCTGGATGACGGGACCGAGTTGCCTTGTGATCTGCTGGTCATGGCAGTTGGAATCCGCCCCAATACGGCACTGGCGCAGGAGGCCGGTCTGGCCACCGGGCGTGGCATTCATGTGGATGACCAGATGCTGACCTCGGACCCGGACGTTTTTGCCGTGGGCGAATGTGTCGAACATGACGGAGAAATCTTTGGCCTTGTCGCGCCGCTTTATGATCAGGCGAAGGTGGCAGCGCAGTCGTTGCTGGCGGAAGACGCTGCATTCGCACAGAAAACCCTCTCGACCAAGTTGAAGGTCACCGGTTGCGACCTGTTCAGCGCAGGCGATTTTGCCGAAGGCCCCGAGCGCGAGGATATTGTGTTCCGCGATCCCTCGCGCGGGGTCTATAAACGGCTTGTGATCGAAGAAGATCGTCTGGTTGGCGCCGTGATGTATGGCGACACTGCCGATGGCAGCTGGTTCTTCGGGCTAATCAAGGACGGCACCAGCATCGAAGAGATGCGCGAGACGCTGATCTTCGGCCCTGCCTATCAGGGGGGTGACACTGCGGACCCTCTCTCAGCCGTTGCAGCATTGCCGCTTGAGGCGGAGATTTGCGGCTGCAACGGCGTATGCAAGGGCAACATCGTCGAGGCGATCAATGCAGGGGCCGGCGATCTGGGCGCGGTGCGCGCTAGTACCAAGGCCAGTGCCTCCTGCGGCACATGCACGGGGCTGGTTGAGCAAGTCTTGCAAGTCACGTTGGGCGACGACTTCCAAATGCCAACGGCGCAACCCGTCTGCGGCTGCACGGATCTGACCCATGAGGATGTGCGCCGCCTGATCAAAGGGCAGGAGTTGAAAAGCCAGGCTGCCGTCTGGCAGGAGCTTGGATGGAACACGCCCAACGGCTGCCATGTCTGCCGCCCCGCGATCAACTATTACTTGCTGGCCGATTGGCCGCTTGAGTATCAGGACGACCCGCAAAGCCGGTTTGTCAACGAACGCAAGCACGCAAACATCCAAAAGGATGGCACGTTCAGCGTGGTGCCCCGTATGTGGGGTGGGATTACCACACCAGAAGAACTGCGCGCCATCGCGGATGCGGCGGATAAATACGACGTGCCAACCGTCAAGGTCACTGGTGGCCAGCGGATCGACCTTCTGGGCGTGAAGGGTGAGGACCTGCCCGCGATCTGGTCGGATCTGAACAAGGCGGGTCTGGTCTCGGGCCATGCTTATTCCAAGGGTTTGCGCACGGTGAAGACCTGTGTCGGAACCGATCATTGTCGGTTTGGAACGCAGGACAGCACCGGGCTTGGGATCAAGCTTGAGCAAATCCTGTGGGGGTCGTGGACGCCTCACAAGCTGAAGCTGGCCGTGTCGGGCTGCCCGCGCAACTGTGCCGAGGCCACCTGCAAGGATATCGGCGTGGTTTGCGTGGACTCTGGGTTTCAGATCAGCATCGGCGGAGCTGCCGGCATGGATGTGAAAGAGACCGAATTGCTGTGCCAGGTGCCAACCGAAGACGAAGCAATCGAGGTTGTGATGGCCGTCACTCAGGCCTATCGGGAAGGCGGCAAGTACTTGGATCGTTTGTATAAATGGATGGGCAAAGTCGGCATGGGTTGGATCAGGGGGCATGTGGTCGACGATCTGGAAAACCGCGCGGCTCTGGTCGAAAGGTTCGAGCTGTCTCAAAGCATCTACCGCAGGGACCCTTGGGCCGAACATGTGCGGGACAAGGCGCAAACCTACGCGCCGATTGCAGATTTCACATTGGAGGCCGCGGAATGAGCTGGATCGACGTCGGGCATATCGATGAGGTGCCACTGCGCGGGGCGCGCCTGATAAAAACTCATATCGGCTGCATAGCGATTTTCCGAACTGCCGAGGCCGAAGTCTTCGCAGCTACCAATAATTGTCCCCATAAGGGCGGCCCGCTGTCCGAAGGCATCGTGCATGGTCAGTCGGTGACTTGTCCCTTGCACAATTGGGTCTTCGATCTGAACACGGGCGAGGCTCAGGGCGCGGATGATGGTCGCATCACCACCTATCCGGTGCGGCTGGAAGGCAGTCGTATCCTGCTGGACGACAAAGCGGCAACCCGGCGGAGTGCGGCCTGATGGACGGAACCGGGCTGCCTGAAATCCGGTCCACCTGCGCTTATTGCGGTGTTGGTTGCGGTGTTCTGTTGCGCCCTGATGGCGCCGGCGGTTTGGCGGTACGCGGCGATCCGGATCATCCGGCGAACCATGGGCGTTTATGCTCAAAGGGATTGGCATTGGGTGAAACGGTCGGGCTGGATCATCGCCTTCTGGCCCCGCAAGCATTTGGAAAGGATGTGCCGTGGGACGAAGCACTGCAACTGGTCGCCGATCGCTTTTTGTCCACTATCGAGGCCTACGGACCGGACAGTGTCGCGTTCTACGTGTCAGGGCAGATGCTGACCGAGGACTATTATGTCGCCAACAAGCTGATGAAAGGGTTCATCGGTTCGGCCAATATCGATACGAATTCCAGGCTGTGCATGGCCTCAACCGTGGCTGGCCACAAACGCGCCTTTGGGTCAGACACTGTGCCGGGTACCTACGAGGATATTGATCAGGCCGACCTGGTGGTTCTGGTCGGGTCCAACCTCGCCTGGTGTCATCCGGTTTTGTACCAGCGCGTTCTGGCGGCGCGACAGTCACGTGGGACAAAGATCGTTGTTGTCGACCCGCGCCGTACAGCAAGCTGCGATCAGGCCGACCTTCATCTGGCTTTGCATCCGGGCAGCGATGTTGCTTTGTTCAACAGATTGCTGGTCAGCATTCACGAAGGCGGACACGTCGTGCCTGAATTTCTGGAGCAGACTGTCGGCTTTGATGAGGCGCTTAGAACGGCGCAGCGGGACGACCCGACAGTTACGGGCCTGACCACCGAAGAGATCGAGACATTTTGTGATCTTTGGACCGGGACCGAGCGTGTGGTCACCATCTTCAGTCAGGGCGTGAACCAATCCTCTAGCGGGACGGACAAAGTGAACGCGATCCTCAATTGTCATCTGGCGACGGGTCGGATCGGGCGCGAAGGGATGGGCCCGTTTTCCGTTACCGGTCAGCCCAATGCCATGGGTGGCCGAGAGGTGGGTGGATTGGCCAACATGCTGGCCTGTCACCTGGATATCGAGAATGAAAGCCACCGCACGGCCGTTCAACATTTCTGGAACGCGCCGAAGATCTGTGAAAAACAGGGGCTTAAGGCAGTGGACCTGTTTCGTGCCGTGAAAGAGGGTCAGATCAGGGCGCTTTGGGTCATTCACAGCAATCCTGCGGTTTCAATGCCTGATGCGGATAGCGTGCGACAAGCCCTTGAGCAATGTCCCTTCACCGTTGTCAGTGACCTGACGGTCCGGACGGATACGGCACGTCTTGCGGATGTGCTGTTGCCAGCGACAGGCTGGGTGGAAAAAAGTGGCACCGTAACCAATTCGGATCGCACAATCAGCAGACAGCGCGCCGTTCTGGCACCTCCCGGGCAGGCACGTGCAGACTGGGATATCCTTTCGGACGTCGGTCGTCGCATGGGGTGGAAAACGCCATTCAGCTACGACTCTCCGGCGCAGATTTTTCGGGAATACGCGGCGTTGTCTTCAGTGGCTAAATCGTTTGGCAGGGATTTTGACGTCTCAAAGCTCGCGGATATTACGGAGGAAGAATACAATGAACTAAGCCCGACGCGATGGCCGGTGATACCTGGTGGAACGGACGGACGGTTCTTTGGTGACGGTCAGTTTTTCCATCCTGATAGGAAAGCACGTTTTGTGCCCGTTTCCCATAAGCCACCGGTTGCGAAAACATCAACGCAATACCCATTTCTTTTGAATACGGGGCGAAATCGGGACCAGTGGCACACGATGACCCGGTCCGGATTGTCACCTCGTCTATCGGCTCATCTCGCCGAACCTTATGTGGAAGTGAACCCCGAGGACGCGCGCCATCTGAACCTCGGCTCTGCCGATTTGGTCGAGATCAATAGTTCGGTCGGAACTGGGATATTTCGACTTCGCATCACCGACACCGTCGCGCCCGGCCAAGTGTTCGCGCCGATTCACTGGACGGGGGAAACGGCCCCGGCGGCCCGTGTGGATGCGCTGATTCCAACTGTGACGGACCCCATCTCGGGACAACCGGAGAGTAAGGCAACGGCCGTGTCTGTTCGGCGCATGAATGCTGCCTGGTACGGGTTTGCAGTCTCTGTTGGGGGCCCATCGCCAAAGTCGGAGTATTGGGCGATTGCAAAGACGGACAAAGGTTACAGGCTGGAACTGGCAGGATACCATGTTGCCGAGGATTGGGAGAGTACTGCCCGAGAATGGTTCGGCCTGCCCGATGCCGTGTCTACTTTGATAGAAGATCAAAGGCGCGGGTCATTCAGAATTGCGTTCTCAGAGGGGCAACGCCTGTTGGCGGTGCTGTTTGTATCTTCTGAGCCGGTCACGCTGATGCGAGACTATCTCGCAGCTTTGCCCGAGGTCGCACCACACCAGATTTTGTCCGGTCGGTCATCAGCGGAACTGGAAGACTGCGGCCCGATGATTTGTTCGTGTTTCGGCGTCGGGCTAAAAGCCATAATCCGCGCAATTCACGACGAAAAACTGATTGATGTGGATGAAATCGGAGACGCCCTTCAAGCTGGAACGAATTGTGGTTCGTGTCGGCCGGAGCTTGCCGATTTGGTCGTTGAACATTCGGAACGGCTTTGCCAGACGAACTTGGCCTGAGGTGGAGTAGGGGGCTGTCCAGCGTCTGGAAACAGCGAAGCCAGGTTCTATTTTCTACGTCCATTTGGCTTGAGAGGGCCCCCTTTTTTTCGGTGCCGGATCAGTCTGGAGAGGGAGTCGAAGCCAGATACTCAGCTATCGCTGCCCGGCATCCCCGCTGCCAGATCGCGGTCAGCCAGCGGGCGAAATCGTTGGCGAAGGGAGTGTCTCGACCAAACGCACCACAGTACTGGCTTTGTTCGATCCACAGTTGCGGATTGGCCCTTGATGCCAGCGCCGTTTTTTTCAAGTCCTCCCAGTGAGGGTCGTTTGGGGCTATTTCGGATCCATTCTCGCGAACCCCCGCGCACATCCGGCACCAGAAAGCTTGGGACAGCGCAAGCCCGTTCAGGGATGAACCGGCTGCAAGCGCATCGCGCATCGAGGGTAGCAAGAACCCCGGATGGCGTGATGATCCGTCGAACGCAACCCGACGCGTCGAATCGTGGATTGCGGTATTCGAAAAACGCCCCTCGACCAATCCAAGATATTCAGTCGCGGTTGTTCCGGGGACAGGTTTGACATGGGGAAGAATTTCTTCGGCCTGAACTTTGCGGAAAAACGACACGATGTCGGGGTCCTGCATGCAATCTGCAATCGTGGGGACATTCAGAATTTCCCCGGCATTTGCCAGCAATTGGTGGCCGCCATTCAGTATGCGCAGTTTCATTGTCTCGTAACTATGGACATCTTGGGTCAGCGTCACGCCAACCTCATCCAGCGGCGGCCGCCCGTCACAAAAATCGTCCTCGATCACCCACTGGCGAAAGTTTTCATGCGAGACCGGCGCGCGGTCGTCGATGCCGAGGTTGCGGCATTGCGATATTAATTGTTCCGTCGTCGCGGGCACAATGCAGTCCACCATCGAGTTCGGAAACGCGCAATTCCGGTCTATCCAATCGGCCAGATCGGGGTCGGACATACGGGCCAATCCAACGATACAGTTTCGCAAAATCGCACCGTTGCCCTGAAGGTTATCGCAGCTGAGCGCGGTAAAGGGTTTCAGACCGTTCGCCCGGCGCTGCCCGAGCGCGGCAACAATGGCGCCAAAAGCGGTGCGGGGCTGGTTGGGATTTGCCGCGTCATGGCGAATATCATCGTGGTTCAGGTTGAACGCACCGGTCTTGGCGTCCAGAAAATACCCGCCTTCGGTCACGGTCAGCGATACGATCCGGATGGCCGGATCAGCCATCTTGCGGATCAGAGATGCGTTGCCATCCTGAATCGGAAGGTAGTCGATCATAGGGCCGATCACCTCGGCAGATATTCCCTCGGGGTCCAGTTCGATCAGTGTTGTCAGGCAGTCCTGCGCCAGCAGTTTCTTTCGCATATCGGCGTCGTAGCTTCGCACACCCGCCCCGATAATCGCCCAGTCAAATGCCTGACCCTGCTGCATCAACTGGTGGATATACCAGGCCTGATGCGCACGGTGAAAATTACCCAAACCTATATGAACGATGCCCGGTCTCAGGTCCGCGCCATCATAATCCGGTGTTCTGACGGATGCCGGCAGGCCTTCAAGGCTGTCGCGCCGCACCCGAACCGGAGGTTTTGCGTTCGCCATGGGGTCCATCAGCTCATCCAGTTTCCGCCATCGACATTGTAGGTTTGAGCGACGATGTACTTGGCCTCGTCAGAGGCCAGAAACACCGCCATCCCGGTCAGATCTTCGGCGCGGCCCATCCGGCCATACGGAACGGCGGCCGCCACTTCGCGCTTTTTCTGACCGGGGACCTTGCCTTCGTGTTTTGCAAAAAACGCATCCACACCGTCCCAATGTTCCCCGTCGACAACGCCCGGGGCGATGGCATTCACGTTGATCCCATGGGAAATCAGGTTCAGGCCGGCTGATTGAGTCAGCGATATGATCGCGGCCTTGCTGGCACAGTACACAGCGACCAAAGGTTCGCCCCTTCGCCCAGCCTGCGATGCCATGTTGATGATCCGGCCCTTGATCCCGTGTTCGATCATGTGGCGCGCAACAGCCTGCATCGTGAAGAGCACACCAGAAACGTTGATGTCAAAGACACGATTGTAGTCGGCACGCTCAATCTCAACGATTGGTGCGGCAGTGAAGATGGCCGCGTTGTTGATCAGAATGTCGATCGGACCGAAATGTGCGGCTGTTCGCGCGACGGCGTCATCTATGCTGTTCTGGCGGGTCACGTCCATCTCGACGGCCAGGGCAGCTTCGCCGATTTCACCGGCCGCCTCCTGCGCACGTTTGCTGTCAATGTCGGCGATTGCGACCCGCGCGCCTTCTGCCACATAGGCTTTGGCAAAGGCCAGCCCGATGCCACGCGCGGCCCCGGTGATCAGGGCGGTTTTGCCTGCCAGACGTGTCATTCGATCCGCAGGCCTTGCGCGTCAAACCGGTGGATCACATCTGCACGCGGGGTCAGGTGGATGCGGTCGCCGTGGCGGAAACCGACCTCGCCATCTGCTCGGACCGTGATTGTTTCAGCCAGACCGGTTTCGTGGACGTGAAAGAAGGTGTCCGAGCCCAAATGTTCGGAGACGCTGACGACCCCGGACCATTCTCCTTCGGTCTCGGAAACGCCTATGTGTTCGGGGCGAATTCCGATGGTTTGCGCGCCATGTCTTGCGGCCTCCGGGCCTTCGATAAAGTTCATCCTGGGTGAACCGATGAACCCTGCCACAAACAGATTGCGTGGCGTGCGATACAGTTCCAGCGGGGTGCCGACCTGTTCGATCACTCCGGCCTGAAGAACGACGATCTTGTCGGCCATTGTCATGGCTTCAACCTGATCGTGGGTCACGTATATCATTGTTGTCGCTAGGCGTTCGTGCAGTTCGCTGATCTCAAGCCGCATGCCGACGCGCAACGCGGCGTCAAGATTCGACAAGGGTTCATCAAACAGAAACGCTGCCGGCTCGCGTACGATGGCGCGACCAATGGCAACGCGCTGGCGCTGCCCGCCGGACAACTGCCCGGGGCGGCGGTCCAGATAGTCGCTCAGGTTCAGAACACTTGCCGCGCCTTCGACGCGTTTGTCGATCTCGGCCTGATCCAGCTTTGCCATGCGCAGGGGAAAGGCGATGTTCTTTCGTACAGTCATGTGCGGGTACAAGGCGTAGGACTGGAACACCATCGCCAGCCCCCGCTTGGCAGGTGGGACATCGGTGGCATCCGATCCGTCAATATCGATGGAACCCGACGTGATATCCTCCAACCCCGCGATCAGGCGTAATAGGGTAGACTTGCCACACCCCGACGGACCGACGAAGACGGTGAACTCACCATCCTCGATGGTCAGGTCCAGCGGGGGGATGACCTGTACGTCGCCGAAGCTTTTGGTCACGGACTTGAGTTGAATACGTCCCATGTGTCGTGTTCCTTATTTCACAGCGCCGAAGGTCAGGCCGCGGACAAGTTGTTTCTGGCTGAACCAGCCAAGGATCAGGATTGGTGCAATCGCCATGGTCGAGGCCGCGCTGAGCTTGGCAAAGAACAGGCCTTCGGGGCTGGAATAGCTGGCGATAAACGCGGTGAGCGGAGCCGCGTCGACGGCGGTCAGGTTGAGGGTCCAGAACGCCTCGTTCCAAGCCAGGATGAAGTTCAGCAGAACCGTCGAGGCGATGCCCGGGATGGCCATGGGCGTGAGGACATAGAGGATTTCCTCTTTCAGCGTCGCGCCATCCATCCGCGCGGCTTCCAGAATTTCACCCGGGATCTCGCGGAAATAGGTGTAGAGCATCCAGACGATGATCGGCAGGTTGATCAACATCAGAACCACGACCAGCCCCCCGCGCGTGTCCAGCAGACCCAACCGGATGAACAGCAGGTAGATCGGGTAAAGCACGCCAACGGCAGGCAACATCTTGGTGGACAGCATCCACAGCAGAATGTCCTTGGTGCGTTTCGAGGGGACAAATGCCATGGCCCAGGCGGCGGGCACTGCGATTATCACGCCCAGAATGGTTGATCCGCCCGCGATGATAACCGAATTCCACAGGAACCGCATGTAGTCTGAGCGCTCCTGTACGATCGCGTAGTTCTCCAGCGTCCAGTCGAAATTCAGGAACAGCGGCGGGCTGGCGATCGCCTGCGCCTCGGTCTTGAAGCTTGTCAGGATGGTCCAGAGGATCGGGAAGAAGATCAGCAAACCGACGGCCCATGCAAGGGCAGTGTTCAGCGATTTGCGGCGGGTTGTGACGGCGCGGGCCATGGTCTTACCTCCTCACGCGTCCAGGTTCTTGCCAACGATGCGCATCAGGAAGATCGCAACGATGTTGGCTAGGATGATGGCGTAAACACCTCCGGCTGATCCGAGGCCGACATTCTGGCTTTCCAAAACGCGCTGGAAGATCAGGTAGGTGAGTGTGCGGGTGCCGAACGCGCCGCCGGTGGTCACGAAGATTTCGGCGAAGATCGACAGAAGGAAGATCGTCTGGATCAGGATCACGATGGTAATCGCGCGGCTGAGGTGCGGCAGGATGATGTGATAGAACCGCTTCAGCACCGGCGCGCCGTCCATCTCGGCCGCTTCCAGTTGTTCACTGTCCAGCGACTGGATTGCGGTCAGCAGGATCAGCGTCGCAAAAGGCAGCCACTGCCACGACACGATCATGATGATCGAGGTCATCGACGCCTCGGACAGCCACGAAATTGGTTCGGCCCCGAAAAAGCGCCACAAGTGGGCAAGCAAGCCATTGACCGGGTCCATGAACATGTTCTTCCAGACCAGCGCGGACACAGTGGGCATGACAAAAAACGGTGCGATCACGAGGATCCGAACGACGCCTTGTCCCCACATTGGCTGGTCCAGCAACATCGCCAATAGAATGCCCAGAATAACCGTGATCACCAGAACGCCGCCGACAATAACCAGCGTTGCTTGCACCGCGGGCCAGAACGAACTGGATGAGACGAACCGGACATAGTTGTCGAAACCAACCCAGCCCAGATCACCGCCGCGCAGCGGCAGATACTTCTTGAAGGAAAAATACAGTGTCATCGTCAGAGGCACGAGCATCCAGCCAAGCAGAAGGACCACGGCAGGTGCCATCATCAGGCGCGCAACGGATCGGGAGTGTTGAGTAGCCATGATGCAAGACCTCTCTGTTCAGGCGTAAGTATAGCCTGCGAGAAAAACGGGAATTGTGGAAGTCAGAGTGGCGGGTGGGACATTGCCCACCCACCGGGGAGGGATGCCTCAGTATCCTGCGGCTTCCATTTCTTCAGCCGTGAAGGCTTGCGCTTTGGCAAGGGCCTCGTCCACTGTCTGCTGCCCGGCATAGACTGCCGAGAACTCCTGGCTTACCTGAGTGGCGATACCCGCAAATTCCGGGATCGCGACAAACTGGATGCCGGTATAGGGCGTCGGCTGTGCGCAGCAATTCTGCGGGTCGGCCATCAGGATTGACTCCAGCGTCATTTTTGCGAACGGGACTGCCTTGTAGTTGTCGTTCTCATAAAGCGACGTCCGTGCGCCCGGAGGCACATTGGCCCAGCCTTCATTTTCGGCCACCAGCTCGATGTAGTCTTTCGAGGTCGCCCATTCGATAAACTGTTTGGCAGCGTCTTCCTGCTGAGTGCCTGCCGGAATTGCCAAGGCCCAAGCCCAAAGCCAATTGGCGCGTTTGTCCACGCCTTCCGAATTGGGCGCCAGTGCGAAGCCCACCTTGTCGGCGACTGTGGAATCATCGGGGTTGGTCACGAAAGAAGCGGCGACCGTTGCGTCAATCCACATGCCGCATTTGCCCTGCTGGAACAGCGACAGGTTTTCGTTGAAGCCGTTGGTGGCATAGCCAGCGGGGCCGGACTCACCCATCATATCGACAAAGAAGGTCAGGGCCTCTTTCCATTCAGGCTGATCGAACTGAGGTTTCCAGTTTTCGTCAAACCACCGCGCACCGAATGAGTTTCCGGTCACCGTGATGAAGGCGCCGCCTTCACCCCAGCCCGCTTTGCCGCGCAGGCAGATGCCGTTGATGTCGTTGTCGCGGTCGGTCATTGCCGCCGCCGCTTCGCGAATGAATTGCCAGGTCGGTGCCTCGGGCATTTCCAGACCTGCCTTTTCCATCAGGTCCGTACGATACATGATCATCGAGCTTTCGCCATAGAACGGCGCCGCATAAAGCGTCCCTTCATGGCTCAGGCCACCGGCCATCGCGGGCAGAATGTCGTCGACGTCATATTCCGCGGACATTCCGTCCAGCGGCACCAGCCAACCATTTGCACCCCAGATCGGCGTCTCGTACATGCCGATGGTCATGATGTCGAACTGACCGCCTTTGGTGGTGATGTCGGTGGTCACGCGCTGACGCAGGACGTTTTCCTCGAGCGTCACCCACTCCACATCGATCCCGGTCGCTTCGGTGAATTTGTCGGTATAGCCCTGCATCCGGATCATGTCGCCATTGTTCACTGTAGCGATCGTGATGGATTGCGCGTGGGCTGCTGCCGTGGCGACGAATGTCAGTGCAGTCGCCGCACGAAGTGCGTTCTTCAGATACATCCCTGTCCTCCCTGAGCTTGGATGTCGTGCAGAGAGGTTAGAGCGTAAATTGTCGCGGCGTCAATAAAAACTTTACGCGCGTTAAAAAAATTGGAGCTACGCAGAATCCCTTAAAACAAGCCTTGCAGGGAACAGCGTCTCTGTCCTCGTTTCAAATTTCCCGCCACTTTCAATGAGTTCGAACAGCGTCTCGACGCTGCGCCCGGCAACATTGTCATAGTCATGCGCGGCTGTTGTCAGGGATGGGCACGTAAACTTTGCGAAAGGATGGTCGTCATTCGAGGCCAGGCGAAGCGCGCAATCATCCTTGCGACCGACCCGAATCCCCTGTTCGTAGCAGGCCGCAAGAAAGCCGATGGCCAGCCGGTCATTGCTGCATAACACCGAGTCGCTTGGCAACATGCGCTCTTCCAGAACCTTCAGTGCACCCCTGTGGCCAATTTCTTCAAACGCCCAGCCCGTGCCGTCGACCTTGATGATATGTGGCTCAAACCCGAGACGCTCCATGACCTCAACATAGGCCTTGCGTCTTTTGTTGGCGTTCGGGTTGGCAGGCGTCCGCATTTCGAAGAACGAGGGCGGTTCGCCTGTGCGCGTCATGTATTCCACAGTTTGCGAGACAAAACTGAAATTGTCCGACCCGACGAATGCCGCGCCAAGGCCATCAAGGTTACTGTCAAACAGAACTGTCGGCACATTGGAGCAGAACTTTTCGATCGCCGAACGGTCTGAAATCCGCCCCAATGGCGCCAGCAAAACCCCGGCGGGTTTCAGGGATTGCAGCCCGTCCAGGATTTCGTTTTCCAGCTTCTGTTCGCCATGAGAGCTGAACAGGGAAGGGCGATACCCGGCCGCTATACAGCTTTGTTCCAGATAACGCGCGATTTCGGCAAAGAACGGATCGGCCAGATAGGGAACGACAATGCCGATATTCTTGGTCAGCTTCCGGTTCTGGTTCACCGCAAAGATATTGGGGCGATAGTCAAACCGTTCCAGCGCTTCTTCGATGCGGGCCCGTGTCGTCGGGCGAACACTATCGGGGTCGTGAAAGTACTTGGATACCGTCGGTCGCGAAATCCCGCTGAGGGCCGCGAACTCTTCCATATTCTTTATTTTGGTCATGCCAGTCTGCCTGCGGATACTGTCCGCCTTGATCTTATCGTAGCTTTACATATTCTTTGCGCGCGCTAAAAAATCAATAGCCCGGCTGGCAACAGGTGTTGACAGCGTGCCGGCCATTGCGGGAACTTGCGCAACAGTCTTTCAACTGGAAAAGGAATGGCCATGTCTCGACTATCGGAACGCCGCGATTTTGCTGTTGCGGTTTGTAAAGAAGCTGGGGCAATCGCCAAAAAATACTTTGCGGACAGGGGCGATCTTGTCGTTGACCAAAAGGGCGCTCAGGACTGGGTCAGCGAAGCGGACAGGAACGTCGAGACATTCATTCGTCAGAGGATCGCGGAATTCTGGCCCGAGGATGGAGTGTTCGGTGAAGAGTATGGTGCGACCGAAGGGAAAAGTGGCTTCGATTGGGTGATAGACCCCATCGACGGGACGACGAATTTTGTTAACGGCATTCCGGCTTATACCATTGTTCTGGCCGGCGTTGCTGAAGGGCGCACCATGGTCGGGGTGATCCATGAACCAAATGTCGATGAGACATTTGTGGCAACGCGCGGAGAGGGGGCGACCTTGAACGGTACGCCGATTCACGTCGCATCCGGAGTGGCGTTGCGGGATGGAACCGTAGCCGTAGGATATTCAAACCGGGTCGAAACACGCCATGTCCTGCCTGTCGTTGCAGAACTGATCGAACGTGGGGCCATGTTCCACCGGAACGCCAGCGGGGCGCTGTCACTTGCTTATGTCGCCGCAGGAAGACTTCTGGGTTATGTGGAAGAGCATATGAACGCCTGGGATTGTCTGGCCGGGCAATTGCTGGTCGCGGAGGCTGGTGGCACAATCGAAGATCAGGACGCAGATGCAATGATCCGGGACGGAGGGCGTGTCATTGTGGGCACGCCAGATGTCTTCGAGACCTTGCTTGAGATCGCCGAGGACGCGTGGAACTCTTGACCTCTAGGTAAAGGCGACCCACCCGGACTGAGGTCTGAGTGTCAAAAGATCTGCCTGCCAGAAATGACCCTGTGAAGGCTGATCGTAACGGCGGTCAATTGAACGGCCAGAAAGTGCGCACCATAATAGTGTTCCGACCGCCCCATGAGTGACTATGGCCAGGTCTTTACCCCGGTGCATTCCTACAATCTCGGTCACCGTCCGATGAATGCGCGCCTGCGCTTCGACCGCTGTTTCCCAACCGCGATAGCTGGTTTCCGGTCGGGCAAAAAACGCGTCAGCGGCGGCTTCGAACTCATCCCTGGGTAGGAATCCGGTTGCACTGCGGTCGTTTTCGCCAAGGCCCGCATGTTGTCGCGGGCGCAGGTTTCGAGCGGCGGCAAGGATCTCGCCCGTTTCGCGGGCCTTCTGCTCGTTGCTGGTCCAAATCTGGGTGACATTCGCAAGAACACCATTCAAGGCGAATACTCTTGCACGATCACGGCCGACGGCACTCAGCCCCCAATCCGTGATCGGGATGCCCGGATCAATTGAAACCTCGGGATGTGTGATGATCAGAAGTTTCGGCATCTAATCGGGCAGTAGCACTGGCCCCTTATCGGCAAAACTCATCCTGACCTCAGCGCCCGGCTCAAGTGGTGCGTCGACGTCGTCGTGAACAGCAAAGGCCTGACCGAAAATGCCAGTCAGCGTGTATTCCATCCGGACGCCGACATATGTCGCCTTGGCCACGGTAGCGGGGATACCCAGATCAGAGCCGATCACCAGACGCGAGGGTCGGACGGCGATGGTGGCGCCGCCCGGTGTCAAACCACGGCGCGGCAGCGTATGGCGGTAGCCTTCGATTTCGATTGTGGCGGTGTCACCATCCGTGCCAACGATCTGGCAATCAAGCAGGTTTGCCTCGCCTATGAAGTCTGCAACGAAACGGTCGTTGGGCGCATCATATAGCTCGCGCGGGGTGCCCATCTGAGCGATGGCCGCGTTGCGCATCACGACGATCTCATCCGAAACCGCCAGAGCCTCTTCCTGATCGTGCGTGACGTAGACGACAGTCAGGCCAAGGTCTTGCTGGATGGCCCGGATGTCCTCACGCACCTGACGACGAAGCTTGGCGTCGAGATTGGACAGCGGCTCATCAAACAGCAGCACCTGAGGCTCAAGAACCAGCGCCCGGGCGACGGCGACACGCTGTTGCTGACCGCCGGACAGTTCGGACGGAAGACGACTGTCGAACCCTTTGAGGCCAACCAGTTCCAGACCGTTCAGGGCGCGACTTCGGGCTTCGTCCTTCGCAAAGCCCGAAAACGTCAGGCCGTACATGACGTTCTCCAATACACTCATATGCGGAAAAAGCGCGTAGGATTGGAATACCATCGACACGTCGCGGTCGGTCGCAGGCAGTTTGGTCACGTCCCGGTCACCGATCAGAATCGTGCCCGAGCTTGCCATTTCCAACCCTGCGATCATACGCAAGGTCGTAGTTTTCCCGCACCCGGAAGGACCCAGCAGCGTAACCAACTTGCCAGCCTCGACATGCAGATTGATGTTGTCAACGGCGACCACATCCTTGCCGAACATTTTTGTAACGGATTCGAACCGAACCGGCGCGGCTTTGGACTGCAGGCTCATGTCATTCTCTCCTAAACATTAGTGCGCGACTGGGTCATTCGCCGTCCGATCTGAGTCCGCCCGACAATCAACTGCATAAGCGCAACTGCCGACAGCATCACGAAAATCAGTGTGGTCGAATAGGCGATGGCAAGACCATAGTCGTTGTTTTCGACCCGCCCGATAATATAGCTGGTTGCCATGTCATATTCCGCGCTGACCAGAAAGATAACGGCAGAGATCGCCGTCATGGCGCGCACGAAACTGTAGACCAGCGCGGCCAGTATCGCGGGGCGCAGCAACGGCAGAATGATACGCCGGAACGTTTGCCACGAGTTTGCCCCAAGTGTTAGCGAGGATTCGTCCAGGCTGCGGTCAAGCTGCGACATGCTGGCAATGCCTGCGCGAACGCCGACCGGCATGTTGCGGAAGATGAAGCTGACAATGAGGATGACGCCCGTACCTGTGATTTCGATAGGAGGGACGTTAAACGCAAGGATGTAGCTGACACCGATCACCGTTCCGGGGATCGCGAATGACAGCATGGTTCCGAACTCAAAAGCGTTCTTGCCCGCAAAGCTTTGCCGGGTCAGCAGATATGCCGTTACCAATCCTACGGCTGCAGTCAGCGGCGCGGCAATGGCGGCGATTGTAATGGTGGTCCAGAAGCTGTCCCAAGCTGCACCGGTCCAGCGAATGCCTTCTTCTTCGAAACGCACAGAAAAGGCGGTCACATAGTGCTTAAGGGTCAATGAATTGTTGACGCCCCACAACTCGACCACGCTGCCGTATACGATCATTGCATAAACGATGACGGTGAACAGCGCCCAGCCAAGCGCGACAACCAACACCGGGACAGACAGGCCGGTCGGCATCAATGGGTGCACTCCTGCGTCACCTTTACCGGTCACAGTGGTATAGCTTTTCTTGCCCAGCCAGACCCGCTGCGCGTAGAAGGCTGACAAGGTGAAAAACAGAAGCACCATGGCCAGAACGGCAGCGCGACCCTGATCATATTGAGCGCCTACGATTGCGAAGAAGATCTCGGTCGACAGAACGTCGAAGTTTCCGCCCAGCACCAGCGGGTTTCCGAAATCGGCCATGCTTTCGATGAAACCTAGAAGAAAGGCATTGGCAAGACCCGGGCGCATCAGGGGCAGGGAGACCGTCTTGAACGTTTGCCATCTGCTGGCGCGGAGCGTTTGGGCTGCTTCCTCCATCGAAGGAGAGACGCCTTCCACCACGCCGATCAGAACGAGAAAGGCAATGGGCGTGAACGCCAGCGTCTGCGCGATCAGAATGCCGGGCATTCCGTACAGCCACCGTGTTGGTTGCGTGCCCAAAAGATCGGCAATGAAGCGGGTAACAGACCCGGAAAGGCCAAACAGCAGGATGAGGGCAAGGCCGATCACAAAGGGCGGCGTGATAATTGGCAGAACGGTCAGGGCCCGCAATGCGCGCTTGTAGCGGAAGCCCGAGCGCGTCACGACCAAAGCGAAACACAGGCCCAGGATCGTAGTGACGAAGCCGACCACGATGGCAAGGAACAGGGAATTCCAGGCTGCGCCGCACTTGGCCCCATAAAAACAACCCAATCCCCAAAGCCGGTCATCGAAGAATTTTGAAAAGAACACCGAAATTGAATAGGCGCCATCTTCGGTGACGAAGGCGGCAAACAACATCTTTGCGATAGGGAAAAAGACAAAGGCGGTGACGATGGTGATCACGCCTCCGATTGCGCTGACGACGAAGACATCACCGTTGATGGCGCCTCGTGCCGCGATGCCCTGGGTCAGCAGGAACAAAAAGCTCGATGCGCATATCATCGCGCCATAGCCCATGCCGAACTGGCGGTCGCCGAGTTCACCAAAAAACGCTTCCATCCAATCGAAGTTGAAACCTCTGATGCCGATACTGAACCCCTGAGCAATCAGCCAGCCGAAGCCGAGTGCGCCGGACAGGATCAGAATGCGAGCATAAAGCGGGTCGGATTTGACGCGCCCCAGTGCAAGCAAAGGCAGCAAAAGGGCAATCACAAGCGGTGCAAGCCAAAGCTTCTCGCCTTGTCCGATCAGAAATGCTGCGGGTGCATAATCTTCGTCGAACGGGTAGCCGTCAAAAAGCCATTCGAACGACCACAGGCCGCCGTCAACCATGTACCAGGGTAACAGGCAGAATCCGACCCAACCGGCAATGATCCAAAAGATCAGGACCGGATGGGTCGTTTTTGTCGTCTTGTCAGTCATTTATTGTGGCAGAACTGAAACCTCTTCATCCCATTTCTGCAACAACCGCTTCCGTTCGTCTGACGAGCCATACTTTTTGAAATCATAGTCGATCAGCTTGATCTGGCTCATGTCAGGCGCGCTTTCCGAGGTTTCGGCGCTTTTGTTCGATGGAACCTGGAACGCGTTGACCTGAAGGGCAAGGTTCTGAGCTTCGGGCGACAGCGCCCAATCATAGAACTTCTTCGCCTCTTCCACGTTGCGGGCACCTTCGATGATCGACATCGAGCCAATTTCGTAACCGGTACCCTCGCAAGGCGCCACGACCTTGATCGGGAAACCTGAAACAGCCTGCTTCACGGCGTCATGCATGAATACAATACCGATGGTGTTTTCACCGCGCCCCGCGGCCTTGATCGGGGCCGAGCCTGACTTGGTGTATTGGTTGATGTTCGAATGCAGGCCCTTCATGAACTCAAAGCCTTCATCCTCGCCGAAGATCTGTACCATCGAGGCCAGCGTCGTATAGGCCGTGCCCGATGAGTTTGGGTTCGCCATCTGAACGTGGCCCTTGTACTCGGGCTTCAGAAGGTCTTTCCAACAGGCAGGTTCGGGCAGGTTGTTCGCCGCGACAAGGTCTGCGTTGTAACCATAGCCAAGCGCACCTGAATAGATACCGATCGTCCGGTTGCCGGCGCTTTCAGCCTGGGAAATCGCCCAGTCGTGCAGTTGGTCGCGCATTGGAGACACGTATTCCATTGTCAGCCCTTCTTCGGCGGCCTGAAGGTGCGGGTCGCCCGTGCCACCCCACCACACGTCGCCTTTCGGGTTCGAGCTTTCGGCGCGAATTTGCGCAAAGGTTTCACCCGACGATTTCCGGGTCATGTTCACATCGATGCCTGTCGCATCTTCGAAGCTGCGTGCCATGAGTTGACACCAATCTTCCTGGGCCGAGCAATAGAAGGTCAGCTTGTCTGCCTGCGCCGCCGACATGGAGGCAGCTAGGGCAATCAGCGACCCGACGGCCGTAGATGTCAATTTCTTCATTATACGTTCCTCCCTTTGAGAATAATTTGTCCGGGTTTCCCGGATCTTTTAAGCTCTTCCTCATGCGGTGTTTCGTAGACCCTGAAGCGCCAATTCGTACTCAATGACAACCTGCGCTGGATTTCTGGTGGCGCCAGTTGCCGGGCGGTTTCGTGAGCGGGGTCAATCGTTGAATAATGTGTCTTGCTTCCAGATCTCCGTGCAGCCTTCTGAATTCTCACAATGAAATGTGCGTTGTGCAACAAAAAAGGTCTGCCCAGAAGAACTTGGCCCGGATCGGGCAAGGTCTGGTTTCGATACAAGAGCGATCAATTGGATGGCTTTGGGCTGCATCCGGTCAAGCAGATTGGGCAGTTGGGTGATAAGGTAACGATTTCGAAAGACATTTGGTTTGGCTGTTCCAAGCTATGTCACTTCATTCGAAAGGGTGGCGCGATGGTTATTGGCCTCGACCATCGCGCCCGTTGTTACAAGGAACCGGTAATGCGGAAGTCTTGAAGTAGCTGGAAACTGAGCCAGCGTTTCAGCTACGTCGGAGGCGAGATTTCAGATCTGTGGGAGCGCATGAGGCGGACCGCGCGAATGAGCCTGATGCCCCTGTCCTGCGGTTGGCAGATTAACCAGCGTCACACTGAGTGGGGCGGGCCGCTAAGGCCGGCCCCCGATTGAGCATCTGTCGATCACCAGTGGCCGGTGCTTTCCATGCTTGCCCAGGGTTCGGCCGGCTCAAGGGCATTGCCGTTTTGCAGCAATTCAACCGAGATGTTGTCAGGCGAGCGGACAAAGGCCATGCGTCCGTCGCGGGGCGGGCGGTTGATGATTACTCCGTTGTCCTGCAGGTGCTGGCACGTCTCATAGATGTTGTCGACGCCGTAGGCCAGATGCCCGAAATGGCGGCTGTCGCTGGGCAGTGCATCATCGCCATCCCAATTATACGTCAGCTCGATCGGTGCATCTTCCTGACCCGGTGGTGCCAGAAATATCAGGGTAAAACGCCCTGCTTCGCTTTCATAACGTCGCGTTTCCTTCAGTCCCAGCAGCTCGTAGAAAGCCAGTGATTTTTCCAGATCTTTCACGCGGACCATGGTGTGAAGATAAGTCAGCCCCATCGTGCCATCCTTTTTTGTGCAGGTGATGCGCTGCAGCTTAGCGCGCCAAGGCAAGGTGTCGAGGGGCAGAGGGCAAACAATTGTGCGTTTGGGCAATTGGGCGCACATATCGCGGTTCCTGTGCCTGATCTACCGATATATAGTGGGCGGCGACTCATTGCTGGAAAGGACCATTTCATGCCGCTGTCTTCTGACCAACTGGCCGAGATCGAAGCGCAACGCGCGCAATCGCATCCCACACGCCGCGTCGTCGCAGCGGGAATGGAGGAGCATCTGTATACGGCCCATCAGGTGCTGGATCATGGATTTGTCCGCGTCATCGACTATATGGGCGATGATGCCGCGATTTGTCAGGCCGCGCGTGTGTCTTATGGCAAAGGCACCAAATCGGTGCAGAATGACGAGGGGCTGATCCGCTATCTGATGCGGCACTGGCATTCGACCCCGTTCGAGATGTGCGAGATCAAGCTGCACGTAAAACTTCCGGTCTTTGTGGCCCGCCAGTGGATTCGTCATCGTACGGCCAATGTGAACGAATACTCGGCGCGGTACTCCATTCTGGATCGCGAATTCTATATCCCGGCCCCCGACCATGTGGCGGCCCAGTCCGAGGTGAACAACCAGGGGCGGGGCTCAGCCCTGGAGGGCGAAGAAGCGGCGCGTGTATTGGAAATTCTCAAAGCCGACAGCACGCGGTGCTATGACAATTACGAAGCCATGATCAGCCAGGAAGGGCAGCAGGGGCTGGCGCGTGAACTTGCGCGGATGAACCTACCCGCCAATGTTTACACGCAATGGTACTGGAAGGTCGATCTACACAACCTGTTCCACTTCCTGCGGCTGCGCGCTGACCCGCATGCCCAGTACGAGATTCGGGTTTATGCCGACACAATGTGCAAAATCGTGGCAGACTGGGTTCCCTTTGCCTACAGGGCCTTCGAAGACTACCGCCTGGGTGCCGTGAATCTATCCGCGCAGATGGTCGACAGCTTGCGCAGAATGCTGGCGGGTGAGGCCGTTACGCAGGAAAACTCTGGCATGACAGCGCGTGAATGGCGCGAATTCGAGGACGTGATCCGGCAGGGTTGATGCAAGTCTCCGAACTGTTGGTGGTCCTTAAATCGTGCCATGCGGCTGTCACGCTGGCCGCATGTTATGTGCAGTATGCTTTTTTGGGATCTGCATGATACGGGCCAATCCCGCACCTGCAAAATCCCCGATCGCCGAGGTGATTTGCGAGCCCACATCAAGATTGCACTCGAAACCCGAGCGTCAGTGCGGTGCAAGCCGTGCAGCCTCTGGGGTGCAGGCGCCCGAGTTGATCATGGAAGTCTGGGTCAGCAAATCGGGTGACTGAACCATGGTTGTTACCCATTCCAGCGGCACGTCCTGTATCGTTGCGATGGGACAAGACGAGCACACTCATGCCGGAGCGAAATCGGCGCGAGGGTAAGGATTGGGACCTTTTGAAACGGTCGGCGGCCTGAAATTGGCCGCCGACCTTATTGATCTTCCCACACTTGGCGGGGGGTTAAAGAGGCTTCAAATCAGCTGCCATCTGGCGGCCGTCACGTCCGTCTTGTAACTCGTACGAGACCTTCTGATTGTCAGCAAGCCCGGTCAGACCGGATCGTTCTACGGCCGAGATGTGAACAAAAACGTCCTTGCCGCCCTCATCGGGAGCAATAAATCCATAGCCTTTGGTCGTATTGAACCATTTCACGGTGCCAGTTGGCATTTCCCGTGTCTCCTTCTACTTTCACGTTGTCCCACAAATTGGTGGGGGCAGTGGTTGACGTAACCGCAACACATCACTGTTTCGCCCAAACGATACGGCCCGAATTGCGTGTTTCGTCTTTTTCAACATTGCACGGTGAAGTAAAAAATCAAGAATTACCGAAGAAAACCGGTGATTTTGCCTAAATCCCAAGCAGAAACAGGAACAGAAGTAAGATGCGCCTTTATGGTTTGAAGACTTGCGATACGTGCCGTAAGGCGTTGAAATCAATTCCAGATGCAGAGTTTGTGGATGTCCGGACCCAGGGTGTCCCGGCCTCGGTGCTGTCTCAGGCACTGGAGCAATTCGGCGAAGCCTTGCTGAACACCCGTTCGACAACGTGGCGTGGATTGGACCAAGAACAGCGGTCGCGTCCAGCGCAAGAGCTTCTCGCCGATTACCCGACGTTGATGAAACGCCCGTTGATCGAATCCGGGGGGGCTTTGTTGCTGGGCTGGACGCCGGAAACACGTACGGCACTTGGAGTTGCGTGATCGGATGACTATCTGCTCAAGCGCAGACAGAAGGGAAGATTATGCGTAACGCTGCAATGATCTTGGGTGTTATCGCCGGGCTGATCGGAATGGTCGTGGGCTTTTTCGGCTATGGCTACGTCGAACTGGTCAACCGGTTTGGCGAGATCGAAGGCGTTGCCGAGCAGGTCGAAAACGCCACTTTGGTGCAGACCACTTCGATCCTTGCGCCGTTGCTCGCCATAGCGGGCGGAGCCATGGCCCATGCCCGTGCTCTGATCGCCGGCGTCTTGCTGCTGCTGTCGGCCGTCGGGATGTACTATGCCTTTGGTTTCAACGCGTTTACGATGTTCCCGGTCGCTTTTGCAGCAGTTGCCGGCCTGTTTGGGCTGGCTGCGGGAAAACCTGACCAGCCCAAGGCTCATTTCTAGTTCACTTCAGTCGCAACAGCCGATCCAGCGATATTGGACCTGCGCCGTTGATGACAATGACCAGGAACATGAAGGTCCACATCACACGCTGATCCATCAGCGAGATGGCGTTGTCGAACAGGCTGCCCAACGGAACGTTATGGCCCGTTACGTCGGTCAGGGTTTGCACCCAGACAAACCCGATCATGCCAAGTGCGGCCAGGCGTGTGAACAGCCCGACCAGCAACAATGCCGGCAGAACGAACTCGGCGACGGTTCCAAAGAAGATCACGATACGCTGTAAAAAGGTCATCTGGCTGACATCATACAGAACGGCTTCGGCCGCCTTGGGGAAAATCTGGCCAAAGGCACCTGCGGATGGCGAAAAGATCGAGCCATCGATCTTCAGCATCGCTGAGTTCCAGTAATAAACCAGAAGGACGGCGACAAACACCAGTCGTGCCAGCGTCGGTGTCAGCCAATTGGATGCCAGGTCCACCTTTTCCATCGTGTTGTTGTAGGTTGAGATCAGAGCAGTCATGTCTCCAGCCTTTCAATAGTCACAGAGGTTATTGCGCCGCCCTGCAATAGGATGGCCAGTGTGGTTCCAAGATCGAACTCGGGCCAGGTTTCAGCCGTTTTTTCATACGCTTCACCGATTGTGTCGCCTGTTTGCAGATGGCTGATCCACTTGGCGCCGCCCACGGGCAAAAGATGCGGAATCGGGTCATATTCGGGACGCGTAATCAGAACGTCTTGCGGGCCGGGTTCGGGTTTTGGGGCATTGTCTTCAGTATTGAAACGCCAGATCGCGTGTACCGGCCAATCCGATTGCATGACCTGCATCGCAGGAGCAAAGCTCAGCCGCGATCGCATAATGTCTTCGGGTGACAAATTCAGGGCGTCAGCTGGCGCAGGTGTGCAGTCGGCGGCGTGGTATGATCGGCGCAGAGCCAGTTCCAGGCGCGCCATGTCCGGCAGATATCCCAGATGCGCAAGTTGTGGCAGATCAGCCAGAAAACCGGGGAACGCTTCGCCATAGAACATCATCAACGGGGAAGACGGGGGGTGCTGTCTCAAGAACATCCCGGCAAGACCGTCCATGTTCTGCGCGCCCAGCAACTTGGCGATGACGGGAAAAGCCTGATGTAACGCTTCGGTCAACGAGACGGCGACATTATTGCGATAGACGCTGAACCTGCGCCCGGCGGGCTGGTCCGCCGCGTCAAGCAACCCGTCGGGAACCGAAACAGACGCATCCAGCAACGCGGAATGGAAGACCGACTGAGAAACGCTCATGCTGGAACCCGGTCCAGCGCTGACTGCGCGCGTTCGGCTTCGGCGCGCAAAACGGGCCATTCGGGGACGTCGGTATCCCATTCTATCAGAACGGGTTTCGGGCCCGAACGCTCCAGAACATAATCCAGCAGTGCCCAGACCGGATCGACCACTTCGCGCCCATGGCTGTCGATCAACAGCGGGTGCCCGTGATCGTCTTCATCCTCATCATGTCCGCCTAGATGGATCTCGCCGACCTTGTTCAGCGGATAGGCATCGATATAGCCCTGAGGCGAGAAATCCAGGTTTGTGGCAGATACAAATACGTTGTTCACATCCAGCAGCAGGCCACAGCCTGTGCGACGCGAAATTTCGCGCAGGAAATCGGGTTCGGACCATGTGCTTTCTTCGAACGCGAGGTAGCTGGACGGGTTCTCGAGCAGCATCTGGCGGCCAACGGTTTCCTGCAACTGATCGATGTGGTCGCAAACGCGATCCAGCGTCGCATCAGTATAGGGCAGGGGCAGCAGGTCGTTCAGAAAGTGACTGTCATGCGTAGACCAGGCCAGATGTTCGGAAAAGCTGGCGGGGTTCAGCCAGCCGATCAGATGTTTAAGGCGGGCCAGATGATCCGGGTCCAGCGGCGTTTCGCCACCGATGGATAGGCCAACGCCATGAACGGAAATGGGAAATTGTTCGGACAGGTGACGCAACTGCGCCAGCGGGCGACCGCCGTCGCCCATATAATTCTCGGCATGGATTTCCAGCCACGCCACCGGTTTCGCGTGTTCAAGGATTTGCGCAAAATGTTGCGGTTTGTAGCCAACACCGGGTGCCGCAGGCAACCGGTTTGATCTGAGTGCATCATCCAGCATGAGCATTTTTCCTGATCACGACGAAAAGGGCGGGCGACATTGCCCGCCCCGGTAATCTCGTGTGGCTGGCCTTATGCCGGCAGATCACGCTCGAGCGGTTCCAGCGAACCTTTGCGGGCCGCGCCATCAGCGGCTTTGGGCAATTCGATATCGGCGCAGGTGCCTGCGTCAACCAAGGTCCATGCGTTACCCTGATAATCTACGGTCGAGGTGCCCGCGCAGGTGGTGCCGGGTCCTGCGGCGCAGTCGTTCTGACCGGCCAGCGAAACGCCATAGCATTTCTCTTTCGCTTGCGCTGTTGCGGTGGTTGCGGCACCAGAAACAGCGGCTGCGACTGCGCTTGCGATGACAAGGGTTTTTGCGGTGTTCGACATCTCGTTAATCCTTTTAGTGACTGCGTATGTCTGTGTTCGACAATGACAAAGGTAGTGGCTTGAAGCTCATAGTTGAATTCACGAGCCCGTGTCTCACAACCCCGTCAAAGAGCGTCATGCCCTCTTGCAGGTTAACAAATTGTTTTTGAAATGAAAATTAGATTTTGTTTCAATCCGGCCCCGGATGTGGGGCCGGATTCAGGGCGAATTGCCGCCGAATGTTACAGCAGGTCGGGCGCGGTTGCGGCCTGAGCCAGCTCTTTTGTTACAGCATCAAGTGACTGTACCTGCGTTTGTTTTTCACCCAGGCGCCGGACGCTGACAGTACGCTCATCAACTTCCCGGTGTCCGACGGCCAAAATGACCGGCACCTTGCCGACCGAATGCTCGCGGACCTTGTAGTTGATCTTTTCATTGCGGATGTCGGCCTCGGCACGGACACCGGCGGCTTTCAGCGTTTCGACAACTTCCAGGACATAATCGTCCGCATCGGAAGTGATCGAGGCCACGACGACCTGACGCGGCGCTAGCCAGAACGGCAGCTTGCCCGCATGTTCCTCAATCAGGATGCCGATGAAACGTTCGAACGATCCGAGGCAGGCACGGTGCAGCATGACCGGCGTGTGCCGTTCACCATCCGCCGCAATATAGGTCGCGCCCAGACGTTCCGGGATGATGAAGTCCACCTGCAGGGTGCCGCACTGCCAGTCGCGTCCGATGGCATCTGTCAGAACGAACTCCAGCTTCGGTCCATAGAATGCGCCTTCGCCCGGGTTCAGGTCATAGGCACAGCCCGCAGCATCGCAGGCGGCTTTCAGCAACTCGTCGGCCTTGTCCCATTGTTCATCCGTGCCCGCACGCACCTCGGGGCGGTCCGAGAATTTGACCTTGAAATTCTCGAACCCGAGATCCCTGTAGACATTCGACAGGAAGTCGAGGAACCGCTTGGTCTCGTCCGCGATCATCTCTTCGGTGCAGAAGATATGCGCGTCATCCTGGGTGAACCCGCGTACCCGCATGATGCCGTGCAGCGCGCCCGACGGTTCGTACCGGTTGCACGATCCGAATTCGGCCATGCGCAGCGGCAGGTCGCGATAGGATTTGAGGCCCTGTTTGAAGATCTCCACGTGGCAGGGGCAGTTCATCGGTTTGAGCGCGTTGATCGCCTTGTCGCGCGCGTGCTCCTCGTCCACTTCGACGATGAACATGTTTTCCTGATATTTGTCCCAGTGGCCGGAGGCTTCCCAAAGCTTGCGGTCCACAACTTGCGGCGTGTTCACCTCGACATAGCCGCCGCGTTTCTGCTGACGGCGCATGTAGTCCTGCAACTGGGTATAGATGGTCCAGCCATTCGGGTGCCAGAAGATCTGGCCCGGTGCTTCGGGTTGCAGATGGAAAAGGTCCATCTCCTTGCCCAGCTTGCGGTGGTCCCGCTTGGCGGCTTCTTCCAGCATATGCAGGTGGGCCTTGAGCTTTTCCTTGCCGGTGAAGGCCACGCCATAAATGCGCTGCAACATCGCGCGGCTGCTGTCGCCGCGCCAATAGGCGCCCGCGATGGACATCAGCTTGAACGCGTCACCCGGCACCTGCCCGGTGTGTTGCAGATGCGGGCCACGGCACAGGTCCTGCCAGTCGCCGTGCCAGTACATGCGCAGCGGTTCGTCGCCCGGAATGGCGTCGATCAGTTCGACCTTATAGGGCTCGTCATTGGCGGTGTAGAAATCGATCGCACGCTGACGATCCCAGACCTCGGTGGTCACAGGGTCGCGCTTGTTGATGATTTCCTTCATCTTTTTCTCGATCAGGCCAAGGTCTTCGGGCGTGAAAGGTTCCGCCCGGTCAAAGTCGTAGTACCAGCCATTTTCAATGACCGGTCCGATGGTGACTTTGGTGTCGGGCCAGATTTCCTGCACGGCGCGGGCCATGATATGCGCCAGGTCGTGACGGATCAGTTCATTGGCCTGAACCTCGTCCTTCATGGTGTGGATGGCGATGTCGGCATCCGCTTCGATGGGCCATTGCAGGTCCCAGTGCTGGCCGTTCACAGTGGCCGAGATGGCCTTTCTTGCCAGTGAGGTTGAGATATCGGCAGCCACCTGCGCGGGCGTTACGCCTGCGTCATAAGAACGTGCATTGCCATCGGGAAAGGTGAGTGAGACGGATTGGGAATCCAGGGCCATGATCTGGCTCTCCTCGTCGGTTTGGCGCCCACTGAACGCCCGGTTGCGGGTTATGTGTGTGCGGATGCTTTGGCAGGTGCAAGGCAGAGTGTCAAGCACCGCGCAGGCGAGGGGCCAGCCCCTCGCGCTCCCCGGAGTATTTTCAAAAAGATGAAATGGTCAGGGAATTGCACTTGGGCGAGCGGCGTGCATGATGCTGACAAGGAAGTGAGGATTTCATGGCAGCGACGGAATTTCTTGAAACGGCGCAAGGTCGCCGACTGGCCTATCACAAGAGCGAGGGCGCGGGGCCGACCATAGTTTTTCTGGGCGGGCTCAAGTCGGATATGGAGGGCACCAAGGCCGTTCATCTGGAGGCATGGGCGCGCGCGCGGGGGCAGTCCTTTCTGCGGTTCGACTATTCCGGGCATGGGGAAAGCTCCGGCTCGTTCGAGGAGGGATGTATTGGCGACTGGCATCAGGATACCGTGGCCGCGGTTTCCGCATTGACCGATGGACCGTTGATTGTTGTTGGATCGTCCATGGGCGGGTGGCAGGCCCTGCTGCTGGCGCGCGAATTGCCTGACCGGATTGCCGGGATGGTTACGATCGCGGCCGCGCCGGATTTCACCGAGGACGGGTACTGGGCCTCATTCTCTGCCGAACAGAAAGCGGCAATCGAGTCGGATGGGCATGTGGAACTGCCGTCGGACTACATGGAGCCCTATGTCGTCACCAAGCGGATGATCGTGGATGGAAGGGAACATCTGGTTTTGCGCGATCCGTTGCGTTTGCCTTTTCCGGTCCGTTTTTTGCAGGGAACGGCAGACACTGCCGTATCGACCGAAACCGCCATGCGTTTGCTGGAGCGTGCGGCAGGGCCAGACATGCGTCTGTTGCTGGTCAAGGACGCCGATCACAGGTTCTCGGATGATCGTTGTCTGGGGTTGATTGAAGACGCCGTGCTGGATGTGATGGGGGATCGCTGATGCGGCGTTTTGGCTGGTTTCTCGGACGTTTTCTGATTGTGGTGCTTTTGGCCGGCGGGGTGATCTATTGGTTCGGTCCCCGCGAAGAGGTCAATCTGCACCCAGACTTTGATGCGAGGAAATTCGGCGAAGGCGTGCAGGTCTATTTCGAAAGCACTGAGTCTGCGTTTGACGACATCGTGCCGAGTGTTGAAAAGCGGGTAATCTGGCAGGACGGATATAAGGAGCAGCGAACGCCTGTTTCCGTGCTTTACGTTCACGGGTTTTCGGCATCTTCCGAAGAAATTCGCCCGGTGCCCGATATGGTGGCTGATGCGCTGGGGGCCAATCTGGTCTACACGCGTCTGCAAGGTCACGGGCGGAGCGGCGACGCCATGGCCGAAGGTACGGCTTCGGGATGGATGCAGGACTACGCCGAAGGTTTGGCGGCGGCGCGGGCGGTGGGCGACCGGGTGGTGGTGATCTCGACCTCGACCGGTGGCACGTTGGCCGCGGCGGCCGCATTGGATGAGGATCTGAGCCGCGATGTAGTGGGTCTGGTCTTTGTCTCACCTAATTTCGGTGTGAACACGACGGCGGCTTGGCTTCCTGGCCTGCCTTGGGCCCGGCATTGGTTGCCGCTGATCATGGGGCAGGACAGGGATGTGTCAGGGCCGAACCCGGAAAAGAACAAATACTGGTCGACAGTCTACCCATGGGAGGCGGTGGTGCCACTGACCGTGCTGGTCGAGGCTGTCAATGAATTGGACTTCGCAGAAGCAAAAACTCCTGCTCTGTTTTGGTTTTCAGATGACGATAAGGTGGTGCGGCCTGACCGAACACATAGGGTTGCAGAAGCCTGGGGCGCGCCCGCGACAGTACATCTTGTGACGATGGGGCCGGGGGACGATCCGTCTTCGCACGTGATTGCCGGACGTCTGATGTCACCCGGGCAGACCGATGTAACCGTCGCAGGCATACTGGGCTGGCTAAAGGAGCTGGGTGTGGAATGATGCCGGGAGAAGCACCAAGTCGGCACAGGCGCGATGCCTTGGGCGGAGGTTGAGAATGCGCAAGCCGGGCGGCATGTGGAGCCTTGAGACCTTGGGCCGGGTGCGCCTGTCCCGGCATTTTTTCATGCGTGACTTCCTGTATTCCGAAATCGGTAATTTCCACGAAAAGCAGAACCTGCCAGAAAACCCGGACCTGGCCATCGAGACTGGCCGGGCGTTTTGCCAGACCCTGTTGGACCCGCTGGAAGAAACATTTGGCCGGGTGGCCGTTCGGTCGGGATACCGGTCGCCGTCTCTGAACAGATTCGGGAACGAAAACCGGCTGAATTGCGCGCGGAACGACCATCCGTTGGAGTGCCACATCTGGGATCGTGGAACCGGGGATGCCAGAATAGCCGGGGCGTCCATCGTCATTCCATGGTTTGCGGATCAATATGACGAAGGGCGGGACTGGCGCGATCTGGCCTGGTGGATGCATGATCATCTGGATTATTCGGAGATTTGGTTTTTCCCGAAACTGTGCGCCTTTAACCTGGTTTGGCGACCAAAGCCGCAAAGGCGGATCGACAGTTACATCGCGCCACGCGGATGTCTGTTGCGGCCCGGTGCAGAGCCAGAAGAAGATGCCAAAACACGACGCGGGCGTTACAGTGATTTCCCCGGGTTCCGGGCCATCCGATACCCCTGAATAACAGCTTGTCGGCCACTTGCAAAACTTCCATCCTGAAAGAAACGGAGACGCCGGGATTGGCGGAAGGGTGGAGGCCCCGCGTGATCGAGCCGCTGGTATTCTTGCCTGGATTGATGTGCGACGCTCGGCTGTTTCAGTCGCAAATGACTGTCCTGTCGCATGAGCGTGCAGTGACCGTGGCCCCGGTCTCGACCGGTGAGCGGATTGAGGAGATAGCCTCTTCGCTTCTGGATGTGTTGCCTCGATGTTTTGCGCTGGCCGGGTTCAGTATGGGCGGCGTCGTTGCGCTTGAGATTATACGCCGCGCGCCCGAGCGAGTCTCGCGCCTGTGTCTGATGTCGACCGATGCGCAGGCAGACACCCCGCAATTGGCCGCAGCGCGCGAGGATCTGATAGTGGGTGCGCAGGCCGGGCGACTTGAAGACATCATGCGCGATGTTATCGGTTCGGATGCGCTGGCCCCGGGGCCCAACCGCATCCCGATTCTGAATGAACTTCTGACGATGGCGGTAGAATTGGGTCCTGACCTGTTTGTGCGCCAGATGCGCGCCCTTCAGCGCCGCTCGGATCAGCAGGGTGCATTGCGGCGGATCAATGTCCCGACGCTGATCCTGTGTGGGGTGCATGATACGCTGACACCGGTGCGAAAACATGCCTTTATGACCGAGCTCATTCCGAATGCGGAGTTGCAGGTGATTGACGACGCCGGGCATGTGCCAATGCTGGAATCGCCGCAAGCCGTAACGGATGCAATGCAGCGCTGGCTTTCCCGTCCGGCGCGGATCAGTCACATATAACGCTGTTTGGAAAAAGGTGGCCTGCCTCAGGCTTAGGATCAGGCCACTTTGTTCTTGTTTGCGGCCGTGTGTTGGGGTTTGCGGCTGTTGGCGTTCATGAAGTCGATCACCAGGGGCCGGATATTGTCGCGCCAGCTGCGCCCGGCAAAGATGCCGTAGTGACCGGCCCCGGGTTCGACATGGCTGGCCTTCTTGCCGTCCGGCAGACCGGTGCACAGGTCCAGTGCCGCAATACACTGGCCAGGGGCCGAGATGTCGTCATTGGCCCCTTCAACGGATTTGACCGCGACATCTGTGATTTTCCCGATATCCACCTTGTGACCGGCCACAATGAACTCATTTCGGGCAATTTCGCGATTTTTGAAAACACGTTCCACAGTGGACAGGTAGAATTCGGCCGTCATGTCCATGACTGCGAGGTATTCATCATAGAACCGGTTATGGGCGTCGTGGTCTGAGGCTTCGTTGCGCATAACTCGCTGAATCTGATCCGAAAACGCCTTGGAGTGACGGTCCGCGTTCATCGACATGAACGACGCCAGTTGCAACAGGCCGGGATAGACCATGCGGCCGACGCCCTTGTATTTGAAACCGACGCGCTGGATCATTGTCTCTTCCAGCTGGCCCATTGTCACTCTGCGCCCGAAATCGGTAACTTCGGTCGGGGTGGCATCCGGATCGACTGGGCCGCCGATCAGCGTCAGTGTGCTGGGCTGCGCCTTCGGATCATGTTCCGCCAGATAGGCTGTTGCGGCCAGTGTCAGCGGCGCGGGCTGACACACGGCAACAACATGTGTGTCCGGACCCAGTTCCTTCATGAAATCGACAAGGTAAAGCGTGTAATCCTCGACATCGAATTTGCCTTCGGACACCGGGATATCACGCGCGTTATGCCAATCGGTTATGTAGACTTCGCAATTTACCAGCAGGCTCTTGACGGTCGAGCGCAACAGAGTGGCGTAGTGCCCGGACATCGGCGCCACCAGCAGAACCTTGCGCGGCTGTTCTTCGCGACCGTTGACCCGAAAATGGATCAGATCGCCAAAAGGGCGTTCGACAACGGTTGTGATGTCGACAAGGTGGTCCTTGCCATCTTCGCAGGTGAAGGTCCGAATACCCCAGTCCGGTTTGACGACCATGCGCTGAAACGTCCGTTCGGTAACCTCTCCCCAGGCAGCCATCATGCTGAACGCAGGGCTCGGGGCCATTGCGAAAAGCGGATAAGAGGCCATGGCGCTGGCGGTTGCACCCAACCATTGGTTGGTATTGCGCATGGTTTCCATCAGGTCATACGTCATCATATAGCGCATGTATTCGGGCCTCCTGAGTATTATCCTGAGATTTCGGACCATTCGCCGCTTTGCGCTACGCGTTCACGACGTTATTCTGCATAGCAGCGACGTTAGGGGGGAATCCTTATAATGACAACTACCGAAGACAATACGCCGGACCTGTCGGACGAACATATTGAACGTCTTAAGGAAAATTTGTCCAAAGTCGAAGACCTCTCGAAACGGCTTGTTGAAGTGATGGCTGGAAAAAAGTCGCACACCCCCGCCCTGGATGGCCCGAATCAAGAGCTTTTTGCAAAAGCAGCAACGGCCTATTGGGCCGAAGCGATGCAGAACCCGGCCAAGCTGCTTGAGCATCAGATCGAGTTCTGGGGCAAGTCGGTTCTGAACTTTGCCGAAGCACAGCAGGTATTGTCTAAAGGTGAGCCTGATACCGAAGACAAACTGCCCGAAGACCGGCGGTTTTCTAACCCGATGTGGGAAAACAACCCCTATTTCCGCTTTATCCGTCAACAGTATCAGACCAATGCCGAAGCGATCTCGCAAGCCGTAGCCTCGGTTGAAGACCTTGAAGACAAGGACAAGCGCAGACTGGCCTACTTCTCTCGTCAGATCATCGACATGATGGCTCCGACCAACTTTCTGGCTACCAACCCTGACGCACTCGAGAAAGCCATCGAAACCGACGGTCAGTCGCTGATCCAGGGGTTGGAGAACCTGGTTGCGGATCTTGAGGCCAACGACGGCGAACTTGTGGTTCGGCTGGCGGATGAGAGCGCGTTTGAGATCGGTGGAAACATCGCGACCACGCCCGGCGATGTGGTGTTTCGCAACCGCATGATGGAGCTTATCCAGTACAAGCCATCGACCGAAACAGTCCATGAAACGCCCATTGTCCTGTTCCCGCCCTGGATCAACAAGTTTTACATCCTGGACCTGAAAGCGCAGAACAGCCTGATCAAGTGGGTGACAGAGCAGGGCTATACCCTGTTTGTCGTCAGTTGGGTCAACGCAGACAGTTCACATGCAGATATCGGACTTGAGGACTATATCGAAGAAGGGTTTCTGGCCGCGATCGAAGAGGCCAAGAATATCTGCAAGGTCAAACAGGTAAACGCCGTGGGCTATTGCATTGCCGGCACTACGCTTAGCCTGACGCTTTCGCTGTTGAAGAAACGTGGTGATAAATCGGTCAAATCGGCCACGTTCTTTACAACGCTGACCGATTTCGGAGAGCAGGGCGAGTTCACGCCTTTCCTGCAGAACGATTTTGTGGACGGGATCGAGGATCAGGTGTCAAAGGATGGCATCCTAAAGGCCTGGATTATCGGACGCACAATGTCCTTCCTGCGGTCGCGGGATCTGATCTACACACCTGCAATCCGCAGCTACATGATGGGTGAAACACCGCCGGCATTCGATTTGCTGTATTGGAACGGAGACGGCGCAAACCTACCGGGCCGAATGGCAATCCAATACCTGCGCGGGCTTTGTCAGAACAATGAATTTGTTACTGATGGGTTCAAACTGCTGGGCGAAAATCTGCATATCAGCGACGTGGATGTCCCGTTGATGGCCATCACGTGCGAGACGGACCACATAGCAGCCTGGAAGGATTGTTATCGCGGTGTTCAGCAGATGGGATCGCGCTCGAAAGCCTTTGTTGTTTCGGAATCCGGTCATATTGCCGGAATTGTGAACCCGCCCAGCAAGAAGAAATACGGGCACTATACGAACCCGGACCTGAAGACGGACGCGGACACCTGGTTGAAAGAAGCGGATTTTCACGAAGGATCCTGGTGGCCGATGTGGGAAGCCTGGCTAAAAAAGCGGTCTGGCAAACAGATACCGGCCCGCGAAACGGGCGATTCGAAACATCCGAGCCTGTGTCCGGCCCCAGGGACCTATGTTCTGGTCAAGGCAAATCGCTGATTTAATTCTGAAACTAAATTTTTTCTGCATCGCAGCAAAAAGAACTTGAAATGCTGCGATGCAGAAAGCATATTGTCCTCAAGCTGACGAACGCCGGGGTGGGCCCGGTCCAGCAAAGAGGATTAAGACAATGGCAAAGACTCAGGATTTTACCGCCGTCATGAAAGACATGATGGGTGCATTCCCGGTTGACACAACCGCACTGGAAGACGCGTTCAAATCGACCGCTTCGCTGAACGAAAAGCTGTCGGGCGTTGCTCTGGAAGCTGCTGAAAAATCGGCAGAAATCTCCAGCAAATGGACCAAAGACACTCTGGCCAAACTGACCGAAATGTCGAAAGCAAAGGCAGAGCCTGCCGACTACGCAAAAGCCGCAACCGATTTCGCCAGCGCTTCGGCTGAAGTTGCTGCTGAAAACATGGCTGCTTTCGCTGAAATCGCCAAGAAACTGCAGAGCGAAACCGTCGAACTGCTGATGGCTGCCGGCAAAGAAGCTGCTGAAGAAGCAAGCTCGGCTGTCAAGAAAGCCACCAACGACGTGACTGCTGCGGCCAAAAAGGCAACCGCTGCCAAGTAAGAACGTCCGCGAGGCGCACCCTCTCCTCCCATTTGGTGCCATCGCGCTGGGCAGGTCGATTGACCTGCCCTTTCTTTTTGTGCTGCACTCGCATAACCTGTGCTGCAACGCATCATCCTTGGGGAGGGTAAAGGGTGTCGGACCAAGAAAAACCGTTATTGATCAAGCGCTATGCCAGTCGCCGGCTGTATAACACCGAGACCAGCGACTACGTAACACTTGAAGATATCGCCGGATTTATCCGGGATGGCCGCGAAGTTCAGATAATCGACCTGAAATCCGGGGACGACCTGACGCGGCAATACCTGCTGCAAATCATCGCTGAACATGAAAGCCGGGGTGAAAACGTTCTGCCGGTAAACGTGCTGAACGATCTTGTGCGCAGCTACATGGTGCCCGGTGGGGGCATGATGCCGCAATTTCTGCAAAGCTCGTTCGAAATGCTGCGCGAAAGCCAAAGCAAGATGATGGAAAACATGAACGCCATGAACCCCATGAGCAACATGCCAGGGTTTGAGGCGATGCAGGCGCAGCAGCAGGCTTTCCTGAAGGCGATGACCAGCGGATTGTCGGGCGGGTGGTCGGCGCCGACCCAGGACGACGAGGCGAAGGAAGAGCCTAAAGAAGACCTGGATGAGATCAAAAAGCAGCTGGCTGAGCTGCAGAAAAAACTATCCAAACTGAACTGAGGGTGAAGACCCGAAGCTAACAAGGCCCGCCAGCGGCGGGCCTTTTGGTTTTTCAGGTTCCAAAAGCCATCGCCGGCGCTGTCACGTCACCGACCGAAGCCAGCAGGATATCCGCAATCACATCCAGTTCTTCACGGGTCAGGCGCACGGGCAGACGAACATCGCAAGCTTTCATCAGCATTGCGCGGGTTTCCGGCAGGTCGAACGTTTCCGGCAAGAACTGCCAGTTCCAGAACGCGCGCGCGTTGTCCTCGCTCAGGCCAAAAACCTGCACTTTCACACCGCGAGACTCTGCTGCGGTTGCAAAGGCGCGGATCTCGTCCTCGTTCATGCCGACAAGGTTGAACTGAATTGAATCCGGTGCGCGCTTTTCAGGATCAAGCGGGGCGGGCACGGAAATGTTGGGTGACGCGTTCAGACGATCCGCCACGTAGTCGTGATTTGCCAGGCCGTCCCGGACACGACGGGCCAGTTCCGGAATTTGCGGGCGGATAACGGCGGCGCTGAGGTTGCTCATGCGCAGGTTGTATAGCGGCAACCGGTTCTGCCAGCGCGCAAATGCCAGATCCAACTCGGGCGAGTTATCGCCATGCGGGGTTTTATGCTTTTTCCAGTTATGCTCATAGGCACCCGACATGATAACGGCCTGCGCCACCAGATCGGCATCATCGGTGATCAGAATACCGCCTTCGCCCGCGTTGATCATTTTGTAGGACTGGAACGAGAAACAGCCCATTTTGCCGATCGTTCCGATGTTGCGGTCGTGCCAGGTGGTGCCAAGCGAGTGGGCCGCATCCTCGATTACAGGGATGTCGCGCGCATTGCACAGCTCCATAATGGCATCCATATCCGAGGTATGGCCGCGCATGTGGCTGATGATGACCGCCTGAACGCCGTCCAGCTTGGCCTCAAAATCCTTTAGATCGATGCGGTAGTTTTCTCCAACCTCGCACAGGACAGGGACGCAGTCGGCATGAACGATGGAAGATGGCACTGCGGCAAAGGTGAAGCCGGGTATCAGCACCCGCGCGTCCCGTGGCAAACCCAGCGCCTTCAGGGACAGGAACAGTGCGGCCGAGCAGGATGAAACCGCCAAAGCGTATTTGGATCCCAAAAGCGCGGCAAATTCCGCCTCTAGCAGTGCGACGGGTGAATCCTGGGGTGCTGTGTAGCGAAACAGGTCGCCGGATTGCATCAGCGCATCAATCGCTTCGCGCGCGGCTGCGGGGATGGGTTCGGCTTCGTGAACATTGGGTGGCAGCGACATATTTGGTTTTCCTGAATTCTAACTTTTGTAAATATAAATTCACAACGCCGACAAGCCAAGAGCGTAATCGCCCGTCGGCGAAATTTCACCAAATTGTCGCAAGTTTAGTCGGTCCTGATCCCCAGATCAGACTAAAGGCCCAGACGGTCGCGCAAGGCGAACCACGTCATGGCAAGAACCAGCAGTGGGCTGCGCAGGGCAGGGCCGCCGGGAAACGGTTGGGCGGGAACGCGCGCCATCGTATCGAATCCTTCGGCCTGTCCCTGAATGGCCAGAGCCATCAACTGACCAGCATGGGTGGCCGTGCCGACCCCGTGACCTGAGTAGCCTGAGGCAGACAGGATATTCGGGGCAAGTCGCGCCAGATAAGGCATCCGACGCATCGTTATGGCCAGAGTTCCACCCCAGGCGTAATCGATCCTGACATCTTTCAGATGCGGGAAGATCTCGACCATCGGTTTGCGGACTTTTGCTGCAATATCAGTGGGAAAGCGATAGCCATAGCTTTCGCCGCCGCCAAACAAAAGGCGGCCATCCGCGCTGAGCCGGAAATAGTTCACAACGAATTTTGTGTCGGCAACGGCCACATCCCGCGTCAGGACGCGCGCGGCGTCGTCTCCCAGCGGTTCGGTGGCCGCTATGAAATTGTTGATGGGCATGACACGTTCGGCAACCTTGCGATTCAGATCACCGAGATAGCCATTACAGGCCAGTATGACGTGGTCAGCCTTGACTGTTCCCTGTGCCGTCCGAAGACTTACGCCATTACCATCCGAGATATTAAGGACTTCGGTCCCCTCGTGGATACGAACACCAGCCTTTCGGGCCGCCTGCGCAAGTCCCAAAGCGTAGTTTAGGGGGTGCAGATGCGCTGCCCCCATATCCAGATACCCGCCCTGATAAGTCGGAGAAGGGCAGAGCGCATGGCCCGCCTCGCGGTCCAGCAACTGCATCTCGTCATAGCCATACCGCTTGGACAGGTGTTCCGCATGAGAATGCAGTCCGACCCGATCTGATTTGCTTAGCCCCAGATTGGCGATTCCGGGCTTCAGGTCGCATTGAATCCGGTGTTTGGAGATCAGGGACTTGACCAGATCCTTGGCGTCTTCGGCAAGATCCCAAAGCTTGGCGGCGTCATCATCGCCAACCAGGCGCTCCAGATCTTCCTGATCCATTCGCTGCGCGCTGCCCAACTGGCCGCCGTTGCGCCCCGAGGCACCAAAGCCCACGCGATGCGCTTCCAGCAGAACGACGTCAAATCCGGCTTCAGCCAGATGCAGCGCTGCGGACAGGCCGGTGTATCCGCCACCGACAACACAGACATCCGCGGTGCAATCGCCGGTCAGGGCAGGACTAGGATCAGCCGCATGTGCGGTCGCGGCATACCAACTGGGCGGGTATTCCGCCTTGCGGTCATTGGAATAGAGCAGGTTCATCGCGCAAGTACCTTAAACGTTCAGCAGAAGATGCTCGCGCTCCCACGGGGAAATCACCTGCAGAAATTCTTCGTATTCCGCCCGTTTGACGATGCTGTAGACGCGGGCGAATTCCGGTCCCAGAACCTCGTGCAGGGCTGTGGCCTCGTCAAACAGATCCAGCGCACTGCCCATGACTTGCGGGATGTCACCGTCGCCTTCATAGGCGTCGCCGTAGAACTGGCGCCGGGGCCGTTCCTGCTGTGTCAGTCCCAGATACCCACAGGCCAAAGACAGGGCGATGCCCAGGTAGGGGTTGCAATCCATACCCGCGATGCGGTTCTCAACGCGACGCGCTTCGGGGCTGGACAGCGGAACACGGATGCCCGTCGTCCGATTGTCACGCGCCCATTCCAGATTGATCGGGGCGGCGTGGTCCTTCACATAGCGGCGATAGGAATTCACATAAGGTGCCATGACGGCCAGACCGGCGGGCAGGTGGTTCTGCAATCCGGCGATGTAATGATAGAACGCGTCCGTCTCGCCCCCCTGCGGCCCGGAAAAGATGTTCTCACCGGTTTCGATATCAATGATCGAGTGGTGAATATGCATCGCCGAGCCCGGTTCGTCCTCGATGGGTTTGGCCATGAAGGTCGCAAAGCAGTTGTGACGCAGTGCAGCTTCGCGGATCAGGCGTTTGAAGTAGAAGACCTCATCGGCCAGTTTCACCGGGCTGCCGTGGCGCAGGTTGATCTCTAACTGGCCCGCGCCGCCTTCTTGCGTGATGCCGTCGATTTCGAATCCCTGATGTTCGGCAAAGTCATAGATGTCGTCGATCACCGGGCCGAACTCGTCCACCGCAGTCATCGAATATGCCTGCCGCGCTGCAGCCGGACGGCCCGAACGGCCCATCATCGGCTTGATTTCCTGCGCCGGATCGACGTTGGGGGCGACCAGAAAGAACTCCATCTCGGGTGCGACGACCGGCTTCCAGCCCCGGTCATGATAAAGCTGCACGACGCGTTTCAGTACATTGCGCGGGCTGTACGGGATCGGATTGTCGTCCCGGTCATAGGCGTCATGGATAACCTGTAGCGTCCAGTCACCCGTCCAGGGCGCCGCCGAAGCGGTCGAGAAATCCGGCTTGAGGATCATGTCGCGTTCGATGAAGCCATCTTCGCCCGCTGCCTCGCCCCAGTCACCCGTGATCGTCTGATAGAAGATACTGTCGGGCAGATGAAAATAGGATTGCTTGGCAAATTTTGATGCAGGCACGGCCTTGCCGCGGGCAATCCCCGGCAGATCCGAGATAATGCACTCGACCTCATCCAGACGTTGGCCTTCAATATACTCGCGCGCTGCCTCTGGCAGCTGATTTTTCCAGTCGGCCATCAGGCCCTCTCTTTCTTCAGGAATTCTGCCATCTGACGGCCAATTGCGGGATTATCGATCGGTCCGCGCGTGCGGTTGGCCGCATCCTGCAAAATGGGGTCCGGGACCACGCCTTTTCCGCGCGTCCTCATCAGGCCCTCGATAAAGTCATCGGAGTATTCGGGATGCGCCTGCACCGTCCAGATCGTGTCTCCGTAAGCGATCATTGCGTTGCGGCAGAACCCGTTCTGACCAACCACGCGTGCGCCTTCGGGCAACCGGGTTACCTGATCCTGATGCCAGGCGTTCAGGGAAACCGTCTCGCCGTCCAGTTCATAATCCGTGCGTCCGACAACCCAGCCGCCCTGGAACTTTTCTACCGTTCCACCCAGCGCCTTGGCGATGATCTGGTGGCCAAAGCACACGCCGATCAGCGGCTTTCCGGAATTCTGGATTTCCCTGATCAGGTCCTCAAGCGGGGGTATCCACGGATGATCTTCGTAAGCGCCGTGACGCGATCCCGTGATGATCCAACCGTCAGCCTGAGAGACGTCCTTCGGGAACTGATTGTCGACCACCTGGAAGGTCACGAATTCGAAGTCATGACCATCCAGCAGGGCGCGAAACATCGCATCATATTCGCCGAAGTCGTCAGCCAGCTGTTCAGGTGCGTGGCCGGTAACTAGGATTCCGATTTTCATGATTCACCAAATTTGATCAAATTTTATTCTACGCGAGTCCTTTATCGCGGGCAAGGGGGTCATACGGCCTCGAGGTAACTGAGCCAGTGCGTCTCTGGCGCGCGCTCGGAAAACCGCGCGATCTCCTGCCGTTTTGTCATGACAAGATTACGGATCAGTTCAGCGGGAAAGATCCGCCGGATCATCGGGTCGGCCTCGAACGCGGATATGGCCGAGGACCAGTCGCCTGCCAATTGCGGTAGCCCGGCAATTTCATAGGCATTTCCGGTAATCGGCGGGGGCGGCTGCAACCCGTCATCGATACCGGCCAATGCTGCCCCCAACACAGCTGTCAGCATCAGGTAGGGGTTGATGTCGCCACCAGCCACGCGATGTTCAATTCGACGTGCCACCGGCGCGCCGCCGGGAATACGGATGGCAGCGGTTCGGTTCTCATAAGCCCAGCTTGCCCCGGTTGGAGCGTGCGCCCCGGGCACGAGGCGCGTGTAGGAGTTTCCGTGAGGGGCAAAAACCAGCGTACTGCCCGGCATCGCGGCAAGACAGCCTGCAACAGCCGCATGCAACTCGTGGCTGCCATCGGGGCCACCATTGTCAAACACATTGCGGCCCGATGAATCGACCACGGAAAAATGGACGTGCATCCCGTTGCCTGCGTCTTGCGGATAAGGTTTGGCCATGAAGGTCGCCGTAAAGCCGTGTTTGCGGGCCAGTCCACGGGTCAAGGCCTTGAACAGCCACGTGTCATCGGCGCAGCGCATGGCCTCCTGATGGTTCAGGTTGATCTCGAACTGGCCGATTCCGCTTTCAGAAATGGCGGTTTGGGCGGGGATGTCCATGGCCACGCAACCGTCATAGAGCTCGGTAAAGAACGCATCAAAGGCGTCCAACTCCGCAAGGGACAGGACAGCCTCGTCGCACAATCTGCGACCCGTGACCGGATTGGCAGGCGCTCCGGGTTGTGATCCCGATGCATCAAGCAGCGTGAACTCCAGTTCAGTTGCCGCGATCACGGACCAGCCGCGCTTTGCATAGTCGGCCAGAACTGCGGCAAGCGCATGTCTGGGATCCCCTGCGTATGGCTCGGACTTGTCATTATATAATGACATCGGGACCAGCGCGGTTTCGGCATCAAGCCAGGGCATGGGAATCGGTCCGCGATCGGTCGGCAGAAGCATCCCATCGGCATCGCCGGATTCAAATACCAGCGGACTGCCTTCGATATCCGCGCCCCAAAGATCGACATTCAGCGCCGAAAACGGCATGCGGACCGCGCCTTTGTTCAGCTTTTCTGCATAAGAGGACGGCACGCGTTTGCCGCGCATCTGACCGTTAAGGTCACAGGCAGCAACACGAAAACCGGGCAGGGCGCTCAGGTCCATTTTGGTCTCCAATACTCTCGTTTCCCGAGATGTAGTCGAGACCGCGCGTCTTGTCACGGAATTTGATCAAATTTATCCTGTAGGCGGAGAAGGCTTTGAGTCCCGCGCCAACCAACGCTGGCGCGGGACCACAGGACGTCAGACGAAGTTGACGCCGTTTTCCGCCATTGGCAACGAGGTCACCTTGATGCCCGAAAGCGCGCGGATCGCGTTGGCAAGGGCTGGGGCCGAGGGGGGGGTGCCCGGCTCACCGACACCGGTCGGGGCCTCGGCGGAAGGTACGATATGAACTTCGATCTCTGCGATGTCGCCGATGCGCAAAGGCTCGTAGTCCGGGAAGTTGTACTGGTCCACGACACCTCCGGTCAGCGTGATCTGATCCCGCATGACATGACCGATACCGTAGCCGATACCACCCTCCATCTGGGCGCGCACCACATCGGGGTTCACCGCAATCCCGCAATCCACGGCGCAAGTGACCTTTTCGATCTTGATGCCGTTCTCTGGATCGCCCGAAACCTCGACGACCTGAGCCGCGTAGGATCCGAAGGATTTGTGCACGGCAATCCCTTGCGCGCGACCTGCCGGTGCGTTGCCCCAGTCAGCTTTTTCAACGGCAAGTTTCAGGACGCCTGCTTTGCGCTGTTGATCGGCGTCGCTGGTATCTGCCAGATGTGCCAGACGGAACTCCACCGGATCACGGCCCGCTGTTTCGGCGACAAGGTCCATCATGGCCTCCATCACGTAGCCGGTGTGGGTGTGACCGACCGAGCGCCACCACAGAACGGTTGTAGCTTTGGGCGTGTCGGTCAGACCCAGAGCCATGCCGGGGATTGTGTACGGGCTGTCAGCAATCCCCTCGATCGAACTGTGGTCGATCCCGTCTTTTACCAGAACGGCTTCGAACGGCGTGCCTTTGATCACCGATTGTCCGGCCACCTGATGCTGCCAGCCAACGATGTTGCCTTCTCCATCCAGACCCACACGCACCTTGTGGCCAAATGCAGGTCGGTAATAACCGCTGCGAATGTCATCCTCTCGTGTCCAGACCAGTTTCACAGGGCGCGAACGGTCGGTGATCACAAAAGCCAGCGCGGCCTCGACCTGATAATCCGCATCCGGCGTTGCGCGACGACCGAACGAGCCACCGGCCAGCATCGTCTTGATGTGGATCTTCTCAGGCGGCAGTTGGAAGATCTGCTGATAGGCCATATGCGGGCCGGTTGGCATCTGCGCCCCGTCATGCAGGACGATGTCGCCTTCGGCCGTCTGTTCGATGGTGCAGTTCAGCGGCTCCATCGGCGCATGCGCCAGCAGCGGGAAGTAGAAGGTCTTTTCGACTACCTTTTCCGCGCCTTCGATGGCCGCCGCCACAGCCGCAACGTCTGCCTTGTTCACGTTGTACGTGGGTTCAGCGTCCAGGGCGGCCATGATCTCGGTCCTGATCTGATCCGAGTCGCGGGTTTCGGCACCCGACATGTCCCATTCGACCTCAAGCGCGTCACGTGCCTGAATCGCGGCCCAGGTGTTTTCGGCATAAACCGCGACGCCCGCCTGGTTGGGCAGGACGGCGGCGTTGATGTAACCCTTAACCTCTTTCGACGCGCTGTCGTCAAAACCAAGCGCGACGCCGCCCTTCGACTCCGGGCGCTTGATCATGGCAACCATCTGGTTGGGCAGGTGAACGTCCATGGCATACATAGCCTGACCATTGCCCTTGATGGCCGAGTCCTTGCGGCGCACCGCTTCGTTGCCGATCAGACGGAACTCTGACGGGTCTTTCAGGCGCGGCTCGGCCGGAGCCTCTAATTGAGAGGCCGCCGCAACGAACTCCGCAATCGGTGCGGAGTTGTCGCCCGCCTTGACAATGCCTTCCTCGATAGTGATGCCTGACGCATCCACACCCCAGCTTTGGGCAGCCGCAGTGATCAGCATTTCACGCGCAGCAGCACCGGCCTGGCGGTACTGCAGCCACGAGTTTGCCATCGCGGTCGACCCGCCCGTGCCCTGGAAGGGGCCAAACAGCAGGTTGTTATAGACGTTCGGATCAGAGGGCGCGAACTCGTATTCGATCTGATCCATGGTCAGGCCGATTTCCTCGGCGATCAGCGTTGGCAAACCGGTTGCAGGGCCCTGACCCTTTTCAAAGTGCTTGACGATGGCGGTCACGGTGCCATCGGCGTCAATTTTCACGAACGGGTTGAACTGCGCAGTCTCGGATGAGGCCGCAGCCAGAACGCCATCGGGGCGGGCGCCAACCAGCAGGACGGCACCAGCGGCAGCAGCGCCTTTCAGAAATCCACGGCGAGAAGTGTTGATGGTCATGGATTAGGCCTCCAGAATTTCAGAAGCGCGCTGAATACCGGCGCGGATGCGTTGGTAAGTGGCGCAGCGGCAGGCATTGCCGGACATGTAGTCATCAATCTCTTCGACGCTGGGCTTTGGGTTTTCTGACAGAAGTCCGACCGCCGACATCACCTGACCGGACTGGCAATAACCGCACTGGACCACGTCCAGTTCGACCCAGGCTTGTTGCACTGCTGCGCCGATCTTTCCGTCGCCAACGGCTTCAATTGTGGTGATTTCTGCGTCTTCAATGTCTTCTACAAAGGTCTGGCACGAACGAACTGGTTCGCCGTTCACGTGTACGGTACAGGCACCGCACGATGCGACACCACACCCGAACTTGGTGCCGGTCAGTTTGAGTTCGTCCCGGATCACCCAGAGCAGGGGCGTGCCGGGTTCGGCGTCGACCGTGTGGGTTTCACCGTTTAACTTCAATGTCAGAGCCATGAGGGGTTCTCCTGTTGGGCTGGATACCTGAATCGGTAAACTGGCGCGTTTACCTTAAGTGTCAAATCAGCTTGTGTAAACTCTCAAGTTTACACAGTTGTTTGACCGGCCGGACGTGATGGGTCTATAGGTGGAACATGAACGAATGCAATTCACCGAATGAGTCCAAATACGCCCAGATCATTGAGGCCGCCGTGGCCGAGTTTCAGGACAAGGGCTTTGCTTCTGCCAGTATGGATCGCATTTCGGCGCGGGCCGAAGTGTCAAAGCGCACGCTTTACAAGTACTTTGAAAGTAAGGAAAATCTCTTTCGTTCAATTGTAGCCGAACTGTCCGGCCGTTTTGCCGAAGTCCTGGAGATCCGGTATCAGCCGGGGCGCGATATTCGCGAGCAGTTGACGGATCTGGCCTGGGCTGAGGGCCGGATTCTGATGCGCCCGGACGTGATTGCGATGTCGCGGATGATTATCAGCGAAACTTTGCGCAACCCGGATCTGGCGGCGGCAGCACAGGGCAAGCTGGACAAGACCTCGACATTCATCGCCATGTTGAAAGACGCCGCCAAGGACGGCCAGTTGCAGATCGAAGACGCTGATCAGGCGGGTAAGGAGTTTATCGGACTGATCAAGGCAAAGGCGTTCTGGCCCATGATGTTCAGTGGCGGCGTGCTCAGCCACGCGGAAATGACCGAAACCATCGAAAGCAGCGTCGATATGATGCTGTGCCGCTATGGTCCGGGAGCCGCGGCGTCTAGACCCTGAGAACCCTTTCTTTGTTTTGAGTAAGATGCGCTAGGGAACGAACCCTGCTGGTACGCCAAAGGGCGGGGCGTCTACGCTGACACCCGTCAAGGAATGCAGAAAGGCCACGAGGTTGTCGATTTCCGCGTCGGTCAATGTGACTTGGGCAATATCGACCTTGTTGCGCTGACGTTCCATTTCAAACCGGTCGTCCCAAACGACAAAGTCCGCATCCTGAAGCCAGGGAACCGGGGGCAGAGCCGCCATGTCGCGTGTCCAGTTCGCCAGACTGGTTTGTGGGTCCAGATGATGGCGGATCATGCTTTCAAGGTCCGGGAATGCGCCGTTATGGCCGTAAGGTGCGGTCAGGGCAACGTTGCGTAGCATCGGGGTGCGGAAACGGTAGGCGTCCTCCAGCCGGTCACTTTCACCCATTCGGCCCACGTCGCGTACAAAAGGGTCCCATTGTCGGGTGCGGCCGGGGCCGAAGGGCGGCAGGCCCAACGCGTGAAACTTCTGATCTGACATCAAAGGCCCGGAATGGCAGGTGGCGCATTTTGCCTTTCCATAAAACAGGTTCATGCCGTTTTTCTGCTTAAGTGAAAGGGCATCGGCATCGCCCGCCAGAAATTGGTCGAACGGGCTGTCCGTGCTGCGCCATTCGATGGCCATGAAAGCCGCCAGCGCATTGGCGATCTGGGTGATCGTGATTTCTTCGGTGGTTTCGATTTCATCGAAGGCCGCGACCATGGCAGGGCCATACCGAGGCTCGGTACGAACACGCTTGGCTAGGATCGGCCAGCCTTTGTCGATCCGGTCATGTACCGCTCCGGTGACCTGATTTTCAGCCACGTTCCCGGCCATTTCGAATTGTGATGTCAGTGGAAAAAGCGCCTGCGCGGCCAGAAGAGAATTCAGCCCCTCCGGCAGCCATTCCTGCGCAGGGGAGTTGAAGCCGTTGCCGTAGACGTCGGAAACACTGAGCCGTCCATCGTGAAAAACCGTGTGAATGTCTTTCGCGCCAAGGTTCCACAGACCCGGAGAATTGCGCGGGATACGTTTGCGGATTCTGTCGGCTCCGGTTCCGGGGGTACGCTTCGGTCCCAGCCCCTGTCCGCCCTCACCAATACCCAACGATAACCCGTCAGATGTTCCGAAATCCGGATGGTGGCAATGGGCGCAAGCGATGTTCCGGTTGCCCGACAGGATTGGATCGTAAAACAGTTGATGACCAATGGCGGCCTGTTTCATATCAAAAGAAATGAAGTCATCGTCGGTCAAAGGGCGCGGCAAGTCCTGCGCTGCCGCCATCCCGCCCCAAAGGAGAGCAGCCACCCCATGCGCCAGTTTGTATTTGCCCTTTTCTGTCTTGCGACGCCTGCGCTGGCCGAGTTGGAACAGGCCCGCGACATGATGGAGGCCGGAGAGTTCGAAGCTGCGCGCGAGGAATTGTTGCCGGCCGCCCGATCGGGCAATGCCGAAGCCGAAGAGTTGATCGGTGTGATGTACGGGTTGGGTCTTGGAGTCGCGCAGGATTACGAACGGGCGTTCGAATGGTACCTGCGGGCCTCGATGAAAGGGCATCCCGGGGCGCAGTCTGGTGTGGGCTGGTACTATGAGCTGGGTCTTGGCATGCCCGCGCCCGATCTGGTGCGGGCCTACATGTGGTACACGCTCAGCGCCATTGGCGGCGATCCCGACGCGGCGATCAGCCTTGAGGAAGTGGTCAAGAAAATGTCGCCGGAGCAGATCGAAAGGGCGCATGTTCTGGTGAACGATTACAAAGGGTGGATGTACCCGTTTCGGTGAGGGCCGGGCCACAGGCCCGACCCGCCAGATCAGTTCAGATCCGCGTCACGTGACGCGTTCACGTCGGCCTCAGCCGCAGCAACCGCGTCGGTCAGCGCACCAAAAATCTCATCACCACGGGCCACGTTGGACTGGAACCACTCATAGACGGGGGTTGCGGCTTCCTTGAACGCAGCCTTTTGGTCGGGCGTCAGGACATAAAGATCACCTCCACCGGCGACGAAATCCTCATAAGCTTGAATCGACTTGCGCTTGGGCGAGGCAAAGGTGGCCTGCTGCAACGCATAGAAGCCGTCGACAACCACACGGCGCAGGTCCTCGGGCATTTCCTGGAACTTGGCGTTGTTCATCCACCACAGCGCCCCCATGTAGGCGTGGCCATCCAGCGTGACGAATTGCAGACCCGCATCAGGGAATTTCATGCCCATGATGTCCGTGATGCCATTCTTCGAGCCCTCAACGACGCCGGTCTGGAAGCTGGTAAACAGCTCAGGCCACGGGATCGGCGTAGGGGATGCACCCAGTGCTTTCACCAGTTCCTGCGGCAGGTCTGCGACCACGGTACGGATTTTCAGACCTTCCATATCGGCAGGCTCGGCGATGCGGCGCTGTGTGTTGGCGAAGTTGCGCCAGCCACCGGTGTTGCCGATGGTCATAAGGCGGATCGCGCCGCCAGAATCTTCCAGCGCCATGTTACGCATGGTGCGGGTGAAGTCACCGGACAGCACATGCTCGGCAATCCGGTCATCGGCCATCAGATAGGGCAGGTCCAGAACCTGCACATATGGGAAGATGCCCGAGGCCCCGCCGGAAGTGGAAATGTAGATGTCGATGGTGCCGTCAGCCACGCCCTGCAGGCATTCCGCGCCGTTCGAACACAGCTGTGTTCCGATGAACAACTCGACCTCGATAGCTCCGTTCGACGCGGCCTCGACATAGTTCTTGAAAACGATCAGGCCGTCGTAGTCTTCGTCGTTTTCATTCGAGTTCGCAGTTGCCCGCAGCGTGTAATCTGCGGCCGCAGCGGCCATGGCGGACGCGGCCACAAGCGATGTGGCCACCGCAGCGGTTTTGATAAATTGTCTGAGCATGCGTTTCCTCCCTGTGGTACTCAGTCAGTTTGCAAATCCCGTTATCCTCGGGATCGTCATGGATAGTGCGGGGACATAGGTGATCAGAAAGATCACGATGATTTCGACTGCCAGAAACGGCAGGATCGCCTTGGCGATGGTTTCGACCCGTTCGCGCGACACGGCGGCGGCCACGAACAGTACCAGCCCCATGGGTGGCGTGGCGAGACCAACAGTCAGGTTGACGCTCATGATAATGGCGAAATGGATCGGATCGACGCCTAGGCTGGTGAAGATGGGGCCAAGGATCGGGCCCAGTATGATGATCGCGGGACCTGCGTCCAGAAACATGCCGACGATGAACAGAAGCAGGTTGATCAGAAACAGCAGGATCAACGGATTTTCGGACAGGCTGAGGATCAGCGAGGCCAGCTGTTCGGGCGCGTGGCTGAGGCTGACCACCGTCTTGAATGCCATCGCGGCGCCGACCAGCAGCAACACAACGGCCGAGGTCATGCCCGCATTACTGAGAACCTCAGGCACTTCCTTCAGTGTCAGCGTGCGCAGGACGAAAAAACCGATGATGAACGCATAGCCGACCGCGACAGCAGCGGCTTCGGTCGGCGTGAAGATGCCGCCCAGAATGCCGCCGAGAATGATCACGGGTGTCATCAGCGGAAAGAACGCCTTGAGGCTGGCCTGGCGGCGTTCATCCCAGGTGTATTTCCGGCTGGCGACCGGGAAATCATAGCGATCAGCCATGAACTTGATCATCACCATCAGACCGACGCCGACCATGATCCCGGGTACAATTCCGGCCAGAAACAGGGCGGCGACGCTTTCACCCATGACATAGGCATAGATGATCATGATGCCCGAGGGCGGGATGATCGGCCCGATAACCGAACTGGCCGCCGTAATCGCCGCGGCGAATTTGCGGGTATAGCCCTGTTTCTCCATCGCTGGGATCAGCATTGACCCCAAGGCGGATGTGTCGGCCACGGCAGAGCCCGAGAGGCCGGCGAACAGGATCGAGCTCAGCACGTTCACATGTGCCAGTCCACCGCGAAGGTGCCCCATCAGGGCCTGCGAGAACTCGACAAGGCGAATGGTGATGCCGCCCCGGTTCATCAGTTCTCCGGCGAGCATGAAGAAGGGGATGGCCATCAGCGGAAAGCTGTCCATGCCATTATAGACATTGCGATAGAGCAGCGTAATGTCATTCGTTTGGCCGTTGAGCCACAGCAGGATACCCGGCGCGGCCAGCAGCGCGAAAAAGACCGGCAGGCCAATCAACAGGAAAACCAGGAAAGTGGGCAGGAACCAGATCAGCATCTATTCGGCCCCCACGGCTGCTTCGGGAATTTCCGGCAGAAGATGTGCGCCGCCCAGCATGGTGATCAGGGATCGCAGGATCAGCTCGATATTCACCGAGATCAGCAGGATGATCCCTACCAGCAGCGAGGCCATCATCCAACTGCGGGGAATACGGTACCATTCATCGAAACCGAACGATGTTGGCAGGTACAAAGCAGCAGTGGCAAATCTGCCGCCAAAGCCTGTGACTTCAGACCAGCCGATATTGACGGCGACCAGCAGGACGATCAGCGAGATCAGCAACAAGAACAGATTGAGGGACTGGCCCAGCAGGCGTGGCAAGAACCGTTGCAACATGTCAATCGCCACGAAGCCGCCACGCCGAAAAGCCGTCGGAGCCATCAGGCCGGTCATCCAGAGCATGCAGAACCGGGCGGCTTCATCCGGCCAGGGCAGAGCGTTGCCCAGGACATATCGGAAGAACACCTGAATCAGGATTGCGATCACCATCAATGCAATCGCAACAACGCCAACCGCGCGGCCCAGACGCAGCACGGTTTCGTTCACGAATGCAATCGGTGCAAGCACCGATGCCAGTCCGCCCATGCGGATCCTCCCAAGTTCAGCTGCGGGTTCGTCCCGCAGTCGTCAGAACGCGCTTATTTCTTCGCGAATTGGCCGAGTTTTCCGGCATAGAAGGTCAGTGCGTCTCCGTCGCTCATGCTGGCCTTCAGGACTTTGCCCACCACGATCACGTGATCGCCTGCATCGTGATAGGCGTGCTGCTCGCATTCAAAACGTGCCAGACAATCCGGCAACAGCGGCGTTCCGTTTGTGCAACGCTCATGTCGGATGTCACGCAGCGCATGGGCGTCCTTGGAACAGCCAAAGCAAAGTGCGTCCTGTTCAGACGATAACACGTGAACGGTGAAATGCCGCGCCTTGTGGAAATAGGGGAACCGGCGCGAATTGCGGTCTGCAGCCCACATGATCAGAGGCGGATCCAGTGACAAGGACGAGAAGCTGTTCGCCGTGATGCATATCGGTCCGTCTTTGCTGTCACAGGTGACGATGGTAACACCGGTGGCAAAGCGGCCAAAGGCGTCGCGCAGGCTGCGGGTGTCGTCCTTGTGCGGAATGAAGGTGCGGGTCAGGTCCTTTGAAATTGCGTTCATCATGGTACCTCATGCCCCAGCGCCGCCTCGTACAGGCGGAACCAGCTTTCACGATCCAGATTGACCTTCAGTGCGTCCGAGATGCGCTTGATCCGTTCCAGGTTGTTGGTGCCCAGCACCGGCAGAATGTCCGCCGGATGCGCCAGCAGGAAAGCCACCGCCACGGCGGCCCGGTCCACCCCGAACTCATGCGCGATTTCGTCTGCCACCACTCCGACCGGAGGGTTCCCGGCCATCAACATTCCGCCGCCCAACGGCGACCACGCCATGACCGGTTGCCCATGCTGCTGATGGAACGCCAGATCGCCATTGGTGAAGGGGCTGATCTCGCCTAAAGAAATCTCGATCTGGTTGGAGACCAGTTGGGTCTTCATCGCCGATTGCAGCAGTGTCCAGTCCCAAGGGCGGAAGTTGGACACGCCGACCGCGCGCACTTTGCCGCTGGTGACAACTTCATCCAGTGCTGCGCCAGTTTCATGATGGTCCATCAACGGGTCGGGGCGGTGGATCAGCAGCAAGTCGATATGGTCGATGGCCATTTCCGAAAGCGAGGTGTCGACCGACTGCAGGATATGCGCGCGCGAGGTGTCATAGTATTTGACCTTCGCATCCGAATACCGCCCGACAGGTGCGATGATGTCGCATTTGGTAACGATTTCCATCCGCTGGCGCAGGCCGGGATTGGCGCGCATCGCAGCACCCAGCACAGCTTCGGCTGCGTAGCCGCCATAGATGTCAGCCTGATCGAAGGTGGTGATGCCCTGATCCAGGCAGGACTGGATTTTGGCTTCGACATGGTTCGCCGAGGTATCAGTGTCATCGCCCAGCCGCCACATTCCGTAGACAAGGCGGCTCAATTCCAGCGTGTCCGATAGTTTTACACGTTGCATCAGCGGCGAACTCCGTTGCCCAGCGGTGTGGCCGGGGTCGTCTTTGGCACGCGCCCGTATTCTTCGGGAAGCGAGCAGGTTTTCAGATTGGGCAATACGCGGGCGCCAAAGTGCCTGGCTTCATCCATGTGCGGATAGCCCGAGAAGATGAACGCGCGGATGCCCATTTTCCGATACTCTTCGATCTTGGACATAACCTGATCGGTCGACCCGACCAGCGCGGCTCCGCAACCGGACCTTGCGCGGCCAACGCCGGTCCACAGACCGGGTTCGACATAGCCATATTCATCCGCCAGATCGCGGTTCTTGGCCTGATGCGCCACACCCAGCGAGGTTGCATCTAGCGCGCGTTCACGAATGGCGCGCCCATATTCATCGTCGAGTTTCGAGACGATGTAGTCCGCGTATTCCTGCGCTTCGGCCTCGGTATCGCGGACGATCATGTGCACGCGCAGGCCGTAATCCAGTGTTCGGTTGTAGTTCTCGGCGACCGCATGGACGGCTTTCATCCGTTCGGCCAGTTGATCCTTGGTTTCCGGCCACATCAGATAGACGTCACAGTGCTCGCCGCAAAGTTCCAGGGCCGACGGAGAATAGCCGCCGAAGTACAGCAACGGACCACCGGTCTGATAGGGCCTGGCCGGATCGGTCGTCAGGCCCAAGAAGTTATAGACTTCGCCCGCATGATTGATCTCATCCTGGGTCCAGGCCTGTTTCAGAATTTCCACCACCTCGCGAGAGCGCTGATAACGATAGGCGCTTTCAGCCTTTTCGCCGGGAAAATCGGACGAGATGATATTGACCGTCAGCCGCCCCTTCAGCATGTGATCCAGCGTTGCGATGGTACGAGCCAGCATGATTGGCTGCATTTCGCCACAGCGAACCGCGGCCAGCAAATTGATCCTATCTGTGATTGGTGCACAGCCCGCCACAAAGCTCAGCGTGTCCTGCCCGACCTGATAGGACGAGGGGCACAGAATGTTTCGAAACCCTTGCGCTTCAGCTTCTTTCACGATGCCGGAGCAATGTTCCCAGCTGGACCGCAGATTGCCATCCGGCACGCCCAGAAACTGATAATCGTCCGAGCACAGCGCCGCGAACCACGATACTTCTGCCGCGTCCAGATCGGGCGAAGTGATGGGGACGATGGTCATCTGAGTCGTTCTCCGCGCGGTTTCCACTTTCCTCTTGCGTAGCAACCGCATTGATGTAGATCAATAGTGTATCAATTTTTCCTGCGACCGAATGAAGCGCCAGACGTGTCCCCAACCAGCCGAAACCCAAACGCATTGCCGATCTATGTTCAGATCGCGGAACTTCTGATCCGCGATATTGCGGCGGGCCGTCTTATCGACGGGGAACGCCTGCCGCCCGAACGGGATATGGCGGCCGAACTTCAGGTCTCGGTCGGGACGCTGCGAAAATCGCTATCGGAGCTTGAGAAAAAGGGGATGCTGGAACGCATTCAGGGTTCGGGAAACTATGTTCGCGAGACGGGAACCCAGAACAGCGTTTACGCGATGTTCCGGCTGGAACTGCCCGAAGGGGGCGGCCTGCCGCGGGCGGATATCCTGTCGGTCGACTATCTGCGCAAGCCGTCTGATCTGCCAAATTTTGGTACCGCCGAAACCGGGTCCCGCGTGCGCCGGATGCGTTATCTGAATGACACAATTATCGCGGTCGAGGAAATCTGGCTGGACGAATCAGCCGGTCGGATTGATCGCAACCTGCTGTCGGATTCTCTCTACCGCTACTACCAGCACCATTTGGGGTTCTGGATCACCCGGGCCGAGGACCGGGTTTCGGTCGGTGCGCTGCCCGACTGGACACCACCTGACTTTACCAAGCCCGCCGGTCAGATCGTAGGGTATATCGAGCGGTTCAGCTGGTCTGAAGGGGCGGCGCCCGTTGAGTTCTCAAAAACATGGTTCGATCCCGATCGGGCCACCTATGTCCAACGTTTGAAGTAAAAGGAAACGCGCATGACCCGGGTCATCAATTACGGGCTGATCGGATGCGGCATGATGGGGCAGGAACACCTGCACAATATCGGCTTGTTGGAAGGCGCGCGCGTTGCGGCGATTTTCGAACCTGACCCGGCAATGGCAAATGCCGCGAAAGCCATCGCACCGGATGCGGTTCTGGTGGGGTCCGTGCAGGAGTTGCTGGCGGTCAATGAGCTGGACTGTCTGGTTATCGCCAGCCCGAACCACCTGCATGTCGAGCAGATCTGCGAGATCGCTCAGATGCGCCCGCTGCCGCTGCTGGTAGAAAAACCCCTGTTCACCGACCCGCAGGATGCGGCGCGGATGGAGCGTTTGCAGCGCGATTATCCGCATCCGATCTGGGTAGCGATGGAGTATCGCTATATGCCACCCATAGCTGCGCTGATCGAGAAGATCGGGGAAACGGGTGGGGTCCGTATGTTGACGATCCGCGAACATCGCTTTCCGTTTCTGGAGAAGGTCGGCAACTGGAACCGGTTCAATCGCAACACCGGTGGAACCTTTGTCGAGAAATGTTGCCATTTCTTCGACCTGATGCGCCTGATCCTGCACTCTGACCCGGTGCGCATCTCGGCCAGCGGCGGACAGGCCGTAAACCATCTGAACGAGAGCTATGACGGCGAGGTGCCTGATATTCTTGATCACGGCTATGTGCTTGTCGACTTTGCCAATGGCGCACGAGCCATGCTGGAATTGTGCATGTTTGCGGAAGGCTCTCGCTATCAGGAAGAAATTTCGGCCGTGGGTCCGGAGGCAAAAATCGAAGCACTGGTGCCGGGGCCGGGCCGGTTCTGGCCAAAGCATCTGGGTGAGCCGCCGGTGCCGCAGGTTATTCTAAGCCCGCGGGATCCGAAAGGACCTGTCGCGCAGGAAATCCCCGTCGATCCCCGTCTTCTGGCGGCGGGGGATCACAACGGGTCGACATTCTATCAGCACAAAGGGTTCCTGGATCTGTTGCGCGGCAAAAAGGCGGGCCCGGATGTGAGTTTGCGTGATGGTATCTGGGCCGTGAAGATGGGTCTTGCCGCCCAGAAGGCGCTGGAAACGGGCGAGACTGTTCGCTTGTTGGAGTGAGGAGTGGATCAGCCCATGTTCGTCATCAAACATCGCGCAGGCAGTTTTCTTTTTCGGTTGGTGTAGCGATGCAGAGCAGTGACAATTCAATACTTTGATCGGTAACCTTAACGTGGTCGAGCGTCGCTGAAGATTGTGATACTGATTCTGGTTCTTCACACAAAAAGAGACGTCGCTGCACTACTTTCAAGGGCAATCCGCTGGCGTTTTGAAATCGCGGAAAGTCCTATGTGCAAAAGACTGCCTGACTCTCCTGCGTTCAGTACTAGCCCTTGTTTCCGTGGAGGGGTGCGCAGGCACCTATGCAATTGCGGAGGTTGAGTGCCCACGACGCTCTGCCAGCACGGCACATTTTTCAGAAGGCCGTACTCATTATTCCATTTCGACGGCGACGACCTGAATATCGGTAACCCCATCGTCGTGAAGGAATGAGGACAGCACGGGCCATTCACGATTGGGGTCAATGGTGCGCGCAGTGGCCATGGTCATGCACACAGGGCGGAACCCGCCGCTGTCGCGATCAAGGGATTTTGTCCAGCTTTCCAGTCTTGCGGCCACGTTGATTGTGTCACCGATCACATTGTAGTGCAGCGAGCCGCTCACGCCCAGCGTTCCTCCCAATGCCTCGCCGCTGTTCAGTGCAATTCGCAGATTGTATTTCGGCTGATCGTTCAATTCTGCGTTCAGTGCGATCGCGGCCTGGCGCATGGCGCGCGCACATTGCAGGGCTGACTGGGCGTCGACCTGCCGTTGGCTTTCTGTCTCGCTTGGTATCGGAGCGCCAAATACGACGAGGATTCCATCTCCGGTGAACTTTTCGACAAACCCGCCATGTTCGCGTGCGATTTCACCCAACCTGTCCAATATGCGCGATACCCACACCATGAAATCTTCCGCATCCATCGAATTGCCGACCCGCGTTGAACCTTCGATATCGGCCAGCAGTGCGGTGACGAACAGACGGCGGGATCTTGGCTTGCCACCGGACAGCAGTCTTTTTCGCTGCTGCCATATTTCGGCGGAAAGCTCCTCGGACAGGTGTGATGAAAACACCTGAACGATGGCGCGTCTTTGGTTGCGTGAAATTCCGGCGATAACGGCGAACCCGATGAGAAACCCAATAGCCCAGCCCAACAACGTGGTCGCTGCAGGCGCCAGCAGGGCTGCCGCTTGAAGGGCGGACAGACCGGCAAATAAGACCGCCCCGCCCACCGTCGCCGAACCGATGGCCCGCGAAGTCACTCGAACGAATACAGCCACACATGCGCCGGCAAATGTTGAAAGCAGGATGATGATAGAGGAGGCAAGGTCGCTCAGAGAGCTCAACGGAGAACGCAAATCATTCGAATAGTCGATCAGCTGTTGCGCAATGGCTGCGTGAACTTCCGCGCCGAAAGTGAAACTGGCCCCGGTTGCCCGATTGAGGGGTGTCGAAAAGTAGTCCTTAACCGAGTGGCTGGTAACACCGATGATGACAGTCTTTCCGTCGAATTGCGCCAGCTCTTTCCCAGCCAATACATCTGCTGCGGGGACTCGGTGGGCAATCGGAAGATCATTCAGATAATCGATCATGATCTGATAACCGGCGGTATCGGCGTTGCGAAACAAGTTCTGCCCTTTGGCCAATGGCTCTGCGGTCGTTGTCCCAAAGGCCAGAAAACGCGGATTATCCGGGTCGCTTTGCAATGGGGGGCTTGATGAAAAAATCGCCGCCAGTTGCATTGATAGCGACACTGCGATCCCATCCGGCGTGTTGACCAGCAGAAGGGCGCGCCGCACAACGCCATCGGGGTCAATCGGAATGTCCGAAAACCCGGTTTTTACCCCTGCAGGTGCGTCGATACCTGTCCCGCCTGCGTCGGCCAGTTTCGAGATCACGACAACTCTGGGATCGTTCAGTATGTTGATCAGCCTGTCCCGGCCATCGCCCGCAGGAACATCCCGGTATATATCGATCCCGACTGCGGTCGCGCCGGCAGCCAGCAAGGTTTCCGTCAGCTGTGCGATCTGCGCGTCGGGGACTGGCCAACCCCATTGCCCGAGATCGTCGTCGGAAATGGCGACAAGAAGGACATCTTTCGTTTGTTCAGAGGTTGCAAGCACCGACGTGGTCCAGTCGTATTGGGCACGTTGGAGAGGCTCAAGCAGACCCTTCAACCGCAATTCGACCAATAGACCTCCGACAACAAGGGTGATCAAGCCGACCAGTGCCCAGCTTTGCCAGACTGGCATCAGCATTGACGGTCTCAGCCATGCCTGTCTTTGACCTTCTGATTTCAACGGCCCACACCGGCTGTTTCTAGAAGCTGCCCGAACCCGGTTGCGTCAGTGGCCCTCACGCGACCGCTGAGGCCAATTTCAACCAGTTGCGCAAGCGCGTCGAACCAAAGACCTGCCGCTGCGGGGTTCTGAGCCTTCATCTGATCCGGAAACCGCTCGATCAAAGCTGTCGCTCGCTCCAGAACAGCGCCAGATTGCTGGTCGATCAGCGCCACATGCCATTCGTAGATGCGGCCGGTTTCCAGCGTGTAATCGGACCTGCCAAGATCCAGCCCGTAGTCGCCCGGCGGAAATGGGCCCTGTAATTGCAACTCCACGCCCAATGATCCAAGTGGATTGAGGCCGATGATCAGGTTTCCCCGGTGGCCGTGTGCCAAACGCCAGACCAATGGGGGGGATGAAAGAGTTGTCAGGCCGCCACCTTCCGGCACCAACAACGTCAGCATTTCTGTGTCATCGCCCGAAAGTGTGCCGCGTGTGCCGGCCCCCATTCGGTCTCCGGGCGCACCAATCTCAGGGGGGATAAACACAACGTCGTTGGACCCGTTGGTGACTTGTTCTTCACTTGCCGCCAAAGCGCCAGTGTCAAAGAACACCGGCAGTGCCAGCGTGAACAACAGTGCGAATTTTGTAACCCTGATCGACGGCACCCGAAGCCTCGCGCAGTAAACCCTTAATAAAACAGAACATTCAAAAGCAACGGTAAGCATGATCTAAGTCAGAGTCCAGTTTGGGACGCGTCTGTGTCCCGTTGCCCTGGCGGATTCTGAGGTTGAGCAGAGTTGTGCTAAAGTCCTCAGCGCTGTTTGAATGAGTTCGGGTGAGTGCGCATGTCTTCTGGTCGCTGTTGGAGAACTGGCATCTGGCTTCTGTCCTTTGGCCTGCTTGTCCTGCTGATACCATTGCGGCTTGAAGCCCTGGAAAACCGGGTCGCGCTTGTAATCGGTAATTCCGCGTATCAGCATGTATCGGACTTGAGTAACCCGGCCAATGACGCCGAAGATATCTCGGCATCTCTCAGGCGCATTGGGTTTGAAGTCACCGAAAGCCTGAACCTCGACTACAACGGTATGCGCATCGCATTGCGCGACTTTGCGGAAACCGCCGCCGCCGCTGATGTGGCTTTTGTGTATTTTGCCGGCCACGGGATCGAAATCGAAAACACGAACTACCTGATACCGGTAAACGCAACGCTGAAAAGCGATCGGGACGTCGAGTTCGAGGCCATCCGTCTGGATGCGATCGTGAACGCCATTGCAGATGCCCCCGGGCTGAAAATCGTGCTGGTCGACGCCTGTCGGAACAATCCTTTCCTGGCGCAGATGACACGCGTTTCGGCGACCCGGTCGGTCGGGCGCGGGCTGGCTGCGGTGGAACCGGGCGGTGTGGTTGTTGGATATGCCGCCCGCGGGGGCACACTGGCGCAGGATGGCGAAGGCCGGAACAGCCCTTACGCGCAGGCGCTTTTGGAGCATATCGAGCAGCCGGGGTTGGAGCTGGGCAAGATGTTCCGCCGGGTAAGAGACCGGGTGTTTGAACTGACGGACGGTTTTCAAGAGCCTTTCATCTATGGATCGCTTCCGGGTCAGGACATTTTTCTGGTCCCTGGCCTGGAAACGGCGGCATTACAGGCACCCGCTACACCTGTTCCGTTGGCACCGACTGTAACTCGCAAAGACGAAATGGAAGCAGCGATGACGGTCAACACGATGCGGGGCTGGAGTCTGATTAGCCAGAAATACCGCGCGGCGTCGATTGTCGAACCGGAAGTGCTGAACCGTATGGCCGAAATAACACCAAATTGGGTCAAAAAAGATGGGCGTATCGGTGTGTTGGAAGACATGTTGCTGCCGGATCGAGAAAAGAAAATGCGTTTGCAGCAAGAACTCAATAAAGCAGGTTTTGATGTTGGGACGCCCGATGGCGCTTTTGGCCCAAGGACACGCGCTGGAATACGGTCTTTTCAGGCCGAGAATGGTTTTGAGCAGACCGGATACGCAGATCTTGCCGTGCTGGCCAGTCTGGGGATCGGTTTGCAAAAAGGGGCGGACGACAGTTTCATCAGCAACCCGTTCGCAGTTCGTCAGAACGTCGAAGAACTGGAGTTGCTCGGCGAATCTGAGGAAATCACGTCGATCCTGGGCTGTCTTGGGCTGAGAAAGAGCATCTACGGTACGTTTCGCGACAGCCTTTACATTGTGATGGTTTTCTCGGGCAACATTCGGAATGCTCGCGGCGAAGCCCAGAAATGCGGTGTCGATCTTGCTGCAATAACATCAGCCGAAGAGAATGCGTTTATTGTTCGCATGATTGCCAATGACCCGTCCTTTTTTGACGTCGGATACGACAGCAGGACGAATTACAGTTACAAGGCGGGGCCGTATTTCGGTTTCAGAAAGGACCCCGGTGAAGGCAATGCAATAATCGGCTGGCGCTGGTATAGCGGTGAGCCGGTCAAATACACAAACTGGTTGCCGTCAAAACCCAACACGACGCACGGCAAAGGCAACAAGGCTTTCGCCCAGTTTCAGTATGAGCAGCGCGGCAGGCGGGATCTGAGCAATGTCGTGCCTTCCAAATGGTTCGATGGCTCGGGTGGGTACGTGCGTTCGGTCGTGTTGGAGGCCAGATTGAACTGACGACCGCCAGCGGGCGTAATCCTGAATCCTTGACCTGGTCAGGTTTTGAAGCTTCCGGAATTGTCAGGCGTCAGGCCGCACATTTCCGAAACGTTGAGCCGCGTCTGTTCGCCTGTCTGCGTGGAGATTGGGACAGGGCTTGCATCCGCCAATGCGATCTTATTGGCGGATGCGTAGAGGTCCTAAGTGAGACCTGAATTTAGTGACGTCAGGCAGCGGCGATCTGACGCGCTTTCGCCACCATCACCTCGGCCTGCCGGATCGAGGCATAGTCGATCAGGCGGCCATCCAGCGAAACCGCGCCTTTTCCGGCAGCTTCGGCCTCGGCCATGGCTTCCAGAATGCGCTGGGCCTTTGTCACTTCGGCATCACCGGGCGACATCACCTCGTTCGCAAGTGCGATCTGGCTGGGGTGGATGGCCCATTTTCCTTCGCAACCCAGAACAGCGGCGCGCTTTGCGGCTGCCTTGTATCCCTCGGGGTCCTGGAAGTCGCCGAATGGCCCGTCGATGGGGCGCAGACCATTTGCACGTGCCGCCACGACCATGCGCGCCAATGCATAGTGCCACATGTCACCCCAATGCGTTGCCCGGTTGGCCCCGGCGTCAGGATCGGTCAGAACCGAATAGTCCGGGTTCACACCACCAATGATCGTGGTCCGTGCGCGGGTCGAAGCCGCATAATCCGCGACCCCGAAATGCAGGCTTTCGTTGCGCTTCGAGGCTGCTGCAATCTCGCTGACATTCTGCATTCCCAGCGCGGTTTCGATGATATGTTCGAATCCGATCCGTTTCTTGTAGCCTTTTGCGTCTTCTATCTGCGTGACCATCATGTCGACGGCATAGACATCAGCAGCGGTGCCAACCTTGGGGATCATAATCAGGTCCAGCCGCTCTCCAGCCTGTTCGACCACATCCACCACATCGCGGTACATGTAGTGAGTATCCAGACCATTGATCCGCACCGACATGGTCTTGTTGCCCCAGTCGATATCGTTCAGCGCCCCGATGATGTTTCTGCGTGCCTGTTCCTTTTCGTCCGGTGCGACTGCGTCTTCCAGATCAAGAAAGATGACGTCCACATCGGACTTGGCCGCCTTTTCGAACATGCCGGGCTGGCTGCCGGGGACGGCCAGTTCGCTGCGGTTCAGGCGGGCGGGGGCCTGTTCAATGGAATGAAAGCTCATGGGTTTGGGTCCTTCGTCTTACAGGTTCGGGTAGATGGGGAATCGGGCGCAGAGGTCTGCGACCTCGGCCTTGACCTTGGCCTCGACCGCGCCGTTGCCGTCCTCGCCATTGGCGGCGAGGCCGTCGACGACCTCGATGATCCAGTCCGCGATCTGGCGGAATTCAACCTCGCCAAAGCCTCGTGTGGTGCCGG